>NZ_CP087719.1:0-1255000 GCF_020991085.1 Roseomonas sp. OT10
ATGTCGTCCCGCCATCAACGCAGCGACGAGCGAGCGCAACTCGACCTCTTCCGGGCGCTGCCCGGTGACTTGGCGCCTCGCGATGCGCAGGACCTGATGGCCTATCCGTTCTTCTCCCTCGCCAAGTCGAAGCGGCTTGCGCCGATCGACTTCAAGGCCGGATCGGTCAAGATCCGTGTCGAGGCAGTGCCCGAGCATGGCATGGCGACGATCTGGGACGCCGACATCCTCATCTGGGCCGCCTCACAGATCGTCGAGGCTCGCGACGTGGGGCTCCAGCCGTCGCGGCTGATGGCCACGACCCCGTATGAAATCCTGAACTTCATCGGCCGCGGCGTATCGCTGCGTGATTACGATCGGCTCAAGGCCGCACTCGACCGACTGCAGTCGACTACCGTCGCGACCTCGATCCGCCAGCCGACAGAGCGTCGGATGCACCGGTTCTCCTGGATCAACGAGTGGAAGGAACGAGCCGACCAACGCGGCAGGCCGCTCGGCCTCGAACTCATCGTTCCCGACTGGTTTTACAGCGCGGTGCTCGACGACGCGCTGGTGCTCAGCATCGACCGCAACTACTTCGGCCTGACCGGAGGGCTGGAGCGCTGGCTGTACCGCCTGGTGCGCAAGCACGGCGGCAAGCAGGAGTTCGGCTGGAGCTTCGACTTTCCGCACCTCCATGCAAAGTCTGGTAGCCTCTCGCCGCTCAAGCACTTTGCCTACGACCTCCGCGAGATCGTCCGCCGGCAGCCGCTCCCCGGGTATCAGCTCACCATCGAGCAGTGCGTCGGCGGTCCCGACATCCTGTCCTTCGCACCCACCGATCCCGACGCGCTTGGCATTCCGCGCCGCCGTCGCCGCTCGAAAACTCGCCCTGGGGATAAGCTGTGAATCGTCTCGTGCTATCGGGGACCGGCACTATCGTGCCATCGGGGACCGAAGTCTCGTGCTATCGGGGACCGGATTCGACGAATCCTCGCGCTGAATCAGCGACTTGCAAGCCCTGTAACTTATCTAACCTAGATTCCTACGGAATCTTTCTAACGCGACCGTGCTTTTCGGCCGCTGTGGACGAGTCCCCGATCGCCGGGAGACCGTCATGATCGTCGCGCTGCTCAACCAGAAGGGCGGCGTCGGGAAGACGACGCTCGCCCTGCACCTCGCCGGCGAATGGGCTCGCCGTGGACAGCGCGTGACGCTGATCGACGCCGACCCCCAGGGTTCGGCGCTCGACTGGTCGCAGCAGCGCAGCCGAGAGGGGTTGGAGCGGCTGTTCGGTGTCGTCGGCCTGGCCCGTGACACGCTCCACCGCGAAGCGCCGGAGTTGGCCCGCGACGTTGACCATGTCGTCATCGACGGCCCGCCGCGCGTCGCTGGGCTGATGCGCTCGGCGCTGCTCGCGGCCGATCTCGTGCTCATTCCGGTGCAGCCGTCGCCGCTCGATGGCTGGGCCTCCGCCGAAATGCTCTCGCTGCTCGGCGAGGCACGCATCTACCGCCCGCAACTCGCCGCCCGCTTCGTGCTGAACCGCTGCGCGGCTCGCACCGTGTTGGCGCGCGAGACCGCCGAAACGCTCGCGGATCACGACCCGCCCTTGCTCTCGACCACGATCGGCCAGCGCATCGTCTTCGCCGATGTCGTGCAGACCGGCCGGCTCGCCGCCGAGCAGGACGAGGATTGCCCTGGCGCGCGCGAGATCGCCGCGCTCGCGGCGGAAGTCGCGAGGATCGGCGCATGAGCGCGCGGTCCCCGAAACGCAGCTTCGCGGCGCGTCCGGCCGATCCGGAGAGCTGGATCAAGGCGCCCGAGCGCCACACCCCGCGCGCACAAGCCGGCGTGGACTTCTCGGCGCGACTGACGATCGACGTGACTGCGGATATGCGCGGCCGCATCAAGATCGCCGCCTTCCAGCGCGGGCAGACCGTCGCCGACATGCTGCGCGCGCTGTTCGAGCGCGAATTCCCACCCCCGTCAGGAGAAGGATCATGACCGGCCATGTCGCCGCGCCAATGCGCTTCGGCCGCGCTGCCGCCGAGCCGCCGCCAGAAGCTTTCACCCAGGTCGAACTTACTTGGGTCGAGAAGCGAACGGAGCACTGGATACGGTTCGGTCGCGAGATACGCGAACAGATCCTCGACCGGCGCCGACGCATCCTCTTCTTCCCTCCCGGAAGCATCTTTGCGCTGGTCCGATGGGCCGCGAATGAGCATGGGACCGTGCTCTCGCGCCTCGACATCCTGCGCGCTGTTGAGCCTGCTGCGCCGTGCCAGACGATGCCGACCGTCACGCCCGGAGCGGACATCCTCCTGCGCGTCGACGGCTGGCCGAAGGTGGAGCGCATGCTCAAGCTCATCGACGCCATCGAGGCGCGTGGCATCGAGCCGATCGAGGTCTCGCCGGACCATTGGCGCCACGTCCACAACCGAATGACCGCCGGCGAAACGCCACGCGCTTATGGTCTTCGGCAGCATCGCGCCTTTCTCCTGCGCGAGGAGATCGGCGCATGACGCGGCTCTCCTACGCCATCGCCACGACGGCGGCGGTGTCGCTTCTAGGCCTCGCCTCGATCGCCTCATTCGCGCCGCGCCTCATCTGGAACGCTTCAGCCAGCACGCCGGTCGGCTTCTACACGATCGGCGATGTAGGCGCCCTCGACGTGACCGATCTGGTGGCGGTCGACGCGCCCGAGCCGCTCGCGACATTCCTGTCCGATGGCGACTACCTGCCACGCGGCGTACCGCTCTTGAAGCGCGTCGCCGCGCTCCCGGGTCAGCGGGTTTGCCGGACCGGGCTCGCTATCACGGTCGACGGCGTGCCGATCGGCGACGCCCTCGATCGCGATCGTCGCGGTCGCCCGCTCCCCGTTTGGCAGGGCTGCCGCTTGGTCGCGGCTGGCGAGTTGTTCCTGATGAACTGGCAGGTCCGCGACAGCCTCGACGGCCGCTACTTCGGCCCGCTTCCGGCCACCGCCGTGATCGGCCGGGCCACCCCTCTCTACACCGACGAGGACGGCGATGGCCGCTTCGTCTGGCGCGCGCCGACGCGGTGACGGCGCGCCCATGACCCTGTCCACCGCAATCTGAAGGAGACGACCAATGCCCGTGATCGGTCAATTCATGCGCGAGAATGATGGCTTCATCGGCCATCTGACGACACTTTCCATACACCAGGACATCATCATCGTCGCGGCCGAGCCGTCCGAAGCTGAGAACGCGCCCGACTACCGCGTCCATGTGCTCGACACCATGAGCAACGAGACCGGCGCGGAGATCGGCGCGGGTTGGAAGCGCACCGGCGAGAAGGCCGGCGAATACGTCTCGCTGCAGCTTGACGATCCGACCTTCGAACATCCGATCCGCGCCAACCTGTTCCAGTCGGCCGACGACAAGTCCGCCTGGGGCCTGCACTGGAACCGTCCGCCAAAGCGCGGCGAGCGGGACTGAACGATGCCCGCCACACGCATCAAACCTGTCGTCGGAGGGAGGATCGCCCTCCGACGTGCAGCTCTCCTTCTCCTTTCCGGCCTGGTCCTCGCCGGATCCGCCGCGAGCACTGCATGCGCCCAGCAGGCGCAGGTCGAGCAGCCATCACGCAGCGATCCCTATGGCGCGTACATCGCAGAGGCGTCTCAGCGGTTTGGCGTTCCAGAAACGTGGATACGTGCCGTCATGCGCGTCGAAAGCGCGGGCGATGTGCGCGCGATCTCGTCGGCCGGCGCAATGAGCCTGATGCAAATCATGCCCGTCACGTGGGAGGAGTTGCGCGTCCGGCATCGGCTCGGCGGCAATCCCTACGACCCCCGGGACAACATTCTGGCGGGTGCTGCATATCTGCGCGAGATGCACGACCGCTACGGATCGCCGGGGTTTTTGGCGGCGTACAACGCGGGTCCGGGCCGCTACGAAGAGTATCTCGCCGGCCGCCCATTGCCGGCCGAAACGCGCGCCTATGTCGCGACGCTCGCCCCCATCGTGGGGGGCGGTGAACTCACCGGCCCTGTCATGGTGGCGTCCGCCGATCCGCTGACCTGGACGAGAGCGCCGCTCTTCGTCGCACAGTCGGCCGGCAGAGAGTCTGTCGTGCCGTTGCAGTCTGAAGGCAAGTCGGACACCGCCACGGCGGCGGCACCGGTGCGCGATCAAGGCCCCGTGGCTTCGCCCACCGATGGCCTTTTCGTTGCGCGCAGCGTTTCCGGGGGACCGCGATGACCGCGTTCGCACCCGTTCGTACCGTGGCGTGCCTTGGCGGGAGATGGGCAGTCTGCGGAGGGGGAGCAGTCAGCACAACCGAACGATGGCGAGATAAAAGCCGGCGATGTGCGGCTTGGTGCGGTCGTGTGTTTTCAGGGACTTATGGCGCATTTGCGCGAGGTGCGCCTAACTGGCGCAGCCTGCGCTATCGCCATTTTTCCAAGTGGTTCCTTCGCTTTGCGCGATGTGCGGAGCTTTGGCGATGAGCGGCGAGGACGATTTCCGCATCCGGCCTGGCCGCATCCGCTCGACCCGCGCGCAACAGGCACGGCCCTTCATCGCTCAGGCACTTGCGGCCGCACAGCGGGCTGGCGGCCGCGTCTCGCGATCCGGCCAGATCACCAAGAGCAATCGCTCGCGGTTCGGTCGCGGGCAGCGCGCGACAGTGCAGGCCAACCGGCTCCTGACCAGCCGGTCGCGCAACGTGGTTATCAAGACGCGCGTCGTGCGGCACACCGCCAAGGCCGCGCCGCTTAGCGCCCACCTCAACTACCTCCGGCGCGAGGGTGTTACCCGGGACGGGGAGAAGGCCAAGCTGTTCGGTCCCGAGACCGGAGACGACGATCCCAAGGCCTTCGCTGAGCGAACCCAGGACGACCGCCATCATTTCCGCTTCATCGTCTCACCGGAGGACGCAACGGAGATGTCCGACCTCAAGACATACGCCCGCGACCTGATGGGGCAGATGGAAAAGGACCTCGGCACCAAGCTCGACTGGGTCGGCGTCGATCATTGGAACACCGACAATCCCCATGTCCACATCATCCTGCGGGGACGTACCGACGACGGCCAGGACCTCGTAATCTCCCGCGACTACATCAAGGAGGGCATGCGCGCCCGCGCGCAGGACCTCGTCACCCAGGAACTGGGGCCCCGCACCGAGCAGGAGATCCGTCGTAACCTCGGACGTCAGGTCGAGGCGGAACGCTGGACCGATCTCGATCGGCAGATCTCCCGCGACAGCTATCGCACCGGCATCGTCGACCTCGCGCCACGTCCCGATCAGAAGCCTGACGAGTTCCACGCGTTGAAGGTCGGCAGGCTGCGCAAGCTGGAGACGCTTGGTCTCGCCGATCAGGTCGGTCCCGGTCAGTGGGTTGTGTCGGAGACTGCGGAGAAGACTCTACGCGCCCTCGGTGAACGCGGCGACATCATCAAGCGCATCCATCGTGGCCTGACCGAGCGCGGCATCGAGCGTGGCGCCGCGAGCTATGTGCTCGCGGGCGAAAGCATCGATGACCCTGTCATCGGGCGTCTGGTCGATCGCGGTCTCGACGACGAACTGAAGGGCACGGCCTATGCCGTCGTCGACGGCACCGACGGGCGAACCCATCATATTAAGCTCCCCGATCTCGACGCGGCTGCCGACAGCGCGCCGGGTTCGATCGTCGAGCTGCGCAAGTTCGACGACGTGCAGGGCCGCCGCCGTGTCGCACTCGCTGTTCGATCCGATCTCGATATCGAACAGCAGGTCCATGCGACCGGCGCCACCTGGCTCGACCGGCAGGCTATCGCCCGCGAACCGGTGGCTCTCGGTGGTGGCGGCTTTGGCGCGGAGGTGCGGCAGGCAATGGACCGACGCGCCGAGCATCTTATCCACCAAGGGCTCGCCGAGCGTCAGACCCGCGGCGTCAGCTTCTCGCCGGGGCTGATCGAAACTTTGCGCCAGCGCGAGGTCGAAGCGCTCGGGGAGAAGCTCGCGGCCGAGACCGGCCGGCCATTCTCGAAGGCCGGAACGGGCGAGTATGTGGCGGGCACCTATCGCCAGCGCTTCGCGCTCGCCTCCGGCCGCTTCGCCATGATCGACGACGGGCTCGGCTTCCAGCTCGTGCCCTGGTCGCCGTCCCTCGAACGTCAACTCGGCCAGCACGTCTCCGGGGTCTCGCGCGGGGGCGGCGGCGTCGACTGGAGCTTCGGCCGCAATCGCGGCCTCGGCATGTAGCCCCACCAAGAAAGGAGTACCTGCCATGTCGGCGACGAAAATCCTCTGGGGGCAGATCCTCACCGTTTTCCTGATCGTGTTGATGACGACCTGGGGCGCCACGCAATGGACAGCCTACCGTCTCGGCTTCCAGCCCCAGCTCGGTCAGCCTTGGTTCGAACTGGCCGGATGGCCGATCTATTATCCCCCGGCCTTCTTCTGGTGGTGGTATTTCTACGACGCCTATGCGCCGCCGATCTTTGTCGAGGGCGCCTATATCGCCGCGTCGGGTGGCTTCATCTCCATCGCCGTCGCGATCGGCATGTCGGTATGGCGGGCGCGTGAAGCCAAGAACGTCGAGACCTATGGCTCGGCCCGCTGGGCGCGACCGGAAGAGGTGAAGGCGGCAGGACTGCTCGGCCCCGACGGAGTCGTACTCGGCAGGCATGAGCGCGAGTATCTTCGCCATGACGGTCCGGAGCATGTGCTGTGCTTCGCGCCGACCCGTTCCGGCAAGGGCGTTGGCCTGGTGGTGCCTTCGCTCTTGACCTGGCCGGGGTCAGCGATCGTCCACGACATCAAGGGCGAGAACTGGACGCTCACCGCCGGCTATCGCGCATGGCATGGCCGCGTGCTGCTCTTCGATCCGACGAACGCGAAGTCGGCGGCCTACAATCCGTTGCTTGAGGTGCGACGGGGCGAATGGGAAGTCCGCGACGTGCAGAACATCGCCGACATTCTCGTCGACCCGGAAGGCTCGCTCGAAAAGCGAAACCACTGGGAGAAGACATCGCACGCGCTTCTGGTCGGCGCGATCCTGCACGTCCTGTACGCAGAGGCCGACAAGACATTGGCCGGCGTCGCCGCCTTCCTCTCCGATCCGAAGCGCCCGATCGAGTCGACGCTCGCGGCGATGATGAAGACCGCCCATCTCGGCGAGGCCGGTCCACATCCGGTGATTGCCAGCGCCGCCCGCGAGTTGCTCAACAAGTCCGATAACGAGCGCTCCGGGGTGCTGTCGACAGCGATGTCGTTCCTCGGCCTGTATCGCGATCCCGTGGTCGCGGAAGTTACCCGTCGGTGCGACTGGCGCATCGCCGACATGGTCGGCGGCAAGTATCCGACCACGCTCTACCTCGTGGTGCCGCCATCTGACATAAACCGGACCAAGCCGCTGATCCGCCTGATCCTTAATCAGGTCGGCCGCCGTCTGACCGAGGACCTCCAGGCGAAGGGCAATCGCCATCGGCTGCTGCTCATGCTCGACGAGTTTCCCGCGCTTGGGCGCCTGGACTTTTTCGAGAGCGCGCTCGCCTTCATGGCGGGCTACGGTCTGAAGGCGTTCCTCATCGCGCAATCGCTGAACCAAATCGAGAAAGCTTACGGTCCGAACAACTCGATCCTCGATAACTGCCATGTGCGCGTCAGCTTCGCCACCAACGACGAGCGAACTGCGAAGCGCGTTTCGGATGCGCTTGGAACCGCGACCGAAATGAAGGCCATGAAGAACTACGCCGGCCACCGGCTATCGCCCTGGCTCGGCCACCTGATGGTCTCGCGCTCGGAGACTGCTCGGCAACTGCTCACGCCGGGCGAGATCATGCAGCTCCCGCCGTCAGACGAGATCGTCATGGTCGCCGGCATCCCGCCTATCCGCGCAAAGAAGGCCCGCTATTACGAGGATCGTCGGCTTCAGGAGCGCATCCTTACGCCTCCCGCACTCACGAAGCCCGCAAGCGCTCGAGCCGACGATTGGAGCGCGCTCGCCATACCGAAACCCCCCGTGCTGAGTGCGCCAGCTACGGCAGATAATCTGGCCGACGACGACCCGACGGACTCCGAGCAACGGCATCAGCCTGAACTGAGCCGCACGAAAACCGTCGAACGCAAGGCGATCGTCGACAACGAATTCGAGATCGATCCTCGCGACGACGTCGATGAGGATGCTGCGCGCCTCAGCCGCATGACGCAGACCATGCGCCAGGTCGCTCGGCAGGCATCGCTCGATCCTGGCGATGGCATCGAGCTGTAGGAGGCGGGGGTGACCAAGCCTTTGAAGAAGCAGCGGCTGTCGGTCTATCTCGACCCGGACGTCATGAAGGCGCTCGCAGCCCATGCTGCCCGGCGCGATCTGTCCCTGTCACTGGTAGCCGAGGCCGGTATCGCTTCATTCCTCTCGCCGGACGCTGCCGAGCGTCAGGAGGCCGCGACGACGAAGCGGCTTGACCAGCTCGACCGACGCATGGCGCGTATGGAGCGCGATCTGGGAATATCGGTCGAGACGCTCGCAGTGTTCATCCGCTTCTGGCTGACCTCCAACCCGCCGTTGCCGGAGCCGGCGCAGGTCGCGGCTCGCGCCAAAGCGTCGGAGCGCTACGAAGCCTTCGTGACCGCGCTCGGAAGACGACTCGCGCAAGGTCCGAAGCTCAGGCAGGAAATCGCGGAAGACATCCCCGCGCGCGACGCGGAATAATCACTGTTTGACGCATCACAAGTATTCGACCGTTCCGCCGTTTCCCTGTCTTTGTACGCCACAGTACGACGGCCACATGATGGTTGTTGTCACGCCATGATTTCTGCCTCTTCTACTCATCCCCGATCCAGGGCCGCCCGCGGCGGTCCCGCAAAAGAACGGGGACGACGTGACGGCAGCTCACCAGAAATCGGAGGCGATCCTTCGCGGGGCTCGGATGCTGCGCACTGCGCTCGGCCCGGCGATCGCCACGTTTTTGGAAGACCCCGCGATCGTCGAGGTGATGCTCAACCCCGACGGGCGGCTCTGGGTCGACCGGTTGTCGGAAGGTCTCTCCGACACCGGTGAACGCCTATCTCCAGCCGACGGCGAACGCATAGTTCGACTTGTCGCGCATCACGTCGGGGCCGAGGTTCATGCCGGGGCGCCTCGCGTCTCCGCCGAACTGCCTGAAACAGGGGAGCGGTTTGAGGGCCTTCTGCCGCCGGTGGTGTCCGCGCCGGCTTTCGCGATCAGGAAGCCAGCCGTCGCCGTGTTCACGCTCGATGACTATGTCGCGGCAGGCATCATGCTGTCCGACCAAGCCGAAACGCTGCGTCAGGCCGTTCTTCATAGGCGGAACATTCTCGTAGCCGGCGGCACCTCCACCGGTAAGACCACGCTCACGAACGCCCTGTTAGCGGAGGTATCGAAGACTTCCGATCGCGTCGTGTTGATCGAGGACACCCGTGAACTGCAATGCGCCGCGCCAAACCTGGTCGCAATGCGCACGAAGGACGGCGTCGCTTCTCTCTCCGATCTTGTCCGTTCCTCGCTGCGTCTTCGTCCCGACCGCATCCCGATCGGCGAGGTGCGCGGTGCAGAGGCGCTCGATCTGCTGAAGGCCTGGGGCACTGGGCATCCCGGCGGCGTCGGCACGATCCACGCCGGCACCGCCATCGGCGCTCTTCGCCGGATGGAGCAACTCATCCAGGAAGCCGTCGTCACGGTTCCGCGCGCGCTGATCGCCGAGACCATTGATCTGGTTGCGGTGCTCTCCGGCCGCGGCTCCTCGCGCCGCCTGGCCGAGCTTGCCCGCGTCGAAGGCCTGGGCCCCGACGGTGACTACTGCGTCACTCCAACAATTCCGTCCATCTCAGGAGACAGGTAATGATCAAGCATGCCCTGCGCATCCGCCGTCACATCGCCACGGCGGCTTCCGTCACTTTCATTTCCATAGCCCTCGCACCTGCCGCTCATGCGTCCGGTTCGTCGATGCCATGGGAAGCTCCCCTGCAGTCGATTCTCGAATCGATCGAGGGCCCGGTCGCAAAGATCATCGCGGTGATGATCATCATCATCACCGGCCTGACTCTCGCCTTCGGCGACACGTCGGGCGGAGCGCGCCGCCTGATCCAGATCGTGTTCGGCCTGTCGATCGCCTTCGCCGCGTCGAGCTTCTTCCTGTCGTTCTTCTCGTTCGGCGGCGGGGCGCTTGTCTGATGGCCGTTGGAGCGGATCATAGCGCGGACGTGCCGGGCTTTTCCGTGCCGGTTCATCGTGCGCTGACCGAGCACATCCTGCTCGGCGGTGCGCCGCGCTCGCTCGCGATCCTCAATGGCACCCTGGCCGCCGCGCTTGGCTTGGGCCTTCGCCTTTGGCTGGTCGGGCTGGCGCTATGGGCAGTCGGCCACTTCGCCGCCGTCTGGGCGGCCAAACGTGATGCGCAATTTGTCGACGTCGTGCGCAAACATCTGCGCATCCCCGGCCACTTGGCGACTTGAGGAGCCGGGCAGTGATGAACCTATCCGAATACCGCAATCGGAATACCCGACTCGCCGACTTCCTACCCTGGGCGGCGCTCGCCGGCGAAGGCGTCGTCCTCAACAAAGACGGCAGCCTGCAGCGCTCGGCCCGCTTTCGCGGTCCTGACCTCGACAGCGCAGTGCCAGCCGAGCTCGTCGCCGTCGCTGGCCGGCTGAACAACGCCTTCCGTCGCCTCGGTTCCGGATGGGCCATATTCGTCGAAGCGCAGCGCCATGGCGCGGTGTCATATCCGGCAAGCACGTTTGCCGACAGCGCTTCGGCGCTTGTCGATGCCGAGCGCAAGGCAGACTTTGAAGAAGCCGGCGCCCATTTCGAATCCAGCTACTTCCTCACATTCCTTTATCTACCGCCAGCCGAGGATGCCGCCCGTGCCGAGACCTGGCTTTACGAGGGTCGGGACCATGCCGGCGTCGATGCGCGCGAAGTGCTCCGAAGTTTTGTCGATCGCACCGACCGTATCCTCAACCTGATAGACGCCTTCATGCCGGAGTGCGTATGGCTCGATGACGCCGAAACGCTCACCTACCTGCATTCGACGATCTCGACGAAGCGCCATCGCGTCCGCGTGCCCGAAACGCCGATGTACCTCGACGCTTTGCTCGCCGATCAGCCGCTTACCGGCGGGCTGGAGCCCCGGCTTGGAGATGCGCACGTACGCATCCTCACTATCGTCGGCTTCCCGACCGCGACGACGCCCGGCATCCTCGACGAGCTGAACCGGCTCGCCTTTCCCTATCGCTGGTCGACCCGAGCGATCCTGCTCGACAAGACCGACGCGACCAAGCTGCTGACGAAGATCAGGCGGCAGTGGTTCGCAAAGCGCAAGTCGATCGCCGCCATTCTCAAAGAGGTGATGACCAACGAGGCATCGGCGCTCGTTGACACTGACGCAGCCAACAAGGCCGCTGACGCTGATATGGCGCTGCAGGAACTGGGCGCCGACTATGCCGGCCAAGCCTACGTGACCGCGACCATCACCGTCTGGGACGATGATCCCCGCGTCGCGGCCGAGAAGCTCCGGCTGGTGGAAAAGGTCATTCAGGGCCGCGACTTCACGGCGATGACTGAGACCATCAATGCTGTCGACGCCTGGCTGGGCTCACTCCCCGGGCATGTCTACGCCAACGTCCGCCAGCCGCCCATCAGCACATTGAATCTCGCTCACATGATCCCGCTGTCAGCGGTGTGGGCGGGACCGGAACGGGACGAGCACTTCGATGCACCCCCACTGCTTTACGGCAGAACGGAGGGCTCGACCCCGTTCCGGCTTTCCATCCACGTCGGCGATGTCGGTCATACGCTGATCGTCGGGCCGACCGGCGCCGGTAAATCGGTGCTTCTCGCACTCATGGCGCTCCAGTTTCGCCGCTATGCACAATCTCAGGTCTTCGCCTTCGACTTCGGCGGATCGATCCGCGCCGCGGCGCTCGCCATGCAGGGCGACTGGCATGATCTCGGCGGCGGTTTGACCGAGGGTTCCGAGGAGAGTGTGTCGCTCCAGCCGCTCGCCCGCATCGACGACGTCGCCGAGCGCGCCTGGGCCTCCGACTGGCTGATCGCGATCCTCTCCCGAGAGAGCGTGCCGGTCACGCCCGAGGTCAAGGAGCATCTGTGGTCAGCGCTTTCGTCGTTGGCGTCAGCGCCGGTCGCCGAGCGCACGTTGACCGGGCTGTCGGTACTTCTCCAGTCCAATGACCTGAAACAGGCGCTACGACCCTACTGCGTCGGCGGCCCCTATGGCCGGCTGTTGGACGCTGAGGCCGAGCATCTCGGCGAGGCGCATGTCCAGGCTTTCGAGACCGAAGGTCTGATCGGCACCGGTGCAGCGGCAGCGGTGCTCGCCTATCTCTTCCATCGCATCGAGGACCGCCTCGACGGCCGGCCAACACTCCTGATCGTGGATGAAGGTTGGCTCGCCCTCGACGACGACGGCTTCGCCGGACAACTCCGCGAATGGCTGAAGACGCTGCGCAAGAAAAACGCCAGCGTCATCTTCGCCACCCAGTCGCTCTCCGACATCGACGGCTCTGCGATAGCGCCGGCCATCATCGAGAGCTGCCAAACGCGCATCCTCCTGCCGAACGAGCGCGCGGTCGAGCCGCAGATCACCGCGATTTATCGCCGCTTCGGTCTCAACGACCGGCAGATCGAAATCCTCGCGCGGGCAACGCCCAAGCGAGACTATTACTGCCAATCGCGACGGGGCAATCGCCTGTTCGAGCTGGGCCTGTCGGATGTGGCGCTGGCGCTGTGCGCAGCCTCATCCAAACAGCATCAAGCGATGATCGCCGATGTCCACGCCCGAAGCGGCACCGAGGGGTTCCTCGCCGAGTGGCTGGCGGCCAACCGACTCGACTGGGCTGCCGACCTGATCACCGACCTCACCAACGTCAATCAACGAGACCCGGAGGCACGTCCATGACACGTCTGATTCAAACCCACAGTCGCGCACTGCGCGTGACGGCCGCACTCCTCGCGGTCCCGCTCGCACTTTCACCGGTCCTCAGCACCCCGGCTGCCGCTCAGTGGATCGTCTACGACCCAACGAACTATGCCCAGAACGTCCTCACTGCGGCGCGGACCCTCCAGCAGGTGAATCAGCAGATCACTCAGCTTCAGAACGAAGCTCAGATGCTGATCAATCAGGCGCGTAATCTTGCCAGCCTCCCGCACTCTTCGCTTCAGCAGCTTCAACAGTCGGTTCAGCGGACGCAACAGCTTCTGAGCGAGGCGCAGGGGATAGCCCTTAACGTCCAACAGATCGACCGAGCATTCCAGACCACCTATGGCAATGCCTCGATGTCCGCCTCGGATCAGGCGCTCGTCACACAGGCGCGGGAGCGCTGGCAGAACACTGTCGGTGGTCTGCAGGACGCTATGCGAGTCCAGGCGGCTGTTGTCGGCAACATCGACACCAACCGTACGGAGATGTCAGCGCTTATCGGCCAAAGCCAGGGCGCGACGGGGGCGTTGCAGGCGACGCAGGCCGGCAATCAACTGCTCGCACTGCAGGCCCAACAGCTCGCCGACCTCACCGCCGTCGTCGCCGCTAACGGGCGCGCTCAGAGCCTATCCGAAGCCGAGCGCGCCGCAGCGGCGGAACAGGGTCGTGAGCAGCGCCGTCGCTTTCTCACGCCCGGCAGCGGCTACCAGCCGGGCAATGCGCGCATGTTCCCGAACGGCAATTGAGGGGACCGACCGTGGACGGCAAATTGGTCGCTCGGATGGGCGCGGTGATTTTCGTCGCGGTTGCGGTCACCGCGACCGCGATCGAGATGTCCCGGAAAGAGGAAGTGCCTGAGGCTTGGTCGTCCGGACGAACGCCTCAAGAAACTGCGGATCCCCTGCGCGACGCGCTCATCCGCTGCCAGGCACTCGGCGAAGAAGGTCCGCGAGACCCCGCCTGCCGCCGGGCGTGGGCCGAGAACCGACACCGCTTTCTCGCGCCCGGTTCTCGTCCCGTCGAGCGCTTGCCGGACGTAGCATCACCCATCGGTGACGTCTTCAGCCCTCAACCACGAGGGACAGACGCGCAAGATCACGCGCCGACCGCGCCGAGCACGCCACAGATCAACGAAGCGCGATAGCATCATGGGCAACACCGGGGTCATCGACCACTTCCTCGAGGTCTTCACTCGCTACATCGACAGCGGGTTCGGCCTGCTTAGCGGAGAGGTCGCCTTCATCGCCACGACCCTGATCGTCATCGACGTGACGCTCGCTGCACTGTTCTGGAGCTGGGGCGCCGACGACGACATCATGGCGCGGCTGGTGAAGAAAACGCTCTTCGTCGGCGTCTTCGCCTACATCATCGGCAACTGGAACAACCTCGCACGTATCGTCTTCGAGAGCTTCGCCGGTCTCGGGCTGAAGGCGAGTGGCACCGGATTTTCAACTGCGGACCTCATGCGCCCGGGAAGAGTCGCGCAGACCGGCCTAGACGCCGGTCGACCATTGCTCGACTCCATCTCCAGCCTGATGGGCTACTGGTCGTTCTTCGAGAACTTCATCCAGATTGCCTGCATGTTTCTTGCCTGGGCGCTGGTCCTGCTCGCCTTCTTCATTCTCGCCATCCAGCTGTTCGTCACCCTCATTGAATTCAAGCTGACGACGCTCGCCGGCTTCGTCCTGATCCCGTTCGGCCTGTTCGGCAAATCCGCGTTTATGGCCGAGCGCGTGCTCGGCAACGTCATCTCCTCCGGCATCAAGGTTCTGGTCCTCGCGGTCATCATCGGCATCGGGTCAACGCTCTTCTCAGAGTTCACTTCCGGTTTTGGCGGGCAGAATCCGTCGATCGACGAAGCCATGGCGATCGTGCTGGCCGCGTTGTCACTTCTCGGCCTCGGCATTTTTGGTCCCGGAATCGCCACCGGGCTCGTTTCTGGCGGCCCGCAGCTCAGTGCAGGCGCGGCGATAGGAACCGGCCTCGCAGCGGGCGGCGTGGTCGCTCTTGGCGCCGGCGCCGTCGGTGCAGCAGCCTCCGGCGGCGCGGCCTTGGCAGGCGGTGCGGCAGCCGCAGCTCGTGGTGGCGCCGCCATCGCGGGTGGAGCGTCCACAGCCTACAGCCTTGGCGCAGCCGGACAGTCCGGCGCGGCCGGGGTGGCCTCCGGCCTCGGAGGCGTTGCGCGTGCAGGCGGCAGCGCGGCTGTCTCACCTCTGCGCCGTGCCGCATCGCGCGCTGCCGACACAATGAGGTCAAGCTTCAACGCAGGCGGCAAAGCGGCGTTCGAAGCGACAGGCGGAACGTCCACCATGGGCTCGATAGGGGGTGATGCCGCCAGCGATGGCGCGGCGCCTGCGAGCGCTGGCGGGCCGCCGGCTTGGGCGCAGAGAATGCGCCGGTCCCAGCAAATGACTCACGCCGCCCAGGCCACGGCTCATGCCGTCCGCTCTGGCGACGCCCATGGCGGCGGTTCCTCGGTAAATCTGACTCAAGGCGACCGCTAATGTTCAAACGACCATCCACTCACTACGGCAAGGCACCCGAGCCGGAGACGCCGTATCAACGTGCTGCCCAAGTCTGGGACGATCGGATCGGGGCCTCCAGGATCCAGGCGAAAAACTGGCGGCTGATGGCTTTCGGCTCGCTGATCCTTACGGCGGGGTTCGCCACCGCCCTCGTCGTGCAATCAGCTCGCGGGACCGTCGTGCCGTGGGTCGTGCAGGTCGATCGACTGGGTCAGTCCCAGGCGGTCGCACCCGCCGAGGCCGACTTCCGGCCCACCGATCCACAAATCGCCTTTCATCTCGCGCGCTTCATCGAACAGGTTCGCAGCATCCCGGCGGACGCGATCATCGTGCGCCAGAACTGGCTACGGGCGTACGACTTCACCACTGATCGCGGCGCCATGGCGCTCAACGACTATGCTCGCTCGAACGACCCGTTCACGCGGGTCGGCCGACAGCAGGTTGCTGTCGATGTCTCAAGCGTCATCCGCGCCTCGCCCGACAGCTTCCGCGTCGCCTGGGTCGAGCGCCGCTATGAGAACGGCCAGCTCGCCGAGACCACGCGCTGGACCGCGATCCTGACGATCGTCGTGCAGGTCCCCCGCAACGCCGATCGGCTGAGGGCAAACCCGCTCGGCATCTATGTCAACGCCATCAATTGGTCACGGGAGCTTGGGCAATGAAGCCGTCTTTCCGTAAAGCCGGAAACCCGGCTTCACACGCACTTGTAAACCCGGCTCTCCGCAGAGCCGCAATCCCGATGGTCCTGCTGGCGACAACTGCGCTCGCGGGCTGCGCCACCACGAACCCACCGCCCGAGATCTCCTACGACAACGCGGCTCCCGCCGTGCAGACCGTCGATCCGCCAGCGCCTGTCACCGTGGTCGAACTGCCGCGGCCGCTGCCGCTACCCGGCCAGTTGCAGCGTGTGCCGGAGACGCGACGCGCGCCCGAGCCCGCCAACCCAACGGCGCGCGTCAACCAGGCTAATGAGGCGGCCCGCGTCCAGCCGGTGCGCGACGGCTTCATCAACTCCATGCAGGTCTATCCCTGGACGCAAGGCGCGCTCTATCAGGTATATACCGCTGTCGGTCAGATCACCGACATTGCGCTTCAGCCCGGCGAACAGCTCGTCGGCGCAGGCCCTGTTGCGGCCGGGGACACGGTGCGCTGGATCATCGGCGACACCGAGAGCGGATCGGGCGCGACGCGCCAGATCCACATCCTCGTGAAGCCCACACGGGCCGACCTGATGACGAACCTGGTCATCAACACCAACATGCGCACCTATCACATGGAGTTGCGGTCGACAGAGCGAACCTACATGGCTTCAGTGTCCTGGCAGTATCCGCAGGATCAACTCATCGCGCTGCGCCGGCAGAATGCCGACGCGCAGGCCGCTCAACCGGTTGCGAGCGGTGTCGATCTCGCGAACGTCAATTTCCGCTATGCCATCGAGGGTGACCGCGCTCCTTGGCGCCCACTGCGCGCCTTCGACGACGGTCGCCAGGTCTTCATCGAGTTTCCGCGAGGCATTGGTCAGGGCGAGATGCCGCCGCTGTTCGTCGTCGGGCCCGAGGGCAACACCTCAGAACTGGTGAACTACCGCGTTCGCGGCCACCACATGATCGTCGATCGACTCTTCGCGGCGGCGGAACTGCGGTTCGGTTCCGGTCGCGAGCAGAAGCGCGTCAGGATCGTCCGAACAGACGGGAGGCCCACCTCGTGAGCGCGAACTCGCCCCCAAATGAGGAAGTGCCAGACGATGATGCACAGCCCCTGACCGGTGAGCCGGTCGGGCCAGCGCCGATGCGTCTGCGCGCCGAACCGCCCCGCGTCACTCGACTATCGCGCAAGGTCCTCGCCGGCCTTGGTCTTGTCGCCAGCGTCGGCCTCGGCGGTGCACTGCTCTACGCGCTGCAGACGCGCGACGCCGGTCGGCCCAACGACGAACTCTATTCGACCGAAAATCGCTCGACGGCTGACGGCTTGGCCGGCCTGCCGCGAGATTACAGTGGCGTGCCGCAGCTCGGTCCGCCCCTTCCCGGTGACCTCGGCCGGCCGATCCTCAGCACCCAGGATCGCAGACAGCCCGTGCCCGCACCCGGTATCGCCACGCCCAACCCCGGTATCAGCGCGGAAGAGCAACGCCGCCTTCAGGAAATCGAGACCGCACGCACCAGCCGTCTGTTTTCCGGATCGGAAAGCCGGGGCGCTCCCGCTGCAGCGGGAGCTGCCCCAGCACTCCCGTCCGCCCCGGATTTGGCGAGCCTCGGCCTCGCACCTCCGCCGGCCACCCCCTCCGCACAGGAGCGTCAGAACGCTTTCCTGAACGCAGCGACCGATCGACGGACGGTGTCGCCCGATCGCGTCGTTGCTCCAGCGTCGCCAAATGTCCTTCAGGCCGGCGCAGTTATCGCAGCAGCTCTCATAACCGGCATCCGATCCGACCTTCCGGGCCAGATCACCGCTCAGGTGACCGAAAACATCTACGACAGCCCGACAGGGCGCATTCTGCTCGTGCCACAAGGCACGCGGGTTATCGGCCAGTACGATAACAATGTGCAATTCGGTCAAAGCCGCGTCCTGCTAGTCTGGAATCGACTGATTTTCCCAAATGGCCGTTCAATAGTGCTCGAGCGCCAGCCCGGCGCAGACGTCGAAGGCTATGCCGGCCTGCAGGATGGCGTCGATTACCACTGGTGGGATCTTGCCAAGGCCGCCGGCCTCTCGACTCTTCTCGGAGTCGGCGCCGAGCTCGCCGCCGACAATGACGACCGTCTCATCCAGGCGATCCGGAATGGCGGTCAAGACACGATCAACGATGCCGGTCAGCAGATCGTCAGACGGCAACTCAACGTGGCTCCAACATTGACGATCCGACCGGGATTTCCTGTGCGTGTTGTCGTGACCCGTGATCTCGTACTCGAACCTTATGGGGGCTGATGATGTCGAAGCTCAAGCTGGGGCCGATCGCCGACCAGAAGCCGATCAAGGTTCAGGTAGAGCTGCCGGCGGCTCTCCACCAAGACCTTTCTGATTACGCGGATTTGTTGGGACGCGAACAAGGCCTGCCTGCTGTCGAGCCCGCGCGGTTGATCGTACCGATGCTGCAGCGGTTCATCGCAACCGATCGAGGTTTCTCGAAGGCTAGGCGTACGAAGACCCAGAACGCCTCCGATTAGCTGGCGCTGCTCTGCTTGAAGGCTGGCAGGACATCGAAGCACTTCAGCAGCAGCGGCAGAGCCGGATTGTCGTTATCGCTCGACGAAATCATAGCCGCCGTCGGCGCGCGCGCTGGTGTGAGCGGAACCAATGCAATATCGGGCCGATGCACGACGCTCGTTATCGTCAGCCCGAAGCCTTGCTCGACCATGGTCAGAAGTGTTTCCCTGCTGACCTGCTGGATAGATAGTTGGATCGCCTCTTCGGCAGCGCCCAGCATCCGCCGGAGAATAGCTGCGAGTTCGCGCCCGGCACCATCTGAGCGGACAAGAAAGACTTCGTCGCAAATGTCCTCCCAGGCGAGCCGCGGTCGCGACGCGAGTTGGTGTATGGGTGATAGGGCAACGAAGAGGTCGGGTTCGCACAACCGTCGAATCTGAAACGGAGGTCCCTTCGTTGCGCCCAGGCTGATCGCCGCGTCTAGCAGCCCGCGCTCCACGCCGAGGGTGTTCTGCTCTGACGTGCCTTCTTCGAGCTTCACCTCGATCGTCGGGTATCGCTGTCTAAAGGTCGCCAAGAGGTCGATTATGGGACATGCCGGAAACGCCTCGAGCATCCCGAACCTGACTAGTCCAGTCGTAGGTTTACGGACCGATCGCATCTCAGTGGCGGCCTCGCGAAGATACCTCGCTCCGACCGCAGCTTGCTGCAGAAATCGCTCTCCTTCCGGCGTCAATCCAGCGCCCGATCGCGTGCGTTTGAACAGGGAAACGCCAAGCTGCCGTTCGAGCATCTGAACGCGGCGGCTGACCGTTGATTGCGATATCGAAAGGCGGTCCGCCGCCCTGCGGAAACTACCCGCTTCGGCGACATGGATAGCATACTTAAGGTATCGAAGATCGAGCGTCAGATCAGGCATGACGCGCATTCCCCGTTCCCGGCTTCCGTTCACACGAGCAGCGCGCGACGCTCCAAAGCCTTTGCTGGAGGCCCCGCTTTTCGATCTCAGATGGGGAATCCAAGCCGAGCCCATCAGTGAGCATGACCATCTCCGAATCCGTGATAGATGTATGCGCCGGTCATACATATTCGGGCGCTTGATGTCTATGCGTGACGCATATATTCTTTCCGGATGGAGCCCGAGGCCGCCAAATATCATTTTGGTGCACTTGCGCTCGCGGTAGCTGACAGCATCGCGAGCGCATCAGCCTCGCTTTCGCCGAGCGGCCCCGCGGCTGCATTGATGGTTTTCCTTAGCTTCGAGCCGGGATTGCCTATCAGTGTCCTTGCGAGCCGGATCCGGCTTTCGCATGCGGGAACGGTCCGATTGATCGATAGGCTCGAATCCGATCACCTGGTGGAAAGGCGGCGACACACGGCGGACAAGAGGGCGCGCTTTATCCACTTGACCAATGCAGGTGTGAAAATGACCGGCGCTCTGCTCAGAGCGCGCGAACAAGTGATTGCAGCGTGTGTCTCGCCGCTGTCGCCGGCTGACCTGAACAAACTAGGCCGATTGTCCCAGCGGCTCCTTATCGCAAACGGTTACGAGAAATCTGGTGTCGAGACTATGTGGCCCGTGGTTGGCTACCCGGGACAGACACCGGCTGAAAATCCATCTCAGCCCTCCCGCCAGCTGCGCCGGCGCCCTTCGCACAAGGGCTGATGAGAAACCGAGGCAGGCTTGATATCTTTGGCATCGATCGCGTTCGACTTTCTCATATGCATACTGGCCTTCTGGTTCGGGTATTCTGCGAACCGAGGCGGCACGTGCTTGGTCGTAGCGGCTCATGAGTTGCAGCAACGGCGCCGACCAAGAATGTTCGTTGGATTTGTTGCGGCGTCTGCGGCTGCTGGCCTTATTGCGATACCGCTCGCCTGGTCGGGGACGCTGAACGCGACCCTCCCACTCTCGACGAGCGTCAACGGCCTCGTCATCATCGGCGCCATCGCCTTCGGCCTCGGCGCGCTCATAAATGACACCTGCCTGCTAGGTTCACTGGCACGGTTAGGGGATGGAGAGATGCGGTTGCTCGCCCTTCCTGCCGGACTGGCAATCGGCATCTTGGCCGCTGATCTCGGCCGGTTTGGCCCCGTCGCGACATGGCCAAGTTTTATCGCTAGGCCGAGTGTCCCAGGGGGCGCGACGCTTCTCGCCTTAGGCGTGGTGCTCGGGCTAGCGGCGATTTTCGTGTCACGGAAGACCGCACCGCAAAGAAGGCAGAACTGGGCGTTTGGCGCTTCAATGATTGGCCTCGGTATGACTGGTGGGCTTCTCTACGCTCTTTCACCAGCATGGACATTCGCTGACCTCATCCAACGCGGCCTTCCTCTTCGAATGTCGCCGACAGGCGAGGTCGCACTGGTTGCGGTCATTGCCTCTGTTGCGGGAGCAATCACGGCATCCGTGCGTCAGGGTCGCTTGCGTTTCCAGCGACCGACGCTCGCCGGCATCCTGCGGTCGATCGCCGGCGGCGCGTTGATGGGAATAGGCATCGGCCTGATACCCGGTGGCAACGACGCTTTAATCCTTGCCGCAATGCCTACGCTTTCTCCGGGTGGCATTGTCGCCTACCTCGTGATGACGACCACGATCGTTTTTGGATTCGAAGCGCGTGACAGACTGGCCAGGAGCGGCGCGTCAGGCCAGGGGAAAAAGTAGACGGTCCGGCGTCGTTCGTGACACCTTTGAGTACCGGCTCCGCAGGTCGTACGCCTTTCGTGGACCAATGACCCTGATAACTGTCTCGAAAGATCCTGCGTCGAGAATTCGGTAAAAAGCGTGATAGGCGTCGTCACCGCAGACGTGGGTGTCTGTTGCCTCGTACCCCCTATTCTTGCGCGAGAATTCAAGGTTGAGAAACAGCTTCCCGGTGTTCGGTCCGTCTGCGAACTGAACGTCTACTCGGTGGCCGACCGCGCAGTACCGATATTGCCGAGACGCTGAGAGTTCGCGGCCATCCCGAAGCCGAAGTATCCCGCTTTCTCGATAGGTGAGCGCGGATTCACCTGTCGAAGCGAAATCCGCGTCGCCAATCAGTTGTTCGCCCGTCGGATCGACGTTGCGACGAAGCGCCCACTCTCCACGGAGCGTGTCCAAGACCATCGTGCCTATGCTCACGACCGATCGGTGGTCATCGGCCCCAGGCGCTCATTTTTGGGTTGGACCGACGCAAGCAGCAGCACAAGTGATGCCGCCAGCAAGACTGCGTCCTTCAGCAGAAACTGGCCAGGAGCGGCAGATATCGCAGGAAAGCCTCCGGCGGTCGGCTCCCCGACCCCAGGCGTCGTAAAAAAGAAGGTTAGGGTGATGAAGTAGGTCGCCGCCGACATGAGCGCGCCAAGCGCTGAGAAGGATGCGCGGAAAGCCCCTAAGGCCAGCACGACTGCGGTCGACAGCTCGATGACGCCGACAAAGTAACTTTGGCCCTGTACCCCGAACATACCCAGCCAACTCATGATCGGACTATGGCCGATGAAGGGGGCGATGCCATCGGCCTCGTAGGCCGTGAATTTCATCGCGCCGAACCAAGAGAAAACGATCACGAGCGCCCATCTCAACAGCGCCAGTTCCTTCCGACTGCGCTCGGGCACAAGCAATTCATACCGATCGAAAATACTCATATCGAACTCCTCAAAAGGGGATGATCGTCAGGGCGTCACGGACGATGGTGGCCGACTGGGCAATCGGTACAGCGGGCCTGATCGCACAGACGACAGGTTGCCAAGCCGCCGTGGGGGTCCGAGAACAGCGACGACAGGATGTTGTCCGCGGCCCGCTCCAGCACGACGCGATCGTCAGCCGACACTTTGCTCAGCAGCTCGGACACCGCCGCGTTCCGCAGACCTAGCAGCTTGGCCCGCTCCACCTGACCACGCGAGGTCAGCGAGACATGAACTACCCGGCGGTCAGAGGGCGATGGCGATTTCGCCACCAGGCCTTGCTCGCCTAGCCTCTCGACGACGCGAACTGCACCTGCATGCGAAAGCCGGAGAGTTTGCCGTACCTGGCCGATCGACATTCCTGGCGCGTGACCGATCGCGATCAAAGCCGCGGCCGTCTCGCCCCCCGCATTGAATGCTTCAGCGATCGCCAAGCGCACGCGGTCAGACACCGCTTGAGACAGCGCGCCAAAGATGTTGATCAAGCGATCCGAGGGGTCATCCATCGCCGCGACTCACGCAATATATGCGTCGCGCATACAATATCTGTGGGCCGGTGTCGAGCCTCGTGCCGGAGTACAAGCGTTCGCTGGAAGGCTTAGACGTCGTCGGTGCCTACCGGCCCACCTTCGCCCTCCATCCGATTGATCGCACGCACATCCTTGGCGTTGAACTTGAGCCTCACGCCGAGCCCTCCACTATTGTCCTCGCCGATGAAGACCGCGCCGCCGCGTTCGAGCGCGTCCCGCAGCCGCGTCAGATCCGAGGCTGCAAACACGCTGGCGCCGGCTTCGAATTGAGCTAGCGCCTCTTCCTCCAAGCCTGCGATCTTGGCGACATGTGATCGCGGCCACTGAATGAGCGCTCTCGCTGCACGTGCTAGTGGCCCATTCATGTTCAATGCCTCCGTTTCGCGAACGCATCTTGTCGCCAAGATCCGACTTTTCCCGCAACCGATCCGCTAGATGAGCTTCGCCATCACCACGGCGACATCCGCCATGCGTGTCGCAAAGCTCCACTCGTTGTCGTACCAAGCAAGCACGCGAACCATCCGGCCATCGACGACATCGGTCTGGGGTAGCGCGACGATCGAGGATTCGGTCCGGTGGGTCAGATCCACAGACACCAATGGCTCTGTCGTGTAAGCGAGCACCCCACTCATAGGACCACTCGCAGCCTGACGAATGGCGTCGTTCACTTCGTCGATCGTGACCTCCCGGGATGCGGAAATAGCGAGATCGACGACCGATACGTTCGGCGTTGGCACGCGGATTGACGAGCCATGGAGCTTGCCTTTCAGTTCTGGCAGCACGCGTCCGATTGCGTTCGCGGCTCCGGTCGAGGTTGGGATCATCGACAGCGCGGCTGCCCGTGCGCGGTAGAGATCCTTATGCACCGTATCTAGCGTCGGTTGGTCACCGGTATAGGCGTGAACCGTGGTCATGTAGCCCCGCTCAATGCCACATAGATCGTTCAGGATCTTCGCGACGGGGGCGAGGACATTCGTGGTGCATGAGCCATTCGATACGACGACATCATCGGTTGTCAGCGTTTCGTGATTGACCTTGAAGACGATCGTCTTGTCTGCCCCCTCGCTGGGCGCGGAGACGAGCACGCGCTTTGCTCCCGCACGGATGTGCGATTCAGCCTTCTCCCTGGAGGTAAACAGACCTGTGCATTCGAGCGCTACGTCCACTCCAAGCTCATCATGCGGAAGCTTTGATGGATCGCGCTCTGAAGATACTTGGATTTTACCAGACCCGACGTCGATCCAGTCTTCGCCGGTGGCTATTGATCCTTGAAAGGGGCCGTGAACTGAATCGTATTTCAGGAGGTGCGCCAACGTAGCAACCGGCCCGAGGTCGTTGATCGCAACCACCTCGATGTCCTCACGCCGTAGTTCGACGATCGACCTTAAAGCTAGTCGTCCGATCCGACCGAAACCGTTGATTGCGACCTTGACCGTCATGCCTGTGTCCCCTGGTTCGCCGAGATAGTTACGGCATATGCACTTCGCTCAGTGCCGACTGGCACCCGGAGGTGCACTCCGGCAGCGAAAGCTTGCCGATCAGACCATCCGCATTATGTATGCGTCACGCATAGACCTATCCGTCTGCAGGCTGTAGGTCAACGAGGCAATGTCGGCATCGAGGATCAGATTTGCGCTGCCCAGTTTCACAATCGACCTGGTGAAGGCACGCATACCGGCGAGATGAAGTGGCGTTAGATGTTTTCCCAAGAAGCAGAGAAGAGGCTGGCTGCGGCCAGAGCAGTCGACGAGATCGAAGATGGCATGTTCGTTGGCCTTGGGACCGGAAGCACAACAGCCTATGCCATTAAGAGCCTGAGCGACCGCATTCGGCAGGGCCTTCGCATCACCGCTGTCGCCACCTCCCGAGCGACCGAAATGTTCGCTCGTCGTCTCGCGGTGCCGCTCGTTCCTTTTGAGCAGTTCAGTTCGGTAGACCTCACGATCGACGGCGCTGACGAGATCGACTGCCACTTTCAGGCGATCAAAGGCGGCGGCGGCGCCTTGCTCCGAGAGAAGGTCGTGGCCGCCGCTTCTAGCCGGATGATCGTGATCGTAGACGCTAGCAAAGTCGTTCGACGACTCGGCGAGTTTCCTCTGCCGGTCGAAGTCGTGCCCTTCGCGAGCGAGTTCGTTCGAACGCATCTTGCCAAGCTCGGAGCCAGTGTGACGCTTCGCTCGGTCGGCGGAGAACCATTCATCACAGACCAGAGCAATCACATCTTGGATGCAGCCTTCGGCAAGGCCCTTCGGCCGATCGAGATCGCCGGAGCGATCGATGCCATCCCCGGCGTCATGGAGCACGGCTTGTTTCTTAGCGAGATTGACACTGTGGTGGTCGGACGCGGTGAGACGGTCGAGGTGCATCTCAGAAAGCAAGCCCCCGGATCCCTCCGTTAGGTGCCGACGAGGGGTGGCACCTGGCGCAGGCGTGATGTGATTCGGCCGTCAGGCAGCCGAAATCACGACAGCCCACCCCGATCCATAGCCGCCAGGTATCGCCATTTTGTGTGACCCGACGATCGAAGTCCTGTATTTCAATCTTCCGCGCCATCCGCAGCGTATCCTAAACCACTGTAAAGGCGCGCCTTTCGGTTTGCCACAATCCCCCAGCGCCGCAGGGGTATGGCTTGCTGTCTATGCTTCGCGCACATATAGATGGGGCAATGGATGGACCGTAAGCGTGGCCACGAGGCCCGTCTTCCGGCGCGGTTGGTGGATGTGCTGGGTCGGCTTGGAGCAGGGAGCTTCGGGCCGACATTATGGTCGACATTAGTGGTGACGCGAAGGACGGCGGATATCGGCGTGTCGAGGTTCTGACCGGACCTGGCCGTCGGCGGAAGTGGTCGGACGACGACAAGGCACGGATCGTAGCGGAGACGCTGCGGCCCGGCACGGTGGTGGCCGAGGTGGCACGACGCTGGCAGGTCAGTTCGCAGCAGGTGTTCACGTGGCGGCGGGAGATGCGGCGTGCTGCGGTGGCGCCGCTGAGCTTTGTGCCGATCGTGCCGGCGCCGTCGATGCCTGTGCCCGAGCCGACAACAGTCTCGTCGGCAGGTTCCTCGCCACCGATCGAGGTGGAACTGGCGGGAGCGGTGCTGCACGTGGTGCCTGGCACAGATGTGGACCTGCTGACGATGGTGCTGCGGGCGATCCGGACATCGGCGGCATGATCGCGCCCCCGGCTGGCGCGCGGATCCTGCTGGCGACGAAGCCGGTCGACTTCCGCAAGGGCGCGCACAGCCTGGCGGCGCTGGCCGCCGAGGTGCTGGGCGCAGATCCGTTCTCCGGGGCGGTGCTGGTGTTCCGTTCGCGCCGTGCCGACCGGATCAAGATCCTCCTCTGGGACGGCGGCGGCCTGGTCCTGGTCTGGAAGCAATTGGAGGGAGGCGCGTTCCGCTGGCCGCCGGTGGTGGACGGCGTGCTGCGTCTGACGCCGGTGGAGTTCGCCGCGCTGTTCGACGGGATCGATTGGCGGCGCGTGCAAACGCTGCGGGAGATTCCCACGCCGAGCGCGCCGGCATAGAATCCGCGGCACGATGCGCGCCGCGGGAGACGACAGGCCGACACTGCCGGAGGACCCCGCAGCCCTGCGCGCGCTTCTGCTCGAGACGCTGGTCGAGGTCGACACGCTGGTCGCCGAGCGTGATGCGCTGACGGCGCAGAACGAGCGCCTCCAGCACCTGCTGCTGAAGCTGAAGCGCCGGCAGTTCGGGCAGAAATCCGAGAGGCTCCCCGAGGAGCAACTGCTGTTCGCCTTCGAGGAGATCGAGGCGACGCTGGCCGGGAACGCGGCCGAGGCCGGCAAGGCCTCTCCGGCGCTGCGCGACCAGCACAAGAAGCGCCGCCGGGCAGGCCGGGGCCGACTGCCGGCGCACCTGCCGCGCATCGAGCAGGTGCTGGCGCCCGAGGCGACGGTGTGCCCCTGCTGCCAGGGCCCGCTGGTCGAGATCGGCACCGATGCCGCCGAGCGGCTCGACGTGATCCCGGCGCGGTTCCGCGTCCTCGTCACGAAGCGGCCGAAGCTGGCCTGCCGGGCCTGCGCCGGCGTGGTGCTGCAGGCGCCCGCGCCGGCCCGCCTGATCGAGGGCGGGGTGCCGACCGAGGCAACGGTCGCCCACGTGCTGGTCTCTCGCTACGCCGACCATCTGCCCCTTTACCGCCAGGCGCAGATCCTGGCGCGGCAGGGGATCGAGATCGGCCGCGAGGTGCTGGCCGACTGGACCGGCACGGGGGCGCTGGAGATCATCCCGGTGGTCCGGCGCATGCGGGAGATCCTGCTGGCCTCCTCGCGGCTGTTCGCCGACGAGACCACGATGCCGGTCCTCGACCCTGGACGTGGCAAGACCAAGAAGGGCTATGCCTGGGCGATCGCGCGCGACGACCGGCCCTGGGGCGGGACGGACCCGCCGGCGGTGGTGTTCCACTACGCGCCGGGCCGCGGCGCCGAGCACGCGAAGGCACTGCTGGGCGGCTATCGCGGCATCCTCCAGTGCGACGGCTACGGCGCTTACAAGACGCTCGCCGCGGCGAGCGAGGGCATCACGCTGGCATTCTGCTGGTCGCACCTGCGCCGGCAGTTCATCGAGCTAGCCAAGGGCAAGACCGCGCCGATCGCCACCGAGACGCTGCAGAGGATTGCCGCCCTCTACGCGGTCGAGGCGGAACTGCGCGGCAAGCCGCCCGACATCCGCCGCGCCGTCCGCCAGGAACGAAGCCGCCCCCTTGTCGAGGACCTGTTCGCCTGGTTCTCGGCGCACCTCGCGCGGCTGCCGGGCAGCAGTCCGACGGCAGAGGCCATCCGCTACGCGCTGAACCATCGCGACGGCCTGATGCGGGTCCTCAAGGACGGTCGGATCGAGCTGGACACGAACACGGTGGAGCGCGCCATCCGACCGATCTGCCTCAGCCGCAAGAATGCGCTCTTTGCCTCCGGCGACGATGGCGGGGCCAGATGGGCGGCCGTGGCCTCGTTGGTGGAGACCTGCAAGCTCAACAGCGTCGACCCGCAGCGCTACCTCACCACAGTGCTGACGCGCCTGGTCAACGGCTGGCCCAACAGCCGCATCGACGAGCTCATGCCATGGCACTGCGCGGCCGACGAAAACAGCTGACGATCAAGCAAAGGCCGCAAGGGTCCGTAGACCTCGCTTACGATGGACCTCGAGATCGAAATATCTTTGGGGCGTTCGCACTCATGATCAGCGACGACATCGTTCGCGCTAGTTCATCGCGGGCGCCAGAAGCTGGACCCGCCGCCTCGGCGCTTGCGTTGATTGCCCATAAGCCAGGGCTATCGATCCGCATGCTGTCAGTTGGGGTGGGACTTTCCCATGCCGCGACCGTCCGCTTGGTGGACCGTTTGTCGACGGAGGGATTGGTCGAGCGGCGTGAGCATTCGACTGACGGGCGCACGCGGTCCCTCCATCTTACAGAGGCTGGCAAGGTCGCGAGCGATGCGGTCTTGGCGTCGCGCGACAAGGTGATCGCTGAGGGACTATCGATCCTCACCCCTACCGAGTTGGACGCCCTTTACAGCATTGCTGAACGCGTGCTGCGCGACCGCTTGGAAAACCTCGAGCATTCCTACCGCATCTGCCGTTTGTGCTGTTACGAGGGCTGCACGAATTGCCCGATCGATGCCGAATTGCACGAGCGCGGGGTAGATCGCGAGAACGGCGGCGAGGCTTAGGGCTCCGGAATTCGCAGGTTTCAGTGTTGAGCGATGAGATACGCCGCCAGGAACCCCACGACCGTGATCAGACCTATGAACGGCGGCGCCTTCTCGAAAGCCTCGGGGATCATGGCCTCCGCCAGCATCGCTATGACCGCGCCAGCTGCGAACGACAGAATGGCAGGGGCTTGAGTGGACGCCGAGCCGAGCAGAAGGTTTCCCGTACCGGCGGCGATGCAAACAAGTAGCGGAATACCGATCCAGACCGCGTAGATATAGCTTCGCGATCGGCCCGCGACCTTCATTCCGGAAGTGCTCGATAGACCCTGTGGCACATTAGCCAAAAAGAAGCCTGCCACTACTGCAAGGCTGATCTTGCCTCCGCCAGCCACGGACATCCCAATCACGAGGGCCTCTGGAATGCCGTCGAGAACGCTGCCGAGCGCAATCGCAGCACCGCTGCCGCGGTGCTCCTGTTCAGTGGCCTGCTCGGTGCATTCACCGCATCGCTTTCGATGCTTCGCGCCCCGCCGAGAGAGAAACCAGTTTGTGCCGCTGAAGATTGCGGCCCCTGCGAGCAGCGCAAAGATCGCCAAGGGTCCCATGCCAGCCGACACGCGATCACCTATGAGTTCGGTAGCGACCACGGCAATCAACACACCACCACCGAAGCCCATCACCGCTGAGATCATGCGGTGAGTGAGTCGCCCGTACAGCACGTCCGCAAGTACCGCCCCCACCAGAAGTCCGCTTCCTGACAAAAGCCCCCACAAGCCGGCGATTGCGTATTCGGGTATCATCGCAAGAACCCGGCTGACCTAGCGACGCGGGGCGAGCGCCATCGCGTGCGTATCGTTGATGACCGTCCCTGCGTGCTCATCGTTTCGCTCGGTCCAGTCGCCAGGCCGGTCGCTCGAAGTGGCAGCTATAGCCGCCGGGTCGACGCTGGAGGTACTGCTGATGCTCTGGCTCGGCCTCCCAGAACGGCTCTTCCGGGTTGATCTCTGACACGACAGGTCCCGGCCAGCGACCCGACGCTTCGATCTCGGCGATTGTCTCCAGAGCAACGTCCATCTGCTTTTCGGACGTGTAGAAAATCGCGGACCGATAGCTTGGTCCGACGTCGCTACCTTGTTGCTCGTATGTCGTCGGATCGTGGATTTGGAAGAAGAGTTCCAGGAGAGCACGATACGTCAGTATCGAAGGATCAAACGTGACCTCCACCGCTTCCGCATGACCATGGTGTCTCGTGTAAGTCGGGTCCGGCAGTTCGCCGCCGATGTAGCCCACACGCGTCGTCACGACGCCCTTCGCGCGGCGAAGTAAATCTTCGAGGCCCCAAAAACATCCACCCGCAAGTATCGCTCGCTCGGTTCGTGTCGGCGTTTGGTCAGTAGTGGGCAGACTCTGCATCCGATCAACCTCCGCTATGTGCACCACATCAGATCGCCGGCGCCGCACCTGCAGGCTGCGCATTGTTCGAAAGTTGGGTCTGCACATCCGAGCCTCGGACGAGTGTCAGGTCGACCGGACACCGATCCGCGATTTCCAGTATGCGCGCCCGCTGTTCATCGTTGAGCGGCCCGTCGAGAAAGACGGTGCGCGTGAAGCGGTCGGGAGGCACCATGTCCGCCACTTTCTCGTGTCGCACGGTCGTCGTCGCTCGCTCCAGCGGAAAGCCTTTGCGGTTCGCGTAAAGACGCATTGTCATCACCGTGCAGGCGGCCAGTCCGGCCGACACCAGTTCGTAAGGAGACAGCCCGCTGCCGAGACCTCCGACCGATTCTGGTTCATCGGCGAACAGCGTGTGCCCGCCACTACGGACCGTGAGTTGGAACTTCCCCGCCAACGTTTCCGACGCCACGACTCCATTCGCTAACTCGACTTGTGGAAGGTCCGCCGCGAGCGGCGGCAGGAAGCGGCTTGCCCACGCTGCGACCATAGCTGAGACGTAATTCGCATCTTCGACATCGGTGAGAAGGTGATCGGCCGTGTCGAGCGAAACAAAGCTCTTGGGATGGCGCGACGCGACGAAGATGCGCGAGGCGTGCTCGATACCCACGACTTGATCCACCGGTGAATGCATCACAAGCACCGGACGTCGAAGGGCAGCGATAGACCTCTCGATGTCCACTTCGTCGACCGTTTCCAGGAAACTGCGGCGGATCAGGAAGGGCCTGCCAGCAATCTCCACAGATGCCTCGCCCTCGCTCGCTATCGCGTCTAGGTCGGCAGGTTGAAAGACGCGCAATATATGCTGAAGGTCAGCCGGGGCGCCGATCGTCACTACCGCCGCGATATCCGGCAAGTCGGCGGCGGCTACGATCGCAGCCGTGCCACCCAGGCTGTGTCCGACAAGGAGGGAGGGCGCCTTACCGGCGACAGCCATGGCCTCCGCGGCGGCCTTAAGATCATCGACGTCGGAAGCGAAGCTTATCGCCTCATCCGCAGAACTCTCGATCCCTGTGCCGGCGAAGTCGAACCGCAAGACGCCGATGCCAGCCCGCGAGAGGGCGCGTGCGATGTACACGGCGGCGCGGCTGTCTTTCCCGCAAGTGAAGCAATGGGCGAAAATAGCCCAGCCGCGAGGCGTACCTTCGGGCGCCTCCAAATACCCGGTTAGATCAGAGCCTCCACCACCGGGAAACGTGAACGGTGTTCCTGTCATAAGCGTCGAGCCTCCCACGGCGACTTAGTGGGTGCACCGGAACCCTTGGGCCCTGGCGGAAGCGCCATCAGGCCCGGACTAGCCGTCCAAGACATTCTTTTTATATGCGTGGTGCATATAGACAAGCCCCTAAAGCGTGATTATATGCGTCGCGCATACTTCTGGTGGCGGTCGAAAAGACCGGTCCTGGAAGCGGCATCAGTCAGGGCGCGCAGGCCGAAGGGCTATGGAACTCAATCAGGTCAGCTATTTCATCAACTTGGCCGAGACGCTGAATTTTACAGCAGCGGCGCGGTTGAGCGGTGTGTCCCAGCCAAGTCTGACACGCGCGATCCGCCGCTTGGAGGAAGAACTCGGCGGTCCGCTCATTTATCGCGATGGGAAGAACAGCCGTCTCACCGGCCTTGGCCAGGACGTGGAGGCTGAGTTTCGGCGCATGTTAGTCGCGATGAAAAGTGTTCGGCATCATTCTGAGAACTGGGCCATGGGAAGGCACCGGGTCTTGGACGTAGCCGTCGCTCCGACCGTCGGGCCGAAGCTTTTCACGACTTTTTTCGAGAGCGCGTTGGCCGAGGTGCCATCGATCGAGATCAAGATGCATTCGCTTGGGGCGAGTGAAGACACATCGGAGGTGCTGTCGGGCAAGTATCACGCATGCATCCTGCCACGCGAGACGCGGCCGGACCGCAAGCTTGATGTGCGACCTCTGTTCCGCGAGCGCTTCGTGCTCGGCTGTTCCGCAAAGCACCCGCTCGCGGCGAGCGATATCGTGCGCGGCGAGGACCTGTTGGAGTTCCCGTTCGTCGATCGTCTGAAGTGTGAGTTTCGCGAGCAGATCCTAGACCATTTCGCACGACGGGAGGTGCTGATGCGACCGCGCTTCCGGTCCGATCGTGACGATTGGGTGCAACGGGTCGTCGCCGAAGGCGAGGCCATATGCATCCTTCCGGAGCGGTCGGCTACAGCCCAAGGTCTGGTTACCCGCCCTATCGACGGGTTCGTCCTCGAACGAGAGGTCGTGATCGCGACGGTCTCCGGCTCCACGGTGCCGGTTGAGATCCGAAAGATCGCGCAGCTGGCGGCCAGATACGCGTGGAACTGAACACCGCTGACACAGCGGAGCTATCGAAACTATACGCACAGCGTATTGGATAAATATATTTGGCACTGCGATAGTCGAGGCGACCGTCAAGCAAGATAAGATGTCCGTAATGTGCCTGGCCCTGTAACCAAGTATTGGAGACGATCATGAAGTTTGAAAAGTCTCAGGCAGCGATCGACCGCCTGACCCCCGAGCAACGCCGGATCACTCAGGAAGACGGCACGGAGCGGGCCTTCACCGGTGAATACAACGACAACAAGGAACCGGGCATCTACGTCGATGTCGTGTCCGGCGAGCCGCTTTTCGCATCGACGGACAAGTTCGAGTCGAAATCCGGCTGGCCCAGCTTCACCAAGCCTATCGTCCCCGCGCACGTGAACGAGGTGCGGGACAGTTCTCACGGCATGGTCCGGACGGAAGTTCGATCGGTCCATGGCGACAGCCATCTCGGCCACGTGTTCCCCGACGGTCCGGCCGACCGTGGCGGACTGCGGTATTGCATCAACTCGGCCGCCCTTCGCTTCATCCCGCGCGATGAGATGGAAGCCGAGGGCTACGGCGAGTATCTCGATCAGGTGGAGGAGGCGTAACATGCATCAGCGCGCTGTTCTCGCAGGCGGATGTTTTTGGGGCATGCAGGATCTGATCCGCAAGCAGCCCGGCATCGTGTCGACCCGCGTCGGATACACCGGTGGCGACGTCCCGAACGCCACCTATCGCAATCACGGCACTCACGCTGAAGGGATCGAGATCATTTTCGACCCGGCAGCGACAAGCTACCGCAACATCCTCGAATACTTCTTCCAGATCCACGACCCGACGACGAAAGATCGGCAAGGCAACGATCGCGGCCTCTCCTATCGATCAGGCATCTACTATGTCGACGAGGAGCAGAAACGGGTCGCCGAGGAGACGATCGCCGACGTCGACGCCTCCGGACTGTGGGACGGAAAAGTCGTCACCGAAGTCGAGCCCGTCGGCGATTTCTGGGAAGCGGAGCCGGAGCACCAAGACTATCTCGAGAAGCGCCCGGGCGGTTACACGTGCCATTTCCCGCGCGCGAATTGGGTGCTCCCCAAGCGTGACGACGCTGGTGCTACCCAGCCTACCACCGGAGCGGCAGCTGAATAGCTGCAGCGCCTATCGCGACATAGCGCTCTGCATCGCAAGCAATGGGACCGCATCGGCGAACGATGCGGTCCTCGAACGGCCCCTCAAGCGGTCATGCCGCTTGCCGGCCATCGATTTGGTAGGATTGCCCCAGCATGCCAGACCTTTCGTCATATCCGATCACCGAGCGCTGGCCTGCCTCCAATCCTGATCTCCTGCAACTCTATGCGGCGCCCACGCCCAACGGCGTCAAGGTGTCCATCATGCTTGAGGAGACCGGGCTGCCATACGAGCCGCACTTTATCGACATCAGCAAAAACGAGACCAAAGACCCCGCATTCGTGTCGCTGAACCCAAACGGGCGGATCCCTGCGATCATCGATCCGTCAGGCCCCGATGGTGAGCCGCTCGGGGTTTGGGAGTCCGGTGCGATCCTCGTTTACCTTGCCGAGAAGACGGGCCGGCTGATCCCACCGGGACAAGCCAGGCGCTATGAGGTGCTGAGCTGGGTATTCTTCCAGATGTCTGCGATCGGCCCGATGTTCGGTCAGCTGGGCTTCTTCCTGCGCTGGGGCGGAAAGGACTACGAAGACAAGCGGCCTCAGCAACGGTTCGCCGACGAGTCGAAGCGCCTGCTGGGAATCTTGGATCGCCAGCTTGATGGGCGCGAGTGGATCGTCGACGACTATTCCATCGCCGACATCGCGACGCTCGGCTGGGTCAATGCCCTGGTCGGCACCTATGACGCCGGCGACCTGTTGCGCATCGCCGATCATCGGAACGTCCGGGGTTGGTTGGATCGCGGCCTCGCTCGACCAGCCGTGCAGCGGGGCCTGGTCATCCCGGCGAGGCCCGCATGAGCGTCATCGCCGCTTATTATTACAACGAGGGTCGCCGCATCCGCGAGGTCGCTATCGACGAGCGGATCGAACTCGACAAGAACCGATCTGGCTTCTGCTGGATCGGGCTCAGCGAGCCTTCGGTCAGCGAACTCAGGGCGCTTCAGGCGACCTACAATCTGCATCCATTGGCGATCGATAACGCGATGCACCCGATGTGCCCGCCGAAGCTCGAAGTCTATAACGGCGAGCTTTACGTCGTCGCTCAGACGGCCGAGCTGGTCGGGGACCGCATACGCTACGGCAAGACGGCGATCTTCACTGGTCACAACCATCTGATCACCGTGCGTCACGGCAACGCCGGAGCGCTCGGCAATCTTCGCGAGCAGCTTGAGGGTTCGCCTGCTCAGTTTGGTAAGGGTGTCGATTACGTCCTGCACGCCATCCTTCACCGCATCGTCGATCAGTATCTGCCGATCTTCGAAATGATCGAAGACGACGTCCTCGCGATGGAGAGGCGATCGCTCGACGACTTCCTGGGGCGGGAGGAGGTCGCGCGCATCTTCGGCTTGCGGTGCGAATTGACCCGTTTCCAGCGAACCCTTGGCGCTATGGCGGAACTGGTGCGCAAGCTTGTTCGCGGACATTTCCCGTGTATCAGCGCTGAGGTGCGGCCGTATTTCAACGACGTTGCCGACCACGTCGACCGCGTCCAGTCCATGGTCGATGGCCTCCTCCAGGTGCTGTCCACGGTCTTCGAATTCAGCAGCCTTCTCGAGGCGCAAAGGACAGGCGTCATCACACGCCAACTCGCTGCATGGGCGGCGATACTCGCGGTCCCTACGGCTATCGCGGGGATATATGGAATGAACTTCAGGAACATGCCGGAGCTGGACACAGCGTACGGCTACTTCGTCGTGCTCGGCCTGATGCTGACGTTCTGTCTTTTCCTGTTCGTCCGCTTCAAGCGAGCCAAGTGGCTGTGATGGCGCTCCGCACCTTCCGTGCTGGTCGGTCACCGCGCCAATGCGCGCCTTCGGTCGGCGCGCAACCCTTACAATCCGAACTCGAGGTGCGTTGATGACAACTCAAGTGACAGACGTTCTGGACGCCGTGCAGTCTTTCGTGGCTAAGGGCTATGACCGAGAGTACCGTGTGAAGGACGGCGCTCTCGTCGATCTCGAGCTCGGATCGACCCTCGACGCATGCAGCATCCGTGTCGATGCCGCGGTACGCCTCGAAAGCGGCGATGGAGCCGAAGACGCATCGAACATCTACGCCATCACCGACCCGGCGACCGAGCACAAAGGTCTGCTGATCGATGCCTTCGATGTGTTCGACGAGATATGCCACCGCGACCTGTCCGAACGGCTTCTTGAGCATCGTGAAACATCTCCGGCCGGTGACGCGGACGTGCCGAGCAAGCATGGGCTGCGCAAGGTCTATAAAAGCGAGTTTGATCGCGACCCTGAGCGTTACGTTCTGCGGGAAGGCTTCCCAGACTTCCCGGCATGCCCGTTCGGGGGAGCCTTCAGCATCCTTGGCTTCGATACAGCAGAACAATCATACGTCTGGCTCGTGACGAGCATTATTCGGGATCCCCGGCTGATAAGGATTCCCTACCAGGGCGAAGACGTGATTCCCGACGAATGAGGTCGGCGCAGCGTGCGGGAACAAATTGGACCCGAACGAAGGATGGGATTTCCCTTTCAGGTCAGCGATAACGAGGCAGAGATGGACTGGAATAAGGACCACATTCGCGAGACCATGCTGTCTCTTGAGACAGCGGCACTGAAAAGCGCTCGCGAGAAGTATCTGGATTACGTTTCCACCGCGCGCCTCGATCGCAGCGAGCCGATCGAGAACGACGAGCAGGCGCAAGCCGAGGTGGCGAGCGATTTCGCTGAGGCGCTCGATGACACTCTCGATGACTATGTTGATAAGCTCGACAAGCTTCGGACGATCGATTTTGGACCGAAGTCAGAAGTCTCGGAAGGCGCCGTCGTCAAGCTGTCCGGCAAGCACTTCGTCATTTCGGTCTCGACTGGCAGGTTCATTTGTCATGGGCAGGAACTGATGGGCATCTCGACGATAGCCCCGATCTACGAGGCGATCGAAGGCGCGCGAGCCGGGGAAACGGTGCAGTTCAATGGCCGCGATTTGACCGTGGAGGCTGTTGCGTAGGCAAGGACCCGCGGTCCTCGGATCGTGAGTGCGGGCCATCGACGTTCGCAGCCTGACTGGACGACTGCTGGCCTCCCCATAGCTCCTTCTCGCAGATGATCGGCACTTACGAGCCAAGCCACCCCAGACCTGCGTAGGCGAGCATTCCCAATACCATCGCCACGATGACCTGGTTCGTGGCGATCGCTGCACCCAGCGCGACACCGGCCGCGATCCAGGTTGGAGGTGGCTGACCGATCAACGACGAAGCGACCAAGCTGACCACGATCAGCCCAGGCAACTCGTCCAGAACCCAAGCCTGCCTGGAAACCCTAATTCGCTCACCGGCAATCAACCCGGCGACCCGGATCGCAAACGCAGCCACGACGAGCAAACCGACGACAGCCCAGTGCGAAGCGCTCATCAGGCTGCCGCCTCGATCCTGCGCTTCAAGGAGATCACCACCAAGCCGAAGAATGCGCCGACGATGATCCCGTAAGCTTTGGGCATGCCGAGCGAGATGACGGCCATGGTCGCTGCCGCGGCCATGGTCCATGGCAGGGCTTGGGAACGTCCCCGCCACAGACCTCGCGCCATTGCAATGAAGGCCGCCGTGAACGCGAAGCTCAGGCCAAAGCGTCCGAGATCGGGCAGCGCGGCGCCAAGCAAAGCCCCGAGCGTCGTGGAGGCTGTCCACATGGAGATATTCACCAGCCCTGAGCCTATGAGGAATGGTGCTCCGACATCGGGGGACTTTGCCCGCTCGGACATCGTCAAAGCCCAGTTCTCGTCGCCAGTAATGTGGATGGCGAAGAGCTTTTTCCTCAGCGACAAGCCGGCCAGCACCTCGGATAAAGAGGCGATGATGCCGACATAGCGCAGGTTCAGTGACGCACCGGCCAGAACCGCGCCCAACACGACACCTGTGGAAGCGAACTGCTCAACCGCGATGATCTGCGAAGAGCCCGCATGGGTAGAGGCGCTCATGATCGCGACGCCCCACCATGGGAAACCTACCTGTACGGCCAGGAAACCGAAGGCCAAGCCATACACGCTGGCCCCGAAGGCCAACGGGAGGATGGCGATCGCCCCCCGTTTAGCCTCGTATGCGTCTCTCGGGGCTGAAGCCTTCACGCCCTCATCCATGACGCGTTCCACCTTGTTCTCAGCCAGGCTCCTCTAACAGCCGACTGGCAGTCCTTCGGTTATGGGCATCGTCGTCTCAGCGGCGCTGATCCGCCGGGGTTCGTATCATCGCGTCGAGCGACCCGGTTATCATCGCCGTGCTCGGGCAGCGTGTCGCTCTTGTCTTGACGGATCGGTCGGAGTGCCTACGCACACCGGCCAAGACCGCCAGGGCAGTCAGCAATGCCGCCGCGTAGAGGAACAGGCCGCCAGGACCGAGGAGGTCCATCACCAGGCCTCCGATGAGCGGCCCGGCGGCGGTTCCGATCCCGTTGAGTAGGAGAAGTCCGCGAGCGGTGCCCAGCAGCCGACCCGGAGGAAGGTCGTCGTTCGCAACGGCAAGGCATAGCGAATAGATGGGAATACCGAAGCCGCCGAACAGCGCGCCCGCCGCAAGTAGCACAGGCAGAGGCGCGTCCGCAGCCAGCGCTACGCCGATCGCGGCCGCCGCGGAAGCCAGGGCGGCGCCGGCAATGACGAGTGTCCGCGACACGCGGTCCGATAGCCATCCCAATGGCCACTGCAGCACGAGCGTTCCACCAAGGACCGCAGCCATGAACGAAGAAATGCCGCCCACATCGAGGCCAATCCTCTGCGCAAAATTGGGCCCTAGTCCCCAGAAGCCGCCGATGGCCAGACCGGCTAGGAAAACGCCGACCGACGGAAGGGGCGAAATTGCAACGAGATCGCGAAAGGCGACGGGCTCCTGTTGAACCTCGGCCGGGGGATGACTGGGCAGTAGCGTGACGGGGACGACGGCCGCAGATATCAGCAGCGAGACGAACAGGAACAGCGTCACGTCTGCGGGTGGAGCGATGTTGAGAAGCGCTTGACCAAGGGCCCATGAACCCATCGAAACAACGCCGAAAATCGACAAAAGCTGACCGCGCGTGGATTGAATCGCGTGAGCGTTGAGCCAGCTCTCAGTCGCCAGGATCATGCCTGCATAGGCGAAACCGGTCACAAGGCGAAGCGGCATCCATACGTTCGCCTCCACGAATGCGACATGAAGAAGAGCCGTCATCGAGGCGATCGCGGCGAAGCCAGCGAAAGTCCTCACATGACCGACGGACACGATCATCCTGGGCAGCGTGAGAGCGCCAATGGTGAAGCCCGCAAAGTATAGGGACATCATCGCGCTGATCGTTTGAGCGGAAAAGCCTTCCTCACCAGCCCTCACGATCAGAAGGGTACCCAATAGACCATTGCCCAAGAGCAAGGTGGCGACACTCAACAACAGCGCTGCGACCGGCGCCAGAACGAGCCCCCGCGCGCAGGCCGCCTTCACGCTATCCATCGCCTGACTCATTTCCGAGCCTGGCGCGGCGGCTGATACGCCGCAGAACTGATGAACTGATCGAAGGCTTCGCACCAGATGACAACGGCACTGTAGTCGCGAACGTCGATGTCGGCGGGCACCTCCATAATGAAGCCGTTGAAGGCCCTCACATCGCCGACCCGAACGGACGCGGCCTTGATCGCGAGGAACGCTTCCTCGGTCTCTACGAAGTGCGGGGCGAGATAAAGCTTGTAGTCCGGCCCGGGAGAGAGACGGCCAATGTGCGCGATCCGGTGAGGCAGGATCTGCACTTCGCCTTCACCCCAGTGCAGCAGGTCGCTGCCGGCTAGATCACGAGAAAGCTTTCCCGAATAGAGCGCCTCAGGCGTCGAACTCCTCAACGCAGCTTCAGTGGGCGACGCCGGCGCGGTGAGGATAGGCAGCGTGTAGATGCCGGCAGCAAAGCCTGTGATGCCAACGACGAAGTGGGTGCAGGCTAGAATGAGCCACCGTGGCATGTTTCACGAGCTCTCCAAATTTGCCACCAAACGATCCGCGTCCAGGTGGAAATCCGAAAAGACGACGCAACCGTCGGCGTTGATGACCGTGAACCACGGCGTTCCCCGTGTCCGGTAATCCTCCATGAACGTTGGAAACGCAGCACCAGGCGGCGGTTCGTCGTGCCCGAAAGCGACGGGGAGACGGTACTCCACCTGATTGGTGCGCAACTTGTCGAATGTATTTTCGTGCGCGCCTTCGAAGACCGTCTGGATCACTGCGAATCCGACGCCTCTGGACTCCAGCGCACCATGCAATTTCTGCAGTGTAGGAAACCCATGCAGATGGCAGCCCCTGCACCAATGCTGAAACGCGAAAAGGACCTTCGGCCCTACGCCAAGATCCGATAGCTTGATCGGCGCCTTAAGGTCGCTTCCATCCACGCCGATCCACCGATGAATGCGAAGCTCTGGCGCTTGACGATCGGCCGCGCTCATCCCTCTCTCCGAACACGAAGCATGTGCCCGACGTGCAGCGAAAACTCGCGAGCGCAGGGGAACTGCTATACTTCACCGCCCCACGGCCCGAGCGTCGAATAGTCGATAAGACCAGAATCCTGTCTAGACTATACCCGACGAGGCCACGAGTTTACGTGGATGACTATGAATTCCAACGCCGGTCTTTTCCAATAGCGGCGTGACATAGTTTCTATGTCCTAGGCGGGAGCAAATTTAGCGTCCGTTCGACCCTTGCGGCGCCAGAAGCTGCACGTTGGAGGCCACAGGCAGCGCGCGCTTATGCGCGGTGGCTCGATACGCTCTTTGGATCGTCTCGACCGCCGCCTGGGCCACACCCCTTCCTTCGAGGTAATCGTCTATCTCATCATAGGTCACGCCGTAGGCGTCTTCGTCGGGGTGTAACGGCATCGCGTCATCCAAATCTGCCGTGGGAACCTTACTGATCAGTTCCGCCGGGGCGCCCAGATGAGACGCGATCGCGCGAACGCGCCGCTTATTGAGACCGGCGAGAGGGAGAACATCGGCCGCGCCATCGCCGAACTTTGTGAAGAAACCCATCACCGCTTCGGCTGCATGGTCCGTGCCAATCACAAGGCCGCCCAGGGTCCCCGCGAGAGCAAACTGGGCGACCATCCGTTGGCGTGCCTTGATGTTCCCGAGCACCGTACTGCGCAGGCCGGGGTCGGCGGACTCGTAATCGGAGCCTGTCATCCCGCTCCACAGCGCGTCGGTCGCGGGCTTTATATTGATCACGGCAACGCGGTCGGGCCTGATGGCTGACAAGGCAAGCTGAGCATCGCGCTCGTCCATCTGTTCGCCATAGGGCAGCCGCACCGCTACAAACTCGCATTCGTACCCGATCTGACGCAGATCCTTCACGGCCGATTGCGCGATTAGGCCCGCCGTCAGGGAATCGACGCCGCCGCTGATTCCAAGCACATACGCTCGCTGCCCCGACGACCTAAGATAGTCGCGGAGGAAGGCGGCGCGTTCTGCCGCCTCGCGTCGGGCATCGAACGACGCCGAAACGCCGAGCGCTGCGATAATCTCGTCTTGGATGGGAATGACGACCTCCTGGGCACGCCGCAGTCGCATGCTGGCGACCTCACCTCGCGAAGCTTCTCTGTCCCACGAGCCATAACGCTCACGCAACACCGATTCAAAGCTATCGAAACTATAGCGACAGGGCATTGGGAAAGCAGTCTGATATAAAGCTATAGTCGAGGCGGGATTATCGCGAGTCATAGTGATGAATTGCGTGTCTCTACTGATTTAACACCCGGTTGTCTGAACATCAGCTTTGCGATCCGCTCGATATCTTTCCTTTGCGAGGGTCATCTACGCATTAGCCTGAGATGAAGTCGGTCGGTCCGTCGTGACGAGCAAGGGGGTTCGGCATGGTCACCAGAGGTTTCACCGGCCGCGGTTCAGGCGGCGACCACGAGGGCCGTATTCCGCCAGGTCAACATCTCGTGGAGAACTTTCCCGTTCTTACCGCTGGGCCAACGCCTCGTATCGAGACGTCCGACTGGAAGTTCACGGTCAAGATCGGTCCGAGACCCGTGAAGGTCTGGAGTTGGAGTGAATTCAACGCCCTTCCAAAGACCAAAGTGACCAAAGACATTCACTGCGTCACGTCCTGGTCCAAGCTCGACACGAAGTGGGAAGGCGTGCTGATCGAGGACATCCTCGCTGACGCTGAAGTTAAACAGCCAACAGACTTCGTTCTCGCGCACTGCTACGATGGCTATTCGACGAATGTTCCGCTCGCGGACATGTTGTCCGGCAAAGCTATGGTCGCGCTGAGCTACGCGGGCCAGCCGCTTCCCCGCGACCATGGCGGACCGGCGCGCCTTCTTGTTCCGCATCTCTACTTCTGGAAGTCCGCCAAGTGGGTGAATGCGCTGCAGTTCACCACTCGCGACGAGGCCGGGTTCTGGGAGTTGCGCGGTTATCACATCTACGGTGATCCGTGGCGCGAGCAACGGTACACCCATGACTGAGTTCGATGCGCAACCCGCGTCGTGGCAGTCAGGCGTGATCGACGAAATCGTCCAACAGACACCGAGTATCAAGAGCTTTTTCCTGCGGTTGCAGGAACCATTCGTCCATACAGCAGGCCAGCACGTCGACGTCCGGCTGACCGCCCCAGACGGCTATCAGGCGATGCGCAGTTATTCGATCGCATCGTCGGCGGGCTCTTCACCGATCCTGGAACTCGCCATCGAGCGCCTGCCGAATGGCGAAGTTTCGCCATTCTTCCACGACGTCGCCGCAGCCGGCGACGAGATCGAACTCAGGGGACCGCTTGGAGGCCACTTTCTTTGGCCCGAGCCTACCGACAAGCCGGTGCTGCTGATCGGCGCAGGTTCAGGCGTGGTGCCGCTGATGGCGATGATCCGGCAGCGTCGGGCATCGGCACAGGCCGTTCCAGTCGCTCTGCTCTTGTCGGCGCGAACCGCTGAGGACGTGCTCTTCTCCAGCGAACTCCACTTAATCGAGATGAGCGATCCCACGTTCATCTTGACGCTCGCGATTACGCGAGAAGCGCCAAAGCGCGCCTCGGACTATGGCCGACGGATCGACGATGGGATGGTCCAGGCGACAATCGCACGTCTCGGTCGCGACCCGGGCCACGTGTTCGTTTGCGGGTCGAACGGTTTCGTCAACATCGCGACGGACAGCGCATTGTCGGCAGGGCTGGGCGTCTCGATCATCAAGACCGAGCGCTACGGTGGGTAGGGGCGGCCAGATGATCGCATCCCATCACGCGGGAGCGCCCAGCTCAAGCTCTGTCCGGGAAAGGCTTCGCCCATGACCATCATGGCCCGTCAATTTCACCTTAAAAGTCGTCCCGAAGGGCTACCGCAGGCCAACAACTTCGAACTCGTCGAGCAGGATCTCCCCGCGCCAGAGCGAGGACAACTGCTCGTCGCCAACCGGTGGCTCTCCGTTGACCCTTACATGCGCGGCCGCATGACCGGTCGAGAAAGCTATATGCCGCCCTTCCAAGTTGGCGAGCCTCTCGATGGCGCCGCGATCGGCGTCATAGTCGAAAGCAAGGATGAACGGTTCAGCCCTGGCGAGGTTGTGAGCCACTTTGCCGGCTGGCGCGACCGCGCGATCATCGACGCCGCGTCCGCTACTAGGATCGATACGACGATTCCAGAGCAGGCGTATCTGGGCCCGCTCGGTTTCCCAGGCTTCGCCGCCTACATCGGCATGCTCCAGATCGGAAAGCCGCGAGCTGGCGAAACTGTGTTCGTGTCAGCAGCAGCGGGTTCGGTCGGATCGCTCGCTGTCCAAATCGCAAAGATCAAGGAATGCCGAGTCGTTGCGTCTGCGGGCGGCGAGGACAAATTGCGTTGGCTGCGCGAGGAAGCAGGCGCTGATGCCACGATAAACTACAAGAATACGGACGACATGGTCGCAGCACTTCGCGAAGCTGCGCCTAAGGGTGTCGACATCTATTTCGACAACGTCGGTGGCACGCACCTGGAAGCCGCGCTTGAGGCGGCCAATGGCTTCGCACGCTTCGCTTTGTGCGGAATGATCGAGCAATACAACAGCGAGCCGGTCGGCCCCCGCAATATCTATGCGGTTATTGAGAAGAGCCTCCTGCTGCAAGGCTTCGTCACCATCCACAACATGTCGGTTTGGGAGGATTTCCAGCGCGACGTCACCCGGTGGATCGCCGATGGGAAGGTCAAATGGCAGGAGACGGTAGTTCACGGCCTCGAGAGAACCCCTTCGGCGTTCCTCGATCTGTTCGCCGGAAAAAACATCGGAAAAATGGTCATCGACCTCAGGGATGGGGAGACGCCCTGACGGCCGGCGCCTGCCGTCAGCGGACCGCACTACGCCACCTCGTCTAATTAGAATCTTTAGCTTTGGGAGATCACCGTGAGCCGCTTCGCCGAACCAGTTTTCATAGCCGCAGGCTTGCGGACACCATTCGGTCGTGGCGGAGGAGCGCTGGCAAATTATGACGCGGTCTCGTTGTCAGTGCCAGTCGTTGAAGAAATGGCGAAGCTTGCGGAGCCCGATCTGACGATCTGGGGAACCGTCATCCCGAACCTGGGCTGGAGCAACATCGCTCGCGAAATCTGGCTGGACGGGAAGCTCAACCCCAACGTTCCAGCATTCTCCGTAGTCCTAGCGTGCTCGACCAGCATGACCGCGAGCTTCGCCGCAGCCGGGATGCTCGGCGGCGGGCTCAACCTGATACTGGTCGGCGGGTCTGAGGTCATGAGCCGACCATCGCTCGCTCTCACCGCTGAGGCATCTAAACGACTCACCGATCTCTTCGCGCAGGATCCGGCCGCAGCACTTGCCGCCCTGGGGGCGTTGACCCCTCAAGACTATGTGCTCCCCACGAAGGGCTGGGCCAACCGCCTTACGGGCAGGACGATGGGCGATCACATGGAGGAGACCGCCAAGGCGTGGCGCATCTCGCGTGAGGCTCAGGATGACTGGGCTCTAAAAAGCCACCAGCGCGCCGTCGCCGGCTGGAACGGCGGCTTCTTCGATGACCTCGTGATCTCGTTGCCGGAGCTTTCCCGCGATGCGAACCCGCGCGCGGACACATCCGCCGAACGTCTATCCGGTTTGAAGCCCGCCTTCGATCGTGAGAGCGGAATGGGTAGCCTGACAGCCGGCAACAGCTCCCCCATCACGGATGGGGCGGCCGGCTGTTGGGTGTCCAACGAGGAGGGTCTGAAGAGGCTGCCCGATGGCACGCCCTATGCGCGGATAATCGACTACGAAGTCTCGGCGGTCGACCTGCGCACGGAGGGGCTGCTGATGGCGCCGTCCTATGCCATTCCACGACTTCTGGCGCGCCATCACCTTGGCTTCGCCGACATCGCACTTTGGGAAATCCACGAGGCGTTCGCGGCACAGGTGCTGGCCAACGTCGCGGCCATTACTGATCCGAACTGGGTCCGAGACAAGGCCGGTGTTTCGGAGGAGATGGGCAACTTCGATTGGGATCGCGTCAATCCCAACGGCGGCTCGGTAGCCATCGGACATCCCTTCGGCGCGACCGGCGCGCGCGATCTCAGCCAAGCTGTGAAAGAGCTATGGGCCATGCCGGTCGGATCTCGCGGGATCGTCAGCATCTGCGCCGATGGTGGTCAAGGCACTGTCGCCCTCCTCGAACGCGTCTGATCGGAGGACGAAAAATGAAAGCGATCCGCTTCCATGAGTTCGGCGCTCCTCATGTCCTTCGCTATGAGGAGGCGCCGACACCTGTGACAAAGCCGGGAGAGGTGCTCGTCCGTGTAAAAGCGGCAGGCCTCAACCCGCCCGACTGGTATCTCCGCGAGGGATACAAGGCTCTGCCGCCCGAGTGGCGGCCGTCGGTGACATTCCCCGCCATACCCGGCTCGGATGTCTCCGGGATCGTCGAGAAGGTCGCTGACGATGTGACGGCGTTCTCGGTCGGCGATGAAGTTTTTGGAATGATCCGCTTTCCCAGTTTCGGCGAGAGCTTGGGATACGCCGAGTATGTTTCCGCGCCTGCTTCCGACCTTGCGGCCAAGCCCCGACACCTGGACCACATTCATGCAGCCGCCGTTCCCATGTCGGGGCTGACCGCTTGGCAGTTCCTGATCGAGCTAGGCCATAACGAGCAGAACCCGCTGCAGCCCGAGCGCCACAGCCCGGTCCCGTTGGCTGGGAAGAGCGTTATGATCAACGGGGCTGCGGGCGGTGTCGGTCATCTGGCATTGCAGTTGGCAAAGCACGAAGGCGCGCGTGTCATCGCCGTCGCTTCAACCCGGCACGAAGCGTTCCTTCGCGAACTGGGCGCCGACGAGTTCATCGACTACACGAAGACTAAACCCGAAGACGATGTGCGCGACATCGATCTTGTCGTCGATGCCGTCGGCGGTCCGGCCTCCGGCCGCTTCCTTCGGACCATACGTCGTGGCGGTGCGCTGTTCCCGATCTTTCCCCTTGGCTTTGCCGGACATGACGAGGCTGCCGACCGAGGAGTGACCGTTTCGGCGACGCAGGTGCGTTCCAGCGGCGATCAGTTGGCCAAGCTAGCTCGCTTGCTCGACAGCGGTGAGGTCCGCGTCGCCGTCGATAGCACATATCCCCTTTCCGAAGCGGCCGTCGCTCACGAACGCGCAGAGGCAGGCCATATCCAGGGCAAGATCGTCCTCGCCGTCGGTGACGCCATCGCCGATCAGAGCGGCCAAGCGGGCGTGCCGTCAGCGCAGTGGCCGCCCCGCATGAGGGGGCACTGACATGACGCGGGAAGCGCCGATGATCGGCCACGCTCGACCTTCGAGGCATCATCCAGGAGAACTGCGGTGAGCCTGAGCGCTGACAGAACCGATTTCGGGGCGGCACAGCGGGCGCGGGCGCTTGCAGACCTCATGGTGCTCGACACACCGGATGAGCAAGCCTTCGACGATCTCGTTTTTGTCGCCGCAAAGGCCTGTGACGTTCCCATCGCGCTCATCACCCTGCTGGATACTGACCGGCAATGGTTCAAAGCCAAGTACGGGCTTGAGGTATGCGAGACGGAGATCGAACACTCGGTCTGTCGGATCGAGATCGATCAAGGCGATCTTCTAGAGATCGTCGATCTCACAAATGATGCGCGGACCAAGCGCAATCCGCTCGTCACGGGCGTCCGGCACTTTCGCGCCTACGCTGGCGCGCCGCTCGTCCTGCGATCGGGAGCGATCGTGGGTCGGCTGTGCGTCATCGATACCGTTCCGCGGCCTGAAGGGCTCAGCGAGATGGAAAAGGCGATGCTGCAAGCCCTTGCCCGTCTCGCCAGCGAAAATCTCGAACTCCGCCGGATCGCAAAGGCCAGTGAGCGCCTCACAGCCCTGCAGACAGCCTTGGTCGAAATCGGCGAGACCATTCGGAGCAGCCACGATACGGCAGAGATGGCTTCGGCGACCGCCGCCATTGTCGGCCGAACGCTCTCCGCTGACCGAGCCGGGTTCGGATCCGTCAACGAGGACGTCGATACGATTGACGTCGAAACCGATTGGACGGCCCCGGGGGCGGTGAGCATTGCCGGGCGCCACCGTCTCGACGAGTACGGGAACTTGCGCGAGCCGCTCGTCGTTGGCGACCCTCTCGTTGTGTGGGACGCCCTGACCGACGATCGCACTCTGCACAATCTCGAGAGCGCAATGCGGGTCGGCGTTCGGTCGCTGGTCGACATGCCGGTTCGAGATCGTGGCAAAACCATCGCCGTTTTCTTCGTTCATTCGGCGCATCCCCGACCTTGGCCCGCAGAGGAAATCTCGTTCCTACGAAGTGCGGCAGACCGGCTCGAGGCAGGCGTCGCGAGGCATCGTACCGAGCAGCAGCAACTCATAGTGAACGGCGAAATCGCTCACCGCCTGAAGAACATGCTTACCATGGTGCAGGCCATCGCGAGCCAAACGCTGCGAAGCGTCACCGATCGCGAAGCGGTCTACGCCTTCGAGCGTCGGCTGATGGCTCTGAGCGCGGCGCACGACGCCTTGCACCAAATGAGTTGGACACAAGCTGATCTACAAGCTGTCGCAGCGACAGTGATCGACGCGATCGGGTTCTCAGATCGGGTCGACATGAGTGGGCCGGCGGTGGCGCTGGGACCACGAGCGGCGCTCTCGTTTTCCCTCATCGTCCACGAGTTGCTGACAAACGCCTGCAAATACGGCGCGCTGACCAGTGACGACGGCCACGTCTCGCTGTCGTGGGATGTCGAAGTCGGCCAGGACGACGACCTTCTGCGCGTAACATGGCGAGAACGGGGTGGGCCTCCGGTTGTGCCGCCAACTCACCGAGGCTTTGGATCGAAGCTGATCAACATCGGCCTGGTCGGCACCGGAGGTGTCGATGTTCGCTACGAGCCCGCCGGGTTAACGGCCGATCTGCACGCCTCCATGCGTCACCTGGTTCAAGGTTGATGGGAGTATGGGTGGAATGGTGAAACCCGTGGTGCTCGTCGTCGAAGACGAACCACTTCTCCGACTGTTCGCGACGGACATGATCGAGGAGGCGGGCTTCGAAGTCTTGCAGGCGCCGAATGCATCCGCCGCGCTCATGACCCTGGAGGAACGACTGGATGTGCGCGTCGTGTTCACGGACGTGAACATGCCCGGCGGGATCGATGGCATCATGCTCGCCATTTGCATCCGCCGGCGGTGGCCAACCATCCAGATCATAATCACGTCCGGGAGGCCTTGGCCTGACGAAGCCGTTGTTCCAGCGGACATTGTGTTCTTCGCCAAGCCATACCGGCAAGACCGGGTCTTGGACACGGTCCGAAAGATGGCGGCGTGATGTCCAGCGCCTCGACCAACTCGGACGCCGGAGCTGCGCGGTCCACGAGACCCTGGGGCGCAAGCCTTTGCCTTCGGATGACCGCCGCGAATCCGGCCGGCCCATCACCCCTCAACGATTGGAGATGCAACATGAAGCCTGAAGTCCTCATCTACACCACGAGTTGGTGCCCGTTCTGCCGTCGTGCGAAGGCGCTCCTCAAAGAGAAGGGCGTGGCATTCACTGAGCTTGATATCGAAGCCGATCCTGCACACCGGAAGGCGATGATCGAGTCGTCGGGGCGAAGCACCGTGCCGCAGATCTTCATCAACGAGACGCATGTCGGCGGCTCCGACGATCTCGTTGCGCTCGATGCAGATGGCTCGCTCGACAAGCTGCTTGCCGGACAAACCACGGCAAACTGATTTGTCCCGCCCGACAGGGCCACTTGTCGATGGAAGTGGCTGAACGACGAGAGAGGAGTCCGGTTTGGTCTCAGCAGTTTGGAACGATGTCACCCTCGCGGTAAGCGACGAGACTATGGTTGTGGATGGAAACCATTATTTCCCGCCTCACTCGGTTGACCGGCAGTATCTGGAACCGAGCGAGCACACGTCTGTCTGTCCCGTGAAGGGGACGGCCCAATACTTCCATCTCCGGGTCGGGGACCGGCGCAACGCAAACGCTGCGTGGACCTATGCCGACCCTTCTCCGGCGGCCCATTCCATCAAGGATCACATCGCCTTCTGGAAAGGCGTCAACGTCGCGTAGCCGTCCGCCGGCAATTAGATTTCAGAAAGGAACCGCCGATGTCGAAAGTTTTGGACGGCAAAGTCGCTATCATCACGGGTGGCTCTCGAGGCCTTGGCGCCGTGCTGGCGGCGACGCTCGCCGATCAGGGAGCCGATATTGCTATCACCTACGCTGCGTCGGCCGATAAAGCCGAGTCCGTCGCCGAGGTGGTGAGGGCCAAAGGCGTTCGCGCTCTCGCAATTCGATGCGATCAAGCGGATACGTCCGCCGCCAAGCCGATGGTCGAGCAGGTCGTAGCTGAACTCGGCAAGCTCGACATCTTGATCAACAACGCCGCAATCGCCGTCCAAGGAAAATTGGTTGACGATCCGACGCTCGATTCCGCCGCGTTCGACAGGCAGTGGATGGTCAATGTCATGGGCACCGTGGCGATCACGCGTGCGGCGGCGCAGAAAATCTCTGACGGTGGCCGCATTGTCTTCATCGGTTCCGGCCTGGGCACCCGAGCGATCGTGCCGGGAATTGCCGACTACGCAGGAACCAAGGCAGCGATCGCAGGATATGCCCGTGGGGTGCAACGCGATCTTGGCCCACGCAACATTACCGTCAACGTGGTCCAACCTGGCATCATGCCAACCGACATGACCGGGGAAGTTGCTGAGAATTTTCCGCAGGCCGTCATCGATATGCATCCCATCCGTCGGATCGCCACGATTGAGGAAGTGGCGGGCGCCGTCAGTTACCTCGTTAGTCCCGCTGCAAGCTACACAGCTGGCGCGGTGATAGATGTGTCAGGGGGCGTCCTGGTCTGAATCGATGCTCGACGGGCGTGTCACGCGGATAACTGAAGGACGATCACTTCCGCACCTCAGCGCTCCGTTGAATTCCGGGCAGCAGACCGGCTGATCCTGCAGGGCCCATTATTCTCGAAGCAATAGCGGATAAAGCTTCCGCATCTCAGGAGTTCATAGAGTGCCGAATGCAGAGGTGACCCAAGACCGCATCGCCGTCGCCACCGACTATTTCCGGAAAATCGACAGTGGCGATCCCACCATCCTCGACATTCTGACTGACGATGTCGTGACGTACTTCCCGAAGTTCGGAGTTGGATATGGCAAAGCCGAATTCATGGAAGTCGCCAAGGGTCTGTTGGGGTCGCTTCAGCGGATCGAGCACGATTTCGATCGCATGACCTTCCACGTAGCCGGCGACCACGTGATTGTGGAAGGCTTTGAAGGTGGCGTTATGGCTGACGGCACGGCGTGGCCGGTTGAAGGCCGGTCCGAAGGCCGTTTCGCCAACGTATTCGAGTTCGACGGCGCGCTTATCAAGCGTGTTTTCATCTACGTGGACCCGGACTTCGCTAGCGCTAATGACGCGGGGTTTCTTTGGGGCCGCAACGTCAGACTGACGCGATGACCCCAATCGCATGGCGCAGCACTCACGTTCGCAGGGCGAAGGCCGATTGGCGGTGATGCAGAATGGACCATCCAGAATTCGATACGGCTTTCGAGCGTCTGCCTGAGGGGTATAGCGAAGGCGCTTACGAAGGCAGGCGTTTCGGCGTGACGGTTCGTCGGTCGGAGGATGGACGGAGGAACAGCCTTTTTGCTCGAGAACTAGCCGGGAACGACATCGTCAGCTTCAATCTGTATCGCGTTGCTTCGGGCAGTGCGTCGCTGAAGCCGTGCGAGATGTCCTCGGAGAAGGTTATCGCTTTCGTATTGGGCTATCAGCCGAATGCCTGATGAGCATGTGGGGTTCGCTGCCTTCCCATTTTCCCGTGCCGCTCCAAGCGCCCCTTCTGGTCGCCAGAACTATCGAAACTATAGACACAGGCCATTGGACTTCGATCTGAGGTAAATTCATCTTCTATACCTCAGCGTTCCAGAGAATCGGCGCTGATCTTTTGCGCAAGCCTTCATCGAGGAAGTTCACGCGATGACAAACTCCAGTGCTGCAACCGTGCCTTCACCATCTGACCTCGACGAGAACGCGACCATGACGGTCGCGGATGCGTTGAAGATCATTTTGGCGAACAGCTATGCGGTCTACCTCAAGACCAAGAACTTTCACTGGCATGTCTCGGGCCCGTACTTCAGGGACTACCATCTCCTTCTCGATGAGCAAGCTGCGGAAATCCTCGCAGCGACCGATGCGATGGCGGAGCGCGCCCGGAAGACCGGAAATACGACCATACGATCGATCGGCGATATCGCCAGCCACCAGACGATCAAGGACAACGACGCTGAGTTCGTCACGCCGCAGGACATGCTGGCGGAGCTGCGCGCCGATAATCTTCACATGGTCGAGTCGCTGCGCCGCGCAAAGGAAGTCGCCGACGAGGCGAAGGACAACGCGACCTCCGGCCTGATCGATACCTGGACCGACGAAGCGGAACGCCGAGCGTGGTTCCTTTTCGAAGTCAGCCGATAGGTCTGCTGCTCAACGGATCGGATCGTTTCATGGCGCCTAACGATGTGCAGACCCAGTTCCTTCAGACAGAGGGCGGTAGGATAGCCTTCGACGATACGGGTGGAACCGGACCTCTCGTCGTAGGCATCCCAGGAATGGGAGACCTGCGCTCCGAGTATCGGCTCATCAAGCCCATGCTGCAGCATGCGGGATGCCGAGTGGTGACGATGGACGTCCGCGGATTCGGCCAATCGTCGCCGGAGTGGTCGGATTACTCCGCGCGAGCGGTCGGCCGTGACGCCGTCGCCATCCTCCGACAGTTGGCTGACGGGCCAGCCGTGATCATGGGCAACTCGTTCGCAGCCGGCTCCGCGCTTTGGGCTGCCAAGGAAGCTCCTAGTCACGTCAACGGGGTGGTGCTGCTCGGTCCGATCGTTCGCGATCTTCCCTTCACGACGATCCAGAAACTTGTCCTTGGGCTCGGATTCGCGGGGCCATGGCGAACCTGGTTCTGGACCACTTACTGGAGCAGCCTATTCCCGACGAAACCGGCGCCGGATCATGCTGAGGTAAAAGCGGCGATTGCTGCAAACCTCAGGGAGCCAAAGCGCATGCAGGCTCTCTTGACGATGCTCTCATTGTCGAAGTCCGACACCGCAGCGATCTTGGACGAGATCTCTGTGCCGAGCCTCATCGTCATGGGCACAAAGGATCCCGACTTCACGGACCCTGTCGAAGAAGCCCGAAGCTTGGCTTCGAGGCTCCATGCCGAAACCATGATTGTCGAGGGCGCTGGGCACTACCCTCATGTCGAAATGGCGAACGATGTCGGACAGCGGATCATCGCGTTCGTCCGCCAGCTCGATAAGTCTGGCCCGGCCGTTGTGCCTTTGCGCAGGAGCTAAGTATGGCACAGGTGGGCTTTGGAGGAGGTTGCCACTGGTGCACCGAGGGCGTTTTCCAAGCGTTGCGCGGCGTCACGCAGGTCCACCAGGGCTTTCTACAATCGGCCGCCCCGGCGGACACCTGGGCCGAGGGGGTGATTGTAACGTTCGAACCCTCCGTTATCGGACTGGAGACACTGTCCGAGGTGCACCTGCGCACACACTCCGCCACTCGTGCGCGCTCGGTTCAAAACAAGTACCGAAGCGCGATCTATATCTTCGACGAGATTCAGCGAGCCGAAGCCGATGAGGCGATACGCGGATACGCTGCGGAGACCGGCAAGCCGGTCCACACCCTCGTCCTACCATTCGCGGGCTTCAAAGCTTCGGACGAGCGATATCAGAACTATTATCGCACCGACCCGAACAGGCCTTTTTGTCGGCGATACATCGATCCCAAGCTCGACTTCATCCGCGAGCATTTTTCGGAGAACGCGCTAGAGCGTTAGTCGTACATGTGGAGTAACGCCGGAGTATCTCCGACGTTAGTCAGAACGCACTTCTCCCGGTTGCCCCTCATCCGACTCCGGTCGGTGGCTGGCAGTCGACGCTGCTCCAATAAACTCCGCCTCGCCGAGCACGAAGCGACCGAGATTCAGTACAGGGTCCTCACCGCGTTCGATCGCCTGTTCGAACTCGATCAGGGGAGCAAGTCCGGGAACAGTCTCGACCGCACGACCGAGCTCACCCAGCGCCTTAGTTTTGCTGCCCTCGTGCAAGAGCCGGTCTGCGAGCAGGATGTGGAGAGCCGCATCAACTCGCATCGGAAGAGGGGCGGGTTTGTTGCCTAACCGCTCTTTCCAGCGGGCGTCGGAAAGCAACTGCATATCTTCGGTCGACCATTCAATCGGCCGTCCGAGCACCATTCCGATTGCGAAGCTCACCATGCTCGGTTCCGCCAAGTCGGCCTCAAACCGCTTGGCGAGCTTCGGCTTGAGCCTGCGACGACGGTCCGGGGGAGCGACCGTGTTCCAGACCGTCATGATCCCGGCCATCGCAAGGCGATCCTCTCGTTTGGAAAGGCCGAGCGCCGTGCCCTCGATGGATTCTAGAACAGGGCTCATATCGACAAGACCCGTCTCGCTACGCTTTGATAGCCCCTCGATCAGATATGTTAGCATTCCATCGAAATACTCGGCAGCGGTATCACGATTGAACCCCTCGGCCCGTCCGATCCAATATTGCGCTGCCCAGCGGCCCGGCATGATTCCGGGTAGTGCTGAGCGGTAGTTGAATGTCGAATCGACACCTTGAGGAGCACGCTCAACGAAGCGCCGCACCACATGACGGCTCAGGCGTGACAGTCCTTCCAAACTTAGGACAATGCCGGTGTCTAGCAATGCCGTATCGGCACGATCGCCTGCCATCCAAACCTCCCGAGCCAAGCGCTCCAAAGCGTGAACGGTTCGCGAGCGGATAGAATAGGCTTGGCGCAGCGCGTTTGGGAGCTCGGTAGTCTTGATTGGTCGGATCGCGCCAACAGCTTCGTTCCGATAGAAGGAGGGCTCAACGTGATCTAGCACAAAGGCGACGAACTGCCGCTGAAGACCATGATGCTCATTTGCAAGCACGGCGCTCTCGATCCGCGCGCGGACAACGTCGTCAAGTCCTTGGGTGGCTGCGTCTATCCGATGTCGTTTCGACGGATCGTAGTCCTCCCAGACAGCGGGTTCGCTTTCGGACGCTTGGCCGAGTGATTCTAGAGCCGCCACCATCAATGTATATGCTAATGCGGCGTCTTCATCGACGATAAGCGTCGCATCGACGATCTGGCGTATGGCCCTGATGACCGCCTCGTAGCTCTTGCGCTGTAGCCCGAGGAGTGAGCGCGTGAAGCGTTCAAGGTCCGCTACACCCTCGTCCGTGAGGATAACCGTTGCGTCGAAGGTCTGGCGCAATAGGCTCGCGGGACCGCGGCGATTTCTTTCCTCGCCTTGTTGAGCAGAAATCAGCCGGCGCGCCATGTCATGGTCGCGGACGCAAGTGGCTTTGGTACAGAAGGCGACTACTGCGGCAACCTCGTCGAGCAACTGGTCGCCACTGGTGGCGGCGAGGACTTCAAGCGTCCCGGAGGGGCTCTGGGCTTCCAGCTGCTCTCGCGCTTCGACCGTGAAGGTGCGCGGACCATCAAATGTCGTCGAAGGCAGCAGCCTCCCAAAAACGAAGGTCAGTGTCTGCTCACGAAAGGCGCGCAGGTTTGTATAAAAAATACCCCGGTGTAGCGTGTCCGTGAGCGGTACCGGCCGGAAATACATGCCTTGCACGATCTGTAGCATTGGCTAGCCCCCCTTCGCGCTAGCTTGATCAGGAACAGCGCTACGCTCCCTGCTAGATCAATCAACAGTGCGGCATCTGAGCACCCCTTTGAATGTCGGCGTCCGACAATAGCTGTCGGATGCCAAAACACTCGTGAACGGCGAGAAGTCGCAGGTAAGTTCTGCCATTACGCGTGCCGCTTGCGAGCGATGCTGGTCAAGTCCCGCAGGGCTTGGAGGTATTCGCAGCGTCACAACGGCGCCATCAGCTCCGCCCAGTTCCTCATGAAGGAGCCTGAAAGCGATCGTACTGTCTGTCTGAGAGATGGCGCACCCATCAGGATTCGAACCTGAGACCTCTACCTTCGGAGGGTAGCGCTCTATCCAGCTGAGCTATGGGTGCCTGTTGCTTACGCAGTGCTTACGCGGAAAACCTGTAGGGTGGAAGCCTCAACGGTAACTCCCGCAAACCTTTGTAAACAATCTCCTTTTCTACGTCTCTCACAAACCAGCAGCCCTTGACCTCTGCCTTCGGAGGGCAAAGGATAGCGTTCTGATAGGCTCTCTCAGCTTCTCACGAACCAATCAAGCTTCTGAAATTACTCAACTAATGTTCTCGCGGCTTCTCGCAGACCCTTTTAGCTTCCCGCCATCTTGCTACCTTGGTGTTACCTTGGAAGCCAAGGTAACAGCGCGGGGTACGGGGCGATGGCGGAACCCAACAAGCGAGCGAAAATCGGGAAGAAGCACGTCGCGGACCTACCCGAGAGCAGCGTTCTATTCGATGGCGGGCCTGGATCGGTGCCCGGCTTCCACATCCGCCGCCAGTCAGGCGACGTGGTGAGCTTCTGTCTCCTCTATCGGAATGAGGGGCACCGCCAGCGGCGCTACACAATCGGCAAGGCGGGGGCTCCATGGACCCCGGAGACGGCGCGGGAGAAGGCTCGCATCCTGCTGGGAGAGATCACCAAGGGACAGGACCCCGCTGCGGAGCGCCGGGCCTCCCGCGAGGCCGCCACCGTGGCGGACCTCTGCGACGCCTATCTGGAAGCCGCCGAAGCGGGGACCCTTCTGACCGCCAGAGGCAAGGCGAAGAAGGCTTCGACCCTCACAACCGACCGAAGCCGCATCACAGCCCATATCAAGCCGCTGATCGGCTCCTTGAAGGTGCGGGCCGTCACCACGCAGGACTGTCGCAGCTTCATGGCGGGGGTGATGCAGGGCAAGGCCGCCAAGCGTGTCGCCACCGGCAAGGCGCGGGGACTGTCCAATGTGCGGGGAGGGAAAGGGGCTGCCGCCCGCACAATGGGCCTTCTCGGAGCAATCTTCACCTTTGCCGTGCAGCAGGACCATCGGGCCGATAACCCCGTGACCGGCATCACCCGCCCCGCCGATGGCGTCCGTTATCGTCGCCTGTCCGGAGAGGAATACGCGGCGTTCGCTGTAGGGCTGAAAGCAGTGGCTACCCCGCGCTCCCGGCAGGATGGCAAGCAAGGTTCCTCCATGTGGCCTTACGCGGTGGCGGCTGCCCGTTTCCTGGCGCTGACCGGCTGGCGCATGGGAGAGGCCCTGGCGCTGCGATGGGGCGACGTTGACACGATCACCCGGACGGCTTGGCTACCTGATTCGAAGACAGGCCGCTCCATGCGTCCGCTTTCCCGCGCCGCCACTGACCTACTTCGCGATCTCGGGGGAGGATCGTCGGGCGCGCTGGTGTTCCCCCCGGAGCGGGGTGACAGACTGATGGCGGGATTCCCCAAGATGCTAGAGCGCATCATGAAGGAAGCTAAGTTGGAAGGCGTGACAGCCCATGTCCTCCGTCACTCCTTCGCTAGTGTCGCGGGGGACCTCGGCATGTCCGAACTCACCATCGGGAGCCTGATCGGTCACAAGGGCGTCAGCGTGACGGCGAAGTATGTGCATCACGCTGACGCCGTGCTTCTGGCTGCTGCGGATCAGGTGGCGGACGCCATCATGGAGCAGATGGACGGGTTGCAAGTTAGTTCTGATGCTGACTGAACTTTGGGTGGAGCAATATTCATAATGACTGAAATGGAATGGGTGACATATCGACGGTTACGCGATCTTCGTAACCTGAGGAAAGTAGTAAATCTTGGACACTAATTAATGAGACTTCTTTATGGCGGGAGGGGCCAACTCGAATGTGATTTATGGGCAGAATATTGCATTCCCGCTGATCCGGTGGCGGAAACCGCAACGGAAAATGCCTTGCCATCATAGAGCGTCGTTGCCGAAAAACCAATTGCGAGCGATCTTCTGATCTAAGGCGATGCACAAAGCGCCATTCGTTCTCTCCATAGAAAGATGGATGTTTTACTACAGGACCAAGTTGAGTGATAGCATTGACCCATATTGGAAGAAATGCTTCGGCCCAGTCTCTTGGCGAGACGCCAGGGCGAATATCAAGCCCATTCTGAAAATAAGTTTCGGTATGAAGCGCCACACGATCAGCTAAATGTCTGTGTTGTTCATGATCGTATGACATTTTATAGATAACCTTTGGATCGTGTAAAAAACCTTGCAGTAGCCAACTGGGCTCAAAGCCTATCGCGTATCCACCCTCGCCCCCGCCGTATCCGCGCCATTGAGACAGATCATCACCATTCTCAGTAAAGCAAGCGACAAAAAACGGGCTGATAATTGAGCTGCTGACTTTTGATGGGGTGTCGATAACTGTGTGTAGAACTGATTTTGGTGATTGCGGGTAGTGCTGGCTCGCGCGCATTTTTAGCGATTGCAGTAATAAATTGCTGGCGTAATTTAGCTCTGCGCTGTCATTCAAGCACGAAATATGCGTTGAAAACAATGAGCCGGACTGGACGATTCCTATCAAACCCTCGCCACTAGTGTAATGCCATAGGGTTTTGGGAAGGGTTGTGGCAAAAGGTTTCAACTCTGATGCGACAAATTCCCAGTATCTTTCTATTTCCTCCGAGGAAGGAAATATTTCGGGCCGCACATGAGGCGAGGCAGTCAGATCGTTCAACGACAAATCCTTCTAGCTAGGAGCCCGTCTCGGTAACCACTTTTCGGGCTGACATTGTGGAACGTTGAGCGGCGCCCGTGGTGCGCCAGCTTGCAGCGCGGGTCATCCTGTTGGTGCCTTGGCGAGCTTGGTGAGGTTGTGGGCGGTGCAGACCAACGCCCACTCGTGTTTTACCTTCTCGAGGCCGCGGAGGAGGAGTTGTCGGAACCCTCGTGCTTGCTTGATCTGTCCAAAGACGGGTTCGACGACCTGCTTGCGTAACCGGTAGCGGCTGCGCCGGCCGGCACGCCTGAGCCGCTGCCGCATGGCTGAAACCAGTGGGCCTCTGCGACGGTCCTCGCCGCCATCGGGGTGCTTGGCGCGACCGGTGGCGACGTAGCCGCGGATCTTGCGCCGGTCGAGGTCGGCCAGGTTGGCCTCCGAGCAATAGCCGCTGTCGGCGGAGACCTCGGTGGGCGTGACGCCGGTGTTGGCCGTGACCGCGTCGAGCAGCGGTCCCAAGGCGTCCTGGTCGGAGGCGTTGTTGGTCAGGTGATGCGCCACGATCACCTGTGCCGTCGCGTCCACCGCGGCCCCAGCGTTGTAGGCCTGCACGAAGCCGTCGCGACCCTTCATGATCCGGCTCTCCGGATCGGTGAAGTTGCGCTGTGCCGTGGGCCTGGGCTCGCAAGGCGGATGCTTCGGCTTGCGTCCGCGACGCCCACGCGGCGAGCCGTCGGCCTTCGTTCCCGGATCCGGCTGGGAGGCCGCAGCAGCAAGCGCCTCGGCCTCCAACTCCGCCTTCGCAGCACGGATCCGCTCCAGGCGGTGCCTCTTGTCGCGCATCCAGTCCGGCATCTCGTCGCCGCGCCGCTCGTCCCCGAGAGTGGCGTCTTCTTCGGCGTCGGCTCCCTCCGCCTGCGCCAGCCATCCCTCGACCTCGGCCGCCAGTTCGGCCTCGGCCGGGCTCATCCGGGCGTAGCTCATCGCCTTGTGCTTGGAGGCATTGGCCCGCAGCTTGGTGCCGTCCACCGCGACATGGCCAAGGCCGACCAGGCCGGCGCGTCGGCACAAGGTGAGCACCTGCACGAAGAGCGCAGCCAGTGCCGGCAGGTGACGCCGGCGGAACTCGCTGATGGTGCGGAAGTCCGGCCTGTTCAGCGCCGTTACTGCCTGGAAGTCGAGCCGTTCCTCGCAGGCGCGCGCGATCCGCCGCGACGAATAGACGCCTCGGCTGTAGGCGTAGAGCAGCAGCGCCACCATCATCGCCGGGTGGTACGGCGGATAGCCACGGGGCTCCGTGTAGGCCGAAAGAATGGCCGAGAGATCGAGTTCCTCCGCCACGATGTCGCGGACCAGATGCGCTGGATGCCCCTGGGGCACGAACTCCTGCACCGAGGGCGGCAGCAGCCAGACCTCGTCCACCTTCCAGGGCCGAAAGCTCTTCGTCATGCCGGCGAGCGAATCACCACCCAACCCACCTGTCGAGCCTATTCAGCCGTTACCGGGACACGCTCCTAGGCGGGAATAAATCCGTGCCGTCTGTATATTTTTAAAAATAATCGTAAATTTGTTTGAATGATGATATCGAGGGAGTGGAGATTTAATAATCTTGCCGCTTACCCTTTAAGGTGAGATATCGGGTTTTGGCCGAGGGATTGGCCTATTCGACGAGATGGGTTTCCAGCCTATCCCTGATCCAGCGCAATCCGCCTCCAAGGCGATCCACCTTCCGGGATAGAGAGGCGGACCCCTCTTCCAGCCGGCCAACCAATTCCTTCAACTCCTGCATGTCCTGCCGAAGCTGTTTGGCATCGTCAGCCAGCAAGTGGCCATCGCGATTAGCTGGTCATCCAAACTAGTAGGCATCCAGGCTACTTCGCAGCTTGGGCAGGTATGCCGCCAGCCGGCAGGCGCGCACTGGCATCCAAAACCTCCATGCCAAGTAGCTTTCCCTCTGCATCGAAGTCCAAGAACACTCCGGGCGCGACCTCTCGGGTTTCCGCCACCGCGCCAGGGGCGATAGGGGCAAGGGAGACATAGAGGGCATCCGCCGCCGGATCGTAGGTGGTTCGGTTCGGTTCGGCGTTCATGGCGTCTTGTGTCCTCGGTCGAGGAAGGCGGTTATCACCACGATATCGGGACCGTCCGCCCGATGCACCACCCGCAACGCCCGCCCCCCTGCCGCTGCCAGCGCGCGCCAGGTCCGAAGCAGGCCGCCGCCGCGAGGGTCGGGTTCCGTCGCATCCGGCGCTGACAGAGCCTCCCGCATCCACGCTTCTGGGATGCCCCGCCGCTCCATGAATTCCAGAGCGTGCGATGTCGAAGGGATAGCGTCAAGGCTGGCCCTTCTTCAGCCGCAGCCCGGCACCACCCCCGTTCTCGGGGATGAAGATCACCCCGGCTGCCTCTAAGGCACCCTGGATCGCGGCGAGGTTGTTCGGCACGGGGACGGACCTCCCCGCCTCATAGTTGCGGACGGTGGAGGGTCCGACATTCGCCTCCTTCGCCAGCCGTTCAATCGACCAATCGACCAGCCCTCGGGCTGCCCGACATGTTGCAGGGGTGATGGCGCTCATGCCTCATCTTACCACTTGCACGAAAATCGTCCACGATAACGTTTTTCGTTTCTCTTCCTTCGCTGTCGCTGTATAACGATTTTCGTTATGATGGAGCGGGCGATGAAGGCCAAAGGACTGATCGGCTGCCGAGACTTTCGGGCCGCCATGCACGAGACCTGCGTGCCCTGGCACATCGCCCCGAAGCCACCGCTATGGAGAGGATCACCCGCCATCGCGCCAACGCAGCGCATCACCTGACGATAGCCCGTTCGGACATGGCACGGGTCTACGCCATCGTACGCCGCTATAGCGGGGATCGCCGTTGGGGCCGTGTTGACCAGAACCCCGAGGCCCGTCCTGTGCTGGCGGAACTCCGTCGCCGCCTGCGCCATGCCCGCACAGAACTCCGGGCGGCGGAAGCCCTGGAAGACCTGCTGACGCAGCTTCGCGAGGCGGCCTGACCGGACCCCGCCAGCCCCCGGCGGGATATCCGGGGGCACCATCTCCTTGCGTTGTCATGAAAAGCACCCGGCTGCACAGTTTCCGGGAGAATGACCGCGAGGCCCGACCGTCAATCTGACGCGCGGGACCACCGAAGAGGACGACCGATGATCGGACGACCGCTGCCCAACACCATCACCCATTCCGGGATCAACTGGACCCTCATCCCTGGGGCGGTGGCGGGGAACGTCATCGCGGAGGTTCCCGAAGGCGGGATCGGGGTGCTTCTGCGCCTCTCCACGGATCAGGCGGCCAGCCCCCTGGCGCTGAGCCTCCATCTCGCCAGCGCCCTGGAAGAGCAGCGCCACAACCTGACCGCCAATGGCGTTCCGCTCGCCGCCTGAGAACCCACCATGACAGGGTATGGCAAGAAGAAGGGGTGAACCGCGCCGGGTTTGGCGGAGGCTCCAACCGTTGAGAGGATGGAGCGATGACGGCGAAGAAGACGGCGGCGAGCTACTCGCCTGAGGTTCGGGAGCGGTCGGTGCGGCTGGTGCTGGACGGCGCCGGGGAGCATGGCTCGCAATGGGCGGCGATTGGCTCGATCGCGGCGAAGATCGGCTGCACGGCGGAGACGCTGCGTCGCTGGGTCCGGCAGGCCGAGCGTGACCGCGGCAAGCGTGCCGGGCCCACGAGCGAGGATCGGGATCGCATCAAGGCGCTGGAGCGGGAGAACCGCGAGCTGCGCCAGGCGAACGAGATCCTGCGCAAGGCATCAGCGTATTTTGCCCTGGCGGAGCTCGACCGCCGGTCGAAGCCATGATCGCCTTCATCGACGATCATCGGGGCGTGTACGGGGTCGAGTCGATCTGCCGGGTTCTGCCGATCGCCCCGTCCACCTACCACGCCCATGCCGCGCGCCGCGCCGATCCCACTCTGGGCTCGGCCAGGTCGCAGCGGGACAGCATGCTGCGGGCGGAGGTGCGGCGGGTCCACGCCGAGAACTTCGGCGTCTACGGCGTGCGGAAGGTCTGGCGCCAGCTCGGCCGCGAGGGGACGTCGGTCGCCCGCTGCACGGTGGCGCGGCTGATGCGCCAGATGGGCCTGCGCGGCGTGGTGCGTGGCAAGGAGACCAGGACGACGGTGCCCGACAAGGGCGCGCCATGCCCGGCCGACCGGGTAAACCGGCAGTTCCTGGCGCCGCGGCCGAACCTGCTCTGGGTGTCGGACTTCACCTACGTCGCGACCTGGCAGGGCTTCGTCTACGTCGCCTTCGTCATCGACACCTTCGCGCGGCGGATCGTCGGCTGGCGGGTGTCGCGCACCTCCCATGCTGGCTTCGTCCTGGATGCCCTGGAGCAGGCGCTGCATGACCGGCGGCCTGTCCAGGGCATGGGGCTGATCCATCACAGCGATCGCGGGGTCCAATACGTGTCTATCCGCTACACCGAGCGCCTGGCGGAAGCGGGCATCGAGCCGTCGGTCGGCAGCGTCGGCGACAGCTACGACAACGCGCTGGCCGAGAGCGTCATCGGCCTGTTCAAGACCGAGGTCATTCGGCGCCGCGGCCCGTGGCGCAGCCTGGAGGGCGTCGAGTTCGCCACCCTCGAATGGGTGGACTGGTTCAACAACCGCCGCCTCCTCGAGCCGATCGGAAACATCCCGCCCGCCGAGGCGGAGGCGCGCTACTATGCCGCCCAGGAGGCCATAGCCCTGGCGGCCTGACTCACGCCAAACAGCCTCCGCCAAACCCGGCGCGGTTCAGCCGGCGCTCCCGCCGCCGAGCGTCCCGCCCGCGGCCGTGCCCGGGGTGGCCAAGCCCCCGCCCCCGTCGGGGCGACCGCCGGCGACCTGGGCGACGACGTGCCGTTCTGAGCGGCCCGACCAGGTGCCCTACGGGCACCCGGCGGCCGTCCTCCCCTTCCATCCCCTCCTTGCCCGGGCGGCTCCGCAGCCGCGCCGGCCCACGAGGATTCCAGCCCATGCCGAACGTCCTGACGCGTCCGCCCGCGCTCACCACCATCGTCTTCGAGGACATTCACGAGGAGGGCATCATCGGCAGCTACGGACGCTGCCACCTCCTGACCACCTGCCATCCATACCGCTTCGTCTCTCGCCAAGCGGCCGGCCGCTTCGCGACGGTTCTGTGCGAACGCGGTCATTGCGACGGCTTCCGCCTCCACACCCCGGGCTTCGTGCCGCCGAAGCCGCTGCACACCTTCGACGACAGCGAGATCCCCTTCTGATGCTGCGCCAGTACCACGCCCCGCGCCGCCTCGGCGGTGACAACCCCCTCGGCGTCGGCACAGTCGCCATCGGCGCCGTCTTCTACCTCCAGGACGATGGCCACTGGCACGACCGCACCCGCGGCGGCGCCATCTGCCGCGCCCCTGGATCGTCGAGGCCTTCCTCAACGGCGAGTACCACGCCGCCCGGCACGATCCCGCCACCGGGCGCTGGCTCGGCCTCGCGGTCGCCAACCGCACCGACCTCGCCCTGGTCCGCTCGCTGCGCGACGGCCGCCGCGCCACGGTCGCGATCCGCACCCTGCAGTTGTACGACAACGAGGGGCTCGCCTGGCCCGACAATCCACGGCCCCGTCTGCCCGCGCTCCTGCCGCACCACGCCTGATCGCCGCACGGCCAGTCGCCGCCGGCGTCACCTAGACCCTCGGAGGACCCCATGTCGACCGCACCCCATCACGGGCAGCCCGACCCGCTTGCCGTCACCAGCTGTCTCGCCTCCGTCCTGGGCGAGCACGCCGAGGCACCACGCCTGACCCCTACCGAGCGCAGGTCCCTCCTGCGCGGCGCCGTTGCCGCCGACCGCCAGGCCGAGTTCTGGCTTGCCGGCTGCCGCCAGGTGGCAGTCCTCAGCCCCCAGGCCGACCCGTGGCGCTGACCTTCACGGTCGCCTGCTGCACCGGCTGCGCCCAGGACAGGTCGTCCACCGCCTGCGCCGGCCAGGGCCGCCACGCCTCGCCTCGGCGCGCCAAGCCCACTACCGTCGCCGCCGCCGAGGCCTGCACAGACAGCTCGTAGGCCTCCAGCAGCAGCCGCGCCGCCTCGCCGCTCATTTCGTCCGCCCGGCGCCGCAGCACCTCCATCCCGCTGTCACCGCGATGCTGCGACAGCTCCACCACCCGCGCCTGCGCCGCCTCGGCCGCCGCCCAGGCCTCGTCCGACACCTGCCGCGCCGCCGTCGCCCGGTTGGTATAGTCCGCGAGCAGATCCCTCAGCGCGGCCTCCCGGCGGGCGCCACGCTCCGGCGGGACACTCGCCTCCACATGCGCCGTGACTGCCGCCTCCGTCTGCTCCCGCAGCGCGCGCCACGGCGTCTCCAGCTGGAACGCCTCCGCCACCTGCAGCACCACCCGCACGTCCGGCACCGTCGCGTGCGCGGCGTCTTCCTGTGCCGGTAGCGCCCGCAGCAGCGGGAAGCGCACCACCTTCGCATCGTGGGTCATCGTTCCCACTCCTCTGCTCACGGAGAGGAGTCTAAGCCCGAACGGACATTTCATCCAACATATACTATTGTTATTGCTGTATAATTTCTGCGGATGGGCGTTGGAGGAAGCCCGTGCTGCCCTCGCGGACGCCTCGTCGGCTTTCGCCGGCGGCTTCATCTCCCCACATCCTTCCGAGATGACCGATGCCTCCCCGTGCTAGGAAGCAGGCCATGAGCCAAGCCCGCCACCGCAAGCCCAGCATGACCCTCACCGAGTTCCTCGCCTGGGAGGAGCAGCAGCTCGTCCGCTATGAGTTCGACGGCTTCCAGCCCGTCGCCATGACCGGCGGAACCGCCGCGCACGCCCGCATCCAGCGGAACCTTTCCACCGCACTCGACACCAGATTGCGGGGCTCCCCCTGCGAGTTCCTCGGCAGCGACATCAAGGTCCTGACGGCGCGGACCTGTCGCTATCCGGACGGCATGGTCACCTGCACCAGGGCCGGCGACAGCGACACGGCGGCCCCGGCACCGGTCATTCTCTTCGAGGTGCTCAGCCGCAGCACCGCCGACGACGACTTCGGCGCGAAGAACATCGAGTACATGAATCTGCCCTCCGTCCGGCGCTACGTCCTCATCGATCAGAAGCACGTCCACGCCACCGTCTTCTCGCGCATCGACGGGCAATGGCAGGGCCGCGTTCTCACCGATGGCGATACCCTCGATCTCCCAGAGGTTGGCGTGGAGCTTCCCCTGCGCGAGCTCTATCGCGGCCTGGACCTGACAGCCGAGGCAGCAGAGGAACCAGGCGCCTCCGCCAGGATCGATGAGATGAACTGAGCTGGAGGTCGGCGGATGGAGCCCGTCCAGCGCATGCCCTACAAGTCCTTCTGCGATACGTCTGCCGATGAGCCGGAGCTCCGTCTCAACCGCTATGTCTCCTTCGATCCGTTCGGGCACGACTGCAAAGAGTGCAACGCCTGGGGCGGCTTCGGCTTCGTGAGCGACACCAACCCAGCCCGTCCAGGTGTTTGGTACTGCGGCAGACATCGTCAAGTCGGCCAGGAGCGCCTCCCCGCTGCGCGGGGACCGGGTGCTACTCGGCCACTGCGCGGCCTCCCAGAGCCCACTGCGTGGTCTCTGCCCTGCGGGTGACGTCCCCTGGCGCAGCTCGTGGCAGCCACCTTCGCCAGATCCCGGCCGAGGCACCCATGGCCAGCGTCGCCGGTCGGCCACTCGACCCACCCCCCTGAAGGGGGTGGGCACGGGCAAGCAGCCTGGCGCGCCGTCTTGGCGGCAAGTCTGAGGCCCGCCAACGGCTGCCGTCAAAGGGTGGGTCCTCGCCGTGCTCGCCGTCCTCGGCTTCGCCTGCGGGCTGCTCCGCGCGGCTCCGGTCCCGGCCTTCGGCCGCCTTTGACGCCATCCGCCGCCGAACCTCCAAGGCATTCGCAGGACGGGACGAAGAAAAGCCAACCTCCTTCCCCTCTCCTGGCCGACACTGGGCCTCGCCGGCCCAGACCCGCAGGACGAACACAGAAAAGATCGGGAAGAAAGCAGGTAATCAAGCAGATTTATCAATTAAATCAGCGATTTAACCGCGTTTTCCTGTTGAGTGTGTTGGTGGACCAGGTAATATCCAGATGCGGCCAACGAGGACCGCAACAACAAGTCGCCCCCGCCCGGACTGGTACTCCGAACGGGGGCTGACCCAAGACAGGATGCTTCAGATCATGTCTCAGGCTTCGCAGAACATCGCTTCCGCCAACGACGAGAACAAGGGCGCCGCCGCCGAGACCGCCATGGGCCGCGTCATGACCGCTACCCGCGCCACCAAGCCGCGCACCGCTGGTAAGCCCTCCGGCAAGGCCGCCACGACGCAACTGCCGCAGGCTCCCGCTCGCCGCCCCCAGGGCACCCGCCAGGGCATCACCCTCGTCGACGCTGGCCGTCAGGCCCCCACCCACGATATGATGAGCAAGCTCTACCGCCTCTTCGGCCTCGACCCGGTAGACGTGGACGGGATCGCCACCTCGACCGAAACCAGCCTCGTCCAGCAGTCCGAGGACCTGCGCCCCGCCCTCAGCGACAAGGCGATGGAGATGCATTTCCAGCGCATCGTCGGCGCCTATGTCGGCAGCGCCTACGGGGCCGCCCAGTTCTTCGACAGTAAGCGCGCCATCGCCCGCGACATGGCCAGCAAGCTGAACAGCGACCGCGACGAGGACCGGGACGGGCCGAGCGGTTTCGAGAGCCGCGTCGAGCGTGCCAGATCTTCGCCGCCGAGATGGCCCGACAGAGCTACGCCACCCTGGCCGCTGCAGAGGGGGCCGTCCGCGCCTACGAGACGATCACCGGCAACGCCTGGAAGCCCTACGTCGCCAGCACCCCGGAAAGCCAGAGCGTCGGCCGTCAGGCCGCCCAGGCCCGCGCCTCCGCCTTCGACTGATCCTCCCAGCGGGGGCTCCCAAGGCCCCCGCCTCTCCGCCACCCGCGGCCAGGGGGGCCTCGCCCCCCTGGCCCCCCATCGCTCCCCGGCCTCTCACCGTCTGCCCAGCTCTACCCCGGCTATCCGGAATACTGGCGGTCACTACGCAGACCCACTACGTTCTCGCTTTGCCGTCGCTGAGGCTCGCATGGGCGCCCCCATTTCCATCCGCCTGGACGAGGATGTCCGCCAGACCCTGGAGGGAGAGGCGCGGGCCCAGGGCCTGCCTCTGGCCACCCTGCTGCGCCAGATCGCGGCCGACGCGGCCCGGCAGGTCCGCCGCACCCGCATCCGCGCCGGCAGCGAGGCGGTCGGCCGCCACGTCGCCGCCTCGCCGGACGCCCAGGACTTCCTGGCGGATCTGGGCCGGCCGGTGGACGCCGCCTGACGTGTCCGAGTTCCGGGCCGGGCACATCGTCATCGCCGACTGGCGCGACGCCCAGCCACGGGAGGCCAACAAGCGGCGCCCGGCCGTGGTGGTGCAGGATGACGGGCTGTTCGGCCCCGGCTACCCGGCCGTGATCCTGGTGCCGATCACCGAGGATGCGGGCCTGGCCATCCCTGACCTCTCCGTCCGGCTGGAGCCCACGGCGGAGAACGGCTGCAGCAAGCCGAGCTTCGCCGTCTCGCACTTCGTGACCACCACCTCGGTGCGGCGGGTGCAGGCGACGCCATCGCGCATCACGCCGGAGCAACTCGCCACGATCCGGGCGCAGATCGCGCTTGCCCTCGGGATCGGCTGACTCCCGCTCGGGCCGTCGTCAGGACCGCGCTCCTCCGGGCGCCGCGGTGGCAGGGGCATCGTCCAGCCACAGCGGCACGGCACAGGCGCGCCGACCGCTGGTCTCCGTCCACACCGCGCGCCCCTCGCAGCGCGCCAGCAGGCCCACGAGGTCGTTGCGGCGGATGGCCTCGGCCCAGGCGGTGGCGGAGGCGGAGCCGTCCGACAGCGCGGCGCGGATCACGCCCGAGGCCGCACGCACCTCCGCCGCTTCCGTGGCGCGGCCCCACCGGTAGCCGCCACCGAGCGCCCCGAGCAGCAGCACCGCGGCGCCGAGGCCCGACAGCACCGCCAGCCGGCGGGACTGCACCCCGGCCAGGCGCACCACATCGGCCCGGCACGCCTGCACGAGCTGGCGCGCCAGCTCCGCCCGCGCCTTGGCATCCAGCGGCTGGCGGGTGGCCTCGACCTGCTCCAGCACCTCGCCCAGGGCACCAAGGCTGGTGGAGAACGCCTCCAGCACCGGGGCCAGCGGATCGCCCTCCAGCCCGGCCTTGACCGTCGCCTGCTCCAGGTCGAGCCGGGCGCGGCTGATGGCCGCGCGCGGGTCGGGCGGTGACGCGGCGCCCGCCGCCCCGCTCACGGCAGCCAGGAGCGGAGGGGCGAGAGGGCGGCCGCCATCTCCGCCATCCACTTGCGTACGCGCGAGCGGTTGAACGGCCCCAGCACCGCCCCGGGCTGCCCTTCCGGCGCCTGGCCGTCGCGCGCCTGGGCAAAGCGCAGCCGCTTGCCCTCGATCTCGGCAGCGACCCCGGCATCCAGCCGCGGCATCCAGATCGGCGCCGCGCCGCGTTCGATGGCGGCGCGGAAGGCGCTGTGGCGGCAGCGCCGGGAGGCGAACGCCGGGGATGCCGGCTTCTCGATCAGCGTCACGGCGCCGACGAACGCCGACGCCCGCGCCGTGGCCCTGGCGCTGCGCGAGGAGCGTCGGGCGATGGCGAGCTGGGGGCGGACGTGGTCAGCCTCCGCGCGACCGACCAGGCCGGCGTCGCCTACAACCTCACCCTGGCGCCGGGCGACCGGGTGCGGCTGTTCGACCGCCTGAACGCCCGCTTTCTCGACGGCGGCCGGGGCAACATCGGCAACAACGGCAGCGTGCTCGAGGTCCGCGGGGTGAACGCGGCGGGGATCGTGCTGCGGACGGCCGCGGGCCGCGACGGGGCGGTGTCGTGGGAGAGCCTGGCGGACAAGAAGACCGGCCGCACGCGGCTGGCGCCGGGCGACGTGCTGACCATCGACGCGGCGCAGGGGATCACCAGCCGCGAGCACATCAACGCCATGCCGGCGGGCTCGGCGGGGGTGCAGGGCTTCAAGGGCTACACGGCCGAGAGCCGGCACAGGGATTCCGCCTTCCTTGTCACCTCGGATGGGGCCGAGCGCCGGGAGGTGATGGGGCGCCGCGCCCTGGGCGACGCCCGACCGGTGGGCGCGGGCGACGTGTGGGAGAACGTGGCGCGGAACCTGGCGCGCCAGCCGGCGAAGGCATCGGCGCTCGACTTCATGGACCGCGCCCGCGACCTCGGACGCACGGCGGCGCACGCCATGCAGGCCGGGTTCCGCCGGGCCGAGGCGCGGGAGCTGGCCGGGGAGCCGCGGGCGACGCTGGGGGCGCAACTCCGCGATCGACGCGACGGCCGGGCGGTGGGTCAGGCGGTGGAGCGGCTGCGGCAGGCGCTCGAGGCCCGCTGGCAGGCGGTGCGCGAGCTGGTCGACCGGCTGCGGCGGGCCGGCGGGACCGTTCTGCACGACCGCGGGCGTGAGGACGGGCGGCCGACCGAGGGCGAGGCCAGGGCGGTGCGCGACCGGGCGGCGGACAACCAGGCGCGCAGCCGGGCGTCAGCCGAGCGGCACCGGGCGCCGCGGCCGAGGCAGGCCGGCCCAGCACAGCCGGTGGACGCGGCGGCCTACTGGCGGCGGACGGCGGTGGGAGCCGAGAGAGCACCGCGGCCGAGCGTGCGGCGGACGGCGCAGCGCAAGCGCGAGGAGGGTGGTGGTGGCGGATCGCCTGGCACTGGCCCTGGACGAGCGCGGGGCGGTGCTGGCGGGGATGGGGCAGGGCAGGGGCCAGAGGGACGTCCGAGCGGCCCAGGGGCCTCGCCAGGGCCGCGACGGGGCACAGGCGTCCGCACGCCCCGTGCAGCCTACCCAGGCGGTTCCTGCGCCCGCTCAGGCCGTTCCCGCGCCGGCCGCGCGAGCGGGCGCCGCTCCGGGACGGCGCAGGGCGCCGCGCTTCACCGAGGCCGACGCCGCGGCGGACTTCGCCGCGGCCCTGCACCGGGCGGGGCTGCGCGTGGCCGGGCCAGTGGAGATGGACGGACGGATGCACCGGGTTCCCGTGGAGGGGGACCGGAAGGGGCAGAAGTCGGGCACCTACATCGGGCATCTGGACGGCTGGCCGGCGGGCTACATCCGCAACCACAGGACCGGGACCGAGATCCGCTGGAAGGCCGAGCGGCCGGTCGCGCAGATGGCGCCGGCCGAGCGGGCGGCGTTCGCGGCCGAAGCAGCGGCCCGATCCGCGGAGCGGGCGCGGGAGCGCCACGACACCCAGGAGCGGGCGGCGAAGATGGCACACCGGCTGTGGGCGGCGGCGGCGCCGGCCAAGGATCATCCCTACCTCGCGGCCAAGGGGGTGCGGGCGCACGGGCTGCGGCAGGACCGGCGCGGCCGGCTGCTGGTGCCGGTGCGCGGGGTGGACGGCCGTCTCTGGGGCATCCAGCGGGTGGACGTGGACGGGTCCAAGCTGTTCCTGAAGGGCGCCAGGACCGAGGGCGGGCACGCGCTGATCGGCGACCGGCCGAAGCCGGGGGTGCCGTTGCTGGTGGCCGAGGGCTATGCCACGGGGGCGACGCTGCACGAGGCAACGGGCCTGCCGGTGGCCGTGGCCTTCAACGCCGGGAACCTGGCGGCCGTGGCGAAGGCATACCGGGCGGCCGATCCGTCGCGGCCCATCGTCATCGCCGGGGACAACGACCACCACTTGCCGAGACGGGCTGTGCCGCTGCCGAACGTGGGAAAGGAGAAGGCCGAGGCTGCCGCTATCGCAGTGAGAGGCGTTGCCGTCCTGCCGTCCTTTCTTCCAACCGACCGCGGTAGCGATTGGAATGACGTGGCGCGGCACCAGAGACATCAGCCCGTTGCCGCTGCCGTGCGAACCGCGCTGGAGCATCTACAAAAGATGGTAGCAGAAAAAGTAGAGTTCACGATCGCCAAGAGCACAAAGATGCAGCGAGATTGTCGCTCCAGGGTGAAAATGTGAAGCCAAGCGACCTCGAAGGAGCATGGCCAACGCGTGACCAGAAAACTTCCCTCGACCAGATGTCGCGGCGATCTGAAAGGAAGTTTGAGAGAATATGAGAAGAAATGCTGCACCTCGTGACGGCGCATCCACGTCATGAACCTTTCATCGCTTTGGGGAAAAGCCCGGCCGCATCTCGACAATCAGGTCACCGCTCATCCGCTTGTGGCCCACGCCCTGGACGTCGCCGCCGTCGCGATGCTCCTCCCGGATGCGGATCGCCTGAATCTCGACAGGCGCTGCCTCGGCTTCTTCGTGTCCCTGCATGACATCGGGAAGATCTCGCGCGCGTTCCAGGCGCAGGCGCCTGCCCATTGGCCCGCCTCCATTCTCGGTCCTGTCCCTGATGCCGTTCCGGGCTTTCCGCACGACGTCATGGGATTGCACCTCCTTACCCACACCGTGCAGACGGAACTGGAGCCGGCCTTCCTGCCCGATGCGAAGGGGCGGCGGAGCTGGGTCAATCCCCTCCTGCAGGCCCTGGCGGGTCATCACGGCCGTCCGGCTGACGACGGCATCCCTAACGAGGCCGCACTCGGACCCTTGGCGACCGCCGCGGCGAAAGCCTTCGTCGCCGCCATGCGGGATGCCTTCCGGCCGCCGCCGCTTCCCTGCCCCGGCCGGGATCGTGCCGTGGAACGCCTGGGCTGGCAGCTCGCCGGGCTCGTCACCCTGGCGGACTGGATCGGCTCCCGGCAGGAATGGTTCCCCTATGTCGCGCCGGATGCGGTGGACGACCCGGCCGGCTACCTCCTGAACCGGGCGCTGCCGCAGGCGGCGCGGGCGATCGACGCGGCCGGGCTGGGCGCCGCCCCGGTGGCGCCCTTCGGCGGCGTGCGGCGGCTGTTCCCGGGCATCGACCGGCCCACCCCCGTCCAGTCCTGGGCGGAGACGGTGGCGCTGCCCCCCGGCCCGGTCCTGGCGGTGATCGAGGACCTGACGGGCAGCGGCAAGACGGAGGCCGCCTTGACCCTGGCGCATCGGCTCCTGGCCGACAGGAGGGCCGACGGGCTGTTCCTCGCCCTGCCCACCATGGCGACGGCGGGGGCCATGTTCGGCCGGCTGGCCGGGGCCTACCATCGGCTGTTCGAGGCGTCGGCGCATCCTTCCCTGGCCCTGGCGCATGGCCGCGCCGATCTCGACCCGCGCTTCCGTGCCGCCATCGCCCGTGAAGGGGAAGCTGCGGCGCCGGACCGCGGCCGCTCCCCGGACGACCCCGCCGACGAGGCGGCCGAGGCGCATTGCGCCGCCTGGCTGGCCGATGACCGCCGCCGCGCCCTGCTGGCGCAGGTGGGGGTGGGAACGATCGACCAGGCGCTGCTGTCCGTGCTGCCCGTGCGCCACGCGGCGCTGCGGCAGCGCGGGCTGGCCGGCAAGGTGCTGATCGTGGACGAGGCGCATGCCTTCGACCCGTACATGAACCGCGAGCTGCAGACGTTGCTTTGCTTCCACGCGGCGCTGGGCGGCTCGGCGATCCTGCTGTCGGCCACGCTGCCGCAGGCCGTGCGACAGGGGCTGGCGGATGCCTTCCGCGAGGGGCTGGAGGCGCCGCGCGCCGCGCTCTCCGCCACCGCCTATCCGCTGGCGACGCTCGTGGGCGCGACGGGCATCGCCGAGACGCCCTGCGCCCCGCGCGAGGGCCTGCCGCGCCGCGTCGCCGTGACCCACCTGCCGGACGAGGCTGCGGCGGTCGCGCGGATCGTGGAAGCCGCGTCGGCCGGCGCCGCCGTGGCCTGGGTGCGCAACACGGTGGACGAGGCGATCGCGGCCGCGGCCGCGCTGCGCGCGCAGGGCCTCGATCCGATGCTGTTCCACGCCCGCTTCGCCATGGTGGACCGCCTGCGGGTCGAGGCGGAGGTGCTGCGCCGCTTCGGCCGCGACGGCGACCCGGCCGAGCGGCCCGGCGTGCTGGTGGCGACCCAGGTGGTGGAGCAGTCGCTAGACCTCGACTTCGACCTGCTGGCGACGGACCTCGCGCCGATGGACCTGCTGATCCAGCGCGCCGGGCGGCTCTGGCGGCATGCGTGGCGCGGCCCGCGGCCGGTGCCGGGACCGGAGCTGCTGGTGGTCTCGCCCGAGCCGGCGGCGGACCCGCCCGTGGGCTGGCTGCGCGATGCCCTGCCGGGCACGGCGGCAGTGTACCGCGATCCTGCGCTGCTGTGGCGCACGGCGCGGGAGGTGTTCAGGCGCGGCGCGATCGCGACGCCCGAGGACATGCGGCCGCTGATCGAGGCGGCGTATGACCGCGACGCCCCCGGCGCCGTGCCGCCCGCCCTGGCCCGCGCGGCGCAGGAGGCGGAGGGGAAGGCGCATTCCGCGACCGGGCTGGCCGCGCAGAACGTCCTGGACGTGTGGAAGGGCTACAAGCGCGAACACGGCGCCTGGGACCCCGACACGAACACGCCGACGCGGCTGGAGGAGCGGGAGACGGTGACGCTGCGGCTCGCGGTGGTGCGGGACGGAAAGGTGCTGCCCTATGCCGAGGACGCGGACGTGCGGCGGGCCTGGGCGCTGTCGGAGGTGAGCGTCGTGCGAAGCCGCGTCGCGGCCTGCCCGGTGCCGGCGGGTCTGGGGGCGGCGGCCGAGGAGGCAAGGAAGGGGTGGGGGCGGTGGGAGCGGGAATCGCCGCGGCACCTGCTGGCAGTGGTGGGAGAAGTGCCGAGTATCCTCCGTACAGGCAACCTCGGGTCGGAAGGCCTAGGTGACGAGGACTGCTTATATTACACAGGGCAGGAGGGTGTATCGTTCAAGCCCAATCCCCGCGCTCGCGGGGATGATCCGGTGTGTGGGCGGGCAGAGGTGTTCGTTTGCATACAGCAATGTTCCCCGCGCTCGCGGGGATGGCCTCGCTAACTTTCCAGTTCATGCTTCGAATGAAAGCATCAGTTCGACGACCGTCAATACCATATCTCAAGGTGTGAGGGTTAGCAGAAAGTGTTAGTTCGTTTTCATTAAAAGTTCTACCTAAAAAGACTTGACGAGCGATCGCAGGTGCGCCAGCGTCACAGGCGACCGACGGGGAGGCACCCCCATCGGTCGCACTTGTGTCTTGTAAACGCTGGCAAAGTTAGGAGGAGCTGATGTGGCAAACACGCCCCAGAAGAGTCGTTTCGGGCTAAGCCCGTTTACGGCCCTGGAGTGCAAACTCACTCCAGGGCAACTAAGCCATGAGAGCCCCGATGTTGTCGAGGGTCGAAAATTTGCCGTTCAATCTCGTTGCCGCCCCGTGGCTACCTGTTCTCCGCCATAGCGGAACCCGCAACACCATCCGCCCCGCGCAGCTCACCGACCGCATCGACGACGATCCCATCGTCGCACTCGACTGGCCGCGCGCCGACTTCCGGGTTGCCGGGCTGGAATTCCTGATCGGCCTGCTCTCCACCACCCTGCCGCCCGCCGAGCACAATGACTGGCTGGACGGCTGGGACACGCCGCCCCTGCCCGAGGCGCTGGACGCCGCCTTCGCGCCGATCGCCCATGCCTTCGACCTCGACGGCCCCGGCCCGCGCTTCCTGCAGGACCGCGAAGACCTCGTCTCCGACTCCGAACCCGTCGAGCGGCTGCTGATCGAGAGTCCCGGCGGCAGCACGAACAGCAAGAACACCGACCTGCTGGTGCGCCGCAACCGCTTCTCGGCCCTCGGCCGCCCGGCGGCGGCGATGGCGCTCTACACCTTCCAGTCCTGGGCACCGGCGGGCGGCGCCGGCAACCGCACGGGGCTGCGCGGCGGCGGCCCGATGGTGACGCTGGTGGCGCCGGGCAAGGCGGAGACGCTGTGGCACCTGCTCTGGGCCAATGTCCTGGTGGGCGAGGCGCCGGCGCCCGAGGAGCTGCCGCGCGTCTTCCCGTGGCTGGCACCGACCCTCACCTCCGAGGGCGCGACGGTGGTGGTGCCGGAGGTGAATGCCCATCCGCTGCAATGCTGGTGGGGCATGCCGCGCCGCATCCGCCTGGACTTCGCCGAAGCCGGAGCGCCGACGCCCTGCGACCTGACCGGCGTTCCCGACACGCTGCGCGTCACCGGATGGCGGCAGCGGCCGCGCGGGGCGAACTACGCCGCCTGGGGCGGACGCCACCCGCTGACGCCGTGCTACCGGCTCAAGCCCGGCAGCGAGGTGCTGCCCCTGCACCCACAGCCCGGCGGTGTCGGCTATCGCCACTGGCTCGGCTTGGTGACGGAGGGCGATGGCGGGCTGCGGAGCCCGGCCCCTGTCGTCGCCGCGTGGCGGCGCATCGACCGGCGTGCCTATGACGTGGGCCCGCGCACCCGCCTGCTCGCGGCCGGCTACGACATGGACAACATGAAGGCCCGCGGCTTCGTGGAAAGCGAGATGCCGCTGCCTGGCGCCGCCGAGCCGGAGGCGCAGGACGCTCTCGCCCGCGCCCTGGTGCGGTCGGCCGACGCGGTGGCGGGGCTGTTGCGGAACGCGGTGCGCCAGGCGCTGTTCTCCGCCGGCACCACGGTGAAGCTCGATGCCGAGCTGCTGGCCAGCCAGCGGGAGCGGCTGTGGGAACGCACGGAGGCCGCCTTCTTCGACGCCTTGCTGCGCCAGGGCGAGGAGGCGGAGCAGGAGGCGATGGCCAAGTGGCTGCGCCTGCTGCGCAGCACGGCGCTGAGCCTGTTCGACGAGGCGGCGCCGCTGCGCCCCGAAACCAGCATGGCCACGGCCGCCCCACGCATCGCCGCCGCGCGCCGGCGCTTGCTCTTCGCCCTGACAGGCCATGGCAAGGATGGCGTCGCGTTGTTCGGAACCCTCGGCCTGCCCCTGCCGGTGCCGGCCGCCCAGAGGAAGGGGAAAGCTGCGTGACGCGCGACGAGAGGATCCTCGCCACCGTCGCCTGGTGGCGTCAGCTGCAGCCGGACCCGCCGCATCGCGCGGGCGACCGCGGCGCCCTGGCCCGACTGCGCCGCTGCGCCAGCGTGGCGGAGGCGATGAACGAGCCCGCCACCATCGACCTCGCACGCCGTTGCGGCGTCCGCCACCCCGACGCGCTGGTGGAGGTGGCCCTGGCCGCCGCCGTGCTGGCGCATCTGCGGGAGGACCGGCAGGGCATGACGGTGGCGCGGCAGGTCGGCCCGCAGAACGGGCCGGAGGCGCTGGACACCGCGCTGATGAAGCCGCTGCGCTTCCAGCGGATGATGACGGCCGTCACGCCGGACGAGCGGCTGGCCGCGATGCGCCGCCTCGTCGCGCTGGCCGGCGGCGCGCTGAACCTGCGCGATCTGGCCGGGGCGCTGCTCTACTGGACGGAGGAGCGCCGCCGCCACTGGACCTACGACTACTGGGGCGTCGGCCAGCCGGCCAACCCCCGCCCCTCCCCGAACGCGCCCTCCCCGACCGCGCCCGACAAGGACGACGCCGCATGAGCCGCTTCCTGCAGCTCCACCTCCTCACCTTCTTCCCGCCCGCCAACCTCAACCGCGACGACACCGGCCGCCCCAAGACCGCCGTGGTGGGCGGCGCCACCCGGCTGCGCCTGTCCTCCCAGGCGCTCAAGCGCGCCTGGCGCACCTCCGAGGTCTTCGCGGCGGCGCTGGCGGACCATATGGGCCAGCGGACCCAGCGCCTGGGCGAGGATGTGCTGGCGCATCTCAAGGCGGGCGGCATGGCGGAAGACAAGGCGCTGGCCGTCGCCCGCGCCATCGCGGACGTCTTCGGCAAGGTCAAGGACGCCAAGGACAAGAACCCCGCGCGGATCGAGCAGCTCGCCTTCGTCGCGCCGGAGGAGCGTGCGGCGGCACTGGCGCTGGCCGACCGCGCTCTCGCCGGGGAGAAGGTGGGCGAGGCCGAGGTCAAGGCCGCCGGCCTGCTGCGCCGCACCGACACCGCGGCCGACATCGCGCTCTTCGGCCGCATGCTGGCCGAAACCCCCGACTACAACCGCGAGGCGGCGGCGCAGGTGGCGCACGCGATCACCACCCACCGTGTCGCGGTGGAGGACGACTACTACACCGCCGTGGACGACCTGAAGCGCCCCAGCGAGGATGCGGGCGCGGGCTTCCTGGGCGAGGCCGCCTTCGGCTCGGGCGTGTTCTACCTCTACCTCTGCGTGGACACCGCGCTGCTGGCGCGCAACCTCGGCGGCGACGCGGCGCTGGCCGCCACCGCCCTGGGCGCCCTGGCCGAGGCGGCGGCGACCGTGGCGCCGCGCGGCAAGCAGAACTCCTTCGCCGCGCATGGCCGCGCCGGCTACGTGCTCGCCGAGCGCGGCGACGGCCAGCCGCGCACCCTCGCCGGCGCCTTCGCCGCCCCGGTCGAGCCGGAGGAGGGGCGCGGCCCCGGCGGATCGGGGAGCGACGTCATGGCCGCCTCGATCGGCCGGCTGCGCGCCTTCCGTGCCGCGCTCGACAAGGCCTATGGCAGCGCCGCCGAAGCCTCGGCCGAGATGGTGGTGGGCGGCGAGGGGACGCTCGCCGAGATCGTCGCCTTCGCGCGCGGCTGAGCCGGTGCCCGCCTACCTCACCTTCGCCCTCGTCGCGCCGCTGGCCTCCTTCGGCGGCATCGCGGTGGGGGAGCGGCGCGGCGGCTGGGACCGTCCGGCGCGCTCGGCCGTGCTCGGCCTGCTCGGGGCCTGCCTGGGCGTGGAGCGGGAGGACGATGCGGCCCAGGCGGCGCTGGCGGCGGATTACGGCCTCGCGCTGCTCTGCCACGCGCCCGGCCGGCTGCTGCCGGACTACCACACGGCCCAGATGCCGCCCGCGCTGCGCAACCGGCGCTTCGCGACCCGGGCGGAGGAGCTGGCCGCGCCGGGGCTGAACACCGTGCTCTCGCGCCGGGACTACCGCAGCGGCGCCTGGCACCTCGGCGCCCTCTGGGCCCGGGGAGAGGCGCCGCGCTGGTCCCTGGAGCAGTTGCGGGACGCCATGGCCCGGCCGACCTTCGTGCCCTATCTCGGCCGCAAATCCTGCCCGCTGGGCCTGCCCCTCGCCCCGGAGATCGCGACGGCGGACGACCCGACCGCCGCCCTGGAGCGTCGCCGCGCGGAGGGACCGGAGGCGCGCCTGCTTCTGCCCCGGGCGGGCCGGCGCGAGACCCCGCTGCGCGACCTGTTGGCGGACCAGCCCGCCGATCCGCTCATCGTGCTCGACGCGGCCGATGCGGGCGCCGATCCGCGCCTGCTGCGGGTGGAGATGCGGCGGGACCAGCCGCGCTCCCGCCGCCGCTGGCAGTTCGACCTGCGGCCGGAGGCCGTGCTGCGCGGGACGGCATCGTGAGCGGACCCTCGGGAGAGCTCTGGCTGTCGCGCATCCGGCTGCGGCGGGAGGCGCCGGTGGCGGCGCTGGCGCGGCTGCTGGTGCCGGAGGGCGAAGGTGCGCGCACCGCGGCGGGACACCACCTGATCTGGTCCGTCTTCTCCGACGGGCCGGAACGCCGCCGCGACTTCCTGTGGCGGGAGGAGGCGCCGGGCCGCTTCCTCGCCCTCTCCGCCCGTCGGCCGGAGGACGCCACCGGCCTGTTCACGGTGGAGAGCCGCCCCTTCGAGCCGGCCCTCGCGCCCGGCGACCGGCTGGGCTTCGCGCTGCGGGCCAACCCCGTGGTGTCCCGCACCGCCGGGCCGGGACGGCGCGGCCAGCGGCACGACGTGGTGATGGATGCGCTACGCCATGTGCCGCCCGGGCCGGAACGGGCCGAGGCGCGGCCGGCGACCATCCTCTCGGCCGGGCGCGCCTGGCTGGCGGGACAGGGCGAGCGCCACGGCTTCCGCCCGGACGGCACGGTGGCGGTGGACGGCTATGAGCGCCGGCCGGTGCCGCGGGAGGGGGGCGGCACGGCGGTCCTCGGGGTGCTGGAGTTCGAGGGCGTGCTGACGGTGGAGGACCCGGCCCGCTTCCTCGCCGCGCTGGCCGCGGGCTTCGGCAAGGCGCGCGCCTTCGGTCTGGGCCTGATGCTGATCCGCCGCGACAGGCGCTGATGGCCGGCGCCGCCCGCCCGATCCCCGGCCTGCCGCCGCCCCGCCCCATCCCGATCCGCGAGCGCGCCTCCATCCTCTTCGTCGAGAAGGGGCGTCTGGACGTGCTCGACGGCGCCTTCGTGCTGGTGGACGAGAACGGCGTGCGCCTGCACATCCCGGTGGGTGGCCTCGTCTGCCTGATGCTGGAGCCGGGCACGCGCGTCAGCCACGCCGCGGTGGTGCTGGCGGCCCGCGCCGGCACGCTGCTGATCTGGGTGGGCGAGGCGGGCGTGCGCCTCTACGCCGCCGGCCAGCCCGGGGGCGCGCGGGCCGATCGGCTGCTGTTGCAGGCCCGCCTCGCGCTCGACGACGAGGCGCGGCTTCGGGTCGTGCGCAAGATGTACGCGCTGCGCTTCGGCGAGGACGCGCCGGCCCGCCGGTCGGCGGACCAGTTGCGCGGCATCGAGGGCGCGCGGGTGCGCGAGACCTACAGGCTGCTGGCGCAGCGGCATGGCGTCGCCTGGGAAGGCCGGCGCTACGACCCGCAGGCCTGGGATGTCTCGGACACGGTGAACCGCTGCCTGTCCGCCGCGACCGCCGCCCTCTACGGCGTGACCGAGGCAGCCGTGCTGGCGGCCGGCTACGCGCCGGCCATCGGCTTCCTGCACACCGGCAAGCCGCAGAGCTTCGTCTACGATATCGCCGACATCCTGAAGTTCGAGACCGTGGTGCCGGAGGCTTTCCGGGTCTGCGCCGCCTTCGAGACGGGGCGGTCGCTGGACGGCCAGGCGGTGCGCGACCCGGTGGCGGAGGTGCGGCGCCGCTGCCGCGACGCCTTCCGGCGAAGCGACGTGCTGGGAAAGCTGATCCCCCTGATCGAGGAGGTGCTGGCTGCCGGTGGCCTGCCGTTGCCGAGCGCACCGGAGGAGGCGATGCCCGTGGCGTTCGAGGCTCCACCAGGGTTGGGCGATGCTGGTCATCGTGGTTGAGAACGCGCCGCCCCGTCTGCGGGGGCGGCTGGCGGTGTGGCTGCTGGAGATCAGGGCCGGGGTCTATGTCGGGACCTATGGTCGCCGCGTGCGCGAGATGCTGTGGGAGCAGGTGCAGACGGGCATCGAGGACGGCAATGCCGTGATCGCCTGGGCCGCTCCGACCGATGCGGGGTTCCTGTTCGAGACCTGTGGCCGGAATCGGCGTGTGCCGACGGATTTGGATGGCTTTCGACTGGTCGCCTTCGGGCCGGAGGCAGCATACTCGGCTCTGCCTCCACTACAGCATCGGAACAGGCGTTCCGACCGGTAGATCATTTGACAACCAAATATAGAAGCCAGAACAATTGGTTATAAGAAGGGTGTTTCCCGCGCTCGCGGGGATGAACCGGCGCAGTACGCCACCTATCTGCGCGAATTGGAGTGTTTCCCGCGCTCGCGGGGATGAACCGAGCCTGATCGCTCGGGAGAGCGCAGAGGGCGAGTGTTTCCCGCGCTCGCGGGGATGAACCGCGCAAGGGCGCCGGCGGCATCCGCCTGCCTCGGTGTTTCCCGCGCTCGCGGGGATGAACCGATCACGGCGCTGGAGGCCAAGGCTCTGGAGATGTGTTTCCCGCGCTCGCGGGGATGAACCGGCCGGGCGGATCGTGGGCCGTCAGGTCAGGATGTGTTTCCCGCGCTCGCGGGGATGAACCGAGTGCGCGCGGGAGCGCGAGGCGGAGAAGGCAGTGTTTCCCGCGCTCGCGGGGATGAACCGTTCGCCAGCAGCGTGTCCGCCGACGCCTCGGGGTGTTTCCCGCGCTCGCGGGGATGAACCGCCGGTGCCGCCCGAGCTGGCCGAGTGGCTGCGGTGTTTCCCGCGCTCGCGGGGATGAACCGCGCCGCATGCCCGTCTCGCCGCCGAGATGCGCGTGTTTCCCGCGCTCGCGGGGATGAACCGGAGAGAGCCGCGCGAACGGCGGCAGCATGGGCGTGTTTCCCGCGCTCGCGGGGATGAACCGGCTCGGGTTGCGGAGAATCTGCCAGGAATCCCGTGTTTCCCGCGCTCGCGGGGATGAACCGGCGTGGCAGCTCCATCACGGCATGCAGGACGTGTGTTTCCCGCGCTCGCGGGGATGAACCGACGAATATGGCGCGCAATATAATCAATCCCTTGTGTTTCCCGCGCTCGCGGGGATGAACCGTCCGTCTTGCCCGTGGCGGCGGACGTAACCATGTGTTTCCCGCGCTCGCGGGGATGAACCGCCCGGGGCCTCCCCGGATGCCAAGCAAAAGGCGTGTTTCCCGCGCTCGCGGGGATGAACCGCAGCGGGAGGATGAGGAAAACGACGGGTGGATGTGTTTCCCGCGCTCGCGGGGATGAACCGCGACACGAGCTGCGAAGGCGCCTTCGAGAGCAGTGTTTCCCGCGCTCGCGGGGATGAACCAAGCAAGCGGCGTCGATCACGCCGACAACAGGCGTGTTTCTCGCGCTCGCGGGGATGAACCGCCTTGGCCAAAGCCCTCGACAGGCAAGCCATGGTGTTTCCCGCGCTCGCGGGGATGAACCGGGGCGGTGGTTCTGGGAGCCGCCTGCTCGGCTGTGTTTCCCGCGCTCGCGGGGATGAACCGGACAGGACACGAAGCTCCACCGACACCACGCCGTGTTTCCCGCGCTCGCGGGGATGAACCGGTATAGGTGGCCGCCGTGGCGCCGGAGATGTCGTGTTTCCCGCGCTCGCGGGGATGAACCGGCCTCGGAGATGCGCGAGCGGGGCACGGCGACGTGTTTCCCGCGCTCGCGGGGATGAACCGGAACTCTCGAACAGGCCGTCGAGCAGGGAGGAGTGTTTCCCGCGCTCGCGGGGATGAACCGGCTGTCCAGGGCGCTCCCGTTGCTCACGGAGCGTGTTTCCCGCGCTCGCGGGGATGAACCGACCGGGTTGGCGGCGTTGCTCTGGATCGTGGCGTGTTTCCCGCGCTCGCGGGGATGAACCGCTCACAGGTCTTCGTCGTTCTCGATTCCGCCGGTGTTTCCCGCGCTCGCGGGGATGAACCGGCACTGCGGCTGCTGTTCACCCCGGGCGGCAGGTGTTTCCCGCGCTCGCGGGGATGAACCCTCACCACCACCGCCACGACGCGAACCCAGTCCGTGTTTCCCGCGCTCGCGGGGATGAACCGGTCAGGGCGGTCACGGCGGTTTCCATAGGGGGGTGTTTCCCGCGCTCGCGGGGATGAACCGGTGCAGTGGTGGCTCGCCCAGTTGGATCGCTAGTGTTTCCCGCGCTCGCGGGGATGAACCGAACGGCGGCTTCATGATGGACCGCTGGCGCCCGTGTTTCCCGCGCTCGCGGGGATGAACCGACCTGGGGAGATCACCCTCCGGGCCGCCCGGGGTGTTTCCCGCGCTCGCGGGGATGAACCGACCTGGGGAGATCACCCTCCGGGCCGCCCGGGGTGTTTCCCGCGCTCGCGGGGATGAACCGGTATGGCCCGAGGGGGCGGTCAGGCGCGTATCGTGTTTCCCGCGCTCGCGGGGATGAACCGGCCCGCGCCACCGCCTCGGTGACGCCCCACATGTGTTTCCCGCGCTCGCGGGGATGAACCGCCCTCGCCCGACACGTCCGGCTCGATGTACGCGTGTTTCCCGCGCTCGCGGGGATGAACCGCCATCCTCGCGGGGGATTCCGAGGACGAGGACGTGTTTCCCGCGCTCGCGGGGATGAACCGACGAAGTGCGCCCGGATGTCATCGTCCCATTGGTGTTTCCCGCGCTCGCGGGGATGAACCGGAGGGCGATACGCTCTCCGTGGCCTACGGCAAGTGTTCCCCGCGCTCGCGGGGATGAACCGTTGGCGCCGGCAATGGAATGCACGGAGGTACCGTGTTCCCCGCGCTCGCGGGGATGAACCGGGCGATACCCCTCCGATTCCTGGCATGCCGGAGTGTTCCCCGCGCTCGCGGGGATGAACCGACCCCCGTGGTGCCGGAGCAGTACAGGCCCCGGTGTTCCCCGCGCTCGCGGGGATGAACCGACGTTGGTGATCGTGCCGCCGGCGATGGTGACGTGTTCCCCGCGCTCGCGGGGATGAACCGTTGCCCGCCGCGGCGAGGTCGGGGCAGTCGGAGTGTTCCCCGCGCTCGCGGGGATGAACCGCTGGTCTTCGGGGGCAGGGATCCGGATGCGTTGTGTTCCCCGCGCTCGCGGGGATGAACCGGACTCCGTCTCGGCTGCCCTCGCGGTGCGGATGTGTTCCCCGCGCTCGCGGGGATGAACCGCTCGCCGCCTACCTGCCGCGGCAGCCGGAGCAGTGTTCCCCGCGCTCGCGGGGATGAACCGCCGCTCCCGCTGGCCGCCACCCGGTACTCGGAGTGTTCCCCGCGCTCGCGGGGATGAACCGTACCAGCGCGCCCGCCCGCAGCCGGCGTTATGGTGTTCCCCGCGCTCGCGGGGATGAACCTAATACTGGACTAAGTCTAGTCCGACCTGATATAAGAAGCATATGGAAACCGTCAATATCCACGCGGCCAAGACGCAGCTCTCGCGCTTGGTCGATGCCGCCGCCGCCGGGCAGGAGATCGTGATCGCTCGCGCCGGCAAGCCTGTGGCCAAGCTCGTGCCCCTCGACGGTCCGATAAGGAGGCCGCGGAGAGTGCTGGGCAGCTTGTCCGGCCACCTGCGGGTGCCGACAGACTTCGACGTGCCACTGCCAGACGAGGTACTGGACGCCTTCGGGACGCGCTGATGCGCCTGTTGCTGGACACCCATGTGCTGCTGTGGGCGTTGGCGGAGCCGGGACGACTGGATGCCGGGGTCCGGGCTCTGCTCGAGGACCCGGAGAACGACGTGCTGTTCAGCGCTGCCAGCATCTGGGAGATCGCCATCAAGGCTGGTCTCGGCCGCACCGACTTCGCGGTGCGGCCGGAGGAGGTCGCCAGCGCGGCGGTCGCGACCGGCTTCACGGAGCTGCCGGTGCGGGCCGAGGTTGCCGCCCGGGTAGTGGAACTGCCACCATACCACCGCGACCCTTTCGACCGGCTGCTGGTGGCGCAGGCCATGGCCGGGCCGCTGCGGCTCTACACCGCCGACCCGTTGCTACCGCCCTACACGGAACTGGTCACGCTGATCGGCTGATGCCGCCCAAACGGACGCCGGCTACACGCGAATGCCGCGCTGCCGTGCTGGTTTGGCAGTGTCTGCCTGCGTGGCTGCGCGCTTCGCAGCTCGGCCGGCGGCGGCCATCCCCTGCCAGTATTGCGTCGCGGCCAAGGCTTGCCCCTGCGCCAGCTTTGACGAGCTGGCGCCGGCCGTGGGGGACGCTTCCGCCCGGCGCGGCGCGGTGCCGCGGGATGGGTTGGAACCCCTGGTGTCGGACATGCCGTCCTCCTATTCCGCCGCCTGCTTGTGGAAGCGGCTGGCCTCGATCGCCGCGCACAGTTCGGGTCGGCGGAAGTAGATCGCGCGCCCGCAGCGCAGCGGCCTGGAGCCACGGGCGAACACGAAGGCCTCGTCACCGCGCACGTCCTGCAGCAGTTCGTCGGGGCGGATCAGCGCGCGCGCCATCTCGTGCCGGTTCATGCTGGTGCCCTTGGAGCGCGACCCGGCTTCCAGGGGCTTGCCCTGACTGCCGGTGCTGCGGCCCTCGCTCTCGGCCAGCACCGAGTGCCCGCCGGCCGCGTCCGAGACCGACTTCGCGGTGTCGGTGTTCTGCACGGCGGCGTACATGCGCCAGCTCACGCTGTCGAACCAGGCGTTGCGGCCCTGTCGGCCCCACTGTTCCAGGAGCTGGTCCTCGGCCTGGTAGAGCAGTTGCAGGGTGATCCCGTACTTGCGGCCGGCGTCGCGGGCGACCTCCAGGATCTTCATCGGCCCCAGCCGGCGGACCTCGTCGAGCAGAAACAGCACCCGGCCCTGCACGGCGCCGTCCGCCTCGTAGATGGTCACGGCCACCGAGACGATCCGTCCGAGCCTTTCGCCAGCATCTCGCGAAGGTCAGTCTTGTCGTCGGTCATCGTGGTGGTCCGAGGTTCAGGTTGTCGGTCTCAGCAACCCAACCCTGCCATGAACCACCGCGGTGACCGCCCACTCAGGAACGGACAGCCCCTACACCACCTGCCGGGACACGACCGAACGGCCTTGGCAACCAGGCGTCCGCCTGACTGTCACTCGGATAGTAGTTCCCGCCCGGGATCGACTGAAGCTCGATGAGGCCACCCCAGGGCGGGACCACATAGACGCTGCCGTTCCCGGGCGTGTCTTCGTGGCGTGAGTTGCCGTGCACTTCGGACAGTGGCCTTGCACCGGCATCAACGATCCGCCGCAGCGCGCTTTGGAGATCGTCGCAGTAGACGCTGATGTGGTTCCATCCGCGGTCGGCAAGTCCAATGGGCTCTGCCGGATCTCTCGTCTGGACCTCGAATATCTCCAGGTTGGGGCCGTTGCCGATGCGCATCAGGCGCTGGCGGACGATACGTGAACCGGGCGGCAGTCCCAGCTGGCGTTCCACCTCCGGTCCCTCGCGTGGCGGATCGTCCTGTGTCAGGCCGTCGTAGCACCAGCGCGCACCCAGCCCGTCCGTGAGGAAGCGCGTGGCGATATCGAGGTCCGGAACGGTCAGCCCGAGATGATTGATCCCCCGCGGCAGCACGCCATACTGGTCCTCGCTCATTCCGGCCTCTGTCCTTTGCTCATGCCCACGGGCACACCCTACGGGATCGTCCCGCAAGCTGAGAACCTTGTCCGGCCGGACCCGCGTCCCTGAACCGCGCCGGGTTTGGCGGAGGCTCCAACCGTTGAGAGGATGGAGCGATGACGGCGAAGAAGACGGCGGCGAGCTACTCGCCTGAGGTTCGGGAGCGGTCGGTGCGGCTGGTGCTGGACGGCGCCGGGGAGCATGGCTCGCAATGGGCGGCGATTGGCTCGATCGCGGCGAAGATCGGCTGCACGGCGGAGACGCTGCGTCGCTGGGTCCGGCAGGCCGAGCGTGACCGCGGCAAGCGTGCCGGGCCCACGAGCGAGGATCGGGATCGCATCAAGGCGCTGGAGCGGGAGAACCGCGAGCTGCGCCAGGCGAACGAGATCCTGCGCAAGGCATCAGCGTATTTTGCCCTGGCGGAGCTCGACCGCCGGTCGAAGCCATGATCGCCTTCATCGACGATCATCGGGGCGTGTACGGGGTCGAGTCGATCTGCCGGGTTCTGCCGATCGCCCCGTCCACCTACCACGCCCATGCCGCGCGCCGCGCCGATCCCACTCTGGGCTCGGCCAGGTCGCAGCGGGACAGCATGCTGCGGGCGGAGGTGCGGCGGGTCCACGCCGAGAACTTCGGCGTCTACGGCGTGCGGAAGGTCTGGCGCCAGCTCGGCCGCGAGGGGACGTCGGTCGCCCGCTGCACGGTGGCGCGGCTGATGCGCCAGATGGGCCTGCGCGGCGTGGTGCGTGGCAAGGAGACCAGGACGACGGTGCCCGACAAGGGCGCGCCATGCCCGGCCGACCGGGTAAACCGGCAGTTCCTGGCGCCGCGGCCGAACCTGCTCTGGGTGTCGGACTTCACCTACGTCGCGACCTGGCAGGGCTTCGTCTACGTCGCCTTCGTCATCGACACCTTCGCGCGGCGGATCGTCGGCTGGCGGGTGTCGCGCACCTCCCATGCTGGCTTCGTCCTGGATGCCCTGGAGCAGGCGCTGCATGACCGGCGGCCTGTCCAGGGCATGGGGCTGATCCATCACAGCGATCGCGGGGTCCAATACGTGTCTATCCGCTACACCGAGCGCCTGGCGGAAGCGGGCATCGAGCCGTCGGTCGGCAGCGTCGGCGACAGCTACGACAACGCGCTGGCCGAGAGCGTCATCGGCCTGTTCAAGACCGAGGTCATTCGGCGCCGCGGCCCGTGGCGCAGCCTGGAGGGCGTCGAGTTCGCCACCCTCGAATGGGTGGACTGGTTCAACAACCGCCGCCTCCTCGAGCCGATCGGAAACATCCCGCCCGCCGAGGCGGAGGCGCGCTACTATGCCGCCCAGGAGGCCATAGCCCTGGCGGCCTGACTCACGCCAAACAGCCTCCGCCAAACCCGGCGCGGTTCATCCCTGGTCCGAAGGGACGGTCCATCCCCACCGGTAGGAACCGGAGGCCCGGATGCGGAAGAGGTCGCCGAATACCCCAGCCTGCGGAACGTCTCCGCCGGGGTGTCGCGCAAGGAAGCTTCGGCCCGTCTTGCCTCCCTGCCGTCGCGGCAAGGGGCCGCGATGGCGGTGGCCGGGAGGTGAGAAGGCGCAGGCCCGGACGGGAGGCGGCGGAACCCCCCTCGGCAACGGCGGATGATGCCCCGCACCCGCCTCGCGACCTACAGAAGCTTGGTGACCAGTGAGATCAGTTCGGTCGGCTTGAACGGCTTTGGCAGGGCGCGCTCATTCGACCGCAGCGGCCGGTCCTCCAGCCGCCAGACCCTGCCCGTCATGAAGATGACCCGGACATCCGGCTGAACCCGCCGCGCCTGGGTCGCCATCTCGAAGCCGTCCAGGCCCTGCACGCCCAGGTCGATATCCGTCACCAGGACGCCGCAATGAGGCTCGGAGCCCAGGATCTGGAGCGCCTCGGCCGGGTCCGAGGCGCTCCTCACCACGAAATCCTCCTCCTCCAACGCCATCAGCAGCGCCTCGCGGACGAGTTCATCGTCTTCCACCAAAAGGACGTCACACATGGCCGGGTCCCGCCACTGAGTTGCAGCCCTGGAAACGACAAGGCCGCAGCGTGGATGCCAGGGCGTGGCATACTGGGCTGCGTATCGTGGCCCGGAAGCATCGTGCCGGGTTTGCAACCCCTGGCCCACCCGGGCCTGGCGCCCGGGGCAAGGAACCGGCCCAGGCGACCGCGAGGGTTGGGGCCCGTCGAACAGGGGCGGCGGGAATGGCGCCGGTGCTCTCTCGGCTCGCCCTCATCCTGGCCTGGCCGGCCTGCCTTCCCAGCCGCCCGCCCCGGCGGCACGCTGCGCCCGCACCGCAAGGCGCTCCGGCGCAGCCGCATCGCGGCTCCCGCGGGACAGACTGAAGAATTCGCTAGGGAACGCCCGCATGAAGATCCTGGCCGATGGCCTGCGCTTTCCCGAGGGGCCGGTCGCCATGCCGGATGGCAGCGTCGCCCTGGTGGAGATCGAGGCGCGGCGCATCACCCGCGTGGCGCCCGACGGTGGCACGTCCACCATCGCCGCGGTGCCCGGCGGGCCGAACGGGCTGGCCCTGGGCGCGGACGGGCTCCTCTTCCTCTGCAACAACGGCGGCTTCGCCTTCACCGAGGAGGGCGGGTACCTGCGCCCCTGCGGCCAGGCCGCCGACTACGAGACGGGGCGGATCGAAACGGTCGATCCCCGGACCGGCGCGATCCGGCGCCTCTACGACCGGGTGGACGGGCACCCGCTCAAGGGTCCCAACGACCTGATGTTCGACGGGCAGGAGGGCTTCTGGTTCAGCGACCTCGGCAAGTCCCGGGCGCGGGACCGCGACCATGGCGGGCTCTACTGGGCCGCCGCCGACGGCTCGCGCATCGTCGAGGCGGCGCATCCCATCCCGGGCGGCGGCAATGGCGTCGGCGTCTCGCCGGACGGCCGCGTGGTCTATGTCGCCGAGACGGAGACGGGCCGGCTCTGGGCCTGGGACGTGACCGGCAGCGGCACGGTGCGGAAGGCGCCCTGGCCGAGCCCGCATGGCGGCCGGCTGGTCTGCCAGTTCCCCGGCTACCGCCGGCTGGACAGCCTGGCCATCGCGGCGTCGGGCAACATCGTCGTCGCCACGCTGGTGGCGGGCGAGATCACCACCGTCTCGCCGGAGGGGAGGATCGTGGACGTGGTGGCGATGCCCGACCCGATGCCAACCAACATCTGCTTCGGCGGGCCGGGGATGACCACCGCCTGGGTCACGCTCTCCGCCACGGGCCGGCTGGCCGAGCTTCCCTGGCGCGAGCCGGGGCTGCGCCTGCCGTTCGGCTGACGGGGCCGGCCGGGCCCTTCGGCCAGGGGGACCGGCCTGGACGGATCAGCCCGCCCCGCGGAAGCGCGCCATGAAGAAGCCGTCCATCCCGCCCTGCTCCGCCCACAGGTCGGGCCGGGTGCGCACCGCGCCGTCCGGGGTCAGCGCCGCCTCCAGCCCCGGCAGCTCCTCCGGCCGCACCGGATCGGGGCGCAGACCCAGCGCCGCGGCGGCAGCCAGGTGGGCCTCCCCCTCCTCCGGCTGCAGTGAGCAGGTGGCCAGCACCAGCCGCCCGCCCGGCGCCAGGCGCCTCGCCGCCACCGCCAGCAGGGCGCGCTGTAGCTCCGCCAGGGCCGGCACGTCGCTCGCGCGCTTGAGGTAGGGCACATCCGGGTGGCGGCGGATGGTCCCCGTCGCGGTGCAGGGGGCGTCCAGCAGGATGGCGTCGAAGCGCTCCTCCTCACCCCATTGCAGCGCATCGGCCTCCACCACCTCGGCCGGCAGGGCCAGGCGGGCGAGGTTCTCGCGCAGCCGGATGGCGCGGCGGGACTCCTTCTCCACCGCCACCACCGTCGCGCCGGTCGCGGCGAGCTGCGCGGTCTTGCCTCCCGGCGCGGCGCAGAGATCGGCCACCCGCTCGCCCGGCCGCGCCGCCAGCAGCCGCGCCGGCAGGGCCGCCGCCGCATCCTGGGCCCAGAAGCCGGGACCCTCGGCGCCGGGCAGGTCGGCGAAGCGCGTCCCGGCCGGCAGGCGGGCGGTGCCGGTGGGCAGCAGCACGGCGCCCTCCGGGGGCACGGTACCGGGTGCCAGGGAAAGGTCCAGCGGCGCCGGGCTCCGGTGCGCCCGGGCGATGGCCCGCACCGCAGGGCCGTAGGCGGCGTGCCAGGCGGTCCAGAGCCAGCCGGGCGTGTCCAGCCGCTCGCCGTCCAGCTCCTCCAGCGCGGCCGGGCCCGCGGCGGCCGCCTTGCGCAGCACCGCGTTCACCAAGCCGGCCAGGGGGCGCGGCGCCAGATCCACGGCCGCGGAGACGGCGGCGTGTGGCGGCGTGCCCAGCAGCCACAGATCGGCCGCGCCGATGCGCAGCGCCAGCCGGGCCGGCGCCGGCGGCTCGCGCCGCAGCCACGGCTCCAGCGCCGCGTCCAGCGAGCCCAGGCGGCGCAGCACGGCGGAGGCGATGCGGTGCGCGGCGGAGCGGTCGCGCGCCTCGATCGGCGGCAGCGCGTCCAGTGCCTCCTCCAGCGGGCGGTGCTGCTCCAGCACCGCGGCCAGCAGGGCGGCGGCGGCGCGCCGGGTGGGGTTGCCGCCCGCTGCGGCTGCGGCAGGGGGCCTGGGGGCGATGGGGCGAGCCGGCCCCCGGCGGGGGCGGTCGGGGCGGCGGGGTGTCTCGGCCATGCGTGCGGTATGTCGCCATGCGCCGCGGCTTGCCAGGGGGCGGGCGCAGCCGGCACGGCGCGGGACAGACCCGCGCCGCACGGTCACGCATGGCCTTCGCGCGTAAAGCGGTCTAGAGGCGCGGCCCATCATGGCCCAGCTCTTCCTCGACCGGCTGCCGGAAACGCAGCGGCCCCGGCTCCTGCTGAGCCTGCTCTGCCTGCTGCTCTGGCTGCCCGGCTTCTTCACGCTTCCTGCGGGCGACCGGGACGAGAGCCGCTTCGCCCAGGCCTCCCGCCAGATGGTCGAGACGGGCGACTGGGTGCGGATCCGCAACCAGGAGGAGGAGCGGAACAAGAAGCCGGTCGGCATCCACTGGGCCCAGGCCGGGACGGTGACGGCGCTGGAGGCGGTGGGCATCCCCGCGCGCGACGCCATCTGGGCCTATCGCTTCCCCTCGGCGCTGGGCGCCTGGATCGCGGTGCTGGCGACCTTCTCGCTCGGCCGGGCGCTGGTCGGCCGGCGGGCGGCCTTCCTCGGCGCGGCGCTGCTGGCGGCCGCCCTGGTGCTGTGCGTCGAGGTGCACATCGCCAAGACCGACGCGGCCTTGCTGGCCACGGTCGCGGTCGCCATGGGGCTGATGGGCCGCGCCTACCTCTCGCCCGAGACCTTCACCCCGCGGCAGGCGGCGGGCTTCTGGCTGGCGCTGGGCGTGGGCGTGCTGCTGAAGGGCCCGATCGGGCCCATGGTGCCGCTGCTGGCCGGCATCACCCTGGCCGCGGCCGACCGCAGCTGGGGCGGCACCGCCGCGACCGGCCGGCGCACCGCACCCTCTGCCCTCCCCGGACAGGAGATGCCGCATTCCTGGTGGCGCGCGCTGCGTCCGGGCTGGGGCGTGCCGCTGATGCTGGCCATCGCCCTGCCCTGGCTGGTCGCCATCGGGATCGCCACGGAGGGGCGCTTCTTCGCCCAGGCCGTGGGCGGCGACATGCTGTCCAAGGTCGGCTCCGGCGAGGAGGCGCATTGGGGCCCGCCCGGCTATTACCTTCTGACCTTCGGCCTCACCGCCTTTCCCGGGGCCTTCCTGGTGCTGCGGGCGTTGCCCTATGCCTGGACCCGGCGGCTCCAGCCGCCCGTGCGCTTCCTGCTGGCCTGGGCGGCGCCGACCTGGCTGCTGTTCGAGGCGGTCTCGACCAAGCTGCCGCACTACGTCCTGCCGGCCTTCCCGCCGCTGATGCTGCTGGCCGCCGCCTGGGCGCTGGACCCCCTGCGCCGCCCGACGCCGCGCTGGCTGGCCGGGCTGGGCTGGCTGGCCCTGGGCGGGGTGGCGACGGGGCTGGGGATCGGCGCGGCGCTGCTGCCCTGGCTGGCCGACCGGCGCGTCGATCCGGCGGCGCTGCTTGCCGTGCCGGCGGCGGCGCTGCTGGTCTGGCGTGTTGCCGTGCACGGCCGGTCGGGGGAATGGGGCCGGGCCGGGCTGGCCGCCGCGCTGCTCGCCATCCCGCTGCAATGGGTGGTGATGCAGGCGGTGCTTCCCCGGCTCCAGGCCCCCTGGGTGTCGCGCCAGCTGGGTGTGGCGGTGGCCAGCGCCGCGGCCGCGGTGCCGGGTGGCATCCCGGCTGGGCAGGTCGGGCTGGTCGGGCACCACGAGCCCTCCGCCGTCTTCACCCTCGGGACGCCGGTGCGGCTGCTGCGCGACGGCGCGGAGGCGGCCCGCTTCCTGGCGGAGGGGCAGCGCCTCGGCGAGACGCGGCTGGTCGCGGTGGAGGAGCGCCAGGCCACCGCCTTCGCGGCGGAAGTCGCCGCCCTCTCCCTCTCGCCGGCCGCGGCCGGACAGGTCGAAGGCTTCAACTACACCCGTGGCCGCCGCGTCACCCTGCGTCTCTGGCGCGCGGGGCCGTCCTAGCCGGCATCCTACGGGATTCCGCCTGAGACCGGCCGCCGGGCGTGGCCTGGCTCCGCCGGCCGCCCGTCAGCGTCCTGACCGCTTCTCCCTGGCGGCTGGGAGGCTGAGGAGGGCGAGGACGGCCGCTTCCTCCGGGCGCAGGCTGGCGATGTCCTCGCGCAGTTCCGTCCGGGCCGCCTCGGCCACGTCCAGGGCGAGGCGGCCGTCCATGTACCGCGCCATCACCCCGGGATGGATGTAGCACTGGCGGCAGACGGTTGGCGTGTTGCCCAGCCGCGCCGCCACGCGCCCGATCGCCGCGCGCAGGTTGCGCTTTGCCGCCGCCTGGCTGTCCACCCGCTCGAACTCGCGCAGCGCCATGGCCGCCAGGACCGTCCCGGCCCAGGTGCGGAAGTCCTTCGCGGTGATGTCCTGGCCGCTGATGTCGCGCAGGTAGGCGTTGACCTCCGCCGAGCCGACGGATTGCGGCACGCCCTCCTCGTCCACATAGCGGAACAGTTCCTGCCCCGGCAGGTCCTGGCAGGCGCGGACGATCCGCGCCACGCGGCGGTCCGAGACCTTCAGCCTCCAGGTACGGCCGCTCTTGCCCTTGAAGGCGAAGCGCAGGGCGCCGCCCTCCACCGCCACGTGCCGGTTCCGCAGCGTCGTCAGCCCGTAGCTGCCGTTGCTGGCCGCGTAGTCCTCGTTGCCCACGCGGATGAGCGTCGTCTCCAGCAGGTGGACGATGGTGGCCAGCACCGTCTCGCGCGACAGGCCGCGCCGGGCCATGTCCGCCGCCACCCGGGCGCGGATGCGTGGCAGGGCGCGGGCGAAGTCCAGCATGTGCCCGTACTTCGTCGCATCGCGCACCGCGCGCCAGCGGGGGTGGTAGCGGTACTGCTTGCGCGCGCGCTCGTCCCGGCCGGTGGCCTGGATGTGCCCGTCCTCGCGCGGGCAGATCCAGACGTCGCGATAGGCGGGCGGGATGGCCAGGGCACGGATGCGGGCCAGCGTGGCCGGGTCGGACAGGCGCGTCCCGTCCGGCATGCGGTAGGAGAAGCCTCGCCCGGCACGGTGCCGGCGGATGCCGGGCGCCTCGTCGGAGACGTAGCGCAGCCCGGCGGACGCCGCGGCCTCCTGCGGCGCCACGATAGCGGCGTCCTCGCTGGCGGTGTCACGCGGCATGCGCTGCGGCCCTCCCTGGCCGCCGGCCCTTCGGGCGCGGCAAGCCAGAACGGCCGGGCATCCCGGGGTGTTGCCCGGCCCGGGCCGCACATCCGCGACACCGGGCCGGCGCGACACCGGGCCGGCCCCGGGGGCAGCGCCCGAAGACGCGGGGGGAGGGGGCGGGGCCGGTTGGCGCCGCCCCCGAAGGGGCTCAGGCCGAGGGGCGGTCCTCCGGCGCCGGTGCCCTCAGTCGTTCCATCTCCTCCTTGATCTTCAGCTTCTCCCGCTTCAGCCGGGCGAGCTCCAGCTCATCGGGGCGGGGACGGCTGGCCTCGGCGGCCAGCTTGTCCTCCAGGGAGGCATGACGATCCTCGAGCGAGCGCAGGCGTGGCGCGGTCTGCATGAGCATCCGGTTCCTTCTCCCGTTCTTGGCGGCTGTCGCGGCCGCCGCCGTCATGTTATGGCCGGCCCGCCCCTCGGGGCGACCCCCCTGGAAACTGCCGCGCCCGACACGATGCTCGCCGACCGTGACAGCCTCCTCCGCCGCTTGCACGAACTTCGCAGCGAGCATCGCGACCTGGACACCGTGATCGCGCGCATGGGCGAGGGGCCGATGGACCAGCTCCAGCTGCAACGCCTCAAGAAGCGCAAGTTGCGGCTGAAGGACGAGATCGCCTGGCTGGAAAGCCGCCTGCTGCCGGACATCATCGCATGAGCGACATCCCGAACCCGCCGGAGGCGCCGCTGGTCGGCGTCATCATGGGCAGCCGCTCCGACTGGGAGACGATGCGCCACGCCGCCGAGATGCTGGTGGCGCTGGAGATCCCGCACGAGACCCGGGTGGTTTCCGCGCACCGCACGCCGGACCGGATGTACGCCTATGCGAAGACCGCCGCCGACCGCGGGTTGCGCGTCGTCATCGCCGGGGCCGGGGGGGCCGCGCACCTGCCCGGCATGGTGGCGTCCCTGACCACGCTGCCGGTGCTGGGCGTGCCGGTGGAGAGCCACGCGCTGCGCGGGCAGGACTCCCTGCTCTCCATCGTGCAGATGCCGGCCGGCATCCCGGTGGGGACGCTGGCGATCGGCCGGGCCGGGGCGATCAACGCGGCGCTGCTGGCGGCGGCTATCCTGGCCGGTACCGATCCGGCGCTGGCGCAGCGGCTCGCCGCCCACCGGGCGGCGCAGACCGAGGCGGTGCCGGACTCCCCGCAGCCGGAGGCCGCAGAGTGAGCGGGACCGTCGCGCCCCTGCCGCCCGGCGCGGCCATCGGCATCCTGGGCGGCGGCCAGCTGGGGCGGATGACGGCCCTGGCGGCGGCCTCGCTGGGCTATCGCTGCCACGTCTACGCGCCCGAGGACGACAGCCCGGGCATGCAGGTCGCGGCGGCGCGGACCGTCGCGCCCTACGAGGACGTGGCGGCGCTGCGCCGCTTCGCGGCTGCCGTGGACGTGGTGACCTTCGAGTTCGAGAACGTCCCCGCCGACACGCTGGCGACGCTTGGTGGGCTGGTCCCCTGCCGGCCCGGGCCGCGTGCCCTGTCCATCTGCCAGGACCGGCTGCGGGAGAAGGCCTTCCTGGCCGAGGCCGGGGTGCCGGTCGCGCCCTGGCGCGCGGTGCGGGACCGGGCGGAGCTGGATGCCGCGGTGGCCGCGATCGGCCTGCCGGCAGTGCTGAAGACCTCGCGCCTCGGCTATGACGGGCGCGGCCAGGCGGTGCTGCGCGATCCCGCGGATCTCGATGCGGCCTGGGAGCGCCTGTCGCCCCGGCCGCTGATCCTGGAAGCCTTCGTGCCCTTCGTGCTGGAGGTCTCGGCCATCGCGGCGCGGGGCGTGGACGGCACCACCGTCACCTACGACGTGGTGGAGAACCGGCACCGTCATCACATTCTCGATACCAGCTTCGCCCCTGCCCGGGTGCCCGAGGCCGTCGCCCGCCGGGCGCGGGAGCACGCGGCCCGGGTCGTGGAGGAGCTGGAGCTGGTGGGGGTGGCGGCGGTCGAGCTGTTCCTGCTGCCCGATGGGCGGCTGCTGGGGAACGAGATCGCGCCCAGGCCGCACAACTCCGGCCACTGGACCATGAATGCCTGTGGAATCAGCCAGTTCGAGCAGCATGCCCGGGCCGTGGCGGGGCTGCCGGTCGGGGATGCCGCGCGGCATGCCGATGCGGTGATGCGGAACCTGATCGGTGCCGAGGGCATGTCGGCCTGTGCTGGCCTGCTGCACGCGCGGGACGTGCATCTTCACCTTTACGGGAAGTCGGCGGCGCGCCCGGGCCGAAAAATGGGCCATGCCAACCTGTTGCTGCCGCTCGGAAGCCTGCGGGACGCGGCGGAAGACCCCCTCCTGGCCCGTCTGGGGCGGCTGCAGGAAGGGCCCGTGTCACCTGCGCCACAGTGATGCGGAAACGAGACGTAGGCCGATGCACGGCCGCGTCGGGAGTGTTAGTTAGCTGGTGCACGTCGCGTCGGACTCGGGGGCTGTTCCCAGTGCGCGGCGGAATTGGCCCTTAGGGATCGAGGGGAGAATTTGAAGATGAGCCTTCGGAAGGCGCTACTGGCTGCGACGATGCTGTCGCTGCCGCTCGCCGCCCAGGCGCAGCCTGTCACTGGCCTGTACATCGGTGCCGGTGCCGGCGCGAACTGGCTGCAGAGCGACAGCAGCGGCTACGCCGTGAACACCCCGCTCGCCGCCGTCCTCGGCAACGCGACTGGCCTGCAGAACCGCACCGTCAAGACGACCTACGACCTCGGCTTCGGCGGCGTCGTCGCGCTGGGTTATGGCTTTGGCAACGGCGTGCGCGTCGAGGTCGAGGGCACCTATCGCCAGAACGACATCGACAACGTCCGGGCCTTCGGCGTCCCGACCTACGGCGTGGGCGGCACCGCCCGCACCTACGGCGCGATGGCCAACGTCCTGTACGACTTCGTGATGCCGTCCTTCATCCCGCAGTTCACCCCGGTCGTGCCGTACATCGGCGCCGGCCTGGGCTACCTGTGGCATGACTACGACGACGTGACCGCGCGCTTCGGCTCGGGCACCGCCGGCGCCTCGCGCCTGAAGATCGACGACCGTGAGGGCCAGTTCGGCTACCAGGGCATCGTCGGTCTGGCCTTCCCGATCCAGGGCGTGCCGGGCCTGGCCCTGACCGCCGAGTACCGCTACCAGGGTTCGCTGTCGTCCGACCTCGACGCCAACGTGACCAACGTCGCGAGCGGCGACGTCGTGTCCCGCAGCAAGGTCTCGGTCGACAACAACAACCACTCGGCGTTCATCGGCCTGCGCTACGCGTTCAACGCGCCGCGTCCGGCTCCGGTGCCCGTGGCCCCGGCCCCGGCGCCGGCCGAGGCGGCCCGGACCTACCTGGTGTTCTTCGACTGGGATCGCGCCGACCTGACGGACCGCGCCCGGCAGATCATCGCCGAGGCGGCGCAGAACGCCCGCCGGGTGTCCAGCACGCGCATCGAGGTGGCCGGCCACGCCGACCGCTCCGGTTCGCCGCAGTACAACCAGCGCCTGTCGCAGCGCCGCGCCGAGGCGGTGGCGGCCGAGCTGGCCCGCAACGGCATCTCCCGCTCCGAGATGGTCATCCAGGCGTTCGGCGAGAGCCGCCCGCTGGTGCCGACCGCCGACGGCGTGCGCGAGCCGCAGAACCGCCGCGTGGAGATCGTCCTGCGCTGATCGCGAGGACGGGCTGGCCTTCCGGCTGGCCCGTCCGAGCGGCCTGCAGGGCGGCCTTCCCGGGTCGCTTCAGGAACAGGGCCGGTCCGCAAGGACCGGCCCTTTTTCGTTTCCGGCCTGTCCGACCGGAGGCGCGGCGGAAGCTCCGGCGCCGCCGAAGGCCCGTCGCCGGCGCAGGGCGTCGAGAGGCCCTGCGGCGTCAGGCCCGGGCAGCCGCCACCTCAGCGGCGGACGAAGTAGCGGTAGCGGTAGATCTCGGTGAGGCCGAGGGCCGCGTACAGCGCCCGCGCCGTCGTGTTGGAAGGGGCGACCTGCAGCCAGGCGATCGAGGCGCCATGGCCGGCGGCCCAGGCGGCACCCTCCGCCAGGACCTGCCGTGACAGGCCACGGCGCCGGTGTGCCGGGTCGGTCGCCACGTCGAAGACGCCGCAGAGGGGGCCGTCCGCCACCATCTGGGCCGCGGCGGCGGGGATCCCTTCCTCCCGCCGCAGCAGCCAGACGGCAGGGCGGGCCATCATCGGCAGCGCTTCCGCCTTCTCGGCCCGGCGGGCCTCCGTCTGGTAGTCCGCCGTGGCGAGCACGGCCAGCCAGTCCGGTGCCGGACCGTCCAGCCGTTCCACCACCGGCGGCCGCCCGGCCAGGCTCAGCCCCGCCAGGGGACCGGCCATGACGCAGGCCCCCTCCGCCTCGGCATAGCCGCGTTCCCGCAGCAGGGCCTCCAGCCCCGGCGGGTCCAGCGGGGTGCTGCGGAAGCGCGCCGACAGGCCCCAGCGGGCGTAGTCCGACTCGATGCGCTCCACCCGGGCGGCCAGCCCGGGGTCGGGCGAGGGGTCGAGCGAGCAGGCGGCATTGGCGCGCCCCGTCCCGCCGTGGAAGCCGCGGATGACGAACGGACCGTCCCAGGCGACGCGCGGCGCCGGGACGGCGGTGAGGGCGGCCTGCTCCAGCCGCAGCAGGGTGGCGATATCGCGGACGGGGTCGGACATGCCCCCGGCCTTCGCCGGTTTCCGATCGCCTGTCGAGAGGCGCGCCGCGGCCGCCCGGCCCTGGGCTACTGCACCAGCAGGATCGCCTCGATCTCCACCGTCATGCGGTTGGGCAGCGAGCCCATGCCGACCGCGGACCGGGCGTGGCGCCCGGCCTCGCCCAGAACCTCCACCAGCAGGTCGGAGCAGCCGTTGATGACCTGCGGGTGCTCGCCGAAATCGGGCTCCGCGTTGACCATGCCCAGCAGCTTCACCACGGCGGAGATGCGGCTGAGCTCCCCCACCGCCAGCTTGGCCGTGGCCAGCAGGCCAAGCCCGACCGTGCGGGCATGCCGGTAGGCCTGCTCCGTCGTCACCTCCCGGCCGACGCGGCCGGTCTCATAGCCGCCATCCGGCCTGCGGGGTCCCTGGCCGGAGAGGAAGAGCAGGTTCCCCGCCAGGCGGAAGGGCACGTAGTTGGCGGAGGGCATGGCCGCCTGCGGCAGCACCAGGCCCAGGGCGGCAAGCTTCTCTTCCGGGGTCATCGGATGGTCTCCGGCCGTGGCGGGGATGGGGCGCCAGCTTTCGTGCTTCGGGCCGGGAGGTCAAATGCCGGCCGGGACTCGATCAACGGCACCGTCCTTGCTAACCCGCCCGCCATCGCGCCGTCCCCGAGGGTTCCGTCATGTCCGCCATCGACCACATCCGCCGTTACCAGGAGGAGCTGGTCGCGCTCCGCCACGACCTGCACCAGCATCCGGAGCTGGGGATGGAGGAGCACCGCACCGCGGAGATCGTCGCGACGCTGCTGGAGAGCTGGGGCATCACCGTGCATCGCGGCGTCGGCAAGACCGGCGTGGTCGGCGTGCTGACCAGTGGCAACGGCCACCGCGCCATCGGCCTGCGCGCCGACATGGACGCGCTGCCGCTGACGGAGCTGACGGACCTGCCCTTCAAGTCCACCGTGCCCGGCAAGATGCACGCCTGCGGCCATGACGGGCACACGACGATGCTGCTCGGCGCGGCGCGGTATCTCGCGGAGACGCGGAACTTCGACGGCACGGTGACCTTCATCTTCCAGCCGGGCGAGGAGGGCTGTGGCGGCGCGCTGGCGATGCTGGAGGACGGGCTGTTCGACCGCTTCCCCTGCGACGCCATCTTCGGCATGCACAACCGCCCCGGCATGCCCGTGGGCCGGTACGGGATCGGCGCCGGCTCCTTCGCCGCCGGCGGCGCCTTCTTCGACATCACCGTGTCCGGCAAGGGCGCGCACGGCGCGCGGCCGGAGATGAGCGTCGATCCGGTGCTGGCCGCCTGCCACATCGCCACCGCGCTGCAATCCATCGTCGCGCGCAACGTCAACCCGCGCGAGGCGGCGGTGGTGAGCGTGACCAAGGTGACGGGCGGCGACGCCTACAACGTCATCCCCCAGACCGCCTCGCTGGCCGGCACGGCGCGCTTCTTCGCCCGCGAGGTCAGCGAGCAGATCGAGGCCGGCATCCGCCGCGTGGCGGAGGGCGTGGCCGCCGGGCTCGGCGCGACCGCCACGGTGGACTATCGCCTGATCTTCGCCCCCACCGTGAACGACGCCGCCCTGACCACCGCCTATGCCGACGCCGCCGCCGAGCTGGTGGGCGAGGCCGCCGTGGAGCGCGACACCGCGCCCGGCATGGGGTCGGAGGACTTCTCCTTCATGATGGAGAAGGTGCCCGGCGCCTACATCCACCTGGGCAACGGCGACGGCTTCTCGCCGCACCACCCGGGCTATGCCTTCAACGACGACGCCATCCCATTCGGCGCCGCGCTCTATGCCCGCCTCGTCGAGCGGGAGGCGCCGAAGGGCAAGGGCTGAGGCCGGGCCGGAGCGCGTCGGCGCCTACAAATGGGCGCCTACAGCCGGAAGACCTCCAGCGACGCCGGGTGGAACAGCTCCTCCGGCGTCAGGCGGCGGGGGGAGAGGCCCTGGGCGTGGTGCGCCTCGAGGAAGGCGTCGAGCACGTGGCGGTTCGGCTCCAGGCCATAGGACCAGAAGTCCGGGCCCATCAGGGCGCGGGCGCGCTGCAGCTGCTCCTCCACGAAGGGCAGGGTCACCTTGGTGGCGGCGGTGTTGGAAAGCTTCGCCAGCGCCGCCGACTTGGCCTCCTCGAAGGCCTTGTACAGCGCCCCGGGCAGGTAGCGGTGCTGCTCCGCCACATCCTTGCGGATGCCCAGCAGGTGCATGATCGGGAAGATGCGGGTCCGGCCGTACCACTCCGACGCCGCCTGCACCGGATCGGCCCAGAGCCGCCCCACCTGCGGATGGCCGCGATCGAAGCAGGACGGGGCGCGCGGCCCGATCACCGCGTCCAGCGTCCCCTCCGCCAGGGCGGAGGACAGGGTGGCGCCGGGCGGCAGATTCTCCAGCCGCACCTCCGGCGGCAGGTTCAGCGCGATCTTCTCCTCGCGCCCCGGATGCTCGTAGCCGCCGCGCACCCAGGTGACGTCGGCGGGGCGGACGCCGTACTCCTCCAGCAGGGCGCGCACCCAGACATTGGCGGTGAGCTGGTACTCCGGCAGCCCGATGCGCCGCCCCTTCAGGTCCTCCGGCCGCTCGATGCCGCGGTCGGTGCGGATGTAGACGGAGGTGTGCCGGAAGGCGCGGGAGGGGAAGACGGGGATACCGACATAGGGGCAGTTCCCGGCCGCGGTCTTCACCGTGAAGGAGGAGAGCGAGAGCTCGCAGATGTCGAAATCCGCGTATTTGAAGGCGCGGAAGAAGATCTCCTCCGGGTCCAGGATGCTGAAGACCGGGTCCACCCCGTCGATCTGCACCGTGCCGTCCACCAGGGGGCGGATGCGGTCGTAGTCGCCGATGGCGAGGGACAGGCGAAGCTTGGTCACGGGCGACTCCCGGATGGCTGGCGGGCACCCTGCCGCATCCGGCAGGGCAGGCAAGGGGGCGGCCGGGGCTGGCCGCCCGGATTCAGCCGCCCTGGCGGCGCGGCATGCTGGCCGCGGCCGCGAGGATGGCGATGGCGTCGTTCTCCGCCGCCGCGGCCGACTGGTAGCGCGGCTGCGTGGTGACGAAGGGGGAGGGCGCGTCATGCGGCCGGTAGATCTCGAGGAAGTATTTCCCCGAGGCCTCGTCGCGCGCCGCCTCGATCCGGATCAGGGCCATGGCCGGCGCCCTATTCCGGCCGGATGCCGGCGGCGCGGATGATCGCGCCGTTGCGATCCTGCTCCGCGATCTGCAGCTTCGCGAAGTCGGCGCTGCTCTCGTGGATCGGGGCGCAGCCGAGCTCGGTCAGGCGCTGCACGATCGCGGGGTCGCGCAGGGCGGCGTCGGCGGATTTGCGGATCTCCTCCACCTTGGCCGCCGGCAGGCCCTTCGGGCCCCAGATCGCCGTCCAGCCCTCGAACAGCATCTCCGGATGGCCGGCCTCCGCCATCGTCGGCACCTCCGGCAGGATGGCGACGCGCCCTGGCGCGGTGACGGCGAAGGCGCGGAGTTGCCCGCCCTGGATCAGCGGCAGCACGGCACCGAGCGGGGCGAACATCAGCGCGACCGAGCCGGCGATCAGGTCGTTCACCGCGGGGCCGGAGCCGCGATAGGCCACGATCGTCAGATCCGCCCCCAGCTTCTGCCCCAGCGCCGCGGCGCCGAGCTGGCCGACGGAGCCCAGGGTGGAGCCGGCGAAGGCGAAGCGGTTGGGCTCGCGCCTCACCGCGTCGACCAGGCTGCGGATCTCCGCCTGCTTCACGTGCTCCGCCCCGCCCACCAGCACGTAGGGGATGCTGACCGTGCGCGTGACCGGGGTGAAGTCGGCGATGGCGTCGAAGGGCACGCCGCGCTGCACGAACTTCAGCACGAGGTGGACCTCGTTCGAGTAGAGCAGCGTCTGCCCGTCCGGCGCGGAACGCGCCACCTCCTGCGCCCCCACGGCACCGTTGGCGCCGGAGCGGTTCTCGATCACCAGCGTCTGGTTCAGCGTCTCCGCCATGCGGTTGACCAGCAGACGCGCGGTGACGTCGGTGGTGCCGCCGGGCGGATAGGGCACGACCACGCGCGCGACGCCGCGCTGTGCCCGCGCCTGCCCCGCCAGCGCCAGCCCCAATGTCGTGCCGAGCCCCAGCCGCAGCGCGGCGCGGCGCGAGAATGGATCGTCCAGCATCGTTCTCTCCCCAGAATCCCCGGCGCCGCCGCCTGGCGGGCCGCCCTGACTCACCCAGCCCCCTGATGGCGCAGCGCGACCTCCCGCCCCGTGCGGGCGGATTCCAGCAGCGCCAGGCAGATCTCCAGCGTGGCCAGGCCCCACTCGCCGGAATGCAGCGGCGGGATGCCCCGCGCGACCGCGTCGTACAGCTCCTCCGCCACCTCCTGCCGCGCGACGGCGGGGGGCGGCAGGGCCTCGAAGCGGCGCTCCGTGTCGCCATGGACCATCACGCCCTGCGGCGTCGGCCGCAGCGCGGCCCGCTCGCAGGAGACCAGGACCAGGCCGAAATGGTTGTAGGCGGGCGGGGGCGCCGCGCTCCGCGCCTCGCCGGCATCGAGGTTCGTGCCGTAGGCGCGCCGGTTCTTCAGCGCCGCCTCCTCCTCGCGCGAGCGGATATGGGCGAGCGCGGCCCGCGCCTCGCCGTAGCGGCCGGGGTCGCGCGGCAGGCCCATCTCGCCGAACCAGCCCTGGAACTCGTCCGTGTCGAAATGCGCATGGCCGTCGTAGGTCAGCGTCGCCGACAGCCCCTCGCCGAAGTCGAGCAAGGCGTTGTACGCGCCCTCCGTCCCGCGGGCCGGGTCCCAGACCGAGGCCGCGGCGCGGATGGACCGCGCGGGCCGCCCGGCCAGCAGGCGCACCACCTCCACCTGATGCGGCGCCTGGGAGAAGATCGCGCCGCCCCCCTGCGCCGTGTCCAGCTCCTCCGGCCGGCGCGGGCGGTAGAGGTAGTCCGTGGCGTTCAGCGCGGTGATCATGCGCGGCGCGCCGTAGGCGCCGGAGCGGATCATCTCCCGCGCCAGGCGATAGGGCGCATCGAAGGAATGGCTATGCCCGACCAGCAGATGCACGCCGCCCGCCCGCGCCGCCGCGATCATCGCCTGCGCCTCCTCCAGGCTCAGCGCGAGCGGCTTCTCCACCAGCACGTGCTTGCCGGCCGCGGCGGCCGCACGGACGTGATCCAGGTGGAACTGGTGCGGGGAGGCGACATAGACCGCCTGCACCGCCGGATCGGCGCAGAGGGCGGCGACATCCTCGTGGGTGCGGGCGCCCGCGAAGTCGCGCGCGAAGCAGGCGCGCGCTTCCGGCCGCGGGTCGCAGGCGGCGACGAGGCGGAGGCGCGGATGCTGCACCAGGGTCGGCAGCATCAGCATGAAGGCGCGGCCGAGGCCGACCACGCCGAGCTGGACGGCGTCCTGCCGCATCACAGGTCGAGCACGAGGGTGCCGGACTTCGCCCGGGAGACGCAGATCATCAGCGCCGACTTCCGCTCCGCCGGCGTCAGCACCATGTCGCGATGGTCCACCTCGCCATCGAGGTAGCGGGTGCGGCAGGTGCCGCAGGTGCCGCTCTCGCAGGAGGAGGGCGCCTTGCGGCCATGGGCGCGCAGCACCTCCAGGATCGTGGTGCCGACGGGGACGTTCAGCGTCTCCCCCCCGCGGCCCAGGCGGATGTCGAAGGGCGCGTCGTCGGCGCGCGGGCGGACCAGGTCGGAGCCGAAATCCTCGAAGTGGACCGTGTTCTCCGGCCAGTGGCCGGTCATGTCCTTCACCGCATCCATCAGCGGCCGGGGGCCGCAGCAGTAGATGTGCGCCTTGCCCGGCTCCTCGAAGACCGGCCAGAGGTCGTAGGCGTTGGCGATGTCGCCCTCATCGTGATGGATCAGCACGTGGTCGGCGAGGCCGGGGTCGGACAGGTCGCCCAGGAAGGCGGTGCCGGCGGCGTTGCGGGTCAGGTAGTAGAGGCGGAAGGGCTTGTCGCCCCGGCTGCGGATCGTGCGGATCATCGACAGGATCGGGGTGATGCCGATGCCGCCGGCGACGAAGATGTATTCGGGGGCGCGCAGGTCGAGGGCGAACAGGTTGCGCGGCTCCGACACCTCCAGCGTGTCGCCCTCCTTCACCCCGTCGATCAGGCTGACCGAGCCGCCGCGCCCGCCCTCCTCGCGCTTCACCGCGATGACGTAGCGGTCGCGCTCGGCGGCGTCGTTGCAGATCGAGTAGTTGCGCATGGCGCCGCTGGGCACGCGGACGGACAGGTGCGCGCCGGGGGTGAAGGCCGGCAGCTCCGCGCCCTGCGGGTGGCGCAGCTCGAAGAGGCGGATGCCATCGGCGGCCGGTTCCGAACGCAGGACTCGCAGCGGCAGCAGCGCCGGCTCTCCGGTATCCATGCCTGTCTGTCCTCCCCGTACCCTAGCCCGGCCTGGCGGGCCTGCCGTTCGTCGGGATTTGATTAGAAGACTAAGTAAATACCGGCAAGGGGATTCTGGACGATTTTGGGCCTCTTTCCAAAGTTGCGAGACGTTCTCACATATCGCGCCGACGGTCCGGAGATTCGGGCTCGACAGGAGTAACCCCTTCCGCTAAAGATACTTAGAACACTAAGTAAATGGACGGCGGGCGATCAGCCCGGCCGGCCGCCTGGTCCCGAGCGAGCGAGGAAGCGACCCATGCTCACCGCCGAAGAGAACGAACTGCTCTGCCGCATCGAGGGCGATGCCCCGATGGGCCAGCTCATGCGCCGCCACTGGGTGCCCGCCCTGCTGACCGAGCAACTGGCGGAGCCGGACGGCAAGCCGGTCCGCGTCACCCTGTTCGGCGAAAGGCTCGTCGCCTTCCGCGACAGCGAGGGCCGCATCGGGCTGCTGGGCGAGTTCTGCCCGCACCGGAAGGCGTCGCTGGCCTTCGGCCGCAACGAGAATTGCGGCCTGCGCTGCCTCTACCACGGCTGGAAGTTCGACGTGGACGGCAACGTCACCGACATGCCCTCCGAGCCGAAGGAGAGCGGCTTCGCCGAGCGCGTGAAGCACAAATCCTACCCGACCCGCGAGGCAGGCGGCTTCGTCTGGGCCTATATGGGCCCGCCCGAGCTGATGCCGGAGTTCGAGGCGCCGGCCTGGGCGCCGACGCCGGACACCAGGGTCGCGGTGGTGCGCATCCAGCTTCCCTGCAACTGGGCGCAGATCATGGAGGGGCAGATCGACAGCGCCCACTCCTCCTCGCTCCACTCCTCCGACATGAAGCCGGCGCGCGGCGAGGCGCAGGCGCTGGAGACGCACTGGGTGCGCCCCTCCACCGACAAGAACCCGCGCATCCAGGTGCAGGTGACGAATTACGGCATGCGCTACGCCGCGATCCGCCGCCCGATCATGAATGCCGCGACGCACGACTACGTGCGAATCACCTGCTTCGTCGCGCCCTTCGCCGCGCTGATCCCGCCCAACGCCTCCTACAACGTGGCGAGCGTGATCGTGCCGCGCGACGACACCAGCAGCTACTTCCACTTCATCGCCTGGAACAACACGGGCGGCGGCATCGACACCGAGGCCTGGCGGAAGTTCTGCGTCGCCCAGGTGGGCGTCGACCTGGATTCCGACTTCCGCCCGGTCAAGCGGCTGGCGGAGAACGACTACCTGCAGGACCGCGAGGCGATGCGGAGCGGCTCCTTCACCGGCATCCCGGGCATCCCGAACCAGGATATCGCCATGTGGGAGTCGATGGGCCCGATCGCCGACCGCACCGCCGAGCGGCTGGGCGCGAGCGACATCGCGGTGATCCAGTTCCGCCGCATCATGCTCGATGCCCTGGCGCGCTTCCAGGAGGGGGCGGAGCCGATCGGCCTCGCCGCGCCGCACCTGGCCCAGGCCGCCCTGCGCTCCTATCAGGGCGTGGTGCCGAAGACGGAGAACTGGCGCCTGCTCGGCACCTCCAAGGAGGAGGCCGCGTACCTCTCCGGCATGGAGATGGAGGAGGACGAGCGGGAGATGGCGCAGGCCGTCGCATGAGGAGCCGGGGCGGCGCCGCCGCCGCCCCCATCCGGCCCCGCCGGGGCGAGGTTTCCCCCGGCGGCGGCGCCATCCTAGGATGGCGCATGGACATGCCGCCTTCCGCCGCCGGGCTGACGGAACCGCTGCCCTTCGACCAGAGCCTGGGCTTCCTCGTGCGCGACCTGAACCGCGCCATCCAGCGCCACCTGCAAGCCCGGCTGCAGGCGCATGGCGTGGCGCCGGGCGGGTGGTACTTCCTGCGCGTGCTGTGGGAGGAGGACGGGCTGACCCAGAGCGAGCTGGCCAGGCGCGTCGGCATGATGGAGCCCACCGCCGTCATCGCCCTGCGCGGGTTGGAGGAGGGCGGCTGGATCCATCGCGTCCGCTCCGAGACGGACAGGCGCAAGGTCCATATCCACCTCACCCCCTCCGGCCGGGCGTTGCGGGCCGAGCTGATGCCGGAGGCCCACGGGGTGAACCGGCGTGCGACGCAGAACCTCACGGCGGATGAGGTGCGGATGCTGCTGTCCCTCCTGCGCCGCGCCCGCAGCAACTTCGAGGACTGAACGGCGCCCTACGCCGCCACCCGCACCGGCTGGCCGGTCCGCGCGGATTCCGTCGCCGCATCCGCCAGCAGCAGGGCCTTCAGCCCGTCCTCGCCGGTCGGCGCCGCCGGCTTGCCGTCCAGCACCGCGGCAATGAAGGCGTCCAGCTCGGCGCGGTAGGCGGCGTCGTAGCGTTCCAGGAAGAAGGGCAGCGCCGGGTCGGTGGTGAAGCCCGACCTCCCGGCGGATTCCACCGTGGTCTGCGTCATGTTCCCCGCCCGCAGCAGGCCGAGCGACCCATGCGCCTCGATGCGCTGGTCGTAGCCATAGGTGGCGCGGCGGGAGTTGCTGATCTGGCAGAGCTTCCCGCTGGCCGTCTTCAGCGTCACGGCGGCGGAATCCACGTCGCCCGCCGCGCCGATCGCCGGGTCCACCAGGGCGGCCGCGGCCGCGTAGATCTCCACCGGCTCCTCGCCCAGGAGGAAGCGCGCCATGTCCAGGTCGTGGATCATCATGTCGCGGAACAGCCCGCCGGATTGCGCGACATAGCTGGCGGGGGGCGGCGAAGGATCGCGGCTGATGATGGTCAGCATCTCCAGCGCGCCGATCTCGCCCGCCGCCAGGCGCCGTTGCAGGGCGGCGAAGCTGGGGTCGAACCGCCGGTTGAAGCCCACCATCAGCGGCACGCCCGCCCGCTCGACCGCCGCAAGGCAGTCGCGCACCCGCCGGGCCGAGAGGTCCACCGGCTTCTCGCAGAACACCGCCTGGCCGGCCGCCGCCGCGCGCTCGATGTAGTCGGCATGGGTGGGGGTGGGCGAGCCGATCAGCACCGCCCGGGCCTGGAACGCCGCCTCCAGCGGGATCGCCCGGCTGCCGCAGGCGGCGGCCAGGGCCTCCGCCGCGGCGGTGTCGGGGTCCGAGACCCCGGAGAGGCGCGCCCGCGGGTGCAGGGCGATGTTGCGCGCATGGATGCGGCCGATCCGACCGGCCCCGATCACGGCGATGTCCAGCATGGCCGTTCCTCCCTGATGTCGCGCGAAGGCTGATTTCGCACGGATGTTCTGAAATTATTCAGAATGGAATTGACATTTTGTACGCCGCTCCCGAGAGTCGCCGCAAGGGAGGATGGCTGACCGCGACACGCGGCCGGCCACCAGGACAGCAAGGGCGCCATGGCAGAATCGCCGCAGCTCGACGGCATCACGCTCGATGTCATCACCCTGGGCCGTTGCTCGGTCGACCTCTACGGCCAGCAGATCGGCGGCCGGATGGAGGACATGGCGAGCTTCGCCAAGGCGGTCGGCGGCTCCCCCACCAACATCGCGGTCGGCAGCGCCCGGCTCGGCCTGCGCGCCGGCCTCGTCACCCGCGTCGGCGACGAGGCCTTCGGGCGCTTCATCCGCGAGCAGTTGACGCGCGAGGGGGTGGATACCTCCACCGTCGTCACCGACCCGCACCGCCTCACCGCGCTGGCCGTCGTCGGCGTGCGCGACGACCACGGCTTCCCGCTGATCTTCTATCGCCAGGACTGCGCCGACATGGCGCTCTCGGCGGCCGACATCGACGCCGGCGCCATCGCCCGCGCGGGCGCGCTGGTGGTGACGGGCACGCATTTCAGCACGCCGGGCGTCGAGGGCGCCTCCCGCGCCGCGATCGACGCCGCGCGCGCCGCCGGGCGGCGGGTGGCGCTGGACATCGACTACCGCCCCAACCTCTGGGGCCTGGCGCATGCCGGGGCGGGGGAGGACCGCTACGTCGCCTCCGCCCGCGTCACCGGGGTGCTGCGCAGCGTGCTGCCGCTCTGCGACCTGATCGTGGGCACGGAGGAGGAGTTCCGCATCGCCGGCGGCGCCGAGGATGTCCACGACGCCCTGCGCGCCGTGCGCGCCGCGAGCCCGGCCGCGCTGGTGCTGAAGCAGGGGCCGATGGGCTGCACCGTCTTCCCCGGCCCCATCCCCGACCGGCTGGAGGACGGGCTGCGCGGCCGCGGCTTCCCGATCGAGGTGTACAACGTGCTCGGTGCGGGCGACGGCTTCATGGCCGGCTTCCTGCGCGGCTGGCTGCGCGGCGAGGGGTGGGAGACCTGCTCCACCTGGGCCAATGCCTGCGGCGCCTTCGCCGTCTCCCGCCTGCTCTGCGCGCCCGAATACCCGAGCTGGGCGGAGTTGCAGCACTTCCTGACCGAAGGCAGCCCGCACCGCGCGCTGCGCAAGGACGCCACCCTCAACCACCTGCACCACGCCACCACGCGCCGCGTGCTGCCCGACAGCCTGATGGCCTTCGCCATCGACCATCGTTCCCAGCTGGAGGAGATGGCGGAGCGCGCAGGCGCCGACCCCGCGCGCCTCGCCGCCTTCAAGCGGCTGGCGGTGCAGGCGGCGCGCCAGGTCGCCGGCGGCCGCCCGGGCTACGGCATGCTGCTCGACGGCACCCATGGCCGCGAGGCGCTGTTCGAGGCGGAGGGCACGGAGCTGTGGCTCGCCCGCCCGATGGAGCGCCCCGGCTCCCGCCCGCTGCGCTTCGACGGCGCGCACGACCCGGGCATGGCCATGCTGGAATGGCCCGTCACCCAGACCGCCAAGTGCCTCTGCTTCTACCACCCCGACGACCCCGCCCCGCTGCGCGCCGAGCAGGAGGAGGCCCTGCTCGCCTATCACGAGGCCTGCCGCCGCCAGGGCCGCGAGTGCCTGGTTGAGATCATCGCCTCCCGCCACGGCCCGCTGGGGAGCGGCACCACCGCCGCCATCCTCGAACGCCTCTACGCCCTCGGCCTGCGCCCCGACTGGTGGAAGCTGGAGGCCCAGCCCGACGCCGCCGCCTGGGCCGCCATCGCCGAGGTCATCGACGCGCACGACCCCTATTGCCGCGGCATCCTCCTCCTCGGCCTCGACGCCCCCCTGCCCGAGCTGGCCCAGGCCTTCGCCCTCGCCGCCCGCTGCCCCCACCTTCGCGGCTTCGCCATCGGCCGCAGCATCTTCGCCGAGCCCGCCGAAGCCTGGCTCGCCGGCCGCACCACCGACGCCGAGGCCGTCGCCGCCATGGCCCACCGCTTCGCCACCCTCTGCGCCGCCTGGCAGGACGCCCAGGCCGCCGCGCCGGCAGTGGCGGCATGAGCGGCGTCGGCACCCGTGGCCCGTGGGAAGGGCTCCGCCCTCCCCACACCCCACCCGCCAGGAGCAGAGCCCCTGGACCCCCTTTCACAAATGCGCTGGCTGGACCGGGGGTGCCTCGACGGCGTAGCCGCGTCGAGGCACCCCCGGTCCAGCCAGCGCCACTCTTTTACGAATATGGGTCCAGGGGCTTTGCTCCTGGCGGGGGGTGCAGGGGGGCGGAGCCCGCCCTGCGAGTCACGGGAGCCACGCAGCCATGACCCGCCTCACCACCGCGCAGGCGCTCGTGCGCTACTTGGCCGCGCAGCAGGCGGGCGACGGGGCGGCGTTGTTCGCCGGGGTTTGGGCGATCTTCGGGCATGGCAACGTGGCCGGGATGGGCGAGGCACTGTGGGGCGTGCGGGAGACGCTGCCGACGCTGCGGGCGCATAGCGAGCAGGGGATGGCGCATGCGGCCGTGGCCTTCGCCAAGGCCAGCGGGCGGCGGCGGATGATGGCCTGCACCAGCTCCATCGGGCCGGGGGCGACGAACATGGTGACGGCGGCGGCGCTGGCGCATGTGAACCGCCTGCCGGTGCTGCTGCTGCCCGGCGACGTCTTCGCGGGGCGGCGACCCGATCCGGTGTTGCAGCAGGTCGAGGATTTCGGGGACGGCACCGTTTCCGCCAATGACTGCTTCCGGCCGGTGTCGCGCTACTTCGACCGCATCGCGCGGCCGGAGCAGTTGCTGACCGCCTTACCGCGCGCGATGGCGGTGCTGACCGATCCGGCGGAATGCGGGCCGGTGACGCTGGCGCTGTGCCAGGACACCCAGGCGGAGGCCTTCGACTGGCCGGAGGAATTCTTCGCGCCGCGCCGCTGGGCGCCGCGCCGGCCGCGGCCGGACCGCGCGGAGCTGGAGGAGGCGGCGCGCCTGCTGCGTGCGGCGCAGCGGCCGCTGATCGTGGCGGGCGGCGGCGTGCACTACAGCGGCGCGACGGGGGCGCTGGCGGAGTTCGCGACGGCGCACGGCATCCCGGTGGCGGAGACCCAGGCGGGGAAGGCCGCCATGCCGCACGGGCACCCGCTGAACCTGGGCGCCATCGGCGTCACCGGGACGGCGGCCGCGAACGCGCTGGCGGAACGGGCCGATCTGGTGCTGGCGGTGGGGACGCGGTTGCAGGACTTCACCACCGGCTCCTGGGCGCTGTTCCGCGATCCCGGGCGGGTGCTGGTGGGGCTGAACGTGCAGCCCTTCGATGCCGGCAAGCACTTCGCGCGGCCGCTGGTGGCGGATGCGCGAGAGGGGCTGGCGGCGCTGGACGAGGCGCTGGCGGGGCACCGCGCGCCCGAAGCCTGGGCGGTGGCGGGGCGCACGGCGCTGGCCGCCTGGGAGCGGGAGGCGGCCGCCGTGACCGCCCCCACCAACGCGCCGCTGCCTTCGGACGCGCAGGTGATCGGCGCGGTGCAGCGTGCGGCGGGGCCACGGACCGTGGTGGTGGGCGCGGCCGGCGGACTGCCGGGCGAGCTGCACAAGCTGTGGCAGGCGACGGCGCCGGGCGGCTACCACCTGGAATACGGCTTCTCCTGCATGGGCTACGAGATCGCCGGCGGGTTGGGCGTGAAGCTGGCGCGGCCGGACACCGACGTGATCGTGATGCTGGGCGACGGCAGCTACCTGATGCTGAACTCCGAGCTGGCGACGGCGGTCGCGATGGGCGCGAAGCTGACCGTCGTGCTGCTGGACAATCGCGGCTTCGGCTGCATCGGCCGCTTGCAGGGGGCCACGGGCGGCGCGCCGTTCAACAACCTGCTGCCCGAGGAGACGCCGCGCATCGACTTCCGCGCCCATGCGGAGAGCCTGGGCGCCGTGGCCGAGCATGTCGCCTCGGTGGCGGAGCTGGAGGCGGCGCTGGCCCGGGCGAAGGGATCGCCCCGCACCACGGTCCTGGTGATCGACACCGACCCGCGCGAGTCCACCGCGGCGGGCGGGCACTGGTGGGATGTGGGCGTGCCCGAGGTCTCGGACCGCGCCGAGGTGCGCGAGGCCCGCGCCCGCTACGAGGAGGCCCGCGCGGAACAGGCGCTGGGACGATGAGCATGAGCACGCCACGCATCCGCCTGGGCACCAACCCCATCGCCTGGTCGAACGACGACCTGCGCACGCTGGGCGGCGCCACCCCGCTGGAGACCTGCCTGCGCGAGGCGCGCGAGGCGGGCTTCGACGGCATCGAGCTGGGGCACAAGTTCCCCCGCACCGCGCCGGAGCTGCAAGCGGTGCTGTCGGCGCACGACCTCGCCTTGGTCTCCGGCTGGTATTCCTGCGAGCTGCTGGTCCGCGACGCCAAGGCGGAGATCGCGGCGATGCAACCGCATCTCGACCTGCTGCGCGGCTGCGGCGCGGAGGTGCTGATCATCGCCGAGACCTCCAACGCCATCCATGGCGACCAGGGCATCCCCCTCTCCCGCCGCCCGGTGCTGGCCGACGCGGACTGGGCGACGTTCGGCGCGCGGCTGACCGAGGTGGGCAAGGCCGTGGCCGATGCGGGCCTCGCGCTGGTCTACCACCACCACATGGGCACGGTGGTGCAGAGCGGGGCGGAGATCGACCGGCTGATGGACTCCACCGGCTCGGCGCTGCACCTGCTGCTGGACACGGGGCACGCGACCTTCGGCGGCGCCGATCCGGTGGCGCTGGCCCGCCGCTGGCGGGAGCGCATCCGCCACGTCCACACCAAGGACATCCGCCGCGCGGTGATGGAGGAATCCCGGGCGAAGGATTGGAGCTTCCTCGACAGCGTCGTGGCCGGCGTCTTCACCGTGCCCGGCGACGGCATGGTGGATTTTCGGGCCGTGCTGGCGGAACTCCCCGGCTATCACGGCTGGCTGGTGATCGAGGCGGAGCAGGACCCGGAGAAGGCGAACCCGCTGCGCTATGCCCGGATGGGCCACGACAATCTCGCGCGCTTCGCGGCCGGCGCCGGGATGGAGCGCGCGGCATGAGCAGCGCCCTGCTGCGCCGCGCGGGCAAGCCGGACGCCCAGGGGCGCGTGCACCACGTCACGCCGGAGAATGCGGGCTGGACGCATGTCGGCTTCGACCTCTACCGGCTGGAGGCGGGGCAGTCCGTCTCGGGCGGCGAGGCGGCGCGGGAGTTCTGCCTCGTCCCCGTCACCGGCCGCGCCGCCGTCAGCACGGGCGGCGTGCGGGTGGAGGGGGTCGGCGGCCGCGCCTCGCCCTTCGAGGGCAGGCCGGATGCCGTCTACGTCCCCGCCGGCACCGACTGGCGGGTGGAGGCGGAGACGGCGCTGGAACTGGCCGTCTGCTCCGCCCCCGGGAAGCCCGGCCTGCCGCCGCGCCGCATCGCGCCCGAGGGCATCGCGCCGGAGACGCGCGGCGAGGGCAGCAACCGCCGCGTCGTCCACAACATCCTGCCGGAGACGGAGCCCGCCGAGGGGCTGCTGGTGGTGGAGGTGCTGACGCCCGCGGGGAACTGGTCCTCCTATCCGCCGCACAAGCATGACCGCGACGCCTTCCCGGACGAGACGCTGCTGGAGGAAACCTACTACCACCGGCTCGACCCGGCGCAGGGCTTCGCGGTGCAGCGCGTCTACACGGACGAACGCGACCTGGACGAGGTGCTGGCGGTGGGCGACGGCGACGTGGTGCTGGTGCCGCGCGGCTACCATCCGGTGGGGGCGCCGCATGGCTACCGGCTCTACTACCTGAACGTCATGGCGGGGCCGCGCCGCGCCTGGCGCTTCCACAACGACCCTGCTCACGAGTGGATGCTGCGGCGCCCCGCGGAGTAGGGTGGCGAGACCGGGCAGCGCCGCGAACGGCGCGCCCCTGATGGGAGTGATGGGATGTCCAAGGGTGTGATGCGGCGCGCGGCGCTGCTGCTGGGCGGCGTTCTCGCGGTCGCCATGGCGCCGGGCGGGGCGCGGGCGCAGGGCAACAGCCTCGTGATGTATTGCGGCGTGAACGAGGCCTGGTGCCGCGCCGCCGCCACCGCCTTCCAGGCGCAGACGGGCGTGCGCGTGGACATGACGCGCCAGAGCGCGGGCGAGATCTTCGCCCGCCTGCGCGCCGAGCGGACCAACCCGCGCGGCGACGTGTGGTACGGCGGCACGGGCGACCCGCACCTCCAGGCTGCCTCCGACGATCTGACGGAGCCCTATCGCTCCGAGGCGCTGCCACAACTGCGCGACTGGGCGCAGCAGCAGGCGGCGCGGTCGCAGAACCGCACCGTCGGCATCTACATGGGCGCGCTGGGCTTCGGCTACAACGAGCGGGAGCTGAAGCGCCGCAACCTGCCCGTGCCGGCCTGCTGGGAGGACCTGCTGAAGCCCGAGTACAAGGGCGAGGTGCAGATGGCCAACCCCAACGCCTCCGGCACCACCTGGACCATGCTGGCGACGCTGGTGCAGCTGATGGGCGAGGACAAGGCCTTTGACTACCTCAAGCGCCTGAACGTCAACATCGACCAGTACACCAGCGCCGGCGCCGCCCCCGCCCAGGCGGTGATGCGCGGCGAGACGCTGATCGGCATCGCCTTCCAGCACGACCTGGTGGACGCGGCGAAGCAGAACCCGGCGGTGAAGGTGGTCTCGCCCTGCGAGGGCACGGGCTTCGAGATCGGCTCGATGAGCATCATCCGCGGCGCCCGCCATCCGGAGGAGGCGAAGCGCTTCTACGAATGGGCGCTGACCCCCGCGGCCCAGGCCATCGCGGCGCAGCACGGCTCCTACCAGCTTCCTTCCAACACCGGCACGCCGGTGCCGCCGGAGGCGCCGGACATCAGCTCCATCAAGCTGATCAACTACGACTTCGAGAAGTACGGCTCCTCGGCCGAGCGCACCCGCCTGCTCTCGCGCTGGACGCGCGAAGTGCAGAACGCGCGCTGACGCCCGGTGAGCGCCGCTCTCCTTTCTGTCCCCCGCCAGGGCAAGGCCCGCAGCATCCGCCACGCGGCGTGGTGGTGGCTGGCCGCCTGGGCCGCCTCGCTGCTGGCGCTGCCCTGGTACGGGCAGGAGGGCGGGCTCTCCTCCCTGCTGCGCGGCGCCGGCGCCGAGGCGCTGCCGGCCGCGTGGCAGGCGACGCTCGGCGGCCGCCCCTGGCTGCTGCCGCTGCTGGTCCCGCCGCTGCTGGCCGCCTGGGCCGTGGCCGGGCGCCGCCCCGGGCCGCTGGTGGCGGCGGGCATCGCCGCGCTGGCCTGGCTGGTGCTGGAGGCCTTCGGCATCCGCGCGCATGGCTGGCGGCTGGAGGGGCTGGGCTGGCTGTTCGGCGCCACCGCCGCGCAGCCGGCCCTGGGCTGGGGGGCGCTGCTCTACGCCGTGGCCGCCATGGTGCTGCTGGCCTATGGCCTCGCCTGGAAGGGCTGGTGCAAGGGCGAGGTCTTCACCATCGCCTCGATCGGGCTGGTCTGCGGCTCGATCCTCGTCTTCGTCGGCTATCCCGTGCTCTGCGTCCTCGTCTCCGCCTTCCAGGACAATGACGGCAACCTCGACCTGCCGCTCTTCGCCGGCAAGCTGACGGCGGAAGCCATCTGGGGGCTGGACTGCGTCACCGGGCCCGGGCGCTGCGGCGTCGCCTGGAACTCGCTGGCCCAGGCGATCCTGGTGGGGGTGCTGAGCACGCTGCTCGGCCTCGCCTTCGCGCTGGTGGCCACCCGCACCCGCTTCCCCTTCCCGCGCCTGCTGAAGCTGCTCTCGCTGCTGCCCGTCATCACGCCGCCCTTCGTCATCGGCCTCGCGCTGATCCTGTATTTCGGCCGCGCCGGGCTGGTGACGGTGTGGCTGCAGGAGTGGTTCGGCCTGCCGCGCTCGCGCTGGATCTACGGCATGCCGGGGCTGACCATCGCCCAGCTCCTGGCCTTCACGCCGATCTCCTTCCTCGTGCTGCAAGGCGTGCTGCAAGGCGTCAGCCCCAGCCTGGAGGAGGCGTCGCAGACCCTGCGCTCCGGCCGCTGGCGCACCTTCCGCCACGTCACCTGGCCGCTGATCCGGCCGGGTCTCGCCAATGCCTTCCTGATCGCCTTCATCGAGAGCCTGGCCGATTTCGGCAACCCGATCATGATCGGCGGCAACTTCCAGGTGCTCTCGGTCGCCATCTACTTCGCCGTGGTGGGGGCGGCGCACGACCAGGGGCAGGCGGCGGTGCTGGCCATCGTGCTGCTGATCTTCACCCTCTCCGCCTTCCTGCTGCAACGGCTCTGGCTCGGGCGGCGCTCCTACGTGACGGTGACGGGCAAGGGGGATTCCGGCCAGCCGCTGCGCCTGCCGCGGGGGTTGCGGATCGCCTGCCTCGCCGTCGTCATCCCCTGGCTGCTGCTGACGGTCGCGATCTACGGGCTGATCCTGGTCGGCGGCTTCATCACCGCGATCGGCAGCGACAACAGCTTCACGCTGCGCCACTTCCTGACCGCCTTCGCCATCGAGCGGGGGGTGGATGGCTGGTTCCTGGCCGGTTCCGCCTGGAGCTCGCTGCTGACCACGCTGCGGGTGGCGCTGCTGGCCATGCCGCTGACGGCCGCCCTGGGCATCCTCACCGCTTGGCTGCTGAACCGGCAGAGCTTCGCCGGGCGCGGCGCCTTCGAATTCCTGACGATGATGAGCTTCGCCATCCCCGGCACGGTGATCGGCATCAGCTACATCCTGGCCTTCAACGTGCCGCCGCTGGAGCTGACGGGGACGGGGCTGATCATGGTGATCGCCTTCATCTTCCGGAACATGCCGGTGGGTATCCGCGCCGGGCTCGCCAACCTCAGCCAGGTGGACCGCAGCCTGGACGAGGCGTCGCTGACCCTCGGCGCGCGCTCCGCCGCCACCCTGCGGCGCGTGCTGCTGCCGATCCTGCGGCCGGCCATCGCCACCGCCATGGTCTACAGCTTCGTGCGCGCCATCACCTCCGTCAGCGCGGTGATCTTCCTGGTCAGCGGCGAGTACAACCTCGCCACCGTCTACATCGTCGGCCGCGCCGAGTACGGCGAGTACGGCATCGCCATCGTCTACTCCGCCGTGCTGATCGCCATCATGGTCGCGGCGCTGCTGCTGATCCAGGCCCTGGTGGGCGAGCGGCGGATCGGCCGCCGCTCCGCCACCGAGGCGTTGCCGGTTCCGGGCGAGAAGGTCCCTGCGAGGGCATGAGCATGAACGAGATGACCCGTGGCCGGCCCGCGGCAGATGCCCTCTCCGCCGCCCCGCCGGCAGTGCGCTTCGAGGCGGTGGTGAAGCGCTACGGCCCGGTGTTGGCGGTGAACGCCGTCAGCTTCGACATCGCGCGCGGCACGCTGGTGACGCTGCTCGGGCCCTCGGGCTGCGGCAAGACCTCCACCTTGCGTCTCGTCGCCGGGCTGGAGCACCCGAATGGCGGGCGCATCCTGATCGACGGGCAGGACGTGACCCACCTCTCGGCGGCCGAGCGCGACGTCTCCATGGTGTTCCAGTCCTACGCGCTGTTCCCGCACATGACGGTGATGGAGAACGTCTGCTACGGGCTGCGCGCCGCCGGCACCCCGCGCGCCCGGGCGGAGGCGATGGCGGCGGAGAAGCTCGCGGCCGTCGGCCTCGCGGGCTTCGAGAAGCGCCTGCCCAGCGAGCTGTCCGGCGGGCAGCAGCAGCGCGTGGCGGTGGCGCGCGCCATCGTGCTGGAGCCCAAGGTGCTGCTGTTCGACGAGCCGCTCTCCAACCTCGACGCCAAGCTGCGCCGGCGGGTGCGGGCCGACATCCGCGCGCTCCAGCAATCCCTCGGCCTGACCGTGGTCTACGTCACCCATGACCAGGAGGAGGCGCTCGCCGTCTCCGACCGGATCATCGTCATGCGTGGGGGTGTGATCGTGCAGGACGGCGCGCCGCGCGACCTCTACGAACGGCCGAGCAGCCGCTTCATCGCCGACTTCATCGGCAACGCCAACCTCCTCCCCGTGACGCTGCGGCGGGAGGACGAGACGGTGGCGCAGGTCCGGCTCGGTCCCCTCCTCCTGCGCCTGCCGCATCGCGGGCTGGCGGACGGGCCGGCGGAGCTGGCGGTGCGGCCGCAATGCCTGCGCCTGACCCCGGGCGCCGCCACGGCGGACGCCGTCCCGGGCACCGTCCGCAAGGCCGCGTATCTCGGCGACCACATGGAATACGAGGTGGTGCTGGAAGGCGTGCCGGACGACGTGCTGGTGATCGACCCCGACGTGCTTTCCGCCCTGCCGGAGGGCAGCGCGGTGGGCGTGCGGATCGACGCCGACGGCGCGGTGGTGGTGCCGGCATGAGCGGCGACCCGATCGCCGACCGCCTGGCCTTCGCCATCGGCCTCGCCGTGGAATGCGGCGCGCTCGCGCAGCGCATGCGCCACGGGCTGGGCAAGCCGGACGCCAAGAACCCGATCGACTTCTGTACCGAGGCCGACCGCGCCGTGGAGGCGCTGATCCGCACCCGCGTGGCCGACGCCTTCGGCGATGCGGTGATCGGCGAGGAGGAGGGGGGCGAGGCGGCCGACAGCGTCTGGGTGGTGGACCCGATCGACGGCACCGCCGGCTACATCCACGGCACGCCGCGCTGGTGCGTCTCGCTCTCCTACGTGCGCGACGGACGCACGCAGGTCGGCGTGATCTTCGCCCCCGACAGCGACCGGCTCTTCGCCGCACGACGCGGCGGCGGGGCGGTGCTGAACGGGCGGCCCATCGCCGTCAGCCACCTGCGGCACGGCGCCGCGCCGGTGATCGAGCTGGGCTGGTCCGGCCGCCGCGGCCTGGACGAATTCTGCGCCCTGCTGCACCGGCTGACCGAGGCGGGGATCGAGTTTCGCCGCCACGGCTCCGGTGCACTGGGCCTGGCCGAGGCCGCCGCCGGGCTGAGCGACGGCTATGTCGAGCTGCACATGAACGCCTGGGACTGCCTCGCCGGCCTGCTGCTGGTCGAGGAGGCAGGCGGGCAGGTCAACGACGTGCTGGCCGGGAACGGGCTGACCGAGGGCAACCTCGTTCTGGCCGCGACGCCGGAGGTCGCGCCTCGCCTCGCCGCGATGCTGGGCACCACGCTCGTCGGGGCGGATTCCGCCCTGGCCTGACCGGACCGCCGCGGCGGTCAGCGCATCCCGCCCTCCGCACCGACCCGCCCGCCTTCGCGGATCACCGTGCCACGGCCCTCGCCCGCCAGGACGAGGCGCTGGCGATAGGCGTCGTGGCCGGTTTCCACCACCCGCCGTGCGCGTGGCTCGGCGGCGAGCAGGGAGCGCCCGGCCATGGGGGCGACCGGCGCCACGCCCGAGAGGGCAATCCGCGTACAGGTCTCACAGTACCGGCCCGCAGATCAGCTCGCCGGCACCAGCCGGCGCAGCGGCACCAGCGCTGCCGCCCCCAGCCCGGCGATCCCCACCCACAGCGCCGGGCGCAGGCCGAAGGACACGTCCAGATTCGCCTGCAGCACCAACAGCGGCGGGATCGGCGTGGCCAGCGCGTACCACGCGTACTCGATCCCGGCGGTGCCGAGCGCCGCGGCGGCCGCCAGCCCCAGCAGCGCCGGCAGGCTGGCCTGCCACGTGGCCGGCAGCAGCCGCCACAGGATTAGCCAGAGGAACAGGCCGGCCATCAGCACCGCCTGGGTGACGTCGATCTTCGATTGCAGGAAGAAGTGCACCAGGGCCAGTCCCGCGGCGGCGAAGACCAGCCGGTGCAGCCGCTTCCAGTCCCGGCCCAGCCGGCGCAGCCACCCGTCGGTGGAGGTCCAGCCCAGGGTGCAGAGGATGATCACCGCCACCAAGCCGAGCGTCAGGTAGTTCCGCCGCAGCATCTCGGACAACACGTGCCACAGCCGGAACTGCTGGTCGGCGGCATAGAGCGCGACGTGCAGCAGGGCATAGGCCAGCGCCGCCAGCCCTAGCATGCGGCGCAGGAGCACGACGCGCGGCCAGTCCGCCAGCCGGCGCAGCGGCGTGACGACCAGGGAGATGGCGAGGAAGCGGATGGCCCAGAGGCCGGCGACGTGGATCGCCTCCGTATAGGGTTCCGGCCCCAGATCCATGGCCATCCAGCGCCCGGCCAGGATGCCGGCGGGCACCAGCGTGCCCAGGAAGGCCAGCGCCTTGAACCAGGAGAAGCGGCCACCGCGGTCGCGCCAGGGCAGCGGCCAGGCGGCGAGGCGCGGCGCTGCCCGCGGGCCGCTGCGGCGCTCCCGGCGCGGACGGGGAAGGGCGGTGTCGGACATCAGGCGGCGGTCGCGGGGCGGGATGGGCGTGGCGTCACATGGGCGGCGCCACGCCGTCCTTGCCCACGGTGACGCGGCCGGTGGCAAGCTGGCCCGCGGCATTGCGGGTGGCGGAGAGGAAGACCGGCGCGCCCGGTACCAGGTCCGCGCGGCTGGCGGGGATCAGGGTGACGACCGGCGCCTCGGGCGGCACGCGGACCTGCACGCTCTGGCCCTTGTAGTTCAGCGTCAGCTCGCGCCCGGCGCGGCCCTCCACCGTGGCGCCGACGGTGGCGTTGGTCATGGTGGAGCCGGGGGCGAGATCCCAGGGGAAGTGCCCCTCTCCGGTGCCGCGCATCGCCTCGGGAAAGACCAGCACCTCCAGCGCCTGCAACTGCCCGTCGGGGCCCGGCGCCGCCGCCGTGCCGATGTAGCTGTTCGGCGCGATGTCGGAGAGGGCGAGGCGGCGCAGGGCGGACACCGTCAGGGGATCGTTCAGTGCGACCTCCACCGAGGGGCCTTCCCGCGTCACGACCGTCATCCGGTCGCCGGCGATGGCGGCGATGGTGCCGCGCAGGCGGGTGGGGGGCTGGGCCGCGCCAGTGGGCTGGCCGAGGGCCGGAGCCGCGAGGCCGAGGCCCAGGGGGGCGAGCGCGAGGCCGGCGCGGAGAAGCCGCCGGCGAGGGAGATGATGCTGCGTCATGGCAGGCCTCATGATCCGGACAGGCAGGGCGGGCCCGTCCGGATACGGGTCTCCGCCCCCCGGGGAGCACGGGCTCTCCGTCGGGTCGGCTAGGCTATGTGCGTGCGATCCGGCGATCCGGAAGGGGGCGCCCCCGGCCGCCGGGGCGGATCGCGTGACAGCCCCCGTGCCCCCAGCTCCGCTTCATAGGCGGCCCAGCGGGCCGGGTATTCCTCGCCCAGCCGCCGCAGCTCCTCCCAGCTGTAGATCCCCGTGTCGTGCAGGTCGTCGAAGACCAGGCGCAGGGCGTAGCGCCCCACGGGCTCCAGCTTCAGGATGCCGACATGGCGTCGCCCGGACACCAGCTTCCGCTGACCGGGACCGTGCCCCTGGACCTCGGCGGAGGGGCTCTCCACCCGCAGGTACTCGGCCGGCAGCCGATGCCGGGCGCCATCGGCCCAGGCGACCTCCAGCAGCCGCTCTGCCCGCAGCAGGCGGATCTCCACCGGGGCGGTGACCGGCACGGCCGGCTCAGCCCTCCAGCTTGCGCGCCTCGTCCGGCAGCATGATCGGGATGCCGTCGCGGATCGGATAGGCGAGTCCCGCCTGCTCGCTGACCAGCTCGCCCCGCGCGCGATCGTAGCGCAGAGGACCCTTGGTCACGGGGCAGACCAGGATCTCCAGCAGCCGGGGGTCCACAGCGCCCGCCTCGTCGGGCCGCGTCGCGCTCTCGCTCATCGATCGTCCATTCCTGTTCCGGGCCCCGGGGCCGATCCACCGCTGCCACGCGGAGAGCGGGTCCTGGGGCCGATCCTTATCCCGCGATCCGGCGGCCGGGCCTAGCTCGGCAGGCCGGGGCCGCCCGGGGCATCCGGGCCGGCCAGGGCATCCATCTGCAGGAGCGTCACCAGCACCCTGGCCCGCTCCTCCTCGGTCGCTGCCTCGAGCAGCGCCTGCTTCTCGCGCGGATCGAAGGGACAGACCATGGCCAGGGTGGTGACCAGCATGCTGTCCGCCATCTGTTCCAGCGCCTCCCAGTTCGCCTCGATCCGCCGCGCGCGAAAATAGGGCCGCAGGGCGCCAAGCACGGCAGCGCGGTCGAGCGGCGGGGGTGACCGGTCGACGGCGAGGTCTTCCTCCCAGCCCGCATAGTCGGCTCGCACCTGCCGGTAGCCGCCCCGCAATGGCAGTTCCTCCGCGACGCGGAAGCGGGCCACCCCGGTCAGGGTGATCAGCAGCCGCCCATCCTCCGTCTCCGCGAAGGAGGATATCCGGCCGAGGCAGCCCACCCGGTAGAGCGCGGGTTGGACGCGTCGCGTCCCTGTCCCCCTCTGGTCCCCCGTCTGGACCTCCGCCTGGGCGGGGTCGGGCTGGATCATGCCGAACATCCGCCCCTGGCCGAGGCTGTCCTGCACCAGGGCCAGGTAGCGCGGTTCGAAGATGTTCAGCGGCAGCCGCCCCTGCGGCAGCAGCAGCGCACCCGTCAGCGGGAAGACCGCGATCTCCGCCGGCAGGCTTTCGAGCCGGGGGTGGAAGGCGGCCACGGGCGCGCTCGCCGCTAGCTGAACAGCAGCGAGGAGAGCTTGCGCCGCGCCGCGACGGAGGCCGGGTCGGCAAAGCCCCAGGCCTCGAGGAACTTCAGCAGCTGCTTGCGGGCCGCTTGCTCGTTCCAGTCGCGGTCGCGCCTGACCGACTCCAGCAGCGCGTCGGCCGCGGCCGCGCGGTCCTCGGCCGCGTTCAGCGCCACGGCCAGTTCGATGCGGGCGGCGTGGTCGTCCGGATCGGCGGCGAGGCGGCTCTCGAACTCGGCCAGCTTGGAGCGGGCGGCACGGCCCTGCTCGGCCAGCTCCAGCGCGCTCCGGACCGAGGCGATCTCGGCGTGCTGGGCGATCTTGGCCGGGATCTGGTCGATTACCGCCTTCGCCTGGTCCTCATGGCCCAACGCCATCAGGGCGCGAGCGACGCCGGCCAGCGCCTCGGCATTCTCGGGCTCAGCCTGGGCGAGGGCGCCGAACAGCTCCAGCGCGCCCTGGTGGTCACCCTCCTCCACGGCGGCCTTGGCCTCGGCCAGCAGGTCCTGGGCCGGCATCTGGCCGCCGGCGGCCTTCAACAGCGCCTCGATGAAGCGCTTCACCTCGCTCTCGGGCAGGGCGCCCTGGAACAGGTCGGCGATCTGGCCTTGCCAGAAGGCGACGACCGTCGGCACCGACTGCAGCGGCAGGCCCATCTGGGCGAGCTGGCGGACCAGCGCCTGGTTCTTGTCGATGTCGATCTTGACCAGCCGCACCCGGCCCCCGGCGGCCTTGACCGCCTTCTCCAGCGCAGGGGTGAGCTGCTTGCAGGGGCCGCACCACGTCGCCCAGAAGTCGACCAGGACAGGGACTTGGCGGGAGGCCTCCACCACGTCCTGCATGAAGGTCTTCTGGTCGCCGTCGCGGATGACGTCGGCATCGCCCCCGGCCATGGGGCCGCCGAGAGGGCCTACGGGGCGGTTCGGGTCCAGGATGGTGTCCATGATCGTGCAGTTCCGGCAATCCTTTGTGCATAGATGCGCCTGAGGGGGCGCGGCGCAATGGCCTGCCGCTGGCGGTCTGCCTTGCGCGTGCCCGGGGCGGCGCGGAGGCGGGGCGCGGGGGCTGCCGGCTTCGGCTGTGGTGGCCTCACCCGGGTTCGTCGAGATCCAGGCGAAGCGGCGCATGCCCCAGGCCACGGAGGAAGGACAGCAGGTCCTCCGGCGCCAGGGCCGTGGTCGCGGTGTTGACCAGGGGGTGGATGTTCACCTGGCCGCCGCGCAGCAGCATGGAGTCGATGGCGCAGGCGACGCTGCCCGGCGGGGCGTTCACCAGGGCGAGCGGGGTGACGGCCCCTGGCCGCACGCCGAGGGTGGCCCAGAGATCCTCGGCGCTGCCCATGGAGACCCGGCCGGCGTCCAGGCGGCGGGCAAGGGCGTTGATGGAGACCGTGCGATCTTCCTCCAGCACCACCAGCCATGCCGTGCCGGACTTCGCCCGCAGAAAGAGGTTCTTGACGTGGAAGCCAGGCAAATCCCCACGCAGAACCTTGCTTTCCGCGACCGTATGCAGGGGCGGGTGGTGGACGGTGCGGGCCGCGATGCCGGCGCGGGCGAGGCGCTGCAGCAGGCCTTCGGGGGTTTCAAGCGTCATGCCCACAAGGAAACACGATCAAGGTCCTGCGCGACGGGGCGGAGCCATGCGGGTAGCGGGGGGCAGGTCCCTTGTCCGGCCTTGGCCGCCCTGGGCCTGGTCCCGGAAAGGAAGAAATCCGCGTGAGCGAAAGAGCCACCGCTGAAGAAACCCCGCCGGAGTGACTTGCCAGACCCGGAAGTGCGTGCGATACGCCCCGCCACCAACGGAGCGCGGGCGTAGCTCAGGGGTAGAGCACAACCTTGCCAAGGTTGGGGTCGAGGGTTCGAATCCCTTCGCCCGCTCCAGTCGGACTTCCAACCTCAGAGCCTGATCCGAAATTAAGTTGAGTGGTATCAGCGGGTTAGCTTGACGCCAGCCCAGGTCATTGATTCAGGGGTTTTTGCGAAAACTTCCGGAGATCAACGATGTGGACCGATACCACTCGGGCGCAGTATGCCCGTGCGGAACTGGCTTTGCCAAGCGATTTGACCGATGCCGAATGGGCACTGCTGGAGCCGTTCTTTCCGCCAGCATCGCATGTGGGCCGCCCGCGCAAGTGGCCACTCAGGCGGATTGTCGAGGCGATCCTGTATCTGCTGCGTGGCGGCCTGCCGTGGCGGATGCTGCCGCCCTGCTTTCCGCCGGTCTCGACGGTGCGGCGCTGGTTCTACCTGTGGCGGGACAATAGGCTGTGGTTGTCATTGAACCATGCTCTGTTGCTGATCGCCCGTGAGGGGACGGGTCGCGAAGCCTCGCCCAGCGCCGGGGTAATCGACAGCCAAAGCGTCAAAACCACGGAAAGCGGCGGACCTCGGGGCTATGATGCGGGCAAGAAGACCAAGGGCCGCAAGCGCCACATCCTGACCGACACCGACGGCAATCTCGTCCATGCGGTAGTCCACACCGCCGACATCCAGGACCGTGACGGTGCGCCGCTGGTGCTGGCCGAGATCATCAAGCGCTTCCCGTGGCTGCGCCATGTCTTCGCCGATGGTGGATATGCTGGCGACAAGCTCAGGGACGCCCTCCGGCGGATCGGCAAATGGACCGTCGAGATCGTCAAACGGTCAGATGCCGCAAGAGGGTTTGTCGTCCTCCCGCGCCGTTGGGTTGTCGAACGCACACTGGCTTGGCTCAATCGGAACCGCCGCCTCGCCAAGGACTTCGAGCAGACCATCGCATCGGCTACCGCATGGCTCTTCATCGCCTCGATCCAGCTCTTCGCACGCCGCATCGCAAGGCCATGAAATCACGCCGGATAATTATGAATCAGACTCTCACATGTCTTCTGCGCCGTTGGCGCCGTGAACCGCAGGTTTCCTGGGGTTTCTCCGTGTCGGCTTGAGGGTTGGAGAACGCAACGATCCCGGAAATCGTTCTCCGGATGCGCGAGAGTCTCCGAAGCTCGGGGGTGGGGCGATTTAACCCTCAAGCTCCAAAACTCTGATTTTCCACAGATTTCCCGGCCAGAGCCTTGAGGGTTTTTTGCATCGGCATTGGCTCTCGGAAGCAACTGGCGTGCGAATTGCCCGGCGTCCCCGGCCCCCAAACCTCACAAGTCCCAAGCCTGAGCGATCTTCGAAATCAATGCATCCTGACGCTTTTGCAATACGTCGAGCGTCCACACAGGCTCAGCAAGCACCTGATTGGTGAGGGCGAAGTTGCTCGTTCCGCCTTTCGCGCTGAAATACTTCGCCTTCTTCACTGCAAAATCCGCGTTGTTCGCCTGCGCGTTCTTTCGCCGGGTCAGCAGAAGCAGGTTGGCCAACTTGTGGACCCAGGCCTCGCGCTGCGCGGGATCGGGGAAGTCCGCCGCCCACTGCCCGCCCGCCTGCACCGTTTGCGGCAGCACATGCTCCACGCTGATGGTCGCGTGATCGTAGATGGCGCCCCCTGCCGCCAGCATCGAATCGAGGCGTAGCAGCAGCGGGAGGCGGATACGGGTCTCGGTGTAGATGTCGCCCGCCAGCGCCTGGCGCACCCCTGCCTTATCGGCGGATGTCAATTGCAGGGGTGAATTCGCCGCGAGCAGGTCCGCGCCCTGCTGAAACGCCTCGAGCGCCGCTCCATACCGTCGCAGCCGCGCATTGGTATCCGCGCGCGTCAGGAACAGCCCATACGCGAAGCGCTCCAGCGCGTTCACGAAGCGCAGCAGATGGGCCGGGTCACCGCCGTGCCGCGCGAAGACCTGGATGGCGAGCGGCTGCCAGTCGAAATTGTCGATCCGCGCGAGGTGGCGGAGTGCCGCGTTGATAGCGTCCGCGTGCTGAAAGGTCTCGAAACTCGCGTCGCTGATGGCGTGGAAGGCCTCGCCGTAGGGGATGAGTTCCTGGTCCACGAAGAGTGCGGGCTGCTTTGCGGTGGGTACGTGTTTTCGGAACTCAGCGATCAGCGTCTCGCTCATCTTCTGCTTGCGGTGGATGGTTCGGATGTGGCCGAACAGTTCGGCGAAGCGCACCCGGCCGAGCTCCGCTTCCAGCTCCTCCCACTTCTCGGTGTAGTCATCCTGCTGCGCCTGCGGGATAGCGCCGATGATTTCGGCCTTCAGGATGTCGGCGGGCGAAAGGTCGAGCCCCCGCGAATTCATCACCGAGAAGATGCGGAACGCCGATTCCTGATCAGACGCTGCCACCAGCACGAGGTAACAGTGCTGGACCAAGTAGCTGGCCAGCGCGCTGCGGTCGGCCTCCGGCATGGCCGAGAGCCTGTCTCGGAACAGAGCAGCGTTCTCCACCATCCGGGCGCGCGAATCTTCCAGACTGCGCGGATCGGGCAACGCATCGGTCGCCGTGCGGCGCTGGATCATATCCCGGAAGAAGGCCGCATCACGCTCCCGCAGCGTCAGTCGGAAGCGGTCCTGGGTGCGCTTCATCTTGTTGCCCACTTCGCAGACGAAGCCATGCGCGTCGTCGGCGATGCCGGGCGAGAGATCGCGCAGCACGCAGAGCAGGATGGTCAGTGTGGTCAGGCGCTGCTGCCCGTCCACAACATCCGCCTCGGGCTTCTGTGGAGCCTTGATCAACACCACGCTGCCCAGGAAGTAAGGGTCGTCCGGGTCGCGCCCGCGGGCGGCCTCGATGTCGCTCAGCAACTCGCCGGCCTGCTCCGTGGTCCAGGCATAGGGGCGCTGGTAGGAGGGGATGCGGAACAGGTAGTCATCGCAGAAGATCTTCTCCAGCGGGTGCTGCGCCGCCTCGATGGTGTGGCGCGTCACAGTCGGAACACCCGCATGGCTTCGTCCCCATAGTGGTTGATCACCTTCACCGCGATCCGGCCCGACTTCGGCTTCACAAAGGGACGGCTTTCCGTGCGGTAGAGGCTGGCCCAGGCGTCCTCGTCCACTTCGGCCTTCAGCGCGGTCTTGAGCTTCTCGAAAGGGTCCTTGCCGCCCAGGAAGTAGGCGTGGCGGACGAAGAAGCTGTCGCCGTCGTAGTCCGTGTCCACGAACCAGCAGGCCACGTCATCCTCGACACGGCCGGAGGAGCGGACCTCGCCCGTGGTGGGGTCGAAGATGTCCACCCCCTTCAGGCGCACGACGCATGCACCATCGGCCTGGTCGAGCGCGATGTCCGGCTCGCCGAACACCACGAACAGGTTGCCGCCGCCGGCCTTGTAGGCCTCCGCCGCGCGCAGCTCCTGGCTCATGCGCGCCTTCAGCACCACCAGGCGCCCGAGGTTCATGGTGCTGTCGCCCACCTGCGGGTCGAAGGCGAAGCCGCAGACGACCATGGCATCCGCCCAGTCGCGGCATTCGCGCGCGGCCTCGCGCACCAGGTCCGGGCCGACGGTGCCGTATTCGGGGCCGATGACGATGGCGGCGCGTTTCTTCACGCCCGCTTCCTCGTATTCGCCCTCGGCCGAGACGCGGCTGCCGCCGGGCCAGGGGCGCAGCGTGGCGAAGGTCAGGCGCTCATCCTTCTTCGTGTTCTGCACGCCGGCCTTCTGGAGATTGTCCAGCACGGCGGTCACGAAGTCATCGCCAGCGTCCGGCCGGGTGCGGAGCGGGCGGCGTTCGGGCACGGGCTCGCCCGCTTCCTGCGCGAGCGCCTCCATCACGGCCTGGTCTTCCTCATCCGCTGGCAGGACGCGGTGGGGCGAGAGGCTCTCCACCGTGAAGGGACCCGTGACGCGGACGGCGTTCTTCTTCGCGTAGGGTCGGTCGTGCAGGAACTCGGTCTCGGCATTGCGAGCGATGGAGGCGTCCATCTCCGCCTGCCGGGCGCGGCGGGCGGCCCAGAAGGCCGCATGCGCCTCCTGCACCGCCGGTTTCGCGTCTTCGGGCAGGCTGCGGGGGACCTGCCATTCGGCGTGCTGCGTCCCGAGGGCGGTGTTGAGGGCGGCAAGCGCGGCCTCGATCTTCGGCGCCCAGTTGGCGTGGATGACGTCGATCTCGGCGTTGTTGGCGATGGATTTCAGGGTGACGTGCGGCACGCGCTCCAGCACCAGGCCCTGGCGGATGTCGTGGCGGAAGGGGCCTTCCTCGGGTGGGCGCCCAGTGATCTCGCCCTCCTTCGCTGCGCCCTCACGACTGTCGCGCAGCAGGTAGGCGGGGAAGCGCCCGGCCATGAGGCGCGTGCGTGCCAGCGCCAGGGCGACGCGGGAGGTGTCGGTGGTGATCCAGCGGCGGCCCCATTGCTCGGCGACGAAGGCGGTGGTGCCGGAACCGCAGGTCGGATCGAAGACGAGGTCACCAGGATCGGTGGTCATGAGCATGCAGCGCTCAATTGCCGTAGTGGACGTCTGGACCACGTACACCTTCGGATCGCTTCGGCTTTGGATGCCGCCGATATCCCGCCAGAGATCGTTGATCTCGACTGCGGCAAAATCATCCAGCTTCCTCACGTAGCGCAGTATGTTCCGCGCAGGCTCAAGCCTGCCAGCGGCCTGGAGACGGCCCATCCCAGCTTCGTTGGTTTTCCAACGGGATTGCATCGTCGGAAGAAAACTTCGGCCGTCATGTTTTACTTCAAACCAGGACGCTGCGCCTTCTCCTTTTTCGCGGCCGGCGCTTTGGCTGGTGAGGTTGTCGTCGGTGTACAACTTCCAGCCATCTGGGAGCGCCGTCGCACCCGAGACTTCGCCCTCTGCGGCAGGTCTCCGCGCTCCATCGAGATGGATCAACTTGCGATATTTGGTCGCACCCTCTTCGCCGGCTGTTTTCAGATTGTACATGGCGCGAAATTTCGCTTGCTGACGGTTCTTTCCAAACCACAGCAGGTAGTCGAGCGTGCCGCCGAGAAAATCAGAGGTCGCACCGGTGGTCTTTTGATAAGCGATCTGTCCGATGAAGTTGGCTGGCCCGAAAACTTCGTCGAGAAGGCTACGCACAACATGGACATTCTCGTCGCCGATCTGAACGAAGATACTGCCGCTTTCGGCCAATAGCTCCCGCGCTACAGCCAGTCGATCTCGGAGATATGCCAGATAGCTGTGGATGCCATCCTTCCAGGTGTCCCGGAAGGCCTTGATCTGCTCTGGCTCGCGCGACAGCCCTTCGGCCTTGCCCTCCTTCACATCGCGCGTGCGCGTGCTCGGCTGCCAGTTGCTGCTGAATTTGATTCCATAGGGTGGATCGAGAAAAATCATCTGCACCTGGCCGCGAAGACCTTCCTTCTCCGCCAGGCTGTTCATCACCAGCAGGGAGTCGCCCAGGATCATCCGGTTCGACCAGTTCTCGGCGTGCTGGTAGAACTCGAGCCGCGCCGCCTCATCCGTGATGCGGTCGAAGCTGCCGAACAGATCGGCCTGCGGTGCCGCTTCCTTCGCCGACACGCGTTGCAGATCGCGGATCAGCGCCTCCGGATACAGCTTCTCCTGGATGTAGACGGGCACCGTCTCGACGCGCAGCGGTGCGCTGTCTTGCGCATCCTTCCCGCGCCAGACCAGTTGCGGATCCAGGTCCGGGTTGCGCGGATAGAGCTTGGGTTCCGCCCGCGCCTCCTCCTCCGCCATCAGCGCCGCGGTCTCCGCGGTCGGGATGTTCTTGCGCGCGATATCGGCGGGGTGGACGAGCGTCTCCACCTCAGTGGCGAGTGCGTCGGGTTTGAGCTTCTTCGGGCGGGCCATGCTGCGCTGTCTTCCGGGTTCAGGCGGCGCGTGAGAGAGCGTCGGCGTTCAGCCGCCGCCGGATGATCTCATCCACGCCATAGGGTCCATCCACCCGGCAAAAATCCCAGCGGCCGAAGCGCCCCAGCGCGTTCACCGCCGGCACCCAGAGTTTGCGCATGGTGTCGTGCTTTGCGTCGTCCTGCGCGGTCTGGCGGCCCTTCACCTCCAGCACGAGGTGCAGCGGATCATCCGGGCCGCGACCGTCATCCACCACCACGATGAAGTCGGGCCGGTAGTGGCGCTCGGTGCTGCCATCCACATAGGGCACTTCGAAGCCCAGCCGGTCGTTCTTCACGTAGCGCAGCACCTCCTGCATGCCGTCCAGCGCCTGGGCCGCCGCGGCCTCCCAATTCTCGTCGCAGACGATCAGGTTGACCTGGCATTTCTGCGCGTCGGGGGTCCAGAAATTCGTCTTGGTGGTGGCGAAGCTGACATGACGGCTGCTGCCGGCCTCGTTGTAGGGGTCCAGGATCGGCCGAAGCGTGCCGGGACCAGCGACTTCGGGCGTGCATGCGCGGAAGATGCGCTCCGCGGCCTTGTCGCCGATGTCACGCCACAGCAGGTAGGCCGGGAAGGTACCGCCGATGCAGGTCAGGCATTCCGCCATCCAGCGCCGCGTGATGGTGAGCAGCGGCGGGAACAGCCAGGGCTTCAGGTGGTCCTCGCTGTCGCGGAACCAGGTGCGCAGCGTGTGGCCCGCCAGGTGAAAGGCGATGGTGGTGTCGCGCTGATGGCGCAGGTCGTTCAGCGTCAGCGTGTGCTCGGCGCCGATGATGGCGGCGCTGACGGCTTCGGGCGGCGCGTCCGTCGGATCGATCTCGAGGCGGCTCTCGTTGGTGAAGGCGGCGGTGATGCGGCCGGGCGGCAGCAAGGTGCGATAGCCGATCACGCGGGGGAAGCGGATTTCCAGCGCCGCACGCTCCGGCAGCACGGCATGGATCTGGGTGGTCTTCTTCGGCGGGGTGTAGTCGGCCTTGGAATTGGCCGGCACGAAACTGAACGGGATGCCCAGCACCTCGGCATATTCCGGCGCGAACATCGCATTGCCGGCGTCGTCCACGCCGACCGGGTCATAGGAGACACGGCGCAGCGCACGGCCGATCACCTGCTCGCACAGCAATTGCGTGCCGAAGGCGCGCACACCCAGCACATGGGTAACGGTGCGCGCGTCCCACCCCTCGGTCAGCATGGAGACGGAGACCACGCAGCGGATAGGCTCGCCCAGCCGGCCGGGCTGGCCGACGGTGTTCATCACCTCCCGCAGCAGGTCACTGTCGGTGACCGTCTCGGCATCCGCATGGCGACCGCGGGCGCGGAGTTCGCGCTTGAAGGCGTCAATCTCGGGACCAGCCAGCTTCCGGAAGTTGTCCGACAGGGCCTCGCCGGATTCGAGTTCTTCGCTGTCGATCAGGATGGTGACGGGGCGCTCCACCATGCTGCTCTGGCCGATGCCGGCCTGGGTGACGTTGGAGAGGAGCGGCAGGTTGCCGGGCACGATGACGCGGCGCTCCGCGCCCGCGGCGTCAGTCTCGATGCGCTCGTAGCCGGCGATCCAGTCATGCACGAGCTTCGAGGTGGCGGTGTTGTTGCAGACCACGATAAAGACGGGCGGCGTGCTGCCGCCGCGGCTGGCCCAGTTCTCGAACACCTGGCGGTAGTGGCCGTATAGCGCCTGGAGCGCGCCGGTGAGCTGGGAGGGAAGCTGGTCCGGCGTGAGCGGCTTGCCCTGCTTGGCCCGGCCAGCCTTGGGCAGCTTCACATCAGAATGTTCCTGGATGTAGCGATAGACGTGGCGATAGACCGGCTCGTCGGCGCCTGGCAGGTCCTGCACCGGGACGCGCGGCACCTTCACGATGCCGCATTCGATGGCGTCGATCAGCGAGAAGTCGGAGACGACCCAGGGGAAGAGCGTGCCCTCGGGGTAGCCTGAGCCGCGCAGGAAGAAGGGCGTGGCGGAGAGATCGTAGACCAGGACAGGCTGGCCGACGACGCGTTGCAGAGCCTCGATGCCGCTGATCCAGAGGCGGGCAGCGGCGTTGTTCTTCTTGGCCTCCGCCTTGCCTTCAGCGTCGAGCTTCGCGCTGGCGTCATCCGCTGCGCCGACCTTCTGGCGATAGCAGTGGTGGGCTTCGTCATTGATGACGATGATGCGCTTGCGGCCAAGCAGGTCCTTGCAGATGCGCTGCGCCATCTGGCCATCGGTTTCGGGGCGCTCGACCTTGCCGGTGCGGCCGGCCAGGATCTCCTTCGCCAACTTCGGCGCCTCGAGCGTCTCGCGCTTCTTGAAGGCGTGGAAGTTGGTGATGACGATCCGGGCGCGCTGGAGGTCGTCGCGCAGCTCCCGCGGCACGATGTCGAGGGCGGCGTAGATGTTGGAGGGGTCGGACGGGTGGAGCACGCGCAGGCGGTCCCTCACCGTCAGGCCGGGGGCCACGATCAGGAAGGCGTCGGTGAAGCGGGTCGAGTTGCGCGTGCGCGCGGCGTTGAGGGTCTGCCAGGCAATCAGCATGCCCATGACGGTGGTCTTGCCGGCGCCGGTCGCCAGCTTGAAAGCGATGCGCAGGAGGTCCGGGTTGGCCTCCGAATTGAGGGTACGCAGCCGTTCGGTCTCGGCGCGGGGGGCCACTTCGGTCAGCCAGATGGCGGTCTCAACCGCCTCGACCTGGCAGAAGAAGAGCGGGCGCGCGCGGCCCTGTTCCCGCCAGTGGCGCAGCAGGCGGGCGGTGACGGGCGTGACGGGACGCAGGCCCTGTTCGCCGAGGGAGCGCCATTGGGCAACTTTGGCCCTGATTTCATTGATGTAGTCGTTTGGCTGGCGCTTCCCGTACTCATCCTCCAGGTCGAGGGTGGCCTGGGCCTTCACCTTGTGCTTCGGCGGGGGGACGGGGACGATGAATTCGCTGCGCCGCCGGCCGAGCGCCGGGGTGCCGGTGGGGATGCCGCTCTCGTCGAGCTCCCAATGGCGGGAGGGTTCCGCGAAGGGGCTGTTGAGAATCGGGTTGTCGATCACGGGGCCTGTCACGCCCCGAAGATGCCACGGACTTTGCCTTCGCATAATGGCCATGTGGCCGCGGCCGTTACTTTCCCGACCCGTCATTGCCGAACAATTCGCCCTGGCTGCGCCAGCATAGAGGGAATGGTTCCAACAGGGCGGCCAGGGCGACCGAGGGCATATGCCGCCCATCGAGGGCGTTGGTTACGAGGTCGGGTGCCAAGAGGGTCAGGCGGAGCAGGCTGCCGAGGTAGCCGCGTTCGATTCGCTCCGCCTCTGCCATTTCGGTGATGGACGCGTAGCGCCCCTCGTCCAGCATCCGCTGGTACCGGAACCCCCTGGCCAACGCCTTCACCAGCGTCGGGTCGGCGCGCGTCGTGACCGGCGCCACGCCATCGGTCATCGGCGTCACGACGGTCTTCCGGCCCGGTCGGTGGCGGATTGCCAGCGGCACCCGGACAGTGATGCTCGTCGCCGTCGTCATGCTGCCGTCATCAGTGCGCTGGGCGAGATGGCGGTGAGGTCGCGGACCAGGCCGCCGAGCCCGTCCAGCCGCAGCCGAATGTCGGCACCGGCCGGGCCCACCACCACCCGCTCCACCAGCGACCGCACGATCCGCGCCTGCTCCGCCGGAAAGAGGTGTTCCCACAGCGGGTCGAGCCGATGCAGCGCGTCGTGGGTCTCGCCCTCGGTCAGGTCCGGCGCCTCCACGCGCGCCGCGCGCCAGGTGCCGACCACGATCTCCGGTTGGCGCAGCAGCGCCCGCACCTGGTCCACCACCGCCGCCTCGATCTCGGCCGCCGAGACCCGGCGCACAATGCTGGCGTCGCCGGCAGCATCACCCTTCAGGACCCGCTGGGCCACGTAGTAGCGGTAGAGCCGACCGTTCTTCCGCGCGTGGGTCGGCGACAGTGCCCGCCCGTCCACACCGAAGATCAGCCCCTTCAGCAGCGCCGGCGTCTGCGCCCGGTTCTGGTTGGCGCGGATTCGCGGGCTGACCTGCAGGATTGCGTGTGCCCGGTCCCAGAGTTCCCGCGACACGATCGCCTGGTGCTCGCCGGGATAGACCTGCCCCTTGTGCGCAGCCTCCCCGACGTAGGTCCGATTGTTCAGCAGCTTGTAGACATCACCCTTGTCGAGCGGTCGTCCGGCCTTGCTGGTGGCGCCCTCAGCCCGAAGGCGCGCCACCGTCTCGATGCCCGACCCGGTCTCGGCGAAGATCTCGAACACGCGGCGGACGCGCAGAGCCTCCTCCTCGTTCACCACCAGCTTGCGGGCCACGACGTCGTAGCCGAGCGGCACCTTGCCCCCCATCCACATCCCTCGCGCCCGCGACGCTGCGAATTTGTCGCGAATGCGCTCGCCGATTACCTCGCGCTCGAACTGCGCGAAGCTAAGCAGGATGTTGAGCGTCAGCCGGCCCATGCTGGTAGTCGTGTTGAAGCTCTGCGTCACGGACACAAAGGTGACGCCATGCGCGTCCATCACCTCGACCAGCTTGGCGAAATCCATCAGCGAGCGGCTGAGGCGATCAATCTTGTAGACCACGATCACGTCGACCAGGTCGGCCTGGATATCGCGCAGGAGCCGCTGCAGCGCCGGCCGCTCCAACGTGCCGCCGGAGAAGCCGCCGTCGTCGTAGCGATCGCGCACCAGCGCCCAGCCCTCGGCGCGTTGGCTGGTGATGTACGCCTCGCAGGCGTCGCGCTGCGCGTCGAGGGTGTTGAACTCCTTGTCCAAGCCCTCGTCGGTGCTCTTCCGCGTGTAGACCGCGCAGCGCAGCTTCTTTGTGCTGGCGGGCATCGCCGTGGTGGTGGCGCGCATCTTCATGCGCCACCGCCTGGCTGGCGCAGGCCGAAGAAGGTCCAGCCGTTCCAGCGCGTGCCAGTGATGTGCCGCGCGATGGCCGATAGAGACCGATACGGCCGGCCCTCGTATTCGAAGTCATCGGCGCGAACGGTGACCACGTGCTGCACGCCCTGCCATTCCCGGATGAGGCGGGTGCCCGCCAGCGGCCGGCTGTCGGCGCGGATACGGCGAAGGACCACGTTGCCGCCGTCCAACTGCTCGCCCAGCGCCACCAGTCGATCGACGGTTTCGGGCTTCAGCCCGCCATACGCGAGCTCCTGGATGCGATACGCGAGCCGGCTCTGGATATAGGCCCGGTTCCAGGGCGGCGGCTCCTTCCCGAAGAGCTCCCGCCATTGCTGCTTGAGCGTGGCGGTCGGCGCCGCCTGCAGCGCGGCGAGCCGGCTCAGCACCTGCGTCGGTGGGATCGTCGGGATGGTGGGCGCCGGCGCGGGCGCGGCGGTGGATCGTCTGGTCATGCGAGTCCCTTCCTGTTGGGGTTCGCATGCAGGCGCTGGTGGGCGGTGGAGTGTAGGCGAACCTCTCCCGCCCCCCGAGCTATCTCGGCACTCCGCGCATCGTCCTCGGCATCGCGGCTGCGCAGCCGCACCAGCCCCCGTGCCAGGATGCTGCAGACCTCCCGGAGGTGCGGCGGGAGGTGCTGGTTCATCGGGCCGGATGCGGGAAGGCTCATCCCAGGCTATTACTCGGCAAGGCCAGAATCCGTATCACGTGACCGTTGCGGCGCGCTCACAACCTCAGATAGAAAGATTACGAATCATCCATCGGAGCTTCGCTTGGCCAAGAACGTCCGAAACTTCGTGAACCGCCTGTTCATGCAGACGGTCGACCTTGGCCTCCTTCAAGAACTCCTGGCGCCACATGAGCCAGACATGGCCTTTAAATGGCTTGAGCTTCCTGAAGACGAATCTGCCCAGCGGGACGCCCTCTTTCACCTCTTCCGGGAGCGCGGTGACGAGTTCCCCGATGTATTGTTGGATGCGCTTCACTCAATACTGACTCTTTCGACGCCGAATGGAGCGCGGGCGCTTCAGGAGATTGCCGATGAGCGCGGCGTGCGATTGGCCGAGGAGGCCGAACCGGCACCCGCCGACGATCGGAAGCGCCTGACCGCGCGCCATCTCGCTCTGATCGCCTACCTGCACCACCGCGATATCTTTCAGCGAGCGGTCCATCGGCACGCGTTTTTCGCATCATCCCCCCTCAGGCTGATCGGAGCCAGGAAGGGAGTGGTGCCGCGGCACGAGGACGAGGCCGCACGGGAAGCCTTCAAAGCCGCCTGCCGGGAATACTTCGCGCGACGTTACCAGGGGCGCATTTGCGACGTTTACTGGTACCCGGAAGCCACCCACATCAACCTGCTGGTCGAGCACGGGATGAACGCCGTGATCCTTCCCGTAGAAGAGGGCGGCCGGCAGACGACACGTCCTGTCCGCGAGATCACAGCAGACGCCATTTGCTTCGAGCCGGAGACGGGGCTCATCAAGGTGGCGGCCCGCGCCAAGGTCGAGCGCCTGAAGCTGGTACAGCTATTCGCCGAACATCTCCTCGACGATCCCGACTTTTTCTCTGGTCCGAAGAGCGATCAACTTTACCATCTGGCGCCCATCGAAAAGAAAGGCACCACCTGGAAGTTCGAGAACGACTGGGACGACGATCTGAAAAGCGTCAAGGTCGTCGAGATCGAGATCGATGAGGGGCAAGCAGGCAAAGGCGGCCGCGGAGGTTCCCCGTGGAGCCTCCGCATGACCGACACCCTGAATTCCGTGTCCCGGGTCGAGCGCGTATGCCCAGACATCGATCTCTCGACCTTGAGGGTATCTGGGCTGAAGATGCGGATGCGCTTCGAAATCGACGGGGAGCGACGCGACGTCACGGTCGCGATCAAGGTGCCCAACACAGTCTCCTTTCGCGACCATCTGCTCGAGGCCCGGATATTCGAGCACCTTCGGCTCAACGGATTTCTGATGGATGACGACCCTGCTCGCCTCGCTGCTGCAGCAGATTGATCTGCATCCCATCCGCGCGCTGCCCGCCGCAGCCTGCGTAGGGTGGGAGCCACTTCGAGATCACCTCCGCCAAGTGGGCATCCTGGCCTGGCGTCCACCGCTGGACGAGGCGGACGCAGCGGATGTCGAGTTTGTCGATGGCGAGCCCTACCTCACCGTCGTCCAAGATGATCTGCATGCGCGTTCGCTCGACATCGACTTTCGCGCGACGGCGGTCGCAATCCGCCGCGACAGCGGGATCACGGGTCCGCCTTTGGAACTGCTGGACGCACGGGTTGTGCGCATCGGTGCCGTCCCGGCCAAACCGTACCCGTGCGGCGTCTACCTGGTGCGACTCCTGTCCGACCGGAATGCGCTGGACACCTTGTCGGCCATCAAGGCACGCCATGGTGCGGGTCGCGTGATCATCATGACACCGACATTGCGCTTCCTCAGTCCCGAGACGCTTCGTTTGATTCAGCCACTCGGCATCACCATCAGCCCCGTCGCCGAGCGCATAGCTGGCGCCCTGCCCGCACCTTTCCGAATGCTGCTCGACGATCTTGTCAGCGGACAGGAGGCGGCTCCGCGCGAGGATGCTTTGCAGATCGACGAGATTCGCTCGGTTGCGGCCTTTCGGGGCAGCGAGCTTTCGCTGACCCCCCGTGAATTCCACGCCCTGCGAGAACTCGCCGGTGCGGCTGCCGACCGCGATCCCATCGTTTCGAGGGGTGCGATCCTGGATGTTCTCGCCAGATACTCGACCCATGGCGAGGAGCCGAGAGACGAGCAGGTGACACTGGTCATCTCGGCCATCAAGAAGGTCATTGCGGCAGCAGCGTCACCGGAAGAGAAAGCCTCGGACGCGCTCATCCGGACCGTTCGCGGTGTAGGGTACGAGCTTCGGCTGCCGGCTGACCGCATCTGGTTTCGACGCTCGGACGCACGAGCAGAATAGCTTCCACATAGGTTCGGATAGCTTCCACACAGGTTGAATCCCCCCCGCGAACGGCACGGTCCGCCCATCAACTCGATGGAAAGGACCACCGATGGGTTCCCGCCCCAATCTCCCCGACCTCGCTCCGGCCCACCATCTCGCCGGAGTTGCAGCCTCGGCCCTGTGCCGCAGCCTCGGCCTGCCGCCTGAGGATCGCGAAGACTTCCGCCAGGATCTTCTTGTCGATCTTTTGACCCGTCTTCCTGCCTACGACCCCGCGAAGGGCGAGTTCGGCGCCTTCGCTCGGGTCTGCATCCGGAATGCTGCCGCACTGATCGCCGGCAAAGCCCGTCGCCAGCGCGCTGCCCGCCATCCGCGTTCCCTCGACGATGCCGTTCCCAACACCGAAGGCCTGACGCTGGGCGACACCATCGCGGAGGCGGATGGATACGGCGCGTGGTGCGGCCAGTCCACCGACGCCATCGGCGCGCTGGAACGCCGCCTCGACCTGGAGCGCGCGGCCGGTGCAATCGCCCCCGAGGACTACCCGCTCTGCGCAGCGCTCAGCGAGCACACGCCGCACGAGTTCGGCGAGCAGAAGACGATGCCGCGCATGCGCATCTATCGCCGCATCCGGGAAATCCGCCTGCGGCTGCTCGCCGCCGGCATCCCCTCCGCCGCCTGATACGGATTTGGAGGTGGATGAGTAATGGCTGTCATGGACACCAACATCACCGACATCCGCGCAGTGGTGGCGCCTCTCACCGAGGCTTCCCTCTGCACCTGGCTCGGCGCCGCGGCGCCTGGCGACAGCATCACCTACCACCGTGGCGCGCTCGGCCGGCAGGTCTGCCCGCAGTTGCAGTGCCTGCCCGAGAACGAGCGCACCGCGCTCCAGCGCCTGGCGGCCCGTGCCTGGAAACTGGCCGAGCTCGGCCTCGCCGACATCGTGCAGCGCCGCCACGGCTACGAGGACTACGCCTACATCCTCGTCGCCCGCCGTCGCCCGCGCCGCACCGCCTCCACCATCCTGCCGATGCTGCTCGCGGAGGCCGCGTGATGGACGCGCTCCTCACCAATCGCCCCAGCCTCGAAGCGCTGCGCCACATGCCGGTGAGCGACGTCATCGCGCTTCCCGCCGAGCACCTGGCGCTGCTGCAGACCGATGCGCGCGAGGCGCTGGATGCCGCCAAGCGCATGCAGGACTGGATCGAGGCCGCGATCGCGCTCCGCTACGAGCAGCGCGCCATCGGCGCCCGTGCCGCTGCCGGCAAGGACACCGGCACGGTCCGCTTTCAGGACGGCGCCGTGGAGATCGCGGTCGATCTGCCGAAGAAGGTGGATTGGGACCAGGCGCGGCTCGCCGCGCTGTCGGAGCAAATCCGCGCCGGCGGTGAGGATCCCGGCCAGTACGTCGAGGTCAGCTTCAAGGTCTCGGAGCGGGCCTATACCGCCTGGCCCGATCGCATCCGCCAGGCCTTCGAGCCGGCCCGCACGGTCCGCACCGGCCGCGCCACCTATCGCCTCGCCATCATGTCCGAGACGGCGCTGCGCGACAGCCCGCATGGCGCCGGCGTCATCCCGCTGCGGGGAGGCCGCTGATGGCGCTGCGCATCATCACCGCAGACGAGCGGCAGGCTGAGGCGCGCGGCATCAAGGCCGTGATCTTTGGCAAGAGCGGCATCGGCAAGACCTACCTCCTGCTGACACTCGACGAGAGCAGCACGCTCTTCATCGACCTCGAGGCGGGCGATCTCGCCGTGCAGCACTGGCGTGGCGCGTCGATCCGCCCGCGCACTTGGGATGAATGCCGCGACCTCGCGCTGTTCCTGGCGGGCCCCAACCCCGCGCTGCGTGACGACCAGCCCTATTCCGCCGCGCAGTATGCGCGCGTCCTGCAGGCCTATGGCGATCCGGCGCGCATGGACGGCTTCGCCACGATCTTCGTCGACAGCATCACGGTCGCGGGTCGTCTCTGCTTCCAGTGGTGCCGCAGTCAGCCCGAAGCGTATTCGGAGAAGACCGGCAAGCCCGACATCCGCGGCGCCTATGGTTTGCATGGCCGCGAGATGATCGCCTGGCTCACGCATCTGCAGCATGCGCGCGGGCGCAACGTGATCTTCGTCGGAATCCTCGACGAGAAGCTCGACGACTTCAATCGCCGCGTCTTCGTGCCGCAGATCGACGGCAGCAAGACTGGTCTCGAGCTGCCCGGCATCGTCGACCAGGTGATGACGCTGGCCGAGATCAAGCCGGACGCCGCTCCCGGCCAGCCTGCTGTCGCGTCTTTCCGCGGGTTGGTCTGCCAGACGCTGAACCCCTGGGGCTACCCCGCGAAAGATCGCAGCGGCCGGCTCGACATGCTGGAGCCGCCGCATCTCGGGCAGCTCTTCCAGAAAATCCGCAGCCCATCGCTGCCGATCGACGCGCACGGCGCGCCGTCGATCGCGCCGCCCACCGCCAACCCCAACACCTGATCGGAGCAGAAGCCCTATGGCTGCCTGGAATGACTACAACGACGCCCAGTCCAACCCCAATCTGATCCCCAAGGGGACGCTGGCGAAGGTCCGCCTCACCATCCGCCCCGGCGGCTTCGACGATCCGAGCCAGGGCTGGACCGGCGGCTACGCGACGCGCGGCAGCACCGGCGCTGTCTATCTCAACGGCGAGTTCACCGTGCTGGAGGGGCCCTACGCCAAGCGGAAGATCTTCACGCTGATCGGCCTCCACAGCCCGAAGGGGCCCGAGTGGGCGGGGATGGGCCGCAGCTTCCTGCGCGGGATGCTGAACTCCGCGCGCGGCATCTCCGACAAGGATGTCTCGCCCCAGGCGCAGGCCGCGCGCCGCATCGGCGGCTTCGCGGATCTGGATGGCCTCGAGTTCGTGGCCAAGATCGAGCACGGCACCGACGCCGGCGGCGAGACCAAGAACGAAATCCGCATGGCGGTGACGCCGGACCATCGGGACTACGCCCAGGTGATGGGGCGGCAGGTGGTGCCGGCGGGTTATGCACCCCCCGTCCAGGCCTATGCGCCGCCAGGTGCGCCGGCCATCCACCAGGGTGCCTTCCCTGCCGCCCAGCCCGCCGCCGCCGGCGCCGACCCGCGTCCCGCCTGGGCGCGCTGAGGGAGGGCCGCGCCAGCATGATGCTCCGCCCCCGCCAGAAGCTCTTCGTCGAGCGCAGCCTTCGTGCGCTCGGCCAGCACGGCAACACCCTCGGCGTCGCCCCGACCGGCGCCGGCAAGACAATCATGCTGTCGGCGGCGGTGGGCGAGCATATTGGCAGCAGCGCCGCCAAGGCCGCGGTCCTCGCGCATCGGGATGAGCTGACGGCCCAGAACCTGGCGAAGTTCCGCCGCGTGAATTCCGGAATCTCCACCTCGGTGGTGGATGCCGGCCAGAAGTCCTGGAGCGGCCAGGTCACCTTCGCCATGGTGCCGACGCTGACCCGCCAGGCGAACCTCGCGGCGATGCCGGCGCTGGACCTGTTGGTGATCGACGAGGCGCATCACGCCGTCGCAGACAGCTATCGCCGCATCATCGATCGCGCCCTCGACCGCAACGCCGACTGCCGGATCTACGGCGTCACCGCCACGCCGAACCGCGGCGACAAGGTCGGGCTCCGCCAGGTGTTCTCGAACGTCGCGGACCAGATCCGGCTCGGCGAGCTGATCGCCTCCGGCCACCTGGTGCCGCCCCGCACCTTCATCATCGATGTCGGCGTCCAGGATGAGCTGCGCGCGGTGCGGCGCAGCGGCGACGATTTCGACATGGGCGAAGTCGCCCGCGTCATGGACACCGTGCCGGTCACCGACGCCGTGGTGAAGCACTGGCAGGAGAAGGCCGGCGGCCGCCAGACGGTGGCCTTCTGCTCCACCATCGCCCATGCCGAGCACGTCGCCGCCGCCTTCAACGCGGCCGGCGTCCCCACCGTCATGGTGACCGGCGACATGCCGGAGGGGGAGCGGCGCTCGGTCCTGGCCGCCTATGCCCGGGGTGAGGCGCGCATCGTCGTGAATGTCGCGGTGCTGACGGAGGGCTGGGACCACCCGCCCACCTCCTGCGTCGTGCTGCTGCGGCCGAGCTCGTTCAAGTGCACCATGATCCAGATGGTGGGCCGCGGGCTTCGCACCGTGGATCCCACCGAGCATCCCGGTATCGTCAAGCGCGACTGCATCGTGCTCGATTTCGGCACCTCCTCGCAGATCCATGGCTGCCTGGAGCAGGATGTCGACCTCGACAGCCAGCCTGGCGAGGGTGAACCGCCCACCAAGACCTGCCCCTCCTGCGAGGCGGAGGTGCCGATCGCGGTGATGGAGTGCCCGATCTGCGGCCACGCCTTCGAGCCTCGCGGGCGCGACACGACGCCGCTCACCGACTTCATCATGACGGAGATCGATCTCCTCCGGCGCTCGGCTTTCCAGTGGTGCGACCTGTTCGGCGACGACGCCGCACTGCTGGCCAATGGCTTCAACGGCTGGGCGGGCATCTTCTTCCTGAACGGAGCCTGGCACGCGGTCGGTGGCGCCAAGGAGGCGCGGCCGCGCCTGTTGTCCATCGGCGAGCGGCTGGTGGCGCTGGCCGCGGCGGATGACTGGCTGAACGTGTGTGAGACGGACGAGAGCGCCCATAAGAGCCGGCGCTGGCTGCGCGAGCCGCCGACCGAGCGGCAGCTGATCCACCTCCCGCCGGCAGCCCGCGCCGATCTCGGCATGACGCGCTACCAGGCCTCGGCGCTGCTCACCTTCAAGTTCAACCGCCAGGCCATCCAGCATCTCGTGCGCAGCGCCCAGCCCGCGGCGCTGGGGCAGGCCGCATGATCGATGGCCCGCTCCCCGGAACCGCCCTGCGCCGTCTGCTCCCGCCCGGCGCGTGGCTTTGGCTGGTTCGACCCGGCGCCGCGGAAGAAGCCGCGGCCGTCGGTCTCCTTCTGCTGCATCGCCTGCCAGGGCTTCTGCTCGCGCTTGGCTGGGAGGTCGTCCGCCATGGTTGACCTCACTGGGCAGGAGAAGGCCGCGATGCGCGCCGCCATGCGCCGCGTCGCGGAGACGATGGCCGAGATCGGCTGGGGCACCCGCTTCCAGGAACTGAGCGAGGCGCAGGTGCTGACGCTGATCGAGGTCGCCGTCGGCGGCTTCCAGGAGGCGATGCAGGCGATCGCCCGGCAGGATGCGGCGGCGGAGGTGCCGTTCTGATGCTCGACTTCAACAGCCGCAGCCAGACCTCTGCGCATGTGAATGCCGCCATCGACGCGGCGCTTGTCGCGGCCAATCAGGCGACGCCGCCGCGCAACTACCTGGGCGGCTCGCGCCTCGGCCACACCTGCGAGCGCGCGCTGCAGTTCGAGTTCGTGAAGGCCCCGAAGGATGAGGGCGCTGACTTCGACGGACGGCTGTTGCGCATCTTTGGGATCGGCCATGCGCTGGAGGACGTTGCCGTCGCCTGGCTGCGAGGCGCCGGCTTCGATCTCTACACCCGCCGCGGCGGTGGCGAGCATGGCGAGCAGTTCGGCTTCTCAGTCGCCGGCGGTCGCATCCGCGGTCATGTGGACGGCGTCTTCGCCGGAGGCCCCGCCGTCCCCGGCATGGCGTTCCCGGCGCTGTGGGAATGCAAGACCATGAACGCCAAGGCCTGGCGCGAGACGTCCAGCAAGGGCGTCGCCGCGGCCAAGCCGATCTATGCGGCGCAGATCGCGGTCTACCAGGCCTACATGGACGCCAGCGTCCCGGGCGTGGCGGACAATCCGGCGCTGTTCACCGCCATCAACAAGGACACGGCGGAGCTGCACCACGAGCTGGTGCCGTTCAACGCGGAGCTGGCGCAGCGCATGTCGGACCGGGCGGTGCGCATCCTCGCCGCGACGGATGCCGGCGAATTGCTTCCCCGCCTTGCCGCCCAAGCCGATCACTTCGAGTGCCGGTTCTGCCCCTGGGCCAAGCGGTGCTGGGCGCTGCCTGCATGACGGCATGGGGCGACTTCAACGACGCGGCCTGCCTGCCCGGCGAGGCAGAGGCGCCGGCAGCGATCGACGCGAGCGCGATCGCCGCGTTCCTCGAGGTGGTGTTCGGCTATTGCGACGGGCTGATCCCGGTCCGCGGTTTCGTCGACCAGGGCCAGGGCATCGACACCCGCCCGCACAACATCTGGATCCCAGCCGATGCTACCGCGGGCGAGCTTCTGGCCACCTACGCCGCCTGGGCCGCGCGTGAGGGCAGCGCGGTCTACGTCATTCCCGGCACCGTTGCCGAGCACGGCCAAGCCCGGGCCGAGCATGTCCTGCAGATGCAGGCCGCCGTCGTTGATCTCGACAATGGTGATGTCGAGGCGAAGCTGGCGCACCTGGTCCAGCACGTCGGCGCGCCCACCCTTCTGGTCGAAAGCGGCGGGCGCACGGCTGAGGGTGCGGCAAAGCTCCACGCTTGGTGGCGACTGACGGAGCCAGCCGAGGGCGGCGACATCCATCGCCTCTGCACGCTGCGCGGCGACATCGCGGACAAGGTCGGCGGCGACGCCCACTTCCGCTCCGCTCACCAGCCCATCCGCGTGCCGGGCACCGTCTACCGCAAGGGCGGCGTGGAGCGCGTCGTCACCATCCGCCACCACGACCCACGCCGCGAGATCGAACTGAGTGACCTCGCCGAGGCGGTCGCCGTCATGCCCTTCCTGCCTGGCCAGGAACGCGCCCAGGCTGGCGCACAGGGCGAACGGCCGGGTCTCGACGCCGTCCTGACCACGCCAGTGCGGGAGGGCGCCCAGGACGGTTGGACGCGCTTCCAGGGGGCGAGCGCCGCGATCGGCCACTTCGTCCGCCAGGTGCATGAAGGCCGCCTCACGCCCGACCAGGGCTGGGAGGCCATCTGCGGGTACAACGCCGCCTGCTTGCGCCCGGCCTGGCCGCTGGATCGCCTGAAAGCCGAGGCCGACGCGCTCTGGGCGCTGCACGTTGACCGCAACGGGCCGCCGCTGCTGCGCGCCGACGCCGCACCATCAGCAGCCGTCCCCGCCCACACGCTCGGCGCGCTGCTCGACGACAGTTCGCCAATGCCCGACGACCTCATCGGCCCTCGCTTGCTTACCCCGGGTGGGATGCTGGTGCTCGGCGGCGCGCCGAAGGTCGGCAAATCCGACTTCCTCATCAGCCTGCTCGTGCACGCCGCCGCCGGCGCGCCCTTCCTGCGCTTCACCGCGCCGCGGCCGCTGCGCGTGTTCTACCTGCAGGCCGAGATTCAGTACCACTATCTCCGCGAGCGCCTGCAGCAGCTGCGCCTCGACCGCGCCGTCGTTGCCCGCGCGCGCGACACCCTCGTCGTCACCCCCAAGCTGCGCATGCTGCTCAACGAGCGCGGCGTGCCGCTGGTGGCTGCCGCCATTCGCCAGGCCTTCCCCGACGCGCCGGCGGACGTGATCTGCATCGATCCAATCCGCAACCTGTTCGACGGTGGCCCCGGCGGCGAAGGCGAGAACGATAACGCGGCGATGCTGTTCTTCCTGCAGAGCCGCGTCGAGGCGCTGCGCGACGAGGTGGCACCCGAGGCGGGCATCATCCTCGCCCACCACACGAAAAAGCTCAGCAAGCAACAGGTGAAGGACGATCCCTTCCTGTCGCTCTCCGGCGCCTCCGCGCTGCGCGGCTTCTACACCTCCGGCATGATCCTCTTCCGCCCTGATGAGGAGGAGACGCCGCGCGAACTGCATATCGAGCTGCGCAACGGGCCCGGCCTCAACCCGCTCCTCATCGACAAGCGCGGCGGCGCCTGGGTGGAGCTCGACCGCAGAGGCGCGCGCATCGTGCGGCGTGACGTCGGCGCCCGCCTCGACGCCGAGCGCAGCCGTCGCCACGACGTCATCCTGCAGATCATCGCGCAGGAGGCCCGCGAAGGGCGCGTGTTCACGGGCGGCGCCTTCGCGGCGCAGTTCGAGAACACGCACGGTCTGGGTGGCAACGACACCATCGCGCGCCGCATCAACGTCCTCGCCAACAAGGGCTACATCAAGTTCCTGCGCGCGGCCCCGGAGCACGGCATTCCTGCCAGCAAATCCTCCAAGGGCTATCTGCTGGTGCAGGACATGCTCTTCGCGACGGGCGAGGAGACGACGGATCCCGAGACCGGCGAGATCACGCCGACCCTGGTCCGCCTGCTGCCCAGCCACTTCCAGTCGGACACCAACAGCGCCGTCCTGCCGGTCGAAAACCCCGAGGTCTGGGTGCTGAACGACCCGGAGGTCGAGGCATGATCGACCCGATCGGAACGCCCCCGCACCGTGCGGAACTTGGTGCGGAACTTGGCAGTTCCGCAAGTTCCGCAGCGCTGCGGAACTTCCCTGCGGAACTTGATTTGCCCAAGCATTCCAATGGGTTCGCCAAGTTCCGCAAGTTCCGCAAACGGGCTTTGCGGAACTGGCTTGCGGAACTTCAAAATGTCCAGCCCGAACAAGCGGTTAGGCAAGTTCCGCAAGTTCCGCAAAATCCCACCCCCCTACGGGGGGTGTGCGTGCGCGCCTCAACGGCGCGCGCACACCACACCCAGAGCGGTCGGGTTCGGGCTCGTGGTCCACCCCGAGAGGGCCATCCCGGAAAGCCGGGCAGCGACGGCGAGCTCCGCCAAGAACCGCGCCGTCGCCGCCCTCACCACGACGATCCCCTCTTGGAGACCCCATGGCTCTCGCGACTCTCCCCATGCCCGCGGCGCACGCAAGCGGCCCCTCCATCGCCGAACCACCTGCGATCAACCTGGCACGCCACGCGGTGCTCGCGCTCGATCTCGGCACCACCACTGGATGGGCGTTGCGCAGCCAGGACGGTGGCATCACCTCCGGCACCGTCACCTTCCGCCCGAGCCGCTTCGAGGGTGGCGGCATGCGCTACCTGCGCTTCCGCAGCTGGCTCGGCGAGCTGGCAGCGCTTGCCGGCGGCCTCACGCGCATCGCCTTCGAGGAGGTGCGCTCCCACGCCGGCACCGACGCCGCGCACCTCTATGGCGGCTTCCTCGCGCACCTCTCCGCGTGGTGCGAGGAGCGGGGCATCGCCTACGAGGGCGTGCCCGTCGGCACGATCAAGCGCTACGCGACGGGCAAGGGCAACGCTGACAAGGCGGCGATGATCGCGGCCATGCGCGCACGCGGCTTCGCGCCGGCCGACGACAACGAGGCCGATGCCATCGCCCTTCTGCTCTGGGCGACCGAGCCCACCGGAGGCCGCGCATGAGCATCCACGGCGCACCGCTGCCGCCCCGCTCCTGCCTCGACCGCGGCACCCGCAGCCCAACCAACGAGAGCGAGGTGAACGCCATGCGCGCGGCTGCCTGGCATCGACACGGCGTGGCCGCGCTGCCAGTCGCCGAGATCACCGACGACTGGCTGCGACAGGCCATCACCAACGAAGCCAACCGGCGCTGGGGGCGTCGCAACGGGGAGAACCAGCATGGCCGGTAAGCGCAAGCCCAAGGCCGCGAAGGCGAGCCGCGAGGACCTATCCAAGCCTTCGAAGTGGCGGCTGCAGCACGGCGGATTCTCGGAGCCGGTCCGCGAAGCGGATCCCGAAACCGGCAGCCCTGTGCAGCATCGCCGTGCTGTGGACACGCTTGGGCAGATGTTGGCCAACGGCACGATCACGCCGCAGATGCACGAGGCGGGCAGCATCTTCCGCACGCTGTTCCGCAGCGCGGCGATCGACAGCATGTCCACGTCGCAGTTGATCCGGCTGCCAGGCTCGACGGCAGACCGGCTCTCCAATCGCCAGATCGACGCGCGCCGGCGTGTGCTCGCGGCGCTGGACGCGTTGGGTGGGCATGATAGCCCGGCCGGCTCCTGCATCTGGTTCGTCGTGGGCCTGGAGATGTCGGTGCGCGAATGGGCCGCACGCAGAGGCTGGAGCGGCAGGCCAGTCCCGCAACCGATCGCCGGTGGCATGCTGGTCGCAGGCCTTGGCATCCTGGCGATGCACTTCGGGCTTACGCCGCGAGAGCAGGCGGCGTGACGACGTGCAATCGGGGCGGTCTCCACCGTCCCGATCGCGCTGTTACAATTCACCCGCTGGCGGCTTGCAAATCGAGTTGGCTATGGTGGTGACACGTCGAGAAGGTGCGTCGAGCACCGCGGCTCTTGAGCCACTCGTCCGCTGATTTGCCACTGTGGCTCGCGAGCTGCAGGGTCCTTCCTGGGCCTGCTGTATGCGGGGGGCGGAAGCGCGCAAGGTTCCTAGCGCCAGGCCAGTTTTCCAGGTTGCCAGCGTCGCGCAGTTGCCAGCCGCGCCGGCCACCAATCCACGATCACGCAGGTGCAGATGCCCCAGGCCCCATGGTCTGCGAGCGCCGTCGAGGCGCGCGCGGTCGCCGCGCTGCTGCCCTACGCCGGGAACGCGCGCACGCACTCCGCCGAGCAGGTGGCGCAGATCGCGGCCAGCATCCTCGAATTCGGCTTCGTCGCGCCGGTGCTGGTGGACGAACGCGGCGAGATCATCGCCGGCCACGGCCGGCTGCTGGCTGCGAAGTCCCTCGGCCTCGACGCCGTGCCGACCATCGTCCGCGGCGGCCTGACCGAGGCGCAGAAGGCAGCGTATCGGCTCGCCGACAATCGCATCGCGCTGAACGCCGGCTGGGACGAAGCGCTGCTCGCGGCCGAGGTCGCGAAGCTGCAGGAAATGGGCGGCATCGACCTGGCGCTGACCGGTTTCGACGGCGCCGAGATCGAGCGGCTGCTGGCAGGGCTGGAAACCGAGGCCGACAACCTCCCGGCGCCGGCGGTTGCCAGTGGTGCCGAGCCCGCTCCTGGCAACCAGCCGGACGCGGATGGCGCGGAGCCGACGGAAGACCCCGCGGATGCGGAACCTGAGCCGCCCCGCCAAGCCGTCGCACGCGTCGGCGACATCTGGCTGCTGGGCGAGCACCGCCTCGCCTGCGGCGACAGCACCAATCGAAGCACAGTCGCGCGCGTCATGGCTGCGGATCGCGCCGCGCTGCTGTTCACCAGCCCGCCCTATGGGAACCAGCGGGACTATACGACCGGCGGCGTGTTCGATTGGGACGCGCTGATGCAGGGCGTGTTCGGGCATCTCGAAGGCGCGCTCCGGCGCGACGCTCAGGTGCTGGTGAATCTTGGGCTGATCCATCGCGAGGGTGAATGGCAGCCGTATTGGCAGGGCTGGCTGGACTGGATGCGTGGCCAGGGCTGGCGGCGCTTCGGGCTCTACGCCTGGGACCAGGGCCCCGGCCTGCCCGGCGACTGGAACGGGCGGCTCGCGCCGGCCTTCGAGCTGGTCTTCCACTTCAACCGCGAGGCGCGGCAGGCGAACAAGATCGTGCCGTGCAAGTGGGCCGGCACGCCGAACAAGGGCAGCGGGCTGCGCGCCGCTGACGGCGAGGTGAAGGCCTACACCCATATCGGCCTGCCGGTGCAGGAGATGCGCATCCCGGACAGCGTGCTGCGCATCACGCGACACAAGGCGCGGGGGATCGAGACCGAGCACCCGGCGGTGTTCCCCGTCGCGCTTCCGGAGTTCCTGATGCGCGCCTACACGGACGAGGGCGACGTCGTGTTCGAGCCCTTCGGCGGCTCGGGCACGACCATCCTCGCCGGCCAGCGCACGGGTCGGCGCGTCCGCGCCATTGAGCTCGCGCCGGCCTATGTCGACCTGGCGATCGCCCGCTGGCGGATGCTGCACCCAGACCTGCCGGTGACGCTGGCCGAGGACGGACGAGACCACGACACGGTCGCCGCGGCGCGCACGAGCCCTCAGGCAACGCCCGAGCAGGGCGGTAAGGCGCCGGCCGATGCTGCCTGATCTCCGCGTCGAGATGATGCCTGTGGCGGCGCTCGCGCCCTACGCCGCGAACGCCCGGCTCCATCCCACCGAGCAGGTGGCGCAGCTCGCCGCCTCGATCGGGGAGTTCGGCTTCAACGTGCCGGTGCTGGTGGATGACGCCGGCGTGCTGATCGCCGGCCATGGCCGCGTGCTCGCCGCCAAGGCGCTCGGCCTCGATGAGGTGCCGGCGATCCGGCTCGGGCACCTGACCGAGGCGCAGGCGCGGGCGTTCCGGCTGGCGGACAACCAGCTGGCGCTCAACTCCACCTGGGACGAGGGACTGCTCGCCGCCGAGCTGCGCGCGCTGCGCACCGACGAGTTCGACCTCGGGCTGATCGGCTTCGACGGGGCGACGCTCGACCGGCTGCTGGACGAGGCGGCGTCAGACGCCCCGGCCGCACCTGGCGGGGATCCCGACGCTCCGGCGCCAGAGCCGCCCGAGGCTCCCATCACGCAGCCTGGCGATCTGTGGCTGCTCGGCCCGCACCGGCTGCTCTGTGGCGACGCCACCTCCGCTGCGGACGTCGCGCGGCTGCTCGACGGCGCGCGGCCACACCTGATGATCACGGACCCGCCCTACGGTGTGAACTACGATCCCGAGTGGCGGAATGAGGCGGGCGTCTCGGCCACGATGCGCACAGGCAAGGTGGCGAACGACGACCGCGCCGACTGGCGCGACGCCTGGGCGCTGTTCCCAGGCGACGTCGCCTATGTCTGGCACGCGGGCGTGCACGCGCGCACGGTGATCGAGAGCCTCGAGGCGGCGGGCTTCGCGGTGCGGAGCCAGATCGTCTGGGCGAAGTCGCGCTTCGTGCTCGGGCGAGGCGACTACCACTGGCAGCACGAGCCCTGCCTCTATGCAGTGCGCAAGGGTGCGACCGGCCACTGGCAAGGCGCGCGCGACCAGGCAACGCTCTGGCCGATCAGCGCGGGAGGCGACGAGGACGCGGCGACGGTGCACGGCACACAGAAGCCAGTGGAGTGCATGCGGCGGCCTATGCTGAACAACAGCGCTCCGGGCGAAGTCGTCTACGAGCCGTTCTGCGGCAGCGGCAGCACCATCATCGCCGCGGAGACCATTAGTCGCATCTGCTACGCGATGGAGCTCGACCGCCGCTATGTCGATGTCGCGGTGCGCCGGTGGCAGGCCTTCACGGGCCGTGCGGCCGTGCTGGCGGGGGAGGAGCGGGTCTTCGACGACATCGCCGCCGCCCGCGGCATGCAGGCGGCGGCGTGATCGGTGCGGCGCGCCTCAGGCCGGCAGGTGGTAGACCGTGTAGGACCCCTTCGCGCCCTCCTTGTTCGGGCCGACCTGGCGCACCCGCTCCAGCACCTGCACCTCGATCCCCTGGCGCTTCTTGAGGCCCGCGAAGAACCCGCGAACCGTGTGCTGCTGCCAGCCGGTCGCCTCGCAGATGTGCGCGATGGTCGCGCCCTCCTCGCGGCGGAGCATCGCCAGGACCGTCTCCTGCTTCGTCCCCTCGCGCGGCTTGCGCGGCGCGCCGGGCTCGCGCGCGGCGCGGGGCGGCTTGCCGGCCAGGGCGGCGCGGAGGGTCTCGATGGCGCGGCTGATCGGGTTGTCGGTCGCGTCCTGCGCCGGGCTGGCGTCCCAGGCGGCCAGGACCGCCGCGGCGGCGTAGCGCAGGCTTGCGCGCGGGGCGGGCGTGGTCGCGCCCTGGGCGGGTTCGGCGTCCTCCGCGGGGCCATCCCGCTCCGTCGCGTCCTCCCCGCCCGTGGGCGCCGTGTCGGCCACCGGTGCAGCGGCCTCCGCGGCGGCGCGGCGCTCGGCGTTGCGGCGCGCGATGGCCTCGGCGCTCTGCTCGTCCTCCTCGCGCGCGTCGTCCGTGTTCGGGTCGATGCCGATGGCCCGCAGCCCGTCGTCGGTGATGCGCGCCACGATCCAGGTGCCGTCCTCGTCCTGCCGCCAGCCCAGCCCGACATGCTCCCGCGGGGCGTTGATCTCGGTCAGCAGGTTGTTCTTGATCAGGCTGCGGAATACCGCGTTGCGGGCGGCGGCCGGCAGGGTCTTCGGCGCGCGGGCGAGGCCCATCTCGTGCTGCGCGGCGGCGCTGAGGATCACGCGCTGGGTGTCGGAAAGCTTCGTCATCGTGGTGGTCTCCGGTGTCGGGTGCCGACCATCGGCCCCTACTGCCCGGAGCCCCGCCGGCGCGCGCCGGTCGGGGCCGCGGCGGGGTGTGCCGCGCACTACTCGGCGAATTCGCCGCGCTTGAAGTAGCAGTCCGTCACGCTCGCGAGCCGGCTGTTCCAGTGTTCGAGCGTCGCGGCCTTGCCCCAGAGGACGTCCTCGGGATCCGCGCCGAAGTGGTCCGCGCTCATCTCCCGAAGCTCCGCGACCATCGCGTCGAAGCGGGCCTTCTGCTGCAGGAAGGCTTCGAGGCTCTTCTGCTGGTTGCGGGCGGCGCGGGCTTCGCGGTCGGTCATGTTCGTCTCCGTCGTGATGCAGGGCAGCCCCTGCTCGTGACGGACCATTCGCGCTGCGGCGGGGGCTGAGCCAAGCGCCATCGGCGCGACGGCGATTGCTTTCTTCGAGGGGTCTCGATCACATCATGATCGCCACCGCGCAGCCGGGCCGCGTGGCCTCGCAGCGCGAGGTGGCGCGCCGTCTCGGCGTCTCCCACACGGCGCTGCAGAAGGCGCAGCGTGCCGGCCGCATCGCGCCCGAAGCCGATGGCGCCTGGGACATCGAGAAGGTCCGGGCGCGGCTCGCCAACAGCAGCGATCCCATCCGGAAGACCGCGACGCTGGTGCCTGCTCCACCGGCCACACCGCGGCCCGCGGCGCCACCGCCTGTCGCGGCGCCGCCCGCACCGACTGATCCGCTGCCGCGCGCCGCGCAGAACACCTTTCACGATGCGCGCACGGCGAACGAGGTGCTGAAGGCGCAGGAGCGCCGGCTGCGGCTCGACGAGCGCAAGGGCAAGCTGGTCGACAAAGCCCGCGCGCTGCTGCTGGTGCACCGCCTCGCTAAGGAGGAACGCGACGCCATCCTCGCTTGGCCCGCCCGCGTGGCTGCCGAGATGGCAGCCGAGCTCGGCGTCGACGCGCATCGGCTGCAGACCATGATGGACACGCGCCTGCGAGAGCATCTGGCCGGGCGGCACGATGTGCGCGTGAGCGTCGGCTGATGATCGGGGAACACCTGCTCGACGAGCTCGGTCGCTTCGACGGCGACGCGGAGATCCTGCAGGCTTGGCGCGACGGCATGGCGCCCGAGCCGGCGCTGCTGGTCTCGGAGTGGGCGGACAAGCATCGCGTGCTCGGCTCGCGGGGCTCTGCCGAGCCGGGGCCGTGGCGTACGGTCCGCACGCCCTACCTGAAGGAGGTGATGGACGCGCTGTCGCCGGCCCATCCGGCGCGGCGCGTCGTTTTCATGAAGGGTGCCCAGGTCGGCGGCACCGAGTGCGGCAATAACTGGATCGGCTACGTCATCCACCACGCACCAGGGCCGATGCTCGCGGTGCAGCCCACGACGGAGCTGGCCAAGCGCTTCTCCGACCAGCGCATCGATCCACTGGTGGAGGAGACACCGGCGATCCGCGAGCGGGTCGCGCCGGCGCGCTCCCGCGACAGCGGCAATCGCCAGCTCTCGAAGGAGTTCCCCGGCGGGCAGCTGGTGATGACCGGGGCCAACAGCGCGGTCGGCCTGCGCTCGATGTCGGCGCGCTTCCTGTTCCTCGACGAGATCGACGCCTATCCCGGCGACGTCGAGGGCGAGGGTGATCCGATCGCACTGGCCGAGGCCCGCGCCCGCACCTTCGGCTGGCGCCGCAAGATGCTGCTCGTCAGCACGCCGACCATCGCCGGCCTGTCGCGGATCGAGCGGGAGTATCTGGCCTCCGACCAGCGGCGGTACTTCATGCCCTGCCCGCACTGCGGCCATCGCCAGCATCTCCGCTTCGAGCGGCTGGTCTGGGACGAGGGCCAGCCGGAGACGGCGCGGTATCTGTGCGAGGATTGCGACCGCGCGATCGGCGAGCAGCACAAGGCGGCGATGCTGGCCGCGGGCGAATGGCGTGCAACCGCCACGGCCACGGACCCGCACGCGATCGGCTTCCACATCTCGGCGCTCTACTCGCCGCCCGGCTGGATGCCCTGGTCGGAGATCGCGCGGCTCTGGCTTGCCGCGCAGGGCGACGACCGCGCGATCAAGACCTTTCGCAACACCGTACTCGGGGAGACTTGGCAGGAGGCGGGCGAGGCACCGGACTGGCAGCGCCTCTACGACCGCCGCGAGCAGTGGCCGGTCGGCACCGTGCCGATGGGCGGGCTGCTGCTCACGGCCGGCGTGGATGTTCAGCGTGATCGCCTCGAGGCGAGCCTATGGGCCTGGGGCCAAGATCGGCAGTCCTGGCTGATCGAGCACCGCGTGCTGGCGGGCAATCCGTTCGAGGCGGGGGTGTGGGAGGATCTGCGGCTGCTGCTGGGCGAGACCTGGGGGCATGCCAGCGGGCATCGGCTGCCGGTGGCAATGGCGGCGATCGACAGCGGCGACGGCATGACCACGGCGGAGGTGTATGCGTTTGTCCGGCGCGCGGGTGCCGGCCGCGCGATCGCCGTGAAGGGTCAGGACGGGCTGCGGGCCGCGATCGGCCAGCCGGCTGCGACGGAGGTCCGGCGGAACGGCCGGAAGCTCGGTGGGCTCAAGGTCTGGCCGGTGGGCTCGTCCTTCCTGAAGGCCGAGACCTATGGCTGGCTGAAGCTCGACCGGCCCACGGAGGAGAGCGGCGATCCCTTCCCGCCGGGCTACGTGCACCTGCCGGGGCATGCGGCGGGGGAGGAGTTCTGCCGCCAGATCACGGCGGAGCAGCTGGTGGCCCGTGCTGGGCGGAACGGCTTCCGCCGGCTTGAGTGGGTGAAGACGCGCGAGCGGAACGAGGCGCTGGACTGCCGGGTCTATGCCCGCGCGGCCGCGGCGGCGCTTGGCATGGATGGCTGGGGCGACGGGCGCTGGGCGCGCATGGCCGATGCGCTGTCGCTTCCAGCAGCCGAACTTCCCACCGGCGGGAATGTCGCTCCCCCGTCGCCGTCGCAGGCCGCACCCGACACCCACCGCCCGCGCGGCTGGCTCGCGCCGCGCAGCGGCTGGTTGCGCTGATCCTGGAGACCCTGATGACCGCGATCGTGCCCGTGCGCACCAGTATCACCGCCGGCCAGGCGCTGAGCGGCCCCGTCGCCAGCGTCGGCTACAGCGTCTGCCTGCTGCTGCTGCCGGCCGCCTGGACCGACGCGCCGCTCACCCTGCAGGGCTCGCTCGACGAGGGCGAGCCTGCAGCCTGGGCGGATCTCTACGACCATCTCGGCAATGAGGTGGTGCTGGCCGCCGCCGCCGGCCGGGCACTCACCCTGCCGCCCACCCTTCTGCTCGGCTGGCGCTGGCTGCGGATGCGCTCCGGCCTCGCCGCTGCGCCGGTGAACCAGGTGGCGGAGCGCCTTCTCACCCTCGGCATCCGGCCCCTCGCATGACCGCGCTCTTCCAGCACTACCTGCCGCCGGCGCCGGCGATGCTGCCCTACGTCTCGGGGCGCTTCTACGCCTCGCAGCATGCGCGCGCCGTCGGCGGCGCGGTCGCGATGACGGCGAACCGGCTGTACTGCGTCCCCTATGTGCTGGCGCGTCCCGGGCTGTTCTCGGGCATGGCTGTCAGTGTGACGACGGGCGCGGCCGGACTCCTGCGTATGGCGCTCGCGGCGGACAATGGTGCCGGCCGGCCGGGAGCGGTGATCGAAGAGCCGGTGGTGGACGCCGACACCGCCGCCACTGGCAATGCACTCTGCCCCTTCGCGCAGCCGCGCTGGATCTCGGCCGGCATCTGGTGGCTGCTGCTGTGCTTCTCCGGGGCTCCCTCGGTACGCGGTACCAGCACGCAGGCATTCAGCGGCGGGAACACGCTGCTGCTCGGCTCGGCCGCGGCGGATGGCGGCGCCGGCGGCGGCACGACCGGCAGCGAGAACGGCTTCTTCGCGGCGCTGACGCACCAGGCCGGCGTGCCGATCATGCCGAACCCGCCCACCGGGCTGTCCTATCTCGTCAACGCGGCGACGCCGCTGCCGACGCTCAGGGCCGCGTGATGGATCCGACTGTTCTCGCGTGGGCGCTGGCGCAGCCGCAGGGGAGCCGCGCCGCGGCGCTGGCGGCCGCCTACACGGGCGGCACGACGCGCGTGAGCTTCGACGGGCGGACGGTGGAGTATCGCAGCCTCGATGAGCTCGGCCGCGCGCTGGCCGTGCTGCGCGGTGCGGAGATGAGCGCAACGCGCCGTCCTTCCGTGACACTCGCCAGCTTCTCGCGGGAGAGAACCGGGTGATCCGACGCCTCCGCGATGCATGGCAGGTGCTGCGCGGCTATGCCGCGGCGCAGGACCACCGCGCCTCCGCCTGGGCGCCCTCGGGCGGCAGCGCCAATGCCGAGGTCGGCATGGCGGCAGCAACGGTGGCGCGCCGCGCGCGCGATGCCGTGCGCAATGATCCCTACGCCAGTCGCATCGTTGATCTCTGGACTGGCAATGCGGTCGGCGCGGGCATCACCACGCGCTGGCCGGACGACGCGCACGGCCGCGCCTGGCAGCGCTGGGCGGAGAGCACCGCCTGCGACGCGGAGGGGCGGCTCGACCTCTACGGCCTGCAGGCGCTGGTGATGCGGGCTGTGGTCGAGAGCGGCGAGTGCTTCGTGCGCTTCCTGATGGTGTCGCCATCGCTCACCAACCCGATCGGCCTACGCCTGCAGGTGCTGGAGAGCGACCACCTCGACACGGCGCGGAACGGCATGGTCGAGGGCGCGCCAACCATCCAGGGCATCGCGCTTGGCGAGGCCGGGGAGCCGATTGGCTATTGGCTCCACCGCGTCCACCCCGGCGCCGCCTGGATCCTGCCGGGCGCGACCTTGCTCAGCAGCGAGCGCATCCCCGCTGGTGACGTGCTGCACGTCTACCGCAAGCGCCGCCCCGGCCAGCTGCGCGATGTCTCCTGGCTGGCCCCGGTGCTGCTGCGCCTGCGTGACCTCGGCGACTACGAGGCGGCGCTGCTGATGAAGGCCAAGATCGAAGCCTGCCTCGCCGCCGTGGTCACCGAGGAAGGCGACGAGGCGCTGACCGGCGCCGCCGCCGGCCTGCTCCGCGACGCCCAAGGCCGGACGGTGGAGAGCTTCGAGCCGGGGATGATCCTCTATCGCCGCGGCATGGGCAGCGTCGAGGTGGTTAACCCCTCCGGCGGCGGCTCACATGCCGCCTTCGCCCGCCGTGCGCTCGAGGCCGCCGCGGTCGGCGCCGGCCTCACTTACGACCAGGTCTCAGGCGATCTCACCCAGGCGAACTACTCCAGCTTGCGCGCCGGCAAGATCGAGTTCCGCCGCCTCTGCGAGCAGGTGCAGTACGGGATGCTCATCCCGATGCTGGTGCGACCCATCGCCGAGCGCTTCCACGCGCAGGGCGCGCTGCTCGGGCTCTGGGGTGCGGAGATGCCGGACGGCGTCAGCCACGTGCCGCCGGCGCACGAGATGATCGACCCGCTCAAGGACACCACCGCCCTGATCGCCCAGGTCAGGGCCGGCTTCGTGCCGCAGCCCGAGGCGGCCGGCGCCTTCGGCTACGATTTTCGGGCCGCTGTGGAGATGATCCGCGAGGCCAACGCCCTGCTCGACGAGGCCGGCCTCGCGCTCGACACCGACCCGCGCCGGGTCGCGAAGTCCGGCGCAGCACAGGACGCCGCGCAGATGGCCGCGGTGGAGATCGCCGCCACCGGCGCGGCCGCGCCACCGCGCGTGCCGACTGAACCTGCGTCGGGCGAGGGCTGAGCGCGCCCTATCCACAGATCATCCCGGCCTTTTCCCCAGGGATATCCACATGATCGACACCACTGAGCCGGGCGGCAGCGATGCCGCACCGGAGCCGGCAGCTGCGCCCACCGCGGCGGACGTTCCGCTCGTGGCGCAGCGCGCCATCACCGCGCCTGCCACCGTCGATCGCGCCGCGCGCACCGTCGAGGTGGTGTGGAGCACCGGCGCCCGGGCCCGCAACTTCGTCCCGGCCCTCGGCCTGATCACCGAGGAGCTGGAGATGTCGCCGAACGCGGTGCGCATGGACGCGCTGCGCTCGGGCCAGGCCCCCGTGCTGAACACCCACCGCCGCGGCGATGCGCGTGACGTCCTTGGCCGCGTCACGGCCGCCCGCCTCGAGCGCGGCCGCGGCTACGCCACGCTGCAGTTCTCCGCCGCGGCCGATGTCGAGCCCGTCTGGCAGCGCATCGCCGACGGCACTCTCCGCGCGGTGAGCGTCGGCTATCGCGTGCACCGCTACGAGCCGCGGCCCGACGTCGCGACTGGCGAGACCGTCCACCGCGCGGTGGATTGGGAGCCCTTCGAGATCTCTGTCGTGCCCGTTCCGGTGGACCGGGACGCCAGTGTGCGTGGCGAGGCGCCGCAGGGTGCGCCCGCCGTCGCGATCGAACCCGCCCTGCCTGACGAGGACCCACCCATGCCCGAGACGACGCCGGCCGAGCCGGCTGCTGCCCCGTCGGCGCCGCCTGCCGCGTCGCCGTCCACCGCCCCGCTCCAGGAGACCACCGTGACCACCACGCCCAGCTCCCCGGCGCCCGAGCCGACCCGCGCCGCGCCCGCACCGGCCGTGCCGACGATCGACCTCGAGGCCGTCCGCGCCGAGGCCGAGCGCGCCGCCACCGAGCGCATTGCCAGCTACGAGCCGGTCCTCGCCGCCGCCCGCGGCCTGCTCGCCGCGGACACCCTCGACGCGCTGCGCCATGCCGCCATCCGCGAGCGCGTCAGCCCCGAGGTGCTGCGCAGCCGCCTGTGGGACGCCTTCACCCAGACGCAGACGAGCCGCCCGACGCTCCCGGCCCGCCCCGAGACGGGCCCCGGCCACGACGACCCTGCGCAGATCCTCGACGCCATGGCCGAGGCGCTCGCCGCGCGCTCCATGCCCGGCTACCAGCCGCAGGGCTCCGGCCGCCACGCCGAGTTCATGGGCTGGCGCCCCTCCGACATGATCGGCGAGCTGCTCCGCGCCCGCGGCGTGCGGAGCGTGCCGCGCAACCCGACGCTCCTCGCCGAGCGCGCCTTCCACACCAGCTCGGACTTCCCGGCGCTGCTCTCGGCCGCGGCCAACAAGATGCTGCTCGCCGCCTACCAGCCGGCGCAGCCGACCTATCGCCAGATCTTCCTCCGGCGGGACTTCCGCGACTTCAAGCCGCACCGCCACCTGCGCATCGGCGACTTCCCGACCCTGCTCCCCCTCGCCGAGAACGGCGAGATCCAGGTCGGCACCATGTCCGAGAGCCAGGAGATCGTGCTGCTGCAGACCTTCGCGCGGCGCATCCGCGTCACGCGGCCGATGCTGGTCAACGACGACCTCGGCGCCTTCACCGACTTCGCCGCCTCCATCGGTCGTCGCGTCGCCGAGTTCGAGAACGCCACGGCCTACAACCTGCTGAACAGCGCCAATGGCGACGGCCCGACCCTCGCCACCGGCAGCGCCCCGGTCTTCGCCACTGGCGCGGCGCGCGCGAACAAGGCCAGCACCGGCACGGTGCTCGACACCTCGACCATCGGCGCCGGCCGCACCGCCATCATGAAGCAGCGCACGCTGGACGGCCTGCCGATCTCCATGGGCCAGACCATGCGCCTGCTGGTCGGGCCGAACCTCGAGCTCGCCGCCCGCCAGGCGACGGTGGTCGTGCAGGCGAGCGAGATCGGCAAGGCGAACGTCTTCGCCGGCTTCGTGCAGCCGGTGATCGAGCCGCTGATCCAGGCGAACCGCTGGTACCTGTTCTCCGACCCGGTCGCCGCACCCGTCTATGTCTACGGCTACCTTAACGGCGCCGAGGGACCGCAGGTCACCACCGGCCCGGTGCAGGGCGCGGACGGCGTCGAGGTCAGCGTGATCTTCGATTTCGGCGTCGGCGCCATCGACTGGCGCGGCGCCTGGTTCAACCCGGGGACCTGATCCTCCCCACCACCACAGCAGCTTCGTCGAGGGCGTCCTTCGGGACGCCTTCGGCGTTTCAGGAGACCTCTCCATGCGCAACTGCATCCGTCCCGACGCGCGCTCCATCCCGATGGTGGTGCCCTACGCCGGAGGCATCCTCTCCGGCCAGGGCATGCTGGTCGGCGCCTTCTTCGGGGTGGCGGCGTCCGACGCCGCCCAGAACGCCAGCGTCGAGTGCGAGACCCGCGGCGAGTTCGAGCTCACCAAGGAGCCCTCGCTCGCCATCTCCGCCGGCGCGCGGGTGTTCTGGGACAACACCAACCGCCGCATCACCACCACCGCCACCGGCAACTTCCAGGTCGGCCTCTGCACCGTCGCGGCGCTGGCGGCCGATGCCACGGTCCGCGTCATGCTGGCCCGCGTCTCGGCGTCCGGCACATGAGCGGCGATCCGAAGACCAGCCGGGGCTACCGCAATCGCAACCCCGGCAACATCGAGCACCTCGCTACGAACAAGTGGCTCGGCCTCGAGGACCCACCCTCGGATGGGCGCTTCTGCCGCTTCCGCTCGCACCAGCACGGCATCCGCGCCCTGGCCCTGCTGCTGCAGAGCTACCAGGACCGGCATGGGCTGCGCACGGTGCGCAGCATCGTCGCGCGCTGGGCGCCGAGCAGCGAGAACGACACCCGCGCCTACCAGGCGGCGGTCGCCGCGCGGCTCGGCGTCGCGCTCGACGACCCGATCGACCTGCACGACGCGGCGACGATGCGCGGGCTGGTCGAGGCGATCATCCGGCACGAGCTCGGCGGCATGCCCTACGCGCCGGAGACGATCGCGGAGGGATTACGCATGGCGGGGCTGGTCCAGCCGGGCCTTGCCCACAGTGGCACCGTGCGCGCCGCCGCGGGCTCGGTGGTCGCGGGCGTCACGGCGGCGGCGGTGGTCGATGCGGTGACCACGCTTGCTCCCCACGCCGAGGGCTTGGCGGCCGTGTTGCGCGCGCTCGGCCCCTGGGGCGTCGCCGCCGCGGTGATCGGCGTCGCGGCCTGGACAATCCACCAGCGGCTGCAGCGGCAGCGGGAGGTCACCCGATGACGGACCACGACCGCGAACTCGGCACGATCGTCACCCGCCTCACCGAGATCGAGCGGCGGCTCGCCGAGGGCGATAAGGACATGCGCGAGCTGACGCGCACGGTGACCGAGCTGGTTAAGGCGATGGCTGGCCTCACCGCGCGGCTGTCGCTCGGGGCCGGCGGGCTGCCGGGCACATCACCAGCGATCCCCGCGACGGGTGCGGCCGCAGCCGGCGGCATCGTCGGCGCCGCGGTCGGCGCGAAGCTCGCCTCCTGGCTCGGGCTGGGCTGAACCGCAATGGCTGTGTTCGACGATGCACTGGCGGTGCTCGCGGCCGATCCGAACCTTGGCGTCGAGGCCACTTACCGCGTCGCGGGCACCGGTGTGCCCATGTCACTGCGCGTGCTTCGGTCGAGCCCCGATCGCGTGGTGGACGCCTTCGACACGCCACTGCTGCGCGCGACCGACGTGCTGACCGTCGCCATCGGCCTGCTGCCAGCGATCGAGGCGGACGACACCTTCACCATCGGCACGGACATACTGACGGTGGACAGCGCCGAGCGAGACGCTGCCGGGGTCGCCTGGCGCGTACTCTGCCGGCGGTAGCATGCGCCTCTCCGCTGTCGTCGGGGATCTCCGCAAGGCGCTCGCGGAGGAGGTCCGCGCCGGTGAGCGTGCTGCCTCTCGCGCCGTGCGCGCCGAGACCGACGCGCTTAAGGGGGAACTGCGCCAGCAGGTCACCGGATCCCTGGGCGGGAAAGCCCGCGGCATCGCCAATGCCTGGCGCTCCCAGGTCTTCCCGCGCACCGGCGTGTCGATGCGCGCTGCCGGCCTCGTCTGGAGCAAGACGCCGTTGGTGATCGATGCCTTCGAGCGCGGCGCGCTGATCCGGCCGAAGGGCGGCGGGCGGTTCCTCGCGATCGCCACCGGCTTCAACGCCGCCCGCGGCTGGCGCGGGCGCGGCGACAAGGGCCTGCGCGTCACGCCTGCCCAGATGGTCGCCTCCGGCCAGGGCTTCCTCCGACCCTTCCGCTCGGGCCGCGGCTTCGTCTGGTGCCTGCCGCTGCGCCAGGGCGCGGGAACGGGCCGACGGCGGCGCACACGGCTCATCGCTGGCGGCGTGGCCGAGGTCGGCACGGCCAACCGCAAGGGCCGCGAGGCCTGGGCACGGGGGCTGCTCGAACAGGGGATGGTGCCGATGTTCCTGCTGCTGCCGCAGGTGAAGCTCGCCAAGCGGCTCGACGTGCGCGGGGCCTCCCTGCGCGCCCTCCGGCGCCTGCCGCGGCGCTTCGTGGCGGCCTGGGAAGCCGAAGCCGGGAGGCCCGCGTGAGCGTTCGCGAGACGGCCCTCGCCGCTCTGTCCGCGCGCCTGGGCGCCACCCTGGCCGCGCGGAACCCGGCTCCGAAGGTGTTGCGGAACGAGACCGTCCCACAGCGCATGCCCGCCGGCGGGCTCGTGGTGGTCCGCGACGGCGAGACGGTGGAGGAGACCCCGATCCTGTCACCGCTCGCCTGGGCGGTCGAGCACCGCGCCGAGGTCGAGGTTGTCGCGGCCACGGGTGCGCTGCTCGACGCGCTGCTGGTCGACATCGCCGCGGCGATCGCCGGCGATCGCACCCTCGGCGGGGCGGTCGAGTGGGCGCAGCCCGGCGCGCCCTCCTTCGACGACGCCGAGACCGAGGGCGCCGCCGCGGCCCGCGTCGCCTCCGTGCCCGTCACGCTGTCCTTCACCGTCGCCGGCTCGCCGCTGGCCTGACAGGAGCTTCCGATGCCCCGTGCCATCGGCGCGAACTCGCGCCTGCTCATGATCCCCGAGGTTACCTACGGCACCGCCCCGGGCGGCAACTGGCGGCGCGTGCCGTTCCTGTCATGTGACCTGGGCGCAGAGCAACCGCTGCTGGATGCCGACGTGATCGGTGTGGGCAGCAACCGGGATCCGGCGGCGCCCTTCCTCGACACCGTGACGGTCGCCGGCCAGGCAGTGGTGCCCGTCGATCTGATCAACATCGGCCACTGGTTGCGGCTGCTGCTTGGTGCGCCGACCACCACCGGCACCACCAACTTCATCCACACGTTCGGCTCCGGCGCGGCCTCGCTGCCCAGCAACGCGATGGAGGTCGGCTATCCGGACGTGCCGTCCTTCGATGTCTGCACTGGCGTGCGCGCCGACACGCTGGAACTGGACTTCACGCCGACCGGCGCGGCCACCGCCACCTTCGGGCTGCTTGGCCAGGGTTCGGTGCGCACGGGTGCGACCTCAGGCGGCACGCCGACCAGCGCGGCCTACACCGCCTTCAATAAGGCGCAGGGGTCCATCACCCGCAGCGGCGCCGCGCTGGCGCAGGTCACCGGCGCGCGGCTCACCTATGCCAACGGCATGGAGGCGGTGCGCACCATCCGCGCCGATCGCCGCGTCGAGGGCGTGGACCCTGGCATTGCGCGCTGCACCGGCCAGATCACCGTGCGCTTCGAGAACACCACGCTGCTCGCCCAGGCACAGGCCGGCACCTCGGCGGAGTTTGCCATGGCCTTCACGATCGACGCGAACCGCAGCCTGACCATCACGCTGCACGAGGTCTATCTCGCGCTGGCCAAGACCCCGATCGAAGGTCCGGCCGGTGTGGAGGCCAGCTTCGATTTCCGCGCCGCCTTCAACGCGACGGCGACGCGCATGATGACGGCGGTGCTGCGGAACCAGCAGGCGGGGACGGAGTATGCGTGATGCTGCCGCCGAAGCTCTTGATGTGCCCCATCAAGGGCGCAAAGCGTCCAAGTGCTGATTGAGCGATATGAAGTTTGAGCATGCGGCCTTCAGCTCCCGCGAGGCATGGTCCCAGAAGACGACATCGACTTGGAAACCGTCGGATACGAGATTTTCCACTGCGGGAACGTAGTCACTGTCCCCTGACACGATGGTAAACACGTCTCCAGGCTGCGCGCTCTTGTAGGCATCACGCGTTAGCGCCGCCACGATCCCAGTGTCGATCTTCTTTTCCTTATTGGCGAAGTTGCGGTCATGAGTAACGACCTCAAAACCAGCGCGCTTTGCAAGGTTCCAAACCGCGTCATTCTCCGGGGGACGAGATCCAAACAGCATGGCGCGGGCCGTGCCCTTGGGGTCAGTGCCAGCCACAAACTGGTAGAGCTTCCCAAAGCTCATCCGATAGCTCGTATCGAGAATTCGGTTGTCAAATGCGTCATAGATGTTCAGCGCCATGCCCTTGGCGAGTGCGCTGACCCTTTGTCCCTCGATGAAGACGTTCGAGTTATCGACGTAGATCCAGTCAGCCATCAAAACATCCTTCGCTACGGTTAAGTATTCGGCGCGGTGTGTAACGCCGGCCCAGAGCCGATTCGGGCCGGCCGTTCGTGCAGCATAGTCAGCGCGTCAAGCCGACGCACTCTTCGGGGCGGCCAGCAGCAGCTGGCCAATCGTTCGTAGGTAACCAATCACAAGGGATTGCGAAATGCTCACCCTCGACCTCCCGGTCGAGCCGTACTGGCTCGACCTGCCGCGCGGCGTCCGCGTGGAGATCCGCCCCGTCACCACCGCTGTGATGGCCGCCGCCCAGGCCAGCTCCTCCCGCCGCCTCGGCGCGCTGCGAGCCGCCTCCGAGGACCTCGACCCCGACATGGCCCGCGGCCTGGCCTTCGCCTTCCTGGTCAAGGCGCTCGCCCGCCACGCCGTCACCGCCTGGGAGGGCGTCGGCGACGCCGCCGGCAAGCCGCTGCCGCTCTCGCCCGAGGCGGTCGAGCGCCTGATGGACATGGACGAGATCGCCGCCGCCTTCTGGGACCGCGCCACTGGCCCGGTCGCCGCCGTGGCGCTGGAGGGAAACGACTAAGGGCTCGGGCCGAATGGCACTTCGGCCAGGGCCCTGACTACTGCCGCGGCTGCGCGGCCCTCGACCGCGACTGCGGCCTCGCCTGCCCCTACGCCGCCCAGGCCCCGGCCAGTGTCGAGGGCGCCGCAGCTTGGGCCGCCGGCACCACCTGCGCCACGGCGACGATGACGGGCCTCGACCTCGACATGCCGGCCGCCCTCGCCACCGCCCGCGAGATGGGCGCCACCGGCTGGGCCGCGGCCGAACTGCTGCTGGCCATGCGCATGGGCTTGGCCGCCGGCAGCGCCGCACGGCGCACTGATCCCCCCGGACCCTGACCACCACACCGATGCAGGAGGCGTGACGCATGGCGGATAGCACGCGCCGCGTCTCGGTCCGGCTATCGCTGGACGATGCCGGCCGGGTCAAGCAGGAGCTGCGCGAGGTCGGCGAGACCGGCCAGCGCAGCCTGGAGCGCATCCAGGGCGGCGCCGATCGCGCCTCCCGCGCGTTGGACCTGCTCGACATCGCCGTCCGCGGCGTTCAGATCGCCGGCCTCGCCGCTGGGCTGCGCGCCGTGGTCGTCGCCGGCGACGCGCTCACCCAATCCATGGGCCGGCTCAACACGGCGCTGGGCTCCGTCGAGCGTGCCGGCGAGATCTACGACCGGCTGTATCGCGACAGCCTGCAGACCGGCGTCGCCGTGCGCGAGAGCGTGGACGCCTTCGCCCGCTTCTCGATCGCGGCGCGCGAAATCGGCGCCACCTCGGACCAGGTCGCCACGCTGGTCGGCGGCCTGCAGCGCATCGCCATCGCGTCTGGCGCCAGCCAGCAGGAGATCGCCTCCTCCACTCAGCAGCTCGCCCAGGCGCTGGCCTCGGGCACGCTGCAGGGCGACGAGCTGCGCTCGATCCTGGAAGGTCTGCCGACCCTGGCGCAGGCGTTGGCGCGCGAGCTCGGCGTCTCCATCGGCGAACTCCGAAAACTCGGCTCCGAGGGCAAGCTCACCGCCGACACGGTGTTCCCCGCGCTGCTCCGCGCCGTCGAGCGGCTCAATGGCGAGTTCGAGCGGGCACCCCTCTCGGTCGGCCGCGCCTTTGGGCAGCTCACCGCCGCCGCCGATCAGTTCCTCGCCCGGCTCGACCAGGCGATCGGCCTGTCCAACGCCCTGGCGCGGGCGTTGTCCGGCGCCGCGCGCGTGCTGGACGGCGTGCGCCGCGGCTCCGGCCTGCTGCTCCCCTCCGAGCAGGAAGCCGACCGCCGCGCCCAGGCCGAGGCGCTGCGCGCCCAGATCGCCCGCCTCGAGGCGGAGAACGATGGCCGCGACAGCCTGCGCTCGCAGCCCCGGCGTGGCTCGATCCGCGGCGGGCTGGTCGGCACCGCCCAGCAACAGGCCGGCGTGGATCGCGCCGCCCGGCTGGAGGAGCTGCGCCGGCAGTACCAGGAGCTGTCGGAGGAAATCACCCGCGGCGAGCAGGCCGCCGGCGAGCGCCAGCGCACCGAGCAGGAGGCCGCAGCTGGCCAGGCCGCCGAGGCTCGCCGGCGCCGCACGGCCGCCGATGCCGAGGAACTCCGCAAGGCGCTCGACGATCGCTTCCGGATCAACAGCGAATACGACGACCGCGTCCGCCGCCTGCGCGAGGCCGAGGCCGCGGGCGGCATCACCGCCGCCGATCGTACCCGCCTCGAAACCCTGGCGCTGCGCGAGCGCGACGAGGCGCTGCGCCGCATCGAGGGCACCACCCGCCGCGTGGCTGCCATCCCGCGCCCCGACCGCGAGGCCGAGCGCGAGATTAACGACATCATCCGCGAGCGCGAGCGGCTGATCCAGAACAACGAGAACGCCCAGGAACGCTACACCCGCCGCCTCGAAACCCTCGGCCGGCTGGTGGAACGCGCCGACCGCATCGGCCAGCCCATCCCCGACGAGACGGTCTCGCGCGAGGCCAATGCCGCGCTGGAGGAGTTGGAGCGCAGCCAGCAGCGCGTCCAGCAGGCGACCGAGCGCACCAGCAACACGGCGCGCGAACTCGGCCTGACCTTCTCCTCCGCCTTCGAGGACGCGATCATCAAGGGCGAGAGCTTCTCCAAGGTGCTGCAGGGCATTCTGCAGGACATCGCCCGCATCGTCGTCCGCCGCACCATCACCGAGCCGCTCGGCACGGCGGTGACCTCCAGCCTGGCCGGCTTTGACTTCGGCTCGATCTTCTCGGGGATTGGCTCGGCGCTGGGCGGGCTGTTCCGCGCCGAGGGCGGGCCGGTCGCAGGCGGCCAACCCTATATCGTGGGCGAGCGTGGTCCCGAATGGTTCGTGCCGAACCGCAGCGGCACCGTGCTGCCCAATGGCATGGCGCCGGGCGGGCCGGTGATCAACCAGAGCATCACCATCGACGCCCGCGGCGCCGATGCCGGCGTCGAGGCACGGCTGCGGGTGCTTTCGGCGCAGATCGTCCGCCAGGCCAGTGCGGCGACGCTCGACGCCATCCGCCGCGGCGGCAGCGCCACCTCCATCGTGCGGGGATAGCGGTCATGACGGAATACGCCTGGCCCGCCACGCTGCGTCCGTCGCGGCTGAGCTTCTACCTGCAGCACAACACCCTGCGCTTTGTCTCGCCCGTCACCCGCGCCACCCAGGTGCTGCGGCGCGAGGGCGCGCGCTGGGTGGCAGAGGCGAGCTTCGAGCCGCTGGGGCGCGTGCAGGCTGGGGTGATGGACGGGCTGCTGGCGGCACTCGCTGGCTCGGCGAACACGGTGCGTATCTGGGACTGGCGGCGGGAATACCGCACCGGCGATCCGCGCAGCCAGGGCGATGTTCCGACTGGGCCCTACAGCTTCTCGGACGCGACCATCTTCACCGACGGGACCGGGCTGGTCGTCGGCTCTGGCAATCCGTCGCTGGCCGCGGGCGCGCCGCGCGGCGCGCTGTCGATCGTCACGCAGGGCTGGTGGCCGAGCACCGTGGCGGTCGGCGCCGGCGACTACATCGGCCTCGGCGGTCGCCTTTACATCGCCACCGGCGCGGTCATGGCCTCGGGGGCCGGCACCGCCACCATCGCCATCGCGCCACCGCTGCGCGCCGCGGTGGTGGTCGGCGAGCCGCTGATCCTCTCCCTGCCGAGCGTGCCGATGCGGCTGGTCTCCGACGACGAGGCGGCCAACCCGACGCGGCCGGGCCCCTTTGCCGCGGTCACCATCCGCCTCGAGGAAGCCCTCTGATGTCCGGCACCCCACGCCTCAGCAACCAGGCCGCCTCCGCGGCCACCGCGCCCATCGCCACGCCGGTCGTGCTGGTCGAGCTCGACTTCGCCACCGGCCCCTTTCGCGTCTGGACCGGGCTCGGCCCGCTGGACTGGGCGGGGAAGGTGTTCGAGGGCGCTGGGAGCATCGGCGCCATCTCGGATGTGGAGGAGACGGTGGAGCTGCGTGCCGTCCGGCTCACCCTCGCACTGTCGCCCGTGCCGCAGGAGGTGGTGGATATCGCGCTGGCCGAGCGCAGCTACCGCTTGCGGCCGGTCACGCTGTGGGGTGCGCTGCTCGATGCGCAGGGCGCCTTTGTGGCGGACCCGTTCCCGCTCTGGGCGGGGCTGATGGACACGATGGAGGTGACGGACGGCGCGGAGCCCTCCGTGGCACTGGCCTGCGAGAGCCGGCTGGTGGACCTCGAGCGCGCCGAGGTGCGGCGCTACACGGATGCCGACCAGCAGGCCGAGTATCCCGGCGATCGCTTCTTCGAGTTCGTGCCCGCGCTCCAGGAGGCGGAGATCCGGCTACCGAACCAGTGAACCGGCTGCCCGGCTGGCCGGAGCGGCTGGCGGCGCTGATCACCGCCGCGGAGCATCGGCCCTTCGACGCGACACGCTGGAACTGCGGACGGTTTGCCATGGCGGCGGTGGTCGCTTGCACGGGGCAGCGCCCGTCCTGGCAGCACCGCCCGACCCTCGCCGCGATGGCCGACACCGCCGGCTACCCGCGCGTGCCAGTGCCTTTCGCCCGTGCCGGCGACGTGGTGCTCGCGGCCGATCCCGAGCGCCTCGGCGTGGTGCTCGACGCCGGCCGCGCCGCCTTCGTCGGACCCTCGGGCCTGCTGCGCCTCCCCATCACCGCCTGCACCACCGCCTGGAGGATTGGCTAATGCCGGTCGCCATCCCGTTCATCGCTGCCGCGGCAGGTGCCGCTGCCTCGGCCGTCATTGGCGGCGGCGTCCTGGGCGCCGTGGCGGCCGCCGGCGCCGCCCTGGTGGTGTCCGGCGTGGGTGCCGCGGTCTTCCGCCCCAAGTCGCCCTCCGCCGCCCGCAGCGCCAACGTCACGCCAGGCACCGACACCGGTCCCGGCTCCGGCTTCGATCCCCGCACACCCGGCGCCGGACGCACCCAGTCCTTCCGCCAGCCGATCACCGAGCACCAGATCGTCTTTGGCCGCTGCCGCACCTCCGGCCCCGTGGTGTTCCTGCATTCCGCCACCGATGACGAGGGACGCGCCGATGGCTTCCTCCACGTGGTCGTGGTCCTGGCCGCGCACCGCGTCCGCGCCATCGGCGAGGTCTTCCTCAACGGCACCGCCTCCACCGACGCGAAGTTCGCTGGCCTGCTGCGGATCGAGCGCGCGCTGGGTGATCCCGGCCAGGCCGCCAATGCCAATCTCGTGGCAGACACTGGCGGCCAGTGGACCGCGGCCCATCGTGGCCAGGGGCGCGCCTATCTCGCCGTGCGCCTCAAGCTGCGGCCCGAGGCCTTCCCCTCCGGCGCGCCCAGCCTGTCGGCCATCGTCGAGGGCGCGGACACCATCCTCGATCCGCGCACCGGCGCCACCGGCTGGTCCGACAATCCCGCGCTCTGCCTGGCTTGGTACCTGACCTCGCCCTTCGGGTGGCGCGCCGCCTGGGCGGATATCGACCTGCCCGCGCTGATGGCCGCGGCCAACATCTGCGACGAGATCATGGGCCGCCGCGATGGCACCGCCGAGCGCCGCTACACCGTCAACGGCGCTGTCACCCTGGGCGAGGGCAAGATCGCCATCACGCGCAAGCTGGTGGCTGCAATGGCCGGCGCGCTGGTGGTGAGCGGGGGGCGCTTCTACATCCACGCGGGCGCGCCCGCGCTGCCGGCGGCGACCCTCACCTCCGACGATCTGCGCGGCGACGTCACCATCGTGGGCTCGCGTCCGCGGCGGGATCTCTTCAACGGGGTGCGCGCCGTTTATGTCGAGCCCGCAGCCGCCTGGCAGCCGACCGATGCCCCGCCGCTGCTGGCCAGCAACTACGTCACCGAGGATGGCGGCGAGGCGATCTATCGCGACATGGAGTTCCCGCTCACCACCTCCGCCGCCACGGTCCAGCGCCTGATGAAAATCGAGCTGGAGCGCAACCGCCGCCAGCGCGAGGTGGCGATGCAGGCCAACCTTTCGGCACTGCGGCTGCGGCCCTGGGATGGGGTGACCGTGGCGCTCGAACGCCTGACGCCATTCCCGGCGCGGGTGACGGGATGGGCGCTGGCACCGGATGGCGGGGTCAATCTGCAGCTGGCGGAGGAGGATCCCGCCGTCTGGGCCTGGAACCCGGCGACGGATGAGCGGGCGACGGGGCAGAACCCGTCCGTGGTGCTGCCGAACCCGGGCGTGATCGCCGCGCCAGCGTCTATCCTGGTGGAGACACCACTCGGGGTGACCTTCGCTGCGATCGCGGTGTCCTGGTCCGCCGTGGGCTCGGCCTATCTGGCCGGCTACGAGATCGAGTTCCGACCCAGCTCCGTCGCGGTCTGGCAAGGCTATGCGGGCGGCTTCGGCGCCACCGCCGTGGGCATCCCCACCGCGGAACCCACGGCATTCCGGGTCCGGGCGCAGGCGCGCAGCGGGGCGGTGTCGGGCTGGCGCGAGGCACTGGTGCCGGCCGCCGCGTCGGGCCTGGCCGCGACCGGCATTGCCGGCGGCGTGCGGCTGTCGGGCGGCTTTCCCCCGGATGCCGTGCGGCTGCAGGTGTTCGAGGCCAGCAGCGCCAGCCTGGCCGCCGCGACCAAGCTGGCCAGCGAGCCCACGGCGCTGCCCTGGGATCGCACTGGCCTCACCACCGGCCAGGCCCGCTGGTACTGGCTCCGCAGCGTCTCGGCCGAAGGCAACGTCTCGGCCTTCGCCGGCCCGGTCACCGCCACCGCCACTTGACGCAGATTAAGCGGTGCGAGGACCGAGCAGTATCACTGCCGCTCCTACCAGACAGATGACGGCGCCGATCGCATCCCAACGGTCGGGCCTCACGCCCTCCATGGCCCATAGCCAAACGAGCGAAGCGGCGATGTAGACCCCACCATACGCCGCGTAGGCGCGCCCAGCGGCGGCGCTGTCGACCTGCGCCAAGAACAAGGCAAACGCCATCAGCGACAGCGTGCCAGGCACCAGCCACCACGCCGAAGCTCCGAGGCGGATCCATGCCCAGAAAGCGTAGCAGCCGGCAATCTCTGCCGCCGCACCACCGGCGTAAAAAAGCAAGGTCCGCATCTTCGCTCCGCATCTCGTACCAGGGTGGATAACATGCCGGCTCGCATCGACGACCTGCTGGTCCTCAACGCCAACCTCAACAAGACCGACTTCGCGAAGTACCTGCGCGACCGCGAGGCGGTTTTGCCGAATGACTTCGGCGGGCTGGGCGATGGCGTGGCGGATGATCGCACCGCCATCCAGGCCGCCTTTGATCGCGCCGGCGCGGACCAGAAATTCGCGATGATCCCGCCTGGCACCTGGAACGTCTCCGGCACCGTGACGCTGCCAGGCGGCGCGCGTGGCCTGATCATGCAGGGGACCATCCGCTACACTGGCACAGCGCCCACCTCCGTGCTGGTGCTGGGCGATGGCGGCACCATCCGCAACGCGGAGAAGCTCTACACCGGGCTGAACGTGATCCGGCAGACGCTATCGGACTGGTCCTCCGAGGCGGATATCGGCATCACCGTGCGCAACGTCGATGCGAGCCAGATCGAGCTGCGCCGGGTGGAAGGCTTCACCATCGGCATGCGTACCCTGGGCGATGGCCGCGGCGTGGAGGACAGCACCTTCACGCTGGGCCGCATCGTCAACAACCGCATCGGCCTCGACATCTGGTGCGCGACGGCGACCGCCTGGAACACCTCGATCCGCTACTACGGCGGGCACTTCGCGCAGGCGACGGGGGTGAACGCCGCAATGGACCGCTTCGGGGTGCGGTTCGGGAATGAGGCCGGCGCCTATACCAACCACAATCGCCATGTCTTTGACGCGCCGAACTTCGAGCTCCGCCAGGCCGGCAGCAACATCGCCATCCCCTTCCTGAACGAGACCTCCGGCAGCGCCATCATCGCGCGGAACATGCGCATGGAGGCCTGCTCGCCGCTGGCCGCCCGCCACACCGCCGGGGCGCAGGATTGCGAATACGACATCGCCTGGACCAACACCTACCTGGTCGGCATCGACTACACGGCGACGGCCAATCGCTGCGGCAATGCGGTGATCAACCGGCACCGCGCGCCGGCATCGCGGTTCCAGCGCTTTCTCGCGGGGGTACCGAACACCCGGGCCGCAGCGTTCCGGCAGTCGGCGACCGAGGTCGGCGTGGAGGGGCTGATCACCATCGCGACCTCCACCACCACCGCGACCTTCATGGCGGATTTCTGCTTCAACGGGCTGACCGACCTCACGCCGACCGATCGGGCCGTGACGCTGGCGGCGAACCGCGGACTGGGGTGGATGCTCGATACCTCCCAGGCGAAGGAGTTCGCGCTGGCACATTGGCTGACGAGCGGCGCCTCGGGCGGGCGGCTGTTTGTGCGCGTGTTCGACGGCGCAGGGAATGTCCGCGAGGACATCGCGGGCGACGTCCTGGCCTCGATCACCACCATGCAGTGGAACGGACCGGCCAAGGGGTGGAACGCCGGCGCGCCCATGGATGATGCCAACTTCAATCGCCGGCAAACTATCCGCGTGGGCGCGTCCGTGGCCTATGCGCAGGTGGGCGTGATAGGCTTCGACGGGCCGATCGACCTGCAATCGCTGCGGCTCTATGGGCTGCCAGAAGCCACGCCGGCCGTGCTGAACGGCACGCCGCTGCTGCCACAGTCCGGGCAGCGAGAGTTCGCGGCGGAGGTGTCCTGGGACCTGCCGAGCCTGGCACCGGGGGCGACGGCGCTGATCGACGTCACGGTGAATGGGGCGCGGGCGGGGGATCTTGCGCAGGCGTCGCTCGTCTCGTCGACGCGCTTCATCGAGCTCGACGCGGCGGTGTGGTCGAACAACACGGCGCGGGTGATGGCGCGGAACATCTCTGCGGCGACATTCGATCTGGCGGCGGCGACCCTGTCGGTCGGGGTGACGAAGCGGAGGGTTCCATGACCATCCTCGCCTTTCTGACCAAACGCCTCTGACTCATCAGCGCATCGTGTCCGAATTTAGCGGGGCCAGCGCTGGTGAAGCTCATCGATCACGAAGGCATGGCGGTGGCGGAACGCTCCTCTCGGATCCGGCTGCGCATCGCCCAGATGCGCATGGCCAGGCGGAAGCCGGTCGTGGACATGCTCGACCTCCTCCACATCATCCCTCGGCCACAGCATCATGGCGGCGGCCAGCCCCACCGCGCCCAGTACCGCCAGCACCAGGAAGGTGGCCTCCATCCCTGCCGCCGCCCCGAACCGCCCCGCCACCGGATAGGCGACCAGCCAGCAGGCGTGGCTGAGCGCGAACTGCGCAGCAAACAGTGCAGGACGGTCGCCCGCATGGGCCGAGCGCCGCAGCAGGCGCCCGCTGGGCGTCAGCACCAGGCCATTGCCTAGACCCAGCAACATCCATAGCGGCAGCAGCATCGACCAACTTGGCACCAGCAGCCCGAGCAGCAAGCCGGCAACGAGCAGCCCGGCGCCGGCCATCATGGCTGTGCGGTCTGTCATCACACCATCGAGCAGCCGCGGCACAGCGAGTGCGGCCACCATCGAGCCCGCGCCATAGGCCGCCAGCGTCCAGCCGAGCTCTGCCGCACCCAGGCCGAAGCCCGCGCGCACCAGCACCACGGTGTTCACGATCACCATCGCGCCGGCCATGGCGACCGTGACGTTCAGCGCCAGCAGCCCGCGCAGCCGCGGGGTGGCGAGGTAGATGCGGCTGCCGCGCGTGATGCGGCCCCAGGCGCCCTCCTGCGTTGCAGGCGGCTTCGGCGAGGGCAGCACCACGGTCAGCACCAGGGCGGCCGAGGCGAGGAAGCCCAGCGCATTGCCGGCGAACAACCAATGGAAGCCGACCAGCCCAAGGAGCGCCGCGGCGATCGCCGGGCTCGCCAACGCCTCAAGGTCATAGGCCAGGCGCGAGAGGGACAGCGCCTTGGTGTAATCGGCCTCGTCGGGGAGGATGTCGGGGATCGTCGCCTGGAAGGTCGGCGTGAAGGCGGCCGACCCGGTTTGCAGCACGAAGATCAGCATATAGACCTGCCAGATCTCCGTGACGAAGGGCAGGCACAGCGCGACGGCGGCACGCAGCACGTCGAGTGCCACCAGCAGGCTGCGCCGCGGCACCAGGTGGACGAAGGCGCCAGCGACAGGCGCGATGCCCACATAGGCAATCATCTTGATGGCGAGCGCGGTGCCGAGCACCGCACCGGCATCGGCGCCCGCCAGTTCGAAAGCCAGCAGCCCAAGCGCCACGGTGGCCAGACCCGTGCCGAGCAGCGACAGCACCTGCGCCGCGAACAGGTGGCGATAGGTTTGGTTGGCAAGTGGGCTCACCATGGCGCTTCGAACTCCACAGCCCCCCGCCGGCCGAGGCCGGCGGGGAGGCCGGCCTCAGGGGCGGATGATGCGTGCGTAGTCGCCCGTCGTGCGCAGCGTGACGCTGACATCGCGGCCGGAGCGGTTGCGCCAGAACCAGCCATGGGTGCCGTCGAAGATGGCGGTGAACTCGCCCTGTTCGCCGGAGGACCCACGGCCGTTCCGATAGCTATGCGCGGCGTTCCGCCCTGGATTGGGCGGTTCACCATGCAGGTCGTAGTTGACCGGCCCCGTGGCGGTCCAGCTGTAGCTGGCCCGCGCACCACGACGCATGTCGAGCTTCACTTCCAGGCCTTGGTTCGGTCGGAGCGTGATGGTGGTCTCGTCGGTCCGCGAAGCGGCTGCCGGTGTCGGCGTCTGTGCAGCGGCCGAGCGGATGAACAGCCCGGCGAAGATCGCGCCGGGCAGGCTGGACCGCGGGCCCGGCGTTGCGGCGGGTGGCGCGCGGTCGGCCTCCGCCTCGGCCGCCAATTGCATTTTCAACTCGCCCATCTCGGTCAGGCCCAACGGCCGTCCAATGCCCGTCGGATCGATGCCGTATTCGGCCGGCAGCACGACGGCCACGAGGATGGCCGCGGCCGCGACGATGGCAATGGCCGTGGAGCGCAGCAGCTGCTTCGAGGACGGCAGTTCGGCGCGGGTCGGCAGGTCGGTATTGTACATGTCAGGGATTCCTCAGGAGACGAACCAGCCGGTGAGCTGATAGCCGATCAGCACGAACCCAGCGGTCATCATGACGACGTTGGCGGTATAGGCGTGGCGCAGGAAACTTGGGCTGCGACGCCAGAAGCCCATGGCGATGAGAATGGCGCCGAGCGCCAGCAACTGCCCAACCTCGACGCCGACGTTGAACGCCAGCAGGTTCGGCAGCAGCCCATCGGGAGAGATGTTGTAGTCGAGGATCTTCGAGGACAGGCCGAAGCCGTGGCAGAAGCCGAAGATCAGCGTCGCCAGTTTGGTGTTCGGCTGGTAGCCGAGCCAGCGCTGGAAAGCGCCGAGATTATCGAGCGCCTTGTAGACGATCGAGAAGCCGATGATGGCATCGATCAGGTAGCTGTTGATCCCGATGCCGAAATAGACGCCGGCCAGCATCGTGGTCGAATGGCCGAGCGCGAACAGGCTCACATAGAGGGCGATGTGCTGCAGCCGGTATAGGAAGAAGATCACCCCGAACAGGAACAGGATGTGGTCGTAGCCGGTCACCATGTGCTTGGCGCCCAGATAGATGAAGGGCAGCAGGTGAACGCCGGTGATCTCCTGGATGTAGCCCTTGTCACCCTCGGCGACGGCATGGGCGAGCGCCTCTGTGGTGGCACCCAGCAGGGTGAGGCCGAGGATGCACAGGCATAGCCATGGAATTCGCGACAGGCGCGCGGCGCCCGCGATGATGGGATTCATGAGGTGAGACCGCTCAGCTGAGATAAGGAAGGAATCGTCCGAAGACGGCGGCACGGGCAGCTCAGCCGAGCCCGCGGGGCGGACGTTCCATCCTGCTGTTTGGCCCTGGCGTCAGGCCCTCCTGCCCCAGGATTGCGAGCCGGGTACGCGGCATCCATCGCGGCACCAGGGAGGTCGAACGCACGGTCACCGCCTCATGCACATGGTCTGTGATCGCATGATCGGCGGCATCGTGGGGCCCGGGCAGGTCGTGATCGTCCGTGGCGTGGATGTGGTCGGCAGCACCGTGCATCGTCACCGCTGCGAGGGGCGGTGCGAAGGTGAAGACAAGCAGTGCCACGAGCAGCAGCCTGACGATGTGTCGAAACCCCCTCATGCCGCGCGGCTACCCCACTCCTGTGATACTCGCACCGGATAGCAGATTGACGCTATCCCTACCAGGGGGATAGGACAGGTTCATGAGTGATCCCCATACCCACGGGTCCCACCCCGAAATCGTCAAACGGCTGAAGCGGGCCGAGGGCCATCTGCGCAGCGTGGTCGAGATGATCGAGTCGGGTCGGCCATGCCTGGACATCGCGCAGCAACTTCACGCGGTGGAAGCGGCCATCGCCAAAGCCAAACGCACCCTTATCCACGACCATCTCGACCATTGCTTGGACCACGTCGTCGGCGCGATCCCGCGCGCCGACCGCGGGCCTATCGATGACTTCAAGGCCATCACCAAGTACTTGTGAGTAATCATCCCGCACATCTCCGGCAGGCTTCGTGGGTCGGGCACGCCCGTTCAGGCAGTCGCCCGAAGCCGGCGACGCCGTACCAGGCCAAGCGCCACGATCGCCGCGGCCGCGAGCGTAAGCCAAGGCAGAAGCACGATGTTCAGCATCTGCCATCCGAGCCGATCGAGCATCGCGCCGGCAGCGAGCGAGGAGGCGAGGCCCACCGCGAAGATCGTCAGGTCGTTCGCGGCCTGTGCCCGCGCCCGCTCCGCCTGGGTGTAGGTTTCGGTCAGCAGCGTCGTGCCGCCGATATAGAGGAAGTTCCACCCCACGCCGAGCAGCACCAGCGCCGCGGTGAAACTGTGGAAGCCCGTCCCCGTCAGCGTCATGCCGACATGCGCGCAGAGCACCACCACCCCGGTCAACATGATCCGCAGCACCCCGAAGCGCGCGATCAATGACCCCGTGAAGAAGGAGGGCAGGAACATGCCGAGTGTGTGCGCCTGGATCACTCGCGCCGCGTCCGCGATGCCGTGCTCGTGGTGGATCATGGCGAGCGGCGTTGCCGTCATGGCAAGGATCATCACACCATACCCGGTCGCCGCACCGAACAGCGCCACGAGGTAGGATGGCTGGCGAACGATGCTGCCAAGCGGGCGTGGCGTCGCTGCCCCTGCTACTGCGGCCGCGGGCGGTGCCGCCGGCATGCGCAGGCCGAGCAGAATTCCCATAGCAAGCAGGCTGACGACCGAGAGCAGCCGGAATGACCCGGTGAATTCCGGCTCCAGCAGCGGACCGCCATGCCGCCCGAGCTCCGGCCCGACGATCGCGGCGAAGACGCCGCCGGCGAGCACGTAGGAAATGGCACGCGGCCGGAAGGCGGCATCGGCCACTTCGGCCGCGGCAAAGCGGTAGAATTGGGCGAAGCCCTGATAGGCGCCGATCAGCAGTGTACCGAAACCGAGCAGCACGAGCGACCCGGTCCAGATGCCGGCGGCGCCGCAGAGCCCGCCGAGGACGCCGAGTGCCGCACCTATGAGGAATCCATATCGGCGGCCGCGCCGCGCCATCAGCATCGAGGCCGGAAAGGTCGCCGCGGCCGTGCCGAGGAACATCGCCGCGATTGGCGCGGTGACGAGCCATGGCGCAGGGGCGAGGTACGTCGCGGCCAGCGCAGCGACCGTCATCACCAGCACGGATGCGGTCTGGAACAGAGCCTGGGCCGAGGCGAGCAGCAGCACGTTGCGGGTTTGGTGCGTCGTGGTCATGGCGGCTCCTCGTGAGTGTCGGTTCAGCCGGAAGCCGGCCGGGCGGGCTTATGGACGTGCAGGGCGATGAACGCCGCCCCGAAGGTCGTCACACGGCCGAGCTGCGCATCGAACCCGGAGATCAGTCGCGCCATCGCGGCGTTCGGCGGGTGGAAGACCGCCCCCCGGACGTCGTCGATCACCAGGCTGGCGGCTGCCGCCGCGCGGCGCAACTGGCTGGCCGAGTGGAAGGCCGCGCTGCGCCAGAGCCGCGATCCGATCCAGCCGCGGATGCGCCGGCGCAGCGCCCACAGACTCCAGCGTCCGAGCTCGCCGATCACCAGCCGCCCGCCGGGGCGCAATACGCGCGCCATCTCACGCCAGGCCGTCGCCTCGTCCTTGACGAAGCACAGCACGGTGACGGCCGTGAGCAGGTCGAAAGAGGCGTCGGGGAAGGGCAGCGCCTCGATGCGGCCCTGCACGAAGCGGATGTCCTGCCCGGCCGTTCGCTCCGCCGCCGCGCGCAGCATGGCGGCGTCCGGATCGATGCCGGTCACGCGCGCGCCAGCGGCGGCGAGTTCCACCGCGAGCAGCCCGTCGCCGCAGCCAATGTCGAGACTGTCGAGCCCGACCACGTCGCCGATCATCGGCCGAAGCGCCGCCGCCTCGCAGGCATCCGTGATGCGTCCGAGCGGGGAGGCGCGCCAGGCGCGATAGGCCTCGGGGCCGGTCGGCGTCGGCGCTTCCCGCGTGATGGTCAGAACACCAGCACCTTGTCGGCCTCGGCTGTCGCTTCCGCCAGGGCATCCATGGTGCTGCGGGCGGCGCCTTCCATGACGTCCTCGTCGGTCATCCCGCGGGCATCCATGCAGGTGCCGCACAGCAGCACGCGACCCTTGCCCACGATGACGCGCTTCAGCATGCGCTCGAGGCTGTAGTAGCCCTCCGGCACCTTTTGGCCCCGCCGCGCGGCGCCGACGGCATCGGCCATCAGGAAGACCGTCACCTCGGTCGCGGGATCGCGCTTGAGCAGTGCGCCGGCCAGCCGCAAAGCGTTGTAGCAGCGCTCGGTGCCGTAGGGCGGATCGTTGACGATGAACAGCATCTTCATGTGGGCGCCTCCTTCAGTGTTGCGCTGGCAATCGACGCGTCGTGGGTCACGGGTAGGCCCGCGGCGGCCCAGGCCTTCATGCCGCCCCGCAGCACGGCGACATCTTGATGCCCGGCGGCGACCAGCGCCTCGGCCGCGCGGGCGGAGCGGCGATCGGTCAAGCAGACCAGCACCACCGCGCCCGTGCCGGCCAGAGCCGGGTTCGCCACCAGCGCTTCCACCGGGATGTTGGCGGCGCGCGCGATGTGGCCGAGCGGGCCGGTGAACTCGTCAGCTCCGCGCACATCGATCACCCTCGGCGCGCCGGATGCGGCGAGCACCTGCGACAGGGCATCGACATCGGTCCAGGCCATTGGCTCCGCGGCCGGAGCAGCCCGACGCATGCGACGCAGTAGCCGTGGCAGGAAGGCAATGGCAGCGAGCACAGCGAGGCCGAGCAGCCCATAGCGCAACGCCGCCGCGTCGTCGCCCGAAAGCGCTCCGCGCCCGGCATGGCCGAGCCAGGCATAGGCCGCCGTGCCCGGGATCATGCTGATGGCGGTCGCCAGCAGATACTGGCCGAGCGAGATGCGCGTCAGGCCCAGCGCGTAATTGGCGAGATTGAAGGGCACCGCCGGCACCAGCCGGACCAGCGCGACGAAACGCCAGCCCTCTGCCTCGACCCCGTCGACGACCTTCTTGAGCCGCCCGCCGGCGCGTCGTGCCACCCAGTCGCCGGCAAGATGGCGGGCCACCAGGAAGGCCAGCGTTGCGCCGAGCGTTCCGCCCGCGAGGTTGATCACCGTGCCAAGCACCGGTCCGAACAGTGCGCCGCCGGCCAGGCCGAACACCGAACCGGGCAGGAACAGCACCGTTGCCGCCGCGAAGATCACCACGAAGCCGACCGCGCCCCAGACGCCGAAGCTGCGCACCGCGCTCTCCAGCGCCGTGAGGTCCAGCCGGTCACGCACCAGGAAGGTTGCCGCGACCGCCGCCGCCAGCACCGCTGCCAGCAGCCAGCGGGACAACGGCCGCTGGGGCGCCGACATCAGGCGCGCTCGCGCCGGCCGAGCGGATAGGCGCGATCATCCTCCCGCAACGGCTGGGTCAGCATGCGGTCGAGGCGGAGCTCGCGCGGGTCGCGGAACTGCTGGATGCCAATGGTCATGGCGTCGTGCCCGGCTGCGGGCTGGGCGCGGTAGGTGCCGAAGATCCGGTCCCAGACCGCCAGGTTGAAGCCGAAATTGCTGTTCGTCTCGCGCGGGACCACCGAGTGGTGCACGCGATGCATGTCAGGCGTGACCAGCACCAGGCGCAGTGCTCGGTCGAGCCAGCCAGGCAGGCGGAGATTGGCGTGGTTGAACATCGCGGTGGCGTTCAGCAGTACCTCGAAGATCAGAACCGCGACCGCCGGTGCGCCGAGGGCGACCACCACCATCAGCTTGATGACCATGGAGAGCACGATCTCGACCGGGTGGAAGCGCAGGCCCGTCGTCACGTCGAAATCCAGATCGGCGTGATGCATTCGGTGCAGCCGCCAGAGCAGCGGCACCGCGTGGAACATCACGTGCTGGAGGTAGATGGCGAAGTCGAGAACCACGATGGCGAACACGACCGCGAGCGGCTGCGGCATGCCGAGCCAGGGCAGCAGCCCCACCCCGCGGCCCTCCATGGCGAGGGCGATGCCGACGGCGGCGGTCGGGAAGAGGATGCGCACGATTAGGCTGTCCACCACGACGACGCCGAGGTTGTTCGGCCAGCGCAGCCAGCGTCCCGCTGCGCGCTGCCGGCGCGGAAAGAAGGCCTCCAGGCCGGCCATCAAGGCCAGCACACCGACAAAGACCGCCAGGCGGATGAGGGGCTCGTTCGCGAGCAGGCTGTCCATTGCGGCCGATCCTGGTTGACGCGGCCATGGCGACCGCTCATCATTCAATAATACCATTGAACGTAGGAATGAGACCGCATCCGTGTCAAGCAGTGACGCTTCCCCCAAGCAGCGCCTTCTGGCCCAGTTCGCCGCCGTGGCGCGTGCCCTCGGCCATGAACATCGGCTCGACCTGCTGGAACTCCTTGGCCAGGGTGAGCGCACGGTCGAAGGCCTGGCTGCGCGATCGGGCCAGCCCTTTGCCAACACCTCACAGCACCTGCAGCACCTCCGCCGCGCCGGTCTCGTCGAGACGAGGCGGGAGGGCAAGCACGTCGTCTATCGCTTGAAGGATGAGGCGGTGCTGGCACTGATGACTGCGCTGCGCCACGTCGCGGAACGGAACATCGCGGAGGTGCAGCAGATCGTCGCGACCTACTTCTCCGCCCGCGACAGCCTCGAAGCCGTGACGCGGCAGGATTTGGTCGGCCGCCTGAAGGCGGGCGACGTCGTCGTGCTTGACGTGCGTCCGGAGGATGAATTCGCGGCCGGTCACCTTCCGGGCGCCCTCAACGTGCCTCTCGCCTCGCTCAATCGGGCTATGGCCGCGTTGCCACACGACAAGGAGATCGTCGCCTACTGCCGCGGACCGTACTGCGTGTTGTCGTTCGACGCTGTTGACGCACTGCGCGGCTCAGGGTTCCAGGCCCGACGCCTCGAGGACGGGTTCCCGGAGTGGAAGGCCGCGGGCCTCACTGTTGAAGTAGCCTGAGGACGAAACGGTCGCCGCAGTATCCGCAGGAACCCATAGGGACGGAGCCTCCGCGATAGGCAATGGTTCAAGCCCGGGCGCGCTGCCTCCGAAAGATCTATCCCAGCTCGCGCACGCGCTCATAGAACAGCCGCGCCGGCGCGCGCCGCGGCAAATCGGCGGGAAGCACTGCCCAGATCTGTCGGCGCATTGCCGGGCCCGCAAGGGCGACCCTGACCAGTGAGCCCGCCGCCAACTCGTCGCGCGCCGCACATTCCAGCAGCACCGAGACGCCAAGCCCCGCCGCCACCGCTCGCTTCACGCCCTCAGTGCTGCCCATCGCCCGGGCCACGCGCATCGGGGGCGCCGCGCTGCCCAAGGCCTCGGCCAGCACCCGGCCCATGCCGGTGCCGGGTTCTCCGCCGATCAACGGCTCGGCCAGGAAGATCTCCAGCGGTATCGGTTCCGTGCCCGCATAGCGGTGGCCTGGCGGCACGATGCCGATGACTGGCTCCTCCCGCCACGGCAGCGCCTCGAAGCCTGGTCGTCCGTCCCACCATTCGGTGAAAGCGATGTCCGTCTCGCCAGCCGCCAACAACTCGAGTGTCTCTGGGTTGGAGCCGAGGCGCAGTTCCTCTTCTGCACGCAGCAGTGGCGGAAGTAGGTAAAGGCCCGGATTGCGCGCCGAGCCGATGACCAGCGGACGCGATGCGAACAGGCTCGCAGCTTGGCGAGCGCCTTCCACAAGGCGGCGGGCATGCGGCAGCAAGCGCTGCCCCTGTGGCGTCGGGGCACCGCCTCGGCGGCTGCGCTGGATGAGCGGCACACCGAGTTCCTCCTCCAACCGGTGTAGGCGCTGGGTCAGCAACGGCTGCGACACGCCCAAACGCCGCGCCGCAGCGCGGAAGCCCCCATCTTCGACGACCGCGACAAAGCTGTTCAGCAGGCCGAGGTCGAGCATCATGCCGCCCTTCCGATCAGACCCGGCACCGGCGCGCCGGCGAAGAAGGAGGCCAGCGATTCCGCGGCCGCCATCTCGATCGCCTCACGCACCTGTGCGACGGCCGAGCCGAGATGCGGCGTGAACAACGTGCGTGGGTGCGCGAGCAGCGCAGGCGGGATCTCGCGCGGGCGGTCCGGAAGGGCCCAGTCCTCCATGGCGAAGACGTCGGCCGCGTATCCGCCGAGGCGCCCGGCTTCGAGGGCCGTCGCCACCGCCGCCTCGTCCACCAGCGAGCCACGCGCCACGTTCACCACGAGCGCGTGGGCCGGCAGCAACGCCAAGCGCCTCGCGTCGAGGATGTGGTGGGTGGCGGGCGTCAGCGGCAGGCCCAGCACCAGCGCATCGGCCACTGGCAGCAATTCCTCGATCGGCGCAGCGGTCACACCCGGCGGGGCCGGGGCGCCCGCGTCATGGCCAAGGATCCGGCAGCCGAAGCCCTGCAACCGCGCAGCCACAGCCTGGCCCACTCGACCGAAGCCCAGCAGCCCAACTGTCGCGTCTTCGAGCCCGGCTCCGTAGAGAATCGGCCGCCAGCCCGCGAAGCCGCCGCCGCGCACCAGCGCATCACCTACGCGCACATGCCGGCCGAGGCCGATGAGCAGCCCGACCGCAAGCTCGGCCGTAGGCGCGGTCAGCAGGTCCGGCACGACGGAGACGACCACGCCACGGCGCTCACAAGCGGCAAGGTCGAAGTTGTCGGCCCCCTTCAGCGCACAGCCAATCATGCGCAGCCGCGGACAGGCGGCGAGGAAGGCCTCGTCCACATGGTCCGTCATGAAGGCGAGCAGCCCGTCTGCCTCGGCGGCGCGGGCGCGCAGCTCCACGACCGGCCAGGGCTCGGGGCCCGGGTTCATCTCGACGGTGGCAAAGCCCCGCAGGCGCGCGAGGACGCGCTCGTGCAGTGGCTGCGTCGCGAGGATGCGAGGTGGCGGGGCGGGTTTCATCGAGACGTCACTCCGATAGCCGTCGTGGCCGGGTTATACGGCCATTAAATTATCAAACAAGCGTGGAGTTGCAAATGAATGATCAAAGAGACCGCGCTGTTGCGCTACGACTGATCGCCGCTGGCGTCGTCTATCCAAATGGCACCCGCGCCCTGCATGCCACGAGCCTCGACTTTGCCGAAGGGGCGTTCACCGTGCTGCTCGGCCCTTCGGGCGCCGGGAAATCCACCTTGCTGCGCAGCCTCAACGGCCTTGTGCCTCTCAGCGAGGGCCATGTGGAGACGAGCCGCCTTGGCGTGGTGCGCGGCACGCGCGGCTGGCGTGAGCACCGCCGCTCCACCGGCATGGTGTTCCAGCAACACCAGTTGATCGGCCGGCTGACCGCCTTCGCCAATGTGTTAACCGGCCGCCTGGGCCACCACTCGACCCTGCGCAGCCTGCTGCCGCTTTCGCCCGCCGAGAAGCACCTCGCACTGGACGCGCTGGAGCGCGTGGGCCTGCTGGAATTTGCGCTGCGCCGCGCCGACCAGCTCTCCGGCGGGCAGCAGCAGCGCGTGGGCATCGCGCGCGCACTCGCCCAGGCGCCCAACCTGATCCTGGCCGACGAGCCCGTGGCCTCGCTCGACCCCGCCACCTCCGAGCGCGTGCTGGCCCTGCTGCACGACATCTGCCGGCAGGACGGGCTCTCCGCCATCGTCTCGCTGCACCAGGTCGACCTCGCCCGCCAGTTCGCCGACCGCATCATCGGCATCGGTGGCGGGCGCGTTGTGTTCGACGGACCGCCCAAGGATCTCGATGAGGCAGCGATCCGCCGCATCTACGGCGGCACCGCGCCCACCCCCGTACATGCCACCCGCATCTTGGAGACCACGCCATGAACCGCCGCTCCCTGCTCGCCGCACCGCTGCTGCTGCCGGCGCTGGCCGCGACCCAGGCCCATGCCCAGGCGCAGAACCCCACTCGCCTGCGCATGGCGCTGCTGCCAGACGAGAACGCCTCCACCATCATCCAGAACGCGCAGCCGCTGCGCACGCATCTGATGCAGGCGCTGGGCCGTGACGTGCAGGTGGTGGTGACGACCGACTACTCCTCCATGATCGAGGCGATGCGCTTCGGCCGCATCGAGATCGCGTATTTCGGGCCGTTCTCCTACGTGCTGGCGAAGTCCCGCGCCGAGGGCATCGAGCCCTTCGCCGTGGGTGTCGAGCGCGGCTCGCCCACCTATCGCTCCATCATCATCGCAACCGCCGACGGTCCGGTGAAGAAGCTGGAGGATGTGCGCGGCCACCCGATGGCCTTCGGCGACCAGGCCTCCACCTCCTCGCACCTGGTGCCGCGCGCCACCATCCTGCGCCGCACCGGCCTGGTGGGCGAGCGCGACTTCCGCGTGGTGCATGTCGGCACGCATGACGCGGTGGCCCGCACCGTGCAGTCGGGCCGCGCCCCGGTCGGCGCGCTGTCGGAGCTGATTTTCCATTCGCTGCTGGCACGGAATGTCATCCAGCGCGAGCGGCTGGTGGACGTCGCCTTCTCCGACCCCATCCCCAACTACCCGATGGTGATGCAGGGCAACCTGGCGCCCGACCTGAAGCAGGCCATCCGCGACGCCTTCCTGAACCTGCGCGACCCTGCACTGCTGCGCAATTTCCGCGTCGAAGGCTTCGCCGCCACCAATGACGCCGCCTACGACGTGCTGCGCGAGACGGCGCGCATCCTGAACCTCGATCTCGGTCGGATGAGCTGATGTCGGGGACCATGCAACAGGGCATCCTGGCGGCCGAGCGTGCCGACGGGCGCCGCCAGGCGCTGCTGGTGGTGGGCGTGCTGGCGATCTGCGTCGTGGCGCTCGCCATCACGGGTTTCTTCGACGCGCAGCGCTTCGCCGAGGGCATCCCGGCGCTTGCGCAGCTCGGCTCGGAGATGATCCCGCCGGATTTCTCGCGCTGGCAGTCATGGGTGCGTCCGCTGCTCGATACGCTGGCCATGTCCATCGCGGGCACGCTGCTGGCCGTGATCATCTCGCTGCCGCTGGCGTTGCTCGCCGCGCCCAACACCACGGTGCACCCGGCGCTGGGGCACGTCACGCGGCTGGTGCTCTCCTTCCTACGCTCGGTGCCGGAACTGATCCTCGGCATCATCTTCGTGGCAGCGGTGGGCTTCGGCGCGCTGCCGGGCGTGCTGGCGCTGGCGCTGCACTCGGTCGGCATGGTCGGCAAGTTCTACGCCGAGGCAATCGAGCATGTGGACCCCAAGCCCCTGGAGGCGGCGCGCGCGGCCGGTGCGACGCGCCTACAAGTCATCATGCACGCTGTGCTGCCCCAGGTGCTGCCGCAGCTCGCGGACATCACGATCTACCGCTGGGAATATCACTTCCGCGCCTCGACCGTGCTGGGCATCGTGGGGGCGGGTGGCATCGGCTTCGAGCTCATCGCGGCGCTGCGCCTGATCGCCTATGACCAGGTGGCTGCCATCCTCATCACCATCCTGGCCTGCGTGGTGGTCGTGGACAGCCTGGGGGCGGCTCTACGGCGGCGTCTCAAGTAAGGACCGAAGAGTTCGCCGCAACGGGCGCGCCCAGCCGGGCACGGGAAGCCGTGCCCGGCAGCCGCGCGGGAGCTGAGCGATCATCGATAGCGACCGCATATTCAAATTCATACCACGCCCGGCACAAATCACTTATTGGCAGCCCACCCTTGGGGCGTCGCCGGTCTGGCGCTCCTCCGGTGGCTTGATGTGCCGGAAAGCCCAGAGCAAGACCAGGTCGTAGGCGATCTTGAGCACGCCGCAGAGGATGAAGGGCGCGGTCGGGTAGCCTGCCACGATGATGGCGCCTGCAATCGCAGGCCCGGCCGCCGCTGCGAGGCTGCGCGGCACCGCGGTGAAGCTCGCCGCCGCCGTCCGCTCGGCCGGTGTAACGACGGCCATGACGTAGGAGGTGCGTGTCGGCACGTCCATCTGCGACAACGCCGCTCGCGCCAACAGCAGGCCGAGCGCCCACTCCACCGTCGGCACGAGGACCGCCGCGATCAGGCACAAGCTCGACGGGATATGCGTGTAGACCATGGTGTTGATCAACCCGATCCGTCCCGCGAGCCAGGCGGCGACCGGGAAGGAGAAGGCCGACAGCACCCCTGACCAGAAGAAGAACAGCCCGGCCTGCGCCAGCGAAAGATCGAAGCGCTCGAACAGCCAAAGCGCCAGCAGCGCCTGCACCGCAAGCCCACCCGCGAAGCTGTCCACGCAGAACAGGGCGGCGAGCTTCACCACGATGCCGCGCGAGGGGCCCAGCGGCGCATGGCGTTCCCGGCGGTCCGCCTTCGGCAGCGCCAGGATTCCTCGGTAGGTCAGGAAGCAAGCGGCACCGAGGAGAGCATAGAGCAGGAAGGCCGAGCGCAGCGCCGCCATCTCCGTGACGCCGGTGCGGGCCAGAAGCTCCGGCGCGCCCGCCGTGAGGGCGCCGAAGGCGGCGGCCAGCGCGCCGACCAGGCTGTAGCGCGCGAAGACCGCCGTCCGCCGCGCATCGGGAGACGCGGCGGTGAGCATCGCCTGCTCCAGCGGCGCGAAGATGCTGACACTGCCGGCAGAGGGATTGATGGTCCCCACCAGCGCGATGAGTGCGATGGCCGCGAAGCCCGACGCCAGGGCAAACCCCAGCCCGCTGGCCGTCATCAACCCCGCCGCCAGAATCAGCAGCAGGCGCGGGTCCAGCCGCGCGCCCGCGACCCCCACGCCGAGCGTCATCAGCGCCGAGCCGAGCAGGGCCAGCGTCGCCACCGCCCCCACCTCGGCCGCGCCGAAGCCGAGCGCCAGAAGGTAGGCCGGCAGCAGCACCGCCACCAGGCCATCGCCGAAGTCCCGCAGGCCCCGCGCGACCAGGATCCGCCGGACGGGGCTGCCCCCCGTCACCCGAGGACGAGCTTTGCGGCAAGCCCCACCGCCGCCGTCACGCCCAGGGTGCGGATGAGGCCGAGCTTCAGCCGGAACACGCACAGCGCGGCCAGGGCGGCGAGGGCCAGCGCCAGCACGTCCAGGCTGCCGGGCATGGGGACGTCCAGCGAGAGAGGGCCGAACCGCACCTCGCGCAGCTCGGCAAAGAGCACCCGCAGCGCGAACCACATTGCCAGGTTCAGGATGACGCCCACGACGGCGGCGGTCACCGCGGCGAGCGCGCCCGTCAGCTTGCGGTTGCCGTGCAGCCGCTCGACGAAGGGCGCGCCCAGGAAGATCCAGGCGAAGCAGGGCGTGAAGGTCACCCACAGCACCAGCACCGAGGCGAGCACGCCGTGGAGGATGCCCGCCGCGCCATGCCCCGCCAGGAAGCCCACGAACTGAAGCACCAGGATCAGCGGCCCCGGCGTGGTCTCCGCCAAGCCGAGGCCGACCAGCATCTGGTCGGCGGTCAGCCAGCCATAGCCCTGCACCGCCTCCTGCGCGACATAGGCCAGCACGGCGTAGGCGCCCCCCACCGTCACCACCGCCATCACCGAGAAGAACCAGGCGATGTCGGCGAAGACGCCCCCCACGGCCACCATGAGCAGCGCCGTGGGCAGCAGCCAGAGCGTCACCGCCACCCAGCCCGCACGCCAGGCCTGTGCGGCCATCCGCGCGGGGCGGCCGGGGTCGGCGGCCAGCACGGCGTCCAGCAGGGCGGGCGGGCCGTCCTTGGCCTTGCCGTGGTCGCTGGCGCGGAAGGCGCCGGGCGCCAAGTAGCCGACCAGCGCCGCGCCCAGCACCACGAAGGGGAAGGGCACGTCGAAGGCGAACAGCGCCAGGAAGGCGGCGCCCGCCATGACCCAGGCCGCCCTGGTCTTGAGCGCGCGGCGCGCCACGCGCAGCAACGCCTCCACCACCAGCACGAGCACGGCTGCCTTCAGGCCGAAGAACAGCGCGGCCACGACCGGCACCTGGCCGAATGTGACGTAGATCACCGACAGCCCGAGCATGACCACGGCGCCGGGCAAGATGAACAGCGTGCCGGCCGCCAGCCCGCCGCGCACCCCATGCAGCAGCCAGCCGAGATAGGTGGCGAGCTGCTGCGCCTCGGGGCCGGGCAGCAGGTTGCAGAAGCTCAGCGCGTGGAGGAAGCGCGCATCGGAGACCCAGCGCCGCTGGTCCACCACCTCGCGATGCAGCAGCGCGATTTGCCCAGCCGGGCCGCCGAAGGACAGCAGGCCGATGCGCCACCAGACGCGCAATGCCTCCGCGAAGGACGGCAGTTGCGCCTCCGCCAGCGTGCGGGGCGTCGCCTCGTCCTTGTTGGTGGTGTCGGGGGTCATGTCTTGCTCCCTGGTGCGGGCCAGTTGTGGGTCTCGGTCGCGGCATCGCGCGCCCAGCGGTAGAAGGCGTCGTAGAGGCCCATCGCGGCGTTGAGCTGCGCCAGATCCTCCCGATACATGCGCGAGAGGCCGAGCGAGGCGGCAAGCAGCCCCGCCGCCTCCGGCGCCAGGTCGTGCCGTGCGGTGTCGGCGCCGCGCACGATGGTGGCCAGCCGCAGCAGCGGGTCGGAGGCCAGGGCGAACTCCTCGATCATGACGTCGAAGGTGCAGAGCGCGCCGCGGTGGCTCCAGAACACGCCGTCGATGTCGAAGGGCGTGGCGCCGAAGCGCTCGGCTACAGCAGGCACCTCGGACGGCGCGACGAAGAGGAACACCGCGGCCGGATCAATGAAGCGGCGGATCAGCCAGGGGCAGGCGATGCGGTCGATTTTGGGGCGGGCGCGCGTGACCCAGACGGTGCGGCCCTGGGGGTCGCGCGGCGGAACGTGGTCTGGCCGAACGAGCAGACCGCCGCCGGCCGCCCAGGCCTCGAAGCCGCCCTCCAGCGCCTCGGCGGTGCTGCCCGCGTGGCGAAGCCAGGCGGCCACGCCCTGGCTCAGCTTGAGGCCGCGCTGGCAGATGATGGCCAGGGGGCGCCCAGCGAAATCGCCCGCCCAGGAGGCAACGGAGCGGAAGTCGCGGCGAAGCGCCCCCGGCAGGGTGCGGGGGTCTCGGGCGAAATCCTCGTCGGTGCGGACGTCCAGGATGATCGGCGCGTCTGGCGTTCCCAGAAGCCGGGCAAGCTGGCTCGGCGTGATGATGTCAGGGCTCGGCACGTGCGTCCTCCTTCGGCGCGGGGCGCCGGAGCATGGACGCGATGCTTGGGCCGAAGCCTCACGGGGCGATCGCGGAAGGCCCCTTCCACAAATGATGCGCAGCACAAAAGCCGGGGTCAAGGTCTGGTGCAGTCACCTTAGGCGAACACTCTCGGCTGGCGAGACACGTCTCACGAACACCAGAGCAGGTTGGATTCCGGTTGCCACTGCTGCTCCAGTCTGCAAAGGCTTAGCGGTTGGATTGCAGTCCGTCCGCTGAGGCACTGGTACGCAACTAGCACGCAAATTGTTGAGTACCATCGGCCGGGTCCCAGCCCGGTCGATGTCGTTTGCGATCTCCTCCACCGCCCGGCGGGCGTGGGCGAGGTGGTCCGGCGCTACATGGGTGTACCTCCCGGTCGTTCGGATGTTGGGCATCAGGTGCCCCAGGAACCCCGCCAGCTCCATCTCGGGCACGCCGCGGGCGCGCATCTCCGTCGCGATGGTGTGGCGGATGGCATAGGGCACCACCTCGGCGTCCAGCCCGGCCAGGTCCCGGGCCGCCTGGAAGGCGCCGTTGATCTTCTTCACCGCCTGCCCCCGGTAGGCCACCAGCGGCCCTGCCGGTACCGCCTCGATCCAGGGGCGCAGAAAGCCGGCCATGGGCAGGATCGGCCGGCGCTTCTTCGTCTGCACTCGGCCCGGCGGGTTGAGGTTGATCGTCCTCCGGTCGAGGTCGCACTGGAACCGTGTCAGCTCCAGGACCGCCTTCGGGCGGCCGGCGGTACCGATCAGCAGCAGCAGGAACATGCGGACGTGGTCGGGCATCTCGGCCGACCAGAGGGCCGCCAGCTCGGCGATCGAAAGGACGCGGTCCCTCCCCTCCCCCTCCGGTAGGCTGAGGAAGGGCATCTGCCGGTCCAGCTCGCCGTTCTTCCACGCCCAGGTCACGGCGGCCTTGGTCGCGCCCAGCATCCGCTTGACCGTGCCCGGGGCGTACCGCTTGCGCAGGGCCGCCACGGCGGTCTGCTGCGCCTCCAGATTCAGCTCGGCCACCGTGATGCCCATAGGCAGCGTCTCCAGCATCACCCGCAGGTTCCCCCGCTGGTTGCCGGCGCCGACGATGTGCTGGGCGTGCTTCTCGTAGTAGCGGGCGAAGACGGTGGCGAGGGGCACGTCGCGGGGCTGCTGCTGCCGGAGGGCGACATTGGCCGTGACCCATTGCGCGAGGGCAAGCTGGGCCTGCTCAAAATCGTCAGTGCCGAGAGATGCGCGGCGCGTCTGTCGCGCGTCAGCGTCGAACCAGGTCCGGCACCATTGGGTGCTGTTGGGGCGGAGGCTGAGCCAGTATTCCCCGATTCGCCCCGGCTGGTCCGTCCGCCTGCTGCGCAAGCTGCTACCTCATTGGCTGCGATGTAGTCAGAAAGATGGCGGTCGGTGTACCGCGGCCGGCCACCGATCATGGTGTACCCGATGCGCTGACGGCGCCGCTCACGTCGCAGGGTGTCGATCGAGATTCCCAGGGCCTCCGCGGCCAGGGCCTCGGTCAGCAGCCGCGGCAGGAGCGGAATCTGCGCCATCAGCCCTGCGCCCCCTCCCCTGCCGCCGACTGCTGCGCCGTCGCCGGCCGCGGGTTCCAGCCTTCCACCTCGCGCACCTCGTTGGGGTCGAGGATCTGGTTGCGCACGGCGATCTCGTGCGCCTTCCACCGCGCCTCGTAGTCGCCGCGCATGAGGCCGGAGAGGTCCACCTCCAGCGTCAGGTCGGAGCCGGTGCCGAAGATGGAGCGGGAGAACTCCGCCTCGATCTTGCGCGCCCAGGGCGTGAGGCTGAACTGCGCGAACCAGAGCGCCGCCTGCTGCGAGTTGGTGAAGGTGTTGTGCGTGTAGTCCTGCACGATGGGCGGCGGCACCTGGAACAGCCGGCACAGCTCCTCCACCGTGAAGCGCCGCGACGCCAGCACCTCGGCGTCCTCCGGGCTGACGGAAAGGGCCTTCCATTCCATGCCCTCCTCCAGCACCAGCACCCGGCGGGCGTTGCGCGTGCCGGTGATGCTGTCTGTGATCTGCGCCCGCAGACGTCGCACTGCATCGTCGCTCAGGGTCTTGGGATGCGTGACCGAGCCGGAGGGCGTCGCCTGGTTTTGCCACAGGCTGCCGGTCCACTCCTGGAGCGCGGTGGCGCTGCCCAGCACCTCCGGCGCGCGGCTGATCCGGCTGCGGCCGATCAGCCCGTCGTCGCTGCGGTCGCGCAGGTGGAACACCTCGTCGGCCAGGTAGCGCCGCACGCCGCCGGCATCCTGCACCACGTCGTAGGCCAGCCGTCCGGACGGCAGGGTGTAGAGCTGGAGCTTGCCCCAGGGGATCGGCAGCAGGCCGGTGATGCGCCCGGCGCCGTCATGCTGGATCACCAGCACCGCGTTGCCGTGCAACAGCACCTGCGCCATCAGCCACTCGATCAGGTCGGGCCAGGTCTGGTGCGCGTTCGGCCGGCGGATCAGGCGGGCCACCGGATGCGACGGCACCTCCTCCCGCCCGCCGGGCGTCACCCGGTAGACGTAGGCCGGCAGGCTGCCCATGGTCGAGCTGATCGCGCCGACGCAGGCCGAGACGGTGGACAGGTTCTCCGCCAGCCGGGCGTTCACATAGACGCCGCTCGCGGTGGGGCGGATGCCGAAGGCCGCGGCATAGCCGGAGGGGTCGGAGAAGGGCACGGCGCGCTTCTCCGCGCGGCCCAGCAGGCGGGACAGCAGGCCGGCCATCACAGCGTCTCCAGGAAGCGGGCGCGGGCGGCGGCGGCGCTGCCCTGGGCGGCCCGGCTGCGGGCCTGGACGGTGGTGGCGGCATAGGCGGGCCAGGCATGGACCACCGACACCTCCAGCAGCTCCACCGCGCGCAGCTCGCGCTTGTCGGCCGCGGGCCATGCCTCGTCCTTCACCCGGAAGGAGAAGGACATGCCGCCCAGGTCGCGCCGCTCGGCCAGGGCGAGGATGTCGCGCCCCAGGCTAGTATCCGGCACGTCCAGGGAGAAGTGCAGCCCGCGGGTGTCCTCCGCGAGCCGCAGCGTGCCCGAGGCGGTGCGCGCCAGCAGCCGGCCGGGGTCGTGGTCCACCAGGGCGAGCACGTCGCCCCCGGCGGCCAGCGACGCCCGGAAGGCGCCGGTGCGGATCGTCTCGGTGAAGCCGCCGATGTGGGCCTCGGCCGCGAACACCGCGGCGTAGCCCTCCAGGCGGCGGCCGGCGGCGCGCAGCTCGGCGGCGGCGCGACGCTCCAGCCCGTCCGGGAAGCGCGCCGCGCCGCTCACGCGATGATATCCTTGATGGCCGCGAAGCTCTCCGGGTGACGCACGGCGACGTCCACCGTCATCATCGCCCTGATCTGCACGTTCCCCTTGGCGTAGGCATCGGCCGCGTAGGGGTTCACCAGGATATCCAGCTCCGACCACACCCCGATGAGGAGGTCCGACCAGTTGCCGTAGATCAGGGCGGAGAGGCCGGTGCCGGTGCCCTTGGTGAGGTTGGACGGCACGTTGTTCGTGACGGTGGGCGTGGCGCCCTGGAACACCATCGGGACGCCCAGCGGGAAGCCCGACACGTCCTTCATCTTGGCCGCGGCGCGCCGGACCCTGGTGTTGGTCAGGAAGCCCATGGAGCCGCCGTCCGCGTTGGCATCCTCCACCTGCCCCTGGAGGTCGGCCACCAGGTCGAAGGTCAGAGCGCCGCCGTTGGTGCCGGCCGACACACCGCCGATACCGGAGGTGTTGAGGATGCCCCGCGGCTCGGCGCCCGCGCCGCTGCCGGCGATGGCCGCGCGGTCCAGCGTCTCAGCCAGCACCAGGGCCATGTCGTTGCGGGCGAGCTGCTCCACGTCCGGGCTCGCCTGCTGGATTGAACCGCGCCGGGTTTGGCGGAGGCTGTTTGGCGTGAGTCAGGCCGCCAGGGCTATGGCCTCCTGGGCGGCATAGTAGTGCGCCTCCGCCTCGGCGGGCGGGATGTTTCCGATCGGCTCGAGGAGGCGGCGGTTGTTGAACCAGTCCACCCATTCGAGGGTGGCGAACTCGACGCCCTCCAGGCTGCGCCACGGGCCGCGGCGCCGAATGACCTCGGTCTTGAACAGGCCGATGACGCTCTCGGCCAGCGCGTTGTCGTAGCTGTCGCCGACGCTGCCGACCGACGGCTCGATGCCCGCTTCCGCCAGGCGCTCGGTGTAGCGGATAGACACGTATTGGACCCCGCGATCGCTGTGATGGATCAGCCCCATGCCCTGGACAGGCCGCCGGTCATGCAGCGCCTGCTCCAGGGCATCCAGGACGAAGCCAGCATGGGAGGTGCGCGACACCCGCCAGCCGACGATCCGCCGCGCGAAGGTGTCGATGACGAAGGCGACGTAGACGAAGCCCTGCCAGGTCGCGACGTAGGTGAAGTCCGACACCCAGAGCAGGTTCGGCCGCGGCGCCAGGAACTGCCGGTTTACCCGGTCGGCCGGGCATGGCGCGCCCTTGTCGGGCACCGTCGTCCTGGTCTCCTTGCCACGCACCACGCCGCGCAGGCCCATCTGGCGCATCAGCCGCGCCACCGTGCAGCGGGCGACCGACGTCCCCTCGCGGCCGAGCTGGCGCCAGACCTTCCGCACGCCGTAGACGCCGAAGTTCTCGGCGTGGACCCGCCGCACCTCCGCCCGCAGCATGCTGTCCCGCTGCGACCTGGCCGAGCCCAGAGTGGGATCGGCGCGGCGCGCGGCATGGGCGTGGTAGGTGGACGGGGCGATCGGCAGAACCCGGCAGATCGACTCGACCCCGTACACGCCCCGATGATCGTCGATGAAGGCGATCATGGCTTCGACCGGCGGTCGAGCTCCGCCAGGGCAAAATACGCTGATGCCTTGCGCAGGATCTCGTTCGCCTGGCGCAGCTCGCGGTTCTCCCGCTCCAGCGCCTTGATGCGATCCCGATCCTCGCTCGTGGGCCCGGCACGCTTGCCGCGGTCACGCTCGGCCTGCCGGACCCAGCGACGCAGCGTCTCCGCCGTGCAGCCGATCTTCGCCGCGATCGAGCCGATCGCCGCCCATTGCGAGCCATGCTCCCCGGCGCCGTCCAGCACCAGCCGCACCGACCGCTCCCGAACCTCAGGCGAGTAGCTCGCCGCCGTCTTCTTCGCCGTCATCGCTCCATCCTCTCAACGGTTGGAGCCTCCGCCAAACCCGGCGCGGTTCAAAAGCGCTGGCCGACAACCGGCCCGAGCTCCGCCTCGACGATCGCATCGAGCTTTCCCCGCCCGGCCCGGTGCGAGGACAGCTCGTAGCCGCCTGGGCCCAGATGGACCGCGGTGCGTTCCTCCCAATTCGCCAGGTTCAGCGCCCGCCAATCCTCCATCGGCCATCTCCGATCATCGCCGCGCGCATCAGGCGATCCGGATGCGGCAGCGCCGCAGCACGCCCATCCCATCCCCGCGTACCGCCAGCACCATCGTGCCCAGCAGGCCAAGCCCGCCAAAGACCAGGACCGGCACCGCGAGCCCGTTCGCGCCGATCGCCGCCATTAGCACCGGCGGCGCCACCAGCAAGGCAATGCCCCGGCTCGTATAGAGCACCCCCATCGCGCTTCCGAGCTCCGCGGTGCCGAAGCGGTCGGCTATGAAGACCGGCAGCAGCGCGACGAAGCCGCCCTGCGCCGCACCGAAGATCAGCGCGAAGCCCCGCAGCGCCCAGAGCCCGTCAGCCGCGACCCACAGTGCCAGGCTCGTCGCCATGCTGGCGCAGCAGGCGACGAAGACGCGGCTGCGGCCGAGCGCATCCGCCACCGCAGCCAGCGCGAAGCGCCCGATGATGGTGCCGATGCCGATCAGCCCCAGCAGCCCCAGCGCCTCCGCGCGCGGCAGCCCGAGATCGCGCGCCGAGCCCACCAGCGCCGCATGCGGTAGCATGGCGGGCAGCGAGACGAGCAACGTGCCGACCCAGGCGAGCACCATCCCGCGCGCGGGCAGCCGTCGCGCGCCGGCGCTCGGCAGAACGCCTCCCCCCGGCAGCAGCATGGCGCCCGCCGCCCCGACGATGGCCACAGCGATGCCCGAAACAAGGAAGGCCAGGCGCCAATCCCCGAAGGCCCCCAGCAGTTCCGCCGCGGGCGGCACCAGCGCCGTGCCGATCCCGATGCCGCTGACCGCGATGCCCGAGGCGAGGCCACGGCGTGCCGCGAACCCCCGCTGCACCGCCGCCATGGCCGGCACATAGGCGAAGCCGGTGCCCACCCCTGTCAGCAGCCCATAGCCCAGGTAAAGGCCGGGCAGCCCGCGCGCCGTCGCCGCGAGCACCAGGCCCATGCTCACCAGCAGCATGCCCATCGCCGCCATCGGCCGCGCGCCGAGGCGATCGCCGAGCGGGCCGCTGACGGCGCTGACCAGGAAGCAACTCCCGCCGCTCAGCGCGAAGACCGCGGCAAGGTGGGGGCGATCGACGCCGAAAGCGCCGGCGATCTCCTCGGCGAAGGCGGCGTAGGAGTAGATCGCGCCGAACCCCGTCATCAGCACCAGGAAAGCGCCGGCGACGACCTGCCACTCGCTCGCCAGGGCGGACGGCGGGCGGGGGATCATGGCGCGGCCCTCGCCCGACGACCCAGAAAACGCTCCACGGCACGCCGCGCTGCCCGCACCAGCCCGCGCCAGGCGGCCCGCCGCCCGGCCCGTTCCATCGCCATCCAATCCGGCGCCGGGTGCATCATGGAGCGCGCAGCCGCAGGGACAGCCAATCGGCGAGCAGCGCCGCCGCCATGCCGGTCGCCTCAGGATCGTGGACGGCAGGGAGGCGTTCGCCCCCCGCCGGATCGGGCAGCAGGGCAGGCGCACCTGGCCGCGACCCGGCCGGCACGTCCCAGCCATGACCGGCATCTGGCAGAAGCCGCAGCGAGATGCCGGGCCGCTCGGCCAGCGCCCCGCAGCCCGCCGCGTCCAGCGCGCCTTGCAGGATCAGTACCAGCCCGGTCGCCGGCCACGGCAGGTCGTGGCAGCGCGGATACAACGCGACGACCGGCCTGCCGGCCGCCTCGGCCAACGCGCGGCGCCCGCCGAGGCCGAAGCCCACCAAGCCGATGGCGGCGCGATCGAAGCCTGCCCGATCTGCCCAGCCCGGCGCCGCGGCCGCCGCCCCCGGCCGCGTGCCCGCATCGAGCCCGGTGCCACTCACCTCGTCACCCTCGCCGAGCCCGAGGGTCAGTGTCGCGATGCCGCGCGCCAGAAGGGCGTCCGCATAGGCTTCGTCGCGCCCGTCGTCGCCGGCGCCTTCCGGCAGCAGGATGACGAGAGGCGGGGGCGTCACGCCGGCCGGGCGCAGCAACCGCGCCAACCCGGCCGGGGCCGGCAGCGCCACGATCTCGACCGCGACCTGCGCTAATGCCGGCGCGGCGGCCGTCATGGCGATCACGGCGGCGGCCAGCAGCGCGACACGCATGGCCTTATCCTCCCGATGGCAGGTGGCGCAGGCCGGCCTCGACCAGAGCGCGCTGGGCGGCGAGGCGCGCGGCCAGATCGTCCGCGCCGCCGGCGAAGGGGAGTTGCCCGGCAGCCCCGACGCGGGCCGCGAAGGCCGCATCGCCGACCACCTCGCGCGCCGCCTGTTCCAGCGCCTGGCGCACCGCTGCGGGCTGGCGGGCATCGGCGAAGACGCCGACGAAGCCCTCGAAGACATAGGCGGGGAAGCCCTGCTCGGCCGCCGTCGCCACCGCCAGCGCGGCCGGGGAGCGCGTCGCATTGGTCACGGCGAGCAGCTTCAGCCGCCCCGCTTGCGCCTGCGGCAAGGCGGTGGCGAGCGGCATCACCGCGAGATGCAGCCGTCCCTCGGAAAGGTCGTTCAGCATCTCCGGCACGGCGCGATACTGCACGCGGGTCAGGGTGAGCCCCTGCGCCGCCGCGAAGCCCGCGAAGGCGATGGCGATGCCGCCCGGCGAGGAGGCCCAGGCGAGCGTATCCCGGCGCGCCAGCGCGACCGCCTGCGTCAGATCGCTGGCCGGCACGGAAGGCGCGGCGGCGATGACGATGTGGTCGATGGCGACGGTGGAGAGCGGGGCGAATTGCTCCGGCCGATAGGGCAGGTTCGGGATGGTGAAGGGATTCACCGTGAAGGGGCCGGCGAAGGAGAAGAAGACCTTGTGGTCGTCGTTGAGGCCGAGGAAGGCCATGGCCGCGACCACGCCGTCGCCGCCGGGCCGGTTCTCTACCGGCACGGGCTGACCCAGGCGCCGGGACAGGTTGTCGGCGAACAGGCGCAACGTCGCCTCGGCGCCGACGCCGGCGGCGAAGGGCGTGACCAGCCGCACCGGCCGCGCGGGAAACGCCTGGGCCCGTGCAATGGCGGGGAGGGCCAGCAGGGTCAGCGCCGGCAGGGCACGGCGGCGGAGCGACGGGGTATCGGGCATGGTGCGGCGGTTCCGGAGCGAGGGCGTCGCCGCCAAGGATAGCCAGCCACCACGCGCCACAGCGTTCTTGATTCTGAACGCATCCTTCGGCCAGATCGAACCATGGCGATCCGTGACACCCTGCTCGGCGACCTCGCACTGCTCGACCGCGTGGTGAGCGCCGGCGGCATCAGCGCCGCCGCCACCGCGCTGGGCGCGGCGAAATCCTCGGTCAGCACGCGCATCAGCGCGCTGGAAGCGGAGCTCGGCGTTCGGCTGCTGGTCCGCTCGCGCAGCGGCGCGCGGCCGACCCCGGCCGGCGAGCGCCTGCTCGATGCCGGCCGCCGGCTGCGCGGCGAGGCCGAGGCCGCCATCGCCGCCGCCCGTGGGGGCGAGGATGCCCTCGCCGGCACGCTGCGCCTGTCCTGCCCGGTGGGCATGGCGGATGCGGTGCTGGTGCCGCTGCTGGCCGGCTTCCTCGCCGCGCATCCCGCGCTGCGGCTGGATGTCGCGGCGACCGACCGCATCGTCGATCCCCGGCAGGAGGGCATCGACGTCGCCTTCCGCTTCGGCTGGCTGCGCGGTGCCGAGCTCGGCCTGGTGGCACGGCGGATCGGCGCCTATGAGGGCGTGCTCTGCGCCGCGCCCTTCTATCTCGATGCGGCGGGCGGCGCGCCGCGCAGCCTGGCCGATCTCGGCCGCCATGCCTGGATCGGCTTTGCCGGCTTCGGCGGCGAGCGGCAAGTGCTGGCGCTGTGGGACGAGGCCGGGCGGCGGCATGAGGTGACGCTGGCCTGCCGCGTGCGGACCTCCTCGGCCTTCCAGGTGCGGGACTGGGCGCTGGCGGGGATCGGCATCACCCGGCTGCCGCTGATGCTGGTGGCCGATGCGCTGGCCGAGGGCAGGCTGATGCGCGTCCTGCCGCGCTGGCGCTTCGAGGGGCCCTCGCTGCACGCCGTCTATCCGCGCGACCGGCTGCGGCCGGCGCGGGTGCGGGCGTTGTTGGCGCATCTCCAGGCGCAGCATGGCGCTACTCCTCGGGCGTGAAGCCGGAGGCGCGCACCGCCGGTCCCCAGGCGGCGAATTCCCGCGCGAGACGCGCCGCCGTCTCGGCGGGGGAGAGCACCTTGGGCGCGATCTGCAACTGCGCCAGCCTGTCCCGCACCGCCGGTTCCGCCACCGCCGCGGCGACGGCCCCGTTCAGCGCCGCGACCACCGGCGGCGGCGCGGCGGCCGGCAGCATCACGACGAAGGCCTCGCTGGCGGTGAGCTGCGCAAAACCCTGTTCGGCGAAGGTCGCCACATCGGGGAAGCCCGGCAGGCGGGGCTCGACGCTGACCGCCAGCAGCCGCGCCTGGCCGCCGCGGATCTGCGGGGCGAGTTCCGCCATGTGACTCATGTAGCAATCCAGCCGGCCGGCGATGAGGTCCGGCATGGCCAGTGTGCTGGCGCGGTAGGTGACCACGGTGACGTCCAGCCCCGCCGCGCGCATCAGCGCCAGCCCCAGCATGTGCTGCGGCGCGCCGGCGACCGGCGGGGCGAAGGTGACCTCGCCCTTGGCCCGCGCCCAGTCGATGAAGCCGCGCAGGTCGGACGCCGGATGGTCGCGCCGCACGACCAGCCCATAGGCCAGCTCACCCACCGTCGCCGCGGCCGTGAAGTCGGTGATCGGGTGGTAGCGCGTGGTGCGCGGCAGCACATGCGGGAACAGCGCCAGCACCGGCATCGGGCAGAGCAGCAGCGCGGTGCCGTCCGGCGCCGCCGCCTTCACCGCCTCAGCGCCGAGGCGGGAACTGGCGCCGGGCCGATTCTCGACCATCACCTGCGGCGCGTAGCGGCCAGTCAGGTGCTCCGCGAGGATGCGCGCGACCAGGTCGGCGCCGCCGCCAGGCGCCGCGCCGACGATGATGCGCGCCGGCCGGTCGAGCGCGGTGCCGGCCAGGGCCGGCCCTGCGAGGAATAGCGCAGGCAAGCAGCGGCGGGACAGTCGGGCATCGCTCATCCGGCGGCCTCCATCGGCAAGAGCTGAAGCCCATGCTTGCCGTGCTCAGAGGCGTAGCGGGGAGTTCTATTTCAGGACGCCCGATTAGCGGCTAGGCTACCCCCATGGAATGGACCGACCGCATCGGGCGTCGGCTCAGCCCGCGCGACCTGCATGTCTTCCTCGCCGTCGCGGAGCAAGGCTCCATGGCGAAGGCAGCGGCGCGGCTGGCGGTCTCGCGCCCCGTGGTGTCGCGGGCCATCGCCGATCTCGAACGCGCGTTGGATGTAACGCTTTTCGATCGCGCACCGGATGGCGTGGTGCCGACCCAATATGGCGAGGCGCTGCTGCACCGTGCGCGGGCGGTGTTCGACGAGCTGCGCCAAGGCGTGGCGGATCTGGCGACGCTCGCCGATCCCAATGCGGCGACGCTGCGCATCGCGAGTTCGCCAGTCAACGAGGCGGGGTTGGTGCCGCGGGTGATCGAACGCCTGGTACAGCGTTATCCGCGCATGCGGGTCACCATGGCCTCGGGCACGGTGACGTCGCGCATGGACGCGCTGCGGGAAAGGCGGGTCGATATATGGGTCGCGCGGGCCCACACCTCGGATCCAGGGCCGGATTTCCAGTTCGAACCGCTGATGCACGAGCGGCTGCTGGTGGTCACCTGCAAAGGCAGCCCGTGGGCGCGGAAGGCGCGGCTGGCGGAACTTGTTGATGCGCCATGGATCATCGCGCAGCCGGAGATGGCCGAGGGCAGCCCAGTGCGGCACGCCTTCGCGGCGGCCGGCCTGGCGCCGCCGGAGCGCCCGATCGTCAGCGATTCCATGAACTTCCGGCTGAGCATGCTGCAATCGCGGCGCTACCTGACCTTCATGCCGGATTCGGCCGTGCTGCTGGCGCCGCCACTGCCCTGGCTGCGCGTGCTGCCGATCGCATTGCCGCGCTGGCACCTGCCGGTCGTCGCCGCGACGCTGCGCCACCGGCGGCCGACCGCAGCCGCGACGCTGTTCATCGCGGAGGCGCATGCAGTGATCCGCGAGATAGCGCAGCAGAATCCAACCATGCTGCCGGGTGTGGGGTGAGGCCGCTGGACGTCCTAAGCCCCAGAGAACTTCAGTTCCCGGTTCCCGCCGCCGCTCAAGTTTTATTAATAAAATCAAATAATTAGATCGGAGACTTTAGTTGCTGCCCTTGATGTTTTGGCCGAGATACCACGGCGAGATTAAATCCAGCGTCCGACCGAACTAGGACGGATCGACAATCAGTTCATCCAGAAGAGGCAGGCGGCGAGGGTTGCGAAGCCGGCGAAGTGGATGGTGCGCCGATCGTAGCGGGTAGCGAAGCGTCGGAAATGCTTTAGGCGGTTGAAGCATCGCTCGATGCGGTTGCGCTGCCTGTGGAGGACGGTGTCGTGCGGGATGGCGATCTTGCGGGACCGGTTGGATGGGATGACGGCCGTAGCATTCATGCCTGCGATGAGGCCGCGTAGCGCATTGCTGTCATAGGCCTTGCCCCATGGCCCGGACCAGGTCATCCACCGAGCGCGTCGAGATGTCCTGGACGTAAGCCTCTTGGATCACCGCCGTCAGCGCCTTCTCCGCCAGCCGCCGGGGCTCCAGAAACGCCGGGAAGTAAGAACCGCGCCGGAGGCAGGGGATCCGCAACTCGACCGTCCCCGCCCGGGTCTGCCAGTCCCGCTCGCGATACCCGTTCCGCTGCACCAGCCGGTCCGGGCTGCGCTCGCCGTGGGCGGCACCCGTCAGCTCGCCCACCTCCAGTTCCATCAGGCGCCCGGCGGCAAAGCCGACCATCTCCCGCAGGAAGGTCGCGTCGGCAGACTTCTCCAGCAGGCCCCGAAGGGCCATCGTCTCATCGGTCATCGTGGTCGGTCCAAAGCAAGGGGCTGAGGTCCAGCAACCCAACCCTGCCATGAACCACCGCGGTGACCGCCTCAGATCCGGCGATCAGCTCCTACACCAACGCCCGGGACACGGCCTCGATGAGGACCTTCGCCTCGCGGGACATCAGCGTCGGCAGGCGGGGCAGCCATCCCGGTAGGGACGAAGAATGGTCCAGGGGGCCGCACCCTCGGCCCCGGGCGCCGTCGGGGAGCCAGACGCATGCCCAATGCACCGTCCCTGGTGGCGCGGCTGTTGCGCCCGCCGGTGGCGGTTGCCTCGGTGGCATAAGGGGCGTGGACGGACAGGGGGGCCGGCTCCTTGCCGGGCGTCGCAGTCCCACCCCCTTGCGCCGGGCCTTGGCTCGCCGCACGAAGGGCGCTGATCCCGGAGGCGCAGCACCATGTCCATGACCGGCCTGCCGTCCTATGACGATGGCAACGTCTTCGCCCGTATCCTTCGCAACGAGATCCCGTCCAAGCGGGTCCATGAGGACGAATGGGCCATCGCCTTCCATGACATCTCGCCCCAGGCGCCGGTGCACATCCTCGTGATCCCGCGCGGTCCCTACATCTCCCTGGCCGACTTCTCGGCACGGGCGAGCGATGCGGAGATCGCCGGCTTCTGGCGCGCCGTCGGCGCGGTGGCCCGCGAGCATGGGCTGGAGGCGAAGGGATACCGGGCCCTCACCAATATCGGATCGGATGGCGGACAGGAGGTGCCGCACTTCCACGTCCACCTCTTCGGCGGCCGTCCGCTCGGCCGCATGGTGCCGCCGGCGGTGGGTTGACCGTCCGGCGATGACCGACCCCGCGCAGGAGCAGGCCGAGGCCCGGGCGGCGCTGGAGGCGGCGGGGGAGCTGCCGGACCCGGAGCTCGACCTGGTCGCGGTGGCGCTGCAGTTCGCGCGCATCGATGCGCCGGAAGCGGACTGGCGCGCCGCCCAGGCCCGCCTGTCCGAACTGGCGCGGGAGGCGGTCGCGGCCGCGCTGGAGGATACGGCGGCCGAAGCGGGCGACGCCCCGTCGCGGCGCGAGGTCCTCGCGCGCGTGATCCATGATTCGCATGGCTATGTCGGCGACAGCGAAAGCTATGACGACGCCGACAACGCCAACCTGATCCGGGTCACGGAGCGGCGGCGCGGCCTGCCCGTGGCGATCGGCATCCTGTGGCTGCATGCGGCGGAGGCGGCGGGCTGGGCCGCCCATGGCATCGACTTCCCCGGCCACTTCCTGGTGGCGCTGGAAGGCGCGCGGGGACAGTCGGTGCTCGATCCCTTCGAGGGTGGCGTCCCGCTCTCCGCGCCCGAGCTGCGAGCCCTGCTGAAGCGAGTGGAGGGGCCCAAGGCGGAGCTGCGCCCCGGCCTGCTGGCGCCGATGGGGAAGCGGGCGGTGCTGCTGCGGCTGCAGAACAACCTGAAGCTCCGGCGGCTGCGCGCCGGGCGGCTGGACTCCGCCCTGGCCTGCGCCGAGGACATGCTGCGCCTGGCGCCCGATGCCGCCGTGCTGTGGCGCGAGGCGGGGCTGATGAACCAGCGCCTGGACCGGATCGGCGCCGCCATCGCCTGCCTCGACCGCTTCCTGGAGCTGGTGCCCGAGGGCGAGGCCGCGGAGCGCATGCGCAGCCTGGCCGAGGAACTGCGGCAGCGGCTGAACTAAGGGCTTCGGGCTGCCGGATTCAGGCGGCGAGGGTGTTCTTGATGAACGCCCCGTCCTTCAGGATCACCGCCATGGCGGCGCCCTCCTGCTGCAGCACGCCGAGGTCCTCGAGCGGGTTGCCGTCCACCGCCAGCAGGTCGGCGAAGGCGCCGGGGGCGACGACGCCGAGCTTCCCGGCCATGTTCAGCACCTCCGCCCCCACCAGCGTGGCGCTCCGCAGGATATCCGCGGGCTTCTGCACCTCGGCGCGGACCAGGAACTCCTCCGGCTGGTGGACCTTGGAAGAATAGGCCAGATCCGTGCCGTAGGCGATCTTCACCCCGGCACGGGCTGCGATGGCCAGCGAGCGGGTGCCGGCCTCCAGCACCTCGTCGTTCTTGCGAATCACCTCCTCGGTGAAGCCGATCTTGGCGCCGTTCGCGCCGTCGACGCGGTAGGTCACCAGGGTCGGCACCAGGAAGGCGCCGCGCGCCGCCATGACGCCGGCCGTCTCGTCGTCGAGGAAGTTGCCGTGCTCGATGGTGCGGATGCCCAGCTCCACGGCGCGGCGGATGCCCGGGGCGGTGTAGACATGCGCCATGCAGTAGGTGTTCTGCCGCGCCGCCTCGTCCACGATGGCCAGCAGCTCCTCGTCGGAATACTGCAGGTGGGAGAGCGAGTCGGAGGGCGAGCTGACGCCGCCGCCGGCCATGACCTTGATGTGGTTCGCGCCCATCCGCAGCTCGTCGCGCACGGCCTTGCGGCATTCCGGCACGCCATCGGCGATTCGCGACATGGAGGCCATGGACTCGCCGCAGAAGCAGTTGCAGCCCGGCTCCGACGGCCAGCGCTTGTCGCCGTGGCCGCCCGTCTGGCTGATGGCGCGCCCAGCCACGAAGAGCCGCGGCCCGACGCTGATCCGCGCCTCCACCGCCTTGCGGTAGCCCACATCCGCGCCGCCGGCGTCGCGGGCGGTGGTGAAGCCGCGGCTCACCATCTCGCGCATCCACATCACGCCGCGCGCCGCGACGAAGGAGAGCGGCAGCTTCGGCTGGTTCAGCACCGCGCCCGGCGCCATGTGGACGTGGCAGTCGATCAGCCCGGGCATCAGGGTACGGCCGCCGAGGTCCAGCACCTGCGCCCCGGGGGCGTCGATGGCGCCGCGCTCCACGGCCGCGATCCGGTTGCCGCGCACCAGCACCTGGTGGCCGCTGCGCAGCTCGCCCGCCGCGACGTCAAGCAGGGCGAAGTTGGTGAGGAGGAGGTCGGGCATGGCGGCGTGATCCTGGCTGGCGGCGTTCAGAGGCGGAGGCCGGTGGTCCGGTCGAAGAGGTGCAGGCGTCCTGGCTGCACGGCGAAGGGGACGACCTCGCCGGGACGCAGCGGCAGGTCGGCGGGCGCGCGGACGGTCAGCTCCGTGCCGCCGGCGGAGAGGATCACCAGCGTCTCGTGCCCCAGCGCCTCGACCACCAGCACCTCGCCGCGGTCGGGGCCCTCGCCCAGGGCGATGTGCTCCGAGCGGATGCCGGCCAGCACGGGGCCGCCGCCGCGCGCCTCCGGCAGGGCGATGTCCGCGAGCGCCGGTCCGCGCAGCACGCCATCGGCCAGGGTCGCGTCCCAGAAGTTCATCGCGGGCGTACCGACGAAGCCCGCCACGAAGCGGTTGGCCGGCCGGCCGTAGATCTCGGCGGGCGTGCCCACCTGCTGCAGCTCGCCCTTGAACATCACGGCGATGCGGGTGGACATGGTCATCGCCTCCAGCTGGTCGTGGGTGACGTAGACCATGGTCCGTCTCAGCCGGGCGTGCAGGCGGATCAGCTCCGCCCGCATCACCGAGCGGAGCTGGGCGTCGAGGTTGGAGAGCGGCTCGTCGAACAGGAAGACCGCCGGATCGCGGATCATCGCCCGGCCCAGCGCCACGCGCTGCTGCTGCCCGCCCGAGAGCTGGCGCGGGCGGCGGTCCAGCAATTCGTCGATGTGCAGCAGGCGGGCGGTGCGGTCGATCATCGCCTGCCGCTCCGACGTGGGCACGCCGCGCTTGCGCAGCGGGTATTCCAGGTTTCCGCGCACCGTCAGGTGCGGGTAGAGGGCGTAGTTCTGGAAGACCATGGCGATGTTGCGCTTTGCCGGGGGCAGGGTGTCCACCCGCTGCGCGCCGAAGCGGATCTGCCCGGCCGAGAGCGTCTCCAGCCCCGCGATCATGCGCAGCGTGGTGGTCTTGCCGCAGCCGGACGGGCCCAGCAGCGTCAGGAACTCGCCCTCGGCGATGGTCAGGTCCAGGCCCTGCACGGCGACGGCGCCGCCGGCATAGCGCTTCTGCACGCCTTCGAGCCGAATCTCGCTCAAGTCATCACCCCTTGATCGCGCCGGCGCCGAAGCCCTGGACGACGTAGCGTTGCAGCAGCAGGAAGACGAGGAGGAGCGGCACGCTCATCATCGTCGCGGCCGCCATCACCATGCCCCATTCGATCGCGTAGCCCGTGACCAGCGTGCCCATGATGCCGGTGGGCAGGGTGCGGCGCGCGTCGTCGTTGATCATCACCAGCGCGTAGAGATACTCGTTCCAGCAGAGCAGGAAGGTGAAGACGCCGGTGGTGATGATGCCCGGCACCGCCTGGGGCAGCACCACGTCGAAGAAGGCGCCGAGGCGGGAAGCGCCGTCGATGGTGGCCGCCGCCTCCAGCTCCGGCGGGATGTTCGCGAAGAAGGCGCGCATCATCCACAGGCCGAAGGGCAGGGCCAGGCTGGTATAGGCGATGATCAGCCCGGGCAGGGTATTGGCCACGCCCAGCCCCGCGATCATCAGGTAGATCGGGATCAGCACCGCGGTCGTCGGCATCATGTAGGCGAGCAGCAGCGCGCGGGCGAAGGTCTTGCGGCCGCGCAGGCGGAAGGCCGTCATCGCATGCGCGCCGAGCGTCACGATGACCAGCACGATCGCCGTGGTGGCGGTGGCGACGATCAGGCTATTGCCGGCATAGGTGAGGAAGTTGGTGCCGCCCAGCACGTCGGCGAAGTTCTTCAGCGTCGGCGCGCGGGGCAGGAAGGTGGGCGGCTTGGCGAAGAGCTCCTCCGGCGTCTTGAAGGCGCTGCCGAGCATCCAGAACAGCGGGAAGGCGGTGGCGACCACCACCAGCCAGGTCAGCCCCGTCCAGAACGCCCGTTCGAGCCGGATCACGAATCCGCCTCCTCGGCAGAGGGCATGCGCCGCAGCGCGCGGAAGTAGAGGCCGATCAGCACCAGCATGCAGAGCAGCATCACCACGGCGATGGCGAGCGCCCGGCCCATGGCGAAGAGCTCGAAGCCCTCCTTGTAGACCAGCAGCGGCAGGGTGGTGGTGCCGATCACCGGCCCGCCGCCCGTCATCAGGAAGATCAGGTCGAACTCGCGGAAGTCCCAGACCGCGCGCAGCAGCGTCACCACGGACAGCACGCCGGCGAGCTGGGTCATGGTGATGTCCCAGAAGCGCGACCAGCGCGAGGCGCCGTCCAGCTCCGCCGCCTCGTAGAGCTGGGCGGGGATGGATTGCAGCCGCGCCAGCACGGCGATGACCACGAAGGGGAAGGCGCGCCAGCTTCCCACGACGATGACGGTGATCATGGCGTTGGGCATGGCGCCGAACCAGTCCACGCGCGGCAGGCCGATCCCCTGCCACAGGACGTTCACGATGCCGTTCGTGTCGTGCAGCATCCACTGCCAGACGAGGGCCGCGACCAGGACGGGCATGAGGTAGGGGAACAGGATCAGCGACCGCGCCAGGCCGCGGCCGAGGAAGCTGCGATGCAGCAGCAGCGCCACGGCGACGCCGCCGCCGATCTGCAGGATCAGCGACCCGGCCAGCCAGATGAAGTTGTTGGCCAGGGCCTGCCAGAACATCTCGTCGCCGAAGATGTCCTGGTAGTTCTCCAGCCCGACATAGACCAGCCGCCGCGTCAGCGGGTGCATCTCGTAGAAGCTGAGCATCACCGCCTGGACCAGCGGCCAGCCGAGCAGCAGCGCGAGCAGCAGGACGGTGGGCGTCAGCAGCAGGTAGCCGAGGCCCCGGTCGCGGTCGAGCATGGCGCGTCAGCGCAGCAGGCGGGCGAGCCGGTCCTGCCCCATCGCGGCGGCCCGCTTCGGCGGCATGCCCTCGATCACCACGCGCTGGATGGTCTCGGCGAAGATGCCGCTGTTCTGGATCTCGCCGGCCCGCGCGATCAGGGGGTAGTCGTCGGTCGGCTTGCAGGTCGCGTGCGCCCGGGCCAGCGTGTCGATGCTGGTGTCCAACTCCTTACGGTACTTCACCAGCAGCGGGTGGCCCAGATATTCCGGGCTGCTGCTGACGGAGCGCAGCATCGGGATCTGGTGGCCCGGCGTCGCGTTGATGAAGTCGATGTAGGTGTCCTTGCGGAAGTTCCAGGCGGCGAACTTCTTCGCGGCCTCGACGTTCTTCGCGGCCTTCGGGATGACGATGCATTCGAAGGCGCCGGACCACCAGGGACGGTCGGCGGATTGCAGCGGGAAGGGGACGACGGAGATGCTGTCCGCCAGCTTCGGGTTCTCGGCGTTCACGTTGCCGATCGCCCGGCCGGTGTACATGCAGCTCGCCGCCTGGCCGGTGACATAGGCGTTCAGCACATCGAAGAAGTCGTAGCGGTTCGCCCCCGGCGGGCAGAACGGGTGCATCTCCTTCAGGAACTCCAGCGCCGCCACCGTGGCGTCGGAGTTGAAGGTGACGGAGCCGTCCGGGGCGATCACCCGCCCACCCGCCTGGTAGATCAGCGTCCAGGTGATGCTGTTGGTCATGGCGGTCTTCCCGTAGGGGAGGGAGGCGCCATAGACCTCGCCCTTGGTCAGCTTGCGGGCGACGTTGACCAGCTCGGCCCAGGTGCGGGGCGGGGACAGGCCCGCCTCCTGCAGCAGGTCGGTGCGGTACCAGAGCAGCGAGACGCAGTTGTTCGAGGCGGGGACGGCGAAGTAGCTGCCCTTGTCCTTGAACAGGTTGCGCGCGGCCGGCTCGAAATCCTCCTCGCCCACCGCCTTGACCACGTCGTCCACCGGCAGGATCAGCCCCTGGCCGTAGAGGGAGACGGCGTTCTCCGAGGTGAGCTGCAGCACCAGGTCGGGCACGTCGCCCCCGGCATAGGCGGCGGCGAGCTTGGGCCAGAGGTCGGTCTGCGACACCGGCAGGATGGAGACCTTAATGCCGGGATTGGCGGCCTCGAAGCCCTGCACCATGGCCTCGTAGGCCTTGAGCTGCCCGGGCGCGCGCTGGAGGGTCATCACCCGCAGCGTGATCGGGGCCTGCGCCGCGGCCTGGCCCGCCAGGGCCGCGGCGCCCGCCGCCTGGAGCAGGGTCCGGCGGGTCAGGGAGGAGGCTGGGCCAGAGGGCATGCGGCAAGACTCCCGAACACGATTTGAATTCAATTTGCATACAATGCAGGCGGTGCCCGTGTCTGGCAACCGGCTTTGCCGCCTTTCCGGCCGGAAGGGCACGGGCTGCCTGGAAACCGGTCAGGCGGCGCGGCAGCGTGCGGTCACTCCTCCCTCCCGCCGTCCCCGGTCCCGCCATGGTGCAGGTGGCAGGCCACGGCGACGCCGCCCGCCTCGCGCAGCCGCGGCATCTCCGTGGCGCAACGCGGCCCGGCGGCGGGGCAGCGCGGGTGGAAGGCGCAGCCGGAGGGGGGGTGGACCGGGCTCGGCATCTCGCCCCCCAGCGGCGGCGCCTCTCCCTCGGCGGCGCTGGCCAGCAGGATGCGCGTGTAGGGATGCCGCGGCGCCGCCCACAGCGCCTCGGCCGGCCCCAGTTCCACGATGCGGCCCAGGTACATCACGGCGATTCGGTCGCAGAGCCAGCGGACGAGCTTGAGGTCGTGCGAGATGAACAGGTAGGTGAGGCCCAGCCGTTCGCGCAGGTCCAGCAGCAGGTTCACCACCTGCGCCTGGATGGAGACGTCGAGCGCGCTGGTCGGCTCGTCCAGCACCACGAAGCGCGGGTCCACCGCCAGCGCGCGGGCGATGCCCACGCGCTGGCGCTGCCCGCCCGAGAGCTCGTGCGGATAGCGCTCCGCATGCTCGGGGCGCAGGCCGACGAGACGCAGCAGCTCCGCGACACGCTGCCGCCGCGCGGCACGGCCGAGGCCGGCATGCAGCGCGAGCGGCGAGTCGAGGATGCGCCCGATGCGCATCCCCCGGTTCAGCGAGGATTGCGGGTCCTGGAACACCATCTGCGCCTGGCGCCGGAAGCCCTTCGGGTCGGCGGCGGGATCGGCGCCGGCGAAGCGCACCGTGCCCGCCGTCAGCGGCTCCAGCAGCAGTGCCAGACGGCCCAGGGTGGACTTGCCCGAGCCGCTCTCCCCCACCAGCCCGAGGATCTCGCCCGCGGCGATGTCGAGCGAGACCTCCGTCACGGCGCGCACCGCGGGCGCGTCCGGCCGGGCGCGGCCGAACAGCGGCGGGCGCAGCGGATAGTGGCGCGAGACGCCCTGGAGCGAGAGCAGGCTCATGCGGCGGCGCGCCAGCAGGCGGCGGAGCGGTCCGGCCCCGCGGGGCGCGGCGGCTGCGGCACCCGGCAGGGCTCGGCGGCCAGGGGGCAGCGCGGCTGGAAGGGGCAGCCGGGGGGCAGGGCGGCGAGGTCGGGTGGCTCTCCCGGGATCGCCGGCAGCCGGCCTTCTCTGCGCGCGCCATCCGGCACGGGTATCCGTGCGCCATCCGGCGCGGCCGCCCGCGTGCCGCGCGGCACCGCCGCCAGTAGCGCGCGGGTGTAGGGGTGGCGCGGATCGGCGAGCAGCGCCGCGGTCGGTCCCTCCTCGACGATGCGGCCGGCATACATCACGGCGACGCGGTCGGTCAGGCGCCCGACCACGGCGAGGTCGTGCGAGATCAGCAGCAGCGCCAGCCCCATCTCCCGCCGCAGCTCGCGCAGCAGGGCGAGGATCTCCGCCTCCACCGTCACGTCCAGGGCCGTGGTCGGCTCGTCGGCGATCAGCAGCGCGGGGCGGCAGATCAGCGCCATGGCGATCAGCACGCGCTGCCGCATCCCCCCCGACAGCTGGTGCGGATAGGCGGCGAGACGCGCCTCGGGATCGGCGATGCGCAGCCGGTGCAGCAGGGCGACGGCGGCGGCGCGGGCGGTGGCGGCGTCGCTGCCCAGGTGCAGGCGGTGGATGCGGGTGACCTGGGCGCCCACCGTCATCACCGGGTTCAGCGCGGCCGCCGGGTCCTGCACGACGATGGCGATCTGCTTCGCCCGCAACGCGCGCAGCTCGGCCGGCGGCATGGCGCGCAGGTCGCGGCCGCGCCAGGCGATGGACCCCTCCGCCGGCTCGACCAGCCGCACGGCGGCGCGGGCGGTGACGGACTTGCCGGAGCCGGATTCCCCCACCAGCCCCACCGCCTCCCCCGCGCGCAGCGTCAGGTCCACCCCGTCCGAGGGGCGGATGGTGCCCGAGGGGGTGCGGAAGCGGGTGACGAGGCCGCGCACCGCCAGCAGGGGCGGCTCCGCCGGGGGCTCAGCCATCGGCCCCCCGCGTGAGCTGGGCGGGGTCGAGCAGGTCGCGCAGCAGGTCGCCCGCCAGGTTCAGCGCGCAGACGGTGAGGAAGATCATCAGCCCCGGCAGCACGGTCAGCCACCACTGCCCGGACATGACGTAGGTGCGGCTGTCCGCCAGCATCCCGCCCCAGGAGGGGTCCGGCGGCTGCACCCCGAGCCCGAGGAAGGAGAGCGACGCCTCCGTCAGGATCGTCGTCGCCACCAGCAGCGTGGCGTAGACCGCGACGGGCGAGACGCAGTTGCGCAGCACGTCGCGGAAGACGATGCGCCATTCCGGGCTGCCCAGGGCGCGTTCGGCCAGCACGTACTGCTCGTGCCGCTCCACCATCACCGCGGCGCGGACGATGCGGGCGACCTTGGGGGCGTTCAGCACGCCGATCACCGCCATCACCTTGGCGATGTGCGGCACGGCCAGCGGCCCCCACGCCATGTCGGCGGTGCCCAGGGCCGAGACGACGGCGATGGCCAGGATGATCGGCGGGAAGGCCATCAGCACGTCCATCAGCCGCATCAGCGCGGCATCCAGCCGAGAGCCGGCGCGGAAGCCCGCCACCGCCCCCGTGGGCACGCCCAGCGCCAGGGCGATGCCCACCGTCACCACCCCGACCAGGAGGGAGATGCGCGCCGCGTGCACGCAGCGGGCCCAGATGTCGCGGCCGAACTGGTCCGTGCCCATCCAGTACTCCCAGGAGGGCGGCAGTAACCGCAGGCGGGAGGTGCGGACGGGGGAGCGGCCGGCGAACCATTCGGGGAAGAGCGCCATCAGCAGCAGCGCCAGCAGGAAGGCGAAGGCCAGCACCGCCAGAGGGTCGCGCCGCAGCACGGCGAGCATCCGCGCCAGGCCGCGCCCGGCCGGCGAGGCGGACAGGGCGGGGAAGGGGACCGCGCTCATCCCTGCGCCCTCATCCCCGCACCCTCATCCCCGCACCCGGGGGTCGAGCACGGCGTAGAGCAGGTCCAGGGACAGGTTGATGGCCACGAAGACGGCGACGTTGGTCAGCACCAGCCCCTGCACCAGCGGGTAGTCGCGGGCCAGGATGCTTTCGTAGAGCAGGCGGCCCATGCCGGGGATGTTGAAGATCACCTCCGTCAGCACCGCCCCCGCCAGCAGCGTGCCGAAGGAGAAGCCGGCCGCCGTCAGGGTCGGGATCAGCGCGTTGCGCAGCGCGTCGTTCCAGACCACCACCCGCTCCGGCACGCCCAGCGCCCGCGCCACCGTGACGTAGTCCCGCCCCAGCGCGTCGAGCATGGAGGCGCGCAGCATGCGGGTGATGGTGGCGGCATAGGCGGTGCCCAGCGCCACCGCCGGCAGCAGGACATGCGCGGCCGAGGCGCCGAGCCCCTCGGAGGGCGCGACGTAGCCGCCGGGCGGCAGCCAGCCCAGCACCACGGAGAACAGCAGGATCATCAGCAGCCCCTGCCAGAAGACGGGCATGGAGACCCCGGCGAGCGCCAGCAGGCGGGAGAGGTGGTCGCCCCAGCGGCCCTTGCGCGTGGCGGCGAAGACCCCCGCCGGCACCGCCACCAGCAGCGCCACCGCGAGGGCCGCGAGGGCGAGGTGCAGGGTGACGGGGAAGCGCTGGCGGATCAGCGTGGCCACGCTGTCGGCGTAGAAGAAGGAACGGCCGAGGTCGCCGCGCAGCGCCGCCCCGAGCCAGGCGAGGTACTGCACGTGCAGCGGCCGGTGCAGGCCAAGCTGCTCGCGCATCGCCTGGATCGCCTCCGGCGTGGCGTTGGCGGTGACCATGCCGATCGCGGGGTCCCCGGGCAGGGCGCGCAGCACGCCGAAGATCACCAGGCTGGCGCCGAACAGCACGAAGGCCAGCGTGGCGGCGCGGAGGACGGCGAAGCGGAGCATGCGGGCCGGTCGGTCAGGCCCGCTTGCCCGCCCTGGTCAGGTCCATGAAGAAGGAGTAGCGCGGCTCCATCCCCGTCACGTCGCCGCGCCAGAGGTGATAGGCGTTCAGCCGGCCGATCCACAGCGCCGGCGCCTGGTCCACCAGCACCTCCGTCACCTTGCGCAGCGCGGGCTTCTTGCGGGCGGGGTCGACGCTGCGGAAGGCCTCCTCCACCAGCGCGTCGTAGCCGGGGCCGAGCCCGCCCATCCAGCGCGCCTGCACGCCGTAGGAGTGGTAGTTGTTGAAGATCAGGTAGTCCTCGACGCTCGACTGCATCGACGGATGCGGGAAGGCGGACCAGTCGCCGTTCTGCGCGCTGCGGTACATGGAGACGAAGTCCGTCTGGCGGATGTTCATCCGGATGCCGACCTCGGCGAGGTTGGCCTGCATCACCACCGCGGCGTCGCGCGCCTCGACATAGGCGCTGGGGACGGGGATGATCGCCTCGAAGGCGAAGCCGCGCGGCAGGCCCGCCTGCTTCAGGTGGTACTGCGCCTTGTCCGGGTCGTAGGCGTGGACCTTCGCCAGATCCTCCTCGTACCAGTATTCCGCCGGCGCCGCCGGCAGGGAGGAGGGGGTGACAAGGCCCGAATAGATCTCCTCGCAGATATAGTCGCGGTCGATCGCGCAGGAGACGGCGCGGCGCAGGTGGATGTTGTCGAAGGGCGGCTTGGCGCGGTTCATCGGCATGTAGAAGATGCCGGCCGAGGGCCGCTTGCCGCCGCCGTAGCCCGGTGTCGCCGCCATCGGCGCGAAGTCCTTGGCGGGGCAGTTGGAGATGATGTCAACCGTCCCGGCCCGCAGGTTGGCGAGCTGCGTCGCCGCGTCCGGCACGCGCACCAGCCGCACCGTTTGCGCCGGGGGCGGGCCGCCGAAGTAGTCGGGATTGGCCTCGAACTCCGCCGCCACGTCCGCCTGGAAGGATTTCGGGATGTAGGGCCCGCTGCCGGCCAGGCGGGAGCCGCGGTAGAGGCTCTCGCCTGTCGCCTCCTGGTTCTCCACGTCCGTGCCGCGGCGGACGATCGCCAGCTCGTAGCCCAGCAGGCGCAGCCAGCCGGCGAAGGGGCGGGACAGCTCCACCGTCACCACGTGGTCGCCGTCCTGGCGGACCGACTTGATGAAGCGCTCCAGGTTCTGCCGCCGCCGCGCGGTCGCGAGGTAGCGCTCGTAGGTGTAGAGCACGTCCCCGGCGGTCAGCCGGTCGCCGTTGTGGAAGCGCACGTCGCGCCGCAGCTCGAAGGTGTAGGTCAGCCCGTCCGCGCTGACCTGCGGCAGGGCGGTAGCGACGTCCGGTTCCAGGGACCCGTCGGGGGCGATGCGCAGCAGGTTCGAGAAGGCCAGCAGGTTCGCCGCCCCCGTCTCGATGTTGCCGACGTGCCAGGGGTGGATGTTCTGGAGGTTGCCGAGCAGCGAGGCGGTGACGGTGCCGCGCGGGCCGGCGGGCGCCTGCGCCACGGCGGGGAGGGCGGGGAGCATGGCCGTCCCCGCCAGCCCCGCGAGCACGCCGCGCCGCCCGATCACGCTGTCCATGGCTCGACCCTTCGCATGATGCGGCGCGATAGTGGCGGGAAGACTCCGGCGCGTGCAATCCCTTGCGTGCGAACTGCGTTCTCTTTGTATGCAATTTGCATCCAGAAGATTGACAGCAGCGGGACAGGTGCCGATCCTCCCGGCCGGATCCGAGGAGAGGGCCTATGGCGGACGGGCAGGCTGGGACGAAGGAGGCCGGGCAGGCCGTCGTCTTCCTCCGGGCGCTGATCGCAGCGCAGCGGGATGGCGAGGCCGCGGTGCAGGCGCTTGTCGCCGGGGGCTTCGCCGCCGCCGGCTGCACGGTGGACCGCCTGCGCTACCGCCCCGCCGAAGTGCCGCTGCGCGAGGAGTTCGCCGGCGAGGGCGCCATCGCGACGGAGGAACGGGAGGCGGTCATCGCCCGCCTGGCCGGTACCGGTGGCGGCCGCAGCCTGATCCTCTTCGCCCACCCCGACGGCGAGGCCTTCCAGCCGCAGCATGGCTGGCGCCACGACCCCTTCGCCGGCACGGTCGCGGATGGCCGGCTGCACGGCTGGGGCGTCGCCGATGACCTGGCGGGGGTCGCGATGATGGTGGAGGGCGTGCGCCGCGCCGCCGCCGGCGGCCCCCTGCGCGGCGACGTCATCCTGGCCAGCACGCCCAGCAAGCGGCACGCGCGTGGCGTGCACGCGGCGATGCACCACGGCCACCGGGCCGATGCCGCCGTCTACCTGCACCCGGCGGAATCGGGTGTCGGCATGCGCGAGGTGAAGGCCCTCGCCTCCGGCCAGCTGATCTTCCGCATCCGCGTCGAGGGCCGCCAGCCCGAGGCCAGCGAGCCGGGCCACGGCGCCTTCGCCCACACCGCCGTCAATCCGATCGAGCGGATGCTGCCGCTGGCCGCGGCCCTGCGCGCGCTGGATGCGCGCCGCGGCGAGCGGGTGCGGCACCCGGCGCTGCAGGCGGCCATCGGGCGCTCCACCAACCTGCTGCTCTCGCGCATCGAGGGGGGCGGCAAGCCGGGCCGCGTGCCGCTGGACTGCACCCTCACCGCCGCGCTGTCCTTCCCGCCGGGCGAGCGCCTGACCGCCGTGCAGGCGGAGGTCGAGGCCGCCGTGGCGGAAGCCGTGGCGGCGGATCCTTGGCTGCGCCAGCATCCGCCGCGGATCGAATGGCTCTCCGGCGTCACCGGCGCCGAGGTGCCGCAGGGCCATCCCCTCTGGATCGAGACGGCCCGCGCCGTCGAGGCCGCCACCGGCGCCCCGCCGCAGGTAAACCCGCTGCACACCGCCTCCGATATCCGCAACCCGATGGTGCAGCACGGCATTCCCTGCGTCGGCCTGGGTCCGCTCTGCGGTGACCTGACGCAGAACGGCAGCCGTGACGAATGGGTGGACGTGGCGGACTATGCCCGCGCCGTCGATGTCGTCGCCCAGCTGATCCGTGGCTGGTGCGCCTGACACCGACGACAGGATGACCCGGCGTACTGCCGTGTTCCAGCGTGGGACCGGGAGGGGACGCCGTCCCCTCCCAGACCCTCCCCTGCCGGGGCCACAAGCGGGCCCCGGACCCCGCTGGGAGTTTGGTGCTTCCGGTGGGTGTCAGCCTGCGGGCTGAACCCTGACGGAGCGCGGACAGGCGGGACTCTGAGAAAGTGTCATAGGCGTCAGCGAGTGCTGCGGCCGTACCCGCCGAGGAGCATGGCTCCTCGGCGCTGTGACCCCGTCACAGACAGCCGCGCGGCAGCGCTGATCGGGTCCAGGGCCCGCAGGGTCCTGGCGGAGTGGGGGTACGGGGGCGAGGCAGCGCCTTGCCCCCGGGGAACGAGCGCCTCCCCGCGCCGGCACGGATCGAGGCATCGCACCGTCCGTGTGAGGCGGGCGGGGCTGCCGTGACCGACGGCCGGGCCACGGGCGGCGGCGGCGGTGAGACTCGGGCGTTCAGACCGCCAGCCGGGCCATCCGGCGCCGCAGCAGGTGGATGACGGAGAAGGTGGTGTGGTCCACCGGATCCTCCTCCACGGGCCGGTCGCGGCCCTCGACGGCCAGGTGGATGTCGCCCGGCGCGGCGCGCGCCGACAGGACGAATCGGCACTGGCCGATCCCCGGATCCGCGACCAGGGCCAGTTCCGTGCGGTCGAGGCCGAGCCCGGCCAGGGCCACGCCCACGGAGACGTTGAGATGGCGGGGGAAGAGCGCGGCCGCTTCCCGCACCGTGCCGGCGAAGACCGTGCGCGGCGCCGCCAGCCCCGCCAGGGCGGGTTCGGCCGGGGTGCCGGCCAGGCGCGTCGGGGGGTAGGACACGCACAGCCGCACGGCGTGCAGCCCCTCCTCGCGCGCCGCGGCGAGGAAGCCGATCGCGGCCATGGCGCCGGCGGGGATCTCCAGCCGCCCCGGGCCGGCCCCGGCCGCCGCCAGCAGGGCGCGCTCCGTCGCCGGATTGGCGAAGGCGGCGAGGGAGAGGGGGATCACGTCGGTGCCTGCGCGCAGCAGGGCCGGGCCGGCCTCGGCCAGCAGCCGGGCGGAGGCGCATTCGGCGGCCACGTCCGGGGCGCGCGCCAGCACCTCCTCCAGCCGGGTGCAGATGCGGGCCGCGCCGAAGCGGGCGGCGAGGGCGGCGCGCTGCTCCGGCCGGGCGAGCAGGGCGACCAGCTCCGGCCCCTCCGGGCCGCCGTCCAGCCGCCCGGCGATGCGCAGGCCGATGCGGCCGGCGCCCAGGACGGCGACGCGCAGGTGCCCCGGGGCATGGCGGGCCACGGGCCTCAGCGCTCCGTCGCCGCCAGGTCCTGGGCCGCGCCGGCGACCTGCCGGTCCGACTTGCTGTAGTGGGCCTCGATCCGCCGCTGCACGAGGTCCCACAGCGTCGTCATCGCCAGGTAGATGATGGCGATGCAGGTGAAGACCTCCAGCACCTCGAAGCGCTGCTGCATCAGGATCTGGCCGCGGCGCAGCAGCTCCTCCATGGAGATGACGGAGGCGATGGAGGTGGTCTTGAGCAGGCCGTTCACCGAATTTCCCAGCGCCGGCACGATGACGCGCAGCGCCTGCGGCGCGACGACCAGCAGGAAGGTTCTGGCCCGGCTGAGCCCCAGCGCGTTCGCCGCGTCGCGCTGCGCGCGCGGCACGGACTGGATGCCGGCGCGCAGGATTTCCGCCAGGTAGGCGGCCTCGTTCAGCACGAGGCCCAGCAGCGCCGATTCCAGCACGCTGAGCCGCGCGATGCCGAGCTGCGGCAGGCCGGTGTAGATGATGATGAGCTGCACCAGCAGCGGCGTGCCGCGGAACAGCCAGACATGCGCCCGCGCCAGCCAGGCGAGCACGGTCCAGCCCGAGAGCCGCATCCAGACCAGCACCAGCCCGAGCAGGAAGCCCAGCACCAGCGTGGCCGCGGTCAGCCCCAGCGTGACGAGCGCGCCGCCCAGCAGGTAGGTGTTGGTGAAGTAGCCCCAGAAGCCGGACCAGTTCCATGCCATCGGACGCGCCCTGACCTCGGCCCGGGCCTCAGCCCGGGCCGGGGCCGCGGATGGCGAACTGATCTTCCTCGATCTTCAGCACGCCGTAGCGGTCGAGCAGCGCGCCGTAGCGGCCATCGGCCTTCAGCGCGTTGAGCACGGCCACCACCTCGTTCGCCAGCGTGCGGTTGGCGAAGGCGAAGGTCGCCGTCTGCGGGAACAGGCCGGCGATGGCGCGGGTGAAGTCGCCCCGCTCCTGCCAGTACATCGCCGTCGCGTCGATGCTGGTGGCGGCGTCCACCTGGCGGGCGCGCAGCGCCTGGAAGGCTTCCGCGAAGTTGTTGAAGGTGCGGATGTCCAGGCCCTTCAGCCCCTCCGCCTTCAGCATGCGGTCGACCTCGCGGGTGCGGGACTCCTCGATGCCGCCCAGCTCCACGCCCACGGCGCGGCCGGCGAGGTCCTGCCACTTCTGGATGCCCAGCGGGTTGCCCTTGGCCGCGAGGAAGCTGACCGCCGCGCGCTCATAGGGCACCATGTACATGATCTTCGACCGTTCCTCGGTCCAGAAGATGCCCGTGTTGATCATGTCCCAGCGCTTCGCGGCGAGGCCGGGGACCATCGCGGCGAACTCGATGCGGACGTATTCCGGCGTCAGGCCCAGCTCCTTGGCGACCATGTTGCCGAGCTCGACGCGCATGCCCTGCAGCTCGCCGCGGTCGTTGACGAACTGAAGCGGCGGCAGGGTCGGGTTGATCGACATCACCAGCGTGTTGGCGCGTATGATGTTCGGCGGCGCGATTCTTGCTGTGCCCTGCGCACGCCCCGCGGCGGGAAGTCCCGTGGCGAGAGCCAGTCCGGCGGCCCCCTGGAGCAGGCGCCGGCGTCCCGCCGTGGCGGGCAGATCGGTCAGGCCGGTTCGGAACTCGGTCATCGCAGCACCCCCTTGCCGGCCGGGACGAACCGGACCGCCCTTTCGTGTATACATTTTGTATGCCATTCTCCGACCACGACGGCAAGGCCCATCCGTGCCGGCCGCGGTGGAGGGATCATGCCAGGCGGACAGGTGATGACGGTTCTCGGCCCCCTTGCCCCGGACCGGCTGGGGCAGGTGCTGATGCACGAGCACCTGCTCTGCGACCTGACGCCCCCGGGGCAGCGCGGCGGCGCGGCGGCGGAGATCACCCTGGGCAACGCCTTCGACGTGAACTACCGCCCGGGCGCCTATCCCGGGAATCATCGCCTGCAGGACGTCGCGCTGGCGGCCGAGGAGGCAGCGCTCTTCGCCGCGGCGGGGGGCGGCGCCATCGTCGAGGTGACGACGGGCGGGATCTGCCCGGACCCGGAGGGGCTGGCGGAGGTCTCGCGCCGCAGCGGGGTGGCGGTGGTGATGGGCGCGGGCTTCTACACCGCGCCCTATCTGGACGCGGCGACGCTGGCCTTGCCGCGCGAGGCGATGGCCGAGCGCATCCTGGGCCAGCTCCGCGACGGCGCCTGGGGCACGGCGATCCGCTGCGGCCTGATCGGCGAGATCGGCTGCTCCTGGCCGCTGCACCCCGCCGAGCGGCGGGCGTTGCAGGCGGCCGCCGACGCCCAGCGCGCGACCGGCGCCGCCATCACCGTGCATCCAGGCCGCCACCCCGACGCGCCGGGCGAAATCCTGGACGTGCTGGAGACGGCCGGCGCCGACCCGTCGCGGGTGGTGATCGACCACATGGACCGCACCTACGAGGATTCGGTGGAGCCGGCGCTAGCCCTCGCCCGGCGCGGCTGCGTGGTGGAGTACGACTTCTTCGGCATCGAGATGTCGAACTACTGGATGGGCGTGGCCGACCTGCCCAACGACTGGATGCGCCTGCGCTTCCTGCGCCGCTTCTTCGAGGTGGGGCTGGGCGGCCGGGTCGCCCTGTCGCATGACATCTGCACCCGCTCCCGCCTGTGCCGCCACGGCGGCCACGGCTATGGCCACATCCCGCGCAACGTGGTGCCGCTGATGCGCGACCGCGGCTTCTCGCCCGCGGAGATCGGGACCCTGCTGGTGGAGACGCCGCGCCGCCTGCTCACCCTGCCGGCCTGACGCGGCCGGCCGCGGTCAGCTCACCACGGTCAGGGCGAAGGCGTGCAGGCTGCGCAGGTGCTGCTGCGTCGCCTTGCGCACCGCGCGCGCATCGCCGGCGGCCAGCGCGTCGAGGATGGCGAGGTGCTCCAGATTGTCCGGCTGCAGCCGGTCGCGCAGGCGCGCGATCTCGAACAGGTGCGTCGTGGCGCGGAGCTGGCGGACCATCTGCATCAGCACGGGATTGCCGCAGGCGGCGATGAACAGCTCGTGCAGCCGGGCATCCACCTTCCAGTGCGCGTGCCGGTCCCAGTCCGGCGCCTGGCCCAGCGCCAGGATGGCGTCGCGCACCGCCTCGATCTCCTCAGCCCGCACGCGGCCGATGGCCAGCGCCGCCGCCTCCGGCTCGACGATCTCGCGGACCTTCAGGCTGTAGAGGTACTCGGCCAGGTCGACGCCGCGCACCATGTAGGAGCGGCTGCCGTTCTTCACGACCATGCCCTCCCCCTCCAGCCGCTGCAGCGCCTCGCGCAGCGGGGTGCGGGAGATGGCCAGGGCCTCGGCCAGCTTGGCCTCCAGGATGGTCTCGCCGCCCTTCAGCCGGTGGTCTCGGATCATCGCCGAGAGCGAGGCATAGGCGAGGGTGGAGAGGTTCTGGGAGGGGCCGTTGGCCGGCCGGGTCGCGGCCGGCCTGGATACGGGCGGCGCGGCGACGGCCGGCGCGCTGTCGTCGATCAACGCCATGGGTTGGTTTAAGCGACCCGGGCCCGCGGCTGCAAGCTCGGGCCCGGCCGCCCCGCGGGCGCCGGCGCGCTTCCGGCCGCCGCTCATCCGAAGCGCGCGATGGAGAAGGCGGACAGGTCCCGCCCCGCATCACCCCGCAGGATCAGGCGGGCCGTGACCTGCCCCAGCATCGGCCCCAGCGTGTAGCCGTTGGAGGAGACGGCGTTGAAGAAGCCCGGCTCGGCCGGGTGCTCGCCCAGGATGGGCGCGCCGTCGATGTTGATGTTCATCGCCGCCCAGCTCCGTAGCACGTGCAGCCGTTGCAGCGCCGGGACCACCCGCTGCGCCACCCACAGGTTGCCCTCCAGGCTCTCGCGCAGCGGGCGGGGGCGGTGGTGGACGGGGTCGAGCGTCGCCGTCCAGCCGCCGCCGATCAGGAAGTTGCCGTTGCCCGCCTGCTTCAGCGTCAGGTGCCGGTCGGCATGCGCGACCAGGGCGGAGACCATTGGCGCCACCGCCTCCGTCACCACCATCTGCAACGGCGCGCCGAAGACGGGCACGCGGTGGCCCAGCATGTCCCCCACGCGCGAGGCGAAGGCGCCGGCCGCGTTCACCAGGCGCCCGGCCAGCAGCGTCCCGCGGCTGGTGTGCAGCAGGAAGCGCCCGTCCCGCCGCTCCACGGCGCGCAGGCTGGTGCGGTCGAAGACCCGCGCCCCGGCGGCGAGGGCGGCGTCCAGGATGCCCTGCGTCGCCACCAGCGGGTTGATCTTGCCCTCTTGCGGGCAATACGCCGCGCCCAGCAGCCCGGGCGCCAGGTGCGGCTCCAGCCGGTACAGCGACGCCGCGTCGATCACGCCGCATTCGATGCCCATGGACCGTTCGACGGCCGTCTTGGCGTCGAGGAAGCGCAGGTCGCGCTCCGTCTCCGCCACCATCAGCCCGCCGGTGCGCTTGATCTCGAAGTCGCGCCCGGTCTCGCGCTCCAGCGCCTCCCACAGCGCCACCGAATCCCGTTGCAGCGGCAGGGTGCGCGCGGCGGGCGAGCCCCCGGCCTCCGCCTTGGCGCCGTAGTCGAAGGAGAGCAGCTGCACGTGCAGGCTGCCGGCATTGCCGCCCGAGGCCATGGCGTTCGGCCGCCCGGCCTCCAGCACCACCACGTCATGCCCGGCGCGTGCGAGGAACAGCGCGGTGGACAGCCCGGCGATGCCCGCGCCGATCACCACCGTCGCCGCCTCGTGGACCGGCAGCGGCGGCCCCTCGGTCGTGCGGTCGGGCGGCAGCAGGGCGCGGCGGTGCCCGCCCCATTCCGGCTTCTCCACCGCCAGCGCCGGCAGCGGCACGGGGCGCAGCGGCATCTGCGGCGCCAGGAGGTCCGCCTCGCCCCCCGGCGGGGCCCCGATCACCCGCGCCAGGTGCGCGCCGCAGTAGCGCCCCTGGCAGCGGCCCATGCCCGCGCGGGTCAGCCGCTTGAGCGTCGCCACGTCGCGCACGCCCTCTCGCTCCGCCACGGCGCGCAGCCGGCCGAGGCTCAGCCCCTCGCAGCGGCAGAGCAGCGTCTCCTCCTCCGCCGGGAAGGCGGGCGGCGGCGCGGCGAAGGCGGCCCAGAGCGCCGACTGGAAGCGCCGCGCCCGGGCCAGGGCCTGCCCGGCATCGCCCCCGCGCGGGCGGGAGCGGCCGGCACGATGGGCGATCGTGGCCCCCGCCAGCCGTCCCTGCGCCAGGGCGACATGGGCGCCGCCGAAGCCGCCCGCCTCCCCCACCACGAAGACATCCGGCAGCGAGGTGGCGCCGGACTCGTTGCGCACCACCTCGGCATGGCTCTGCCCGGGCGGCACGGCATGGGCGCAGCCCAGCAGGCGCGGCAGCTCCGAGGCGGGGGCGAAGCCGACGCCGAGGCAGACCGCATCCGCCTCCACCGTCACGTCCCGTCCCGCGACGAAGCCGCCCCGGGCGTCCAGCGGCGCCAGCACGGCACGTTCCACCCGCTCGGCGCCTTCCAGCCGGCGCAGCCCATGGCCCCAGAGCAGCGGCACGCCCGACCGCCGCAGCCGCCCCACCAGCCCCAGCCCCTGCATGGCCAGGCGCGGCTGGGCCCGGACCATGGCCCAGCCGGCCGCCGGGCGGGAGAGCGGCCTCCCCGCCTCCGCCACCGCCGCCACCGCGCCCCCGGCGCGCAGCACCTCCGCCGCCACCTGGAGGTGCAGCGGCCCATTGCCGGCGAAGAGCACCCTCTGGCCCGGCAGCACGCCATGGCTGCGCAGCAGGGTCTGGCAGGCGCCGGTGGTCATCACCCCCGGCAGAGTCCAGCCCGGCACGATCTGCGGCCGCTCGTAGGCCCCCGTCGCCACCACCAGCCAGCGGCAGCGCAGCCGCGACGCCTGGCCCCGGCGCAACAGCCCCAGCTCCAGCCCGCCCTCCGGCTCACCCTCCGGGCGGAAGGCGCCCCAGACCAGGGTCTCGCTCTCGATCGCGGCCCCCGCCGCCAGCGCCGCCGCGATCAGCGCCGCGCCGTCGCGCGCCTGGCGGTCGCCGCCGCCGCCCGCCGGCTGCTTGTAGAACTGCCCGCCCGGCTTCGGCCGCTCGTCCAGCACCAGCACGCCCAGCCCGGCCTGCGCTGCCATCAGCGCCGCCGCCAGCCCGCCCGGCCCGGCGCCGACCACCACCACCTCCGCCTCGCGCAACGGCAGCGGGCCCGGCGGCAACCCGGACAGCGCGGCCTGCCCCTCCAGCGCCGGCCGGGCCGCCGCGAAGCGCCGCACCTCCATCCCCGGCTCGGCGGTGGTCAGGCAGGCCCGCTGCCCCAGCCGGCCGTCCACGCTCACCAGGCAGTCGTGGCAGACCCCCATGCCGCAGAAGGCGCCGCGCGGGGCGCCGTCCGCGCCCGTCGCCTGCGCCACGAGGCCATGCGCGACAAGCGTGGCGGCGAGCGTCTCGCCGGGCTCGGCCCGGAGCGTCTCGCCATCCACCCGGATGGGGAAGGCCGCGGGGGAGGGGGAGCGGGTCATGGGCGTCGGGCCTGCGGACACCCCGGTCGCCCGAGGTCATCGGCCTCCGGCGTGCCCCGGACCCCGCGAGCGGGGGGGCGGGGGCCCTGCTCCTGCCGCACAGGGGGCGGCAGGGGCGAATGGCGGCGCCTTTTCCCCGGGGCCACGGGCGCGGCGCCCGTCAGGACGGGAAGCGCAGTCCGAACTGCGCCACCAGCTTCGCCATCTCCGAGTCCTGGGCCGCCGCCAGGGGCAGGCGGGGCGGGCGTGGCAGGCCGGCGGGGAAGCCCATGTGGTTCATCAAGGACTTGGTGCCGCTGACGAAGAGGGGGCCGAAGACCGCCTCGATGACCGGCAGCCAGCGCAGGTAGAGGTCGCGGGCCTCGAAGACCTTGCCCTCGTCCGCGACCAGCTCGAACAGCCGCGCCATGGGCTTCGGCGCGACGTTGGAGGCGACGGCGACCCAGCCCTCCGCCCCCTCGACGAAGGATTCGAAGCCCAGCACGCCGCCGAAGACCGTCATGCGGTCGCCGCAGAGCCGGATGATGTCGCGCACCCGCGTCACCTCCAGCGAGGATTCCTTGATGTACTGGCAGCCCTCGATGGTGGCGAGGCGGGCGACGATGCGGGGAACCAGGTCCACATTGGTGACGGCCGGGTTGTTGTAGACCATGACGGGGATGCCGATGGCGTCGGCGGCCGTCTTGTAGTGGTGGTAGAGCTCGTCCTCGCTGGGGGTGCAGTAGAAGGGCGGGATGATCATCACCCCGTCCGCGCCCAGCCGCTCCGCCTCGCGCGAGCGGCGGACCACCTCGCGCGTGTCCTCATGGCCGGTGCCGATGAGGACGGGGACACGCTTGCGGGCCGTGTTCACCACCGTCTCGACGACGGCGGTGGTCTCCTCGGGCGAGAGGGAGAGGAACTCGCCGGTCGAGCCCAGCGGGATCAGCCCGTGGATGCCCTCGGCGATCTGCCAGTCGACGTAGGCGGCCAGGGCCTTCAGGTCCAGGCGCCCCTCCGGGTCGAAGGGGGTCACGCAGACGGTGAAGGTGCCACGGAAGGCGCTCATGCCCGATGCCTCGTCTGTCAGCGGTCGCCGTCCCAAAGGTCGGCATGCAAACTGTATTCGGTTTGTATTTCACACTTGGCGGCCAAGCGCCAGACGAGCTTCGGGCGGACGCGACCCGCGCCGGAGAGGCAGGGTCGGCCCGGGTGGCATGGGGCAGCACAGGAGGGCAGGGGAGGGGAGAGGGGGGCGGCAGCGGCCGGCGGCCGCGGCGGACCCTCAGGCGAGGCGCAGGCGGATGGCTTCCGCGCCCTCGCGGAAGGCGGCGATGACGTCCTGGCGCAGCGCCGGGGTCTGGCGCTGGAGCGGAATGGAGGCGACCAGCGCGGCGGCCGGCTCGCCGGGCGGGCAGGCCAGGGGAATGGCGAAGCCGGCCAGCCCGGTATTCGCCTCGCCGAGGCTTTCCGCGATGCCGTCGCGGCGGATGACCGCCAGCGCCTCCTCCACCTCCCGCCGCGTGGCGAGGGTGGTCGGGCTCAGCGGGCGGAGCGGGACCTCGGCGAAGTAGCTCTCCAGCTCGGCCGGGGAGAGGGTGGTCATCAGCGCCCGGCCGCCCGCCCCGACGTAGAGCGGCTTGGCGACCCCCAGCGTCACCACGGCCTGCAGCGCGTGGGCGCAGCGGCAGTACTCGACGTCGATGCGGTGGTTCCCGTGCCGGACGCTGAGGATGACCGTCTCGTTCAGCCGGTCGCGGATGGCCGCCAGGACCGGCCGGGCGGCGTCCAGCAGGACGGAGCGGGCCCGGAAGGCGCCCGCCAGCGCCAGGGCGCGTATGCCCGCCATGTACTCGCCGCTGCCCGGGCGGCGGCTGACGAAGCCGCGCCGGGTCAGCACGGTGAGGAGGCGGAAGGCGGTGGTCTTGTTCAGCCCGGTGGCCCCGACCACCTGCGACAGGGTCAGGGCCGGCCGGTCCTCGGTGAAGCTCTCCAGGATCGACAGGGCGCGTTCCAGGGAGGTGGCGGCATAGGCGGTGCCGTTCCCCTCCCCGTCCCTCGGCGCGCCCCCCACGCCCTTCGTCGGAACCGCCAAGCCTCGCCCTCCCGTCGCAGCGCCCGCCCTGGCGCCCATGGCATCATCCCGGCCGGCTGGCGCGCAACTCCTCCACCATCTGCGCCGCGCCGGCCGCGATGAAGCCCGCGTCGCTGGTCAGGGTGGTGAAGCGGATGCCCTCGCGCAGCCAGGCGGCCTGGCGCGACCGGTCCTTGTCCCCTCCCAGGCCGGCGTACTTGCCGTGCTTCCGGCATGCGGCGATCACCCGCCGGATGCCGTCGCCCAGCGCGGCGTCGGTGAAGGCGCCCGGCCTGCCCATGTCGATCAGCAGGTCGTTGCAGCCGATGTGCAGCACGTCCACGCCCTCCACCGCCGCGATCGCCTCGGCATTCTCCAGCCCCTGCCGGGTCTCGATCATGCAGACCACCAGCGTCGCCGCATCCATGGCGGGGATCGCCTCGGCCAGCGGCACGGCCGCGGTGTTGAAGACGGCGTAGCCGCCGGCCGCCGAGCGCCGGCCGCGCGGCGGGAAGCGGCAGGCGGCGACGCAGGCCCTCGCCTCCTCGGGCGTGTTCACGTCGGGGAAGATGATCCCCGTGGCGCCGTTGTCCAGCAGCGGGCCGATATTCGGGTCGGCGACGCCGCGCACCCGCACCAGCGGCGTGACGCCGCAGCCCAGCGCCGTCTGGGCGATGTCCGCCACCGTCTCGGTCGAGAAGACGGCGTGCTGCATGTCGATGAAGATGAAGTCCTGGCCGCTGTTGCCGGCGATGCGGGCGATCTCGCCGGAGCGCGAGAGGCGCACGATCATGCCGATCGCGGCCTCGCCCGACCGCATCCGGTCGAGCGCGGGGTTGCCCGCGAAGAAGCCCTCGCGCGGGAAGGGGGTTCTCTGGATCATGGCGACGGCCTTTCCCCTGGACGGGTCAGCGGAAGAAGTACTGCTGCGGATAGGCCGCGGCGGGCGTGCGGCAGTGGTTGGCGATGCAGGTGCGGCGCGGCACGTTGCCCAGCCGGTTGCTCACCAGCCGCAGCCCGAAGCTGCCGGGGGAGACGCCGACGACGCCGATCGACCATTGCTGGTCCACCGCCACCCTCCAGATCTCCTGCGCGATGCGGTTCCGCTCCTCCTCCGGCTTCGCGGAGGCCGAGCGGAACAGCTCCATCACGCGCAGGATCTCCGGATCCGTCGGCTGCTCGCCGGCGGCGCCGCCGGAGGCGTACCAGGCGGCATAGGCCGGCCCCATGGCGGAGTTGGCCGCATCCACCGGCAGCACGTACTGCGGCACCAGGAAGAGCTTCTCGGAGCCGGAGTTGCTCCAGGGGAAGATCTGCACCTGGTTGGTGCGCAGCCGGCTGTAGGCGAGGGAGCGCTCCATCTCCCGCACGTCCAGGAAGATGCCGATGCGCCGCCACTGCTGCGCGATCATCTCCAGCTGCTGCGGGTAGGGCTGCAGCGCCTGCGTCGCCGCCGCCTGCAGCACCAGGCGCTCGCCATTGTCGGTGCGCAGGCGGAAGCCCTGGGAATCGCGCCTGGTCAGCCCCAGCGCGTCCAGCATGCGGTTGGCCTGGGCGGGATCGTGGGTGGACCAGCGCCGGCGCCATTCCGGCCCGGGATTCTCCGGCGAATCCTCCGACACCACCGGGGAGCCGGGCGTGCCCAGGCCGAGCCAGAAGGTCTCGTTCAGCTGTTCGCGGTCGATGCCGAGGGAGAGGGCGCGGCGGAAATCCGCGTTGCGCAGCCACCTGCCGATCTCCGGATCGGCCGTGTAGCTCATGTTCATGTGCAGCGCGAGGTCGGAGCCGTAGGTCGCGAGGTCGATGTGCACGGCATAGCCGGCGCGGTCCTGGTTCTCGATGAAGACCGGCAGCTTGGCGAGCTGAAGATGGCGCGCCTGGTGGTCATAGGAGCCCGCGGCGGCCCGCAGGTTCACCACCTCCAGGTTCTCGGCCAGCATCATGCTGATGCGGTCGATGTAGGGCAGCTGGTTCCCGGCGGTGTCCACCATCCAGTAGTAGGGGTTGCGCTCCAGCACCCAGTTCGGGGTGTTGATCGGCTGCACCGTGCGCCAGGGGCCCAGCGTGGGCAGCGCCGGGTTCAGGCGCCAGTCCTTGAGGAAGTGGAAGTACTGCACCCAGGTCTCGAAGCCCGCCTCGCGGGCCTTGCGCGCCACTTCCTGCTCCGAGGAGTAGCGCGGCAGGAAGGCCCGCAGGTAGTGCGCCGGGGCGTAGCCGCCGAAGGTGCCGCCATCGGACTGGCGGTAGGACTGGCCGCCGAGGTTGGTCTGCGCCGCGATCTGCTCGACCAGCAGGAAGTTGGGGTGCTCGAACTCGAAGGCGACCGTCACCTCGTCGATCTTCACCACGCGGCCCGGCCTGCCCTGGGACTGCATCTCCTGCATCACGCCGCCGCCGAGTTCGCGGTTGCCGTAGACGTCCTCGAACCAGAAGACGAAGTCGTCGGCGGTGAAGGGCGCGCCATCCGACCAGCGCATGCCGCGGCGGAGGGTGAGGGTGGTGCGCCGCCCGTCGGGGCTGACCTCCCAGGCCCGGGCGACGCTGGGCATCAGCCGCGTGCCGCTGCGGTCCCAGCTGAGGATGCGGTCCGAGGCGTTGATGCGGTTGCCGTTCTCGCTGTCGCCCGGGCCGGTGAAGCCGCGACGCCAGATGCCGCCGTAGCGGCCGACCTCCTGCAGCGGCTGCAGCACCAGCGGCTCGGCCGGCAGGCGCTGCTCCACCGGCGGGAGGCGGCCGGCGGCGACCTCGGCCGCCAGTTGCGGCGCCTCCTGGAAGCGCTGTGGCCGGCGCGCCGGGTCCAGCACCACCTCCGCCCCTTCCAGCTCGCTGACCAGGCCGGAGGCGGCCAGGTCGGCCGGCTGTGCCCGGCCGCCGGTGGGGGACAGGCCCAGGGGGATGGACAGCATCAGGACTGTGGCCAGCCGGAACGGCACGCGGCTGGTCCGTCTCGCGACACACCGCATCGTTTCCTCTCCCTTCGCCCTCCCGGTATGGTCCAGGAGTTTCATTATGTGAAATCTAGATTGATAGAATGAAATATCCGCACCGCCTGCCGGTGCTGTCAACGCGTTTCCGCCCGGCGCGGCATGCGCCGCCCCGGCGCCGTCCAGTCCCCTGGCCGGGTGCGGAGATCGGGAGGTGTCACGGGGGGCGCTGCGGCAGCAGGCGCCATCTTTCTGTCGTGGCGGTGCCGATGTCGCCGACGGCCTGGCGACGGGAGGCCCGCGGGTGCCCGTGGCCGGACGTCGGAGGCGGGCAGGGCGGCCCGCGCCATGGGCCTCGGGCGTGATCCTGGAAAAAAGCAGCCCCCGGGGGCGGCCGGGGCACGGCCTCGGCGCCGAAGGCCGGCGGCACCCCCTCCCCGGGGGCGCCATCGGGGACCGGCCGCCCGACGGGCGGCCGGTCCTGCCGCGTCAGCGGACCGCGCAGCCCTTCCCGGCCAGCGTCTCCTCGACCCAGCGCCGGTCCATGCCGCCGGTCGCGATCGAGGCGATCGACTTCGCCTCCTTCGCCGCGTGCTGCTCGGCTGCGGCGATCGCGTCCGCCGCGTCCGCGCGGGGCACCACCACGACGCCGTCCTCATCCGCCGCGATCAGATCGCCGGGCATCACCACCAGCTGGCCGCAGGCCACGGGATAGCCGATCTCGCCCGGCCCGTCCTTGTACGGGCCGGCCGGGGTGGCGCCGCGCGCCCAGACGCCCAGCTCCAGCTTCGCCATCTCGGCGATGTCGCGCACGGCGCCGTCGATGATGAAGGCGGCGATCCCGCGCGAGACGGCGTAGCGCGCCATGATGTCGCCCATGATCGCGGTGCCCATGTCGCCGCCCGCGTCGCAGACCACCACGTCGCCGGGCTTCGCCAGGTCCAGCGACCGGTGCAGCATCAGGTTGTCGCCCGCGCGGGCGCGCACCGTCAGGGCCGGTCCGGTCACGGTCCTGCGGCCGCCGTAGGCGCGGAGGCCGCCGCGCATCGCCTGCATGCGGTTGAGCACGTCACCGATATTGGCGACCGGCAGCTCCGCCGCGCGCGCGACCAGGGCGGGATCGACCCGCTCGAACTCCGTCCGGATCCTGAAACCGACGGTCATGGGCATACTCCTGTCAGGGAAGGCGGGAATCCGGCGCGAAGGCGCCGGACGGGTTGGGGCGCACGATCCGCACGGGGCGGCAGGATGGGGGCCACCCCTTGCGCCGTCGAGGACGCGGCTATTCCGCCGTGATGCCGGCGTCGCGCACCACCTTGGTCCAGCGCGCGATCTCCGCGGCCTGGAAGGCGGCGAACTCCTCCGGCCCGGCCGGGAAGGCGATGGCGCCGAGATCGGCGAAGCGCCGCAGCAGATCCGGTTGGGCCAGCGCCGCCCGCGTCGCCGCGTCGATCCGGTCGACGATCGGCCGCGGCGTGCCGGCGGGGGCGTAGAGCCCGCTCCAGGTGTCCATGGTGAAGCCCGGCAGCGTCTCCGCCACCGTGGGCAGCTCGGGCAGGGCGGGCTGGCGCTGCGGCGCGGTGGTGGCCAGCACCCGCACCTGCCCGTCGCGCATCAGCGGCATGGCGGAGACGCTGGTGTCGAACATCATCTGGATCTGCCCCGCCGTCAGCGCCGTGGTGGCGGGGGCGGTGCTGCGGAAGGGGACGTGCAGGATGTCGACCCCGGCCATCATGCGGAACAGCTCCCCCGCCAGGTGGGTGGAGGTGCCGTTGCCGCCGGAGCCGTAGGCCAGCGCCCCCGGCTTCGCCTTGGCCAGCGCGATCAGCTCCGGCACGCTGCGCGCCGGGACGGAGGGGTGGATGGCCAGCAGGTTGTAGCCGGTGTTGGTGCGCGAGACGGCGACGAAGTCGCGCACCGGGTCGTAGGGCAGCCGCGTGCCGTAGAGCGGCACGTTCACCGCATGGGTGGTGACGCTGCCCAGCAGCAGCGTGTAGCCGTCGGGCGCCGCGCGGGCGACCGCCTCCGTGCCGATGATGCCGGAGGCGCCGGGCCGGTTCTCCACCACCACCGCCTGCCCCAGCTCGGCCGAGAGCCGCTCGGCCAGGATGCGGCCCTGGACGTCGGTGGCGCCGCCGGGCGCGAAGGCCACGACCAGCCGGATCGGCCGGCGCGGCCAGTCCTCCGCCCGGGCCGCCCCGCCCCGTGCCAGGACGAGTCCCCCGCCGCCCAGCGCCAGCAGGCCGCGCCGCGTCGTCGCCATGCCGTTCATTCCCGTTTCCTTCCCGTATCCGTCTCGTATCCGTTCCTGCCCTGGCCTCAGCCTGCCCGCGCCTGCCCGGCCGCGGGCAGGCGGAAGGACAGCGTCCCCCCCGGATGGCCGCCCGGTCGCAGCGTCGCCTCCACCGATACGCCCGGCGGCAGCGGCACAGGGCCGACGCGGGCGCCGGTGACGATCACCTGCCCGGCGCGCAGCGGCACGCCGCGCGCGGCGGCATGACCGGCGAGCCAGGCGAGGCTTTCCAGGATCGTCGCCCCGGCGGGGGCGCCGCGATCCTGGCCGGCGGGGCGGCCGTCGATGCGCAGCGCCGCCTCGATCCGGGCGACGTCGAGCAGCCCGGCGCTGCCGAGGGCCGGGCCGAGCAGGATGGCGGCGTTGCTCTGAGCATCGGCCAGGGGGAGGAGCGAGTCCAGGGCCCGGCGGTCGGCGAAGCGGGAGGCGAGCAGCTCCACCGCCACATGCACGGCGGCGATGGCCGCGCGCAGCGCCGCCGGGTCCCGCGCCGCCTCGGGCCCGAGGTCGCGGCCCAGCACCAGGCCGAGTTCCACCTCCGCCTCCGGCGCGGCGGCCAAGGCCGGCAGCGCCCCGGGGTCGCGAAGCACCAGGGCCTGCGGCACGGCCGAGGCGAAGATCTGACCGTCCGGCTTGGGCGGCCCCGCCTTCCAGCCGCCGACCGGCCCCAGCCCGCGCAGCACCGCGTCCTGGACGGCATAGGCCTGGGCGGCGCTGCGGGGGCGCAGCGGCCCGGGCAGGGTGGGCAGAAGCCGGTTCTCCCGCCGCGCGGCCAGCAGCAGCGCGGCCGCCTCGTCGGCGGGGAAGGAGGCGTCGTCAAGCGGCATGGGCGGCACTCGCATGGAAGGTGGGGCTCGCCGCGATCAGGGCGCGCGTATAGGCCTCGCGCGGGGCGCCGAAGATCTGCGCCGTCGGCCCCTGCTCGACGATGCGGCCGCGGTGCATCACCAGCACGCGGTCGGCGAAGTCGCGCACCACCGGCAGGTCGTGCGCGATGAACAGGTAGGACAGGCCGTATTCCGTCCGCAGCCGCTTCAGCAGCTCGATCACCTGCGCCTGGATGGAGACGTCGAGCGCCGAGACCGCCTCGTCGCACAGGATCAGCTCCGGCCGCAGCGCGAGCGCGCGGGCGATGGCGATGCGCTGGCGCTGCCCGCCGGAGAACTGGTGCGGGTAGCGTTGCGCGTGCTCGGGCCGCAGCCCGACCTGCTCCAGCAGCTCCGCGACGCGCGCGGGGCGCTGCGCGGGCGGCAGCACGTCGGGGTGGATCTCCCAGGGCTCGGCGATGATCTCGCCCACCCGCATGCGCGGGTTCAGCGAGGCGGTGGGGTCCTGGAACACCACCTGCACCTGGCGGCGCAGGCGCTTCATCTCGGCCGGCGTGGCGCGGGCGATGTCGAGCCCGCGATAGAGCATCCGCCCGCCGCTGGGCGTCTCCAACCCCAGCAGGGTGCGCGCCAGGGTGGACTTGCCCGAGCCGGATTCGCCCACCACCCCCAGCACCTCGCCTCGGTCGAGGTCGAAGCTGATCCCCTCGATCGCCTTGAACACCTCGCCGGTCGCGCTGCCGAACATGCCGCGCCGGATGACGTAGTGCTTGGACAGGTCGCGCACCCGCAGCAGCGGCTCCTCCGCCGGCGCGGCCGGCTCCGGCAGCGGGCCCTGGCCGGGCAGGGCGGCGAGCAGGCGGCGGGTGTAGGGGTGCTGCGGGTCGCGCAGCACCCGGGCGACGGGGCCGGTCTCCACCACCTCGCCGCCGTTCATCACGGCCACGCGGTCGGCGAATTCCGCGACGATGCCGAGGTCGTGGGTGATGAGCAGGATGCCCATCCCCGTCTCCGCCTGCAGCTCCTTCAGCAGCTTGAGGATGCCCGCCTGCACCGTCACGTCCAGCGCCGAGGTCGGCTCGTCCGCCAGCAGCAGGTCGGGCCGGAGGGCGAGGGCCATGGCGATCATGATCCGCTGCCGCTGCCCGCCGGAGAACTGGTGCGGGTAGTCGTCGTAGCGGCGCGGGGCGTCGGGGATGCCGACGCGCTCCAGCAGGGCGAGCGTCTTGCCCCGCGCCTCCGCCGCCGCGACGCCATGCGCGCGGAACGCCTCGGCGATCTGCCAGCCGATGGAATAGACGGGGTTCAGCGCGGCCAGCGTGTCCTGGAAGATCATCGCGATCTTCCGCCCGTTGATCTCCCGCCGCTCCTCCTCGCCGATGGTGAGGAGGTCGCGCCCGCCATAGAGCACGCGGCCGGCGGTGATGCGGCCCGGCGGGCAGTCGATCAGCCCCATCACGGCCGAGGCGCTGACGCTCTTGCCGGAGCCGCTCTCGCCCAGGATGGCCAGCGTCTCGCCGCGGTCGAGGTGCCAGCTCACGCCGCGCACCGCGCGCACCCGGCCGGCGGAGGTGTGAAACTCCACCGCGAGGTTCTCGACGGCGAGGAGGTGATCCGCGTCCTCAGGCATCGGTATCCGCCCTGGCTTCCAGGCGCCAGCGCTGGGCGGGGTCGGTCAGGACGCGCACCCAGTTGGCGACGAGGTTGATGGAGATGGCCGTCAGCGTGATGGCGAGGCCGGGCCAGAAGGAGCGCCACCAGGCGGTGCCCAGCGTGCCGCGCCCCTCCGCCACCATCAGCCCCCAGGTGATGTCCGGCGCCTGCACGCCCAGGCCGAGGAAGGACAGGCTGGATTCCGAGAGCATGACGAAGGCGAATTCCAGCGTGGCGACGGTGACGAGCGTCGGCGCCACGATGGGGACGATGTGCCGCCGCACCAGCCGCCCCGGCGAGGCGCCCAGCACGCGGGCGGCGGTGACAAACATGCGCTCCCGCACCTCCAGCGTCTCGGCGCGGGCGGTGCGCAGGTAGATCGGGATGCGGCTGACGATCAGCACCAGCACGACGTTCGCCGCGCGGGGCTCCAGCACGTAGAGCACGATCAGGGCGAGGAGCAGCGAGGGGAAGCTCATCACGATGTCGGCCAGGCGCAGGATGACGTGGCTGGCCCAGCCGCGGGCGAAGCCGGCGACGAAGCCCAGCGCGCCGCCGATCAGCAGCGCGCCCAGCACCGCGCCGCCCGCGATGAGCAGCGTCGTGCGGCTGGCCACGATCAGCCGCGCCAGGATGGAGCGGCCGAGGCTATCCGCCCCCAGCCAGTAGAGCCAGCCGCCGGTGCCGGAGAAGGGGCCGAGGTTGCGGCCGCGCAGGTTGATCGCCAGCGCCTCGCGCCCCACCAGCTCCGGCCCGATGGCGGCGGCCACGAGCACGACAAGGAGGAAGAGGGCGGCGAGGAAGGCGAACTTGTCGCGCCAGAGCAGGGAGAGGCCGCGGCGGAGCGTCCCGGGGCGGCGGGGGGCGATGGCCTGGGCCATGGGAAGGGCGTGCTCGCTCATCTCAGGCGTGCCGGATGCGGGGGTCGAGCAGCGCGTAGAGCAGGTCCACCGCCGTGTTCAGCGCGAAGATGCCGACGGCGGTGACCAGCACCCCCGCCTGGATCAGCGCGAAGTCGCGGTAGGTGATGGCGTCGATCATCAGCTTGCCGATGCCGGGGAAGCCGAAGATCACCTCCACCACCACGGCGCCGTTGATGAGGCCCGCGGCCTGGTCGCCCGCGACCGTGACGACGGGCAGCATGGCGTTGCGCAGCGCGTGGACGAAGAGGATGACGCGGCTGCGCACCCCCTTGGCCCGCGCCGTCTTCACATAGGCGGAGCCGAGCGCGCCGATCATCGAGCTGCGCACCACCTGGGCCAGCAGCCCGCAGGGGCGGATCACCAGCACGGCGACCGGCAGCACCCAGTGCTGCCAGCTTCCGGTGCCGGAGGTCGGCAGCAGCCGCCAGTTCACCGCGAAGAGCAGGACGCCCACGATCGCCACCCAGAAGTTCGGCAGGCTGGCGGCGGCGAGCGAGAGCAGGCTGGCCACCCGGTCGAAGGCCCCGCCCGGCTTCCAGGCCGCGAGTGCCCCGGTGACGATGGCGATGGTGAGCGCGATGCCCATCGCGAGCGCCGCCAGCGCCAGGCTGGTCGGGAAGGCGCCCAGCACCAGCGACAGGGCGGGGGCGTGGAAGCGCATGGACTCGCCGAAGTCGAAGCGCAGCAGGCCGAGGAGGAAGCGGCCGAACTGCACCACCAGCGGGTCGTTGAAGCCGTGGCGCTCGGAGAATTCGTGGCGCACCTCGGCCGGCACGTCGAGCGGCAGGTACAGGTCCGCCGGGTTGCCAGTCAGCCGCGCCAGGAAGAAGACCAGCACGACGAGCCCGGCCAGGGAGACGGCGCTGTTCAGCGACCGCCCCAGGAGGTAGCCCTTCATCTCGGATCGCATCCTCTCAAGGACGCGGCGACGCCGGGTGGCGCCGCCGCCATGCCACCGGTTCGCTGCGCTTCAGTTCCGGAAGCGGATATCGGACAGCTCCAGCTGGGTGCTGTTCACGTTGGTCGGCCGGAAGTCCAGCCGGGGCGCGATGCGGATGTGGTTGACCATGTAGAACATCAGGATGTCCGGCACGATCTCCTCCGCCGCCATGCGGTTGGCCTCGCGGAACAGCCGCCGGCGCTCCTCGCCCGAGGCGGCATTGGCCTGGTTCAGGAGGGCATCCAGCGCGGGGACGGAGATCTCCGACTGCTGCCCGGTGGAGAGGTAGCGGAAGTTCATCGTGAAGCTGGCATCACCCGTCGTGTTGTCGTGCTGCTCCATGATCAGCGTGGGGCCACGGTTCTCGGCGAAGGGCTTGTTGACCAGCTTCAGCCACTCGGCGCGGTCCATCATGCGCAGCCGCACCTTCAGCCCGACATCGGCCCACATCTGGATCATCGCCTCCATGGCCTCCTGGGCCTGGGGGTAGAAGCCGATGCGGCCGATCAGCAGGATCTCGCGGTCCACGGGCACGCCGTCCGCCTTGGCGGCGGCGAGCAGCTTCTTCGCCTCCGCCGGGTCGTAGCGCCAGGGACGCAGGTCGGGGTTGTAGCCGGCGATGCGCGGCATGAAGAACTGCGTGGCGAGCTGGAAGTCGCCGGTGAACAGCCCCTCGCGCAGCGCCTCGCGGTCGATGGCGAGGTTCATCGCGCGGCGCACGCGGATGTCGTCCAGCGGCGCGCTCATCACGAAGCGCAGGCGCGTGGTCTCGCCGTTCTGGTAGGCGAAGTCGGTCTGCTTGTTGGTGGCGTCGGTGGCGAGGATGGCGAGGCCGATATCCGCCTCCCCCACCTGCACCATCGCCGCGCGCAGGGCGGGCTCGGCACGCCAGAGGTAGGTCGCCTGCTCGACCGCCGGCTTCGCGCCCCAGTAGCCGTCGAAGCGGCGCACGGTCAGCTTCTGGTCGCCCTGCCAGCCGGCGATGCGGAAGGGGCCGGTGCCGACCGGCTCGCGCGACAGGCTGCGCGGCGAATTGGGGGAACCCACGCCGATATAGGCCATCAGCGTCGGCATCAGCGGCTGCGGCGTCTTCGTGCCCAGGTCGACGGTGTGGTCGTCGACCACCGTCACCGTCAGCCCGACGTCGCGCATGTAGCGCAGCCGGTCGAGGCATTCCATCTTCGGGTCCAGCATGCGGTCCACCGCCGCGGCCAGGGCCCGGGCGTTGAAATCGGCGCCGTCGTGGAACTTCACGCCCTGGCGCAGCGTGACGCGCCAGGTCAGCGGGTCCGTCTGCTGCCAGGTCAGCGCCAGGCGCGGCTTCGGGGAGCTGTCGACGGGGTCGAGCTGGGTCAGGGTCTCGACGATGTTCTCGCGCGAGACGATGCCGCTCTCCGAGCTGATGTTGCAGGCGTCGATGTTGGAGAAGGTCGCCGGCAGCACGATGGTCACGGCGCGCGCGGCGGCGGTCTGCGCCTGGGCCGGCGCGGCGGCGAGGCCCAGCGCGGCCAGCGCCAGCCCGAATCCCATGAGGGGCTTCACGATGTCTCTCCCTTGTCCGTTCCGGCGCCCGGTCGGGGCCGGCGGGGGAACTCCCCGCGCGGCGGCCCGCGGGGGCTTCGTGCTTGCGGCCAGGGTAGGGACGGCGGGGTCGGGACAACAAATAGAGAGAATTGAACAGGCCATACAGGGTTTGTATGGATGGCCATGGATCCTCGACTGGACACGCGCCGGCTGCGCTACTTCGTGGCCATCGCCGAGGCGGGTTCCTTCTCCGGCGCCGCCCGTGGCCTGGCCATCGCCCAGCCGGCGCTGAGCCACCACATGCGCGAGCTGGAGACGGCGCTGGGTGAGCGGCTGTTCGAGCGGCTGCGCCAGGGCGTGGTGCTGACCGAGGCCGGGCAGGTCCTGCTCGGCCATGCGCGCGGCATCCTGGACGCGATCGCGCGGGCGGAGGGCGAGTTCGCGCAGCGCCGGCGCGGGGCCGCCAGCCAGCGGCGGCCGGTGCGCCTGGCGGTGATCCCCTCCTTCTCGCCCCTGGTGCCGAAGGTGCTTTCGGTGGTGGCGGAGCGCATGCCGGGGATCGAGCTCTACGTCACCGAGGCATGGACGCAGGACAGCCACCGCATGGTACAGGCCGGGCAGCTCGACCTGGCGGTGAACCTCGCCGACGACCGCTGGCCGCTCGGCCGGCCGATGTTCCGCGAACCGCTGGTCTTCGTCACGGCCGCGGGCGAGGGCGGGGTGAAGCCGGGCGGAGAAGGGCCGATCCGCTTCCCCGACCTCTGCCGCGCGCGGCTGATCCTGCCCTCGGCCGGCAAGCCGGACCGGCGCCTCATGGAGCGCCTGGCGCGGCAGGCGGGGCTGCGCCTGGACATCGCGCACGAGGTGGACGGGCTGATCCCGCGCAAGCAGGCGGTGGTGGCGGGGCTGGGCTCGACGATCTTCGCGCCCATCAACGTGCTGGCGGAGGTGGAGGCCGGCCTGCTCACGACGCGCCCGATCGAGGAGCCGGCGGTGACGCGGCTGGTGGTGATGGAGGTGCGGCAGGGCTTCGACCCGGTCGTGGTCGAGGACCTGCTGCGACTGCTGAACCGGCTGCTGACGGGATCCGGCGGCCCGTGACGGGCCCCGCGCCCGGGCCCTTCGCGCCCGCCCGGCGATGCCCTACTCGCCCTCCGGCCGTCCGCGCAGGCTCTTGATCCCCGACCGGATCGCCTTGCCCTGCAGCCGCCGTTCCTGCGATCCGCGGGTGGGGCGCGTTGCCCGGCGGGGCGGGGGCGGGGGCGTCGCCGCCTCGCGCAGCAGCGCCAGCAGACGCTCGCGCGCATCCTCGCGGTTGCGCTCCTGCGTGCGGTGGCGCTGGGCGGTGATCACCAGCACGCCGTCGCGCGTTGCCCGCCGCCCGGCCAGGCGCAGCAGGCGCTCCTGCACCGCCTCCGGCAGGCTGGGCGAGCGGATGGCGAAGCGCAGCTGCACCGCCGTCTCGACCTTCTGGATGTTCTGCCCGCCCGCCCCGGAGGCTCGCAGGAAGCTCTCCTGGATCTCCGACTCCTCGATGGCGAGGCGGGCCGTCACCGGGATCAGCGCCACGACCCTGGCTCCCCCTGCCGGGACGCGGCGCCGCCCGGCCGGGTCACATGCCCAGCGCGCGGCGGTAGAGGTCCAGCAGGGTCTCCTGCTCCTCCACCTCGGCGGGCTCCTGCTTGCGGATGCGGATGATCTGCCGGATCACCTTCACCTCGAAGCCGGCGGACTTCGCTTCCTGGAAGATGTCCTTGATGTCGTCGGCCAGCGCCTTGCGCTCCTCCTCCAGCCGCTCCACGCGCTCGATGATCGAGCGCAGCCGGTCGGCCGCGATGCCGCCGACCTCGCTGTCCCGGGCCTTCTCGTGATCCCGGTCCTCTTCCGTCATCTCGTTCCGCTCGGCCACGTCCGACATGCCTTCGCCCCCTATCCGTTCCCCTGAGGGGGAGGGGTGATAGCGGCCCGGGGGGGCGGCTGGCTACCCCGGTCGGGGAGCCGGCCCGGTCGGGGCAGGGCGGTGTGGCCGAGGGGCGACGGCGGGGCGGGCCCTGGCGGCGGCGGAGGGCGGGGGATAGGCTCCCGGCTCCGGATTCCCAGCGCGACAGGAACCGCATGACCACCTCCGTGCCCGACGTCATCGACCACCTCGTCGGCATCGCGCCCGGTTCCCTCCTCGATCAGGTCCGGGCGGGGCGCCAGCAGGCCCGCGACAACGCCCAGGCCAGCTACCGTGCCCTGTTCGAGACGGCCGCGGCAGGGGACTTCCCGATGGAATGGCGCTTCGCCGTCGCCGCCTTCGTCGCCGCGCTGCACCGGCAGGAGCCGGAGACCGCCTTCTACCGCCAGGGGCTGGAGCGCGCCGGCGGCACCCCCGCCCTGGCCGCGGCGGTCGCGGCGGAGGCCGGGCGGGGCCGCGCGGAGGGGCCGGCGGGGCGCTTCCCGGCCGGGCCGCTCTCGGCCGAGGACACGGCACCGCCGGCCTATGTGGTCCCCGCCGAGGCGCGCGCGGCGCTGGGCGAGCGGCTGGCCGCGGCGCTGGAGCACGCGCACCTGCTGGTCTTCCACCCGCGCGACGCCGGCCCGGCGGCGCTGCAGGCGCTGCTCGATGCCGGCTGGTCCACCACCGGGGTGGTGACCCTGTCCCAGCTCATCGCCTTCCTCGCCTTCCAGCTCCGCGTCACCCACGGCCTGCGCGTGCTGCAGCGCCGGCTCGCCGACGCCCGCTGAGCGCACCGGTCAGGAGACACGGACACCATGGCCGAGCAGACCATCACCCATCCCGGCAACCGCGAGCCGAACGCCTTCACCCAGGAGATGCTGGACTGGCTGCCCTGGCTGGAGCCGCTGCGCGAGGAGGCGCTGACGGACCGGCACTGGGACGGGCTGGTGGACCGGGCACGGTCCAAATCCGCCTATTTCATGCTGCTGGCGCGCGACCCGGACATTCTCGGCGCCCGCACCCGGACGGACAAGGACATCTTCTACAACACGCGCGACGGGCTGCCGCGGGCGGAGCGGGAGCTGGCGGCGGCTGCCACCTCGCGCCTCAACGGCTGCATCTACTGCGCCTCCGTGCATGCACGCTTCGCCACGCAGTTCTCCAGGCGGGGGGAGGCGGTGCAGCGCCTCCTGGACGAGGGCGTGGGGGCACGGATCGACCCGCGCTGGGACGCCATCATCGATGCCTCCGTCGCCCTGTCCCGTACGCCGGCGGCCTTTGGGGAGGCGGAGGTCGCTCGCCTGGAGGAGCAGGGGCTGGGCGTGGCGGAGATCGTCGACGTGATCCACGGTGCCGCCTTCTTCAACTGGGCGAACCGGCTGATGCTCTCCCTGGGCGAGGCCGCGAGCCCGTGACGCCGGCGCCCCCTCGCGGATGGGTTGCATCCCGCCCCGCGCTTGATGGCATGCTGGCGCCGCCGAGGCCCGGTCAAGGGCCCGGCGGGAGAGAAACGCCATGCTCGACACCCACGCCGCGCCGCCGCGGCGCGGCTTCCTCGGCGCGACCGCGGCCGCCGTTGCGGTCGCCGCGGCCCCGCTGATGTCCGCTTCCGCCCAGCCCGCGCCTCGGGACTACGGCCGTGGCGGCGGTCCGGTCCGCTACCCGGATGCGGACGTCATCGCGCTGGACCCGAAGCGCTTCACCGCCAAGCTCGGCAACAGCGCGGTGCGCCGGCTCCATACCGGGCTGGGCTGGGCCGAGGGCCCCGCCTGGCATGCGACCGGGCGCTTCCTGATCTGGTCGGACATCCCGAACGACGAGATCCTGCGGCTGACGGAGGAGGACTTCCACGTCTCGCGCCGCTTCCGCAGCCCCTCCGGCTATGCCAACGGCAACACCTTCGACCGCGAGGGCCGGCAGATCTCCTGCCGCCACTTCCACCGCGACGTCGTGCGCTACGAGCCGGACGGCAAGCTGACCATCCTGGCCGCGAGCGGCCCGGACGGGCCCTTCAACGCGCCGAACGACGTCGTGGTCCATCCCCAGGACGGCGCCATCTGGTTCACCGATCCCGGCTACGGCGCGCTGATGGACTACGAGGGCAACCGCGTGCCGGAGGCCGCGACCTCCGTCCGCCCGCTCATCAAGGAGGCGGTCTACCGCATCGACGCGCAGAGCGGGCAGGTCGCCAAGGTGACGGACGCGCCCTTCAAGCCCAACGGCCTGTGCTTCAGCCCGGACTACCGCATCCTCTACGTCGCCGACACCGGCCGCAGCCACTACCCCGAAGCCAAGAGCATCGTCTGGGCCTTCGACGTGGACGGCACCGCGCTGCGCAACCCGCGGACCTTCGTGGACATGACGGTGGACGGGAAGACCGGCATGGCCGACGGCATCCGCGCGGACGAGGCAGGCAACATCTGGATCGCCGCCGGCTGGGTCGGCGACGGCTATGACGGCGTCCACGTCGTCGCGCCCGACGGCGCGCGGATCGGCCAGATCAAGCTGCCCGAGATCTGCGCCAACCTGTGCTTCGGCGGCACGCGCCGCAACCGCCTGTTCATGACGGCAAGCCAGTCGCTCTATGTCCTGCCGGTGGAGACGCGCGGCGCTCACTTCTGCTGATATGGACCACCCGATGACCTAACCCGTTGTTCTGTTGTGTTCCGGCGATGGACCGGGAGGGGACGCCGTCCCCTCCCAGACCCTCCCCTGCCGGGGCCACAAGCGGGCCCCGGTCCCCGCTGGGAGTTGGTTCTGTGCGGTGGGCGTCAGCCTCCGGGCTGAACCCTGACGGAGCACGGACAGGCGGGACCCTGAAAAAGCTTCAAAGGCGTCAGCGAATGCTGCGGCCGTACTCGCCGAGGAGCATGGCTCCTCGGCGCTGTGACCCCATGTCCGGCTGTCCCGCGGCAGCGCTGATCGGGTCCAGGGCCCGCAGGGTCCTGGCGGAGTGGGGGTACGGGGGCGAGGCGGAGCCTTGCCCCCGGGCCACGGGCGCACCCCGCGCCGGCAGATGTCAATGCATCACGCCGCGCGTATGGCGCCACTGCGGCGGGGCGGCGGTGCCGGATGGCTCATCGGCCTGCCGGCCGGGCACGTGCCAGGGCGGCGAAGCCCTCGGCCGCGGTGATCTGCGGCTGCCACAGCGCGGCCGGGGGCTGGGCGGCAGGGTCGGGGGTCCAGTCGCGGTGCAGCAACTCCGCCGCTTTGCCCCGGCCGAAGAAGGCGGCCCTGCCCCGCCAGTGCGCCAGCCGCTCTGACCAGGCGCCCGCCGCGCGGAAGGCGGCGTCGGGCAGCGGCACCAGCCGGGGCGGTGGGCGACCGAGGGCCCGGGCGGCCAGCGCCAGGATCTCCCGCCAGCCATAGCCGTCGATCCGGGCATCGGTCAGTTCGAACACCCGGCCCGAGGGTGCCCCGGCCCGGCAGAAGGCGGCGATGCCGGCCGCGGCGTCCTCCCGCTGGATCAGCGCCAGCCGCGGCTCGCGCCCCCGGGGCACCGGCGCCAGCGGCAGGGCGGCGAGGCGCAGGAAGCGGCACGCTGCCTCGTCCCCCGGGCCGTGCACGGCACAGGGGCGCAGCACCACCCAGGGCGAGTCTAGCGGCAGGCGCTCGACCGCCGCCTCGCCGGCCCGCTTGCTGGCCGCGTAGTCCGAGACCTCCGGCGCCCGCGCCGCCTGCGAGGACACCAGCACCAGCCGCGTCCCCGGCTCCAGCGCCGTCGCCACGGCGGCGCTCCCGGCGGCGTTCGCAGCGAAGAGGTCCCGGCGCGGCAAGGCACGGATCTCCCCGGCCAGGTGCACGGCCACCCCGGCGCCGTGCAGCAGCCGCGCCAGCGCCGCCGGGTCGTCCAGCGCCCCCCGCACCAGTTCCGTCCCTGGCGGCGGGGTGAAGCCCGGCTCCCGGCGCACCAGCAGGCGCAGCCGCCAGCCCTCCGCCGCCAGCGCCGGCAGGACCGCCCGGCCGAGGAAGCCGGTCCCCCCGGTCACGGCGGCCAGGGGCGCGGTCACCCTCTCCGGCCCGGCTGGGAGGGGTGGGCACGCTGCGGCCGGCGTCGGACCGGGGGGAGGCTCTGCCTCGCCCCCGGGCCCCCCTCCGCCGGGGCCACAAGCGTGCCCCGGACCCCGCTGGGAGTCTGGCGCCGCATGGTCGGTGTCAGCCTGCGGGCGGCATCCGGGGAGCGCGCGGACCGGCAGGGAACCGAGGAAGAATCAAAGGCCGCGCGTGCTGCGGCCGCCGTCGCCGGGGAGCATGGCTCCCCGGCGTGCCGACGCGTCCGTGAACGGGGGTCCAGGGGCTCTGCTCCTGGCGGATGGGGGGTCCGGGGGGCAAGGCGGAGCCTTCCCCCCGGCGCGGCCGGCCCTGGCAAGCACCGGCCGGGACGTATCGCCAGACTGGCGCTCAGGACCGCTCCTCGCGGCGGAAGGGCCGCAGCAGCGCGGCGGGGGCGCGGGCGTCACGCGAGGCCACGGCCATCAGCGCGATGGTCAGCACGAAGGGCAGCATGAGCAGCAGCTCATAGGGCACGTTCAGCACCCCGGCCGATTGCAGGCGAAGCTGCACCGCCTCCAGCAGGGCGAAGAGGAAGGCGGCCCCGGCGGCGCGCCAGGGTTGCCACTGGCCGAAGATCACCAGCGCGATGCAGACCCAGCCGCGGCCGGAGACGACGCCGAAGGTAAAGGCGTTGAACTGCGCGAGCGAGAGGAAGGCACCCGCCACCCCCATCATGGCGCCGGAGAGCACCACTGCCTGGGTCCGCATCGCGCCCACGCTCACCCCGGCCGCATCGGCGGCACGCGGGTTCTCGCCCACCGTGCGCAGGTCGAGTCCCCAGCGGGTGCGGAACAGTGCCCACCAGGAGAGCGGGATGGCGAGCAGCGCGACCCAGGTCAGCGCCGTCTGGCGGAACAGTACCGGGCCCAGCACCGGCAGGTCGGACAGGACGGGCACCAGCAGGGGCGCGAAGGGCGTCACCGAGGGCGGCACGGAGGGCTGGCCGAAGATCAGCCGGTAGCCGAAGAAGGCGAGGCCGGTCGCGAGCAGCGTCAGGCCGATTCCCGCCACGTGCTGGCTCACCCCCAGCCCGACGGCGAGGAAGGCCAGCAGCCCGGCACAGGCGGCCCCCACCAGCGCCGCCGCCAGCACGCCCAGCCAGAGGCTGCCGGTCATCCAGGCGGCGGTGAAGCCGGCCATGGCGCCGAGCAGCATGGTGCCCTCGATCCCCAGGTTCAGCACGCCCGCGCGCTCGCTGAACAACTCGCCCAGCGTGCCCAGCAGCAGGGGCGTGGCGATGCGCAGCACCGCCGCCAGCAGCCCGAGGTCGAGCAGGGGGGCGAGCAGCGCCTCAGCCATGGCCCGGGGCCCCATGGACCAAGGGCCGGGCGGCCGCGGGCCGTTCCAGCCGCAGCCGGTAGGCGGCGAAGAGCCGCAGCGACACCATCGCCAGCAGCGCGACCCCCTGGATCACCTGCGCCAGGTAGACGGGCACGCCGGTGGCGCGCGACATCGCCTCCGCCCCCGTCAGCGCCATGGCGAAGAACAGCGCCGAGGGCAGCACGCCCAGCGGGTTCAGCTCCGCCAGCATCGCCACCGCGATCCCGGCATAGCCGTAGCCGGCGGAAAGCTCGGAATTGACCAGGAAGTGGACGCCTCCCACCTCGCCCGCCCCGGCCAGCCCCGCCAGCCCCCCGGAGAGCGCGGCGGCGGTGACCAGCGTGCCGCCCACGGGGATGCCGGCATAGCCCGCCGCCTCGGGCCCCAGCCCCACGGCACGGATGCGGAAGCCCAGCGTGGTGCGGGCGATCACCCACCAGACCAGCCCGGCCAGGACCACCGCCAGCAGCGCGCCCAGATGCAGGTTGCCGCCCGCCAGCACCGGCAGCTCCGCCTCCGGCCGGATGGGGGCGGAGGTGGGGTAGGCGCTGGCCGGGTCCTTCCACGGCCCGCGCAGCAGCCCCATCACGGCGTAGAGGATGACGTAGTTCAGCAGCAGCGTGCTGACCACGTCGTCCACCTTCAGCTTCACCCGCAGCAGCGCCGGCAGCACGGCCCAGGCGGCGCCGGCCAGGGCGGCGGCCAGCAGCATCCCCGGCACCAGCAGCAGGTCCGGCAGCCAGTCCCGCTGCCCGACGAAGCCGGCCGCGACCGCCCCGGCGAGGAGCTGCCCCTCCGCCCCGATGTTCCAGAAGCGGGCGCGGAAGGCGACGGCGACGGCCAGGCCGGTCAGGACCAGCGGCGCGGTCTTGATCAGCGTCTGCTCGATGGCGAAGGGGCTCTCCACCGTGCTGAGGAAGAGCCGGGCATAGGCGGTCAGCACGTCCGCCCCGGCGGCCCGCACCAGCAGGGCGCAGAGCAGCAGGGCCAGCAGGACGGCCGCGAAGGGCAGGACGAACTGCAGCCAGGGGGCAGGGCGCGGCCGGCGTTCCAGCCGCAGCCGGATCATGCAGCCACCCCGGCCATCAGCAGCCCGACGCGCTCCACCGTCGCCTCCTCCCCCGGCATTTCGGCCAGGATACGGCCTCCGGACATCACCGCAATCCGGTCCGACAGGGCGAAGAGCTCCTCCAGGTCCTCGGTGACCAGCAGCACCGCGCCGCCGCGGGCGCGGACCTCCAGCAGGGCGCGGTGGACGATCTCCGCCGCGCCCACGTCGATGCCGCGCGTGGGCTGGGCGACGAGGAGGATCTTCGGCTCCCACGCCAGCTCGCGGGCCAGCAGCGCCTTCTGCAGGTTGCCGCCGGACAGGTCGCCGGCCCGCGCCGCCGGCCCGCTGGCGCGGATGTCGAAGCGGGCGATCTGCGCCTCGGCGAAATCGCGCAGGGCGCGGCGGTCGATCACCCCGCCGCGGCTGAAGGGACGCTGGCCGATGCGGGGCAGGGCCATGCTCTCGGCCAGGGACAGGCCGGGGATCATGCCCTGGCCCAGGCGGTCCTCCGGCACCCGGCCGATCCCCAGCGCCTGCATGCGGCGCGGGTCGGGGCGCGGCACGGCGATGCCGTCCACCACGATCCGCCCCGCCCCCGGGGGCAGCACCCCGGCGATCACGTCGGCCAGCTCCCGCTGGCCATTGCCGGCGACGCCGGCGATGCCCAGCACCTCGCCCGCGCGCAGGCGCAGCGACACGTCGCGCAGCGCCGCCCCGCCCTCCCGCCGGGTGGAGACGCCCTCCAGCGCCAGCAGCACGCGGCCCGGGGTGGAGGGCTCCCGCCGCGGCGGGTCGGGATCGCGGCCGACCATCAGCCGGGCGATGGCGGCGCGCGACAGGGTGCCGTCATTCGCCCGCTCCGCGACGACGCGGCCGTGGCGCAGCACGGTGATGCGGTGCGTGACCTCCAGCACCTCGCCCAGCTTGTGGCTGATCAGGATGACGCCCAGCCCGCGCGCCGCCATGGCGCGCAGCGCCTCGAACAGGCCGCGCGCCTCGTCCGGGGTCAGGGTGGCGGTGGGCTCGTCCAGCACCAGCACGCGGGCGCCGCGCACCAGCGCCTTGGCGATCTCCACCCGCTGCTGCTCGCCGACCGAGAGGCCGCCGACGATGGCGTCCGGGTCGAGCGCCAGGCGGTAGTCCCGCCCGATCGCGGCCAGCCGCTCCAGCGCCTGCGCCCGGCTCAGCCCGGAACGGCGGCCGACGAGGAGGTTCTCCAGCACCGTGTGGCGGGGGACGAGCTGGAAATGCTGGTGCACCATGCCGATGCCCAGCGCCAGCGCGTCGGCCGAGCCGGCGATCCGCACCGGCCGCCCGTCCATCTCGATGCGCCCGGCATCGGCGGCGTAGGTGCCGAACAGCACGCTCATCAGCGTGGTCTTGCCGGCGCCGTTCTCGCCCAGCAGGCCCAGGATCTCGCCGGGCCGCACCTCCAGGTCCACGCCGTCGCAGGCCCGCACGGCGCCGAAGCGCTTGGAGATGCCGCGCATCGCGACCAGCGGCGGAGTGGTCATGCCGGGGCGCCCGTGGCCCGGGGGCAAGGCGCCGCCTCGCCGGAGGCCATGGGCCTCCGGCGGGTCGCGCCGCCCCGCTCGCTGACGGCGGCCTGCCGCTTCTGAGCCCCGCCTGACCGCTCGCCCTGCGGGACCAGCCCGCAGGGCGCACCCTCGCCACGCGGAGCCGGACGCCCGGCGGGGGCCGGGGCCAGCCTGTGGCCCCGGTGGAGGGGACCACGGGGGAGGCGGCCCCTCCTCCGGGGGCCCGGCACCACGACAGGCGGCATCAATCGGAGCGCGGCGTGCTCTCGTCCACGTTCACGCGGAAGTCGCCGTCCAGGATCTCCTGCGTCCGCTTGGCGACCAGCGCCTTCACCTCCTCCGGCAGCTTCTGCTCCCAGGCGTGGAAGGGGGCGAGGCGGGAGCCGCCCTGGGCCATGAAGGAGAAGGAGCCGAAATCCTGGGCGGTGAAGACCCCGGCGCGGACCTGCTTGATGGCGGCGTCCACCGTCGGCCACATGTCCCAGACCGGGCCGGTGATGACCGTGTCGGGGGCCAGGGAGCTCTGGTCCGACATGTTGGAGATGGCGAGCCTGCCGCGCTCCTTGCAGGCCTCGATCACCCCGAAGCGCTCGGCATAGAGCACGTCCGCCCCGCCCTCGATCTGGGCGATCGCCGCCTCCTTCGCCTTGGGCGGGTCGAAGAAGGAGCCGATGAAGGTGACACGGAAGCGGACGTCCTTGTTCACCTCCCGCGCGCCGGCCCTGAAGGCGTTCACCAGCCGGGCGACCTCGGGGATGTCCATCGCCGCCACGGCGCCGATGACGTTGCTCTTCGTCATCTTCCCGGCGATCAGGCCGGAGAGGTAGGCGGGCTCGTGGATCCAGTTGTCGAAGACGCCGAAGTTCGGCGCCGCCGGGCCCTGGCCCGAGCCGAAGAGGAAGGCCACGCGCGGATACTGGCGCGCCACGCGGCGGGCGATGGTCTCGGCCGAGAAGGCGTCGCCCATCACCAGGTTGCTGCCCTTCTCCGCGTATTCGCGCATCACCCGGGCGAAGTCGGCGGCGGCCACGTGCTCGGAGAACTGGTAGTCGATGCCATGCTCCGCCTTGGCCTTCAGCAGGGCCTCGTGGATCTGGCGGACCCAGGGCTCCTCGACCGGCGTGGCGAAGACGGCCGCGACCTTCAGCGGCGCTGTCGCCGCTGGCTGGGCCAGGGCGCGGCGGCCGGGCGCCAGCAGCGCGGCACCCAGCCCGGCGAGGCCCAGCCCGGCGGCGCCGAGCAGGGCCCCGCGCCGGGGCAGCGGGGAGGGGAGCGCGGGCCCGTCCTGGCGCGACTCGTCCGTCATGCGATGATCCCTGCGTCGAATCCGGCCCGGATGGAAGCAGCCGGGACGTGGCCCGTCCAGCGGACCGCGTCCGGTCCAGGCAAGCGCCATGCCGGGGCCATGCGCGGAGAGCCTGCATGACCCCCGACCTGCTGATCCGCGACGCCACCCTGCCGGACGGGCGCCGGGGGATGGACATCGCCTGCGCGGGCGGGCGGATCGCCGCGGTGGCGCCCGGCCTGCCCATCGAGGGCGCGGGGCGGGTGGTCGAGGCGGGCGGGAAGCTGGTCTCGCCGCCCTTCCTCGACTGCCACTTCCACATGGATGCGACGCTCTCGCTCGGGCAGCCGCGGCTGAACACCTCCGGCACGCTGCTGGAGGGTATCGCGCTCTGGGGCGAGCTGAAGCCGCTGCTGACGCAGGAGGCGGTGATCGAGCGCGCGCTGCGCTACTGCGACCTGGCGGTCAGCCAGGGGCTGCTGGGCGTGCGCAGCCATGTCGACGTGTGCGACGACCGGCTGCTGGCGGTGGAGGCGCTGCTGGAGGTGAGGCGCCGCGTCGCGCCCTACCTGGACCTGCAGCTGGTCGCCTTCCCGCAGGACGGCGTGCTGCGCTCCCCCGGCGCGCTCGCGAAGCTGACGCGCGCGCTGGAGATGGGCGTGGACGTGGTCGGCGGCATCCCGCATTTCGAGCGCACCATGGAGGAGGGGGCGGAATCCGTCCGCCTGCTCTGCCGCCTCGCGGCCGAGCGCGGCCTGCCGGTCGACCTGCATTGCGACGAGAGCGACGACCCGCTCTCCCGCCATGTTGAAACGCTGGCGCGCGAGACGCTGCGCCACGGGCTGGGCGGGCGGGCGACGGGATCGCACCTGACCTCGATGCACTCGATGGACAACTACTACGTCTCGAAGCTGCTGCCGCTGCTGGCGGAGGCGGGGGTGATGGCGGTGGCCAACCCGCTGATCAACATCGTGCTCCAGGGCCGCCACGACACCTATCCGAAGCGGCGCGGCATGACCCGCGTGCCGGAGCTGCGCGCGGCGGGCGTCACCGTCGCCTTCGGGCAGGACTGCGTGATGGACCCGTGGTACTCGCTGGGCGGCGCCGACATGCTGGACGTGGCGCATATGGGGCTGCACGTCGCGCAGATGACCTCGCGCGAGGCGATGCGCTTCTGCTTCGACGCGGTCACCGTCCAGCCGGCGAAGGTCATGGGGCTGGAGGGCTACGGGCTGGAGCCGGGCTGCCACGCCGACCTGGTGCTGCTCGACGCGGCCGATCCGATCGAGGCCATCCGCCTGCGCGCCGCCCGCCTCGCCGTGGTGCGGCGCGGCCGCGTGGTGGCGGAATCCCCGTCCCGCCGGGCCAGCCTGTACCTGGAGGGCCGGCCGGAGGGCGTCGCCGCCTGGGACTACGCGCCGCGCGCCGGGTAGGGCGGATCGCATCCGCGGGGAAGGCGCCGCGTCAGCGCCCGTCTGCGAGGATCGCGGCGGCCCGTCGGACCACCGGCTGCCAGTCGCCGAACCGCTCCTGCCGGATGATCCGCAGCGTCGGGTACCAGGGGCTGTCCTCCCGCCCGGTCAGCCAGCGCCAGCAACTGTCGTAGCGGTCGAGCATCAGCACCGGCTTTCCCATCGCCCCGGCGAGGTGGACGATCGCGGTGTCCACGGCCACCACCGCGTCCAGCGAGGCCAGCAGGGCGGCCGTGTCGGCGAAGTCCCGCACCTCCGCCATCGCGTCGTGCAGGGCGAGCCCCGGCGGCGGTGCCTGCGCGCGGGCGGTCTCGCCCTTCTGCAGGCTGATCCAGTCGATGCCGGGGACCGTCGCCAGCGGCGCGAGGGCGGCGAGCGGCAGGCTGCGCCGCCGGTCCATCCTCCCGGGCTCCGCCGCGCTGCGGGGCGAGCCGGCCCAGACCAGCCCGACGCGCCGGCGCCCCGCGGCGCGCGGCGGCAGGCGGGCGGCCCGATGCGGGACGAGGGCGGGATCGGGCGTGATGTAGGGGATGCCCGCGGGGATCGTCTCCAGCGTGGTCCCGAACACCTGCGCCAGCCGCATGAACGGGCAATGCGCGTCCAGGCGCGGCAGGGCGACGTGGCCGGACAGCACCTCCGCCACGCCCGGAATGCCCTGGAACAGGCGCCGCAGCTCCTCCGGCACCCAGGCCAGGACGCGGGCGCCGCGTTCCGCCAGCAGCGGCAGGTAGCGGGCGAATTGCAGCATGTCGCCGAAGCCGCGATCGGCCGTCGCCATCACCACCTGGCCGTCCAGCCGCTGCCCCGGCCGCAGCGGCGCCAGCAGCCGCGCGGGCGGCAGCGCCGGCGGGCCGTACAGCCCGCGGCGCCGGTCGAACTCCGGCCAGCCCTCCGCCAGCCGCCCGGCGCGCAGCAGCGCCATGCCGTGGTTGAGGTGGATCGCGTCGTCCCCGGGCGCGAGCGCCAGCGCCTGCCGGAAATTCCCGAACGCTTCCTCGAAGTGCCCCTGGTGGCTGAGCGCGAGGCCGAGGTTGTTCAGCGCCGCGGGGCGGGGCCCGGTCCGTTCCAGCAGCCGGCGCAGGCGCGCGATGGCGCCGTCGAGCGCACCTTCCTCCGCCATCAGCGTGCACAGGGCGAGCTCCGCCGCGCCGTCGTCCGGGCGCAAGGCGAGCGCCGCCTCCAGGGCGGCCCGCGCCGCGCCGGCCTGCCCCTGCTCCATCCGCCACTCGCCTTCGGCCACCAGCAGGCGCGCATCCTCCGGCGCCAGCGCGCGGGCGGCCGCGAAGTAGGCCGCGACCGCGTCCCCGCGCCCGGCGCGGTCCAGCAGGCGCACGACGTCCCCGGCCGGGTGCGGCGCCCCTGGCCGTCGCGCGGCCACCTCGTCCAGCAGGTCCGCCGCGAGGTCGGGATGGCCGCAGCCGGAGAGGGCGAGGCCGAGCACCAGCAGACTCTCCAGCCGCGCGGGATCGGCGTAATAGAGCGGTTCGGCAAGCCGCGCCGCCGTGGCGAAGGCGCCGTCTTCCAGCGCCTGGATCGCGTCCCGCAGCCTGTCCCCGGCGGTCATCCGTGCCACACCATCCGGGCGGGCTTGTAGGGCGTCGGGCCCGGCGCCGGATAGCCCGCCCGGATTCCACCGGATGAATTTCTGGGCTAGGCAGGAGGGGAACCGGGGCGCGACCCCGGACCGCACCATGCCGAGGAGGCCCAGGGATGATCCGCCGCCGTACCGTCGCAGCCGCCGCGCTGCTCGCCCCCGCCGCCCTTGCGTCCCGTGCCCGGGCCCAGGCGCCCACGGGCAAGGTGACGGTCGTCACCTCCTTCGCCAAGGACGTCACCGACCCCTTCAAGCGCGCCTTCGAGAAGGCGGTGCCGGGCGTGACGCTGGAGGTGCAGAACCGCAACACCAATGCCGGGGTGAAGTTCGTCGAGGAGACGCGCGGCAACAACCAGACGGACCTGTTCTGGGCCTCCGCCCCCGATGCCTTCGAGGTGCTGAAGGGCAAGAGGCTGCTCCAGGAGTACCGCCCGCGCGCCGCGGGCATCCCGGAGAAGGTCGGCAGCTATCCGATCCACGACCCGCAGGGCTTCTATTGCGGCTTCGCGGCCTCGGGCTATGGCATCATGTGGAACACGCGCTACGCCCGCGCCAACCGCCTGCCCGATCCGAAGGAATGGGCGGACCTCGCCGCGCCCGCCTTCCACGACCACGTCGCCATCGCCGCCCCCTCGCGCTCCGGCACGACGCACCTGACGATCGAGACGATCCTGCAGGGCGAGGGCTGGGAGAAGGGCTGGGACACCATCAAGCGGATGGCGGGCAATTTCCGCACCGTCTCCGACCGCTCCTTCGGCGTGCCGGAGGCGGTGAACTCCGGCCAGGTCGGCGCGGGCATCGTGATCGACTTCTTCGCCTTCTCCGCCCAGGCCTCCGGCTTCCCGGTGCGCTTCGTCTATCCCTCCGTCACGGCCATCGTGCCGGCCAATATCGGCATCGTCGCCAATGCGCCGAACCAGGCGGGGGCGCGGGCCTTCGTGGAGTTCCTGCTCTCGCCGGCCGGGCAGGAGGTGCTGCTGGAGCCGGGCATCCGCCGCCTGCCGGTGCTGCCCTCCGTCTACGCCAAGGCGCCGGCCGACTACCCGAACCCCTTCACCGACCCGCGCCTCTCCGCCACGCCCCCCTTCGACGCCGACCGTTCGGAAGGGCGCACGGCGGCGGTGGACACGCTGTTCGACCAGCTCATCACCTTCCAGCTCGACGCGCTGAAGGGCGCGACCAAGGCGGTGCAGGAGGCCGAGGCGGCTCTGGCGAAGCGCGACAACGCCCAGGCCCGCGCGGTAGTGGCCGAGGCGCGCGCCCTGATCGCCGCCATGCCGGTGAGCGAGGCGGAAGCCTCGGGCGCCGAGCTGCGCGCGGCCTTCGCGGGCGGGGCGGCGGCCGGCGGGCGCCAGGCGGAGGTGGAGCAGCGCTGGGCTGCCTTCGGCCGCGAACGCTACGCCCAGGCGAAGGCCAAGGCGGAGGAGGCGGCGCGGCTGGCGCGCTGAGGTGTCGCTCGCCCCCGGAAGCCTGGCCCTGGGTTCGCCGGCCCGGGCCGCGCCCCGCTTCACCGCGGGGCAGGCCCTGGCCGGGCTGCTGATCGCCCTGTTCCTGGGGCTGTTCCTGCTGCTGCCGGTGGCGCAGGTCGCCTATGTCGCCTTCACCGAGAAGGGGACGGGCGCCTTCACCCTGGTCAACTTCCTGGACTTCGCGCGCACCGACCTGTTCGTGCGGTCCTTCTGGAACTCCGTCTATGTCTCCGCCATGTCCGTGGTGCTGGCCTCCGTCTTCGCCCTGCCGCTCGCCTATCTCACCACGCGCTTCGAGTTCCGCGGCGCCGGGCTGGTGCAGACCCTGGGCTTCATCCCGCTGATCATGCCGCCCTTCGTCGGCGCGGTGGCGATGCAGCTGCTGTTCGGCCGCAGCGGCACGGTCAACCTGCTGCTGGAGGACCATCTCGGGATCAACATCCCCTTCATGGAGGGGCTGAACGGGGTGATCCTGGTGCAGTCCGTCCACTACTTCCCTTTCATCCTGATCAACCTCTCCGCCGCCCTGCGCAACATCGACCGCGCGATGGAGGAGGCGGCGCAGAACCTCGGCTCCTCCGGGATGCGGCTGTTCCGGCGCATCGTCTTCCCGCTCGCCATGCCGGGCTATGTTGCCGGCGCCTCGCTGGTCTTCGTGAAGGTGTTCGACGACCTGGCGACGCCGCTGCTGCTGAACGTGAAGGACATGCTGGCGCCGCAGGCCTACCTGCGCGTCACCTCGATCGGCATCGCCGACCCGATGGGCTACGTCATCGCCATCGTGCTGATCGTGGCGTCCGTCGCGGCCATGGCGCTCTCCGCGCTGGCCATGCGCGGGCGCGACTACGCCACGGTGCAGCGCGGCGGCGGGGGCCTGGCAAAGCGCCGGCTGCGGCCGTGGGAATTGGTGCTCGCCTACTGCACCGTGGGGCTGATCCTGCTGCTGGTGCTGGCGCCGCATCTGGGCCTCGCGCTGCTCTCCTTCGCCACGATCTGGTCCTACAGCCCGCTGCCCGACGCCTTCACGCTCGCGCACTACGCCCGCGTCTTCGGCGAGAGCGGCGTCTTCATCCGCAACACCCTGCTCTACGCCACGCTGGCCGGCGGCATCGACGTGGTGCTGGGGGTGGCCATCGCCTACCTGCTGCTGCGCACGCAGTTGCCCTTCCGCCGCTGGCTGGACTGGGCGGCGACCTCGGCGCTGGCCATCCCCGGCGTGGTGCTGGGCATCGGCTACCTGCGCACCTTCTACAACGTCACCCTGCCGGACGGGCGGCCGCTCGCCTCGCTCTGGGTGATGATCGTCCTGGCGCTGGCCATCCGCCGCCTGCCCTACGCCCTGCGCGCCTGCGTCGCGGCGTTGCAGCAGCTCTCCGTCTCGCTGGAGGAAGCGGCCGAGAACCTGGGCGCCACCCGCTGGCGCACCCTCCGCCGCGTGGTCGTGCCGCTGATGACGGGCGGCATCCTGGCGGGCTTCGTCACCTCCTTCGCCACCGCCGCCGTCGAGCTCTCCGCGACCCTGATGCTGGTGCAGAGCGAATCCGACGCGCCGCTCGCCTTCGGGCTCTACCTGTTCATGCAGTCCGCCGCCGGGCGCGGGCCGGGGGCTGCGCTGGGCGTGATCGCCGTGGTGCTGGTCGCCACCTGCACGCTGCTGTCGCACTGGCTGGTGGAACGCGGGCAGCGGGCGGTGCGCGGATGACAGGTGTCGCAGCCTGGGGGAGTGACCTCCCCCAGACCCCCTCCCTCTTTCGGGAGTCCGCCAGGAGGCAAGACCTGCGCCCGTGTCACGCGGGCTCCGCCCGCGGGTCCGGTGCAGGCCCCGCAACGCGCGGGCGTCTGAAAGAGGGAGGGGAATTCGGGGGAGTTCACTCCCCCGGGATTCGACGCCGGAACACCGAGCGATGAGGGACGGAACCGTGACCACCACCGCACCGGCGGGAATCCGGGTCGAGGGCGTGGACCTCTCCTTCGGCACGCACCGGGTGCTGAAGGACATCCATCTGGAGATCCAGCCGGGCGAGCTCTTCGCCTTCCTCGGCCCCTCCGGCTGCGGCAAGACGACGCTGCTGCGCCTCATCGCCGGGTTCAACCGCGCCGATCGCGGGCGGGTGCTGGTGGGCGGGCGCGACATCTCCGCCCTGCCGCCCTGGAAGCGCGACGTGGGGATGGTGTTCCAGTCCTATGCGCTGTGGCCGCACATGACCGTGCGCCGCAACGTCGCCTTCGGGCTGGAGGAACGCCGCGTGCCCCGCGCGGAGATCGCCCGGCGGGTGGAGGCGGCGCTCGCCCTGGTCGGGCTCTCCGCCCTGGCGGAGCGGCGGCCGTCGCAGCTGTCCGGCGGGCAGCAGCAGCGCGTGGCGCTGGCCCGCACGCTGGTGATCGAGCCGCGCGTGCTGCTGCTGGACGAGCCATTGTCCAACCTCGACGCCAGCCTGCGCGTGCAGGTGCGGCGGGAGCTGCGGGAATTGCAGCAACGGCTGGGGCTGACGACCATCTTCGTCACCCACGACCAGGAGGAGGCGAACACCATCTGCGACCGTATCGCCGTGATGAGCGACGGGGTGGTGCAGCAGGTCGGCACGCCGATGGAGCTGTACCAGCGCCCGGCCAACCTCTTCGTCGCGGGCTTCCTGGGCACGGCGAACGTGCTGGCCGGCGAGGTGGTGGGAGAGGGCGCCGCCCGCGCCTTCCGCATCGCGCCGGAGGTCGCCGTGCCGGTCCCGCCCGGCACCGCGGTCCCACCCGGCGCGCGCCTGGTCTTCCGGCCCCAGGCGGCGTCGCTGGGCCCCGGCGGGCCGGGCGCGGTGGCCATGCCGGGCGTCCTCCGCCACCGCGAGTTCCTCGGCCCCTTCGTGCGCTACGCCGTCACCGTGCCGGGGGGCGAGGTGCTGGTGGACCAGCCCTTCCACGCCGGCGTGCCGGTGCGCGAGGTGGGCGAGGCGGCGGAGGTCTCGCTCTCCCCCTCCGGGCTGCTGTGGCTCGAGAACGCGCCGCCCCGCTGATCCTCGCGAGCAGCCCCGTTCCGGCCGGCATCCCCGATCGCCGGAAGCAGGGCCGCGGGGCCGACGCCGCGATTGGCGGCCTCATCCGCGCGGCGTGATGCGCCGGTCCGTGCCGGCGCGGGGTGCGCGCGTGGCCCGGGGGCAAGGCTCTGCCTCGCCCCTGATACCCCCACTCCGCCAGGACCCTGCGGGCCCTGGACCCGGTGGGCGCTGCCGCGGGACAGCCTGATACGGGGTCACAGCGCCGAGGAGCCATGCTCCTCGGCGGGTACGGCCGCAGCACTCGCTGACGCCCTCTGAATCTTTTCCAGGGTCCCGCCTGTCCGCGCGCTGTCAGGGTTCAGCCCGCAGGCTGACGGCAGCCACGAAGCACCAGACTCCCAGCGGGGACCGGGGCCCGCTTGTGGCCCCGGCAGGGGAGGGTCTGGGAGGGGACGGCGTCCCCTCCCGGTCCGACGCCCGAACACGACAGTACGACGGGTCAGGTCGTCCTGTCGCCCGTATCAGGCCAGCACGTAGTGCCCGGCCGATACCTCGCGCAGTGCTGCCTCGGCGGGCGGCGTGACGGCCTCGTAGGCGATGCGCTGGCTCAGGCGCTCCCGGTCCGGGTCGGCGATCGGGGCGGCGGACAGCAGGGCACGGGTATAGGGGTGCTGTGCATCGGCGAAGACCTGGGCGGTGCTGCCCATCTCGACGATCCGGCCGCGCAGCATGACGGCGACGCGGTGGCACAGGTGGCGGACCATGCCGAGGTCGTGGGCGATGAACAGGTAGGCCATGCCCATCTCCTCCTGCAGGTCCATGAACAGGTTCACGATCTGCGCCTGGATCGAGACGTCCAGCGCGGTGATCGGCTCGTCCGCCACGATCAGCTGCGGGCGGAGCGCGATGGCGCGGGCGATGCCGATGCGCTGGCGCTGCCCGCCCGAGAACTGGTGCGGGAAGCGGTCGAGGAAGCGCGGGTCCAGCCCCACCTGGCGGAACAGCTCCGACACCTTCTCGCGCTGGTCTTCCGCGTTGCGGACGCGGCCATGGACGCGCAGCGGCTCGCCCACGCTCTCCCCCACCCGCATGCGCGGGTTCAGGGAGGCATAGGGGTCCTGGAACACCACCTGCAGCCGCTGGCGGATCGGCCGCATCGCGCCCTTGCCCATCCGGGTGATGTCCTGGCCCTCGAAGCGGATGCGGCCGCCGGTCGGATCGTCCAGCCGCAGGACGAGGCGCCCGGTGGTGCTCTTGCCCGAGCCGGATTCGCCGACCAGGCCCAGCGTCTCGCCTGGCTTCACGGTGAAGGAGATGCCGTCCACCGCCTTCACCGTGTGGTCGATCCGGCCGAACAGCCCGCGTGTGGTGTGGAAGTGGCGGGAGAGGTTCTCCACCTCCAGCAGCGGCGTTGCGGAAGGCGCGGGAGGGATGGCGTTCATGCCGGGGCTCCTTCGGCGCGAACGGCGCGCAGGTCGTACCAGGCGGCGACCAGATGGCCCGGCACGCCGCCTTCGGCCTGCAGCAGGGGCGGCACCTCCGTGCGGCAGCGATCGGTGGCGAAGGGGTTGCGGGGGGCGAAGGGGTCGCCCTGCGGCGGGCGGAACATGTCGGGCGGCTGGCCGGGAATCTGGTAGAGCCGGCGCCGCTTCGTGCTGCCGGCCGCGCCCGCGCCGGGCTCCTCCTCCTCATCGGGCAGGGAGCGCAGCAGGCCCCAGGTATAGGCGCTGCGGGTGTCGTGGAAGACGGCCCGCGCCGGCCCGCGTTCCATGATGCGGCCGCCGTACATGACCTGCACGTTGTCGGCGAGCCCGGCCACCACCCCCATGTCGTGGGTGATCCAGATCATCGCCATGCCGAGCTGCGAGCGCAGCCGCTTCATCAGGTCCAGCACCTGGGCCTGCACCGTCACGTCCAGCGCGGTGGTGGCCTCGTCGGCGATGAGGAGCTTCGGCTCGCAGGCGATGCCGATGGCGATCATCGCGCGCTGGCGCATGCCGCCGGAGAACTGGTGCGGATACTGCTCCACCCGCTTCTGCGGGTCGGGGATGCCGACCAGGTCCAGCAGCTCCACCGCCCGCTTCATCGCCGCCGCGCGGGAGAGCTTCAGGTGCGTCACCAGCACCTCGCTGATCTGGTAGCCGACCGTCAGCACCGGGTTCAGCGAGGTCATCGGGTCCTGGAAGATCATGCCGATCTTCCCGCCGCGCAGGGCGCGCAACTCGCGTTCCGGCATGGTCAGCAGGTCGCGGCCCTCGAACAGGGCCTGGCCGCGCTCGATGCGGCCGGGTGGACGGGGGATCAGGCCGAGCATGGCGAGGACATGGACGCTCTTGCCGCTGCCGCTCTCCCCCACGATGCCGAGCGTCTCGCCGGGGGCAAGGTCGTAGGTGACGCCGGTCACGGCATGGACCGTGCCGTCCCAGGTGTCGAAGCGGACGGTCAGGTCGCGGACCTGCAGCAATGCGCTCATCGGGGCCGCCGCGCCGGGACGGGGCGCAGGGCGGGCGCCAGGGGCGGTGGCGCGAAGAGCGCCGCGAGCCGGGCCGCCAGGCCGGGCCGGGAGGAGCGGCGCGGCGAGGCCCTGGAGGAGAGCAGGGCGTGCAGCCGTGGCATGGACCGCGGTGCGTGGAAGTCCTCGAGACCGAGCCATCCCCAAGGCGGCATCGCCCGCATGCCCCCACTCCTTACATATGATAACGATTCTTAATATCATTCAGTGGAGGAGGGCAAGCCCGTTCGGGATCTCCCTGGCGGATGGCGCCGTCAGTCGCGGGGCAGCGGCCTCCCGGCCTCCCCATGGCTGGACAGGGGAGCGGCCACCTCCTCCAGCGGCCGGCGCTCCGCGGCGAAGCCCAGGCGCCATTCGGTGAAGGCCGCGAGCAGCATCAGCGCGGCGCCGATCAGGTAGCCCCACAGGATGCTGAAGCGGTCGCCGCCCTCGATCAGCGCGCCGAACAGGGCGGGGCCGATGACGCCGCCGACGCCCGTGCCGAAGGCGTAGAACAGGGCGATGGCCATGGCGCGCATCTCCAGCGGGAAGCCCTCGCCCACGGTGAGGTAGGCGGCGGAGGCGGCGGCCGAGGCGAAGAAGAAGATCACCGTCCAGGCGGCCGTCTGCTCCCACGCGGAGAGCCAACCATGGGCGAAGGCGAAGCCGGTGATGGCCATCAGGATGCCGGAGAGGGCATAGGTCGCGGTGATCATCGGCTTGCGGCCGATGCTGTCGAACAGGTGGCCGAGGAGGAGGGGCCCCATCAGGTTGCCCAGGGCGAAGGGCAGCATGAACCAGCCGATGTGGTGGCTCTCGATGCCGTAGAAGGTCGTCAGCACCAGGGCGTAGGTGAAGAAGATCGCATTGTAGCAGAAGGCCTGGCAGGCCATCAGCACCACGCCCAGCACGGTGCGCCGGGGATAGGTGTGCCACAGGGTGCGCGCCACCTCGGCCATCGAGGTGCCGTCGCGCCGGTGCAGCCGGATGCCGCGCCCGACCACCGGGGGCAGGGGGCCGCGCTCCGCCGCCACCCGCGCCTCGATGCTGCTCACGATCGCCTCGGCCTCCTCCGGGCGCCCGTGCGTCATCAGCCAGCGCGGGCTTTCCGGGATCCAGCGTCGCAGGAACAGCACCACCGCCGAGAGCGCGCCGCCGATGGCGAAGGCCAGCCGCCAGCCCAACTCCGGGTCGATCACCCGGGGGTCGAGCAGCACCACCGCCCCCAGCGCGCCGATCGCCGCACCGGCCCAGAAGGTGCCGTTGATCGAAAGGTCGGTGATGCCGCGCCGCCGCGCCGGGATCAGTTCCTGGATGGCGGAGTTCACCGCCGCGTACTCGCCGCCGATGCCGGCGCCGGTGAGGAAGCGGAAGAAGGCGAAGGACCAGAAATCCCAGGAGAAGCCGGTGGCGATGGTCGCCAGCAGGTAGACCAGCACGGTGACGGTGAAGAGCTTCTTGCGCCCCAGCCGGTCGGTCAGCCAGCCGAACAGCAGCGCACCCAGCACCGCGCCGAGCAGGTACGCGGAGGCGGTCAGCCCCACCTGGCTCTCGCTGAGCCGCAGGCTGGGGCTCTGGTGGATGGCGCCGGCCAGCGAGCCGACCAGCGTCACCTCCAGCCCGTCCAGGATCCAGGTGACGCCCAGCGCGACCACCACCAGCCAGTGGAAGCGCGACCAGGGAAGCCGGTCGAGTCGCGCGGGGACCTGGGTGAGGAAGGAATCCCGTGAGGTCCCGTCTGGCATAGGCTGCTTCCTCCCGTTCCATCCATCGCAGGGGCCGCCGGCCCGGCGCACCACGACTGGAACGCGGGAGCCGGCGAAGGTTACGCCGCCTGCTTGACCGGGATGGGCGGCCCGGCCAACCCAGCGGGCATGATCCTCTCTCCTTTGTGGCTGCCGGCCACGCTGCTGGCGGCCCTGTTCCAAGCCTGGCGAACCGCGTTGCAGCAGCGGCTCCGGGGCCACATGTCCGTCAACGCCGCCGGGCTGGTGCGCTACCTGTATGGCGCGCCCACCGCCCTGCTGCTGCTCGGGATCAACATGGCCGTCCTCGGCGGCCCGCTGCCGCGGCCGGAGGGGAGGTTCTGGCTCTGGGTGCTGTGCGGCGGGCTGGCCCAGATCGCCGGCACCAACCTGCTGATCATGGCCTTCGGCCATCGCAACTTCGTCGTCGGCACGGCCTATGCCAAGACCGACGCCGTGCAGGGCGCCGTGCTGGGCGCCGTGGTGCTGCGCGAGGCGCTTTCGCCCCTCGCCTGGATCGGGGTGGCGACCAGCGTGGCCGGCACGCTGGTCCTCTCGCTGGCCGGCAAGGCGCCGCGCGCGGCGGAGCTGCTGCGCGCCACGGTGCAGCCTGCGGCCCTGTGTGGCCTGGGCGCCGGGCTAGGCTTCGCCTTCTCCGGCGTCTTCATCAAGCTGGCCGCCGCCAGCCTGCCGCCAGAGACCGAGGCGCTCCGCCGCGCGCTCTGCGTGCTGTTGGCAATGAACGTGCTGCAGACCCTCATCCAGGGCGGCTGGATGCTGTGGCGGGAGCCGGACCAGCTGCGCGGCGCCTTCACCGGCTGGCGCAACGCCGCCCCGATCGGCGCCCTCTCCGCCCTCGGCTCCGCCTGCTGGTTCCTGGGCTTCGTCCTGGCCCCCCTCGGCCTGGTGCGCAGCGTCGGCCAGGTGGAGATACTGTTCACCCTGATGCTGGGCCATTTCTACCTGCGCGAACGCTTCACCCGCGCGGAGGTGCTGGGCGCCGTGACCGTGGTGCTGGGCGTGCTGCTGGTGCTGGCCGGGGCGTAGGCATCCGCCCGTAGCCCGGAACCGGCGCTTCCACCGATGACCCCTCCCGCCGGGGGTTATACGGGTGGCGGGATGACCTGACCCGTCGTGCTGTGGTGTTCGGGCGGCGGACCGGGAGGGGACGCCGTCCCCTCCCAGACCCTCCCCTGCCGGGGCCACAAGCGGGCCCCGGTCCCCGCTGGGAGTTTGGTGCTGGCTGCTGCCGTCAGCCTGCGGGCTGAACCCTGAGGAACGCGGACAGGCGGGACCCTGGAAAAGATTCAGAGGGCGTCCGCGAGCACCGAGCCCGTGCCCGCCGAGGAGCAATGCTCCTCGGCGCCTCGACCCAGTGTCCGGCTGACCCGCGGCAGCGCTCATCGGGTCCAGGGCCCGCAGGGTCCTGGCGGAGTGGGGGTATCGGGGGCGAGGCAGAGCCTTGCCCCCGGGCCACGGGTGCAAGTCCGGCAGGCATCAACGCATCACGCCGCGCGTATCACCGGGTGGCGGGGGTCAGCCTGCAGGTCGAGCCGGATGGGCGCGCGGGCGGTCGGGGCGCTGGAAGGACGGGCGGCACGCGCATCACGCGGCCTCTCCAGCCGCCCAGGCTGTGATCGCCGCGCGCCGCGACGGGTCGGCCGCGGCGGCCGTGGCGACGGCCTGGCCCAGGGCGGGGCCGAACTTGAAGCCGTGGCCGGAGGTGCCGCAGAGGGCGAGGCAGCCTTCACCCAGCGGCTCCAGGGCGATGCGCTCGCCGGGCGAGACCTCGTAGTAGCAGGCGCGGGCGGAGAGGATCCGGTAGGCGCCGGCATCGCGCAGGCGGGGCAGGGCCAGGGCGAGGATGGCCTCCGCCTCGGCCGGGCTGGCCTCGCGCGGGTCGTCCGGGTCGCCCTGCAGGCTGAAGCTGTGGTCGCCCACCTTCAGGGGCGTGCCGGCCACCGGGGGCACGGCGTAGAAGCCGCCCGAGAGGTCCAGCAGCATCGGGGCCGCCTCCCAGCCGGCCCGCAGGGCGGGAGGCGGCTCCAGGTTCACCAGGATCTGCCGGGAGGGGACGGCGCGGGGCGCCAGGCCCGGCAGCAGCCGCGCGGTCCAGGGGCCGGCGGCCAGGACCAGCAGGTCGGCGGACAGGGCGGTGCCGTCCTCCAGCACGACGCGGGCGGCGGCGGGCTCCACCCCGGCGACACGGGCGCGGCGGAGGGCCACCCCCCGGGCGGCAAGGTGCCGGGCCAAGCCGGCCACGATGCGGTCGGCCAGAAGCACGCCCCCGGTGGGAAGGTACAGCGCCTCCTCCACCGCCGAGACATCGAGAAAGGGGAGGCGCCGGGCGAGGGCGTCCGGCGAGAGCGCCTCGAAGGGGCGGCCATCCTCGCGCAGCGCGGCGCGGGTGGCGGACAGCCAGCCCAGCGCCTCGCCATGGTCCGCCGGGCTACCGAGGGTGCTGCCCGTGGCCGCGGGCGGCGGATGGCGGCCGGCGAGGGCGAGGGTGCCGGTGGGCCGGTAGGGACGCTCGCCGAGATCGGCGAAGACCGACTCCCAGGCGTCGTGCGCCGCGTCGACCATCCGCATGTAGCCACGCTGGTCGCCATAGGCGTGGCGGATCAGCCGGTGGCGGTCCACCGAGCTGCCGCGGGGATTGGGGATCGGGTCCTGCTCGACCAGCTCCACCACCCAGCCGTCGCGGGCCAGGGCCCAGGCGGAGCACAGGCCCATGATCCCGCCGCCCACCACCAGGGCGCGCCGCCCCCGGTCCAGGGATGCCGCACTCATGGCATCAGCACCGCGCGGATCAGCAGCCCCACCGTGCCGACGGCCGCCACCCCACAGGCCCAGAGGAGGACGAACCAGCCGAGCCGCCGCCACATGCCTCCGCGCGGTTCCACGCCTGCCGGTGCCATGCCGCCTGCCTTTCCCCGGCCGGGTTCAGTGGTACCCGGCATCCGCGCGCACCTTGCCGCGGAACAGCCAGTACACGTAGCCGGTATAGGCCAGGATGATCGGGATCAGCACCGCCGCGCCGACCAGCAGGAAGAGCTGGCTGTCGCGCGGCGCGGCGGCGTCCCAGATCGAGACGGAGGGCGGCACGATCCAGGGCCACATGCTGATGCCCAGCCCGAGGTAGCAGAGCAGGAACAGCCCCAACGCCAGGACGAAGGGCTTCGCATCCGCCCAGAGCCCATGCTGGTCCGCCTCATCCAGCGCGCGGAAGAAGAACCAGGCGAGCAGGATCACCAGGATCGGCACGGGGGCGGCGAGGAGCAGGTTCGGGAAGGTCAGCCAGCGCGCGTGGAAGGCCGGCTGCAGGAAGGGCATGGCGACGGAGACGGCGAAGACGAAGAACAGCAGCACGCCGCCCATCACCCGCGCCTGGGTGCGCGCCCGCTCGTGCAGCCCGCCCTCCGTCTTCCACACCAGCCAGCAGGCGCCGAGCACGCCGTAGCCGGTGACGAGCGCGAGGCCCGTCAGCAGCGAGAAGGGCGTCAGCCAGTCCCACCAGCCGCCGGCATAGGCGCGGCCCTGGACCTCGATGCCCTGGACGAAGGCGCCGAGCGCGATGCCCTGGGTGAAGGCCGCGACGTAGGAGCCCCAGGAGAAGGCGCGGTCCCACCAGAGCTGCTGCTTCGGCGTCTCCGCCCGGAAGCGCATCTCGAAGGAGACGCCGCGGAAGACGAGGGCCAGCAGCATCAGGATCAGCGGCATGTAGAGCGCGGGCAGGATGGTGGCATAGGCCAGCGGGAAGACCGCCAGCAGCCCGCCGCCGCCCAGCACCAGCCAGGTCTCGTTGCCGTCCCAGACGGGGGCGACGGTGTTCACCGCCACGTCGCGGTCGTGCTTGTCCTTCAGCACGGGGAAGAGGATGCCGATGCCCAGGTCGAAGCCGTCCATCACCACGTAGAGGAAGACGGCGGTGGCGATCAGCAGCGCCCAGATCAGGGCGACCGCGTGGGCGTCGAAGATCTCGGCCATGTCCCTTACTCCGCCGGCTGGGGCTGCGGCCGGGTGTCGGCGCCGTGCTGGGCCGAGGGGGCGGGCGTGATGCCCGCCGAGCGGATCGGCTTGTCCGTCCGCGGCCCCTCCTCGTGCGGCTCGGGCGTCTTGCCGAACAGCTTGAACAGGTACCAGATGCCCGCGCCGAAGACGACGAAGTAGACCACGGCGAAGGCGGCGAGCGAGGCCGCGACGGCGGGCGCTGCGATCGGCGCCACGCTGTCGGCGGTGCGCAGGTGGCCGTAGACGGTGAAGGGCTGGCGCCCCGCCTCCGTCACGATCCAGCCCGCGGTCACCGCGACGATGCCCGACGGCCCCATGGCGATCGCCGCGCGCAGCAGCCAGGGCGTGTCGTAGAGCCGGCCCCGCACGCGCAGCAGCAGCCCGGCCAGCCCCAGGCCGATCATCAGCAGCCCCATCCCCACCATGATGCGGAAGGAGAAGAAGACCAGCGGGATGTTGGTGGGCCAGTGGTCGCGCGGGATGTCCTTCAGCCCGCGCACCTCGCCGTTCCATTCGTGGGTGAGGTAGAGGCTGGCGAGGTTCGGGATGCCGATCTCCAGCTTCACCCGCTCCTCCTCCGCCGAGGGGATGCCGAAGAGGATGGCGGGCGCGCCGCGCTGCGTCTCGAAATGCCCCTCCATCGCGGCCAGCTTGGCCGGCTGGTGGTGGAAGGTGTTGTTGCCGTGCAGGTCGCCCAGCACCATCTGCACCGGGGCGACGACCGCCAGCATCCACATGGCCATGGAGAACATGACCTTCGCCCGCTCGTTCGGGCCTGGGGCGGCCCGCACGGACGCACGGGCCGCCTGCCAGTCGCGCAGGAGGTGGTAGGCGCCGACCGCGCCGACGATCGCCGCCGTGGTCAGGTAGGCGGCGGTGACGGTGTGCGCGTAGCGGAAGGGGAAGGAGGGGTTGAAGATGATCGCCCACCAGTCCGCCGGCAGGAACCGCCCGTGCTCGTCGATGGTGAAGCCCGCAGGCGTCTGCATCCAGGAGTTCACCGACAGGATCCAGAAGGCGGAGATCGAGGTGCCGATGGCCACCAGCAGCGTGGCGGCGAAGTGCAGCCCCTTGCCCACGCGGCCCAGCCCGAACAGCATCACACCGAGGAAGCCCGCCTCCAGGAAGAAGGCTGTCAGCACCTCATAGCCCATCAGCGGCCCGATCACCGGCCCGGCCTTGTCGGAGAAGACCGACCAGTTGGTGCCGAACTGGTAGGACATGACGATGCCCGAGACGACGCCCATGGCGAAGGCGATGGCGAAGATCTTCAGCCAGTAGCGGAAGACGTCCAGGTAGACCGACCGCCCCGTCCAAAGCCACAGCCCCTCCAGCACCGCGAGGAAGGAGGCCAGGCCGATGGTGAAGGCGGGGAAGATGAAGTGCCACACCACCACGAAGGCGAACTGGAAGCGCGCGAGGTCGAGCGCGCTGGGCAGCAGGGATTCAAGCATGGCGAGCGGTCCCGTCGGCTGTGTCGCGCGCGGCCCGGGCGGGCACGGCGGGGAGAGGGGGCGCGGGGGCGGTCATCGCGATCCGCTTCCCGGTGGCCGGGATGGCGCAGGGGGCAGGGCCGGGGCCAGGGCGGCGCTGGAGGAGTCGGGCCCGGGCGGGGCGGGGGAGGCGCGGCGGCCGCGGCCCAGGGCGACGACCTTGTCCGTCGCCTCCAGCAGCCGCGTGACGCGGGCGCCGAGAGCAAGCAGCGTCGCCAGGCGCTCGGTCTCCAGCCGCCGGACATCGTCGTACCAGGTGGTCAGCTGCTCGATCAGCGTATGCATCTCCGCCATGCGATGCTGCGCATGTTGCTCGGCCTCGCTAGCGGGGTTCTGCATCAACAAGCCGCGAAGCACGGAGAGGGTCGGGTCGACCTCGCGCTTCTTCCGCTCCTCCGCGAGGGTGCGCAGGATCTGCCATACATCCTCGGGCGTGGTGAAGAAGTCGCGCCGGTCCCCGGGCCGGTGTCGCAGCAGCACGAGGTTCCAGGCTTGCAGCTCGCGCAGCCCCATGGAGACGTTGGAGCGTGAGATGCCGAGCGAGTCGACGATCCGGTCGGCCGGCAGCGGCTCGGGCGAGACGTAGAGCAGGGCATAGATCTGCCCGACGGTGCGGTTGATTCCCCAGCGGCTGCCCATCTCGCCGAAATGCAGCACGAAGGCCTGGATCAGGGGCGGGAGGTTCACGGGAGCATCCGCTGCGGCGCACCATCCGGGAATCCGGTTCCGTTCGGGTGGAAATTTCAGGAATTCCTGAAATCACCGTAGGCATGGCAGCCGCAGGACGCAAGCTTTCCCTTGGTGGGCTGCCCGCCGGCCAGTGCCGCGGCGCCACGATCGGCCCTATCCTGCCATCCTGTCCTTTTACGGAGCCCGGCGTGAAGCTCTTCCACTCCCCCCTCTCCCCCTTCGTCCGGAAGGTTCGGATCGTTGCCATCGAAGGCGGCCTGGCCGACCGGCTGGAGCTGGTCTCCGCCGCCGCGCACCCGGTCGACCGCAGCGAGGCGATCGCCGTGGCCAATCCTCTGGCCAAGATCCCGACCCTGGTCCTGGATGACGGCACCGCCCTCTACGACAGCCGGGTCATCGCCGAGTACCTGGACACGCTGGGCGGGGCGGGCCTCGTCCCCGCCGCCGGGCCGGCCCGCTGGCAGGCCCTGACTCTTCAGTCGCTGGCCGACGGGGTGGCGGATGCGGCGCTGCTCGCCCGCTACGAGAACTCCGTCCGCGAGCCGGCGCAGCGCCATGCGGGCTGGCTCGCCGGCCAGATGGCGAAGGTGACGGCCGGGCTGGACGAGGCGGCGCGCCAGGCGCCGGGCTTCGGCGACCGGCTGGACATCGGCACCATCGCGCTGGGCTGCACCCTCGGCTACCTGGACCTTCGCTTCCCCGAGCTGGGCTGGCGCCAGGGCCGCGAGGCGCTGGCGGCCTGGTTCGAAGGCATCTCCGGCCGCCCGTCCTTCCGCGACACCGCGCCGGCGACCTGACAGGGGAGGGCCCCGGCCGGCAGGACGGCGGCCAGCCGCCCGCCGCGAGGGGGGCTTTGCCGCCGGCCCCGTGCGTCAGTCCCCGGACCTCCCCCTGCGCCGGGGGTTCCTGCACGCGCGGCGCGCCGAGGCGGCTTCCCCCCGGCGCGCCGTGGCGCGACAACGCCCCCGATGGCACCCCGGCAGCGGGCCGGGGCGAAGCGCGAGAGGCAGCAGGCGGCATGAGCGGCACCAACCAGCGGATCGACGGGGCGCGGCTCTGGGACAGCCTGATGGGCTTCGCGCAGATCGGCGCGACCCCCAAGGGCGGCGTGCGCCGCCTGACGCTGACGGAGGTGGACAAGGCCGGCCGCGACCGCTTCCGCGCGGAGTGCGAGTCGCTGGGCCTCACGGTGCGGGTGGACGCCATCGGCAACATGTTCGCCCGGCGCGAGGGGCGCGACCCGACGCGCCTGCCGGTGATGTTCGGCAGCCACCTGGACAGCCAGCCCTCGGGCGGGAAGTTCGACGGGGCGCTGGGGGTGATCGCCGGGCTGGAGGTGATGCGCACCCTCCATACGCTCGGCATCGAGACCGAGGCGCCGCTGGAGCTGGTGAACTGGACGGACGAGGAGGGCAGCCGCTTCGGCCATTCGCTGATGGGCAGCGGCGTCTGGGCGGGCGTCTTCACCCAGGAGAAGGCTTATGGGCTGAAGGACGTGGACGGCGTGACCGTCTCCGAGGCGCTGGATTCCATCGGCTACAAGGGCGAGGTGCCGGCGAAGGCGTATCCGGCCGATGCCTATTTCGAGCTGCATATCGAGCAGGGGCCGATCCTGGAGGCGGAGCGGAAGACCATCGGCATCGTCACCGGCGGCCAGGCCATGGTCTGGTGGGATGCGCGGATCGTCGGCCAGGACGCCCATGCCGGCACCACGCCCCCCTCCGCGCGCAAGGACGCGCTGGTGGGGGCGGCGAAGGTGATCGGGCTGGTGGACCGGCTGATGCGTGACCGTGGCGAGGACGGGCGCGGCACGGTGGGCTTCCTCCAGGTGATCCCGAACAGCCGCAACGTCGTCCCCGGCGAGGTCCGCTTCTCGGTCGAGTTCCGCCACCCGGAGACGGAGGCGATCGAGGAGCTGGCCGACCGCTTCCCCGGCTGGGCCCAGGCGGAGCTGGTCGGCAGCGGGCTGGAGCTGGAGCTGACGGAGCTGTTCCGCTACCCGTTCCAGCCCTTCGACGCGGGGTGCGTGGACCTGGTGCGGCAGGCGGCGGCGCGGCTGGGCTATCCGGCGCGCGAGATCGTCAGCGGCGCCGGGCATGATGCGGTCTATGTCTCGCGCAGCGTGCCGACGGCGATGATCTTCACCCCCTGCAAGGACGGCCTCTCCCACAACGAGGCGGAGAGCATCCAGCCGGAGGAGGCCGAGGCCGGCTGCCAGGTGCTGTTCGAGGCGGTGGTGGCGCGGGCCAACCGCAGCCTCTGACGGGCCAGGCGCCGCCGCGAGGGCCCCGGTCCCTCCGGCCCTGCGGGCTCACGCCGGTGTGAACCGGATCGGGTGGCATCGCGCCGCCCGATCCGGTAGCCGGGTCCGGTCCGCCGGCGTGTGCTGCGTGCGCCCGGGCCGCTGACCCAACGGAGACCCCTTCGCCATCCCAGGGATCCCCGCGATGAACCATGCCCAGGCCCTTGGCCGCCGCCCTACCGTGCTGCGGCGCTTCCTCGACAACGAGGCCTCCGGCGGCCTGGTGCTGATGGGGGTGGCGCTGCTCGCCATCCTCGTCGCCAACTCGCCGCTGGCGCCCGCCTATTTCGGCGCACTGCACGCTTATCTCGGCCCGCTCAGCCTCCAGCACTGGGTGAACGACGCCCTGATGGTGCTGTTCTTCCTGATGGTCGGGCTGGAGATCAAGCGCGAGATGCTGGACGGCCGGCTCGCCACCTGGAGCGGGCGGGCCCTGCCGGGGATCGCGGCGCTGGGCGGCATGATCGTGCCCGGGCTGATCTACGTCGCGCTCAACCGGCACGACCCCGCGCTGCTGCGCGGCTGGGCGATCCCGACGGCCACCGACATCGCCTTCGCCCTCGGGGTGCTGTCGCTGCTGGGGCCGCGCGTGCCCGTCTCGCTGAAGGTCTTCCTCGCGGCGCTGGCGATCATCGACGACCTGGGCGCCGTCATCATCATCGCCCTGTTCTACACGGAGGGCCTGTCGCTGCCCGACCTGCTCGGGGCGGCCGCGGTGCTGGCGGCGCTGGTCTGGATGAACCGGCGCGGCGTCGGCACCCTGGTGCCCTACCTGCTGCTGGGCGCCTTGCTCTGGCTGCTCGTGCTGCGCTCGGGCGTGCATGCGACGCTGGCCGGCGTGCTGCTGGCCCTGGCCATCCCGCTGCGCCGCACCCCCGGCACGCCCGAGGCCGGCGCGGCGGAATCGCCGCTGCACCGGCTGGAGCACGCGCTCCAGGTGCCGGTCGCCTTCCTGGTGGTGCCGGTCTTCGGCTTCGCCAATGCCGGCGTGTCCTTCGCCGGCGTCACCGTCGCCACCGTCACCGAACCGCTGACGCTGGGGGTGGCGATGGGCCTGCTGCTCGGCAAGCTGGTCGGGGTGCTGGGCTTCTCGGCTCTGCTGATCCGCAGCGGCGTCGCCGACCTGCCGGCGGCGGCGAGCTGGGGGCAGATGCTGGGCGTCTCGCTGCTCTGCGGCATCGGCTTCACCATGAGCCTGTTCATCGGCTCCCTCGCCTTCGAGGAGACGCCGGCCCTGCTGGACAAGGTGAAGCTGGGAATCCTGGCCGGGTCGGTGACGGCGGGCCTCGCCGGCTATGCCGTGCTGCGCCTGTCGCGGCGGGAGGGGAAGGCGCCGGGAACGGCCGGCGCCTGATCCCCGCCGGCCGGGTGCCGCGCGGGGGACGCGGCCCGATGCCCCTCCGCGCGGCCATGCGAGGCATGCGCCGCCCACCCCTTTCCATGGGCGCGGTAACATGCGGTTTTGCCGCCTTCACAAGCCTCTGCACCGGCCCCGGCCGGGTTGGCAGCCCGCCGGGCCCTGTCTATAGCGGCCCCCTGTCGGAGGACCCCGTGGCGACAACCGAACCCGACTCGCAGGCGCCCGCGCCGCCCAACCCCGCCCTCGCGGCCCAGGCGGCGATCCTCGCCCGCCCGGCGACGCCCGGGCGGCACATGGCCGACGCCATCCGCGCGCTGGCCATCGACGCCGTCGAGAAGGCTAAGTCCGGCCATCCCGGCATGCCGATGGGCATGGCGGACGTGGCCACCGTGCTCTGGACCCGCTTCCTGAAATACGACGCGGACGACCCCCGCTGGGCGGACCGCGACCGCTTCGTGCTCTCGGCCGGGCACGGCTCGATGCTGCTCTACGCGCTGCTCTATCTGACCGGGCAGGCAGGGATGGGCATCGAGGACATCGAGCGCTTCCGCCAGCTCCATTCCCCCGCCGCCGGGCATCCGGAGTATGGCGAGCATCCGGGGATCGAGATGACCACCGGCCCGCTGGGCCAGGGCATCTCCACCGCCGTCGGCATGGCCCTGGCCGAGCGCCTCACCGCCGCGCGCTTCGGCCGGTCGCTGGTCGACCACCGCACCTGGGTCATCGCCTCGGACGGCGACCTGCAGGAGGGCGTCAGCCACGAGGCCTGCTCGCTCGCCGGGCACCTGAAGCTGAACAAGCTCTGCGTGCTGTGGGACGACAACCACATCTCGATCGACGGCGACACGGCGCTGTCCTTCTCCGAGGACGTGCTGGCGCGCTTCCGGGCCTATGGCTGGGCCACCCGCCGCGTGGACGGGCACGACCAGGAGGCGGTCGCCGCGGCGCTCGCCTGGGCGCAGAAGTCGCGCCGGCCGGTCATCATCGCCTGCCGCACCATCATCGGCTTCGCCGCGCCGAAGAAGGCCGGCACCGCCGCCAGCCACGGCTCGCCCCTGGGCGGGGAGGAGGCGAAGGCGGCCAAGGAGGCGCTGGGCTGGACCGCCGCCCCCTTCGAGGTGCCCGCCGAGATCAAGCAGCAGTGGGAGGCCGCCGGCCATCGCGGCGGCGGCACCCGCCGCTCCTGGCTCAAGCGCCTGGCCAAGCACCCGCAGCGCGCGGAGTTCGAGCGCGCCATGGCCGGCAAGCTGCCCGATGGCTGGCAGGACGCCTTCGCCGCCTACAAGGCGAAGGTCGCGGAGGAGAAGCCCAAGCTCGGCAGCCGCATCGCCTCGCAGCGCGCGCTGGAGGTGCTGGTGCCGGCGATCCCGGAGATGGTGGGCGGCTCCGCCGACCTGACGGGGTCGAACAACACCAACGTGAAGGGCATCCCCGCCGTCACGTCGGACAACTTCTCCGGCCGCTTCATCCATTACGGCATCCGCGAGCACGGCATGGCCGCCGCGATGAACGGCATGGCGCTGCATGGCGGCGTCATCCCCTATTCCGGCACCTTCCTGGTCTTCGCCGACTACCTGCGCCCGGCGCTGCGCCTCTCCGCCCTGATGAAGCAGCGCGTGGTCCACGTGCTGACGCATGACAGCATCGGGCTGGGCGAGGACGGGCCGACGCACCAGCCGGTGGAGACGCTCGCCTCGCTGCGCGCCATCCCCAACGTCTTCGTCTTCCGCCCGGCGGACGCGCTGGAGACGGCGGAGTGCTGGGAGCTGGCGATCCGCCGCGCCGACGGGCCGAGCGTGCTGGCCCTCTCGCGCCAGCCGCTGCCGGCGGTGCGGAGCGATGCGGGGGAGAACCGCTCCTCCCGCGGCGGCTACGTGCTGGCCGAGGCCTCGGGCGAGCGGAAGGCCACGCTGGTCGCCACCGGCTCGGAGGTCCATATCGCCCTCGCCGCGCGCGAGGCGCTGGAGGCCGAGGGCATCCCCACCGCCCTCGTCTCCCTCCCATGCTGGGAACTCTTCGCGTTGCAGGACGTCTCCTACCAGCAGGCGGTGCTGGGCGACGTGCTGCGCGTCGGCGTCGAGGCGGCGCTGGAGTTCGGCTGGGAACGCTGGCTGGGCGACAACCGGCTGTTCATCGGCATGACCGGCTTCGGCGCCTCCGCCCCGGTCGAGGTGCTCTACCCGCATTTCGGCATCACGGCCGAGGCCATCGCCGCCGCCGTGCGCAAGCGCCTCTCCTGAATCGTCAAGCAGAAGGAATCGACGCCATGGCCGTCAAGGTCGCGATCAACGGGTTCGGCCGCATCGGCCGCCTGGTCCTGCGCGCCGCCTGCGAGAGCGCGCGCGACGACGTCGAGTTCGTCGCCATCAACGACCTCGGCTCCGTCGAGGCGAACGCCCACCTGTTCCGCTACGACAGCGTCCACGGCCGCTTCCCGGGCGAGGTGATCGTCGAGGGCGACAGCATCACCATCAAGGCCCACGGCAAGACCTGGGGCCCGATCAAGGTGACGGCCGAGCGCGACCCGACCAAGCTGAAGTGGGACGGCGTGGACATCGCCGCCGAGTGCACGGGCATCTTCACCGCGCGCGACAAGGCGCAGGTGCTGCTCGGCACGGGGGCCAAGCGCGTGCTGATCTCTGCCCCCGGCGACGGCGCTGACAAGACCATCGTCTACGGCGTGAACCACAAGACGCTGACGGCGGAGGACAAGATCGTCTCCAACGCCTCCTGCACCACCAACTGCCTGGCGCCGATCGCCAAGGTGCTGCACGAGACCTTCGGCATCCTGCGCGGCTACATGGTCACCATCCATGCCTATACCGGCGACCAGAACACCGTGGACACGCTGCACAAGGACCTGCACCGCGCCCGCGCGGCGGCGGTGTCCGCCATCCCGACCTCGACCGGCGCGGCGAAGGCCGTGGGCCTCGTGCTGCCGGAGCTGAAGGGCAAGCTGGACGGCACCGCCATCCGCATCCCGACGCCAAACGTGTCGCTCGTCAGCCTGGACTTCGTGCCTGCCAAGACCGAGGGGCTGACCAAGGAAGCCGTCAACGCCGCGCTGAAGGCGGCGGCCGAGGGCGAGCTGAAGGGCATCCTGGGCTACAACACCGCGCCGCTGGTCTCGGTGGACTTCAACCACGACCCGCACTCCTCCACCTTCGACGCGACGCAGACCCAGGTGGTCGATGGCGGGCTGGTCCGGGTGATGTCCTGGTACGACAACGAGTGGGGCTTCTCGAACCGGATGAGCGACACCGCCGCCTATCTCGGCAAGCTCTGAGCCGTTGCGCGGCGCCGGGGGGACCTCTCCGGGGTCCTTCCCGGCGCCGCGGGCGTTTTAGGCTTTACTGTTTTAGGAATTTAGTCCTTTATTGGCCGGTTCGGATGAAGGATGCAGCCCGTGGACGGCAACAGGGTTCTGCTCAAGCTCTCGCCCCAGGGGCAGGTGACGCTGCGGCGCGGGGTGCGCGAGGCGCTGGGCAACCCACGGCACCTGGAATGCTGGCTGGAGAACGGGACGCTGATGCTGCGGCCGGCGGTGTCCGCCACGCTGGCGGAGGCCGAGGCGCTGTACGGGAAGCACGGCATCACGCGGGACGTGCTGGCGGAGGCGCTGCGGATCGTGCGACGCGGGGCCAGCAGGGTTCTTTGATTATAGTCCTATGACATGAGGCGTGGACGCAAGCAAGGAAACTCCACCCCGGGGGTGCCCCGTTCGCGGAGACGGTAGCCGGCCATCACGTCGCCCATGCTATCCTGGAGCCGCCATGAGCCCAGAGCCAGCACAGGCGGAGGACTTCGCCAGCCTCTACCGTCGCGCCTTCGAGGAATATGGGTCACGCGCGCTGTGGCACATGCGCCCGGTCAGGCATCCGACCCCGGCGGACGCCCTGGCCATCACCCAGGCGTTGCGGACGCATGGACGCATGGACGGGCGTCGACTGGCCGAGCGGATCGAGGCACTCTGCCGTGCCCATCAGTAGGTTCCAGTCGGCGGTGCTGCGGCTCCTGGCGGCGCAGCGCAGCCCCGACAGCTACGTCGCGGGCGGAGTCGCCATCAACCGGCAAGGCCCGCGCTTTTCGGGCGACATCGACATCTTTCACGATTCCGTCGAGCGGCAGGAAAGCGCGGTCAAGGCGGACGAGGCTGCGCTCGCCGCCGCCGGATACGCGCTCACCTGGCCGCCAGGGCAGCGTACCGGCAGGCGCGAGGCGACGATCGAGAAGGCGGGCGAGCGGATGCAGCTCGAATGGGTGACGGATTCCGCCTTCCGTTTCTTCCCGACGCAGCCGGACGAGCTGTTCGGCTACGTGCTGCACCCGGTCGACCTTGCCGCCAACAAGGCATCGGCGGCGGCGGACCGGCGCGTGCCACGCGACATCGTCGATCTCGTCACCATTCATGAGACCATCCTGCCGCTGGGAGCCGTGGTCGCGGCGGCGGTCGGGAAGTTTCCCGGCACCACGCCGGAGGAGATGCTGGCCGAGATCACCCGGCACAGCCGGTTCACGGCGGAGGAGTTCCGGGCGCTGGCGACCGAACAGCCGATCGACGTGCAGGGGCTGCATCGCCGCATCCGCGGCATGATCGAGGAGGCGGAAGCCTTCGTCGGGACGCTGCCGAGCGACGCCGTCGGCTTCGTGTTCCTGGATGGCGGCAAGCCCGTGCAGCCGGACGTGACCGCGCTCGACCGCTATGAACGCAACCCCGGCGCGCCGTCAGGCGTGTGGCCGACCTCCGCCGATATCGGGCGGGCGATGCTCGAACGCCATGGCAGGCCGAAGCCTGCGGGCGGATAGGCCGGGATCGAGGCGAAAGCGGAATCGAGAGTCTGGGGCGGGAGGGTTAGCAAAGCATGGTCGCCATCTACGCCCATACGGCGACCGGAACACGATGGACACGCTGCAAGGTACCTGCATCGTGTCCGCGCGGCGCTTGGTTAAAGGGCTCTGCTCAAGGTCTACCCTGGGGGCAAGTGACGCTGCGGCGCGGCCGGAACAACGCCAGCACGGATGGGAACGTTGACCAAGTACTGCGAGAAATAGCGAACTATTTCTTTGATGGTGTGCCACCAGTCCCGCGGTTGGGAGTCGGTCCAGCCGGTGTACCAACACCCTTCGTGGGCTGGTAGCCACCTTGGATGCCAGGCCGGTCCACAATTGCGCCCGATCCCGGTGTGAAGCCCTTCTGGAGTGGTTGCACTCCGGGTTGATAGCCACGGTGACTAATAATGGAGCGACGCGTGGGCCTATCTTCAGCCATGGTGGCATCCTTTCTGTTCTGGCATGAACTCGATGCTGCGAATCTCGCCAGCGGCGATGAGCAGGCCGCCGCCGAGAGACTCCCAAGCGCCGCTGTCGGCGATGCGATAGGCGTGCGGCACGTAGAGATCGCGTTCTCTCGGATCAGACGAGACAAAGCTTCCCTCGCCGCACCACCCGCCGAACTGTGTGCCATCCTTCAGGACAAGGATGACCCATTCGGCCTTTGTCATGTCCTGGAACTTCCAATCCCAGGCCGTGGGCTGCGGGTGAACGACACGAATCCGGAGCAACCTGAGGATGGATCGAGTCCAGCCCTTGCTCGCATTCAGTCCAAGCAGGGCGCCGAAGAGTGCGGGACCCAGTACCGTCCAAAAGAACCAAGCACCACTGCGGATGTAGGGCGATGATCCGAGGTCTCCGACCCAGGTCATGAAAGGGGCGGAGATTCCGTACCAGACGAGCGAAAGCGCCACGAACGTCAGCATCGTATCTTTCGACACGACCACTCGACCGTGGAGAAACTGTGCCCGTATCCATAAAGCCACGAGGCCGGGGACCAAGAAGGCAGCAACAAGGTTTAAGTGTTCGAGCGACTTAATTTCGCCCATGAGTCCCCCGATTCGGGACAGAACATATCATGCACACGCCCGAATTGCCAGGCGTCGGCTTGTGCCGGCAACTTGGTCATTGGGCTAAAGCCGCCTAGATCCGGGCTTAACTGGCCCTGCCCATGCCCCGATGGTACCAGGGACTCCGTCCGCCGTTCGAAGCCCCTCCCCCGTTTTCAGGACCTTCCCATGCCGGCTTTCCGCACCCTCGACGACCTTGATGCCCAGGGCCAGCGCGTGCTGCTGCGCGCCGACCTGAACGTGCCGGTGCGCGACGGGCAGATCAGCGACTTCACCCGCATCGAGCGCCTCTGCCCCACGATCAAGGAGCTGTCCGACAAGGGCGCGAAGGTCATCATCTGCTCCCACTTCGACCGGCCCAAGGGCAAGGTCGTGCCGGAGATGTCGCTCAAGCCGCTGGCCGCCGCGCTGGAGAAGGCGCTGAACAAGCCGGTTGCCTTCGCGGACGACTGCGTCGGCCCGGTGGCCGAGGCCGCGGTCGCGAAGCTCGCCGACGGCGACATCCTGCTGCTGGAGAACACCCGCTTCCACGCGGGCGAGGAGAAGAACGACCCCGCGCTCGCCCAGGGCCTGGCGAAGCTCGCCGACGTTTACGTGAACGACGCCTTCTCCGCCGCGCACCGCGCCCATGCCTCGACCGAGGGCGTGGCCAGGCTCCTCCCCGCCTATGCCGGCCGGCTGATGCAGCAGGAGCTGGAGGCGCTGGACGCGGCGCTCGGCACCCCCTCGCGCCCCGTCGTCGCCATCGTCGGCGGCGCCAAGGTCTCCACCAAGCTCGACCTGATCGGCAACCTGTCGAGGAAGGTGGACGTGCTGGTGATCGGCGGCGCCATGGCCAACACCTTCCTCGCTGCCCAGGGCTATTCCGTCGGCAAGTCCCTCCAGGAGGCGGAGATGCACGAGACCGCCCTGCGGATGCTGGAGGAGGCGAAGGCCGCCAACTGCAAGGTGCTGCTCCCGGTCGATCTCGTCGTGGCGTCCGAGTTCAAGCCCAACCCCGCCACCCGCACCGTCGCCATCGACAGCGTGCCCGCCGACATGATGGCGCTCGACGTGGGGCCGGAGACGGTGGAGGCGATCGAGGCGGAGCTGCGCAAGGCCTCCACCCTGGTCTGGAACGGCCCGCTCGGCGCCTTCGAGACCCCGCCCTTCGACACCGCCACCGTCGCCGTGGCGCAGACCGTCGCCTCGCTCGGCACCTCCGCCGGGCTGAAGTCCATCGGCGGCGGCGGCGACACCGTCTCCGCCCTGCGCCACGCGGGCGTCCTCGACCGCATGACCTATGTCTCCACTGCCGGCGGCGCCTTCCTGGAATGGCTGGAGGGCAAGACCCTGCCGGGCGTCGCGGCGCTGGAAGCGGCGGTGGGGTAGCGCCGCTGTCCACCCGGGGGAAGGCGCCGCCGGGCGTCGGGGCGGCGTCTCGGCCCCCCCGATTCCCGCTCTCCGCCGGGACCGAGGGTCCACACGGGCTCGGGGCTGACTCCCCGGCGGCTCGTGTCGTCCTGATAATGCCGATGGCGGAATGGCCTGACCCGTGGCGCTGTCGTGGTCGGGCGTCGGACCGGGAGGGGACGCCGTCCCCTCCCAGACCCTCCCCTGCCGGGGCCACAAGCGGGCCCCGGTTCCCGCTGGGAGTCTGGTGCTTCGTGGCTGCCGTCAGCCTGCGGGCTGAACCCTGACGGCGCGCGGACAGGCGGGACTCCGAAAAAGGTTCAGAGCGCGTCAGCGAGAACGGACACCGTACCCGCCGAGGAGCATGGCTCCTCGGCGCCTTGACCCCGTCGCAGGCTGTCCCGCGGCAGCGCCCTTTGGGTCCAGGGCCCGCAGGGTCCTGGCGGAGTGGGGGTACGGGGGCGAGGCAGAGCCTTGCCCCCGGGCCACGCGCGCGGCCCGTGCCGGCACGGACCAGGGCGTCCCGCCGTTCGTATACTGCTTTCGGGCACCCCCCCCCGGCATGGCCTTACGGGCTGGCTCGCCCTGGAAGGTCCGATATCCGGCGGGGTTCGGGGCCAGTCCGTGGCCCTGGCGAAGGGGTTCGCGGGGGAGGCGGGGCCCCTAACGGGGGCTGGCGCCCGCCATGGCGCTCGCTTGCGGACTTCAATCCGCAGGGCTGCCCTGCTAACCCGGGCGGGCTTTCCCGTACGGCACAGGACCATATCCGCATCATGTCCGAGAGCTTCGACCTCATCGTCATCGGCGCCGGCCCCGGCGGCTATGTCTGCGCCATCCGCGCCGCGCAGCTCGGCATGAAGGTGGCCTGCGTGGAGAAGCGCGACACGCTGGGCGGCACCTGCCTGAACATCGGCTGCATCCCCTCCAAGGCGCTGCTGCAATCCTCCGAGAATTACGAGGAGGCGGCGCACCACTTCGCCGAGCACGGCATCGGCGTCGGCCAGCTCACCCTGGACCTGGCCCGCATGCAGGCCCGCAAGGGCGAGGTGGTGGGCGCCAACGTCAAGGGCGTCGAGTTCCTGTTCAAGAAGAACAAGGTCACCTGGTTGAAGGGCGCCGGGAAGATCGTCTCGGCCGGCAAGGTCGAGGTCGAGGGCACGACCTACGAGACGAAGGCCATCGTCATCGCCTCCGGCTCCGACAGCACCCCGCTGCGCGGCGTCGAGGTGGACGAGGCGCAGATCGTCACCTCCACCGGCGCGCTGGAGCTGGAGAAGGTTCCGGGCCATCTGGTCGTCATCGGCGGCGGTGTGATCGGGCTGGAGCTGGGCTCCGTCTGGCGCCGCCTGGGCGCGGAGGTGACGGTGATCGAGTTCCTCGACCGCCTCGTCCCCGGCATGGATGGCGAGATCGCCAAGCAGTCCGAGCGCGTGCTGTCCAAGCAGGGGATCAAGTTCCGGCTGAAGTCCAAGGTCACCGGCGCGACCAAGTCCGCCGAGGGCGTGACCCTGACGGTCGAGCCCGCCGCCGGCGGCGCGGCCGAGGAGCTGAAGGCGGACATCGTCCTGCTGGCCATCGGCCGCCGCCCCTATGTCGAGGGGCTGGGGCTGGACGCGGCGGGCGTGGCGCTGGACGAGCGCGGCCGGGTCAAGGTGGACGGCCACTACGCCACCAACGTCCCCGGCATCTACGCCATCGGCGACGTGATCGCCGGCCCGATGCTGGCCCACAAGGCCGAGGAGGAGGGCGTCGCGGTGGCCGAGATCCTGGCCGGGCAGCATGGCCACGTGAACTACGGCGCCATCCCGGGCGTGGTCTACACTTGGCCGGAGGTCGCCTCGGTCGGCGAGACGGAGGAGCAGCTGAAGGAGCGCGGGCAGGCCTACAAGGTCGGCAAGTTCCCCTTCACCGCCAACGGCCGCGCCCGCGCCATGGGCTCCACGGACGGCTTCGTGAAGATCCTGGCCGACAAGGAGACGGACCGGGTCCTGGGCGCGCACATCATCGGCCCGGATGCCGGCACGCTGATCGCCGAGCTGGTGATGGCGATCGAGTTCGGCGCCTCGGCCGAGGATGTCGCTCGCACCTGCCACGCCCACCCCTCGCTGAACGAGGCGGTGAAGGAGGCGGCGCTGGCCGTGGACGGGCGCGCCCTGCATATCTGACGCGCCACGCCGGCGGGGCGGCCGCCCCGTCCCGCCGGCGCCGTTGCGGCGGGCGATGGAATCGCCTGGAATTCCGGGGCTGGCCTCTGCCCCAATGTCTGCGAACCGTTCGCAACCTATTGGAAGCCTTCGACAAGCGCGGCCGTATCGCGCTTGACAAGACGGGGCCGCCTCCGCATCTGGACGATACCGGACCGCGCTGGTCCGGTTTAGCGCTTCCAGCCCCGGGGGACCTCGCCGCCGTGCTGCGCCTGTCGAAAATGACCGATTACGCGGTCGCCGTCCTGGCCCGCTTGGGAGAGGCCCGCCCGGGGGACGGCCAGGCGGGGGAAAGCCGGTCCGGCGAGAGGCAGGACGCGCTCCGCACGGCCCCGGACCTCGCCGCCGCCACGGGCCTGGGCGAGCCGACCGTCGCCAAGATCCTCAAGATGCTCTCCCAGGCCTGCCTGGTCGAGGGGCTGCGCGGCGCCCGCGGCGGCTATCGCCTGACCCGCCCGCTGGACCGGATCGCGGTGGCGGAGGTGATCGTCGCCATGGACGGCCCCATCGCGCTCACCGCCTGCGTCGATGGCGCCAGCGGCGCCTGCGACGCGGAGGCGCTGTGCCCCGTGCGCGGCCGCTGGGACCCGGTGAACGACGCCATCCGCCACGCCCTGTCCGGCATCACCCTGGCCGACCTGTCCGGCCCGACCTGTCACGCCCATCACGCCGCCGCCCCTGTCGCGGAGGCCGTCGTCCCGGCCCGCGCGCCGGCCGTCGCGGCCGCCGAGTAGAGGACCCCGCATGCCCGCCGTCGCCGAGACGATCGACGCCGTCCAGTCCGTCACCCAGAGCACCTACAAGTGGGGCTTCGAGACGGATATCGAGATGGAGATGGCCCCGAAGGGGCTGAACGAGGATATCGTCCGCTTCATCAGCGCGAAGAAGAACGAGCCGGAATGGCTGCTCGAATGGCGCCTGAAGGCCTTCCGCCTGTGGCAGACCATGGAGGAGCCGCGCTGGCCGGCGGTGAGCTATCCGCCGATCGACTACCAGGACGCCTACTACTACGCTGCGCCGAAGCAGAAGCAGGGACCGAAGTCGCTCGACGAGGTCGATCCCGAGCTGCTGAAGACCTATGCGAAGCTGGGCATCCCGCTGAAGGAGCAGGCCATCCTGGCCGGCGTCGAGGGCGCGGGCGAGAGCCCGGCCGAGGCGCGCATGCCCGTCGCGGTGGATGCGGTGTTCGACAGCGTCTCCGTCGCCACCTCCTACAAGGAGCGGCTGGCGAAGGAGGGCATCATCTTCTGCGCCATCTCCGAGGCGGTGCAGGAGCACCCGGAGTTGGTGCGCCAGTACCTGGGCAGCGTGGTGCCGCAGGGCGACAACTTCTTCGCTGCCCTCAACAGCGCGGTCTTCACCGATGGCAGCTTCGTCTACATCCCCAAGGGCGTCCGCTGCCCGATGGAGCTGTCCACCTACTTCCGCATCAACGCCAAGAGCACCGGCCAGTTCGAGCGGACGCTGATCATCGCCGAGGAGGGCAGCACCGTCTCCTACCTGGAGGGCTGCACCGCGCCGCAGCGCGACGAGAACCAGCTGCACGCCGCGGTGGTGGAGCTGGTCGCTCTGGATGACGCCAGCATCAAGTATAGCACGGTGCAGAACTGGTACCCGGGCGATGAGAACGGCAAGGGCGGCATCTACAACTTCGTCACCAAGCGCGCCGCCTGCCGCGGCAAGCGGTCCAAGGTGTCCTGGACCCAGGTGGAGACGGGTTCCGCCATCACCTGGAAGTACCCCTCCTGCATCCTGCAGGGCGACGACAGCGTGGGCGAGTTCTATTCGGTCGCCATCACCAACAACTGGCAGCAGGCCGATACCGGCACCAAGATGATCCATCTGGGCGCCAACACGAAGTCCACCATCGTCTCCAAGGGCATCAGCGCGGGTCAGGGGCAGAACACCTATCGCGGCCTGGTGAAGATCAGCCCGAAGGCGCGGAACGCCCGCAACTTTACCCAATGCGACAGCCTGCTGATCGGCGACCGCTGCGGGGCGCACACCGTGCCCTACATCGAGAACCGCAGCCTGACCGCCAAGGTGGAGCACGAGGCGACGACCAGCCGCATCGCCGAGGACCAGCTCTTCTACTGCCGCCAGCGCGGCCTCAGCCAGGAGGATGCCGTCGGCCTGATCGTCAACGGCTTCTGCCGCGAGGTGCTGAAGGAGCTGCCGATGGAGTTCGCGGTGGAGGCCCAGAAGCTGTTGCAGATCTCGCTCGAAGGGAGCGTCGGCTAAGACCATGCTGCGTATCGAAGGACTGACCGCCGAGATCGACGGCAAGGAGATCCTCAAGGGGATCGACCTGGAGGTGCCGACCGGCGAGGTGCATGCGGTGATGGGGCCGAACGGCTCCGGCAAGTCCACCCTCTCCTACGTCCTCGCCGGACGCGAGGGCTACGAGGTCACGGGCGGCACCGCCACCTTCGACGGCGTCGACATCCTGGCGATGGAGCCGGAGGAGCGCGCGGCGGCCGGGCTGTTCCTGGCCTTCCAGTACCCGGTGGAGCTGCCGGGCGTGGGCAACGCCAACTTCCTGCGCACCGCGCTGAACGCGCTGCGCCGCGGCCGCGGCGAGCCGGAGCTGGACGCGATGCAGTTCCTCAAGCTGGCGCGCGAGCGCATGCGCGCCCTCTCCATGCCCGAGGACATGCTGAAGCGTGGCGTCAATGTCGGCTTCTCCGGCGGCGAGAAGAAGCGCAACGAGGTGCTGCAGATGGCCCTGCTGCGCCCGAAGCTCGCCATCCTGGACGAGACGGATTCCGGCCTGGACATCGACGCGCTGAAGATCGTGGCCGAGGGGGTGAACGCCGCGCGCGGCCCGGACTTCTCCGCCCTCGTCATCACCCACTACCAGCGCCTGCTGGACCATATCGTGCCCGACCGCGTGCATGTGCTGGCCCATGGCCGCATCGTCACCTCCGGCGGCCCCGAGTTGGCGCACCGGCTGGAGGCCGAGGGCTATGCCGGCGTGCTGGAGGAGGCCGCGTGAGCGCGATCCCCGGCGCGGGCTTTCTCGCCCGCTACGACGGGCTGAAGGACCGGCTGCCCGGCGCCCGCATCCCCGCCATCGCCGCGCTGCGCGAGGCGGCGGCCGAGGCCTTCGGTGCCGCCGGCCTGCCGACGCGGCGGGTGGAGGCTTGGCGCTACACCGATCTCGGCCCCGTGGCGCGGGAAGCCTTCCGCGAGCCGCTGTCGCTGGCCGAGGAGTTCCCGGTCCTGCCACCCGCCCGCTGCGCCGCACGCGCGGTCTTCGTGGACGGCCGCTTCCAGCCGGAGCTGTCCGAGGGGCTGCCGGGCTTCGCCGCGACGCTGGCGGACCGCCTGGCCGAGGTGGCGCCGCTGCTGGCCGCGCCTGGCCCACTGCGCCCGACCGAGGCGCTGAACGCCCTGCTGTTTGAGGACGGGCTGGTGCTCGACCTCGGCGAGGGCGTGCAGGGCGGGGAAGTGGAGCTGCTCTCGCTTGCCTCCGGGCACGCCGTTTCCGGTCAGGGCGCGGCCGTCGCCTTCCACCCGCGCCACGTCGTGCGTCTGGCCAAGGGCGCCTCGCTGACCCTGATCGAGACCTCCACCGGTCCCGAGGGCAGCCGGCACCTGGCCAACCCCGCCTTCGACATCCACGTCGCGGAGGAGGCGCACATGGTCCATGTCCGCATCCAGCGCGAGCCGGCGACGGCCTTCCACCTGGGCCATGTCAGCGTCGGCGTGGGCGCGCGCGGCACTTATGACAGCTTCTCGCTGAACGCCGGCGCCCGGGTGGCACGGAGCGAGATGCGCCTCGCCTTCGCGGGCGACCACGCCCAGGCGCATCTCAACGGCGCGCAGCTCGCGGCGGGCGAGCAGGTCGCCGACATCACCAGCGGCATCGACCACGCGCATCCGAACTGCGACAGCCGGCAGACGGTGAAGACCGTGCTGGCCGGCCGGGCGCGCGGCGTGTTCCAGGGGAAGATCCTGGTCCGTCGCCCGGCGCAGAAGACGGACGGCTACCAGATGAACCAGGCTCTGCTGCTTTCCGAGCAGGCGGAGATGGACAGCAAGCCGCAGCTGGAGATCTACGCCGACGACGTGAAGTGCAGCCACGGCGCGACCGTGGGCGCGCTGGACGAGGGGCAGCTCTTCTACCTGCGCTCGCGCGGCATTCCGGCCGCCCCGGCCCGGGCCATGCTGGTGCGCGCCTTCCTGGCCGAGGCGATCGAGACGGTGGCCAGCGAGCCCGGCCGCGCCGCGCTGGAGGAGGCGGTGGAGTCCTGGTGGGCCGCGCACGAGACGGTGGCGGAGGCCGCGTGATGGACGGCCTCGTCACCCCCGTGCGGCCCGGCTTCGACGTGGCGCGCATCCGACAGGATTTCCCGATCCTGTCCACGACGCATCGCGGCAAGCCGCTGGTCTTCCTGGATTCCGGCGCCTCGGCGCAGAAGCCGCGTGTGGTGATCGAGGCGATGGTGCGGATGATGGAGACGGCCTATGCCAACGTCCATCGCGGCGCCTACCACCTGAGCGAGGCGGCGACCGAGGCCTACGAGGCCGCGCGCCGCGCCGCCGCGCGCTTCGTCAACGCGGCCGACGAGCGGGAGATCGTGCTGACCGGCACGGGCTCCACCCAGGCGATCAACCTCGTCGCGCATTGCTACGGCAAGGTGATGCGCCCGGGGCAGGCGGTGCTGGTGTCCGAGATGGAGCACCACGCCAACCTCGTCCCCTGGCAGATGCTGCGCGACGAGCGGGGGATCGAGCTGCGCATCGCCCGCGTGACCGATGCGGGCGAGCTGGACATGGCCGATCTGGAGGCGAAGCTCGCCGACGGCAAGGTCGGGCTGGTCGCCGTCACCCACATGTCCAACGTGCTGGGCACGGTGACGCCGGTGGAACGCATCGCGGCCCTCGCCCATGCCCATGGCGCGAAGGTGCTGTTCGACGGCAGCCAGGGTGCGGTGCACCGCAAGGTGGACGTGCAGGCGATGGGGGCGGATTTCTACGTCTTCACCAGCCACAAGCTGTACGGACCGACCGGGCTGGGCGTGCTGTACGGGAAGCTGGAGCTGTTGGAGCGGATGCCGCCCTTCATGGGCGGCGGCGACATGATCACCGAGGTCTCGCTGGAGCGCTCGCTCTACGCCCCGCCGCCGCTGCGCTTCGAGGCGGGCACGCCGCCGATCGTCGAGGCGATCGGGCTGCATGCCGCGATCGACTATGTCGAGGCGATCGGCATGGAGGCCATCGAGGCGCATGAGCGCGCGCTGGTGGACCACGCCATGGCGAGGCTCTCCGACCTCGACGGCGTGACCCTGCTGGGCCGGGCGCAGGACCGCGGCGGGGTCTTCGCCTTCGCGCTGGACAACGCGCACAGCCACGACCTGGCGACCCTGCTCGACCGCGTCGGCATCTGCGTGCGCTCGGGCCGGCACTGCGCCGAGCCGCTGCATGCGCGCTTCGGCGTGGACAGCACCTGCCGTGCCTCCTTCGGCCTGTACACGACGACGGAGGAGATCGACACGCTCGCCGAGGCGCTGGCCCAGGCACGGGAGTTTTTTCGATGAGCGGGCGATGAAGGCGGGACGCTGATGTTCGACGACCTGCGCGACCTCTACCAGGAGGTCATCCTCGACCACGGGCGCAAGCCACGGAACTTCCGCCGGCTCGACGATGCCGACCGCACCGCGCGCGGCGACAACCCGATGTGCGGCGACCGGATGACGCTCTGGGTGAAGCTGGACGGCGACCGGCTTGCCGACGTCGCCTTCGAGGGCAAGGGCTGCGCCATCTCCATGGCCAGCGCCTCGCTGATGACGGAGACGGTGCGCGGCAAGACGGAGGCCGAGGCGCATGAGCTGGCGGCGAAGTTCCGCGAGCTGGCGATGACCGGCACCTGCCCGGATTGCGGGCCGGCGCTGGCCGACGAGATGGAGCGCCTGCAGGTGCTGGGCGGCGTGGCGGAATTCCCCTCCCGGGTGAAGTGCGCGACGCTCGCCTGGCACACGCTGAACGCCGCGCTGGACAGCCGGCCGGGCGAGACGAAGGAGGCGAGCAGTGAGTGACGGATCCTCCGAGCCGCGCGTGGAGCGTCCCTTCGGCCCGCCGCCCTCGGCCCCGAACCGGGCGCCGGACCCCGCGCCCGTCACGGCGGAGCGCCACGGCGTCTGGACGCCGGAGGGCGAGGTGCGGCCGAAGGTGGACGAGGAAAAGGTCCTGTCCATGTGCAAGACCGTCTTCGACCCCGAGATCCCGGTGGATATCTACGAGCTGGGGCTGATCTACGCGATCGACATCGAGGATGACGGCAAGGTCAAGGTCGAGATGACCCTGACCACCCCCTCCTGCCCCTCGGCACAGGAGCTGCCGAGCCAGGTGGAGGAGGCGATCCGCTTGGTGGACGGCGTGACGGACGTGAAGGTGGAGGTCGTCTGGGACCCCCCCTGGGACCAGTCGCGCATGAGCGAGGATGCCCGCCTCGCGCTCAACATGTACTGAAAGGGGGACGCGATGAGCACCACCACCACCGCCCCGAGGCCGAAGCGTGCCCTGCCGCCGCTGATGAACCTGTCCGACGCCGCAGCCGACCGGCTGCGCGCCATGTACGAACGCGCCGAGGGCTCGAAGCTGCTGCGCGTCGCCGTGCGCGCCAAGGGCTGCTCCGGCCTGTCCTACGACCTGTCCTGGGTCGACGCGGCGGGGCCGAACGACGAGGTGGTGACGGACAAGGGCGTGACGCTGCTGGTCGACCGCAAGGCGACGCTCTACCTGATCGGCACCACCATGGACTACGAGGTGAAGGCGATGTCCGCGGGCTTCGTCTTCACCAACCCGAACGAGAAGGGCCGCTGCGGCTGCGGCGAGAGCTTCCACGTGTGATCCCGGCCTGACGCCGGGCGATGGTCCCTGGCCGGCGGCCTCCGCCCCGGCCCCTCGGGCCGGGCGGCGTCAGTCCGCCCATTCCCCGCCGCGCATCACCGGCTCGGCCGCGCCCTCGGCGGTGATGCCGTCCACGTCCACCTCGCCGGAGCCGATCATCCAGTCGATGTGGATCAGGCTGGAATTGCCGCCCCGGGCCGTGAAGCCCTCCGGCGTCAGGCTGGCGGCGTCGCGGAAGCAGGTCTTGTAGGCCTGGCCGAGGGCGATGTGGCTCGCGGCGTTCTCGTCGTAGAGCGTGTTGAAGAACAGCAGCCCGCTCTTCGAGATGGGCGAGGAATGCGGCACCAGCGCCACCTCGCCCAGCCGCCGCGCGCCCTCGTCCGTGTCCAGCACCTTGTTCAGCACCTCCGCCCCGGTGCGCGCCGTGGCCTCGACGATCCGCCCTCCCTCGAAGCGCACGGCGATGTCCCGGATCAGCGTGCCCTGGTAGGAGAGCGGCTTGGTGCTGCGGACATGCCCCTCCACCCGCGCGGCGTGCGGGGTGGTGAAGACCTCCTCGGTGGGGATGTTGGGGTTGCAGACCAGGCCGTTGCGGGCCGTCTCCGCCCCGCCCATCCAGGCATGGCCCTCGGCCAGCCCCACGGTCAGGTCCGTCCCCGGCCCGCGGAAGCGCAGGGCGGCGTAGTCCCGGCCGGTCAGCCGCTTCCGGCGCCCGTGCAGGGCTGCGTTGTGCGCGGCCCAGGCGGCAATGGGATCGGGCGCATCGACGCGGGAGGCGGCGAAGATCGCGTCCCACAGCTTCGCCACCGCCTGTGCCTCCGGCTCGCCCGGGAAGACAGCGCGCGCCCAGGCGGGTGAGGCGAAGGAGGTGATGTTCCAGTTGATGTCGAAGTTCACGATTCGCTCCAGCGCCGGCAGATAGGCCTTGGAGCGGGCGCGGTTGGCGCGGGCGACCTTCTCCGGGTCCTCCTTCGCCAGCAGCGAGGGGTCCTCGCCGCTGATCGCCAGCCGCGCGGCACCGTCGCGATAGGCGGCGGCCATGCCGTCGAACAGCCAGCCGGTGGCGCGGTCGAAGCTCTCCTCCGGCGCGTGGCGGAAGCGCATCAGCGTCGCCTCCTCGTCCGTATAGAGGGCCGTCACCAGCGCGGCGCCGGCGCGGTAGGCGTGCTCGGTGATCCGCCGGGCCAGCGGCAGGGCGTCGAGCGGGGCGGTCATCACCAGCTCCTGCCCCGGGGCCAGGCCCAGCCCGACCTTCACCGCCACCTCGGCGAGGCGGTCCAGCCGGGCGGCGAAGGCGGCGGCTTCGGGAAGGGCGTCGGTCATGGGGTCTCTCCAGGCGGACGGGGATCAGAAGACCCGTTCGCCGCCCCAGGCAAGGGGAGTCTCCTTGCACCGCCCGTTAAGCCCTGCGCCCCTAGGTTGCCAGGGTGCGACCGAAGAACCCCGCCTGCCTCCTGCTGCCGCTGAGCCTGCTCCTCGCCGGCTGCGACGCCTTCCTGGGCTGGGGGGCGGCGGTCAACGTGGTGTCGCTCACCACGGTCGGGCGCACCGTGCCGGACCTCGTGGTGTCCGCGGTGACGGGACGCGACTGCTCGATCGCCCATATCGACGCGGGGGAGACACGCTACTGCCGCGCCGACCCGCTGCCGTCCGCCGCCTCCTATTGCACGCGAAGCCTGGGTGGCATCGACTGCTGGTCCTCCCCGCCGCCAGGCCTGCCGCCACCGCGCCCCGTGGCAGATGCGCCGCCGGTCCCGGCCGTGGAGCCACAGCGCTGGCCGCTGAACCGGCTCTGATCCCAACGGCGGGATGGGGCTGACCCGTCGTGCCGTCGTGTTCCGGCGTCGGACTGGGAGGGGACGCCGTCCCCTCCCGGACCCTTCCCTGCCGGGGCCACAAGCGGGCCCCGGTCCCCGCTGCGAGTTGGTGGCTCTACGCAGTAGGCGTCAGCCTCCGGGCTGAACCCTGACGGAGCGCGGACAGGCGGAACGCTGGATAAAGCTTCAGAAGGCGCCCGCGAGGGCTGCGTCCGTGCCCGCCGAGGAGCCATGCTCCTCGGCGCCTCGACCCCGTCGCAGGCTGTCCCGCGGCAGCGCCCACCGGGTCCAGGGCCCGCAGGGTCCTGGCGGAGTGGGGGTACGGGGGCGAGGCAGCGCCTTGCCCCCGGGCCACGGGCGCCAGTCCGGCAGACGTCAGCGCATCACGCCGCGCGTATGAGGCCGTGGCCTCGGTATGGCCCTGCGCCGGGTCAGGCCGGGTAGGGGCGGGAACCAAAGATGGCGCTGCCCACGCGGACATGGGTGGCGCCCTGGGCGATGGCGGCCTCGAAATCGCCGCTCATCCCCATGGACAGGGTGCGCAGTCCCTCGCGCGCCGCCAGCCCGGCCAGCCAGGCGAAATGCGGCGCCGGGTCCTCGTCGGCGGGCGGGATGCACATCAGCCCGTCGATGGCGAGCCCGTACTCGTCGCGGCAGGCGCGCAGGAAGGCGGCCGCCCCGGCCTTCGGTACCCCGGCCTTCTGCGGCTCCTCGCCGGTGTTCACCTGGACCAGCAGGCGGGGCGCCCGTCCCTCCTTGGCGATGGCCTCGGCCAGGGCGGCGGCCAGCTTCGGGCGGTCCAGGCTTTCGATGACATCGGCGATGCGCACGGCATCGCGGGCCTTGTTGGTCTGCAGCGCGCCGATCAGGTGCAGCCGCAGGGCCGGATGCGCCGGGCGGAGCGGCGGGAACTTGGCCATCGCCTCCTGCACCCGGTTCTCGCCGAAGGCCTCCTGGCCGGCCGCCAGCGCCTGCGCCACGCTCCCGGCGGGATGGGTCTTCGACACGGCCACCAGCTGCACCGAGTCCCGCGGCCGGCCGGCCCGTTCGCAGGCCCTGGCGATCCTGGCGCGGACGCGGTCGAGGGCGGCGGCGATATCCTGCGGCTGATCCATGGGGAGAGGGAGATAACGGCCTGGGCATCGCGACGATAGACGGCGCGGTCCGTCGCCTGCGCCCCCCGCCCGGCTCGCGCGCGCCGCGGCTGTGGCTGGTGACCGATTCGCGGCGCCTGCCCGACCCGCTGGCCGCCGCCGCCGCCCTGCCGCCGGGCTCGGCGGTCCTGGCGCGCGACCTGCCGGCGGCGATGCTGCGCCGCCTGGCACCGCTCTGCCGCCGGCACCGGCTGGCCCTGGTGGTCAGCGGCGACGGCCGCGCGGCGCTGGCGCACCGGGCCGGGCTGCACCTGCCCGACCGGCGCGGAGTCGCGGGGCTGCTGCCCTGGCTGCTGGCCCGGCGCGGCCGGCGTGGCCCGGCGCGGCCGCTGCTCAGCGCCGCCGCCCATGGCCGCCGGGGGCTGGCGCGGGCCAGGCGGCTGGGGGCGGACGTCGTGCTGCTCTCGCCCGTCTTCCCGACGGCGAGCCATCCCGGGGCACCGGCCCTGGGGCCGCTGCGCTGGGCGGCGCTGGCGCGGCGGGCGGGACGGCCGGCCATCGCCCTGGGCGGGATGACGGCCCGCGGAACGCGACGCCTGCCGCGGCGGGCCGGCGGGGTGGCGGCGCTCGCCGGGTTGTGTCGGCCTCGCCACACTGTCTCGCAGAAGTCGCGGGGTGGGTCCGGCAACCATTGCCCCCCGCGAACGGGCTGACCCATAGTCCGCCCGGACCTGGCCCCGCCGAGCGCATCCGTGATGCTTCGTCAGGGGGCATTCTGCCAGGGGGGCAGGCGGGTCGAGGGAACAGCCGGGCCATGGGCCTGGTGCGTGAGGAGGATTTGGGATGCGCAAGCTTTTGCTGGGATCGACCGCGGTGGCCGCCGCGGCGCTGTTCGCGCCGCAGGACGCGCTGGCGCAGGCGGCCGACCCCTTCCTGCCGCCGGGCCCGCCGATGATGTCCCAGCGCGCCCTTGAGGTTCGCGTGGGCGGCTATTTCCGCTTCAACTACAGCTTCACGGACCAGGACGGCTCGGGCTCCAACGGCACGGCCCTGCCGGTCCCCGCCGGCGCCGCGCCGGTCACGGCGCTGACCCCGACGGCCGGCCGCCATTCCGCCAACACCGGCAAGTCTGACTTCTCGTCCGACGCCGAGATCCACATCACCGCGAACGGCAAGGCCGCCAACGGCCTCCGCTACGGTGGCGCGATCGAGCTGCAGGTCGACCAGAACGACGGCGCCGGCGTGGCCGGCACCCGCACCAACGGCGGCAGCAAGACCACCGTCGACACGGACGAGATGTGGATGTTCGTGGCCGGCACCTACGGCCAGCTGCGCTTCGGCGACGAGGACGGCCCGCTGGGCGGCCTGATGAACTCCGGTCACGTCACCAACTTCGCCACCGGCGGCGTCGACGGCGACTGGTTCGACAGCGTGATCGTGGGCGTCCGCAACAGCACCTTCTTCGCCGGCGACGTCGGCGACAACACCAAGATCATCTACCTGTCGCCGCAGTTCTTCGGCTTCGACGTCGGCGCCAGCTTCGCCTTCAACAACGGCGAGGGCGAGGACACGGGCTGCGTCCTGATCTACGCGACCGCGAACTGCGACCGCGCGAACCAGTTCTCCGGCACGGGCCGCGCGAACCAGTTCTTCGGCACGCCGCGCCGCCGCAACGAGACGCAGCTCGCCGCCCGCTGGCGCGGGTCCTTCGGCGGCGTCGGCATCGCCGTGACCGGCGGTGCGATCCTGGCCGACCCGACCAAGGTCATGCCGGCGGTTCCGGGCCTGGCCGCGACGAACAGCGCCATGTCCTACCGCGTCTACGAAGCCGGCGCGCAGGTCTCCGCCTTCGGCGCGCTGGTCGGCGGCTGGTACCGCTGGGGCCCGGCGAACGGCGGCACCCCGCTGCAGAACGCCGGCGGCTCGATCGTCGATACCCGTGACCTGAGCGAGTACTTCGTCGGCGCGTCCTACACCTTCGGCGACATCACGGTCGGCGCGAACTACTACAACCTGCTGACCGCCGGTTCGCAGTCGGTCCTCGGCGGCCGCCGCGAGAGCGCGTGGTCGGTGGGCGCCACCTACCGCGTCGCGCCGGGCCTGGAGCTGGTGGCCGACTACACCAACGCCCAGCGCCGGGAGAGCGGCTTCGACTTCCTGGCCGGCTCCTCCGGCTCCGCCAACAACAAGGTGGACGCCCAGGTCGTCATCGTCGGCACCCGCATCGCCTTCTGATCGGGCGACCGGACCGGAACGGGGAAGGGCGGCAGGGCAACCTGCCGCCCTTCTTCTTTCCCGCTTTTCATCATGGCGCCTTGCGGTTTCTTGTGACCGGCGCCGCACGGCCCCTTGCGCCGGGCGCGCCGCTGCATACTGTGCCGCCGCCATGACATATCCCCGCCTCGCAGCCCTGGCGCTGCTTCCGGCCCTGCTGATCGGTTGCGGGCAGACGCGCCAGGTCGGCAATGACGAATACGGTGACAACAGCGGACGCTCCCGCGTGGCGGGCCGTCTGGGCGGGTCGGATGGCATCCTGCTCTTCGGGACGGACCGGTCCAACCGGAACGCCGCCGGGGATGCGGGGGCGGGCCTCGGCGTCAACGCCTATCTCTGGCGCGCCAGCCTCGACACCCTGTCCTTCATGCCGCTGGCCTCCGCCGATCCCTTCGGCGGCGTGATCATTACCGACTGGTACTCGCCGCCCTCCGCCCAGGGTGAGCGTTTCCGCGCCACGGCCTATATCCTGGGCCGCCAGCTCCGCTCGGACGGCGTGCGAATCTCCGTCTTCAAGCAGGAACTGCGGGGCAGCACCTGGCAGGATGCCCCGGTGGCCGCAGCGACAGCGACGGAGCTGGAGGACAAGGTCCTCGCCCGCGCCCGCGAACTGCGTAGCCAGACCGCCTCGAACTGATCCTCCGGCCCCGGGGGTATGCCGCCGCCGGAGCCCCGGGGCCGGACACGGCACGAGAGCTGCGGCCCTTCGGCGGCAACCCCCTCCAAGCGGGCCTCCCTGGCAGCAACGGCCTGCCTCATACGGATGGCGTGTTGCGCCGGTTCGTGCCGGCGCGGGGTGCTTCCGTGGCCCGGGGGCAAGGCTCTGCCTCGCCCCCGTACCCCCACTCCGCCAGGACCCTGCGGGCCCTGGACCCGATTGGCGCTGCCGCGGGACAGCCTGCGACGGGGTCACGGCGCCGAGGAGCCATGCTCCTCGGCGGGGACGGCCTCAGCCCTCGCTGACGCCCTCTGAAGCTTTTTCGGAGTCCCGCCTGTCCGCGCTCTGTCAGGGTTCAGACCGCAGGCTGACGGCAGCCGCGTAGAGCCAACTCCCAGCGGGGACCGGGGCCCGCTTGTGGCCCCGGCAGGGGAGGGTCTGGGAGGGGACGGCGTCCCCTCCCGGTCCACCGCCCGAACACCACAGCACGAAGGGTCAGCCCCATCCCGCCGTCGGGATCAGTCCTTCATGGAACCGATCGTCGTCCCGTAGCCGTAGTCATAGGCTGCCGGCGGCGCGCGGTGCCAAGCGTCCGGCCGGTAGACCACGGGCGGCGGCTGATAGACCACCGGCGGGGGCTGGTACATCACGGGCGGGGGCGGGGCGTAGACCACGGGTGGGGGCGCGTAGACCACCGGCGGCGGTGCATAGGCGGCCGGAGGCGGCGCCAGGGCTGCGCCCAGGGCCAGCGCGCCGAGCACGCCGACGCCCAGGCCGATGGCTGCGGCGGCGCCTGCATCGGAACCGCGGTGATGATGGTAGTAGCCGGGCCCGCCCCAGCCGGGGCCGCCCCAGGGGCCGCGCTGGGCCTGGGCGGGCAGTGCGGCGGCGGTGCCCAGCAGGGCGGTGGCGGCGATGGCGGCAATCCGGAGGGTGCGCATGTCCATATCCTCGATGGGGGGAAGGTGGGCACGCGCCGTGGCGGAATCGAGGCGCCGGTGTGGAGCGGCCGGCGCGAAGCGTGTCAAAGCGTGACCGGCTCCACCGGGGTGATCGGCCGTGGCGCGATCACCTCTCCGGCCGCCAGCAGCAGGTCCTCGCGGTAGCGCCCGGCGATGAGCTGCACCCCCATCGGCGCCGCGGAGTCGCCGCTGGTGGCGACGCTCAGCCCCGGCAGGCCCATCAGCGGCAGGCCGACCTGGACCAGCTGCGCCTCCATCACCCGCGCGAAGGCCGACTCGCTCTCCACGTCGAGCTGGTCCGGGAAGGGCGGCTCGGCGGACACGGGCAGCAGGACCACCGGATAGCGCTCCAGGAACAGGCTCCACTGTCGCAGGAAGCCCGCCCGGGCCTGGAGCCCGTCCTGGAAGAGGTTCAGGTCCGGCGCGGGGCAGAGCGACTCCATGCAGCGGAAGACGAAGCTGGCATCCGGGTCCGCCTCCTCCACCAGCGCCTTGTTCAGCCCGCGCCGGGACTCGGCCAGCCAGAGCATGGCCTGCAGCCGCGCCGGCTCGCGCAGCGGCGGGCAGGGGGTCTCCACCACCGTCCAGCCGGATTCCTGCAGGGCCAGGGCGGCGGCGCGCAGCGCCTTCTCCACCTCGGGCGTGGTGGCCAGCCCCTCGGGCCGCACGCAGAGCGCCGCGCGCCGCGGGGCGGGCGGCCCCTCCAGCGGGGCCGGCACCCACCAGGGGTCGCGGGCATCGGGCGCGGCCATGGCGGCGAGCGCGGCGCGGATGTCCGGGATGGAGCGCGCCAGCGGGCCGGAGACCGCCATCAACTGCGCCCCGATCGCCCGCTCCGGGCCCGAGGCGTTGAAGGCTGCGACGCGCCCCAGCGTCGGCCGCAGCCCATGGATGCCGCAGGCATAGGCGGGGTAGCGGATGGAGCCGCCGATATCCGTCCCGTGTCCGATCGCCCCGATCCCCGCCGCCGTGGCCGCGGCCGCCCCGCCGGAGGAGCCGCCCGGCGTCAGGCCCGGGTCGCGCGGGTTGCGGGTGTGGCCGTGCAGGCTGTTGCGGGTGAACCAGCGCAGCGAGAAGGCGGGGGTGTTGGTCCGTCCCAGCACCACCGCGCCGGCCCGGCGCAGGTTGCCCACCACCGGGCTGTCCTCCTTCGCCAGCAGCGCGCGCTGCAACCGCAGCCCGTTGGTGGTGGGGTAGCCCGCCTGGTCGACATTGACCTTGATCGTCACCGGCACGCCGGCCAGCGGGCCGGGGTCCTCGCCCCGGCCCAGGGCGGCATCCACGGCCCGGGCCGCCGCCAGGACCTCCTCCGGCCGGTGCTCCACCACCGCGTTGATCGCCGGATTGGCCGAGTCCAGCCGGGCGAGGGCGTCGCGTGCCACCTCCTCGGCCGAGATGTCGCGGGCCCTCACCCGGGCGGCGAGGTCGGTGGCGGTCAGGCGCCAGGATTCGGTCATGGGTCGGGTCCAGCCAGGTTCCGTCCGCCGCATGGGAGCCCCGGCACGCCGCCGGGGCAAGCCGCGGCCCGCCGCAGAGGCGTGCCAAGGCGATTGACCCGGCGCGGCGCGGCTGGCGATGGTGGCCGCGATGAAGCTCCTCCTCGCCAATGCCAACACCACCCAGGCCATCACCGACCTCTGCGCCGAGGCGGCCCGCGCCGCCGCCGCGCCGGGGACGGAGATCCTTCCCGCCACGCCGCGCTTCGGCCCGGCGGTGATCTCCAGCCGGGCGGAGAATGCCATCGCCGGCCATGCCGTGCTGGATCTGCTGGCGGAGCATGCCGGGCAGGTGGACGCGGTGGTGCTGGCCGTCTCGCACGACACGGCGCTGGATGCGGCGCGGCAGCTCATGCCCTGCCCGGTGGTCGGCATGACCGAGGCCGCCTGCTTCACCGCCTGCCTGCTCGGCACCCGCTTCGGGCTGGTCACCTTCGGCAACGGCGCGATGTATGGCGAACTGATCGCCCGCCACGGCCTGACGACCCGCTGCGTCGGGGTGGAGGGGGTGGCGGCCACCCCGGCCGAGGCGCTGGCCGATCCCGGGGGCGTCGCGGACAAGGTGGCGGCCGGGATCGGACGGCTGGCAGCGGCCGGGGCGGATGCGGTGGTGCTGGGCGGCGCCGCGCTGGCCGGCATGGAGCCGCGGCTGCGCGGCCGCGTCGAGCTGCCGCTGCTGGAGGGAATCGCCTGCGGCGTGCGCATGGCGGAGGCGCTGGTGCGGGCGGCGCCGCGCAAGCCGGGCCAGGGCAGCATGGCAGCGCCCGCGGGCCGTGCCTCGGTGGGGCTGTCGCCGGCCCTGGCGGCGCTGCTGAACCGCTGACGCCGGCGGCCAGCCCACCCGGGCCGTGGCGGCCGCCATGGCAACCCCGGCCCGGCGGGCTACGTTGCCGGCCGCAGAGGAGGGATACCGCATGCGTCTCGATGGTCCGGAAAGCCAGAATGTGGAGGACCGGCGCGGCCAGGGCGGTGGCTTCGGCGGCGGCACGGGGGGGCGCGGCTTCCGCATCCCCATTCCGACGGGGGGCGGTGGCGGCATCCGTGTCGGCGGCGGCCTGGGCGGCATCGCCATCCTGCTGATCGCCCTGTTCCTGGGCGTCGACCTCACCGGCCTGGTGGGCGGCGACGATCCTTCCGTCCAGCCGGCGCCGCAGGAGCGGCGGATCGACCCTGGCCAGACGGCGAATCCGGGCGATGCCCGCAACCCCTCGCAGGATGCCGGGCGGCGCTTCGTCGGGCAGGTGCTGGGCGAGACGGAGCAGGTCTGGCGCGACCAGTTCGCCCGGGCGGGCCGGACCTACCAGGAGCCGACGCTGGTGCTGTTCTCCAACTACACCCGGTCGGGCTGCGGCGACGCGGAGGCGCAGACGGGGCCGTTCTACTGCCCGCTCGACCAGAAGGTGTACATCGACCTGGACTTCATGGCGCAGCTCCAGCGCCGCCTGGGGGCGCAGGGCGACTTCGCCGCCGCCTACATCATCGCGCACGAGGTCGGGCATCACGTGCAGAACCAGCTCGGCGTCCTGCAGCGTGCGCGCGAGGCGCAGCAGCGCTACGGCGGCGGGGTGGAGGCGAACCAGATCCAGGTGCGCGTCGAGCTGCAGGCCGACTGCCTCGCCGGCGTCTGGGCGTATCACGCCAACCGCGAGCGCAACATCCTCGAGGAGGGCGACCTGGAGGAGGGGCTGAACGCGGCGGCCGCCGTGGGCGACGACCGGCTGCAGCGCCAGGCGCGCGGCACGGTGCAGCCGGAGAGCTTCACCCATGGCTCCTCGGCCCAGCGGGTGCGCTGGTTCCGGCGCGGCTTCCAGAACGGCAACATCAGCGCCTGCGATACCTTCGGGGCGCAGCAGCTCTGACGGGAAGCCGGACGGCGGTGGCCGTCCGGCCAATCCCGAGCAGGCGCAGGCGGGCACCCCGGGCGGTGCCGGCGCCACGGGCGTAGCAGCGATCCGGGCCCGCGGGAGAGCTGCCCTGGGCAGCCTCCCGGCGGGCCGGCGGCGTCAGGCCGCGCCCTTGCTCATCTGCGCGATGGGCGGGGCGAGGTCGGCCGGGAGCGGGCAGGCATAGGGCGAATCCGCCGTGCGCGCGGCGAGGTCCGCCTTGGCCTTCTCCACCAGCGCCGGGTCGCGAAGCGCGTCCACCGCCGTGCCGGCCATCACCTTGGCCACGTGCATCATCCCCTTGTGGGCGATGCCCGACTTGCCCTGGGCCGTGAGCTGCCAGGAATGGCCCGGCGTGCCGATGGCATAGGTCGCGCCACGCGCCTGCACGGTCGGCACCACCCAGGAGACGTCGCCCACGTCGGTGGAGCCGATGCCGCCCTTGCCGCGGGCGTCGAGCGGGACGACGAAGTCGCAGAGGGGCTTGTCCTTCTCCAGCGGCACGCCGTGGCGGCGGAAGGCGGCGGCGATGTCCTCGTCCGACAGGGTGGCGCGGATCTCGCGCGCATAGGCGCGGTCCGCCTCGTCGAACTCCGGCGGGCCGAGGCGCTGGAAGTTGTCGTACATCGCCTGTTCCAGCGGCGCGTTGCCGAGCAGGTTGGAGACGGCGCTGACCACCTTCGTCGTCACCGTCGTCTCCGTCATCAGCGCGGCACCGTCGGCGATCTTGCGCACCCGGGCGACAAGCGCGTTCAGCTCCACCAGATTCGCCGCGCGGATCAGGTAGCGCACGCGCGCGCTGGCCTGCACCACGTTCGGGGCGATGCCGCCGGCGTCGAGATAGGCGTAGTGGATGCGCGCATGATCCGGCATGTGCTCGCGCATGTAGTTCACGCCCACGCTCATCAGCTCCACCGCGTCCAGGGCGGAGCGGCCCAGGTCGGGCGCGGCGGCGGCGTGGCTGGAGCGGCCGTGGAACTGGAAGTCGATGCGGGTGTTGGCGAGGCTGACCGCCTCGTTCACGCCCGAGAGCGGCGCGGGATGCCAGCAGATGGCGACGTCCACGTCGTCGAAGGCGCCGTCGCGCACCATGAAGCCCTTGGCGGCGCCGCCCTCCTCGGCCGGGCAGCCGTAGTAGCGCACGCGGCCCGGGAGGTTGTTCGCGGCCAGCCAATCCTTGACCGCCGCCGCCGCCAGCAGCGAGGCGGAGCCGAGCAGGTTGTGGCCGCAGCCATGGCCGACGCCGTCGCCGGGCAGGGGCTTGTGCTCGGCGATGCCCGCCTCCTGGCTCAGCCCTGGCAGGGCGTCGTACTCGCCCAGGATGGCAATGACGGGCCCGCCCTCGCCGGCCTCGCCCATCACCGCCGTCGGGATGCCCGCGACGTTGGTGGTCACGCGGAAGCCCTCCGCCTCCAACTGCTTCGTGTGCTCGGCGCAGGAACGGTGCTCGCCATAGGCCAGCTCCGGCATGTCCCAGATCCGGTCGGACAGGGCGACGTAGTCGTCGCGGCGCTGGTCCACCAGGCGCCAGATTTCCTCGGTGTTCCTCATCTCGGCTGGGTCTCCTGGCTGGGGGCGGGGGTTGCCCGCGTTTCTAGCGCCGCTGCCGCCGCCAGGGCCAGCCTCGCCGCATCCGCCTTGACAGGGCGGGTGCATCGGCGAACGCTTGCGCAACCGCAACGGCGTCCGGGACGACGGCCGGGCGGATGAGGAAACGCCCGGATGAAATCCCATCCCGCCACCTTGCGCGCGGCCGTGCTGCCATTGCTCGCGGCCCTGCTGCTGCCCGCCCCGTCATCGGCGCAGTCTCCTCCCGCCCCGCCCGCGGCGACCGCGGCCCCGCAGTACCAGGTCGATCCGTTCTGGCCGAAGCCCTTGCCGAACCAGTGGGGCATCGGCCAGGCGGCCGGGGTCGCGGTGGACCGGCGAGACCATGTCTGGATCATCCACCGCCCCGCCTCGATGACGGCGGACGAGCGCGGCGCCACCGCCAGCCCGCCGCTCTCCGAATGCTGCGTGCCGGCGCCCTCGGTGATGGCCTTCGACACCGACGGCAACCTGCTGCGGGCCTGGGGCGGGCCCGGCCACCACCCGGACTGGTCGGAGCGCGAGCACGGCATCTACGTGGACGCCCAGGACAACGTCTGGCTCGCCGGCAACGCGCCGACCGACCATGTGGTGCTGAAGTTCGACCGCGACGGCCGCTTCCTGCTGCGCCTGGGCGTCCCGCGCGAGACGGGCGGCAGCAACGACACGGCCCGGCTGGGCCTGCCGGCGGACATCTTCGTCGACGAGGCGGCGAACGAGGTCTACATCGCCGACGGCTACGGCAACCGGCGCGTCATCGTCTTCGATGCGCAGACCGGCGCCTACAAGCGGCACTGGGGCGCCTATGGCGAGCGGCCGCACGACGACCCGCTGCCGGCCTACCGGCCCAACCAGCAGCCGCCCTCGCGCAGCTTCGGCAGCCCCGTGCACAGCGTGCGCATCGCGAGCGACGGGCTGCTCTACGTCGCCGACCGGCGCAACGACCGGGTGCAGGTCTTCCGCAAGGACGGCAGCTTCGTGCGCGAGTTCTTCATCGCCCCCGCGACGCTGGGCCCTGGCTCCGTCTGGGACCTCGACATGATTCCGAACAGCAGCCCGCCGCTCTTCGTCATCGCGGACGGGTCGAACAATGTCGTCTGGCTGGTCTCGGACACCGGCGAGATCCGCGGCCGCTTCGGGCGGAACGGGCGCATGGCCGGCGAATTCCACTGGGTGCACAACATCGCCACGGATTCGCGCGGCAACGTCTACACCACCGAGGTGGATACCGGGAAACGCGCCCAGCGCTTCCGCCTGACCTCGCCGCTGCCTGCCGCACCGACGAGGTAGGACCCTGCGGGGGCGGGCGTCGTTCCCGCCCCCATGCCCGACGGCCCGGCGCGCTACTCCGCCTTGATGTTGCGCTTGCGGATGAGCTCGCCCCAGCGCCGGCCTTCCTCGGCGAGGTAGGCCGGGAAGGCCTCGGCGCTGCCGCCGATCACGTCGATCGAGGCGGCCTCCAGCTTGGCCTTCACCTCCGGGTTGTTCAGCGCCTCCCGCGCGGCGGTGGCCAGGCGCTGCACGATCGCGTCGGGCGTGCCGGCCGGGGCGAAGAAGCCGAAGTCGTTGGTGGCGTGGTAGCCGGCGAGGCCGCTCTCGGCGAGGGTGGGCACGTCCGGCGCCTTGGGGTCGCGCTGGCGGCCGGTGACGGCCAGGGCGCGCAGCTCGCCCGACTGCAGGTAGGGCAGGGCGCTGACCGTGTCCACGAAGCCCATGGTCGCCTCCTTGGTGAGGAGCGCCTGCAAGGCCGGCGCGCCGCCGCGGTAGGAGACGTGCAGAATGTCGATCCCCGCCATGTCCAGCATCAGCTCCGGCGCGAGCTGCCCGACCGTGCCCGAGCCCGGCGAGGCATAGGTCAGCTTGCCGGGATCGCGCTTCGCCGCCGCGATCAGGTCGGCGATGGTCCGGATCGGGCTGGAGGAATGCACCATGACGAACATGGCGTTGCCGGCCAGCAGGCTGATCGGCGTGAAGGCCTTGTCGTTGTCGTAGGGCAGGGGGCTGAACAGGGTGGGCGCGATGGCGAAGGTGCCCGTCGGCGCCACGTCCAGCGTGTAGCCATCCGGCCGCGCCCGGGCCACTGCGCCGTGCCCGACCGTGCCGCTGGCCCCCGCCCGGTTCTCCACCACGAAGGAGCCGCCGAGGCTGGCGGCGAGCTGCTGCGCCAGCAGCCGCGCGACGAAGTCGGTGGAGCCGCCGGGCGCGAAGGGCACGATGATGGTCACCGGCCGGGTCGGATAGGCGGGCTGCTGCGCCAGGGCCGGCCGCAGCAGCGTCGGGGCGGCGGCGCCCAGGCCGAGCGCGGCGGTGCCGCGCAGCAGGGTGCGGCGGGAAAGATCGTTCATCGACGTTGTCCTCGTGTTTCGTTGCCGGGCTCGCCCGTTGTCAGGCGAGCAGGTCCTGCACCGCGCGCATGGCGGTCGCGTAGCCCTTCGCCCCCAGCCCCGCGATCACGGCGGTGGCGACGGTGGAGACGAGCGAGCGGTGATAGATCGCCTCGCGCTTGTGGATGTTGGTGATGTGCAGCTCCACCACCGGCCCGGGGAACATCTTCAGCGCATCGATCACCGGGACGGAGGTGAAGGTCAGGCCCGCCGGGTTGATGACGATGCCATCCGCCGGGGCGTCGATCGCGTCGTGGATCCACTCCACGAGCTGCCCCTCGTAGTTGGTCTGGCGGAAGACGACGTCCGCCCCGCCGGCCGCCTCGCGGCACAGCGCCTCGACCTCGGCCAGGGTGGTGCGGCCGTAGATCTCCGGCTCGCGCTTGCCCAGCCGGTTCAGGTTCGGCCCGTTCAGGACGTGGATCACCCGGCTCACCGGCCCGTCCCGCCGCGTCGTTCGGCTCGCATGCTGCGCACCCCGTCTCCTCCCGCCGCGACCCTTCGCGGCCGTCGGGCGGCAAGTTGTCATGCGATGGAACGACAATCAACAGATGATTCGACGTTCATGTGATATAATGGAATTCGGCGGCGTTTCCGGGGACTGCCATGGCACGGCGTTTCCGGGCATGGTCGCCAGGCCGGTCCCGGACCGGCGCGCATTCGACAGGAGGCGGCGTGGAGGAGGTTTCGGTCGGCGAGGTCGCCTATCGCCGGATCAGGGCGGACATCGTCTTCGGGCGCCTCGCGCCCGGCCAGCGCCTGGGGCTGGAGGGGATGCGCGCCGCCTACGGGGCGGGGGTCAGCACCCTGCGCGAGCTGCTGAGCCGCCTCTCCTCGGAGGGGCTGGTGACGGCCGAGGGCCAGCGCGGCTTCGAGGTCGCCCCGGTCTCCGCCGCCGAGCTGCGCGAGATCGCGGCCCTGCGCCTGCTGCTGGAGACGCATGCGCTGGAGCAGTCCTTCGCCGCAGGCGGGCTGGAATGGGAGAGCGGCGTGGTCGCCGCGCACCACCGGCTGGCGGCGATGGAGCGGCTGCTGCTCGCCGGCGAGGCCAGCGAGGCGGAACGCTGGAAGCGCTACGACTGGGAGTTCCACCACGCGCTGGTGGCGGCCTGCGGCTCGCAGGTGCTGCTGCAGGCGCATGCGGCGATCTACGACCGCTACCTCCGCTACCAGATGGTCGCGGCCGTCTTCCGCGGCGCCGTGGCGGCGGAGGAGCACCGCCGGCTGCTCGACGCCGCCCTGGCGCGGGACGTCGCCGCCGCCCGGAGCCTGCTGGCGGACCATATCCATGGCTGCGTCGCCCAGGTGCTGGAGACCGGGGCGCTGGACGCCTTCCGCTCCCGCCCCCCCGTCGCGGCGGCCGGCCGGGCGGCGGCCCGCCGGCGGCGCCCGGGTGCCGAGCCCGCGCCCGGCCGGGGCACGGCGAAGCGACGGGAGAGGGGCGGGAAGGCGGCGGGCTGAGCGCCGCTCAGGCGCGCTCGCGCAGCGTGACCGGGATGCGCAGATAGCGGACGCCGTTGGCCTCCGCCTCCGGGAAGCGTCCCGCCTGCATGTTCACCTGGATCGAGGGCAGCAGCAGCACCGGCGGTGCCAGCGTGGCATCCCGTGCCTGGCGCAGGGCGACGTACTCTTCCTCGGTCATGCCGTCGCGGACATGGGGGTTGCGGGCGCGCTCCTCGGCGACCGTCGTCTCCCAGGCCACGGCGTCGCGTCCCGGCGCCTTGTAGTCGTGGCAGATGAACAGCCGCGTCTCCGGCGGCAGGTCGAGCAGCCGGCGGATGGAGCGGTACAGCGTCCGTGCGTCGCCGCCCGGGAAATCGGCGCGGGCCGTGCCGGCATCGGGCATGAACAGCGTATCGCCGACGAAGCAGGTGTCGCCGATGCGATAGGCGATGCAGGCGGGGGTATGGCCGGGGACGTGCAGCACCTCGACCGTCAGCTTGCCCAGGGGGAAGCGGTCGCCATCCTCGTACAGCTCGTCGAAGTCGCCGCCGGCGGGGATGTCGTTCAGCCCGAAGATCGGCCGGAAGATGCGCTGCACGTCGCGGATATGCGCGCCGATGCCGATGCGCGCCCCCGTGCGGGCCTTGATCCAGGGGGCGGCGGTCAGGTGGTCGGCATGGACGTGGGTTTCCAGGATGCGCGCGACCGTCAGCCCCTCGGCCCGCGCCGCCCCCAGCACGGCGGCGGCGGAATCCGTCCCGGCCTCCCCGGTCCTGTGGTCATAGTCCAGCACCGGGTCGATGATGGCGGCCTGCTTCGTCGCGGGGCACCAGGCGAGGTAGGTGACGGTGCCGCTGGCCGGGTCGTGGAAGCCGCGGATGGCGGGGTCCATGGCATGGTCCTCCTTCCGGCCGGGGGAGGGCCCTGGCCCCGGCCTCCGGCCGCCAGCCTAGCGCCGGCCGCGCCCCGCGTCACAGCGTCTCCAGCAGCCCCGCGATCACCCGGCCGCGCGGCGCCAGGTCGCGCCACAGGATGTGCTCGAAGGGCGCATGCGCCCCGGCCCCGGTGCAGCCCAGCCCGTCCAGCGTGGGGATGCCCAGCGCCGCGGTGAAGTTGCCGTCCGACCCGCCGCCGCGATGCTGCTTCGGCAGGTCGTAGCCCGCCTCCTTCGCGAGATCCCGGGCGAGGGCGTAGAGCTGCAGCGTCTCCGGCGTCTCCACCATCGGCGGGCGGTTCATGCCACCGGTCACGGCGATGCGGATGCCGTCCCGCTCGCCCGCGAGGCCGAGGATGGCCGCCTCCATCGCCAGCCCGTCCTCGATGGAGGAGACCCGCAGGTCGATCTCGCACCCCGCCTCGGGCGGGACGACGTTGGGCCGCGTGCCGCCCCAGACGGGGGCGACGTTGGTGGTGACCCCGCGCGGCAGGTCGGTCATCCCGTGGACCGTCTGGATCAGCCCCGCCAGCGCCACCACCGCGCTGCGCCCGTCGGTCCAGTTGCCGCCGGCATGGGCGGAGACGCCGTCGATCCGCACCACGAAGCGCCCCACCCCCTTGCGCGCGGTGACGCAGGCGCCCTGCGGCGCGCCCGCCGGCTCGGGGATCAGCACGGCGATGGCCTCGGCCGCCGCCTGCTCGATCGGCTCGCGCGAGGTGGGGGAGCCCACCTCCTCGTCCGGCGTCAGCAGCAGCACGATGGGCCGGCGGGTCTTCACCTTCTGGCGCAGGATCTCGCGCACCGCGTGGAAGGCCAGGAAGGAGCCGGACTTCATGTCGTAGATGCCCGGCCCGTGCGCCTTGTCGCCCTCGACCTTCCAGGGCATCGGCCCCGCCAGCGTGCCGTGGTCCCAGACCGTGTCGAGGTGGCCGGAGATCACCACCGGCTTGCCCTCGCCGGGGGTGCGGGCGATCAGCGTGTCGCCATAGCCGTCGCGCCCGGGGATGCGGGTGAGGGCGGCGCCGGCCTCCGCCAGGCCCGATTGCGCCAGGTCCAGCAGCCGGTTCACCGCCGCCGCATCGGTGGTGGGGGTCTCGATCTCCACCCAGCTCTTCAGCTCCGCCAGCAGCCGCTCGCTGGTGCCGATCTCCGTCGCCGTCATGGGGTGCGCCTCCGTCACGTCCTGTACCCCGGTGTCGCGCCGCGGGCGCCGCCTGTCCATCGGGCGGCCCGGCCCGGCACGGCACGGGGCAGGGCGGCCATGCCCGCTTCCCGCTCCCGGCCGGGCGCGGCCGGCGCTATCACCCCGCCCATGCCCCTCTCGCCCATGCCGCTCCCGCAACGGCCCGAGGCGGTCGTCTTCGACATGGACGGCCTGCTGTTCGACACGGAGACGCTCTACCGCGCCTCCCTCTTCGCCGCCGCCGAGGAGATGGGGCACCCGATGACGGACGAGGTCCACCGCGCCATGCTGGGCTGCCCCTGGCCGGTGATCCAGGGCCAGCTCGTGGCCCATCTGGGGTCGGAGGCGGCGGTCGCGGCCTTCCGCACCGTCTGGACCGGGCGGTTCGAGGCGCTGCTGGAGACCGGCCTCTGCCTCAAGGCCGGGGTGGTGGAGCTGCTGGACACGCTGGATGCGCTCGGCCTGCCGCGCGCCATCGCCACCTCCTCCCGCCATGCCAGCGTCTCGCACCATCTGGCCGCGCACGGGCTGACGGGGCGCTTCCACGCGGTGGTCGCCCAGGGCGACTATGCCCGGAGCAAGCCGGCGCCCGACCCCTTCCTGGCCGCCGCCGCCCGGCTGGGCCTGGCGCCGGAGCGTTGCCTGGCGCTGGAGGATTCCCATAACGGGGTGCGCTCCGCTGCCTCGGCCGGGATGATGACGGTGATGGTTCCCGACCTGCTGGAGGCGACGGAGGAGATGCGCGGGTTGTGCCGGCACGTCGCCGGCGACCTGCATGCCGTCCGCGGGATGGTGCTGGCGAGCTGGGGCCACGGCGTGGACTGACCCGGGCCATCCCGGGCATGGCGGAACCCCCGGCGGGAGGCCCGCCGGGGGTTCCGCGTGCCACGGAGGCGATGGCCTCCGCGGCACGGTGCCTCAGAGCCGGATGTTCCGGCCGAAGCCGAGCAGCCCCGGTTCCTCGCGCCAGGCGTGGACGAAGACCACGAGCGAGGCGAGCCCCCACATCACCAGGTACTCGATGCCGCCGCCCGACCAGTACCAGCCGAGGCCCTTGACCTGGATGATCGCATAGGCCGCCACGACCATCAGGACGAAGGAGACCAGCGCCGCGTAGCGGGTGAAGAGGCCGAGGATGAGCGCCACGGCCACCGCCAGCTCCGCCGCCGCCGAGAAGGCGACGAAGAACCCGGGCGGATGGAAGCCGGCCTTGGCGAAGAAGACGCTGGTGCTCTCGAAGCCCACCACCTTGGAATAGAAGTGCGGCAGGTAGAACAGGCCGAGCAGGACCCGGAGCATGGTCATGGCCGGGACTCCCGGCCGTGCCTGGGCCCGGGCCTGGACGGCATTGGCATGGAGGGCGATGTCGGACATGGCCGCTGTCCCGGCGCCTGCGCCGGACTCCTTTCCGGGGCAAACCCCGATGGCCGCCCCGATGAGGACAGGAGAGCTCCGCTTTCCGCCCGCCGCCTTGACCTGAATCAAGCGGCCGGGCCGATGCGCCGCTACTCCGCCGGCACCCCCGCGAGCTTCGGCGCGGTCCCGGCCAGCGACGCCTGCCGCCGCCGGGAGATCTGCTGGTCGGCGATGGCGCCGAGCAGGATGACGCTGCCCATCACCGCGAAGTTCAGCGAGGAGGGGATGCCCAGGATGTTCACCAGGTTCTGCAGGATCTGGAGCAGCACCGTGCCCAGCACGATGCCCAGGATCGACCCCTCGCCCCCGCGCAGGGAACAGCCGCCCAGCACCGCCGCCGCGATGGCGTAGAGCTCGTAGAAATTGCCGAAGGAGGAGGGCGAGACGGAGGAGGTGTAGAAGACCAGCAGCACGGTGGAGAGCCCGGCCAGCAGCCCGCCCACCACATAGGCGCCGGTGATCACCCGGTCCGTGTCGATGCCCGAATGCCGCGCCGCCTCCTCGTTGCGCCCCACGGCGTAGAGGTAGCGCCCGAAGACGGAGCGGTGCAGCACCACCGCCATGACCAGGGAGACCACGATGAGGATGAGGAAGGGGTTGGGGATGCCGAAGGAGCGCCCCGCCGCCAGCCAGGTCAGCGTGTCGATCCCCGTGGCGTAGCCGAAGCCCATCGTGCCGTCGTTCGAGTAGTAGCGCGCGGCGCCGCGGTAGATCAGCAGTCCGCAGAGCGTGACCACGAAGGGCTGCAGCTTCATCCGCGTCACCAGCAAGCCGTGCAGCAGCCCCAGCAGCAGCCCGGCGGCGAGGACGGCCAGCACCGCCAGCGGCCAGGCGACCTCGTAATTCGCCAGCAGGTCGACGAGGATGATGCCGAGCAGGGCGAACATCGAGCCCACGGACAGGTCGATGCCGCCGGTGATGATGATCAGCCCCTGGCCGATCGAGAAGATGCCGAACAGCCCGATCAGGTTGGCCATGTTCAGCAGGTTCGTGCTGGACAGGAAGAGCGGGTTCAGCGCCGCCGTGATGCCGCCGATCACCACCAGCAGCACCGCCAGCACCAGTTCCTTCTTGCTCATGCGTGCACCGGATCCCTGGCTTCGCTCTCGTGCTGGCCGATGGCGAGGCGCAGCACGGCGGCCTCGCTGAATTGCGGCCGCTCCAGCGTGCCGCTGACGCGCCCCTCATGCATCACGGCGATGCGGTCGCTGACGCCGATCACCTCCTCCATGTCGGAGGAGATCATCAGCACCACCACGCCCCGGTCGGCGAGGCCGCGCATCAGCGCGTAGATCTCGCCGCGCGCGCCCACGTCGATGCCGCGCGTCGGCTCGTCGAACAGGATCGCCCGCGGTGCCATGCTGAGCCACTTGCCCAGCACGACCTTCTGCTGGTTGCCGCCCGAGAGCGCGCCCGCCCGCGTCGCCACCTCCGGCACCTTGATGCGCAGGGACCGGCGCTGTTCCTCGGCCGCCGCCGTCTCCCGCCCCCGGTCCACCAGCCCCAGCCTCGCATAGAAGGGCAGGCCGGCGAGGGTGACGTTGTCCCGCACGGGCATCTCCAGCACCAGTCCGGCGCGCTTGCGATCCTCGGGCGCCAGATAGACCCCGGCGGCGATGGCGTCGCGCGGGCTGCGGATGGGAAGCGCCTTGCCGTCCAGCCGGATGGCGCCGGCCAGCGCCGGGTCCACCCCGAAGACGGTGCGGGCGAGCGAGGTCCGCCCCGACCCCACCAGCCCGGCGAGACCCAGGATCTCGCCCGGACGCGCATGCAGGTCGATGGCGCGATCGGGGAAGAAGGGCGTGACCAGCCCTTCCAGCACCAGCCCACCCTCGCCGGGGGCGCGTCCCGGCGGGATGTAGAGCGAGCGCAGGTCGCGGCCGATCATCAGCCGGATCATCGCCGCGTGGTCGATCTCCTCCCGCGCCAGCGTGCCCGCCAGCCGCCCGTCGCGCAGGCAGACCACGCGGTCGGCGCAGCGCACCACCTCGCCCAGCCGGTGGGTGATGTAGACGATGCCCGTCCCCGCCGCGCGCAGCTCGCCGACCAGGGTGAGGAGGCGGTCCGTCTCGCTCAGCGTCAGGGAGGAGGTGGGCTCGTCCAGTATCAGCACCCGCGCGTCCGCGGCCAGGGCCTTGGCGATCTCGACGAGCTGGCGCTGGGCGATGGAGAGGGCGGCGACCGGCGCGTCGGGACCGAAATCGGCGCCGAGCCGGCGCAGCAGCGGCGCCACCGTCTCCCGCATCGCCCCCCGGTCGATGAGGCGCAACGGGCCGCCGCGCAGCGGCTCCCGCCCGAACAGCACGTTCGCCGCCACGTCGAGGTTGTCGAAGAGGTTCAGCTCCTGATGGACGAAGGCGATGCCGGCGCGCTGCGCCGCCGCCACCGTCAGCGCGGCGTGCTCGCGGCCGCCGATGCGGATCACCCCCGCATCGGGCGCGACCACGCCGCCCAGCACCTTCATCAGGGTGGACTTGCCGGCACCGTTCTCGCCCAGCAGCGCCACGACCTCGCCGGCGGCCAGGGTCAGCCCCACCCCGTCCAGCGCGCGCACGCCGGGGTAGGACTTCCGGATTCCCTCCAGCTCCAGCAGAGGGCCCGCCGGAGCCGGTCCCACCGCAGCAGGGGAGGGGCGGGCCGGGGAGGGCCCGTCCATGGTGGCGATCAGCGTCCCGAGAGGAGTTGCCGCATCTGGCCCTGGAAGTCGGCCACGTTCGCCTTGTCGATGATCCGGGTGGGGATGATGATCTGCTTGTTGGCGGGGATGAAGGACCTGTCGCCGTTCAGCACCTTCACCATGCCGATCATCGACTGGTAGCCGAACTCGAAGGGCTGCTGCACCACGGTGGAGGTGACGACGCCCTCGGCCACGCCGCGCAGGGTCAGCCCGTCCTCGTCGAAGCCCACCACCTTGACGCTGCCCTCCTTGCCGGCGGCCTTCACCGCCTGGACGATCTGCGGCGTGTTGTAGGCCCAGAGCCCGACCAGCAGCTTCACGTCGGGCGAGCGGGTCAGCGCGTCCTCGACGTTGCGCTTGGCGCGGGCGATGTCGGATTCGTCGGTGCGGATGTCGGCGATCTCGATGTTCGAGCCGGCCAGCGCCTCGCGGATGCCCTGCACGCGCTCCCGCGCGTTGGCCGCGTCCATGGTGCCGACGAAGAGCAGCGCCTTGCCGCCCTCGGGCAGGGCGCGCTTCATCTGGGCGCCGGCCTCGCGCCCGGCCGCGACGTTGTCGGTCCCGATATAGACCAGCCGGTTGCTCTGCGGCGCGTCGCTGTCGGAGGTGAAGAGCACCGCCTGGGAGGCGGCGCGGTTCAGCACCTCGGTCGAGGAGGCGGGGTCGATCGGCGAGATGGCGATGCCCGCGACCTTGCGCGCCAGCAGCTCGTCGATGATGCGCCGCTGCTCGGCCGCGCTGGCCTGGCCGGGGACGAGGAGCGACATGTCGTAGTCGGGGTGTTCGCGGTTGGCCTTCTCCACCCCGCGCCGGCAGATGGTCCAGAAATCGGCCGAGACGTTGACCACGAAGACGAGTTGCCGCTTGGCCTGGGCCCGTGCGACGTGCGGGGCCGCCAGGACGGCGGCCGCGGGAAGGGCGATGAACGTGCGCCGCTGCATGCGTGATGCTCCTGTACGCTTCCTCACGGCCCGGTGAGCGGGCCCCGGCGCGGTTCACCGCGTCCTTCCGGCGAGCCTAACAGCCTCCCGCTGCCCGCGGAAAGGACATGATGGAGACTTAATGCCCGCGCCGGTGGCGGGGCTTGCCCCCATCCCGATGGGCGGTGCGGCCCCGGCCCTCGCGCGCGATCCGGCGGAAGGCTACATCAGGGCCATGACCATGGAACGGATCTGTGTCTTCTGCGGTGCCAATGCCGGCAACCGCGCCGAATATGCCGAGGCCGCCCGTGCCCTGGGCCAGGCCATCGCCGCACGCGGGATGGGGCTGGTCTATGGCGGCGGCAAGGTCGGGCTGATGGGCCTCGTGGCCGACGCCGCCCTGGCTGCGGGGGCGGAGGTGGACGGCATCATCCCCGAGGCGCTGATGCAGCGCGAGGTCGGGCATGGCTCGGTCACCCGGCTGCACGTCGTCCAGTCGATGCACGAGCGCAAGGCGATGATGGCGGAGCTGTCGGACGGCTTCGTGATCCTCCCCGGGGGCTTCGGCACGCTGGAGGAGGTGTTCGAGGTGCTGACCTGGTCGCAGCTCGGCCTGCACGAGAAGGGCGCCGTCTTCCTGGACATCGCGGGCTACTGGGACGGGCTGCTGCGGACGCTGGACGCGATGCAGCGGGAGGGCTTCCTGAAGCCCGAGCACCGGCTGCTGGCGATGCGGGCGGAGGACCCCGGGCAGGCGCTGGACATGCTGGCCGCCTTCCGCCCGCCACCGGTGACGAAGTGGATCGAAAGCCCGGCCCAGGCCTGATCGCCCCATGACGATTCCGACATGAGCGGCCTCCTGCCCCCCGGACCGCTGCCGGCCGCGGGCCTCGCGGTCGGGAGCTGGCGCGACCTCCCCCCCGGGCAGCGCGGCGCCACGGTGGCGCTGGGCAATCTCGACGGGGTGCACCACGGCCATCGCGCCGTGCTGCGCGCCGCCCATGCGGCGCGGCCCGACCTGCCGCTCGCCGCCCTGACCTTCGAGCCGCATCCACGCGAGCATTTCCGTCCGGACGACCCGCCCTTCCGGCTCACCCCCTTCCCGGCCAAGCGGGAGGCGCTGGCCGAGGCGGGCTGCGCCCTCGTCTACGCGCTGCCCTTCGGGGCGGAGCTGGCGGCGATGCCGGCGGAGGAGTTCGTGGAGGCGGTGCTGCACCGGGGGATCGGCGCGCGGCACCTGGCCTGCGGCGCCGACTTCGCCTTCGGCCACCGGCGCGGCGGCGACGTGGCGGTGCTGGCGCGGCTGGCCGAGGCGCGGGGGATCGGGCTGAGCATCGTCCCCGCCGTCGCGGATGCGGAGGGGACGATCTCCTCCACCCGGATTCGCCGCGCCCTGCAGGATGGCTACCCGGAGCGGGCGGCGCGCGACCTGGGCCGGCCCTGGGAGATCCGGGGCGAGGTGGTGCATGGCGACAAGCTCGGCCGGGTGCTGGGCTGGCCGACCGCGAACCTGTGGCTGGGGCGGCACCTGGAGCCGGCGCGCGGGGTCTATGCCGTGACCATCCGCCTGCCCGACGGGGGCGAGGCCCGGGGCGTGGCCAATATCGGCCGCCGCCCCACCCTGGGGGGCGACCCGCAGACCCGGCTGGAGGTCCATCTCTTCGACTGGTCCGGCGACCTCTACGGACAGGAGATCCGGGTCCGGCTGCTTTCCTTCCTGCGGCCGGATGCGACCTTCTCCGGGCTGGAGGAGCTGAAGGCGGCCATTGCCGCCGATGCGGCGCAGGCGCGGGCGCTGCTGGAGCGCTGAGCCGTGCCGGTGCCGGGCCGGCGAGGGGCCGCGGCGTCCGGGGGACGGCCGGCCTGACGCCGGCACTCGGCTTCATGCCTGAAGACAGGGAACTGCCCGGAAGGCCGCGGGCCGGTCCGCGGCAATGTCCGGCTCCGGCCGCCGCGTCGGCGAGGCTTTCCGCGGGCGGCCGGTCGCCCTGCAACGCAGCATCCGGTAGAACCGGTCTCGGCCGGGGCGGATCGCGCGCGGTGCCTCACCCCTCTCCAAGGTGGTAACGGAATGCCTATGACGACGATAGCGCCGGGCGGTCCTGAATCGCCGTTCCTCGTGTCGCCGGGCCGGGAGAAGGACCGGGGCCGGACCATCGCCCGGCTGAGGGGGTGGGGGGCCAAGCGCCGCCAGGCCACGGCCGCGGCGTCGCCGGCGCCCGACGAGACGGCCTGACGGAGCGCCCGCATGTTGCTGTCCCGGGTTCTCCGCCGGATCTGCCACGGCCGCGGATCGCCAGCCCTTCCGCCCGCGCCGCCCGTCCCCGAGCCGGTGCCGGAAGCGGAGGTGCCGGAGCCTGCGCCGATGCCCGACCCCCATGCGGCCATCAACGCCAGCGGCCTGTTCGACGTGGAGTACTACCGCGCGGTCTATCCCGACATCGACGCGAACCAGCTGGACCCGCTGGAGCACTACCTGTCCCATGGCCATCTGGAGGGCCGCCGACCCAACCCCTCCTTCGATCCGCTGGCCTACCTTGCCGCCAATCCGGACGTCGCCGCCGCGGGCTTCGAGCCGCTGACGCACTACGTCCTCTGCGGCATGGCGGAGGACCGGAGGCTGGCGCCCCCGCAGAACGGGCGTTCGGCCACGACGAATGCCGTGATGCGGGAGGTGGTGCAGGGGCGCGCCTTCTTCCGGCGCTTCGGCCTCTCCGGGCGCCGCGGCGTGCCGCCGGGGGAGGGGGCCGGGGCGGCCGTCGATGACCTGATCGCCCGCAGCCCGGCGATCCCGCTGGACCGGCTGGAGCCGGAGGTGTCGATCATCATCCCCGTCCACGGCCGGCTCCCCTCCGTGCTGAACTGCCTGGACAGCCTGGCCGGCCACCGCTCGCGGCACCCGGCGGAGATCATCGTCGTCGACGGCACCCCGCCGGCGGAGATGCGGACGGAAAGCCTCGGCACGATCCCCTGGATCCGCTACCTCCGCCAGGACAGGCATGGCGGGTTCGGCGAAGCCTGCAACGGCGGGGCGGCCGTCGCCCGGGGCCGCATCCTCGTCTTCCTGCACAGCGACACCCGCGTCGCCGATGGCTGGCTGGACGAGCTGATCGGCAGCTTCCGCCTCTTCCGCCGCGCCGGGCTGGTCGGGTCGAAGCTGCTGAACGAGGGCCTGACCCTGCAGGAGGCGGGAGGCATCCTCTGGCGCAACGGCGACGCCCAGCCATACGGGCAGGGCCAGGATCCGGACAATCCGAAGTATTCCTTCGCACGCCGGGCCGACTACTGCTCCGGCGCGGCCATCGCCGTCCCGGCGGAGGCCTGGCGGCGCGTGGGCGGGTTCGACGGCACCTTCGCCCCAGCCCGGCGCGAGGATGCCGACCTGGCCTTCCGGCTGCAGGAGGCGGGATACGAGGTGTGGATGCAGCCCCTGGCCGCCGTGCTGCACTACGGGGGCCAACCGCATGGGCGCGACGCCCCGGCGGATGGCGAGGCCCGGCAGGCGGCGGAGATGGAGCGCTTCGCCGGGCGCTGGAAGCCTGTCCTCGCGACCCATGGGCCGAGCGGCGGCAATCCGGATACCGAGGCCGGGCGGTACGCGCAGGAGCGGCTGCTGGCGCTGGACGCGATCACGCCGACGCCGGACCGTGACGCCGGCTCCGTGGTGATGGTCGGCATGCTGCGTGTCCTGCAGAGCCTCGGCTACCAGGTCGCCTTCGTGCCGCAGCACAACTACCTCCCCGACCCGGACTACACGGCCGCGCTCCAGCGCGAGGGGATCGAGTGCATCCACAGCCCCTTCGCCCGCAACATCGACGAGGCGCTCGCCTTCCACGGGGCCTTCGACATCGTCTTCGCCTTCCGCTTCAACGTGCTCGAGCAGGTCTACGGCACGTTGCGGCGGGAGCTGCCCCAGGCCCGCATCCTCTTCAACAACGTCGACCTGCACTACCTCCGGCAGGAGCGCGAGGCCCGGCTGCGGCGGCGGCGCAGCGGCCGCGCCGCCGCCATGATGACGAAGATCGCCGAGCTGGAGCTGATCGCCCAGGTGGACTGCACGATCGTCCATACCCCGGTGGAGACGGCCATCATCAAGCAGGAGGTGGCCGTCGACAACATCGTCGAGATCCCCTGGATCACGGAGCTGAGCCCCACGCGCTCCGGCCGCGCGGACCGGCACGACATCATGTTCCTGGGCGGCTTCGCGCACGTGCCGAACGTCGACGCGGTGGAGTACCTCGTCGGCGAGATCTGGCCGCTGCTGCTGCCGCAGCTGCCGCCGGAGGCGCGGCTGGTCATCGTGGGGGCCGGGGCGCCGCCGTCCATCCAGGCGATGGCCGGCGAACGCATCGTGGTGGTCGGCTATGCCGACGAGCTGGAGCCGTATTTCGACGCCACGCGCGTCTTCGTCGCGCCCCTGCGCTACGGGGCGGGCATCAAGGGCAAGGTCATCGAGACCCTGCGGCGCGGCACGCCCTCCGTCATCACCTCCATCGCCGCGGAGGGGATGGGGCTGACCAGCGGGCGGGAGACCCTCATCGCCGACGAGGCCGGGGATTTCGCCCGGCAGGTCGCGCGACTCTACAAGGATGCGGCCCTCTGGGACGCCTTGCAGCAGGAGGGCTACGATTTCGTGACGCGGAACTTCTCCTGGGAGCGCTGCGTCGAGCTGATCAACCAGGCACTGGATGTCGCCGACGAGACATGGATCGCCCGGCATGAGCGCGCCCTGAAGCGGCGGCTGGCCGCGCTCTGCGATCCCGAGGGCTGATACGCTTGGCGTGATGCGCTGACGTCTGCCGGACTGGTGCCCGTGGCCCGGGGGCAAGGCGCTGCCTCGCCCCCGTACCCCCACTCCGCCAGGACCCTGCGGGCCCTGGACCCGAAGGGCGCTGCCGCGCGGATGACTGTGACGGGGTCAATGCGCCGAGGAGCATGGCTCCTCGGCGGGACCGGCCGCCGCCCTCGCTGACGCCTTCTGAGCTTCTTCGGAGTCCCGTCTGTCCGCGTTCCGTCAGGGTTCAGCCCGGAGGCTACCGGCAGCCGCGCAGCACCAGACTCCCAGCGGGGACCGGGGCCCGCTTGTGGCCCCGGCGGAGGGGGGTGCGGGGGGAGGCGGAGCCTCCACCCGGTCCGACGCCGGAGCACCGGGCGCGACAGCCGGGCGTGACCACCGGCCGTATGATCCGACCCGGCCGGCGTGGCCTGGCGGAAGCCGGGGGAGGCGGCGGGGCATTCCGGCCCCCACGGACGGGCATCAGCCCTGGCCGGCCGGCACGCCCGGCACGGCGAGGTAGGCCAGCCGCTTCATCTCCTTTCGTCCCCGCGCCACGGAGTCGAGGATCAGGCCGCAGGTGAAGGACAGGAAGGCCAGCAGCATCACCGAGGCGGAGAGCACGGCGCTGGGCAGTCGCGGCACCAGGCCGCTGCGCAGGAACTCCAGCACCACGGGGATACCGATGGCCAGCGCGAGAAGCATCAGCCCCCCGCCCATGGCGAAGAAGAACTGCAGCGGCCGTTCCTCCTTCACCAGCACCATGATGGTCCGCAGGATGCGCAGCCCGTCCGCATAGGTCCGCAGCTTGGAGGCGGAGCCCGCGGGGCGGTCGCGATAGGCGGTCGGCACCTCGCCCACGGCCATGCGCAGCTCCAGCGCATGCACGGTGAACTCCGTCTCCGTCTCGAAGCCGGCGGCCAGGGCGGGGAAGGACTTCACGAAGCGGCGGGAGAAGACGCGGTAGCCGGAGAGCATGTCGCTGACGCGGTTGCCGAAGATGTGCGCGACGATCCCGGTCAGCAGCGCGTTGCCGAGGCGGTGGCCCGGGCGGTAGGCGGCCTGGATCTCGGTGACGCGCACGCCATTGACCATGTCCAGCTGCTCCTCCTGCAGCAGCGCGACCATGCGCGGCGCATCCGCCGCGTCGTAGGTGTCGTCGCCATCCACCAGCACGTAGATGTCCGCCTCCACGTCGGCGAACATGCGGCGGATGACGTGGCCCTTGCCCTGCAGCGCCTCGCGCCGGACGATGGCCCCCGCGGCCCGCGCCGCCTCCGCCGTGCCGTCGCGCGAGTTGTTGTCGTAGACGTGCAGGGATGCCTGCGGCAGGGCGCGGCGGAAATCCGCGACGACCTTCGGGATGGCCACGACCTCGTTGTAGCAGGGGATCAGCACCGCGACGCGCGGCGCGGCGCGGGGGGCCTGGGAGCCATCCGCCCCGGAGGCGCGCGCACCGGCCGTGCCGGGTGTGGTCATGTTCTGCACGGGACGGGCCGCAATCGGAAATCGGGGACGCGGATTGCCCCATAACGGATGCCCGCCCCGCGGGCCAGAGCGGGGATGGGGGCCGGCGCCGGGCTTGGCGGGCGTGAGGGTCTGCCCGGGCGCCGGGCCATGCCGCGCCCGGCATGGCCCCCGCCGCCGCCTTGCGCCATCCTGGCGCCAAGCCGCCGGCCGCAAGGTCCGGCAACCCGCCCGGGAGACCCGTCCATGTCCCTCCGCCGCCGGCCGCTGGCCGCCCTGCTGCCGGCCCTCCTCGCCCCTGCGCCCCTCCGGCGCGCCGCGGCGCAGGGGGCCGGCCCCGTCACCCTGATCGTGCCCACCGCCCCGGCCGGTACCACGGACTTCGCGGCCCGGCTGCTGGCCGAGCCCCTGTCCCAGCGCCTGGGCCAGCCGGTGGTGGTGGAGAACCGCGCCGGGGCCAACGGGGCGCTCGGCACCGGGCATGTGGCGCGGGCGAAGCCGGACGGGCTGACCCTGCTGGTGCAGTATTCCGGCTACCATGTCGGCTCGCCGGCGGTGGTGCCGAACCTGGGCTACGACGTGAAGCGCGACTTCGCCCCGGTCGGGCTGCTGATGGACAGCCCGCAGGTCCTCTTCGCCAACCCGCGCGTGCCGGCGCGGACGCTGGCCGAGCTGATCGCCTATGCCAAGGCCCATCCGGGCAAGCTGAACTACGCCTCCTCCGGCAACGGCTCGATGCAGCACCTGGGGACGGAGCTGCTGAAGCAGCGCGCGGGGATCGACCTCGTCCACGTCCCCTATCGCGGCACCGGGCCGGTGACCCAGGACCTGCTCGCCGGCCGGGTGGAGCTGTTCATGACCACCCCGCCGCCGCTGATGCCCTTCGTGCGCGATGGCTCGCTGCGGGCGCTGGCCATCACCTCCGACACGCGCCATCCCGCCTTGCCGGAGGTGCCGACGCTGGCGGAATCCGGGCTGCCGGACCTGACCATCATCGCCTGGTTCGCCGTCTTCGCCCCCGCCGGCACCCCGGGGCCGGTGCTGGAGCGGCTGGGCGGGGCGGTGCGCGCCGTGGTCGCGACGCCGGAGTTCAAGCGCAAGGCGGAGGAGCAGGGCGCGCTGGTGCGCGACATGGAGCCGGCCGAGCTGTCGCGCCGCGTGGAGCGGGAGCTGGACGAGTGGACGCGCGTGGTGCGCGCGGCGGATATCCGGGCGGAGTAGCCCAGGCGGAGTAGGCATGACAGACGGGACGGACGCGGCGGGATCGGTGGGGCCCCTGGAGGGGCTGCGGGTGCTGGAGCTGGGGCATTTCATCGCCGCCCCCTTCGCCACCCGGCTGCTGGCCGATCTGGGCGCCGAGGTGATCAAGGTGGAGCCGCCCGGGGGCGACCCGGTGCGGCAATGGGGGGCCAAGGTGCAGGGGCACGCGCCATGGTGGAGCGTGCATGGCCGCAACAAGCGCAGCCTCGCCCTGGACCTGAAGCGGCCCGAGGCGAAGGCCGTCGTGCTGGACCTCGTGCGCCATTGCGACGCGGTGGTGGAGAACTTCCGCCCCGGCCACCTGACGAAGCTGGGGCTGGGGCCGGAGGCGCTGCGCGCGGTGCGGCCGGACCTCGTGGTGGCGCATGTCTCCGGCTATGGCCAGGACGGGCCGTATCGCGACCGCGCCGCCTTCGGGGTGATCGGCGAGGCGATCGGCGGCATCCGCCACCTGACGGACCACGCCCCCGGCACATCGGACCTGCCGCCGGTGCGGGTGGGGGTCAGCCTGGGGGATTCGGTCGCCGGGATCTACGCGGCGCTGGGCGTGGTCGCCGCGCTGTGGCGGCGCGAGCGGACCGCCGCGGCAGGGCAGGGCGCGAAGGGCGCCAGCATCGACGTGGCGCTGACGGAGTCGGTGCTGAGCCTGCTGGAGGGCAGCCTGCCGGAATACGGCACGCTGGGCACGGTACGGCAGCCGGCGGGCGGCGCCATCGCCACCGCCGCGCCGTCCAACGCCTATCGCTCGCGCGACGGCATCTGGGTGCTGATCGCGGCGAACTCCGACCCGCTGTTCCGCCGTCTGGCCGCCGCCATGGGACAGCCGGAGCTGGCGGAGGACCCGCGCTTCCTCGGCAACCAGTCGCGCGTCGCCAACGCCCGCGTGCTGGACGCGATCATCGGGGAATGGACGGCCGGGCACGATGCCGCGGCGCTGGAGGCGGTGCTGCTGGCGGCCGACATCCCCTCGACCCGCTCCTACACCACCGCCGATATCGCCGCCGACCCGCAGTTCCGCCATCGCGGCATGGTGGTGGAGGTGGAGGACCCGCTGATCGGCCGGACCCTGCACCCCGGCGTGGTGCCGCGCGTGGATGGCGGCCCCGCCCCGGTGCGCTGGACCGGGCGGGAAATCGGCGCCGATGCGGAGGCCGTGCTGGGCGGGCTGCTGGGCTACCCGCCGGAACGGATCGCCGACCTGCGGCGCCGCGGTGCCCTCGGCCGACCGGAAGGCTGATCCGGCCGGCGGAATGACCCGTCGTTCTGCGGGTTCCGGCGGTGGACCGGGAGGGGACGCCGTCCCCTCCCAGACCCTCCCCTGCCGGGGCCACAAGCGGGCCCCGGACCCCGCTGCGAGTTGGCTCTACGCGGCTGCCGTCAGCCTGCGGGCTGAACCCTGACAGAGCGCGGACAGGCGGGACTCTGAAAAAGCATCACAGGCGTCAGCGAGGGCGGCGGCCGGTCCCGCCGAGGAGCATGGCTCCTCGGCGCTGTGACCCCGTATCAGGTTGTCCCGCGGCAGCGCCGATCGGGTCCAGGGCCCGCAGGGTCCTGGCGGAGTGGGGGTATCGGGGGCGAGGCGGAGCCTTGCCCCCGGGGAACGGGCGCCACGCCGGCACGGACCAGGGCATCGCGCCATCCGTATGAAGCGCGGACTCCGGTGGGGGCCCCGTGGCACGGCGCGCCCCGCCGCATCGTCCGGGTGCCCCGTCAGGGGGCGCGGTCCGCGCGGATCAGCCCGCCCGGTCCCAGGCGATGGGCCGGGGCTGCGGCACCGCCGGCCCCGGCGGGGTGGCGGGAGTTCTGGCATCGGCGATGGTCTTGGCCATCGCGGCGGCGAAGTCCAGCTGGGCGCGGTTCATGCGCTCCTCCACCGGCTCGCGGAAGCGTGTGGAGACCAGGATGCCGACGACGTGCCCGGCGATCGCGGCGTAGCACTTCCGGTTCATCAGCCGGATCTGCTGCGGGAAGGAGGATTGCTGCCGCTGCCGGCGTTCCACGGCCAGGCAGGCGAGGCCGGGGCCCTGGTCGATCTCCACCGTCTGGCGCTGCGGCTGGCCCGTCCAGGTGCCGGGGCCCAGGGAGTTGGCGCCGGTGCGGATGTCGACCTCCATGGCCAGGCGCAGCGTGGCTTCCACCTGCTCCCACGGCTCCATGTTCGGCGCGGGGCTCCAGATCTGCACCGTGGCGCCGCCGATGGGCCCATCGTAATGGGCCGTCAGCAGGTTGGGGTTGGTCGGCGGCGGCAGGTCCGGCGGGTTCACCCGGCGCATCTGCCCCAGCTCGGCCGGCAGGCGCTGCTCGAAGGCCAGGAGCGCCGGCGCGCGCTGGGCCGGCGTGCGGTCGGCTCCGGGGCGGTCGCCCGGGGGCGGGGCCTGCTGGGGCCGGGATGGCGCGTCCTGCGCCAGGACGGTGCCCGGCAGCAGCGCGGCGAGCAGGAGAAGGGCCGGCAGGTGCCGGCGGGATGGGGAGGGCAGGGGGGGCTTCCTCATGACGGCCATGCCTCGCTTGGGGACGGGCGGGCCCGCCCGCAAGGGGGCGAGGCGGTCCGCCGGCCCCGGTCCGCGACGGCCGCCGGGCTGTTCCATGCCGATGGGCCCATGCCGGCGGCTCCATGCCGGCAGGCCCATGCCGACGGGGCGCTCAGTGCGCCCCGCCGCCACCGCCGGGCTTCGGGCGCCGCAGCAGCAGCACCAGCGGGGCCGCCAGCAGGAACAGGGCCGCCATCAGCACCAGCACGTCGTTGTAGGCCAGCACCAGCCCCTCGCGCATCACCAGGTTGGACAGGCGCTTCAGCGCGGCGGCATGGGCCGCCGCCGTGTCCATGTGGGCGGCCATGCCCTGGGCCACCTTGTCCAGCCACTGCACGGCGGCGTCGTTGCCCCAGCCGGCGGCCTCGGCCAGGTGCTGGCGGTGGAAGGCGCCGCGGTCGATCACCAGCGTGTTGATGAAGGCGAGGCCGAAGGCGCCGCCGAGGTTGCGCATCAGGTTGTACAGCCCGGCGGCGTTCTTCACGCGCTGCGGCGGCAGGGTGCCCAGCGCCACCTGGTTGACCGGCACCATCACCATCATCGTCCCGACGCCGCGCAGGGCCAGCGGGAACCAGAGGGTCGGCAGGGCGGAATCCGCCGTGAGCCGCGCGGTCAGCCAGAGCGAGACCGCCATGATCCCCATGCCGGCGGCCAGGATGACCCGGATGTCGAAGGCCCGGACCAGGCGCCCGATGATGGGGGAGGCGAAGAACATGGCGAGCCCGGTGACGAACATGGTCTCGCCGATCTGCATGGCGTTGTAGCCGCGGATCCGGCCCAGGAAGAGCGGGATCAGGTAGACGGCGCCATAGAGCGCGATGCCGACCAGGAAGGCGAAGAGGCTGCCGATGGCGAAGTTGCGGTCGGTATAGGCGCGCAGGTCGACGATCGGCTCCGGCCGGGTCAGGGCGCGGTGGAAGAACAGCGCCCCCGCCACCACGGCGATGGCGGCGCAGGCGGCGACGGTGGGGTCGTCCAGCCAGTCCCAGCGCGGCCCCTCCTCCAGCGCGTATTCCAGGCAGCCGAGGAAGGCCGCCATGGCGATCAGCCCCCACCAGTCGAAATGGGCAAGCAGCCGGCGGTCGCCGCGGTCGATGTCGATGGTGCGCCAGACGGAGAAGGCGACCAGCGCGCCCACCGGCACGTTGATCAGGAACAGCCAGTGCCAGGACAGCGCGTCCGTCAGCATCCCGCCCAGGGTCGGGCCGACCGTGGGGGCGAGCGTCGCGGTCAGGCCGATCAGCACGCTGGCCTGGGTGCGCCGGTTGCCGGGGAAGAGCAGGAAGGTGGTGGCGAAGACGGTCGGGATCATCGCGCCGCCGACGAAGCCCTGCACCGCGCGCAGCATCGCCATCACCGGCAGGGAGGTAGCGAAGGCGCAGGCCAGCGAGGCGATGGTGAAGCCCACGGCCGAGGCGGTGAACAGCACCCGGGTGGAGAGCAGGCGGGAAAGGAAGCCCGAGAGCGGGATCATCACGATCTCCGCGATCAGGTAGGAGGTCTGGACCCAGGAGGCCTCGTCCGGGCTCGCCGAGAGCCCGGCCTGGATTTCCGCCATGCTGGCCGAGACGATCTGGATGTCCAGGATCGCCATGAACATGCCCAGCACCATGCTCATGAAGCCGAGCCACTGGCGGGTGGTCAGGCCCTGGTTGGCCATGCCCTGATGGGCGGGGGCCTGCGGCGCGGCGGCACGGGGGGCCGGGGCGGTGCCCGCGCTGGCGGACATGGCGGAAGGCCCTAGCGCGCCAGGTGCAGGCTGGCCGCGGCGGCGGCCAGGACGCCGCGCGGGGCATGCGGGTCGGCGCGCGTGTCCACCTCCGCCTCGACCGACAGGCCCGGGCGCAACAGGGCGGTGTCCTGCCCCGGTGCGATGGCGATGCGCACCGGGACGCGCTGCACGACCTTGGTGAAGTTGCCCGTGGCGTTCTCCGGCGGCAGCAGGCTGAACTGGGAGCCGGTGGCCGGGGCCAGGCTGGCCACCACCCCGTGCAGCTCCGTGCCCACGTCCAGGGAGAGCGTCACGGGCATGCCGGGGCGCATGCGCTTCACCTGGGTCTCCTTGAAGTTGGCGACCACGTATTGCCGCGACGGCGGCGGGGCGACGGCGATCAGCGACTGCCCCACCCCGACATGCTGGCCGAGCTGGGCGGCGCGGTTGCCCACCATCCCGTCGAAGGGCGCGCGGATGACCGCATGGGCGAGGTTGCTCTCGGCCAGGTCCAGCCCGGCCCGGGCGGCATCGCGGCGCGCCTCGGCGGAGCGGCCCTGCGCCTCCAGCACCGGCAGGGCGGCGCGGGCGGCGGCGAGGTTGGCCTGGGCGGCGCTCACCGCGGCCTCCGCCTTGCGGCGGTCGGCGACGGCCTGGTCCCCCGCCTCGCGGCTGGTGTAGCCGCTGCGCACCAGCGAGCCGGCGCGGTCGGCATTGGCGACGGCGCGGACCCGCTCCGCCTCCGCCTGGGCGACCTGCGCGTCCGCGGCGGCGATCTGCGCCCGCTGCTGCTCGAGCTGGGCCTGGACGGTGGCGATGGCGGCCTCCGCCTGGGCGAGGTCGGCGGCGGCCGAATCGCGCCGGGCCCGCCAGTCGCGGTCGTCGATCCGGATCAGCGCCTGGCCGGCGGTGACCGCCTGGTTGTCCTCCACCAGGATCTGCGCGACCTCGCCGTCGATGCGGGAGGACAGGACGGCGATGTCCGCCTGCACGTAGGCGTTGTCCGTGCTCTGCTGGAAACGGCCGACCTGCCACCACCAGTTCCCGCCCAGGGCGGCCCCGGACAGGACGAGCACGGCCAGGACGGGCCGCACGCGACGCCAGACGCGGCGCTTCGCGCTCTCCGCGGGGGGCGTGGCGGTGGCCTGGTCGGCCGTCTCGGGGCGGCTGGGGGTCTGTGCGTTCATGGCTGGACTGAACCGTTCAGTGCGGCGGCGAGATAGGGTCGCGGACTGCCCCCGTCAACGACAAACTGAACCGTTCAGTTCAGTGCCGTTTCCGTCTTGTTTGCGTGAGGTGACGCCGCCAGATTGCCGCCCATGTCCGCCGCCCTGCTGCCCCTGACCGACCCGGAGCCCACCGCGCCGAGCGAGGCCGCCGAGACGTCGCCCAAGCGCCGTGCCATCCTCGATGCGGCGGGCAAGCTCTTCATGGACCAGGGCTACGCGGCGGTGTCGATGGATGCGGTGGCGCGGGCCGCCGGCGTGTCCAAGGCCACGCTCTACGCGCATTTCGCCGGCAAGGATGCGCTGTTCGGAGCCATCGTCGGCGAGCGCTGCGTCGCCATGGCCGAGCAGACCAACGCCCTGGTCGACCCCGCCCTGCCGATCCGCCAGGCGTTGTGCGAGGTCGGGCGCTCCTGGCTGGGCTTCATCCTGCGCCCCGCCTCCATGGCCATCCACCGGGTGGTGATGGCGGAGGGCGGGCGCTTTCCCGACCTCGCCCGCGCCTTCCACGAGGCGGGGCCGAAGCGCGGCCGCGTCTGGCTCGCCGGCTGGATGGCCCTGGCCCAGCAGCGTGGCGAGCTGCTGGCGGAGGCCGATCCGAAGGCCATGGCCGGCCAGTTCGGCGCCCTGCTGCGTGGCGAGCTCTACCTGGACGTGGCGCTGGGCTTCCCGCCGGACGAGATGGAGGCGGCGATCGAGGCGGCCGTGCTGGCGGCCGTGGACCTGTTCCTGCGCGCCTACGGCACCCCGGCCGCGGCGGGCTGAGCGGTCCGGGCGCGCCGCCCCGCCCTGCGGAGGAGAGGGGCCGGGTGATCCCCGACCCCCGCATGGCAGCCCACCCGCGCCGGAATACTCCCGGCCAAATCCGACTTCGGCCGGTGAAAAAGCCGCTTCCAGGGGTGGGTCATCCCGGAGGTTTCCGGGCATTCGCGAGGGTGGCGAAAAAAATCCCGGGCAGGGGGCAGAAAGCCCTTGTCCCGGCCGGGACGGGACGCTATCTGCACCGCCAAGACGCAGTACGCACGTGCCTCTGGCCCTGGGTGGTTAGGCAACGACGTCAAGCGTTCTGGCAACCTCTGGTCGCTGGTTCGTTCGACCGTTCGTCAACACTGACAGGGCCGTCCCCTCCAAAGGGATGCCTTGTCGCATCTTCGGAGGGTGGCACCATGACCCCCAAGATCGCCCGTTTCCTTCGCGAGGCCGAGCCGGCCACCCCCTGCCTGGTCCTGGACGTGGACCGGGTCGAGGAGAACTACCGGCGCCTGTCGGCCGCGCTGCCGCTCGCCCGCATCTACTACGCCGTGAAGGCCAATCCCGCCGCGCCGATCCTGGAGCGGCTGGTCGGGCTCGACTCCGCCTTCGACGCCGCCTCGCTGGAGGAGGTGGAGATGTGCCTCGCCGCCGGTGCGCGCGCGGAGTCCATCTCCTTCGGCAACACCGTGAAGAAGGAGAGCGCCATCAGGGCCGCCTTCGGCCACGGCGTGCGGATGTTCGCCTTCGACTCCGAGGGGGAGCTGCGGAAGCTCGCCCGCTCGGCGCCGGGCGCGCGCGTCTACTGCCGCATCCTGGTGGGCAATGACGGCGCCGAATGGCCGCTCAGCCGCAAGTTCGGCTGCGAGGTCGAGATGGCGGCGAAGCTGATGGTGCAGGCGGGCGAGCTGGGCCTCGACCCCTACGGCATCTCCTTCCACGTCGGCAGCCAGCAGACCCGCACCGCGGCCTACGAGGCGGCGATCGCCAAGGTCGGCATGCTGTTCACCGACCTCCAGGAGGCGGGGGTGAAGCTGCGCATGGTCAACCTGGGCGGCGGCTACCCCGTGCGCTACCGCTCCGAGGTGCCGCAGATCGACGAGATCGGCGACGCCATCATGGGCGCCATGGCGCGGGCCTTCGGCAACGCGCTGCCGGAGATGGTGATCGAGCCGGGCCGCTTCATCGTGGGCGATGCCGGCGTCGTCTCCTCCGAGGTGGTGCTGGTCTCCCGCAAGGGCGAGGAGGATCCGGTGCGCTGGGTCTACCTCGACATCGGCCGCTTCGGCGGGCTGGCGGAGACCGAGGGCGAGTCGATCAAGTACGCCTTCCGCACGCCGCATGACGGCGAGGCGGAGGGTCCGGTGACCATCGCGGGCCCCACCTGCGACAGCACCGACACGCTGTACGAGAAGTCCAACTACCGCCTGCCGCTGGCGCTGGACTCGGGCGACCGGATCGAGCTGCTGGCGACGGGGGCCTATGTGACCACCTACGCCAGCCAGCGCTTCAACGGCTTCGCCCCGCTGGCCGAGCATTACGTCTAAGGCAGGACGCCGGGGACAGCCCCCCGGCGGCCTTCCGGAACGGCCCGGCGCGGACCCCGCGCCGGGCCGTTCGCTTTCGTGGGTCCGTCGCCGCGCGCCGCGGGCGCATCGTGACGGTTTCCGGATCGGCCGGTCCCGCCCTACTCTCCGCCCATGGACGAGATCGACCGCAACATCCTGATCGCCCTCCAGCAGGACGGGGCGGCGGGGCTGGCGGACCTGGCGAAGGTGGCGGGGCTCTCCGTCTCGGCGACGGCGGAGCGGGTGAAGCGGCTGGAGGAGCGCGGCACCATCCGCGGCTGGCGCGCGGACCTGGACCCGGCCGCCATCGGCTGCCCCCTGCTGGCCTTCGTCTTCGTGCAGCTTCGCCCCGGCCGCGACGACGCCGCCTTCCGCAAGGCGATGAACCGCATGGAGCCCGTGCTGGAGTGCCACGCCGTCACCGGCCCCTGGTCCTGCCTGCTCAAGCTGCGCCTGCCGGACCTCGCCACGCTGGAACGCTTCGTCGCCGCCGAGGTGCGCGGCCAGCCGGGGGTGGAACGGACGGAAACCATCCTGGCCATCGCCTCGGCCAAGGAGACCTCGATCCTGCCGGTGGCCGAGGCGGACGAGGAATAGTCGGCCCCGGGCCTGGGGGCCCGGGGCAGGGTCCGGGAGGGAAGCGGCTTCCCTCCCGGTGGCGCCGCGCTAGCTGTTGCCCGGCTTCAGGTCCATCGCCCGGGTCCGCTCGTCGGCGCGCGGCTCGTGCTGCAGCCCGCCGCGCACCGCCCAGGTGTTGGTGAGCTGGTGCAGCGGGATGATCGCCACGTCGTCCATGGCCATCTTCACCGCCTGGCGCAACAGCGCCTCGCGCGCGCCGTCGTCCAGCGTCGCGGTGGCGCGCTCGGTCAGGGCGTCGAGCTGCGGGTTGGAATAGCGGCCGGTGTTGTTGGGGCCGGTGCGCTTCGCGGCATCGAAGGTGTTGAGGATGCCCACCAGCGCGTAGGAGGCCTCGCCGGTGGGCGAGCCCCAGCCGAGCAGCCGCATCCCGAACTCCTGCCGCGCGCTGCGGACGGAGAAGGCGCTCCAGGGCAGCGCCTCCACCTGGGTCTGCACGCCGACGCGCGTCCACATCTGCGCCACCGCCTGGGCGGTGCGGGCATCGTTGGGATAGCGGTCGTTGGGCGTGTGCAGCGTCATGCGGAAGCCGTTGGGGAAGCCCGCCTCGGCCAGCAGCGCCTTGGCGCGGTTCGGGTCATAGGCCGGCGGCTGCACGTCGGGGTTGTAGGAATAGGTCCCCGGCGGCAGCCACTGCCCGTTCGGCGTGGCCGTACCCTCCATGACGCGCTGGGTGATGGCCTGGCGGTCGATGGCGATGTTGAGCGCCTGGCGCACCCGCAGGTCGTTGAACGGGTTCTGCGCCAGCGGCTTGCCGTCGTTGTCGGTGACGAAGATCGGGTCCGCCGTGCGGGAGCGGTCCGGCGCCATGTAGATCAGCCGCAGCCCCTGGATGGAGGAGAGCCGCACCCGCTGGTCGCCGCGCAGCCGCGCGAGGTCGGAGGAGGGGACGGTGTCGATGATGTCCACGTCGCCCGAGAGGATGGCCGCGGTGCGGGCGGGGGGCGAGGAGATGATGCGGAAGTCCACCCGCTCCCAGGACGGCCTGCCCTCCCAGTAGGCGTCGTTGCGCGTCATCTGCACGCGCGTGCCGGGGGAGTAGCTGCCGAAGCGGTAGGGGCCGGTGCCGACCACCGCCTTGCCGCTGTTGTAGTCCTCCGTGCTGGCGCCGGTGCCCGCATGGCGCGAGATGACGTAGACGGAGGTGAAGTCCGTCGGCAGCAGCGGGTAGGGCCCCGGGGTGTGGAAGCGGATCGTCAGCGGGTCGACGATCTCCACCTTCTGGATGGCGCGGACGAAGGAGCCGAAGCCGCCGGGGCTGTTGGGCACGTCCGGCGCGCGCTGGATGGTGAAGGCCACGTCCTCGGCGGTGAAGTCACGCCCGTCGTGCCACTTCACGCCGGGCCGCAGCTTGAACTCCCAGACCGTGTCCGAGATCGGGCGCCAGGATTCCGCGAGCTGCGGCACCATCTGGGTGCGGCCGGTGAATTCCACGAGCTTGTCGAAGAAATGCGCCGCCACGCTGTGGTTCGGCGAGGCGTTGTAGAAATGCGGGTCGAGCGAGGTGACCGAGCCGCCGATGGCGATGGTGACCGTCTGCGCCGTGGCGGGTGTTGCCGCCAGCGGGACGGCCAGGGCGGCGCCGCCCAGCAGCCGCAGGGCCAGCCCCGCTCGGTGGGTTGGTTTGGCTTGAGTAACAGTCATGGCTCCCGGCTCCCTTTTGCCTTGCATTGGCCCGAAAGCTAGCGATTCGGCATGCCGGCTGCTAGAAGACGGACGTCGAAAGACCGCAGAAGCGGCTGTAAGGGGCTCCGGACCATGCATCTCTCCCGTGCCATCGCGGCTGCGCTGGCCGCTTTTTCGGCATTTGCCATTCCCGGGGGCAGCCCGGCGGTGGCGCAGACGCTGAATCTGGCCGTCGGCGCACCCGTCACCTCGCTGGACCCGCACTACCACGCGCTCTCGCCCAACTACGCCGTGGCGGACATGCTGTTCGACAGCCTGACCACCTTCGACGCCAAGGCGCGCCTGCAGCCGCGGCTGGCGGAGAGCTGGCGGCCGATCTCGGAGAGCGTGTGGGAGTTCAAGCTCCGCCCCAACGTCACCTTCCACGACGGCACGCCCTTCACCGCCGAGGACGTGGCCTTCACCATCGAGCGTGTGCCCACCGTCCCGAACAGCCCCTCCTCCTACGGGATCTACACGCGCGCGGTGAAGCGGGTGGAGATCGTCGATCCGCTGACGGTCCGCCTGCACACGGACGGCCCCTATCCGCTGCTGGCCACCGACCTCGCCCAGGTCCAGATGCTGAGCGCGAAGATCCACCGCGGCGCGGCGACCGAGGACTTCAACAGCGGCAAGGTCGCGATCGGCACCGGCCCCTTCCGCATGATCTCGCACCGCAACGGCGACCGCATCGAATACGCCCGCAACGACAGCTACTTCGGCGACAGGCCCGCCTGGGAGCGGGTGAACTACCGCATGATCACCAACGACGCCGGGCGCACCGCGGCGCTGCTGGCGGGCGACGTGGACTTCATCGACCAGGTGCCGACCAGCGACATCGCCAAGCTGCGCCGCGAGAACCGGGTGACGTTGAGCGAGGCGGACGGGCTGCGGCTGATCTTCCTCGCACTCGACCATTCGCGCGACGGCGCCACGCCATTCGTCACGGACAACGACGGCAAGCCGATCGCCCGCAACCCCCTGCGCGACCTGCGGGTGCGGCAGGCGCTGAACCTCGCCGTCGACCGGCCGGCCATCGCCGAGCGGGTGATGGAGGGCGCCGCCTCGCCCACCGCGCAGTTCCTCTCCATCGGCTCCTACAGCAGCCTGCCCGACATGCCGGCGCTGCGGCCCGACGCGAACCGGGCTAAGGCGCTGCTGGCCGAGGCGGGCTTCCCCAATGGCTTCCGCATCACCCTGCACGGCCCCAACGACCGTTACATGAACGACGCCCGGATCATCCAGGCGATCGGGCAGATGTGGACCCGCGCGGGGGTCCGCACCCAGGTGGAGGGCCAGCCCTGGGCTGCCTACGTCGCCCGCGCCGGGCGACAGGAGTTCAGCGCCTTCCTGCTGGGCTGGGGCATCTCCTCGGGCGAGGCGACCTCGCCGCTGCGCGCCCTGATCGCCACCTATTCCACCGAGCGCGGCTGGGGCGGCTCCAACCGCGGCCGCTACGCCAACCCGGCGGTGGACGCGAAGCTGGGCGAGGCGCTGCGCACGCTCGACGACGCCCAGCGCGAGCGCATCCTCCAGGAGGCGAGCCGCCTCGCGCTGGAGGACGTGGCGATCATCCCGATCCACATCCAGAAGAACATCTGGGCGATGCGCCGCGGCCTGGCCCACGAGGCACGGGCGGACGAGCTGACCCGCGCCCAGGACGTCCGCCCGGCGGCGGCCGGGGGCTGAGCGCGTGGCCGTCTACCTGCTGCGCCGCCTGATCCAGGCGGCGCTGGTCATGCTGGCCATGTCCGTGATCGTCTTCATCGGCGTCTATGCCATCGGCGACCCGGTGGAGATCCTGATCTCCCCGGACGCCGACCAGGCGGAGCGCGAGCGCGCCATCCGGGCGCTCGGCCTCGACCTGCCGCTGTGGCAGCAATACGCTTACTTCCTCGGCAACGCGCTGCGCGGCGACCTCGGCCGCAGCTTCGTCTTCAACGAACCGGCGCTCCAGCTCATCCTGCAGCGCATGCCCGCGACGCTGGAGCTGGCGCTCGGCGCGACCTTCCTGGCGCTGCTGGTCGGCATCCCGCTCGGCCTCTATGCCGGGCTGAAGCCGAACGGGAAGCTCAGCCAGGCGATCATGGCGGGCTCCATCCTGGGCTTCTCGCTGCCGACCTTCTGGGTCGGGCTGATGCTGATCATGGTCTTCGCCGTGCAGCTCGGCTGGCTGCCCTCCACCGGGCGGGGCGAGACGGCCAGCATCCTGGGGATGCGCTGGTCCTTCCTCACCCGCGACGGGCTGGCCCACCTCGCCATGCCGGCGCTGAACCTCGCGCTGTTCAAGATCAGCCTCGTCATCCGCCTGACCCGCGCGGGCGTGCGCGAGACGATGCTGATGGACTTCGTGAAGTTCGCCCGCGCCAAGGGCCTCACGCCCCAGCGCGTCATCGGCGTGCACGTCTTCAAGAACATCCTGATCCCGGTCGTCACCGTGGTCGGGCTGGAGCTGGGCTCGACCATCGCCTTCTCCGTGGTGACGGAGAGCGTCTTCGCCTGGCCGGGCATGGGCAAGCTGATCATCGACAGCATCAACGTGCTCGACCGGCCGGTGATCGTCGCCTACCTGATGATCATCGTCTTCATGTTCATCATCATCAACCTGACGGTCGACCTGCTCTACTCGGTGCTCGATCCCCGCGTCCGGCTGGAGGGCAAGTGAGATGAGCGTCACCACCGCCGGCGGGGCACCCGTCCCCGCCGCCCAGGGGGCCCCGAAGAAGGCGCCGAAGGTCGAGACGCCGCTGCGCCGCTTCGTCGCCGACTTCGCCGCCAGCAAGCTGGCGATGTTCGGGCTCGTGGTCTTCGTGATCATCGCCCTGCTCGCCATCTTCGCGCCCCTGATCGCGCCGCAGAACCCCTACGACCTCGCCCAGCTCGACATCATGGACGGCCGGCTGGAGCCGGGCTCGCAGAGCGGCGACGGCAGCATGACCTACTGGCTGGGGACGGACGACCAGGGGCGCGACATGCTCTCCGGCATCCTCTACGGGCTGCGAATCTCGCTCATCGTGGGCGCCGGCTCGGCCATCGTCGCCGCCCTGGTCGGCGCCTCGCTCGGCATGCTCGCCGCCTATGCCGGGGGCAGGACCGACACGGTCATCATGCGGCTCGTCGACCTCCAGCTCTCCTTCCCCGCGATCCTGGCGGCGCTGATGATCCTGGCCTTCCTCGGCAAGGGCATCATGAACGTCGTCATCGCCCTCGTCGTGGTGGAATGGGCCTACTACGCCCGCACCGTGCGCGGCACCGCGCTGGTGGAGCGGCGGCGGGAATACATCGAGGCGGCGCAGTGCCTCGCCCTGCCGACGCACCGCATCATCTTCCGCCACCTGCTGCCCAACTGCCTGCCGCCGCTGATCGTGGTCGGCACCATGCAGGTGGCGCGCGCTATCGCGCTGGAGGCGACGCTCTCCTTCCTCGGCCTGGGCGTGCCGATCACGGAGCCCTCGCTGGGGCTGCTGATCTCCAACGGCTACGAGTACATGCTCTCGGGCAAGTACTGGATCTCCTTCTACCCGGGCATCGCCCTGCTGATCACCATCGTCTCCATCAACCTGGTGGGCGACCAGCTCCGCGACGTGCTGAACCCGAGGCTCCAGAAATGAGCGCGACGATGACGGCACCCGCCATGGCCGCCACCGCCGCGGCGCCGACGCTGGAGGTGCGCAACCTCCGGACCCACTTCTTCACCCGCGCGGGCGTGGTGAAGGCGGTGGACGACGTCTCCTTCACCGTGAAGCGCGGCCACGTCATGGGCCTCGTCGGCGAATCCGGCTCCGGCAAGTCGGTCACCGGCTTCTCCGTGATGCGGCTGGTGGACGCGCCGGGGCGCATCGTGGGCGGCTCGATCCTGTTCCAGGGCCGCGACCTCGCGAAGCTGTCCGAGGAGGAGATGCGCCAGCTCCGGGGCTCGAAGATCGCGATGATCTTCCAGGACCCGATGATGACGCTGAACCCCGTGCTGCGCATCGACACCCAGATGATCGAGACGGTGCAGGCGCACGAGAAGGTCTCGCGCGAGGCGGCGCGGCAGCGCGCCCGCGACACGCTGGGCATGGTGGGCATCCCCAGCCCGGACGAGCGGCTGCTGGCCTATCCGCACCAGTTCTCGGGCGGCATGCGCCAGCGCGTGGCGATCGCCATCGCCCTGCTGCACCGGCCGGAGCTGATCGTGGCGGACGAGCCCACCACGGCGCTCGACGTCACCATCCAGGGCCAGATCCTGGCCGAGGTGCAGAAGCTGGCGGCCACCACCGGCACCTCGCTGATCTGGATCACCCACGACCTCTCCGTGGTCGCCGGCCTCGCCGACGAGATCGCGGTGATGTACGCCGGCCGCATCGTGGAGCAGGGGGAGGTCGGCCCCGTGCTCGATCTGCCGCTGCATCCCTACACGGTCGGGCTGCTCGGCTCCGTGCCCAGCCGCAACAAGCGCGGCGAGCCGCTGCGCCAGATCCCGGGCATGACGCCCTCCCTGCTGTCGCTGCCGCCCGGCTGCCCCTTCCAGGCGCGCTGCCCGCGGGCGCGGGCGGAGTGCCAAGAGGACCCGCCGATGGAGGAGAAGCGCCCCGGCCAGTGGGCGCGCTGCTTCTTCCCGCACCTGGAAGCGCCGGATTTCAGCCGTCCCCAATCCGGCCAGGCGGAGTATGCCGCATGAGCGCCACGCTCGAACGCCCTGTCCCGTCCCCGGCGCGCCAGGGCACGCCGATGGTGGAGCTGCGCGGGGTGTCGCGCCGCTTCGCCAAGACGCTCGACTTCGCGGGCAGGATCGCGAAGAAGCTCGGCGCCCCGGTGCGCGAGGAGGTGGTGCACGCGGTCGACAAGGTGGACCTCACCGTCCGCAAGGGCGAGGTGGTCGGGCTGGTCGGCGAATCCGGCTGCGGCAAGTCCACGCTGGGCCGCATGGTGGCGGGCATCCTGCCGCAGAGCGAGGGCGACATCCTGTGGAAGGGGCAGGACCGCGCCAGCCTCTCCGGCCGGGAAGCCCGCGCCGCCAAGCTCCAGGCGCAGATGATCTTCCAGGACCCGATGTCCTCGCTGAACCCGCGCCTGCGGGTCGCGGACATCGTGGGCGAGGCGCCGCTGGTGCATGGCCTCGCGAAGCGCGGCGAGCTGGACGGCTATGTGGACGAGCAGATGCGGCGCGCCGGGCTCGACCCCTCCTTCAAGCGGCGCTACCCGCACCAGTTCTCGGGCGGGCAGCGGCAGCGCATCGGCATCGCCCGCGCGCTGGCGGTGCAGCCGGAATTCCTGGTCTGTGACGAATCCGTGGCCGCGCTGGACGTCTCCATCCAGGCGCAGGTGCTGAACCTGTTCATGCGGCTGCGGCAGGAGCTGGACCTCACCTACCTCTTCATCAGCCACGACCTGGGCGTGGTGGAGCACCTCTCCGACCGGGTGGTGATCATGTATCTCGGCCGGGTGGTGGAATCCGCCCCCTCCGAGGAGGTCTTCGCCCGCCCGAACCACCCCTACACCCAGTCGCTGCTGGGCGCCGTGCCGCGCATCGAGGCGCGCAAGAAGGCCTTCGTGACGGTGCAGGGCGAGATTCCCTCGCCGCTGAACCCGCCTTCGGGCTGCCACTTCAACCCGCGCTGCCCGCACGCCTTCGACCGCTGCCGGGTCGAGGTGCCGGCGCTGAAGGAGATCGCGCCGGGGCACATGTCGCGCTGCCACCTGAACGACGGCCCGCGCGCGTGAGGGTGGCGCTGGTCATCGCCGCCCTCCTCTTCGCGGCCTGCGCGGAGCGGGGGCGGGATGGCGGGCTGACGCCGCAGGTGGGCGGCTATGTCGGCGGGAATGTCGGGGTGAACCTGCGCTGAATGACCCGGGGGGAAGGCGCTGCCATCGACGCAGTGCGTCGATCCCCGATACCCCCCATCCGCCAGGACCCGCTGATCCCCTTTGGAGGCCCTGGACCCAGGGGGCACTGCCGCGCGGCTGTCTGCGCCGGGGTCGCGTCGCCAGAGGTCGATGACCTCCGGCGGGATCGGCCGCCTCGTTTGCTGACAGCGTCTTTCGAGTCTTCTTCAGGCCCCGCCTGGCCACGCGTTCCGTGCTATCAGCCCCCAGGCCACCCCTTCGCCACGCAGCGCCAAACGCCTGCCGGGGTCCGGGGGCCGGCTCGCCCCCGGCGGAGGGGGTATCGGGGCGAGGCGGAGCCTCCCCCGGGCCACGGGCGCCCCCGCCTCACCCCACCCCGCGGAACCGCACCGTCTCCACCCCGAACCCGTCTGACCGCAGCCGCTCGGCCACGCCATCCGGCCCGGGCAGGTGGGCCGCGCCCAGCACGGCGACGACCTTTCCCGCGCGCGCCCGCTCGGCCAGCCGCGGTGCGATCCGGGCATTGCGGGCGACGATGACCTCCGCGTCGAACATCGCCTGGCCTTCGGGCGAGGGGGTGACGGCGGCGGCGGTGAGCTGGCGCAGCACGTCGAGGTCGCCCGCCTCGTAGGCCCGCTGCGACGCCTGCTCGATCGCCGCCTGCCGCGCGGGGTCCAGGATCGCGGCCTGGAGGCCGGCGAGCCACAGGGCGTCGGGCAGGGCGAGGAGGGCGCCGAACGCCTCCTCCACCGTCTCCAGCGCGGAGACGGGGATGCCCAGCGCCTGGGCCGAGCCCATCAGCCAGGCTTCGGGCGAGGCGGGCTGGCGTTGCGGCGGGGCGGGGCAGGGCTGCATGGCGAGGGAGGCGAGCTGGAAGGCCCGCATCCGCGCGGCGCCGGGGAGGGGATCGCGGACCGGCGGATGCGCCCCGTCGAGGCAGAGAAGCTGCGTCCGCAGCCGGCGCAGCCCGGCCGGGCCGAGCAGGGCGGGCAGGTCCAGGAACTCCCCGGGCGGCAGGGTGAGCCATTCGCGCGGGATGCCCTCCGGCCCGGCATCCGTCTCGATCAGCACGCGCCGCGCCCCGCCGAGCAGCGACTCCGTGGACAGCCGCAGCAGCCTCGGATCGGGCGCATGGGAGGAGGGGAACAGCAGGCTGGGCGTCCCGCGGCCGCCCGGCGGCGTCAGGCGGAAGACCAACACCCCGGCGCGGACGTCGAGGCCGTCCGGCGCGGCGGCCCGGGCCAGCGGGACAGGCGAGGCGGCGAGGGCGAGCAGGGCGCGGCGCGGCAGCATCCGCCATGCTCTACAGCATGGGCACGGCGGGTCACGCCCCGTTCCGGAAACATCCGCCAGGAAGCGGTTGCGGCCGTCGGCCGGGGCTGCTACGAGGCCGACATGACCGCGCGCGGCACCCTCGCTGCTCTTCCGCAGGCCCATCCGGGCCTTGGCGGCGCGCGCCTCCTCCTTCGACTTATCGGCCCCTGGGCGTAGCCCCGGCGTCGCTGCCGGTCGCGTTCAGGGGACACTGAGCCCTTCCGCCCGCGCGCTGCCGCGCGGGCCCGTCACACGGCCAGATCAAGTCGGGACAAGACCCATGACCATCCAGCACCCTTCCTTCGGCACCCTGCCGGACGACCGCATCATCTTCTTCGACACCACCCTGCGGGACGGCGAGCAGTCGCCCGGCTTCTCCATGAACCTGGAGGAGAAGCTGCGCATGGCCGAGGCGCTGTCCGAGCTGGGCGTGGACGTGATCGAAGCGGGCTTCGCCATCGCCTCCCCGGGCGATTTCGACAGCGTGAAGTCGATCGCCCAGCGCTTTGCCAAGGACGGCCCGGTGGTGGCCAGCCTGAGCCGCGCGGCCCAGGCGGACATCCTGCGCTCGGCCGAGGCGACGAAGCCCGCGGCCCGGCCGCGCATCCACATCGTGCTGGCGACCTCCGACCTGCACATGCGCGTCAAGCTGCGCATGAGCCGGGAGGAGGTGCTGGAGGCGATCACGGCTTCCGTGACCCTGGCGCGCAACCACGCGGCGGACGTGGAGTGGAGCGCCGAGGACGGCAGCCGCTCCGACATCGACTTCCTCTGCCGCTGCGTCGAGACGGCGATCCAGGCCGGCGCGACCACGATCAACATCCCCGACACCGTCGGCTACTCCATGCCCGAGGACATCGCGGCGATCTTCCGGGCGCTGCGCGAGCGGGTGCCGGGGGCGGAGAAGGTGATCTTCTCGGCGCACAACCACAACGACCTGGGCATGGCGGTCGCCAACACCCTGGCCGCGGTGCAGGCGGGGGTGCGCCAGGTCGAGAGCACGATCAACGGCATCGGCGAGCGCGCCGGCAACGCCTCGCTGGAGGAGGTGGCGATGGCGCTGCGCACGCGGCGCGACGCGCTGCCCTTCCGCAACAACATCGTCACCACCAACCTGCTGAAGACCAGCCGCCTGCTGGCCACGATCACCGGCTTCGACGTGCAGCCGAACAAGGCGGTCGTCGGCCGCAACGCCTTCGCCCACGAATCCGGCATCCACCAGGACGGCGTGCTGAAGGACGCCTCCACCTACGAGATCATGACGCCGGAGAGCGTCGGCTGGACCACCAACTCGCTGGTGCTGGGCAAGCATTCCGGCCGCGCCGCCTTCCGCGACAAGCTGCGGGCGCTGGGCTATCCGGAGATCGGCGACAACCAGCTGAACGACGCCTTCCGCCGCTTCAAGGACCTCGCCGACCGCAAGAAGGTCGTCTACGACGAGGACGTGGCGGCGCTGGTCGACGACGAGGTGCTGCGCGGGCACGACCGGGTGAAGCTGATCGGCCTGACGGTCGCGACCGGCCTCAACACCCGCCCCATGGCGACGCTGAAGCTGGAGGTGGATGGCGAGGAGCGGGAGGGCATGGCGGTCGGCGACGGTGCCGTGGACGCCACCTTCAACGCCCTGCGCCAGGTCTTCCCGCACGAGGCGGCGCTGAAGCTCTACGCCGTCCAGTCCATCACCGGCGGCACCGACGCCCAGGCGCGCGTCACCGTGCGCATGGAGGAGGGCGGCAAGCTGGTGGACGGCCAGGGTTCCGACACGGACACGATCGTCGCCTCGGCCCGGGCCTATGTGCACGCGCTGAACAAGCTGCTGGTCAAGCGGGAGCGGACGGCCCCGGCGGAGTACGAATCCCCCTCCCACAGCAGCGCCGCCTGAGGCGCCCCCGCCCCGGCGAGGCGGCAGGGCCGCAGACATGGAAAGGGGCGCCCCGGGGACCGGGGCGCCCCTTTTCCCTTCCAGAGCCGGCGGCTCAGCGCCAGATGGGGCGGCCGAGGTTCACCGAATCCCCGCTGGTCAGCGCACCGCCGGCCGCGCCGGCCGCGCCGCCGATCAGGGCGCCCGTGCCGGCATTGCCGCTGAGCGAGCCCACCGCCGCGCCCGCGCCCGCGCCGAGCAGGCCGCCGGACACCGCACGGTCGCCGGTGCTGTAGCCGCAGGCGCCCAGTCCGAGGCCCGCGAGGGCCAGAAGTGCCAGGGAAGCCTTGCGCATGGTTTCTCTCCGTTCGGTCATCTGTCCTTGACGCCGCCGTCATGACGGCAGACCTTCCCCGAACGCAGCCCAGACCAGACGGTTTCCCGCCAGGGGAATCGGGGCTTGAGCATGGGCGGGCGGGGGGCTAGTCAGGCCCGCCTTCCTTCCTCCCGTACAAGGTCCTCCCCGGCATGTTCTCACGCCTGTTCGGCTTCCTGTCCGCCGACATGGCCATAGACCTCGGGACCGCGAACACCCTCGTCTATGTCAAGAGCCGCGGCATCGTCCTGAACGAGCCGTCCGTCGTCGCCATCGCCGATATCCGCGGCCGCAAGCAGGTCCTCGCCGTGGGCGAGGAGGCCAAGCACATGCTCGGCCGCACCCCGGGCAACATCGCCGCCATCCGCCCGCTGCGCGACGGGGTGATCGCCGACTTCGAGGTGGCGGAGGAGATGATCAAGCACTTCATCCGCAAGGTGCACAACCGGCGGTCCTTCGCCTCGCCGATGATCATCGTCTGCGTCCCCTCCGGCTCCACCGCCGTCGAGCGCCGCGCCATCCAGGAGAGCGCGGAATCCGCCGGCGCCCGCAAGGTGCTGCTGATCGAGGAGCCGATGGCGGCCGCGATCGGCGCCGGCCTGCCGGTGACCGAGCCCTCCGGCTCCATGATCGTCGATATCGGCGGCGGAACGACCGAGGTCGCCGTGATCTCGCTGGGCGGCATCGTCTACGCCCGTTCCGTCCGGGTCGGCGGCGACAAGATGGACGAGGCGGTGATCAGCTACATCCGCCGCCAGTTCAACCTGCTGATCGGCGAGAGCACGGCCGAGCGGATCAAGATGGAGATCGGCGCCGCCGCCGTCCCCGACGACGGGGAGGAGGGCCCGATCGCCGAGGTGAAGGGCCGCGACCTGATGAACGGCGTCCCGCGCGAGGTCTGGGTCAGCCAGCGCCAGATCGCCGAGAGCCTGAGCGAGCCGGTGACGGCCATCGTGGAGGCGGTGAAGGTGGCGCTGGAGAACACGCCGCCGGAGCTGGCCGCCGACATCGTGGACAAGGGTATCGTGCTCACCGGGGGCGGGGCGCTGCTCTACCGGCTCGACCAGGTGCTGCGGGATGCGACGGGACTGCCTGTCTCCGTGGCAGAGGAGGCCCTGTCATGCGTGGCGCTGGGCACCGGACGGGCCCTTGAGGAGATGAAGCGGCTTCGCCACGTCCTCTCCTCCATGTATTGAAGAGGCTGCGACCATGGGCCCGGTAGGGGCCCGGTCCAGGACACGCGCGCATGATCCGTCTCAGCATTCCGCTCCGACAGGCGCTCGGCCGCCTGACGCTGCCCGTGCTGATCGCGGCGGCCTTCGGGGTGATGCTGCTGGGCAAGGCGGATACCGTGCTGGTGGAGCGGATGCGCATGTCGCTGGCCGATTCGCTGGCCCCCCTCTATGGCGGCCTGTCCGAGCCGGTGCGGGCGACCCGCGAGCTGGTCGAGGACGTGCGGGACCTGTGGTCGATGCGTTCCGAGAATGTCCGGCTGCGCGAGGAGAACGAGCGCCTGCACCGCTGGCAGGCGGCGGCCCTGGCGCTGGATGCCGAGAACGTCCAGCTGCGCCGGCAGCTCTCCTTCGTGCCCGATGCCACCCCTTCCTACCGCACCGCGCGGGTGGTGGCGGATGCCGGGGGCATCTATGCCCGCGCCGTGCTGCTGGCCACCACGCCGCAGTTCCAGCCGCGCAAGGGGCAGGTGGCGCTGGACGAGCGCGGCCTGGCCGGCCGGGTCACGGAGGTGGGCGAACGTTCCGCCCGCGTGCTGCTGGTGACGGACATCAACAGCCGCATCCCGGTGGTGCTGGAAGGCTCGCGCGCCCGGGCCATGATGGTCGGCACCAACGGCGCCCGGCCGCGGCTGCAGTTCTGGCCGGAGGGCACCCAGCCCCAGGAGGGGGAGCGCGTGGTGACCGGGGCGGAGGCCGCCGCCTTTCCCACCGGCCTGCCGGTCGGCGTGGTGCGCTGGTCCGAGGCGGGGGCGCCGGAGATCGAGCTCTATGCCCGGCTGGACCGGCTGGACCTCCTCCGCATCTTCGATTTCGGCCTCGCCGGCATCCTGCCCCCGGAGGCGGTGGCGCGGCCCGAGCCGAGGCCGCGGCGATGAGCGCGATCGCGTCCATGGCCCGGGCAGGCGCCGCCGCCTCCCGGTCCCGGGGGCCATGATCCTGGCGACGGGCCAGCCCGACCCGGCCCCCGGCCTGCTGCGCCGCCTGGATGCGGTGGCCCGCGCCGCCTTCCCGGCGACGGGGGCGGCGCTGCTGCTCATCCTCGCCTCCACCCCGGCCGGGCTGCCGGCGCTGGGGCCGGGGCTTGCCCTGGCCTGCGTCTATTTCTGGACCATCTTCCGCCCCGCCGCGATGTGGGCGCCGGCCGTCTTCGCGCTGGGCCTGCTGCAGGACCTGCTCAGCTTCGCGCCGCTGGGGCAGGGCATCCTGACCCTGCTGCTGGCGCACGGGGTGGCGCTGCGCTTCCGGCGCTTCCTGGCGCGGCGGAGCTTCGTCGTGGTCTGGCTGATCTTCTGCCTCTTCGCCCTGGGCGTCGCGGCGCTGGACTATGTGCTGCAGGTGGTGCTGGGCTGGCGCATCATGCCGGTCTCCCCGGCGCTGGTGCAGGCGGGCCTGGCGGCCGGGGCCTACCCCGCGGTCGCGGCCGTGCTGACCAAAGCGCATGAGGCGATGCAGCGGGCCGAGGTGATGGCGTGAGGAGGCGGGCATGAGCCGGCGCGGCGAGGAGGAGCGGCGGCGCTCCGTCTTCACCCGGCGGGCGCTGCTGCTGGCGGCGGTGCAGGCCGGCGGCATCGGCTTCCTGGGCTATCGCCTGCACCGGCTGCAGGTGGAGGAGGGCGATCGCTACGCCACCCTGGCCGAGGAGAACCGGATCTCCGCACGCCTCCTCGCGCCGCCGCGGGGGCGGGTGCTGGACCGCGCCGGCAAGGTGGTCGCGGGCAACCAGCTGAACTGGCGCGCCCTGCTGGTCGCGGAATCGGCGGGCGACGTGCCGGCGGTGCTGGAGACCTTCAGCCGCATCGTGCCGCTGCAGGATTTCGAGCGCGCGCGCATCGAGCGCGAGGTGCGCCGCCGCCGCCGCTTCGTCCCCGTCACGGTGCGCGAGTTCCTGACCTGGGAGGAGATGGCGCGGATCGACCTGAACGCGCCGGACCTGCCGGGGATCAGCGTCGATGTCGGCACCACGCGGCAGTACCCCGAGGGCGAGCACCTGGCGCATGTCGTCGGCTACGTCGCGCCCCCGGCCGAGCGCGACATCGGCGAGGACCCGCTGCTGGAACTGCCGGGCATCCGTGTCGGCCGCTCCGGCATCGAGCGCTTCCACGACAAGATCCTGCGCGGGCGGGCGGGGGCGCAGCGGCTGGAGGTGAACGCGGTCGGCCGCGTCATCCGCGAGCTGGACCGGCGCGAGGGCGTGTCCGGCCAGGAGGTGCAGATCAGCGTCGATGCGGAGCTGCAACGCACCGTGCGGGCGCGCTGCGAGGTCGGCACCACCGCCGTCGTGATGGACTGCAAGACGGGCGAGGTGCTGGCCATGGCCACCCAGCCCTCCTTCGACCCGCATCTGTTCAACTCGGGCGTCTCGGCGGCGCAGTGGCGGCAATGGACCAGCCAGCGCACCACGCCGCTGATCAACAAGGCGACCAATGGACTCTACGCCCCCGGCTCCACCTTCAAGATGATGGTCGGGCTGGCGGCGCTGGATGCCAAGGTCTGCACCCCGGGCGACCGGGTGAGCTGCCCTGGCTACTACGACCTGGGCGACACGCGCTTCCACTGCCACTCGCGCTACGGCCATGGCAGCCTCGACCTGCGCGGCGCGCTGAAGCATTCCTGCGACGTCTATTTCTACGAGATGGCCAAGCGGACCGGCATCGACCGCATCGCGGCGATGGCGAAGCGCTTCGGCATGGGCGTGGACCTGGAGATCGAGCTGCCTGGCGTGCGCCGTGGGCTGGTGCCGACGCGCGAATGGCGCATGGCGCAGGGCAAGCCCTGGAACCTGGGCGACACGGTGGTGCACGGGATCGGCCAGGGCTTCTACCAGATCACCCCGCTGGCCCTGGCGACGATGACGGCGCGCCTGGCCTCGGGCAAGGCGGTGCAGCCGCACCTGACGCGGGCGGTCAACGGCCGCCCCGTGCGCGGCGCCCGGACGGAGGACTGGCCCTCCCTGGGCGTCCCCGAGCGCGACCTGAAGCTGATGCGGGACGGGATGTTCGCCGTGGTGAACGAGGAGGGCGGCACCGGGCGCCCGGGGCGGCTGCCCGCCCAGTTCGGCGCCATGGCGGGCAAGACCGGCAGCGTGCAGGTGCGGCGCGTGTCGCGCGAGCAGCGGGAGCGCGGCTTCAAGGCGGAGAACATGCCGCGCGAGTGGCGGCCGCACGCGCTCTTCGTCGGCTTCGCGCCCTATGACGACCCGCGCTACGCCGTGTCGGTCGTGGTGGAGCACGGGCTGGCCGGGTCCACGGCCGCGGCGCCGGTGGCGCGCGACATCCTGGTGGACACCTTCAACCGCTTCCGCCAGGCGCCGCCGCAGGCCCAGCCCGGCGGGCAGCGGGTCGCCGATGCCGGCGGCACGGGGACGGCCGCCGATGCGGGGCGTCCGGCGGGGCCAGGTCGGCGATGAGGGGCCGGCGATGAAGACCATGCCCGTCTACGAGCAGCGGCTGCTGCGGGTCGAGCGCGGCTTCGGCATCCTGGAGAAGCTCTGGGCCATGCCCTGGCTCTTCGTGTTGCTGCTCTGCGGCGTCGCCGGGATCGGCTACGTGGCGCTGTATTCTGCCGGCGGCGGGACGCCCGAAGCCTATGCCAGCAAGCACGCCCTGCGCTTCGCCTTCGGGCTGGTGATGATGCTCTGCATCGCCTTCGTGGACATCCGGCTGATCGCCCGCCTCTCCTGGGTTGCCTATGCCGTCGGCATCGGGCTGCTGGTGCTGGTGGCGCTGCACGGCCAGGTGGGGAAGGGCGCGCAGCGCTGGATCGACATCGGACCCTTCCAGCTGCAGCCCTCCGAGCTGATGAAGATCCTGTTGGTCCTGGCGCTCGCCTCCTGGTTCCACCGCGCGTCCTGGGAGCGGATGGGCAGCATCCTGTTCCTGATCCCGCCCGCCATCGCCGTGCTGGTTCCGGTCGGGCTGATCCTGAAGCAGCCCAACCTGGGCACGGCGCTGATCACCGCCGTGGTCGGCGCCTCGGTCTTCTGGGCGGCGGGGGTGCGATGGTGGAAGTTCGCGCTGATCGCGGGGGCGGCCGGGGTGGCGGCGCCGATCGCCTACGAGCACCTGCACGACTACCAGCGGGCGCGCATCACCACCTTCCTCGACCCGGAGAGCGACCCGCTCGGTGCCGGCTACAACATCATCCAGTCGAAGATCGCGCTGGGCTCCGGCGGCCTGTGGGGCAAGGGCTTCCTGCAGGGCACGCAGGGGCACCTGAACTTCCTGCCGGAGAAGCAGACGGACTTCATCTTCACCATGATCGCCGAGGAGTTCGGCCTGGTCGGCGCCCTGGTCACGCTGGGGATGCTGGCGCTGGTGGTGGCCTTCGCCTTTCTGGTGGCGCTGCGCTGCCGTCACCAGTACGGGCGGCTGGTCGGCATCGGGCTGGGGACGAACTTCTTCCTCTATGTCTTCGTGAACGTGGCGATGGTGACCGGCTCGATCCCCGTGGGCGGGGTGCCGCTGCCGCTGATCAGCCATGGCGGCTCGGCCATGATCACCACCATGTTCGCCTGCGGCCTGCTGATGAGTGCCTGGGTGCACCGGGACGTGGAATTCGCCGCGGTCCGCGAGTGACCCTTCCGGGGCGCATGGCGGTCAAGGGAGCCATGCGGCGGCGGATAGGGGGTTGACCATGGCGCAGGGGGCGGTAGAAGGCGGCCACACCGTTGGTGCGGGCGCATAGCTCAGTTGGTAGAGCAGCTGACTCTTAATCAGCGGGTCCTAGGTTCGAGCCCTAGTGCGCCCACCACGGTTTTCAGATACTTAGGCAGTTTCCTGACCCGCTGACTTTGCGGACCCAGGCAGCGCGGACCTGTAGCGGACCCACCGAGACAAGGTTCGGCTTCATCCAGCCCCTCGGCTTGGTGCCACAGTCCTTGCCCTCCCCAAGCTGGGGGGGGTGGCCGCAAAGCTCCCAGCGCCTCCGGTCTCGACCGCGCCCCCAGGCGAATTTTCCCGCGCGCGAATTAAATTTTCCGGCCGCATTAAATTCGGCGGAGGCCGGCCTGAAGGGGGGGAGGGGGGCAAATCTTCGGGCCGGGCCGGGGGTCCCCAACCGCACCGGGGTCATTCGCAGAATTTTTCCCCGCCGAGGGGATCGGGGTGCGGACCAGCGGCGAAACGCCAGTAAATGCTGGGGATTTTGCATCCGTTGCAGCTTTGAATGGTTCGCAGGGGTGCGGACCTGCTGCGGACTGCGGACCCTGGCCTTGGCGCAGAGGCGGCCCCCCCACCCCCATGGGTCCTTCCCCGGGTCCGGCGTATTGCGGTGGGGCGGAGCGTGTTCACCGTCTAGGCAAGGCGCACTCATAGGGGGTTCCGCTTCCGCTTCGGCAGATCGCTAGCAAATGCGGGGGATTTGGCCCCACCACAGGGCACTTTAGCTGCACGGACCCGGGGTAGGGGTTCCGCTTCGCCGTCGCCTCAGCCGGGATGGACATTGATGTTACCCATGGGGTCCGTGGTGCCTAGCGAACCCGCGCGCTCTCGCCACCCGTATTGCGCGAACTCGGGGGAAGGACCCGGCCGGAGCTGAGGTATTCCCCGGCTCTTTAGGGGCTGACAAAAGTCCTCGTCACCGCCCTCGCGCGCGCGGGCGTACTGCGCGGAAAAGCCCTACCGCTCCGCCCAGCGTCCCACCAGCGGCCGGGCTTCCTTCCTGCCGGCCCGCGCCGCGTCTGCTAGGTCCGCTCCACGCGCCACCGCCAGCAGGAAGGACAGCGGCCGGGTGTCGTTCGCCGCCATCGCCCCACCCCAGCCGGCAGGGGGTGGCGGCAATCCGGGCAGCGGCACGTCCCACAACCCCTGCCGCAGCATCCGCGCCGCTTGGCGGATGAGGCGAGCGGTGGCGATGCCCTCTGCACTCCACCGACCGTGCCGTTGGTTGCCGTGGTGGTGGGCCGGAGGGGGCAGGCCGTCGAGCTGGCGCGCGGCCCGGTAGGCTGCCCAGCCGGCGGAGCGGGCGGGATCAGCCACCACGGCTCGCGTCTCCCTCTGCGGGGAACATCGCTTCCCCCATCAGCGCCACCCCGGGTGCTGCCGCCAGGAAGCGCGCCACCGCTTCGGCCACGTCGCGACCGTCCCGCTCGCCGGCTCGCAGCAGCCCGAGCCTTTCCAGCGCGTGCAGCGCGGACCGGTCCACCTCCACCGGAGCCAGCACCACCCCACGGCGGCGGCGGTTGCGGTAGGCTGCCGCCCGATCCGCCGCGCTGATCCTGCTCTCCTCATCGCTCGTCATGGCGTGTCGCGAATCTCCTGCTTTCAGGGCTGTTCTCAGCGAATGGCGTGACGGATTTCCCTCGTTTCCCGCGGTGTGTTTTGGGAGGACGTGACGACCTTTCCTCCATGCCGCCAGCAGCTTGCGGAGCTGACTTGTCCCCTTCGGCGTCCATCATCAGGCACGGCTCGCACCGTGCAGCGGGCCGGCGGCAGCGGCACGAAGGCATCGCCACAAGCCGCGCAGGTCCGGGCCGGATGCCAGTGGAGCCAACGGGTAGGCAGGCGCCGCACCGGTACCACGGGAATGACGGTGGCGCCGGAAGGGATGCCGCAGGACAGGCGCGGTCATGGCGCGCGCCGCGTGAAGCGCCAGATGGTGGCACGCAGGTCGCTCATCAGGGCGTCGTACTCTCCGGGATCGGGGAACAGCCCGCGCAGCACCAAGTCATCGCCCACCGGCTGAGCCACGCCATCCAAGCTCCAGCCTGCGGCCTCTGCCCATCCAGCTATGGCAGCGACAGGATGAAAGCGGGCGAACAGCCTCATCTCGACCGCGGCGTTGTCGCCGCGCTCCCGTGCGAGGTCGTAGATGAACAGCGATCCGCCCCGTCGCACGATCCGCGCCGCCTCCGCCAGAGCGCTGGGGGGATCGCCGTGGCACAGGCTGTAGAGGTGCAAGGCTACGTCGGCGCAGCCATCTGCCAGCGGCAGGGCATGGAAGTCGGCCAGAAGCCGTGCGAACCGCGTTCCGGAAGGGGCCATGGCGAGCTGCGCACCGGAGTAGTTCACCAGGAGGAACCGCAGGTCGGGGCGGAGCGCTCCGAGGATGCGGGCCACCTCTCCGGTGCCGCAGCCCAAATCCGCCACCGTGGCGCCGGGCGGCAGGGTCATGAAGCGGTGCAGGGCCGCAACATGGTCGGCCTCGGTTGCTCCAAGACGGTTCCCTTGCAGGACCCGGATGCCAAGGCCGGCGACATAGGGCGTCACCGCGTCAAGCATGGCTCCATGGTCGGGAGGTGCAGGGGTATTCCATGTCCGGAAGGTCACGTCCTCATTTCTCCTTTCCGTGCGTCGGTCATGGCGCATCGCCGTCGAGAAGCGCCATCGCCTCACCCACCAGCAGCCGCACTCGGGCAGGATCGGTCGCGGCGGCGTGCAGCTCGGCCAGCAGGTCGCGCAGCAGCGCCAGCGTCACCGCCGCATCCGGCAGCCGCGCACTGGGGCGAGGCGGGAAGGGCACCACCTCGCCGGTCACGTCCGCACCTCCACCCGCTCGGCCTCGGCCAGGTGATCGCCCGGATGGCAGGTCCAGCAGCGCCAGCCCCGCGGCGCCATCGCCTCCCGCCACCAGCGCCGCCCGCCGCAGCAGGAACAGCGGCAGCCGGGGGAGGGCAGCGCCGCAGCATCCGCCCAGGCCGGGGGGCGCTGGTGGGAGGAGGCCAGCAGCCCATCCAGGCGCAGGCGGTGGCGGGTGTCGTGCTCCGGGTCCAGGGCCTCGCCTGGGGCGGCGTGGTGCTGTCGCATCGCCTCCGCCTCGGCGGCGTCGTGGTCGGGACGCGGTGGCGCAACCGGCTCCCGCTCCTCCGGCTGTGGCGGCAGGTCCGCGGGGCGGTGGCGCACGGCCAGGGCGGTGAAGCGGCTCATGCGCTCGGCCCCTGCGCCGCTTCCGCGTCCTGCATCGTACACGCTTCATGCCGATTTCGGTCGGGACAGGTCGGGACAGTCGGGACAAGGCCCCAAAGCCCAGCAATTCCGACCTGTTTGGCGTCCCCGGCCTGTCCCGACCGGAGCGAAAGGCGGTCGGGACAGGTCGGGACAAGGTTCGGCGTGCAGCGCGGAGGGAGCCCCGGGCGGCTCATGCGGCGTCCTCCGCCTCGTGCCCGGCGGGGACAGCCTCCGAGGGTGCGAGGATGCCGGGAGCGATGACGTAGAGCCTCGGCTTCCCCTCACCGGGTATCCGGGTCGATCTCGCGAGATTCTTGCCCTCGCCGGGGGACAGGAAGCCGGCATCCTTCACCGCTCGCGCCACCGCCGCAGGGTCCAGGCCGCGGCACACTTCATTGCGCCAGACTTCGGGCAGGATGAGGTATTCCCACCCGTCCGCCGTGAGGCGTCGCCAGCCTGCACGGTTCATCACGGGCCGCTCGCTATCGTTCTCCTCTTGCGGCTTGGCTTCCAGGTGGCTCGCCGGGGTGAGGCGGGAGAACCGGGAGGCGCCGTGCGCGCCGATGAAGCCCCGCACCGCCGCCAGCGCCGCCGCATCCTCCGCGGCCCCGGCCCCCGCATCGCGGTTGCCCAGCCAGGCTTGCAGCCCGGTCAACGCCGCCCGCCGCGCCTCGCCCTCCGGCCAGGGCAGCACGCCCAGCGCCGCAGCCAGCTCACCCGCTGCCGCGATCAGGGCAAAGCGTTGCGCCACCCGGCGGACCTGCCCGGTCGCGTCCGCCGGCAACTTCGCTGCCCGGGTGAAGTCCTCCATGGCATCCCGCAGGCTCCGCGAGAGGTCCGCCGGCCGCTCCGCCCGCTCCGCCGCCAGCGCCGCCAGGAAGGTCCGGGCAGCGTGCCCGTGATGCGCGGTGGCGGCAGCGCGGACCGCATCGCTCAGGGCTTGGCCGCCGGGACTGCCGTGCAGCGTGTCCCACACGCCATGCCCCTGTCCCGCATCGGCGGGAATCGTGATGCAGCGCACGTCCTGCCCGGCACGGTGGCGCTCGCCCGCCTCGGCCAGCTTGTCGGCCGGGGATACCTCGCCGGTCGAGAGGAACAGCGTCCGCCAGGTCTTCGCCGCCCGGGGCGCGCCCGTCCGATCCGCCCGGCTCTTCCCGGCGCCATGGGCCAGCATGTAGAGCGCCGCGGCCACATCGCGCCCGTCGCACAGCCCGATCTCATCCAGCGCCAGCAGCGCGTCGGAGGATTCGGCCGCCGCCCCTTCCAGCGCGTTCGCGGTGCTGCGCCAGGTGCGGACCTGCTTACCCGGGGCAGGGTCGCCCCACACGCTCGCGGCGGCGGTGAGGCAGGTCGTCTTGCCCGTGCTGCTTCCGCCCAGCAGGTGCAGCCCGCCGCCCTCCATGCCCAGCACGTCCAGCAGCGGCGGCGCGAAGGCTGCCGCCAGGAACAGGGCGAGGCGGGCATTGCCCACGGCAGGCGCCGCCACGCCATCGCGCCAGCCATCCAGCGTGCCGGCGGTGGCGACGCGGGCCGCGGCGTCCTCCCCCGGGTCGGCCAGGATCACGGCTTCCGCTCCGGCGCTGCCCCAGCCCGTGCCGTCCGCCAGGACGTAGGTGATGGCCGCGCCGCTGCCGTGCCAGCCGGTGCGCGCGACGCTGCGGAATCGCCGGTCGGTTCGCACGTCCGACAAGCCCTCGGCCAGCTTCGCGCGGTACATCTGCCCGGGCTTCACCCGCAGCCCGCGGTCCTCCAGCTCGGCCGCCAGCGTCCCATGCTCGCCGTGCAGCAGGCGACGCGGCATGGCGAAGCGTTGCGGGCGTCCGTCGTTGTCGTTCCAGGCCAGCAGCAGGGAGCGGCCACGCCCGCTGGCGTCGCGCGCTTCGCCCAGGATGCGGAACGGCGCGGCGAGGAACATGGGCACGGCTGCCGCCTCCTCTTCCGTCTTCGCCCCGCGCTTGCCAGGCGAGAGGAAGTAGAAGCCGCCGCGGCGCATCTCGAACCGTTCGGGCCAGCGCGTGCCGTCCGCGTCGGGCATGGCACGCCGTGCCGCTGCGAGGGCTTCCGCCACGCGGTCCTGTTCCTCCTCCGCGTCGCGTGCCTCCTCCGCGTCGTGCGGTGGCGGGGTTGCGGCGGAAGCGTCGTCGTTGGAGTGCAGCCCGCCGTCCCGCATTTCGGCGTCGTGTAGCTCGGCACCCTGCGTCTCGTGGGCGGCGCTCATCGGCGGTCCTCCCGCGGATGCGCGCCGCTGTCCGTGCGGTGCGCGAGCGCCCATTCCGCGATCTTCTCGCCCTCGCCCCTCTCCTTGCCGGCTTCGTGCAGCGCGCCGTCCACCGCGCGCTTCACCTCGCCTTCCGTCAGCAGGTTCGCGCGCACCAGCCGTGCGAGTCCCCAGGCTTCGTCCACGGCGGTTTCGTGCCGGCTGTTGACCGGCGCGGTGGCGATGGCGACGCAGGCCCGGCGCAGCGCCGCCCGCGCGTAAGCGTCGCTGCTATCCGTGCGCGGCAGCGTCGGCGGCGCGCGCCGCGGCTCCTGCGGCGCCAGCTCCGCCGCGCCGGGGACCGCCACCGCAGCAGCGCCGTCGAGACGGGCGAGGCGATGCGGCAGCGGGTCCCGCATCCCGTCCGCGAAGACCGGCGCGGCGGTGTAGGTCGCCTGGACCGGCCGCAGCGTCGCCAGGTCGAGTCCCATGCCCTTGAAGGGCCGCAGCCAGCGCACCGCCTCCGCCCCGTCCACCGGCCGCGAGAGGCGGAACCACAGCCGCACCCGCAGCCCGGGCTTGAACCCGTGCGAGGCGGTGGCGGCGGCGATGCAGGCCGCGCCGTGGAAGGCGTCAGGGAGCCCCGCGCGGGCCACATGCCCGCAGGCGGCGAGGTCCATCAGATCCAGCCCGGCCGGCGCCGCGACGCCATCGAGGTCCAACGCCACCCACGAGCGCGGCACGTCCAGGAGCGTCGGCGCCTCGCCGGTCTTCGGATCGGCGTGCAGCAGCCGCCGCACCCGCCGTGCCCGCGCCGGGTCCGCGATGGCGCCGCGCAGGATGCAGCGGTCGGGCCGATGCAGCAGGTCAACCAGCAGCCTCGCCAGCGCGTCCAGCGTCGGTGCGATGGCGGAGGACAGGTTGACGGTTCGGGTGCTGTCGTAGCCCACGGACTCGGCGCCGGGGCGGATCAGCTTGGCGAGGCGCCGCCCGGGCGCCTCCATGATGGTGAGGGCGTCCGGGTTCATGGGTGCGCCTCCATGGCGCGCAGGGCGGCCAATGCCGCCGGCAGGGAAGGGAAGACCACCGGCAGGCGGTGGCCGGGATGCAGAAGCCCCGCGCGCGGCAGCCCGTCAGGGGCGGCGGCGTCGGGCAGCAAGATCACTCGGGGCGCGGCGCCGGGACGGCGGGGTAGGGGAGCGCACCAGGCCAGCAGGTCGGGCGTCGCATCCCGGGGCGGCAGGGGCAGGCGGGGCATCACCGGCCGCTCCCTTCGCCGCCGTCGCGGGCGGCGGCGCCGATCAGCAGGACGTGGCTATGTTCGCCCGGCTCGCCCTCCTTCTTCGGCATCACCAGCACGCGAAGCCCGCCCAGCCGGCCGCGCAGGTAGCGGCCTCCGGCGGCGGCGGTGGCGACGTAGAGCGGACAGGCAGGCAGCAGCGCGCCTCCCGTGCCGCGGGGTGTCCTCTCGGGTCGATTCGTCATGGCATTCCCCTCGGGGAAGGCCACGGCAGGGCTGGCGAAGCGGCCTGGGGCGCGCTATCTGGCGGGTGTCGAGTGCCCCGCATACGAGTAGAGTTCGCCCCTGGAACCGCCCGGCCCCTGGCCGCGGCGGTTTCGTTTTAGGCCGGTGCCCGGCTCGATTCCTCGGCGTGGCTGGCGAAGGCGCGGCCCTCGGCCCAGGCGTTCAGGTCGGGGAGCCGGTAGCCCACCCGCCGCTCGCCCAGCCGGATGAAGCGCGGCCCGCCACCCTCCGTCCGCCATCGCTGGAGGGTCCGGCGCGAGACGTTCAGCAGCTCGGCGGCCTGCTTCTCGTCAAAGAAATTCTGCGGGCCGTTCATGCGACCCATCCTACTGAACCTTCAGAATTCCCGGATTTGCCAGCGATTTCGGGGCGGCTCGAATAGGACGCACCCAATCCGTGACGACTTGCCACGGTGGAGCTTTCCTGCACATTCTCCGCCCCACGGCAGGGCGCCTTTGGTGCTTCCATTGGTTCTCCTGTCGAATCGGTAGTTCTCTGATGAGAAAGGCCGGTGATGCAGCCCCGGCGGCAGGACCAGGGGTTCCAAGTCCAACCCTGCCGCCGGAGCCCACCCTTTCGGGGTGGGTGTTGCGATTCGTGGAACCGCTCCAACCCTCCAAGTCTATCTTCCGGAGGCGACGCTAGCCACCCCTGGGGTGGCGCGTTGCAGCACCGCGAAGCAGTCCTAGGAAGTTGGTGGCGCAGGTTGGCGAAAGCGGCAGGGAACACAACGCGAATAGCTCAGTGGCTGAAGACCACGGGAGTATTGTCCCCGATATCCACAGGCCGCAGAGCAAAGCCTCAAATTTCCGGCATCCTACCTAGTCGGAGTGACCTAGGCGGGCAGCCCCACGACCACCCGCCTCCGGTCGGTCATCTCTGGGCCAGCAGCGCCGCCGCCTGATCCCGGACGGCGGCGATCAGATCCATCTCGCAGTCCATCAGTCGCCAGTCGCCGTCGCCCGCACAGCGGTCGCCCAGCAGCACCACCTTGCGCAGCAGGTCCGCTAGGCCGCCGCCGGGTTCGTCGGCCAGCGCCTGGATCGCGGCGATCTCCGCGTCGCACCACGCTTCCACCTCGGCGTCGGGCCGGTCGTTGAGGGGAAGCTGCGCCATCACTGCGCGGTAGGCGCTCAGGGTGGGGGAGGGCGCTTCGGCGGCCGGGGCGTCGCCCAGGGTGGTGCAGCTCCGCACGAGCACGGTGGCGGCCGTGGCGCCGGCCAGGTGGCCCAGCAGGGACCGGCGGCGCGGGGTGGGGGTGGGCGCGCTCATCGGCTTGCCCCCGGGGTAAAGGCGGGCGGGGGCAGGGTGAGTGAATCCGCCCGATGCTTGCTGCGGGAGGTGAACGACACCTGCCCGGAAATTCCGGGGACCTGCCGGGAGCGCGCCGGGAACCGCACCACCACCGCCGGCACGCGATCCGCGGCGAGCGTCGCAGGGTGCAGGCTGGCCTCGTCGGGCTCCGCCTCGCCGTCCGCGTTGGGCTCCATGTCCGGGTCGCCGTCGAGGGCGTCCAGCATCGCCAGGGCGCGGGCGACGATGCTTTCCAACGCGGCCCGCTGGGCAGCCACCTCCGGCCCCACAGCGGTAGTGCAGCGGTTTTGTAAACCGAAGGTCGGGGGTCTTCTGCCCAGCGTGTCGGCGGGCGTGCTATGGGCGTGTTCAGCCATGATCCGGTTGCCTCTCGCTTCCGGGTTGCGGTCAGGCCGGGCGGTAGGTGTGGAAGACCCACCGCCCGGCCACGTTCCTTGTGGAACGTCGCAATTAGTGACACTCTCGATCTATGGCGGCAAGTGGAAACGTCGCTTTAGGCGACATTACCCCGGATCAGTCCAGGGGTGCGCGGGGGCTTCTGGATTGGTCGCGCGATCGACTCGCGGAAGCGTCGGGGGTGCCCAAGCGGACCATCATGCGCTTTGAAGGTCGGGAGGCTTCCCCCCGGCGCTCCACCCTCACTGCCATCCGCGCCGCGCTGGAGGCGGCCGGCGTGGAGTTCATCGCGGAGAACGGTGGCGGGGCGGGGGTGCGGCTGCGGAAGGGCGAGGGGTAATGGCCCATCTCCGCGCCAACGAGACGGCCAAGCTTCGGGCCAGCTTCTACAACGGCCTGTCCATCGCCTGCTTCGCCGCGGGCGCCTTCGCCCCGGTGGCCGCAGCCTTCTACGGCTCGCCGGCCACCGAAGGGTGGAAGACTGTTCTCGGCGCGATCCTTTGGACTTCGGCCGCGTTCTTCATACATACTGCCGGCACCCGAGAGCTTCGAGCATTGAAGGAGGACGACGAATGACCGGGAGCGAGCTGTTCGGCTTCGTGATCCTGCCAGCGCTGCTCACGGCCGCCGTATGGGCTCACGCGGTGGTTCGGAACCCGCCGCGCAGCGGAGCCGTCCGGGACGTGCTGTCGGCACTGAACCTGTTGAGGAAGTAGCCACCGACCCGTTCCCGCACCCCCGCCGGCCAGGGTGGCGCCGGGCTTGGAAAACCTGGGGCAACCCAGGCCGGCTCATGGATAACGCGATGACGAGCGCCTTGGAGCCGTAGAAGGCCCCGCCCCTCAACGGGCGGGGCTTTGTCGTTGCAGGCTCCCAGCCTCTCCACTGGCAATGCCTGACCGCGACCGGAGCCTGTCCCCATGGCTGGCCGGCGGCGCGGTGGCGGGCGGCATCGTCACCGTGGCGACGCTGCTTCTGCGGGCGCTCGGCGTCCTCAGCTAACGGGTGGCCGTCGCGCCGCACGCCCATGGGGCAAAGCCGGTTCTCCCGCGCGGTCGTAGGTGATGGGACGGGTCCGCCGTTTGGCGGCATGGCAGAAGCATGTCGCTGCACCTACCGGGCAGCACGCTGGTGGTTCAGCTCCAACAACCGCGCCAAAGCCTCGGCCTCTGGTATGTCGGCGGGCCAGCCGTAAGCAGCCGCCACGGCGGCATCCAACGTGCTGTGCAGCCCGTCCAGCCACGCGCCTTCTGGCTGGCCCCGAGTGTTGTAGAGGGCGGTCAGGGTGCGCTTTCGCAACGCAGCCTCGGCAGCCGCGTCGCGTGGGACCAGTCGTGGCGGTAGCCCGGGCGTCGGCTCAGGCAAGGCCATCACTAGCTCGGCTGGATTCAGCCAACGGTCTCGCGCGGCCGTCAGCGCACCGGCCGCGCTCGCAATTGCCTGCCTGCGCGGATCGGCCGACGCCTCCCCCGGCGACACGTTCGGTGCCAGGCCGGCGGGGAAAGGGAACGTCTCGAAGGTTGTTGTGGGCGTGTAGCGGGGGCGATCCTCTAGATGGGTTCCCTTGCGAAGCGACCACGCTTCATGGAAGCGGCTATGGAGGATGCCGAAGGTGGCATCGTCACTGCGGGCCACGACAATCAACTGGCAATCCGGTACCACCGCTGCATCCAGCCAAGCGAAGATGCGATGCTTCGCAACGCGAGGAGTGACAATGTAGCGCGGCAAGCCGGCCAGGGCGCGTCTCATCCCCGACCTGGCTTCACCATGGCGCCACCATGCAAGGCGGTAGCCATCCCGCTTTTGCCCGTCGCGCATCGGCTTCACCTCCCGCACCACATGCGCGAAGGGCGCCGCGTAGTATGCGGCCTCCGCCTCCCCCATCGTGGCGCCGAAATCCACCACCCAAGCATCGTCGGCGCGTCGCAGGATATGCAGCCCGTTGCGCCAGGGCCGCACCACGTCGCTGTTCGGCCGCCCGTTCGCGTTCGGGGGCATCGCCAGCCAGCTCCGCGCGGTGGCGCCGTCCACGTCGAAGGGACCTACCTTCGTCGTGCCCATGAAGCACACGCCCGCATTCTCCGGCAAACTCGCGGCGCTGGTCAGGTCGGCGCCCGCGGCGGTGAGGTCCGCGAAGATCGGGCCAGCCACCGCTTTGCCATCCAGACTCCGCGGCCCGTCCGCTTCCGGCCCGACACAGACGATGGACACGCGCACGGCAGCGCCATCCAGCAACCAGGGTTCATCGGACCACGCGGCCCTGACGGGCAGCAGGCGCAGCAGCCCGTCCAGAACCTCGCGGTTCACCCCGCCGCGGATGCTGTTCGTCGCCACCAGCCCGGCCCGCCGGGCGCGGCCTTGCGCCACCGCCTCGCGGGTGCCGTCGAACCAGTAGCAGACGAAATCCGCCTCCGCCGGAACGCGCCCGGCATAGGCGGCGAAGAGCCGGTCCACGTAGGAATCGGTCAGCCGGCGGCGCATGACCTTGCCGCCCACGAAGGGTGGATTGCCCACGATGGTATCCGCCGCCGGCCAGATCGCTGGCACAGGGCGGCCGTCCGCGTCGGTGGCCAGCACCGCGTCGCGGCACTCGATGGTGTCCAGGGCACGCAGCACCGGGTTGTCCGGCATAGGATAGCCGTTGCGCCGCGCCCACTGGATATGCCCGATCCAGACCGATACGCGGGCCAGCTCGGCGGCAAAGGGGTTCACCTCGATGCCCAGCACCGCCTCCGGGCCTACTTCGGGGAAGCCGGTGGCGAGCCCCAGCGCCGCGGCTTCCGCCAGCACGCGCGCTTCCAGGTCCTTCAGCGCCAGCAGCGCGACGTACAGGAAGTTGCCGGAACCGCAGGCGGGGTCCAGCACCCGGAAGTCCCGCAACCGCTTGCGGAAGACTTCCAGGGTATCCGTAGCCCGCGTGCCCAGCTCCGCCATGCGGCGGCGGCGGCGCTCGCCCTCGCGTGCCAGCGCCTTGCGCGCCTTCACCGTCTCGCCGGTCACGGCCTCGCCGGCCAGGGCTGCCAGGCCCTCAATTCCGCCGCCGGCCGAGCGTAGGGCTTCTCGCTCCTCCAACGCGCCGGAGATGCGCTCCCTCGCCGCCGCCCATTCGGCCAACAGCGGATCGCGCACCACGGGGTCAACGATGCGCTCGATGGTGGCCCGGTCAGTATAATGGGCGCCGAGCTGGCCGCGCTTGTCCGGGTCGAGCCCCCGCTCGAACAGCGTGCCCATGATGGCGGGATCAATCTCGGACCAGTCGCGCGATACGGCCTGTTCCAACAGCCGGATATCGCCGGCATCCATGGGCAGCGCCTCCGCATCCGCGAAGAGGCCGCCGTTGAACCAGGGCACCGGCTTGAAGCCCACGCGCCCGCCTCGTGCCGCGAGCTGTCCGAACAGCAGGGAAGTGAAGCCCTGGAATTGCGTCGGGTCGGTGCGGCCCAGCGCCAGCAGGTCCCTCAGGATATCGCGGGACAGCAGCCCGACATCCTCGGCGAACAGGCAGAACACCAGCCGGTTGACGAAGCGCGCTACCGATCCGGCATCGTGCCCGCGGGCGCGAAGGCGCTGGGCGAGCGCCACGAAGTCGGCCGCGGCCTGTTCCGTGATGGCCTGCCGCGTCTCGGCCGGGCGCCACGCCTCCGGATTGGTCCAAAGATTCGCCAGGCGCGCCATCACGCCCGGGTCGCGCATGTCGTGGAGGGTGAAGCCGTGGCGTTCCGTCTTGGCGTTGGTCCAGGCGGTATGGACGATGATGCGGTCCATGTCCGACACCACCAGCAGCGGCGGGTTTTCCAACGCGCCGGCATAGCGGAGCAACTGGACGTGCGCCGCGTCGAGGTCGCCGCCCCGGGACTTGTACTCCCAGCCGAAGCACGCGCGCTTCCACACGTCGGCCCAGCCGTTGCCGCCGCCGGCCTTGGTCACGCCCTTCTCAAAGGCATAGGTGGAGCCCGAGGGGTCATCGTTCGGCCGGGGGGTGTTCAGCAGGGCGCAGAGGTCAAGGAAGTGTTCCTTGGCCGCGGCGGCCTCCGGCCGGGTGTTCCTGTCCCACTTCTCAACAAAGGCGTCAGGCGTCATGGCGGCTCGGAAAGCGACGTGTGGTGGTGGGGTGATGGGGCCACGCTCTCGGCCGCGCGACAAGCTGCCTCGCCTGCCAGGAGTGGCAGGAGATGACGGGGGGGGGCCGTGCCTCGCGCGCGCGCGCGTACCGGCCGAAAAAGCCCTGCAGCCGCGGTCGTGCCTGCCCGACCTGCCCGACCGGATTTCGGCTGATCCCTGCTCGTGCACGGCTGTCCCGACCTGTCGCGGGGCAGGTCAGGACAGCCGGGGTGGGCGCCAATCCCCAGCATTTCCGGGCGGGCGAGCCTGTCCCGACCTGTGTCCCGACCTGTCCCGACCTGAATTGCGGGAGGTCGGGACAGCCAAACCCCAGCAAAAACGGCCGTGTCCCGACTGTCCCGACCGTCCCGACCGGATTTCGCAGGACTTGTCTTCGTGCGACCCGTCCGGCCGCGCCTTACCCTGCCCGGCGGCGGTGGCGAGGCGGCAGCGGCAGCACGTTGCCGGCGGCCGGGGTGAGACTGCCGCACGCCAGGACGTGCTTGCCCCAGGCGTCCAGGGCGGTCTTCCGTTCGGCCAAGAAGTCGTGCCGCTGGTACACGGCGGCGACGCCTTGGATGGCGCCGGTCACGTGGTTCAGCAGCCGGTCCGCCACATGCGGTGGGAACCCGGCCCCGGCGAGCCACGTCACGGCCGTCCGCCGGAAGTCGTGGAATCGCCAGTCGGGCGCGGCGGGCGAAGGCGCCACCGCACGGGACCCATGGCGCCGAGGTGGGGCAGGGGCGGCAGGCGGGGTGCCAGCCTCGGCCGCCATGGCTTCGGCCAGCGCCGCCTTCGCCTTACTGAACCCGGAGGGCGGCGTCTCCCCGGTCACGGTGAACACCAACGGCCGGCCCTCGATCCGCTCCACGCCCCGCAGCACGTCGCGGGCCGCGTCAGACAGATGCACCACATGCGCCCGGCCGTTCTTCGCCCGTTCCTTGGGGATGGTCCATGTCGAGAGGTCCGGCGCCAGCTCATCCCAGCGCAGCCCGGCCACTTCCTCGCGCCGCTGCGCCGTCAGCAGCAGCAGCCGCACCACCGGGCCGAAGGGGAAGCCCAGCTCGCCTGCCGCACGCCACAGTGCCCCTACCTCGGCAGCGGTTAGCACGCGGTCGCGGGAGGGGGCGCCGCCGGCTAGCGTTGGCAGGTCCGCGAAGGGGTTGGCCGCGAGGCGCCCCCGCTTGCACGCCCAGCCGTAGCAGGCACGCCCATAGGCCAGGGTCCGCGCCGCGATGGGCGCCTTGCCCGCGGTGGCGAGGGCGTCCAGCACGTCCAGCACCGCCGCGCGGTCCAGGGAGGCAGCAGGCTTGCTGGCATGGCCGGCGAAGGCATGAAGGATCGCGCGCTGTGCCTCGGCCCGGTAGCGGTCGGATCGGTTTGCCAGGTGCAGCGCCGCCCACTCCTCCACCAGGACCCGCAGCGTCAGGGCAGCGTCCCGCTTGGCAGCGGCGGCGGCGGCGCGTGTGGCTTCGTCGGCTGCCTTCCGCGCGGCCCTCTCCGCAGCCAGGTCCACCCCCTGCGCCACCCGGCCTAATCTCGCCTGCGCCGCCGTCCGCGCCTGCGCCAAGGTGATGCTGCCCCACGGCCCCAGCGGCTCGCGGACCTTGCGGCCGGTGGCGGGGTCGGTGGTCTGGCAAAGGAACAGCTTGGCTCCCGATGCGGTGGCGCGGAGTCCCAGCCCCCGGCACTCCGTATCGAAGGCCAGCCGGTCCTTCCGGCCGGGTTCGGGGGCGAAGGAGGCGATCCATCGTTCGGTGAAGCGCGGCATGTTCCGATCCCTTGCGGACCCGCTGCGGACCCGTAGCGGACCCGGCTGGCGCGTGTCTTACGGCAGCCTGTGGCAGCTCGTGTCACGCTTATTCCGCGGACCATGGGGAAAAACAAGGAAATGTGGAAGGTCATGGCGTCGCGTGGCAGGCCGTGTCGCCTCACTGACGCTTACTCTTAATCAGCGGGTCCTAGGTTCGAGCCCTAGTGCGCCCACCAATGGTCTGATCCTCCCCGATCATCCGAGCGTCTGATCCGGCGGCTGCGGGATCCGCCGACCGTTGCGCTTCTCCGGCGCGGCCCGGTCAGAGCCTGCACACCCCCCCCCGCCGAGGGCCGAGGTCGCCGGCCAGCGGCACCGCCGGGCCACCGCCTGCGCCACCCCTCCCCACCGGTGACGACGGTCACGCCCGCCTGCTCGCAAAGGTGATGGGCGACCAGCTGCCGCGGCAGGGGTGGGCGCGCTAGGCCAGGGCCATCCACCCAGGGAATGGAATCGGCATGCGCCTCTCAATGCCCGCCGCCGGCCTGCTGCTCGGCGCGTTCACGGCCGCCGCCCATGCGCAGGCGCCGGCGGCACCTCCGGCCACCGCGCAGGGGCAGCAGGAGATGCTGCGCATGATGCACCTCGCCGGACGCAACCAGCTGGGCGTGCTGCAGTACTGCGAGGCGCAGGGCAGCGTCGGGGCCGACGTCGTGGCGCTGCAACGGCGCGTGCTGGGCATGCTCCCTCCGGTTCAGGTCGAGGGGCTGGACGCGGCCGAGGCCACCGGCAAGGGCGGCGTCGTGGACGCCATGGGCACCCGCGTGGCGCTGGCGGACGCGGCAAGGGCGCAGGGCACGACGCCCGATGCCATGTGCAAGCAGATGGCCGCCATGTTGCAGGCCCAGGCGGCCCAGCTCCCGCGGTAGCCGGCGCACCCGCCCGCGAGGCGCCCGGCAGCGGCCGGCGCCGGGCCCGGCCTTCGCCGCCCTGGCTCACGGGGAAGGCGGCTGGCCCCGCGGGCGACGCCCATGGCGCCAGCCTCCGCATCCCGGTTCCGGCATCCCATGTGCATGCCGGCCCCGGCGGGGGCGCTGTGGCGCCCGTTCCGGGAGACCGTCACCATGCGCCTGCATCCCTTCCAGCAACTCGCCGCGGCCCTGCTCGCCCTCAGCCTCGCGGCACCGGCCGGTGCACAGACCCTGCGCATCGGGATCGGCGCCGATCCCAACGTGCTCGATCCCGCGCAGTCCACGGCCTATGTCGAGCGCATCGTCTTCACCGCCCTCTGCGACCGGCTGGTGGATGTCGGGCCCGACCTCTCCTTCCGGCCGGAGCTGGCCACCGCCTGGGCCTGGTCCGAGGAGGGCCGCACCCTCACCCTGACCCTGCGCCCGGACGGCCGCTTCCACGACGGCACGGCGGTGGACGCGGCCGCGGTGAAGGTGAACCTCGACCGCTACCGCACCGCCCGCGAATCCCGCCGCCGCGCCGAGCTGGCGGCCGTGGACGCCGTGGAGGCCCCCGACCCGCGCACGGTGGTGATCCGGCTGAAGGAACCCTTCGCGCCGCTGCTCTCCGTGCTGTCCGACCGTTCCGGCATGATCCTCTCCCCCGCCGCCCTGGCCCGGCTGGGAGAGCGCATCCGCGAGGAGCCGGTCTGCTCCGGGCCCTTCCGCCTCGTCCGCCGGGTGGCGCAGGACCGGATCGAGATGGAGCGCTTCCCGGAGCACTGGAACGCCGCCAACATCCACGTCCAGCGGCTGGTCATGCGGCCCATCCCGGACAGCACCGTGCGCATGCTGAACCTGCGCTCCGGCCAGCTCGACATCATCGAGCGGCTCGCGCCCTCCGACGTGGCGGAGGCGCGGCGCGACCCGAAGGTGGCGGTGACGGAGGCGACCTCCATCGCCTACCAGCTCTTCTACATGCGGATGCAGGGCGGCGCCCTGTCCGACCCCCGGCTGCGCGAGGCGCTGGAGCTGAGCCTGGACCGGGACATCATCAACCAAGTGGCGCTGGAGGGGCTCTTCGTCCCCAACAACCAGCCGGAGGCGCCCGGCACGCCCTATCACTTCCCCGACCTCGCGCCCCCGGCGCGCGACCTGGCCCGGGCGAAGGCGCTGCTGCGCGAGGCCGGCCAGCCGGCCCCGGCCTTCACCCTGCTGGTGCCCAACAGCCCGGTGGAAAGCCAGGTGGCGCAGATCATCCAGGCCATGGCGGGCGAGGCGGGCTTCCAGGTGAAGCTGGAGGTGCTGGAATCCTCCGCGCTGGTGGCGCGGTCCGAGCGCGGCCAGGACTACGACGCCGCCTTCGGCATCTGGTCCGGCCGCCCCGACCCGGACGGCAACATCGCGCCCTGGCTGGCAACGGACGGCTTCCTGAACCGCATGGGCTACAGCGTCCCGGCCGTGGACGCCGCCTTCCTCGCCGCCCGCCGCAGCACGGACACCGCCACCCGGCAGGAGGCCTACCGCGCCGCGGCCCGGCGCTGGATGGCCGACCGGCCCGTCCTGGTGCTCTACAGCTACCGCTGGTTCTGGGGGATGCGCGCCGGGATCACCGGCTTCCAGCCCTCGCCGGACGGGCTGATCCGCTTCGCCGGGCTGCGCCTGCCGCAATAGGCCCCGTCAGCGGGCCGCCAGCCCCATCGCGCGCAGCGTCGCCCGATGCAGCGGGCTGGCGGGATCGCCCAGGTCGAAGATGATGTCGAAGTGGTTGGAGCCGGGGCGCGGCGCCACCTCCTCGACCGCGCAGCCGCCGGCGCGCAGGAGGGCGGCGAAGCTGGCGGTCTGGCGCTTGAACTCCGCCGTCTCCGTGTCGCCCACGCTCATCACGACATGCAGCCCCGGCGGCACCGGCCGGCGGGCGGGGGAGAGGCGCGCCACCGCCGCCTCGTCCAGCTCCGCCCAGTCGTTCACGTAGGACAGCCGCACCGGCTCCAGCTCGTAGAGGCCGGAGAGCAGGGTGGCCCCGGTCACCCCCGCCTCGTCCAGCAGCATCCCCGCCAGATGCCCGCCCGCCGAGGAGCCGGCGAGGTGGATGCGCGCCGGGTCGCCCCCGTGGCGGGCGATGCTCTCCCGCACCCAGGCCAGCCCGGCGCGGCACTGCGCCACGATCTCCGCGACAGTGGCCTCCGGCCGCAGCACGTAGTCCAGCGCGACGGTGCAGGCCCCCGCCGCCGTCAGCCCCGGAGCCATCGCCCCGGAATCCGCGGCATCCAGCATCCGCCAGTAGCCGCCATGGATGAACACCAGCACGGGCGCCGGGCCGGGGGCAGCCGCCGGGTAGACATCCAGCCGGTTGCGCTCGTGCGGCCCGTAGCGGAGGTCGGCGACATGCGGCAGCGCCGCCTTGGCGGCATCGGTGCGCGACCGGTACTCGGCCAGGATGGCGAACATGTCCGGCACCGTGGCGCGGCAGTTGTACTGCGTGTCGAGCCAGGCCTGGTCGCGGCCATGCCAGGGTTCGGTGGTCATGCGGCGTCGGCTCCCGGGGCCTGCAGGGTGGGGCGCTTCCCGGCGGGCGCATGCGCCCGACCTCCCGTCCGGGGCGGCGCGATCATGGCGGCAGGGAGGGCAGGGCCCGTCCCATGGGCGACGGCGCCAAGCATCACACCCCGATCCAGCCCCGCACCCGCTCCGCGTCGCGGTCCAGCTCGGCGCGGCCGCCGGACCAGACGGTGCGGCCCTTTTCGAGCACATGGTGCCGGTCCGCGAGGCGGCGCAGCGCCGAGAGGTTCTTGTCGATCACCAGGATCGCCTGCCCCTCGCGCTTGAGGTGCTCCAGCGTGTGCCAGATCTCGGCGCGGATCACCGGGGCCAGCCCTTCCGTCGCCTCGTCCAGGATCAGCAGATGCGGGTTGGTCATCAGGGCACGGCCGATGGCCAGCATCTGCTGCTCGCCGCCCGAGAGGGTGCGGGCCATCTGGTTCGCCCGCTCGCCCAGGCGCGGGAAGAGCGTCGTCACCCGCGCCAGCGTCCAGGGCGAGGGCCGCCCCGTCCGGTTGGCGGCGGTGGCGATCAGGTTCTCGCGCACGGTCAGGGTGGGGAAGACCTGGCGCCCCTCCGGCACCAGGCCGATGCCGCGCCGCGCGATGGCCTCGGGCGGCAGCCCGGCGATGCGGGCGGCGCGGAAGGAGACCTCGCCCCCGCGCGGCGGGTTCAGTCCCATGATGGCGCGGACCGTGGTGGTCTTGCCCATGCCGTTGCGGCCGAGCAGCGTCGCCACCTCGCCCTCGCTGACCTCCAGGTTCACGTCGTGCAGCACGGCGGCCGCGCCGTAGCCGGCCTGGAGGCCCTGGACGCGGAGCATCAGGCGTCCGCCTCCTCGCTCAGATAGGCCTCGCGCACCGCCGGGTCGGCGCGGATGGCCGCGGGCGGGCCGCTGGCGATGCAGCGGCCATAGACCAGCACGGAGACCCGGTCGGCGAGCGCGAAGACCGCCTCCATGTCGTGCTCCACCAGCAGCATCGCGACCTGGCCCTTGAGGGCGCGCAGCACCTCCGTCATGCGCAGGCTCTCGGCGGCGCCCAGCCCGGCCATCGGCTCGTCCAGCAGCAGCAGGCGCGGGGCGGCGGCGAGCGCCAGGGCCAGCTCCAGCTGCTTGCGCTCGCCATGGCTGAGGTCGGCCGCCCGCACGCCGCCTCGCGCCGGCTCCAGCCCGACCCGCGCCAGCAGCGCCCGCGCCGGCTGCCGCAGCGCCGGGTCCCGTCCCGCATCGCGCCAGAAGCGGAAGGAGTGCCCGGCCTGCGCCTGCACGGCCAGGGCGGCGTTGTCCTCGGCGGTGGCCTCGTCCAGCAGCTGGGTGATCTGGAAGGTTCGCGACAACCCGCGCCGCACCCGGCGCGCGGCGGAGAGGGCGGTGATGTCCTCCCCCCCGAACAGGATGGCACCGGAATCCGGCGTGATCTCGCCCGTGACCTGGCCGATCAGCGTGGTCTTCCCCGCGCCGTTCGGGCCGATCAGCGCGTGCAGCTCCCCCGGCGCCACCTCCAGGCTCAGCCCGTCCGTCGCCGCCAGCCCGCCGAAGGCCTTGCGCAGGTCGCGGACGGAGAGCAGCGCCTCAGCCACCGCGCCGCACCCCGAAGGCCCCCATCACCCCGCCGCGCCAGAGCAGGGCGACCAGCACCAGCAGCGGCCCGAGGATGAAGGGCCAGTGCTCGGTGAGGCCCGCCAGCACCGTCTCCAGCGTCACCAGCACGGCAGCCCCCACCACGGGCCCCAGCAGCGTGCCCATGCCGCCCAGGATCACCATCACCAGCAGCTCGCCCGAGCTCTGCCAGGCCATCATGTCCGGGCTGACGAAGCGCTGGTGGTTCGCCATCAGCGCCCCGGCCAGCGCCGCCCCCATCCCCGCCAGGGTGAAGGCCGCCAGCCGGTAGGGATAGGCGGACACCCCCAGCGCCGCCATGCGCCGCGGATTCTGCCGCGCCCCGTCCAGCACCCGCCCGAAGCGCGACCGCACCACGCGCCGCTGCAAGGCCAGCCAGGCCACCAGCAGCCCCAGCGACAGCCAGTACATCTGCGCCGGATCGCGCAGGTCCATCCCCGGCACCAGGTTCTTGCGCCGGATCATCAGCCCGTCATCCCCGCCATAGGCCTTCAGCCCGACGAAGAGGAAGAACAGCATCTGCGCGAAGGCCAGGGTGATCATGATGAACTGCACCCCCGCCGTCCGCAGCGACAGCGCCCCGATCGCCGCCGCCGCCACGCCCCCCACCAGCATCGCGGCGGGCGCCGTCACCAGCAGCGCGTTCGACCCGGGCACGAGGCCCCAGAGCGCCTCCCCCCCCGACCAGTGCGCATAGAGGATGCCCACCGTGTACCCGCCCAGCCCGTAGAAGGCGGCGTGCCCGAACGACACCATCCCCCCGCGCCCCAGGATCAGGTCCAGCGACGCCGCCGCCAGCCCCAGGATCGCGATCCGCGTCGCCAGCGCCGTCGTCGCCGGGCTGCCCAGCGCATCGGCCACCCAGGGCAACACCACCGCCGCCAGCAGCAGCGGCACCCATCCCCAGCGGCGCATCATGGGGTGGCGTCGGCTCCCGTGACCCGCAGGGCGGGCTCCGCCCCCCTGCACCCCCCGCCAGGAGCAGAGCCCCTGGACCCATATTCGTAAAAGAGTGGCGCTGGTTGGGACGGGGGTGTCCCGACGCGGCTACGCCGTCGGGACACCCCCGTCCCAACCAGCGCAATTATGAAAGGGGGTCCAGGGGCTCTGCTCCTGGCGGGATGGGTGTGGGAAGGGCAGCGCCCTTCCCACGGGCCACAAGCGCAACGCCGGCCCATCACGCCGCCGCCGGGAGGAGGCCGCGGGGGCGGAGGAGGAGGACGGCGGCCATGAGGAGGTAGACGCCCATGGAGGCGAGGGCGGCGGCGAGGGCGTCGGCCTGGTCGGGCGGCAGGGCGCCGCGGAGGAGGCCGGGGGCGAAGGCGCGCAGCAGCGTGTCCACGAGGCCGACGAGGAGGGCGCCGGCCAGGGCGCCGCGGATGGAGCCGACGCCGCCGATGACCACGACGACGAAGGTCATGATCAGGATCTGCTCGCCCATGCCGACCTGCACGGAGAGGACGGGGCCGGCGAGGAAGCCGGCGAGCCCGGCGAGGAGGGCGCCCAGGCCGAAGACCAGGGTGGTGAGCAGGCGGATGTCGACGCCCAGCGCGCGGACCATCTCGCGGTGCGTGGCGCCGGCGCGGACCAGCATGCCGATGCGGGTGCGCTGGATGAGGAACCACAGGCCCAGCGCGACGAGCAGGCCGACGGCGAGGATCAGCAGCCTCCAGGCGGGGTAGGGGATGCCGGGGATGATCTCGACGGAACGGCGCAGCGGCCCCGGCACGTCGACGAAGAGCGGCTGGCGGCCGAAGAGCAGCACCATGGACTGGTTGAAGAACAGGATCAGGCCGAAGGTCGCCAGCACCTGGTCCAGGTGGTCGCGGGCATAGAGCCGGCGCAGCACCACCAGCTCCACCAGCATGCCGGCGACGGCGGCGGCGGCCAGCGCGGCGAGCAGGGCGAGGATGGCGGAGCCGGTCTGCGCCGCGACCCAGGCGGCGGCGAAGGCGCCGATCATGTAGAGCGAGCCATGGGCGAGGTTGATCACGCCCATGATGCCGAAGACCAGCGTCAGCCCGGCGGCGAGCAGGAACAGCGTGACGCCGAGCTGCAAGCCGTTGAGCAACTGCTCCGCGAGGAGCGTCATGCCGTCACATCTTGCACTCGGCCGCGTAGACGTCGCCGTGGTTGGTCAGCACCCGGTCCTGGGTGACGAGCGCCAGCTTGCCGCCCACCCGCTGCACCTTCAGCGCCCACCAGTCCTGGATCGGGTGCTGGTTGGGGCCGAAGCGGAAGGCGCCGCGCGTGCTCTCGAAGGCGGCGGGGTTCATGGCACGGCGGAAGGCCTCGACGTCGGAGACCTTGCCGTCCGTGCCCTTCAGCGCCGCGCCGAGCGCCAGCGCCGTGTCCCAGCCCTGCTGTGCGTAGTAGGTCGGCAGGCGGTTGTACTTCGCCTGGAAGTCCGCGACGAACTTCTTCGAGCTCGGATGGGGGAAGTCCGTGTTCCAGTGGGAGGTGACGGTCAGCCCCTCCGCCGCGTCGCCGACGGCGGCCAGCGTCGTGCTGTCCATCGAGGGCGCGGGCAGCACCATGGGGATGGATTGCAGCAGCCCCGCCTGGGCGTATTGCCGCAGGAAGGCGATGCCGACGCCGCCCGGGTGGAACTGGAACACCGCATCGGGCTTCGCCGCGCGGATCTGCGCCAGCTCGGCCGCGAAATCCGTCTGGTCGAGCCGGGTATAGACCTCGCTCACGATCTCGCCGCCGAACTGCCGCTTGAAGCCGGTCAGCGCGTCGCGCCCCGCCTGGTAGTTGGGGGCGAGGATGAACATGCGCTTGTAGCCGGCGTTCTTCGCCGCCTGCCCGGCGCTCTCGTGCAGGCTGTCGTTCTGCCAGGCGATGGACCAGAAGCCCTTGTTGCACTCCTTGCCCGCGAAGGTGGAGGGCGAGGCGTTCGGGCTGGCGTAGAGCCCGTCCGCGTCGAGGATGTCGGGTGCCGTCGCGCCGAGCACGTTGCTGAAGACGATGCCGGTGAACAGCTTGATCTTCTCGTTGCGCAGGAAGCGCTCGGCGACCTGCTTGGCGGTGCCGGGGCGCAGCCCATCATCCTCCACCAGCACCGAGACGGGCACGCCGCCCAGCTTGCCGCCGCCCTGCTCGACCTGCAGCAGGAAGGCGTCGCGGATGTCCTGGCCGAGATAGCCGCCGGGGCCGGAGAGGGTGGTGATCATGCCGATCTTCACCCCCGCGCCCTGGGCCAGGGCGGGGCGGGACAGAAGGGTGGCGGCCGGCGCGGCGGCAAGGCCGGCGCCGAGAAGCGTCCTGCGACGAAGCATCACCGTCTCCCGTTCCGGTTCATGGGGGCACGATGCCGAATCCGTGACCCCCCGCCAATGCCCTCCCGGTTGAAACCGGTCTCAGAGGCTCACCCAGCCCGGCGGCGGTGCCTTGCCCGGGTGCAGCGTGCCGCAATGCGGGCAGGTGCGCTTCTCCTCGCTGGCGTAGAACTCGGCGTAGAGGGGCGGGAGGTCCTTCACGATGTCCGTCACCACCAGCTCGATGCGGTAGACCTTGCCGCCGCAGGAGAAGCAGTACCACTCGAAGGCATCCTTGCTGCCCGGCGGGCGCGATCCCTCGACCACCAGCCCGACGGAGCCCTCCTGCGGCCGCTGCGGCGAATGCGGCACATGGGCGGGGAGGAGGAAGACCTGCCCCTCGCGGATCGGGATGTCCTGGATGCGGCCGTCGAGGACGACCTTCAGCACCATGTCGCCCTTGAGCTGGTAGAAGAACTCCTCCACCGGGTCGTCGTGGAAATCCACCCGCTGGTTCGGGCCGCCGACGATCTGCACGACCGTCTCGGCGCCCTCGAAGAGCAGCTTGTTGCCGACGGGCGGCTTCAGGTTCGGCGCGTGTTCGGCGATCCAGGGCTGGAAGTCGAAGGGTGGCTTCATTCGGACGTCTCCTTCGGGAAAGAAAAGAACGGGGGTTCGAGGCACTGCCTCGAAGCGACCCCGAATCCCCCGCCTTCCTTCAGGAGTCCGCGCTTGGCCGGACCTGCACCCGACCCGCGGGCGGAGCCCGCGTGGCACGGTCGCTGGCCCCGGCCCCTCGCGGACTCCCGAAAGAGGGAGGGGGTTTGGGGGAGGTCACTCCCCCAAGCCTGTCTACTCCGCCGCCCGGGCCGGCAGCCGCAACCCGCAGCCGGCGAAGGCGGCACGGGTGGCGGCGCGCTCCGCCTCGGTCAGCGGCAGCATCGGCCGGCGCACGGTGCCGCCCGCCTGGCCCAGCAGCTCCTGCCAGTATTTCTGGTGCGCCTGGGGCTTGCCACCGGGGCGGGTGGATTTCAGCGCATCGCGCACGGGTTGCAGGCTGGCGCTTACGGCGCGGGCCTCCTCGGCGCGGCCTGCGAAGGCGAGGTCCGTGTAGTCGCGCATCCGCCGGTCCGCGGCGGTCTGGAGGAGGTAGGGCGGCGAGGAGCAGAGGTAGAGCCGCCAGCCCAGCTCCAGGATGTTGTCCAGCCACTCCTCCTCGCTGGCGGTGGAGACGATCAGGCTGTCGCCGGCGAGGCGCGTGAGCTCGGCATACATCGGGCGCGGCACGGAGTACTTGATGGCCACCACGTTCGGCACCTGCTCCGCGATGCGGGCGCAGAGCTCCGGCGACATCAGGTAGCCGCTGTCGGGATGGCTCCACAGCGCGATGCCCAGGCCGGTGCGGCTGCCGATGTAGCGGTAGTACTCCAGCAGGGTCTCGTCGCGGTCGTGGACGAAGTGCAGTACGGGGGCGTGCACCACGATGTAGTCGGCGCCGCAGCCTTCGGCATGCGCGGCCAACTCCAGCACCGCGTCGAGGTTCTGGTCGGAGCAGGACATGATCGTCTGCGCCCCGCATTCCCGTGCCACCTCGGCCGCCACGGTGAAGCTGCGCCGGCGCTCCTCCATGGAGAGGGAGAAGAACTCCCCCTGCTTGCCGGCGACGAAGACGCCGTCGATGCCGAGGTCGCGGAACCAGTGGCGCAGGTTCGACCGGAAGCCTTCCTCGTCCACCGACAGGTCGGGGCGGAAGGGCGTCAGCGCCGCCGCCCAGATGCCGCGCATGGTCTCGCGGGCATGGCGCTTCGCCTCGTCGCGCGTGTAGGCCGGGCTCATGGGGTGGGCTCCTCTCCCCGCATGGCGCGCCAGACGCGCTCGGGCGTCAGCGGCAGGGCAAGACTATCGAACCGGACACCGAAGGGTGACAAGGCATCGGCGACGGCATTCACGATCGCCGCCGGCACGCCGATGCAGCCGGCCTCGCCCACCCCCTTGGCGCCCAGCGGGGTGTTGCGGGCGGCATGCGGCGCGGCGTGGGGGAATTCCACGGCCAGCGGCATGTCCTCCGCCCGCGGCAGGGCGTAGTCCATCAGCGTGCCGGTGAGGAGCTGGCCCGTCCCGTCATAGACCACGCGCTCCAGCAGCGCCTCGCCCAGCCCCTGGGCCAGCCCGCCCCATTGCTGGCCGCGCACCAGCATCGGGTTGACGATGCGGCCGATGTCGTCCGCCCAGCGCAGGTGCTCCACCGTCACGCCGCCCGTGTCCCGGTCCACCGCCACCCGGGCGAGGCAGCAGCCGGAGGCCCAGGATTCGCCCTCCGCATGGAACACCGCCTCCGCCGTCAGCGGCGCCAGGGCGGACCAGGGCAGGAAGCGCCCCGGCTCGTCCGCCCGGACCCAGCCGCCCGGGGCGGGGGCGGGCTCGCCCTGCAACAGCCGGGCGGCCAGCGGCCGGGCCTGCTCCTCCAGCGCCGCCGCCGCCCGCAGCAGCGCCCCGCCGCCGATGCCGGTGGAGCGGCTAGCCAGCGCCCCGATCCCCTCCGGCGTGGCATCCGTGTCGCCATGCACCACCCGCACCCGCGCCGGATCGTCCAGGCGCAGCGCCTCCGCCACGATCTGCGCCGTGGCCGTCTCGCGCCCCTGGCCCTGGATGGTGGTGCCCAGCGCGGCGGTGACGGTGCCGTCCGGCTCCAGCGCCAGCCGCGCGCTCTCCCACCCCGCGCCGCAGGGCTCGACGTAGAGGGCGAGGCCCAGTCCCACCACCTCGCCCGCCGCGCGCCGGGCGTCGCGTGCGGCGGCCTGCGTCGGCCAGTCGCCCATGGCGCGCAGCAGCCCGGGATAGTCGCCGGAATCCAGCATGTCCGCCACACCCTCGGGGCCGCTGGCCAGCGTGTGGGGCAGGGCGGTCACCAGGTTCGCCGCCCGGATCGCCGCCGGGTCGCGGCCGGTCTCGCGCGCGGCGAGGTCCATCAGCCGCTCCAGCAGCATCGCCGCCTCCGGCCGCCCGGCGCCGCGGTAGATGCCCACCGCCGCCTCCGGCCCGAAGCGCGCCTCCAGCCCCACCGCGACCGCCGGCACGGCATAGGGGCCGGGGAGGATGCGGGCCGCGTTGCGTCCCGGCACGGCGGCGGAATAGGTCAGCCGCTGGCCCAGCGGCACCGCCACCCGCGCCCGCAGCGCCAGCGCCCGGCCCGCCGCGTCCAGCGCCAGCTCCCCTTCCAGCACGCCGCCGCGCCCCTGGGTGGCGGAGAGCATCTCCTCCGACCGGCTCGCCACCCAGCGCACGGGGCGGCCCATGCGCCAGGCGGCCCAGGCGACGGCCGCCTCCTCGGGCGCGATCGACGCCTTGGCGCCGAAGGTGCCGCCCACGTCGGGCGCCACCACGCGCAGCCGCGCCGGGTCGATCCCCAGCACCGCGGCCAGATCCTTGCGCGCCCGGTGCGGCGTCTGGGAGGACAGGAAGATGGTCATCCCGTCCCCCTCCGGGACGGCGAGCGCCGCGCGCGGCTCCAGCGCCGTGGGGGCGAGGCGGGCATGGGCGATGCGGGCGCGCACCACCCGGGCGGCCCCGGCGAAGCCAGGGCCGGTGTCCCCGCCCCAGGTGGCTTCCCAGGCCGGCGCCTCAGGCCGGGACTCCTCCGCGATCTCCGCGACCACCGATTCGGCCGCGTCGAGCGCCGCCTGGGGCGATGCCGCCAGCAGCAACGCCACCGGCTGCCCCATCGCCACCCGCTGCCCCGCCAGCGGCGCGAAGCGGGCCGGCGGCATGTCGGGGAAGAAGCCGTTCACCGCCGGCTGGCCATGCTCGCCCAGCCCGGCGGCGGTCAGGGCCCCGGGCGGCACGTCCAGCCCCGCCAGCCGGCCGCCGGCCGGGGCGCGGGCGAAGGCGGCATGCAGCGTGCCCGGCGGCAGCGGCAGGTCGGCGACGTAGCGGCCCCCGCCGCGCAGCAGCCGCGCATCCTCGCGCCGCCGCAGTGGCCGGCCGATCCAGCCGGCCGTGTCGGGGCGGAGGTTCAAGGGAGGCCTCCCCGGACCTCTGCCCCATGGGCCCGCCCGGAGGCCGGCCTGCCGGAGCCGCGCCGGCGCAGCGGCCCGCCCGAGGCCGATCCCTGGGTCACGCCGGCTCGGCTGCCCGGGGCCGCCGGAACGGCCGGCCGCGGTGAGAGGATGCGCTGTTGAGCCATGTCCCGAGCGTCGCGACCGTCCTTTCCATGGTGCAGGGCCTGTCCGACACGTTCATCGCACGGACCTCCCAGGGCGTCCCGCGCGACGGGTTGGCCCGCCGACGGATCTGGCTCCCTCCGGGCGGCCCTTCCGTCGCGGCCGGTCGCAAGCCCGGCGGGGCACCGTCGCCGTCCTTGGCCCGGCCGGGTACCCAAGACCGCCCGTGGGGGAGCCGGATCCGTCGGCGGGCCATCCCGCTCAGCGCAGCGGCGAACCCAGCCTCTCCGCATCGATCCGGTTGCGCCGGGTCGGCTCAACCCCGCCCGGCGCGGCGATGCCGTCGCGGCGCAGGCAGTCGGTCACCAGCCGTGCCTCGGTGGCCCGCAGCTCGTCCTGCCAGACCTCGCGCCAGGTCACCCGGTCCGGCGGCGGCTGCCGCTGGAAGAGCGTGCGCAGCTCCGGGCTGGACCGCGCCTCGGCGCGGCAGGCGGCCTCCTCCGGGGAGGCGGGCGGGCGGTCCTGGATGGCGCCCCGCGTCCCGCAGGCGGCGAGCAGGGCCAGCAGCGCCAGGGCGTGGACCGGGGGGAAGCCCCGGAAGGACCGGGGCGGAAGGCGTGTCACGCGGCGTTCTCCAGCCAGTCCTCGATCAGCCGGCGGGCGATGGAATCGGGCCGCGGCAGGCTGAAGCCGCCCGCCCCCGGATCGCGGAGCTGGTCGCGCGTGAACCAGCGCGCGTCGCGCAGCTCGGCGGGATCGATGGTGATGGTCTCGGACAGGGCCTCGGCATGGAAGCCCAGCATGATCGAGGCGGGGAAGGGCCAGGGCTGCGAGGAGTGGTAGTGCACCTCGCCCACCTGCACCCCCGTCTCCTCCAGCACCTCGCGCCGCACGGCTTCCTCCAGGCTCTCGCCCGGCTCCACGAAGCCTGCCAGCGTCGAGTACATGGTGCTGTTGGGGAAGCGCGTGGAATGGCCCAGCAGGCAGCGCGCCCCGTCCGTCACCAGCATGATCACCGCCGGGTCGGTGCGCGGGAAATGCTGTGCGGCGCAGGCGGTGCAGGCCATGGCATTGCCGGCCGAGCGCGGCTCGCAGGTGCCGCCGCACACCCCGCAGAAGCGGTGCCGCACCCGCCAGTGCATCAGGCCGCGCGCATGCGCCAGCACGCTGGCCTCGCCCGGCGGCAGCAGCCCGGCCACGGCGCGCAGGTCGGCGAACTCGCCCATCGCCTCCGGCAGCAGCGGCAGCGGGTCCTCGGCGCCGGAGCAGTCCACGGCGAAGACCGGCCGCCCCTCCCACAGCCCCAGCAGCGCCCAGGGGCCGCCCGCCATCCGCACCGCCTCCGCCGCCTGGCGGGTCAGCAGCACCGCCTCCGGCGCCCCCTCCGCCACGCCGCGCATCAGCGAGCGGGAGCGCCAGACGGGCACGAAGAGCGTCGCCTCGTCCGCGAGGAAGGAGGCCACGGACGAGTCGTCGTCCCGCAGGTGCGAGACGCGGTCGAGCGGGCTGCCGGTATAGGCGTTGGGGCGGCTGGCGGAGATGGAGAGCATGGGGCGGTCCGGAACCTGCCACGCGCGCGGGGTGCGGTCCATCCGGGGTGGCGCTCCGGCGGCCCTGACCGACAGCCCTGACCGGCGGCCCCCGGCCTCCCGGGGCCTGGCATCCAGGGGCCTTGCCTCCAGGGGCGGCGGGCATGCCAACCCCGCGATCCCTCCGCTTGGTATCGGCGGGGCGGAAGCCCTACATCGGGCGGATGCTCCGCCTGACCGAGATCAAGCTGCCCCTGGACCATGGCGAGGACGCGCTGCGCGAGGCGGTGCTGCGCCGGCTGCGGATCGGCGCCGGCGAGCTGACCGGCATGGCCGTCTTCCGCCGCGCCTACGACGCCCGGAAGAAGGCGGACATCCAGCTGATCTACACGGTGGACGTCGAGGTGGCGGACGAGGCGGGGCTGCTCGCCCGCTTCGAGGGCGCGCGCGACCTCTCGCCCTCGCCCGACATGCGCTACCGCTTCGTCGCCCGCGCCCCCGCCGGCTTCGCCAACCGCCCCGTCGTGGTGGGCGCCGGCCCCTGTGGCCTGCTGGCCGGGCTGCTGCTGGCGCAGATGGGCTTCCGGCCGATCATCCTGGAGCGCGGCAAGGTGGTGCGGGAGCGCACGAAGGACACCTGGGGCCTGTGGCGCCGCGGCGTGCTGGTGCCGGAATCCAACGTGCAGTTCGGCGAGGGCGGGGCCGGCACCTTCTCCGACGGCAAGCTCTACAGCCAGATCAAGGACCCCAACCACCTGGGCCGCAAGGTGCTGGAGGAGTTCGTGAAGGCCGGGGCGCCTGAGGAGATCCTGTCTGTCTCCAAGCCGCATATCGGCACCTTCCGCCTGGTGACGATGGTCGAGAGCATGCGAGAGACCATCGAGGCGCTGGGCGGCGAGTACCGCTTCGGGACCCGGGTCGAGGACGTGGAGATCGAGACCGCCCCGGACGGCAGCCGGCACGTCCGCGGCCTGCACCTGTCCGACGGCAGCCACCTCGCCGCCGACCACGTGGTGATGGCGGTGGGACATTCCGCGCGCGACACCTTCGCCATGCTGCACGAACGCGGCGTCTACGTGGAGGCGAAGCCCTTCTCCATCGGCTTCCGCATCGAGCACCCGCAGTCGCTGATCGACCGCGCCCGCTTCGGGCCGAACGCCGGCAGCAAGGTCCTGGGCGCCGCCGACTACAAACTGGTCCACCACGCCCGCAACGGGCGCTCCGTCTACAGCTTCTGCATGTGCCCGGGCGGCACGGTGGTGGCCGCGACCTCCGAGCCCGGGCGGGTCGTGACCAACGGCATGAGCCAGTATTCCCGCGCCGAGCGGAACGCCAACGCCGGCATCGTGGTCGGCATCACGCCCGAGGACTATCCCGGCCATCCCCTGGCCGGCATCCCCTTCCAGCGCCACTGGGAGGAGCAGGCCTTCGCGGCGGGCGGCGGCACCTACGCCGCGCCCGTGCAGCGCGTGGGCGACTTCCTGGCCGGCCGGCCCTCCACGGCGCTGGGCAGCGTCATCCCCTCCTACAAGCCGGGGGTGACGCCGACCGACCTGTCGGCCTGCCTGCCGGACTACGCCATCGCGGCGATCCGCGAGGCCCTGCCGGCCTTCGACCGCCAGATCCGCGGCTTCGCCATGGAGGACGCGGTGCTGACGGGCGTCGAGACCCGCACCTCCTCCCCCATCCGCCTGAAGCGCGGCGAGGACGGCCATAGCCTCAACACCCGCGGCCTGTTCCCGGCCGGCGAGGGCGCGGGCTACGCCGGCGGCATCCTCTCGGCCGGGGTGGACGGCATCCGCACCGCCGAGGCCGTGGCGCGTAGCCTTCTCTCCGGGGCCGCCGCCACTCCCCTCGCGGCCTGATCCGCCGCTCGCCCCGGCTTCGGCGTGGCGCCCGTTCCCCGGGGGCAAGGCGCTGCCTCGCCCCCGTACCCCCACTCCGCCAGGACCCTGCGGGCCCTGGACCCGATCAGCGCTGCCGCGGGACAGCCTGCGACGGGGTCGATGCGCCGAGGAGCACGGCTCCTCGGCGGGACCGGCCGCCGCACTCACTGACGCCTTTGAAGCTTTTTCAGAGTCCCGCCTGTCCGCGCGCCGTCAGGCATCAGCCCGGAGGCTGACACCCACCGCCCCGAGCCAACTCCCAGCGGGGACCGGGGCCCGCTTGTGGCCCCGGCAGGGGAGGGTCTGGGAGGGGACGGCGTCCCCTCCCGGCCACGGGCGCGACGCTGGAACGCCCGAGGCGTCCCACGGCCCGGGGAGCGCGGCCTAGCCTTCCACCCGCCGCGCCAGGCGCACGGCGGTGTGGCCGCGCAGGACGCAGGGGCTGGGCATGACCAGCAGGCAGTCGTCGTGGGGGGTGCGGATTTCCGCCTCCCCATCCAGGGCGATCAGGGTGTTGCGCTCCGGGATGACGGTGCCGCCACGGTAGTCCTGGAGGAAGACGAAGTTCCGGCTGTTGGCGATGACGGTGCGCGTCACCTGCCACAACGCGCTGGGCGGGCCACCGGGCCGCGGCCCGTCGAGCAGCCCGGTTTCGCGCAGCAGGGCCAGGGCGCAGGCTTCCAGCCGCGGCGGCGTCTCCGGTTCCCAGTGCGGCCCGCCCTCGACCAGCAGGGCGCGGGCGGGGGAGGCGGTGTCGGCGAAGGGGCCGTAGTCGATCAGCCGCAGCCCGTCCGCATGTCCGGCATCCGCCACCACCAGCCCCGGCACGCCGAGGGCGCGGGCCAGCGGCTGCGCCTTGCGCGTCCGCCCGGAGAGCAGCAGCGGGTCGGAGGGCCAGAGCATCGAGTGCAGGTCCAGCAGCACGTCCACCGTGTCGAGCAGCGGGCGGAGCGCGCGGGCGCGGCGCAGCTCGGCGGAATCGCGCGGCCCGTCCAGGGCGGCGCGGCCCCAGAGCCGGTTGAGATCCTCGTCCACGTAGCGGGACAGGGTCGGGTCGGACGGATCGAAGCGGTCGAAGGCGTCGAGGTTGGCGAAGGCCAGGGTCAGGCGTCCCCGGCGCGGCCGCAGCCCCTCGGCCAGCCAGCGGGAGAGCAGCAGCGCCCCGGCGATCTCGTTGCCGTGCACCAGGGACAGCAGCGCCACATGCGGCCCCGGCGCCTCGGCCGCGAAGGACCATACGCCGGGCAGCAGGTTGCCCGCCCGCCAGGGTCGCAGGTCCGGGACCGGCAGCCGCACCGGGAAGCGCAGCGGCGGGGGAGGGTCGAGGTTCACCCGGCCGCGTCGCCGGCGGCCGTGCGGGACCGGCCGCCCGGCCTTGGGGGGCGGGGCGGGGCGGGCGGTCTCCCCGCGATCGGCCTGTGCGTGCCTGCGGCCATGCACCACTCCCGGACGGAGCCAGTCTATACGGCGGAGGCGAAGCGATCCAAACCGGGGCTTCCATCGCCGGAGATCGTCCCATGGCCGCGCCGCGCATCGCCATCCTCGGGCTGCACCTGGAGGCCAATGCCTTCGCCCCGCCGACGATGCTCGAGGACTTCGAGAAGCAGTGCCTCGTGGCGGGCGGGGAGATCACGGCGCAGGCCCGTGCGCCCGCCTCCCGCCTGCCCTCCGAACTGCCCGGCTTCTACGCGCGCATGGATGCGACGGGACCCTGGGTGCCCGTGCCGGTGCTGATGGCGGCCGCCCCGCCGGGTGGGCCGATCGAGCATGGCGTCTTCCTCTCCTTCCTCGACGCGATGCGCGCGGGCCTCGCCGCTGCCCTGCCGCTGGACGGGGTCTATATCGCCAGCCACGGCGCCGCCTCGACCACGGGGGACGAGGACCCGGACGGCACCATCGCCGCGATGGTGCGCCAGGTCGCCGGCCCGGCGGCGACGGTGGTCTGCACCCACGACCTGCATTGCAACATCTCGCAGCGGATGATCGATGCCATCGACGCGCTGGTCGTCTACCGCACCAACCCGCATGTCGACATGGCCGAGCGCGCCGCCGAGGCCGCGGATCTGCTGCGCGAGGGCCTGGCGGGCGAGCGCTTCGCCATGCACCGCATCCGCCTGCCGATGACGCCGCCCACCGTCACCATGCTGACGGCCGAGGGGCCCTATGCCGAGCTCATGGCCATGGCGGCGGCGGAGATGGCCGCCGGGCCGCGCCTCGCCAACGCCTCGGTGGCCGGCGGCTTCCCGCATTCCGACCTGCCGAAGAACGGGCTGACGGTGGTCGCCACGGCGCGGGGCGGCGATGCCGCGCTGGCGCGTGCGGTCGCGACCCGCATCGCGCAGCGCGGCTGGGACACGCGAGGCCGCTTCACCCGCGACCTGCTGGACGTGCCCCGCGCGGTGGCGATCGCGCAGGAGGCCGGGAGCGGGATGCGGGAGCCGGTCTGCCTCGCCGATTCCGGCGACAACCCCGGCGGCGGCGGGCGCGGCAACACCACCTGGCTGCTGCGCGGCCTGCACGAGGCGGGGGTGGCCGGCGTGGTGCTGGGGAACTTCGTCGATCCGGCGCTCGCCACCGAATGCCACGCGCTGGGCGAGGGCGCGCGCTTCCACGCCGTGCTGAACCGGGTGGAGGATCTCTACGGCAAGCGGCTCGAATCCCCGGCCCGGGTGCTGCGCCTCTCCGACGGCACGGCCGTCGGGCGGCGCGGCACCCTCGCGGGGCGGCGCTTCGACCTTGGTCCCTCCGCGCTGATCGAGCTGGAGGGGTCGGGGATGCGGATCGTCGTCGCCTCGCTGCGCCGGCAGTTGCTGGAACCCGTGATGCTGGAGATGTTCGGCGTGGACATCGCCGCCGCGCGCGTCGTCGTCGTCAAGAGCCGCGGCCATTTCCGCGCCGGCTTCGACGAGTTCTTTCCGCCCGGCCGCATCCTGGAGGTGTCCGCCCCCGGCCTCACCAGCCCGGTGCTGCGGGACTTCGCCTTCCGCCGCCTGCCGCGGCCGGTCTTCCCGCTGGACGAGGGCGTGACCTGGACAGCGGCCTGAGGCGCGTCCCGGCGGGGTGGCCGCCAGCTTCGGCGCGGCTGGCAGCCAATCCCTTGCTTATACTGTAACAAAGCATTCCCGCATCCCCTGCCTCGCTTGATTCGCGGCCATGAGAGGACGGAACCTCACGGCAAGGGGAGGTATGGATGTCGATCCTGAACGCGGTGCTCGACCACGTCGACGGCCATGTCGAGGCGTCGCTCGAACGCCTCTTCGCGCTGCTGCGGCTTCGGTCCATCTCGACCGACCCGGCCTATGCCGCGGAATGCCGCGCCTGCGCCGAATGGCACGCCGCCGACCTGCGGGCCATCGGCTTCGAGGCCACCGCCCACGCCACGCCGGGCCACCCGATCGTGGTCGCGCACGACCGCACCGCCTCCGGCCCCTCGGCGCTGTTCTACGGGCATTACGACGTGCAGCCGGTCGACCCGCTGGAGCTGTGGGAGCGCGATCCCTTCGACCCGGTCATCGAGACCCGGCCGGACGGCACCCGCGCCATCCGCGCCCGCGGCGCCTCCGACGACAAGGGCCAGGTGATGACCTTCGTCGAGGCCTGCCGCGCCTGGAAGGCGGTGACCGGCACGCTGCCCATCCCCGTCACCATCCTGCTGGAGGGGGAGGAGGAATCCGGCGGCGCCAGCCTGCCGCCCTTCCTCGATGCGCATGCGGAGGAGCTGCGCGCCTCCGTCGGGCTGATCTGCGACACCAGCATGTGGGATGCGCGGACGCCCGCCATCACCACCATGCTGCGCGGCCTCTGCGGCGAGGAGATCGTCGTCACCGCCGCCGATCGCGACCTGCATTCGGGCTTCTACGGCTCCGCCGCGCGCAACCCGAACCACGTTCTGGCGCGCATCCTCGCCGACCTGCACGACGAACAGGGCCGCGTGACCCTGCCGGGCTTCTACGACGGCGTGCCGGAGCTGCCGGAGGCGCTGCGCGCCGACTGGGAGCGGCTGCCCTTCGACCCGGCGCAGTTCCTCGGCGCGGTGGGGCTGTCGGTCCCGGCCGGGGAGACGGGCCGCTCCGTGCTGGAGATGGTCTGGTCCCGCCCGACCTGCGAGGTGAACGGCATGGGCGGCGGCTATCAGGGCGAGGGGTTCAAGACCGTCATCCCCTCCCGCGCCTCGGCCAAGGTCTCCTTCCGGCTGGTCTTCGACCAGGACCCGCACGCGGTCCGTGCCGCCTTCCGCGACTTCGTCCGCGCCCGCATCCCGGCCGACTGCCAGGTGGAGTTCATCGCCCACGGCTCGGGCAAGGCCACCCGCTTCGCCGTGGATTCCCCGCCCTTCGCCAAGGCGCGCGCGGCGCTGGGCGAGGAATGGGGACGCGACGCCTTCTTCATCGGCGGCGGCGGCTCCATCCCCGTGGCGGACACGCTGCAGCGGGTGCTGGGCATGGAGGTCATCCTGGCCGGCTTCGCGCTGGAGGACGACCGCATCCACAGCCCGAACGAGAAGTACGAGCTGGAGAGCTTCCGGCGCGGCATCCGCTCCTGGGTGCGGGTGCTGGACGCGCTGTCGCGCTGAGGGGAGGAGACATGGCCGGAACCACCAGCCCGCCGGCGCCGGGACAGGTGCCGCAGGGGGCCGGGCCCACGCGGATGCAGCGCCTGCTCGACGTGGTGGAGCGCGTGGGCAACCGCGTGCCGCATCCGGTGGTGATCTTCGTCATCCTGCTGGTCGCCGTGGTGGTGCTGTCGCAGATCCTGGCCCTGGCCGGGGCGCGGGTGACCTCGCTGCGCTGGAACCCCGCGACGGACGAGATCGAGACGGTGACGATCGCGGCGCGCGGCCTGCTCTCGATCGACGGGCTGCGCTTCATGTTCACCGGCGTGGTGTCCAACTTCATGGGCTTCAACGCCGTGGGCGTCATCATCGTCGCCATGGTCGGCGTCGGCGTGGCGGAGGAGGCGGGGCTGGTGAAGGCCCTGATCCGCAAGCTGGTGATCGTGGCGCCGCCGAGGGCGCTGACCTATATCCTCACCTTCGTCGGCATCCTCTCCTCGATCGCGGCCGATGCGGGCTACCTCGTGCTGATCCCGCTGGCGGCGGCCGCCTTCGCCAGCGTCGGGCGGCACCCGCTGGCGGGCCTCGCCCTGGCCTTCGCGGCCGTCGCCGCCGCCTTCACGGTGAACATCCTGATCGTGCCGGTGGACGGCATCCTGACGGAGATCACCAACGACGCCATCCACCTCGTCGATCCGGCCCGCTCCATCGACCTGACGGCGAACCTGTGGTTCTCCATCGCCTCCGTCGTGCTGCTGACCGTGCTGATCGCCCAGATCACGGAACGGATCGTCGAGCCCCGCCTGGGCCAGCACGGCGTCGGCCACACCGCGGCGGACCCGGAGGTGCTGACGGGCGAGGAGCGGCGCGGGCTGCGCTTCGCCTTCTGGGCGCTGATCGGCGTGCTGGCTTTCCTGGCGCTGATGACGCTGCCGCCCGGCGCGCCGCTGCGCCACCCGGAGACGGGGGCGATCATCGGCAACTCGCCCTTCATGAACAGCCTGATCGTCACCATCGCGCTGATCTTCTTCGCCACCGGCGCGGCCTACGGGCTGGGGGCGGGGACGCTGAAGGACAGCGCGGCGGTGGTGGCGGCGATGACCAAGGCGATCGGCAGCCTCTCCGGGCTGATCCTGCTGCTGCTGGTGATCTCGCAGTTCCTGGCCTTCTTCAACTACTCCAACATGGCGGCGCTGGCCGCCATCTCGCTGGCCGAGGTGCTGCAGCGCGCCAACCTCGACGCGCTCTGGCTGCTCATCGGCTTCGTGGTGGTGGTGCTGCTGCTCGACGTGATCATCACCGGCGCCATTCCGAAATGGGCGCTCTTCGCCCCGATCTTCGTGCCGCTGCTGATGAAGCTGGGCGTGGCGCCGGAGGCGGTGCTGGCCGCCTATCGCGTGGGCGATTCGCCCGTGAACGCGATCACGCCGCTGAACGCCTATTTCGCCCTGATCGTCACCTTCGCCCAGCAGTACCAGAAGGATGCCGGGGTGGGCACGGTGATCGCGCTGATGCTGCCCTATGTGGTGATCTTGGCCGTGGTCTGGACGGCCCTCCTCGCCGCGTGGCACCTGTTGGGCCTGCCCTGGGGGCTCTGAGCCCCCGCGCCGCCGACGCCCCGGGGGGGGGAGCCATGACCACCGACCTGGCGCTGGTGCTGCTGTTCCTGCTGGCCGCCATCATCATGTTCGTGATGAACCGGCCACGCATGGACGTGGTCGCGCTGATCATGATCACCTTCCTGCCGCTGACCGGCGTCATCACCATGAACGAGGCGCTGGCCGGCTTCGGCGACAGCGCCATCATCCTGATCGCCGCGCTCTTCGTGATCGGCGAGGGGCTGGTCCGCACCGGGGTCGCCCGCCGCCTGGGCGACTGGCTCTACGCGAAGGCAGGCCGCAGCCAGACCCGGATGCTGGTGCTGCTGATGCTCTCGGTCGCGGCCCTGGGATCGCTGATGAGCTCCACCGCCGTGGTCGCCATCTTCATCCCCGTGGTGCTGCGCATCTGCCAGAACACCGGCACCCCGCCATCGCAGCTGATGATGCCCCTCAGCGTCGCGGCGCTGATCAGCGGCATGCTGACGCTGGTCGCCACCACCCCCAACCTCGTCGTCAGCGCCGAGCTGGTGCGTCAGGGCGCGGAGGGCTTCCACTTCTTCAGCTTCACCCCCTTCGGCCTGCCGGTCCTGGCCCTGGGCGTGCTCTACATGCTGGTGGCGCGCCGCCTGCTGGGCGGCCGCGCCGGCGACGCGCGGCCGGCCGGCGCCCCCAGCCTGTCCGACTGGATCGAGCGCTACGGGCTGGCCGAGCGCGAGTACCGCGTCCGGGTGCGGCCCGGCTCGCCGCTGATCGGGCAGCGGCTGGACGACCTCTCGCTCCGCAGCAGCGGCGTGAACCTGCTGGCCATCGAGCGGGCCCGGCGCTTCGGCCTGGACGTGCTGCGCCCCCAGGCCAGCACGGTGCTGCGCGAGGGCGACATGCTGCTGATCGACGCGCTGGTCCCGGAGGCGGAGACGGAGGCGCTGGTGCAGCGCTACGGGGTCGAGCGCCTGGCCCTCGATCCCGGCCGCCCCTACCTCAGCGACCGGCGGCAGGAGCTGGGCATGGCGGAGGCCATCGTGCGCGCCGATTCCAGCCTGATCGGCCAGACGGTGCTCCAGGCCCGGCTGCGCTCCGAGCACGGGCTGACCGTGATCGGCCTGCGCCGCGGCAAGACCGTGCTGGGCCACGGGCTGCTGGAGGAGAAGCTGCGGGTCGGCGACACGCTGCTGCTGGTCGGCTTCTGGTCGGACCTGCGCCGGCTCCAGTCCGGCCTTGCCGACCTCGTCGCGCTGAACCTCCCGGCGGAGGGGGAGGAGGTGCTGCCCGCCGCCGACAAGGCCCCGCAGGCCCTCGCCGCCCTGGCGCTGGTCGTCGTGCTGATGGTCGGCGGCGTGGTGCCGAACGTGCAGGCGGCGCTGCTCGGCTGCCTGCTGATGGGGCTGCTGGGCTGCGTCGACATGAACAGCGCCTACCAGTCGATCAGCTGGAAGAGCCTGGTGCTGATCGTCGGCATGCTGCCCTTCTCCCTCGCGCTGCAACGCACCGGCGGCGTGGACCTGGCCGCGGACGGGCTGCTGGCGGTGGTGGGCGGGGCCTCGCCGCGCATGGTGCTGGCCGCGATCTTCGTGATCACGGCGCTGCTGGGCCTGTTCATCTCCAACACCGCCACCGCCGTGCTGATGGCCCCCGTGGCGCTGGCCATCGCCAAGGATCTCGGCGCCTCGCCCTATCCCTTCGCGATGATCGTGGCGCTCTCCGCCTCGGCGGCCTTCATGACGCCCATCTCGTCGCCGGTGAACACGCTGGTGGTCGGGCCGGGCAACTACGGCTTCGGCGACTTCATGAAGGTGGGCGTGCCCTTCACCATCCTGGTCGCCCTGGTCTGTGTGCTGCTGGTGCCGCTGGTGCTGCCGCCGTAGCGGCCGCTACAGCCGCCCGCGCACCGTCCAGAGCTCCGGGAAGAAGCGCCGGTCCAGCGCCTGGCGCAGGTAGGACACCCCGGCCGAGCCGCCGGTGCCGGGGCGGCGCCCGATGATCCGCTCCACCGTGGAGACGTGGCGGAAGCGCCATTGCTGGAAGGCGTCGGAGAGGTCCACCAGCTCCTCCGCCAGCTCGTAGAGGTCGAACAGCCGCTCCGAATCCCGGTAGACCTGCCCCCAGGCGGCGATCACCGCCTCGTTCTCCGCGTGCGGGGTCGCCGGGTCGCGCTCCAGCACCTCGGCGGGGATGGCGAGGCCGCGGCGGGCCAGCAGGCGCAGCGCCTCGTCGTAGAGGCTGGGCGCGTGGAACGCCTCGTTCAGCGTCGCGGTCAGGTCGGGCCGGTGGGCGTGCGGCTTCAGCATGAAGGCGTCGCGCGCGCCGAGCCGGATCTCCAGCAGCCGGTACTGCCAGGACTGGAAGCCGGAGGAGGCGCCGAGCACGTCGCGGAAGGAGAGGTAGTCCGCCGGCGTCATGGTGGAGAGCACCTCCCACGCCTCCACCAGCTGCCGCTGGATGCGCGAGACGCGGGCGGTGGCCTTGAAGGCGGGCTGCAGGTTGTCCGCGCGCAGGCAGCGCATGGCCAGCCCCAGCTCCGCGTTCATCAGCTTCATCCACAGTTCCTGGACCTGGTGGATGATGATGAACAGCATCTCGTCATGCTGGTCGGAGCGCGGGTGCTGCGCCGAGAGCACCGCGTCCAGCCCGAGATAGTCCGTGTAGGACATGCGGCCGCGGAAGTCGGTCTGCACCCCCTCCCGCCCCGCCGGTTCCGGTGCTTCCGTCTTCGGCCCGTCCCCGCCCGGCCCGTCCTCAGCCACGGCGGCGCGCCTCCGCGACCAGCTTCTCCAGCGTGGCGAGGTCCACCGCGCCGGGGACCAGCGTGTCGCCGATCACCAGCGCGGGCGTGCCCTGGATCTCCAGCGCCTGGGCGAGGCGCAGGTTGGAAGCGATGCGCGCCTGGATCGACGGGTCCTCCATGTCGCGCTTCAGCCGGGGCCAGTCGATCCCGACCCGCTGCGCCTCCGCCTGGATCGCGGCCTCCGTCGCATCGCCGCGCAGGGCGAGGAGGGCGGTGTGCAGCGCCTCGTACTTCCCCTGCTTCTGCGCGGCGAGCAGGGCGCGGGAGGCGAGGACGCTGTTCGGCCCCAGGATGGGGATGTCCTTCAGCACGACGCGGATGTTGGGGTCGCGCTTCAGCAGCTCCGCCATCGCCGGCTGAAGCTGCTTGCAGTAGCCGCAGCGCGCGTCGAAGAATTCCACCAGCGTCACGTCGCCGCGGGGATTGCCCTTCACCGGGTCGTCCGCGTTGCGGAACAGGGCATCGGCATTGGCGGCGATGGCGTTGCGCTGGGCCGTCGCCTGCTCCGCCTGGTCGGCGTTGCGCATGGCCTCGATCGCCTCGCGCAGCAGGGAGGGGTCGGTGCGCAGCGCCTCGCGCAGGATGCCCACGATCTCGGCCCGCTGCTCCGGGGTGAAGGCGCCCGGGGCTGCCCCCTGGGCTCCCCCCTGGGCTGCCCCCTGGACCACCGCCTGGGCCCGCGCCTCCGGCCCGGCGAGCAGCAGCGCCGCCGCCAGGGGCAGGGCGAGGGCCGCCCGTCGCAACATCCATCCGGCCATCCGTCGTTCCCCTGCCTGACGCTGTCGGGGATGTCCCCGTCCCGGCCCTTATACAGGCCGGTCGCCGTTCCGCTCCAGGAAGGCCAGGGGGGCGAGGGGCGGTGGCGGGTGGTTGCCGGGGGTGACGAAGGCGTTTAAGGCCCGCTCCTGGATCAGCGTGATGCGCACCCGGCCGGGAACCATCCCGGCGGCGCGGAACAGGGGATTCGCCAGCGCCCGCAGCAGGCCTCCGGTCTCCGCCTCGCGGACGACCGCGATCCCCTGGCCGCCCTGCGCCGGAAGCTGTCCGGGGATGGCCGGTCCAGGGAACCCGGTCCGGGGAACAGGGACGACAGCATGGCGAGTGCGGCGCAGAACCAGGCGAAGGGCCGACACATCACGGGCAGGCCGTTGCGGGCGGCTGCCCGGCGGCCGGTCCGGCATGCCGTCCTCCTGGCCGCCCTGCTGCTGCCCGGCTGTTCCACCCTCGACCGGGTGGGCAACGCCCTGGGCGGCGGCAGCAGCATCCCGCCGGGGCAGGTGGGCTACGTCTCCGGCTTCCTGGGCGGCGCGGTCGCGGATGACCCGCGCGCCGCGCTGGTGGCGCGGGACCTTCTCTCGGCCGGGGGCAGCGCGGCGGATGCGGCGGCGGCGGCGGGCTTCGCCCTCTCCGTCACCCTGCCCTCGCGGGCCGGGCTGGGCGGCGGCGGCGCCTGCCTCGCCTATGACCAGCGGCGCGGGGCGACCGAGGCGGTGCTGTTCCCCGCCGCGGCGCCTGCCGCCACCGCCCCGGGGGCCGACCGCCCGGCGGCGGTGCCGCTGATGGCGCGCGGCCTCTTCGCCCTGCACGCCCGCTTCGGCCGTCGCCCCTTCGAGGAGACCATCGCCCCGGCCGAGCAGCTCGCCCGCTTCGGGGCGCAGATCTCCCGCACCCTCGCCGCCGACCTCGCCACGGTGGGGGCGCCGCTGCTGGCCGATCCCCGCGCGCGGGCGGTCTTCGGCACGGAGGCGACGGAGGGCGGCCGGCTGCTGCAGCCCGACCTCGCCGTCACCCTGTCCCAGATCCGCACCCTCGGCGTGGGCGACTTCCACCAGGGCGCGCTGGCCCGGCGCGTGGCCGAGGCCTCCGTCCCCGCCGGCGGCGGGCTGACGGTCGCGGCGCTGCGCGACGCGGTGCCGCGCACCGCCCAGCCCCTGACCCTGCGCGCCGGCTTCGACACCGTCGCCTTCCTGCCGCCGCCCGCCGATGGCGGGCTGGCTGCGGCCGCGGCCTTCGAGGCGCTGCGGGGCGGCGCCGACCCGGCCCAGGCGCAGGGCCGGGCGCTGGCCACCGTCGCCGCCTTCCGCCGCGGCGGCGGCGATCCGGCGGCGCTGCTCGCCAGCCCGCCGGCCAGCGGCACGGTGGGGCCGATGGGGGCCTCCACCGCGCTGGTGGTGGCGGACCGCTCGGGGAACGCCGTCTCCTGCGCCTTCTCGCTGAACAACCTGTTCGGCACCGGGCGCGTGCTGCCGGGGCTGGGCTTCCTGCTCGCCGCGGCCCCTCGTCCCGGCGGTGTGGCGGCGCCGCTGCTCTCGGCGGTGATGGTCAGCAACCCGAACACCCGCGACTTCCGCTATGCCGGCGCGGGCTCGGGCCAGGACGACGCGCCGATGGCGGTGGCGATCCCGGCCGTGCAGCACCTGCTGCGCAACGTCCCGGTCGGCAGCGCCCTGGCCGCCGTGCCGGAGCCGGGGCGCGGCGTCGCCTTCGGCTGCCCCGCCGGCCTGCCGGGCAATGCGGCGAGCTGCCAGGCGGCGGCCGATCCGCGCGGCGGCGGGCTCGCGGTGATGGGCGGCAACTGAGATGGCGCTCAAGACGGGCCGCGGGGCGGAGGCGCCGCCCTTCCTGGTGATGGACGTGATCGCCGCGGCCAATGCCCGCGCCGCCGCCCTGCCGCCCGGCGCGCCGGGGGTGATCCGGCTGGAGGTCGGGCAGCCCGGCACCGGCGCCCCGCGCGGCGCGGCGGAGGCCGCCATCGCCGCGCTGCGCGGCGGGGCGCCGCTGGGCTACACGGAGGCCTTCGGCATCCGCTCGCTGCGCGAGCGCATCGCCCTGCACTACGCCCGCAAGTACGGGCAGCCGGTGCCGGCGGAGCGGATCGCGGTGACGGTGGGCGCGTCGGGCGCCTTTCCTCTCGCCTTCCTGGCCGCCTTCGACCCCGGCGACACGGTGGCGATGGCGGCGCCCTACTACCCTCCCTATGCGAACATCCTGACCGCGCTGGGCATGCGGCCGCTGCTGCTGCCTTGCGACGCGGCCACCCGCTTCCAGCCGACCATTGCCGCGCTGGAGCGGCTGGAGCGGCTGCCGGACGAGTTGATCGTCGCCTCGCCCTGCAACCCGGCCGGCACGATGCTGGCGCCCGAGGAACTGGCCGAGATCGCCGCCTGGTGCCACGCGAAGGGCGTGCGGCTGATCTCGGACGAGATCTACCACGGCCTCTCCTACGGCATGGCGGAGGCGACCGCGGCCGCGCTGAGCCCGAGCGCGGTGGTGGTGAATTCCTTCAGCAAGTACTGGTCGATGACCGGCTGGCGCATCGGCTGGCTGGTGCTGCCGGAGGACCTGCTTCGCCCGGTGGAGTGCCTGGCGCAGAACATGTTCATCTCCGCCCCGCACGTCGCCCAGGTCGCGGCCGAGGCGGCAATGGACTGCACGGAGGAGCTGGAGGCCAACCGCGCCGCCTATGCCCGCAGCCGCGCCCTGCTGCTGGAGGGGCTGCCGAAGGCGGGCTTCGACCGGATCGCGGCGGCGGACGGCGCCTTCTACCTGTGGTGCGACGTCGGGCACCTGACCAACGATTCCGTCGCCTTCTGCGCCGCCATGCTCGCCGAGGCGGGGATCGCCGCGACCCCGGGGGTGGATTTCGACCCGGAGCGCGGCGGGCGCTTCCTGCGCTTCTCCTATTGCGGGCCGGAGGCGTCGATCGCCGAGGCACCGGAGCGGCTGGCGCGCTGGCTGCGCCGCTAGCGCGGGTCGCCACCACCCATCGGTTCCGGAATACGCAGGCCCCGCCGCGAGGCCCGGAACCGCCAGCCCATCGCGCAGGGGCGGATTTCGGCCCCGACCCTCCGAACGGAGGTATCGGCCGGCGGATGGCGACCCTATTCCGGGCGGACCCCGCGCCGGCTCCCCGTCCGGCGACGGGGAGGAGACCTGCCCGCCATGCCGGGTGTCAGCTCTGGCCTGGTGCCGCCCCCCGGTGCCGCCCGGCCGAACCGCTCCGCCCGCCGGCGTGGCCGCAGCTTGGCTTGGCTGGCCCTGGCAGCTGCGCTGCTCCCCGCCGGCCTGCTGCTGCCCCGCCCGGAGCTGTCGTGGCCCGCGGCCCATCATCCGGCGGTGCGGGCCCGGCCCGTGCTGGCGCTGGATGTCGGCCCGCTGCGCCGGGCGCTGGAGGTCCGCGACCCGCTGACCGGGCGCTGGATCGGGGTCTGCCGCCAGGACCTCTCCGATCTGCGCGAGGCCCCCGCGGCCCTCCATGCCGCCCATCGCAGCGGGGCTGGCGACCTGTGGCGGCGGGTGGGGTGCCAGGGCACGGAGCCTCCCGTCTGCGCGTTGCTGGAGGGCAAGCGCTGGAACAAGGCCGGGTCGAGTCCCGAGGCGCTGGCCCTGTACCGCCGGTGCCAGCGCATGGCTTGATCTGCCGCATCAAGCTACTGTTCCGAAAAGATATTCTTTCCAACGGGAGAGACGGCAAAGGGCTGCCGTTTCGTCATGGTGATTTTTGTTCACTCTTTGTTCGTTCTTGCCTAGGATGCCCCCATGACCGACCGCCCGACTCCACCCCCCTCCCTGGATGTTACCGCCCTGCGCGACATCGCGGCACGGCTGGATGCGGCCCTGGCGCGCGGGGCGCCGCGCAGCCTGGCGCAGTCGGCGGCCGTGGCGGCGTTGCACCGCCTCTACCCCCCCGGCGCGGGGCTTCCCGCCGCCCGGGCGGCGCTGCGGCTGCTGGCGGCGCAATCCCCGCGGCCGGTCTTCCCGGCCGGTTCCGTGGCGCCGCTCTGTCCGACCCCGCCGGGCCGGGCGCTGCGCGAGGCGCTGGTGACGCCCTGGCAGGCCGAGGAACTGCACGAGGACACCGCCGAGGCGGCGGAGGCGCCGGAGGCCGGGCGGGCGGCTTGGCCCGCCGCCCGCCCGGCCCCGCGGCAGGCGGAGGGCCTGGCGCGCTGACACGGTTCGGCAGGAGCCATTTCGGGGCGCGACTCGGCGGCGGCACGATCCCCACCCCGCCGCCACACCCCGGCCAGGGCTCCTGCCAGGGATCCGCCCCGGTTCCCCCACCGGGGCGGGTCCCACCCCCCCCTCGGCCCGCTCCGGCGGACCTGATACGGACGGCGGGATGCCCTGATCCATGCCGGCGCGGGGTGCGCGCGTGGCCCGGGGGCAAGGCGCTGCCTCGCCCCCGTACCCCCACTCCGCCAGGACCCTGCGGGCCCTGGACCCATTTGGCGCTGCCGCGCGGTGGTGGTGACGGGGTCACGGCGCCGAGGAGCTTGGCTCCTCGGCGGGTACGGCCGCAGCCCTCGCTGACGCCTGTGAGACTTTTTCAGAGTCCCGCCTGTCCGCGCGCCGTCAGGGTTCAGCCCGGAGGCTGACACCCACCGGAAGCACCAGACTCCTAGCGGGGACCGGGGCCCGCTTGTGGCCCCGGCAGGGGAGGGTCTGGGAGGGGACGGCGTCCCCTCCCGGTCCGACGATGGAACACCACGGCGCGACAGGTCAGCTCATCCCGCCATCGGTTTGAGGGCGAAGGGGGAGGGCGGGCCGTCCTACCTCCCCAGGCCCTGGGCCAGGTCCAGCGCCTGCCGCTCGAACAGCCGGCGGTAGAGGCCGCCCTCGCGGCGCACCAGCGCCTCGTGCCGCCCTTCCTCCACCACGTGCCCGGCGTCGAAGACCAGGATGCGGTCCAGGGCGCGGACGGTGGAAAGCCGGTGCGCGATGACCAGCGTGGTACGCCCGACCATCAGCCGCCCCATCGCCTCCTGGATCGCGGCTTCCGATTCCGAATCCAGGCTGGCCGTCGCCTCGTCCAGGATCAGGATCGGCGCGTCGGCCAGGAAGGCACGCGCCAGGGCCACGCGCTGGCGCTCGCCGCCCGAGAGCTTCACCCCCCGCTCGCCGACGAGCGTGCCGTAGCCCTCCGGCAGGCGGGTGATGAAGCCGTGCGCATTGGCCAGCCGCGCGGCGGCCTCGATCTCCCGCAGCGGCGCGCCGGGCCGGGCATAGGCGATGTTCTCCGCCAGGCTGCGGTGGAACAGCACCGGCTCCTGCTGGACGATCGCCACCTGCCGGCGAAGCGATTCCTGCGTCACGCCCGCGATGTCCTGGCCGTCGATCAGGATGCGGCCCTCCGTCACGTCGTGCAGCCGCTGGATCAGCTTCACGAAGGTGGTCTTGCCGGAGCCGGAGTGGCCGACCAGCCCCACGCGCTCGCCCGCCGCGATGGTCAGCGACAGGTCGCGGTAGAGCGGCGTCGCATGCCCGCCGTAGCGGAAGCCGACCTGCCGGAACTCGATGCGGCCGTCCTCGATCGCGATCGGCACGGCCCCGGGCCGGTCCGGCACGCCGAGCGGCTGCGCATGCAGCGCCACCATCTCCTCCATGTCGTTCACCGCGCGGCGCAGGTTGTTGATGTGGTAGCCCACGTCGCGCAGGTAGCCCTGCACCACGAAGAACATGGTCAGCACGGTGGCCAGGTCTCCCAGCCCCGCCTGCCCGTGCCACCACAGCCACAGCGCCGTGCCGATCACCGCCACGCGCAGCAGCACCAGCGCCGCCGTTTGCGCCGTGCCGCTGAGCGTGGCGCGCCACCAGGTGATGTTGGTCGCGAAGCGCCAGACGCGCAGGATGCGCGACAGCCGCGCCTCCTCGCGTTCCTCCGCGCCGAAGGCCTTCACCACCGCGTTGGCGCCGACCGCATCCGACAGCGCGCCGCCCAGCCGCGTGTCCCAGGCGTTGGAGCGCTGCGCCGCCGGCGACACCCAGCGCAGCGACAGCCAGGCCGTCGCCGCGACATAGCCGGCGGAGCCCAGCGCCACGACCAGCCCCATCACCGGCCAGCGCCAGCCCAGCAGCAGCGTCGCGCCGAGCAGCATGGTCAGCGAGGGCAGCAGCGCCACCAGCACCGTGTCGTGCAGCAGGTCCAGCGCGTACATGCCGCGCGTGACCTGCCGCACGGTGGAGCCGGCGAAGGAGGAGGCGTGCCAGTCGGCCGAGAGCCGCTGCACCCGGTGGAAGGCACCCTCCGCCGCCTCGGTCATGGCGCGCAGCGTCATGCGCACGATGGTGAGGAAGGCGAGGTGGCGCAGCACCAGCCCCGCCACGCCGAGCCCGGTCAGCATGGCGAGGGCCTGCAGCGCCGTGGCCAGCGCGGCGTCGCGGTCGGGGTTGGCGGCGGCCTCCACCAGCCGCCCGGCATAGAGCGGCACCAGCACGTCGGTGCCGGTGGAGGCGATCATGGCGGCGGCGATGGCGAGCACCAGCCCGCGCTGCCGCCCCCAGCCGCGCAGGACGAAGGCCAGCACGGCCCGGAAGGGATTCGCCGCACGCGCGGCGTTCCTGGAATCGGTCACGAAGACGACCCGGCCGCACGGGAGGCGGCCGATCCCTGACAAGGGGGAAGGGTGGCGATGCCGCAGGGCGGCACGCCGACGGTTCAGGGCTGGTCCGGGATGGCGGTCCGCGCGGCTGGCGCGCGGATCGACGGACCTAGCGGAGCGCCATGCGGCGCTTGCCCATCGCGAGGAGGAAGGCGATGCGTGGATGCTTCATCATGCAGCCCTCCTGGCGCGAGCGTTGGAACCGAGACTCCCGTCTAGCGAAGCCGCAACGGGGAATGCAAGCCCTTCCTGCGGGCGGGACGGGCCGCCGGGGAAGTTCGAGGCAGGGCGCCCCGGATCCCCGGCCTTCCCGTCATCCCACCCGCACCAGCGCGTGCTTCTTCCGCCCCGCCGAAAGCTTCGCCGCGCCGTCGCGCAGGTCGGCCGCCTCCACCTGGCGGGTCTCGTCCTCGACCACCGCGTCGTTCAGGCGGATGCCGCCCTGGCGCACCAGGCGGCGGGCCTCGCCCTTGCTGGCGGCGAAGCCGGCGGCGACCAGCAGGTCCAGCAGCCCGGCCGGCAGGCTGGCCGCGACGGTGGGCAGGTCCTCGGCGGCCTGGCCGGCCTCGAAGGTGGCCTGGGCGGTGCGGGCGGCGGCCTCGGCGGCCTCGCGCCCGTGGAGCAGGGCGGTGGCCTCGGTGGCGAGCACCTTCTTGGCCTCGTTCACCTCGGCGCCCTGGAGGGCGGCGAGGCGGGCGATCTCCGCCATCGGCAGCTCGGTGAACAGCTTGAGGAAGCGGCCGACATCGGCATCCTCGGCGTTGCGCCAGAACTGCCAGTAGTCATAGGCGGAGAGCCGGTCCGGGTTCAGCCAGACGGCGCCGGAGGCCGTCTTGCCCATCTTGGCGCCGGAGGCGGTGGTGAGCAGCGGCGTGGTCAGGCCGAAGACCTGGGCGGGGGTGCCGGCCTCGGCGGCGACCCGGCGCACCAGCTCCACCCCCATGATGATGTTGCCCCACTGGTCGGAGCCGCCCATCTGCAGGGCGACGCCCGCGCGCCGGTTCAGCTCCAGGAAGTCGTAGGACTGGAGCAGCATGTAGTTGAACTCGAGGAAGCTCAGTGGCTGCTCGCGCTCCAGCCGCAGCTTCACGCTGTCCATGGTCAGCATGCGGTTGACGCTGAAATGCCGCCCCACGTCGCGCAGGAAGGGGATGTAGGCCAGCCGGTCCAGCCATTCCGCATTGTCCAGCATCAGCGCGCCGGCGTCGAAGTCGAGGAAGGCGTCGAAGGTGCGGCGGATGCCCGCCTTGTTGTGCGCGATCTGCGCGTCCGTCAGCAGCGGCCGGGCGTCGTCGCGGAAGGAAGGGTCGCCGATCCGCGTGGTGCCGCCGCCCAGCAGCGCCACGGACACATGGCCGCAGCGTTGCAGCAGGCGAAGCAGCATGATCGAGAGCAGGTGGCCGACATGCAGGCTGTCCGCCGTGCAGTCGAAGCCGACATAGGCCGGCAGCTTCCCCTGGCGCAGGCGGGCGGCGAGGGCGTCCTCGTCCGTTACCTGGTGGATGAAGCCCCGCTCGCGGGCGATGTGCAGGAAGTCGTGCATGGCGCCGGCGTCTTGCCAGACCGGCGCGGCTTCGCCCAGGGGTCACGGCGATGCGGGATGGCGGGCCGGCAGGGACGGGTGGCCGGCGTCGCCGGGGCCAGGGAAAGCCGGGCGAAGAAAAAAGGGCGGCGGCCTTCCGGCGCGCCGCCCTCCGAGGGTCGGGACAGGCCCGTGGATCAGTCGGCGGCCATGGACATGCGGGCGCGGTTCAGCACCGTCATCACATGGTCCTGGGTGGCGTCGGCCACCTTCTCCACCTGCTCCGGGGTATAGACGTGGCCCGCGCCTTCCATGACGCGGTAGTCGATCTTCACGCCCTTCTGGGTGTTCAGCTTGTCCACCAGCTTCCGGACGGAGGGCTCCGGCACCAGCTCGTCATCGGCGCCGTGCAGGATCAGGCCGGAGCAGGGGCAGGGCGCCAGGAAGCCGAAATCGTAGTGGCTGGCCGGCGCCGAGATGGAGACGAAGCCGCCCATCTCCGGCCGCCGCATCAGCACCTGCATGCCGACATAGGCGCCGAAGGAGTAGCCCGCGACCCAGAGCATGGAGGCGCCGGGATTCACCGCCTGGAGGAAATCGAGCGCCGCCGTCGCGTCCGAGATCTCGCCGATGCCGCCGTCATAGCGCCCCTGGCTCTTGCCCACGCCGCGGAAGTTGAAGCGCAGGGTCGAGAAGCCCATGGCCTGGAAGCGGCCGTAGAGCGAATGGACCACCCGGTTGTTCATGGTCCCGCCATGCAGCGGGTGGGGGTGGAGGATCAGGGCGACGGGGGCATTGGCAGTCTTGGCGTGGTGGTAGCGTCCCTCCAGCCGGCCGTCGGGACCGGCGAACATCACTTCGGGCATCGTCCCCTTACATCCGCTTCCTTGGAGGCGCGCGAACAAGTTCGCCGCACACCTCGAGCCAAAGCCCTGCCACGGCGCCACCCACCGGACGGGCAGGTCACGCCGCTACTTGTCGTCTTCACGGACCCTGATGCCGGGCCATGGACCTGGACGTGGCGCGCAGCCAGCCGCTGGAGGTATCCATGCCACGGATCGGGTCCGACCATGCCGTGATGCCCCGGGGAAGGGCTTACGAAGCCCGGGGCAAAGCCAATATAGGGCGCGGCAACGGGTTTTCATAATGGAATCATGGCATGTCGCCCATGTCCGACCATCCGGACGGCGCTCGCCCCGCTCTGTCGCATCCGGCCGCTCCGTTCGCGGAACGGCACGACCCGCTTTCGTGCCGCCCCGTTCCGGCCTGAGGGACAGCTGACGCCATGCGCCTCTCCACCCGCGCCCGTTACGCCGTGATGGCGATGGCGGAAATGGCCTCCCGCCGCCGCGAGGCCGGCATCTGCTGCGCCGATGCCGGTCAGGCGCCGATCACCCTGGCCGAGATCGCCACCGCCCAGATGCTGTCCGTCGCCTATCTGGAACAGCTGTTCGGCCGGTTGCGCCGCGCCGGGCTGGTCGCCTCGGCCCGCGGCCCGGGCGGCGGCTATCGCCTGGCCCGCCCGGCGGCCGCCATCCGCATCAGCGAGATCGTCGAGGCGGTGGAGGAGCCCATCGCGGCCACCCGCTGCGACGCGGGGGGCGCCGGCTGCCTGGGTGGCCAGAAATGCGCCACCCATGACCTCTGGGCAGAGCTGGGCGAGCAGATCCGGCTGTTCCTGGCCGGCGTCACCCTGGCCGAGGTGGTGGAGGGGCGCGTCCTGGGCCGCGCTGCCTCCCCGGCCGGCGCCCCGGCCAGGCTGGCCCGCATGGCGCGGAGCTAGGGGCGACGGTCCCGGCGCAGGATGCTGACCCTCTATCTCGACGCTAATGCCACCGAGCCGTTGCGCCCCGAGTCGCGGGCAGCGGTGCTGGAGGCGCTGGAGCTCCCCGGCAACCCCTCCTCCGTCCATGCCGAGGGCCGGGCGGCGCGGCGACTGCTGGAACGCGCCCGGGCGCAGGTGGCGGCGCGCTTCGGGGCGCGGCCGCAGGACGTCGTCTTCACCTCCGGCGGGACGGAGGCGGATGCGCTGGCGATCCGGGGGCTGGGGGCGGGGCGGCGGGTCCTGGTCGGGGCCACGGAACACCCTGCCGTGCTGGCCGCCACGCCGGGGGCCGCGCGCGTGCCGGTGCGGCCGGACGGGGCGCTGGACCTCGACGCCCTGGCGGCGGCGCTGGCGGACGGGCCGCCGGCGCTGCTCTGCCTGATGCACGCCAACAACGAGACGGGGGTGGTCCACCCCGTCGCCGAGGCGGCGGCGCTGTGCCGACAGTATGGTGCCCTGCTGCATGTCGATGCGGCGCAGTCCGGCGGGCGCATCCCCGTCTCCCTGGCGGCGCTGGGCGCGGACAGCCTGGCCGTCTCTGGGCACAAGCTCGGCGGCCCCAAGGGCGCGGGCGCCCTTCTGCTGCGGCCGGGGCTGGAGATCCCCGCGCTGATCCCCGGCGGCGGGCAGGAGCGCGGCCGGCGCGGCGGGACGGAGCCGCTGCCCGCCATCGCCGGGCTGGGCGCCGCCGCCGAGGCCGCCGACCCGCCCGGGGCCGCGCGCCTCGCCGTCTTGCGCGACGCCATCGAGGCGGGCGCCGGCCTGCCCGTGGCCGGCGCCGGGGCACCGCGCCTGCCCAACACGGCATCGCTCATCCTCCCCGGCATCCCGTCGGAGACCCAGGTGATCGCGCTGGATCTCGCGGGCGTGCGGGTTTCAGCCGGATCGGCCTGCTCCTCCGGCAAGGTGGCGCGCTCGCATGTGCTGGAGGCGATGGGGCTGGGCGCGGCGGCCGGCTGCGCCATCCGCGTCTCGCTGCCCTGGAACGCCCCGGCGGAGGCGGCGGAGCGTTTCCTCTCCGCCCATGCCGCCATGCGCGAACGGCTCTCGAACCGCGCCGCCGCCCGGCCCATCTTCGCGGCATGAGCGAGACGGACGGCCGCCCGATCTATCTGGACAACCATGCCACCACCCCGCCCGACCCGCGGGTGCTGGCGGCGATGCGCCCCTGGTGGGAGGGCAACATCGCCAACCCCGCCAGCATCGAGCACGCGATGGGCCGCGCCGCCGAGGCCGCCGTCGAGGCCGCGCGGGAGGAGATCGCCGCGCTGATCGGGGCGGAGGCGCGGGAGGTGGTGCTGACCTCCGGCGCCACGGAGTCCAACAACCTGGCGATCAAGGGCGCCGCGCGCTTCGCCGCCTCCCAGGGGAGCGACCGGCGGCGGGTGATCGCCCTGGCGACCGAGCATAAATGCGTGCTGGAGAGCGTGCGCGACCTCGCCGCCGAGGGGTTCGAGCCGGTGATCCTGCCGGTCGGCCGCGACGGGCTGCTGGACCCGGAGACGCTGCGCGCCGCCCTGGCGGAACGGCCGACCCTGCTGGTCAGCGTCATGGCGGCGAACAACGAGATCGGCGTGCTCCAGGACCTGCCGGCCCTGGCCGCCCTGGCGCACGGCGCCGGCGCCCTGTTCCACACCGACGCCGCCCAGGCCGCGGGCCGCGTCCCGCTCGACGTGGCGGCGATCGGGGCGGACCTGCTCTCCCTCTCCGCGCACAAGATGTACGGGCCCAAGGGGATCGGCGCCCTCTATGTCCGCCGCCGGCCGCGCGTCCGGCTGGCGCCCCTGTTCTCCGGCGGCGGGCAGGAGCGCGGGCTGCGCTCCGGCACGCTCGCCGCCCCGCTGGTGGCGGGCTTCGGCGAGGCCGCCCGGATCGCCCGGCTGGAAGGCGCGCTGGACACCGGCCGCATCGCCGGGCAGCGCGACCGCTTCCTGTCCGCGCTGGCCGCCGCCGTGCCGGGGATCGCCCTCAACGGCCATGCGGAGCGCCGGGTCGCCGGCAACCTGAACCTGACCTTCCCCGGCGGGGTGGACGCCCAGGCGCTGATGGCCGCTGCGCCGGCGGTCTGCGTCTCCACCGGCTCCGCCTGCTCCTCGGCCAGCGTCGAGCCCAGCTATGTGCTGCGCGCGATCGGGCTGGAGGAGGCGGCCGCGAGAGCGACCTTGCGCGTGGGGATCGGGCGCTTTACGGGTCCGGCGGATGTGGACCGGGCCGCGGCGCTGCTCGCGCGGGCCTGGGAGGCCACCCGGACCAGGACACCCACCACCATCACACCCGTAAGGGCGGCGGAGTAGAACGGCGCATGCCGAAGATGACCTTCGTGGAGCGCGACGGCACGCGCAAGGAAGTGGATGCCCCGCTGGGCCTCTCCGTGCTGGAGATCGCGCACCGCCACGGCGTGGATATCGAGGGCGCCTGCGAGGGCAGCCTCGCCTGCTCCACCTGCCACGTGATCGTGGACGAGGACTGGTTCCCGCGCCTGCTCGACCCGACCGAGGATGAGGAGGACATGCTCGACCTCGCCTTCGACCTGCAGGAGACCTCCCGCCTCGGCTGCCAGATCGTGATGACGGAGAAGCTGGACGGGCTCGTGGTCAAGCTGCCGGCCGGCAGCAAGAACGCGGGTGGCTGAGATCACCCCCGACGGCGCGCCGGGCGGGCTGTTCCGCGCCCTGCGCCACGCGGCCGCGGCGGAGTGGGAGGCCTATTGCTGGCACCCCTTCGTCCAGGGCCTGGCGGACGGCACCCTGCCGCTTACCGCCTTCCGCCGCTACCTGGTGCAGGACTACCTGTTCCTGATCCAGTTCGCCCGCGCCCAGGCGCTGGCGGTGGTGAAGGCCGAGAGCCTGGAGGCGATGCGCGCCAAGAGCGCCACCGTCCAGGCGATCATCGGCGAGACCAAGCTGCACATCCAGTTCTGCGCCGCCTGGGGCCTGACCGAGGCGGACATCCTGGCCGAGCCCGAGGCGCCCGAGACCGTCTCCTACACCCGCTGGGTGCTGGATCGCGGCCTGGCCGGCGACATCCTCGACCTGGAGGTGGCGCTCGCCCCCTGCACCGTCGGCTATGGCGAGATCGCCCGGCGCATCGAGGCGCATCCCGCCCGCAACCGATCCGGCAATCCCTACGAGCCCTGGATCGCCTCCTATGCCGGCGAGGACTACCAGAAGGTCGCCGCCGCCTCCGCCGCGCGGCTCGACGCGCTGGGAAGGACCCATGGCGGCGAGGCCCGGCTGCCATCCCTCGCCCGCGCCTTCGCCGAGGCGTCCCGGCTGGAGGCGGAGTTCTGGCAGATGGGGCTGCGGGCGGCATGAGGCCCGGGCGTGGCATGCGGGGGAGTGACCTCCCCCGCCCCCCCTCCCTTTTTCGGGAGTCCGCCTGGGGTCAGGGGCAGCACCCGTGCCACGCAGGCTGCGCCTGCGGGTGGGGCGCAGGTCCGGCCAGGCGCGGACTCCTGAAGAAAGGAGGGGGATTCGGGGGAGTTCACTCCCCCGAGGCTTCCGCGCCCCCGGATTCGACGCCATGAGGATTCTCGTCGCCATGTCCGGCGGCGTGGACAGCAGCGTCGCCGCCGGGCTGCTGCACGAGGCGGGGCACGAGGTGGTCGGCGCCACGTTGCAGCTCTACGACCACGGCGCCGCGACCAGCCGCAAGGGCGCCTGCTGCGCCGGGCAGGATATCCACGACGCGCGCGACGTCGCCGACCGGCTGGGCATCCCGCACTACGTGCTGGACCGCGAGGCGCGCTTCCGTGCCGCGGTGATCGACGACTTCGCCGGCAGCTATGCGAAGGGCGAGACGCCCATCCCCTGTGTCCGCTGCAACCAGACGGTGAAGTTCCAGGACCTGGTCGAGCTGGCCCGCGACCTGGGCTGCGATTCCCTGGCCACCGGGCATTACGCGCAGCGGGTCGATGGGCCGGAGGGGCCGGAGCTGCGCCGCGCGGCCGATCCGGCGCGGGACCAGTCCTACTTCCTCTTCGCCACGACGCGCGAGCAGCTCGCCTTCACCCGCTTCCCGCTGGGCGCCATGCGCGACAAGGCCGCCGTGCGGGCGGAGGCGGCGCGGCTGGGCCTCGCGGTCGCGGAGAAGCCGGACAGCCAGGACATCTGCTTCGTCCCGTCCGGCCGCTACCACGAGACGGTGGCGAAGCTGCGGCCGGAGACGGCCGAGCCGGGCGAGATCGTCCACCTCGACGGCCGCGTGCTGGGGCGCCATGCCGGGCTGGGGCGCTACACGGTGGGCCAGGGGCGGGGCCTGGGCGAGGCCTCCCGCGATGGCGAGGAGCCGATGTTCGTCGCGGCCCTCGACGCCCCGCGCCGCCGCGTGGTGGTGGGGCCGCGCAGCGCCCTGCCGCAGGTCGAGGCGGTGGCGGGCGAGGTGAACTGGCTGATCGACCCGCCGTGCGGCCGCTTCGCCGCCCAAGGCAAGTTCCGCGCCCGCGAGGTGCCGCAGCCGCTGACGGCCCAATGGGATGCGGCGGCCGGGCTGCTGCGCGTGGTGCCGGACACGCCGGTGGTCACGGCGCCGGGCCAGGCGCTGGTGCTCTATGACGGAGAGCGGGTGCTGGGTGGCGGCTTCCTGCGCCGGGCGAACGTCGCCCGCGGGGGCGTTGACAGCCAGGGCGTGGCGGCCTAACTCGCGGCCATCGCTGGATGGCGGCGTAGCTCAGCGGTAGAGCAGGGGAATCATAATCCCTTGGTCGGTGGTTCAAATCCGCCCGCCGCTACCAGCGATTTCAAGGCATGGATTCGTTGGCGCTCCTTCCGCAGAGCGTTGGACACCGATCCCCTCCCTCAAAGCCGAGCCGACGTTACGGGCCTGCCCATGGCGGGGCCCGAGTTGCGCTGCCTGCTGGTCGTGAACAGCAAACGGGTTCTCACCCACATCGAAGAGTGTCGATGGGGATCCATGGAAGTATGTCACTTGGATTTGAGTCACTGTCACAAGTCGGTAGACATAACATAAAGTTGAGAATGTCTGACCGTACTCAACCGGCTGTCGCATGCGATTTCTATCTGATTCTCAAGGGTTTTCAAATTTCGGGACTGGATGCGCACTCCTTGCATTTCATTCTCCGCCCAAAAGAAGATGCGCTGCGTCTCGTGCCGTAACTTATGAGGGAGAATGGACGTGCCGACAGCCGCTTACGCGAATGCCTACCTGCTGGACTCTTCCAATGGCGTGGTTCTGAACTTCTCCCTTGTGCCGGGAGCTGTGACACAACTTCTGGACAGCACCCTGACGACCCTCAACCCCGGTGATGCACTCACGGTGAACCTGGGGGCCGACGTGGGCGTGCCCGCTACCGTCCTGGGGACGTCCGGAGGTGGCATCGCCGTGGATGTTCTCGGCAGCACAGTGGTCTTCACCGACGTCACCCTGAACGTCGGCGATACTGTGATCATCACGACCGAACCCGTGACCGTCTGCTTCCTGGCAGGCACCCTGGTGGCCACGCCGACAGGCCCCAGGCCGATCGAGACACTACAGGCCGGCGACCTCGTCCTGACCCACGATGGCCACAGCGCCCCCGTCGTCTGGCTCGGCCGTCAGACCGTCTCCACCACCTTCGCCGATCCGCTGAGCGTCGCGCCCATCCGCATCGCTGCCGGCGCGCTGGGCGAGGGCCTGCCGCAGCGCGACCTGTACGTCTCCACCGACCATGCGCTGCTGCTCGACGGCGTGCTGGTCCAGGCCGGCAGCCTGGTGAACGGGTCCACCATCGCCCGGCAGACGGCGCTGCCCGAGCGCTTCACCTACTATCACGTGGAACTCGCCGACCACGCGCTGCTGCTGGCCGAAGGCGTCGCGGCGGAGACCTTCATCGACAACGCCTCCCGCCGGTCCTTCGACAACTGGGCGGAGCACCCGGGCGACTCCACGCTGACAGAGCTGCCGTTCCCGCGTGCCAAGTCGTACCGACAGCTTTCCTCCACGCTCCGCGCGCGCCTGGCGGAACGTGCCGCGGCACTGGCGCCGCCCGCCCAGGCGGCCTGAGCTAGTCGAGGTCCATCCCGTACTGGAGGCTTCCTTCCGGCGAAGGAAGCCTCCGCATCACCACGAAGCGGCGCTGGCGCAGATGCGTGGCGATGCGCTTGGCCAGGAAGTCCCCGTTCGTTCGCAGGCTGTCCGGCAGCGGCATGCCCCGCTCATCCCAGCCCAGCGCGAAGCGCAAGGCTTCCTCGAGGTCGGCGAGTTCGACGGGGACGACAGGGTCGGAATCGGGCATGGCCACAGCGTATACATGAACGAATAGAGAACAAAGTACTTTGCGCCTGCGGCCTCCACCGCACCTTGCAAGGCAGGCTTCTTATGGGCGGATCGTTCGGTGCGGCCGTCCCGGGGGTTGCCTTGCCCCCGGAAAGCCCATAGAAACCGGCCCGTTCCGCTATCCTGGGCGCGTAGCTCAGCGGGAGAGCGTCCCCCTGACACGGGGAAGGTCACAGGTTCAATCCCTGTCGCGCCCACCATCCCGCCCCCTTGTCTCCGACAGTACCCTTCACTTGGCGACGATGCCGCCTGCCGGTCGGCACCCATGCAGCCTACCCTCCGCCCGCGGCAGGGGAGGACATGCCATGCGCGGTCTGGCGGGCAAGCGCGTGCTGATCACCGGGGCGTCGCAGGGGATTGGACTCGCCGTCGCGCGGCGCTTCGCGGCCGAGGGCGCGCGGGTGGCCGTCAGCGACCGCCAGGGCGGTCAGGCGCTGGATGCGGCGCTGGCCTCGCTGCCGCCCGTGCCGATGGGGCCGCATCTTGCCCTGGGCGCCGACCTGGCCGATGGCGCGGCGGCCGAGAGGCTGGTGGCCGAGGCGATCGCCCGGCTCGGCGGGCTCGAGGTGCTGGTCAACAATGCCGGCTTCCAGGTGCCGCAGCCATCCGAGGCGGGCGACATGGCCGGCTTCGACGCCGTGCTGGCGGTGAACCTGCGGAGCCTCGTGATCTGCGCCAAGGCCGCCATCCGGCATTTCCTCGGCCATGATGGCGGCGTGGTGCTGAACACCTCCTCCGTCCACGAGGTGATCCCGAAGCCCGGCTACCTGGGCTACGCCGCCAGCAAGGCCGCCGTGGGCGCCGTCACCCGCACCCTGGCGCTGGAATTCGCCGGCCGCGGCATCCGGGTCAACGCCGTCGCGCCGGGCGCGACCGTCACGCCGATGAACGCCGCCTGGACCGGCGATCCCGCGGCCCGCGCCCGGGTAGAGGGACACATCCCCATGCGCCGGCCCGCCACGCCGGAGGAGATCGCGGGCTGCTTCGCCTTCCTCGCCTCGGATGATGCGGCCTATGTCACCGGCCAGACGCTCTTCGCCGATGGCGGGCTGACCCTTTACCCGGAATTCGCGGAGAACTGGGCATCCTGACGCGCCGGCCGCGCCCTTCCCGCGGGGCCGGGGTGCGCGCAGTATCGCGCCGCCATGGCCGAAAACCCCACAGCCTGCCTGCTGATCATCGGCAACGAGGTCCTCTCGGGCCGCACCCGCGACGCCAACCTGCAGTTCCTCGCCACCCGCCTGGGCGAACTCGGCATCCCGCTGCGCGAGGTGCGGGTGATCCCGGACGTGCAGGAGACGATCGTGGAGACGGTGAACGCGGTGCGGCCGCGCTTCACCTATGTCTTCACCACCGGCGGCATCGGCCCGACGCATGACGACATCACCGCCGAATCCGTCGCCGCCGCCTTCGGCCTGCCCTGGGAACCCCACCCCGAGGCCTGGGCGCTGATGGCGGCGCACTACGAGAAGCAGGGCAGCGAGTTCAACGCCGCGCGCCAGCGCATGGCCACCATGCCGCGCGGTGCGACGCTGATTCCCAACCCCGTCTCGATCGCGCCGGGCTTCGTCATCGGCAACGTCCACGTCATGGCCGGCGTGCCGCGCATCATGCAGGCGATGTTCGACGCGCTGGCGCCCTCGCTGGTCGGCGGCACGCCGGTGCAGTCGCGCGCGGTGCATGCGACAGGGCTGCTGGAAGGAACGATCGCCGCCGGGCTGGGCGCGATCCAGGCGCGCTTCCCGGATCTCGATATCGGCTCCTACCCCTACTACCGCCCGGAGGGGAACGGCGTGGCCCTGGTGGCGAAGGGCACCGATCCCGCCCGTGCCGAGGCCGCGGCAGCGGAGATGAGCACGCTCATCCGCTCCATGGGGCTGGAGCCGGTGCCGGGCGAGCCAGGCTGAACCCAGGGGCGGCATCCCGGACGTGGGGCGGCCGCGCCCTCCCTTCCGAGGCCCGCATCGCGGTCACGATCGCCCCGCGCGGATGATGCGGACGGCGGGGTGCCCGTGGCCCGGGGGCAAGGCTCTGCCTCGCCCCCGTACCCCCACTCCGCCAGGACCCTGCGGGCCCTGGACCCGATCAGCGCTGCCGCGGGACAGCTTAAGACGGGGTCGAGGCGCCGAGGAGCTATGCTCCTCGGCGGGTACGGCCGCCGCCCTCGCGGACGCCTTTGAAGCTTTTTGGGAGTCCCGCCTGTCCGCGCTCTGTCAGGGTTCAGACCGCAGGCTGACGGCAGCCGCGTAGAGCCAATTCCCAGCGGGGACCGGGGCCCGCTTGTGGCCCCGGCAGGGGAGGGTCTGGGAGGGGACAGCGTCCCCTCCCGGTCCACCGCCGGAACACGACAGCACGACAGGTCAGATCATCCTGTCGTGGTCATGAGAGGTGACGGGGAGGCGGCGAAGCCTTCTCCCCGGGGGCTCACCGCACTGGCCGGCGCAGGTCCAGCGTGCGCGGCTGGTCCAGCGACACGGAGAGCGGCGGTTCCGTCATCGGCCCGGTGGTATGGCCGAAGGGCAGGAAGCGGATGCGGCGGCGCGCCTCCGCCTCGTTGGCGTTGACCGGCCGGGTCTCGTAGTTGCGGCCGCCGGGGTGGGAGACGTGATAGGTCATCCCGCCCAGCGAGCGCCCCGTCCAGCGGTCGTAGACGTCGAAGACCAGCGGCGTCTGCACGCCCACGGTGGGATGCAGCGACGATGGCGGGTTCCACGCCTTGAAGCGCACGCCGCCCACGTACTCGCCCTGGCGCTGCGTCGCCGTCAGCGGGATGGCGCGGCCGTTGCAGGCGAGGACGTAGCGCTCGTCCACCCAGCCGCTGACCTTGGTCTGCACCCGCTCGGCCGAGCTGTCGACGTAGCGGACCGTGCCGCCGATCCCCGGCTCCTCGGCCAGGGTGTGCCAGGGCTCCAGCGCGTGGCGCAGCTCGACATTCGCGCCCATCACGGTCACGTCGCCGAACTTGGGGAAGCGGAACTCCAGGTGCGGGCGGAACCAGTCGGCGTCGAGCGGCGCGCCCAGCCCCTTCAGCTCCTCGATCGCGTCGCGGAAATCCTGCTCCACGAAGTGCGGCAGCATGAAGTCGTCGTGCAGCCGGGTGCCCCAGCGCACCAGGCGGCGCTCGTAGGGGCGCTCCCAGAAGGCGGCGAGGCAGGCGCGCGTCAGCAGGGTCTGCGCGGTCGCCATCTGGTGGTGCGGTGGCATCTCCAGCGCGCGGTACTCCACCAGGCCGAGCCGGCCCGAGCTGCTCTCGGGCGCGTACATCTTGTCGATGCAGAACTCGGTGCGGTGGGTGTTGCCCGTCATGTCCGCGAGGATGTTGCGGAACAGCCGGTCGGTCAGCCAGGGCGGGGTAGGGCGGTCCTTCGACACCTCGGCGAAGGCGATCTCCAGCTCGTTCACGCTGTCGCCACGGGCCTCGTCCACGCGCGGGTGCTGCGAGGAGGGGCCGATGAACAGGCCGCTGAACAGGTAGGAGAGGCTCGGATGGTTGTGCCAGAAGCCGACCATCGACTTCAGCAGGTCCGGCCGCCGCAGGAAGGGGCTGTCGGAGGGGCGCGCCGCCCCCATCACCACGTGGTTGCCGCCGCCGGTGCCGACATGGCGGCCGTCCAGCATGAACTTCTCGGCGATCAGCCCGGTCTGCCGCGCCTCCTCGTAGAGCTGCTCGGAGCGCTCCACATGCTCGCCCCAGCTCGACGACGGATGCACGTTCACCTCGATCACGCCCGGGTCGGGGGTGACGGAGAAGGAGAGCAGGCGCGGGTCACGCGGCGGCGGGTAGCCCTCCAGGAAGACCTTGCGGCCGAACTCGGCGGCCGTGTCCTCGATGGCGGCGCAGAGGTCGAGCCAGTCCTCCGCCTCGTAGAGCGGCGGGAAGAAGACGTGCAGCACGCCGTTGCGGGCCTCGACGGTCAGCGCGGTGCGGACAACGTCCGGCTCCTCGCGGTCCACCTCGGGGCGCCAGTCGGCGGCGGGCGGGGTGTAGCGGGGCCCGGCCTGCGCCACGCCCAGGCCCATCGCCGGGCCGTGCCCGCCGGCATTGCCGGGCAGGCCGCCGCGCGTCAGGGGCAGCGGGCCCAGCTCGCCGGCCATGGGGCCGTCCACCGGCCCGTCCTCCCGCAGCCGCTGGCCGAGCGGGCCGAAGGGCGCGGCGCCCGGGCCGGCATTGCCCGTGCCCACATGGCGCACCGGCTGCGCGCCGTGGCGCGGATGCGGCGGCAGGGCGCCGAGCGGGGCGAAGGGGTCGCGCTCCACCTCCAGCGGGCGCTTGCCGTCGCTGACCCAGGGGAGGGATTGCAGCGGCAGGCGGAAGCCGATGGCGCTGTCGCCGGGCACCAGGAAGATGTGGTCGCCGCGCATGAACCAGCGGCCGGACTGCCAGCGCTTGACGCCGTCCATCCAGATGCGCCGGATCGGCAGGACGCTGCCGACCTCGGCGTTCAGCCCTTGGCCGTAGACGCGGGCGAGGCGGTCGCGCTCCAGCGGGTCCTTGAGCTTGGCGTCCTCGACGATGACGTTGGCCGGCAGGCGGTGCTCCCGCCAGAGGTAGTAGTGGATGTCCTCGTAGGCGCCCTGCACCAGGGAGGGGTCCACCTGCAGCCGCTCCGCCAGCGCCCGGCCGAAGCGCTTGGCGTCCTCGGCCGTGGCGTCGTCGCGGTCGTCGTCGGAGGCCAGGAGGGAATGGTCGGTCCAGACCGGCTCGCCATCCTTGCGCCAGTGGCAGTGCAGCGCCCAGCGGGGCAGCTGCTCGCCCGGATAGTGCTTGCCCACCGTGTGCTGGAGGACCATCCCCGGCGACCAGAGCTTCGCCAGGCGGCGGATCAGGCGGCCGGCATAGGCGCGCTTGGTCGGGCCCAGCGCGTCCGTGTTCCATTCCGGCGCGTCCATGTCGTCGGCGGCGATGAAGGTCGGCTCGCCGCCCATGGTCAGGCGCATGTCGCCGGCGTTCAGCCGGACGTCCACCGCCCGGCCGGCGGCCAGGATGTCCTGCCAGTCCTGCTCCTCGTAGGGCCGGGTGGTGCGCGGGGTCTCCGCCACGCGCGTCACCGACATCTCGAAGCCGAACTCGGTCTCCGCCTTCTCCAGCAGCCCGCTGATCGGCGCGGCGGAGGAGGGCTCCGGGGTCGCGGCCAGCGGGATGTGGCCCTCGCCGGTCAGCAGGCCGGAGGTGGCGTCGAGCCCGACCCAGCCGGCGCCGGGGAGGTAGACCTCCGCCCAGGCGTGCAGGTCGGTGAAGTCGGCGGACGGCCCCTCCGGCCCGGTCACCGGCTTCACGTCGGCGGTGAGCTGGATCAGGTAGCCCGAGACGAAGCGCGCGGCGAAGCCCAGGTTGCGGAGAAGCTGCACCAGCACCCAGGCGCTGTCGCGGCAGGAGCCCTTGGCGTGGCCCAGCGTCTCCTCGGGGGTCCAGACGCCCGGCTCCATGCGGACGATGTAGGCGATCCGCTCCTGCACCCGGCGGTTGAGGTCCACCAGGAAGTTGACCGTGTGGTGCTCCCCCTTGGGCAGCCCGTCGATCAGCCCCTGGAGCAGCGGGCCCGGCGTCTCGCAGCGGCGGTAGGGCGCCAGCTCCTCGGCGAGGACGGGGTCATAGGCGAAGGGGAAGGTCTCCGCCTCCGGCTCCAGGAAGAAGTCGAAGGGGTTGATCGTGGCCATGTCGGCCACGAGGTCCACCGTCACGTCGAAATGCGTCACCCGCTCCGGGAAGACCACCCGCGCCTGGAAGTTCCCCGAGGGGTCCTGCATCCAGTTGATGAAGTGCGGCCTGGGCTCGATCTTCAGCGCATAGGAGACGATCGGCGTCCGCGCGTGCTGGGCCGGCCGCAGCCGGATCGTCTGCGCCCCCAGGGTGATCGGGCGGTCGTACTTGTAGGTCGTGCGGTGGTGCAGCGCGACGTGCAGCGTCATGGGACGGGGCTCTTGGGCGCAATTCGGGGGGAAGGCGCAAGTTGATCGAAACGACCACGGCTTGTCCACGCATCGTGTGGGCGCGGCTGCATCCCGTCTGGCGCGGGCGGGGGCGCCGCAGGCTGCCCCGCGGCGGCGTGGCCGCCGTTCAGCCCAGATTCGCGTGCCGCGCCGCCAGGCCGGACATTTCCTGACCGGCCCGCGCCGCTAGCCGCCGGATCAGCAGGTCGCCGAACAACCAGAGCGCCAGCTCGTACTGCCCGCCCATCGGCAGCGTGGAGGGCACCGGCGCCCCGTCGCCTTCCCAGGCCTGGGCCGGCAGGCGCAGAACGAGGTCGGCCGCATCCAGGGCCGGCCCGGCGGCCGCGGCGGTCAGCACGGCCCGCTGCACGCCCAGCGGCCCGGCCTGGCGCAGCAGCGCCACCGCCCGCGGCAGGTCGCCGCGCGAGGCGTTGACCAGCAGCAGATCGCCCGGCCGCAGCGGCGGGACGGTCACATCCCCCAGCCAGTGCGCGTCGCGGCCCGACTGGTGCAGCCGCATCGCCAGCGCCTGCAACGCCAGCCCGGCCCGCCCGGCGCCCCAGAGGAGGAGGCGCGGCGCCGCCTCGACGGCCTCCACCGCGGCGTCCAGCGTCCCGGCCGGCAGGCGGGCGAAGACGCCGTGCAGCTCATCCAGCCAGGGGCCGACATCGCTCACGCGGCCGCCGCCCCGTGCAGCACCCCGCGCGCCAGGAACAGCTCCGTCACCTCCTCCACGGCGGCGAGGAAGCGCGGGTCGCGGCGGGCGGCGAGGCCGCGCGGGCGGGGCAGGTCGATGGTCAGCAGCCGGTCGATGCGGCCCGGGCGCGGCGACATCACCGCGACCCGGTCGGCCAGCAGCACCGCCTCGTCCACGCTGTGGGTGATGAACAGCACGGTCTTGCGCCCCGCCATCCACAGCGCCTCCAGGTCCAGCCGCATCTGCTCGCGCGTCAGCGCGTCCAGCGCGCCGAAGGGCTCGTCCATCAGGATCAGCGGCGGGTCGTGCAGCAGGGCGCGGGCGATCGAGGCGCGCTGGCGCATGCCGCCCGAGAGCTCGTGCGGGTGGCGGTCGGCGAAGTCCGCCAGCCCCACCTGGCGCAGCAGGGCCATGGCGCGGTCGCGATGGGCCGCCTCGTCCAGGCCGCGGATGCCTGCCTGGAACAGCACGTTGCCGAGCACGGTGCGCCATTCCAGCAGCACGGGCTGCTGGAAGACGATGCCGACCTCCGTCACCGGCTTCGTCACCGGCCGGCCCTGCACCTCCACCCGGCCGGTGGAGGCGGGCAGCAGCCCCGCCACCAGCCGCAGCAGGGTGGACTTGCCGCAGCCCGAGGGGCCGACCACGGCCAGGAACTCCCCCTGCGGCACATCGAGGTCGAGGGAGTCGAGGGCCAGCGTCTCGCCGGACCTCGTGTGGAAGCGTCGCGAGACGCCCTCCAGGCGGATACTCACGCGGTTTCCTCCACGGTTCTCGTCGTGTCCTGTCGCGGCGCCGGCCAAGCGCGGCCGAGATCGGTGGCGGCGGCGAGCAGCAGCGCCGCCAGCTCGGGATGGCGCGCGGGCGGCAGGCGCACCAGCGGCCCGGCGATGGAGAGGGTGGCCACCGCCGGCCCCGGCCCCGCGCGCACCGGCACGGCCAGGGCGGCGACGCCCGCCTCCGCCTCCTCGACCGCCAGGGCCCAGCCGCGCGCCCGCACCGTCTCCAGCTCCCGCGCCAGGGTGGCGGCATCCGCCACGGCGCGCGGGCCCGGCCCGCCCAGCCCCAGCCCGGCGCGACCGGCGATGGCGAGCGCCGCCCCGGGCTCCAGCGTCGAGAGCCAGGCCTTGCCGTTGGCGGTGGCGTGCGGCGAGACGTCGTCCGTCATCGCCGGCTGGTAGATCAGCCCCGGCGGCGCGCCCTGGGCCTGAGCCAGCCAGACCAGCCGGTCCGGCAGGGCCAGCGCGGCGCGGGCCAGCTCCCGGCTGCCGGCGGCGATGCGGTCCAGCACCGCGCGCGAGAGGTCCGGCAGGCCGGAGGCGTGCAGCACGCGCTGGGTCACCAGCGGCAGGCGGTGCGCGAGGCGATAGGCGCCGCCCTCCGCCTGCTCCACCCAGCCCAGCCGGGCGAGTTCCGTCAGCAGCCGGTGCGCCGCGACCTTGGGCATGTCGAGCGTCCGGGCGAGGTCGGAGAGGCGCAGCCCGCCGGGATGGGCGGAGAGCAGCTCCACCACCTCGACGCAGCGTTCCAGCAGGCCCTTGACGAGACGCATCCTGACGGAACACTGTTCCGTTAACGAGGGAACGGTCAAGGGGCAGCATCATGGGCGCTGCGCAGCAGCTCGCCGGCACGCCGGCCGGCACCGGGGCGACCCGGAGGCCCGGCGCAACCCAGGGCTCCCGGCGCCTTGCCGGCAGCGCGCGCGTGGCGCTGGCCTTCCTGGCGCTGCTGCTCGTGTGGGAGGCGGCGGTCCGCCTCCTCGCCATCCCGGAATACATCCTGCCCGCCCCCAGCCGCGTGCTGATCGACGCCTCGGGCCGCTGGCGCTCCCTGCTGGAGGCGGCGGCCTTCACCGTGCAGCCGATGCTGCTGGGCTATGCCGTCGCCGTGGTGGCGGGGGTGGCGATCGCGCTGTCCATCGCCTTCTCCGACGCCGCGCGGCAGGTCGCCTATCCGCTGCTGGTCTTCCTGCAGATCGTGCCGAAGATCGCGGTGGCGCCGCTCTTCATCATCTGGTTCGGCTTCGGGCTGATGCCGAAGGTGCTGCTGGTCTTCCTGCTCTCCTTCTTCCCGGTGGTGGTCAGCGCCCTCCAGGCCTTCCGCTCGCTGGAGCCGGAGGTGGCGGAGCTGCTCCGCTCCTCGGGCGCCTCCCGCTGGCGCGCCTTCCGGATGGTGCAGCTTCCGGCCGCCCTGCCCACCCTCTTCGCCGGGCTGAAGGTCGCGGCCGCGCTCGCCGCCACCGCCGCGGTGGTGGCGGAGTTCGTCGCCTCCGACCGCGGCCTCGGCTACCTGCTGCTGGAATACAACGGCAATCTCGACACCCCGATGGCCTTCGCCGCCATCGCCGTGCTCACCGCCCTCGGCCTCGCCCTCTACGGCGCCGTCGAGCTGGCCGAGCGCGCCGCCATCCCCTGGCACGTCTCCCGCCGCCGGGCGGAGGGCGAGGTGCCTGGGCTGTGAGCGTCGCGCCCGGCCCCCGGGGGAGGCGCCGCCTCCCCCGATACCCCCTCCGCCGGGGCCACAAGCTGGCCCCGGACCCCGCTGGGCGTTGGCTCGGGCGGACGCGGCCTGCCTCCGGGCTGATCCCGGCGGGAGCGCGGACAGGCGGGGCGCCAATCAGCGTCTTCGAGAGCAGCGAGCGTGGCGACGTGGCCCGCCGAGGAGCATGGCTCCTCGGCGCGACCCCGACGCAGCGCGCGGATGAACGGAAGGTCCAGGAAACTCAGTTTCCTGGCGGATAGGGGGTATCGGGGGAAAGGCAGGGCCTTTCCCCCGGGGAACGAGAACCGACGCAAGGGAGGGAACACGACATGACGACGCGGCGGCAATTCCTGGCGGCAAGCGGTGCGGCGCTGGCCGCCCCGGCGGTGGCGCAGGCGCCGCAGGCGGCGAGCCTGCGGCTGAACTGGCTGCTCTACGGCTTCCACGCGCCCTTCCTCTATGGCGTGGAGCGCGGGCTGTACCGCGAGGCGGGGGTGGATCTGACGGTCGGCGAGGGGCAGGGCTCGGCGCGGGCGGTGCAGATCGTCGCCGCCGGGTCGGACACCTTCGGGCTGTCGGACGGCACCTCGATCATCGCCGGCGCCGCGCGGGGCGCGCCGCTGCGGGCGGTGATGGGGATCATGAACCGCTCGCCCTTCGCCGTGATCGTGCGCGAGGATTCCGGCATCCGGGTGATGGCCGACCTGCGCGGCAAGACCATCGCCGCGACGACGGGCGAGGCGGGGCTGACGATCTTCCCGGCGCTGCTGCGCGCCAACAAGATGGGGGCCGACGACGTGCGCTTCCTGCGCGTGGACGGCGCCGGCAAGATGGTGGCGACGCTGGAGGGGCGCACGGTCGGGCTGCTCGGCGGCTTTGAGAACCAGGCGCTGGTGCTGCCGCAGCGCGGGACCCCGGTGCGCTCGCTGCTCTACGCCGACAACGGCGTGAACACCGTGGGACTGGCGATCCACACGACGCGCGAGACCCAGGCCCGCAACCCCGACCTGGTGCGCCGCTTCGTCGCCGCCACGCGCCGCGCCTTCGAGCAGGCGGAGCGCGAGCCGGAGGCGGCGATCGACGCGCTGCTGAAGGTGAAGCCCGATTTCGACCGGGCGCTGTCGCTGGCGCAGCTCAAGGCGGGGATGACGCTGATGCGCAGCGCCCGCGCCATGGACAAGCCGATCGGCGCGATGGCGCCGGAGGACTGGTCGGAGACGCTCGCGCTGATGAAGGAGTTCCAGGAGCTGCGCACCGACCTGCCGGCGGAGGCCTTCTACACCAACGAGTTCGCCCCCGCGTGAGCCGCACCGCCATCGTCACCGGCGCGGCGCGCGGCATCGGCGCCGCCGTCGCCGACCGGCTGCGGGCGGAGGGCTGCACGGTCGCCGGCTGGGACATCCGCGGCGACCCGCCGGTGGACGTGACCGATGCGGCGGCGATGGCGCGCGCCGCCGCGGCGCTGCCGCCGGTCGACGTGCTGGTGCTCTGCGCCGGGGTGCTGGGGCCGGTCGCCCCCGCCTGGGAGGTGGCGCCGGAGGATTTCGCCCGGGTCGTCGCGGTGAACCTGCTGGGGGCGCAGGCGACCCTGCGCGCCGTGGTGCCGCGCATGCTGGCGGTGCCGGCGGAGCGGCGCGCGGGACGGATCGTGGCCATCGCCTCGGTCCAGGCCAAGGAGGGCACGGCGCTGGCCGGGGCCTATGCCGCCTCCAAGGCCGGGCTGATCGCGCTGGTGAAGTCCGTGGGGAAGGAGCTGGCGCGGGAGGGCATCCTCGCCAACGCCGTCACCCCCACAGTGATCGAGACGGACATGCTGGCCGAGATCACCCCGGAGCGCGCCGCCGACCTGCGGTCGCGCATCCCAATGGGGCGCTTCGGCCAGGTGTCGGAGGTGGCGGAGATGGTGGCCTGGCTGGCCTCGCCGGCCTGTTCCTTCTCCACCGGGGCGGTGTTCGACCTGTCCGGCGGGCGGGCGACGTACTGAGGGGACAGGGGATGCTGTGCGGCGAGGGCGTGGTCGCGATCTGGAACGGGGTCGCGCCGGAGGGGCGGGCGGAGGTCGATGCCTGGCATGTGCTGGAGCACGTGCCGGAGCGCGTCGGCATCCCGGGCTTCCGGCGCGGCCGGCGCTACGCCGCCTGGGACGCGGCCACGCGCCCCGCGAACTTCACCCTCTACGAGGCCGACACCCTCCAGGTCCTCCAGGGCCGCGACTACCGCGAGCGGCTGGACGCGCCGACCCCCTGGACCCGGCGCGCCACGGCGCATTTCCGCGACACCTCCCGCGCCGTCGCGCGCGTGCTGCACAGCGAGGGGCCGGGGATGGGCGGCATCGCCCTGACCCTCCGCTTCGATGCGGAGGATTCCGCGCGCGAGGGACTGACGGCATTGCTGCGCGAGGCCGCGCGGGCGCCGCGCGTGACGGGCGCGCATCTGGCCGCCGCCGATGCCGAGGCGTCGGGCACCGTCACCCGCGAGCAGGAGGGGCGCAGCGACATCGGCGCCCCGCCGCGCTGGTTCGTGCTGGTCGAGGCGCTGGACGCCGCCGCGCTGGAGGCGCTGCTGCCGGACCAGGCGCTGGCCGCGGCCGGGGCGCGCGGCCCCTTCTCGCGGGGCGTGTACCGGCTGGAATACCTGCGGACCACGACCGCCTGGTCACCCTGACCGGCCCGCATCCCGCCAAGCGTCCGCGAGACTCCCGGTGCCCGCGAACAGGGACCGGAATACGGCCGCACGGATGCTGGAACGGTAGGTCGGTTCGCGCGCAGGACTGGCGTCGAGCCGTGCGCCCGGCAGGGTCATGCCGACCCGCGCGGGACGCTTGTCCCCTCCGTGAGCCGTCGAAGGTGCCGGTTGGGCGCCACCAGTCCCCGGGAACCGCTCGAAGGTCAGATGGAGCCCACCGTCCCGGATCATGCGCGCGGCGTGATGCGTTGACGTCTGCCGGCGTTGCACCCGCGGCCCGGGGGCAAGGCTCTGCCTCGCCCCCGTACCCCCACTCCGCCAGGACCCTGCGGGCCCTGGACCCGATCGGCGCTGCCGCGGGACAGCCTGCAACGGGGTCACAGCGCCGAGGAGCGTGGCTCCTCGGCGGGTACGGCCACCGCACTCGCTGACGCCTTTGAAGCTTTTTCGGAGTCCCGCCTGTCCGCGCTCCGTCAGGGTTCAGCCCGCGGGCTGACGCCCACCGGAAGCACCAGACTCCCAGCGGGGACCGGGGCCCGCTTGTGGCCCCGGCAGGGGAGGGTCCGTGGAGGGGACGGCGTCCCCTCCCGGTCCGCCGTCGGGCCACCGGGCGCGACAGCCCGCCGCCCGGATCAGATCGAGAATTCGGGCCGCGGCAGGCTCTGGTCCATGGTGAGGGCGGGCAGGGAGTTGTGGCGGCCGACCCGCTTCGCCGGCACGCCGACCACGGTGGTATAGGGCGGCACGTCCTCCAGCACGATGGAGCCGGCGCCGACCTTGGCACCCGTTGCCACCTCGATGTTGCCCAGGATCTTGGCGCCGGCGCCGATCAGCACGCCGCGGCGGATCTTGGGGTGGCGGTCGCCGCATTCCTTGCCCGTGCCGCCCAGCGTGACGCCCTGGAGGATGGAGACGTCGTCCTCCACCACCGCCGTCTCGCCGATCACGATGCCCGTGCTATGGTCCAGCATGATCCCGCGCCCGAGCCGGGCCGCCGGGTGGATGTCCACGCCGAAACATTCCGAGACCCGCGAGTGCAGGTGGCGCGCCAGATGCATCCGGCCCTGGTGCCACAACCAGTGGGACACGCGGTAGGCCTGCAGCGCCTGGTAGCCCTTGAAGTAGAGGAAGGGGGTCAGCAGGTCCGGGCAGGCGGGGTCGCGGTCCTCCACCGCGCGCAGGTCGGCGGCGGCGGCGGCGACGATCTCCGGCTCCTGCACGAAGGCCTCGCAGATCACCCCGGCCAGGACCCCGGCCTCCACGTCGCCATCCCCCAGCTTGCGGGCGATGCGGTAGCCCAGCGCCGGGGCGAAGCCGCCATGCCCCAGCACCGCGCGGTGCAGCGGCTGCGCCAGCAGCGCGTCGCGGCCGATCGCCTCCTTCGCCTCCCGGCGCAGCCGGGCCCAGAGTCCGGCCGCGGGGGAGGATTCGTCCAGTTCGCCGGGAAGCAGGGCAAGGCAGGGTGACGGCATGATGCGGGACGTTCCGGTGGGATGCGGTAGATAGGCGCTCCCGCCCCGCGTAACAGGGTGTGGCCGATGCAACCAGCGCGCGCGGCGCCGGGCCGCCGCGCGGCCTCACGGGGGCAGGGCGAGGGCCGAGGCGTCCAGCTCCGCCGGCGTGCGACACCCGCACAGGGCCAGGGTCAGGTCCAGCTCGGCGGCCAGGTGACGGATCACCGCGCGCACGCCCGCCTCCCCTGCCAGCGCCAGCCCGTAGGCATAGGGCCGCCCGAGCAGCACCGCCCGGGCGCCCAGGGCCAGCGCCTTGGCCGCGTCCGCCCCGGTGCGGATGCCGCTGTCGAACAGCACCGGCACCCGGCCGGCGACCGCCGCCGTGACCGCCGGCAGGGCGTCCAGCGCCGCCACCGCCCCGTCCACCTGCCGCCCGCCATGGTTGGAGACGATGATCCCGTCCATCCCCGCCTCCAGCGCCCGCCTGGCGTCGTCGGGATGCAGGATGCCCTTCAGCAGGATCGGCAGGCCGGTCATGCGCCGCAGGCGCGGCAGGTCGTCCCAGGTGAGGTCGGGGCGGGAGTAGAGGGCGATGAAGCGCCGCACCGCCGCCACCGCCTGCCGCGCCTGGCCCAGCGCCGCCAGCGGCCCGCCGGGCCAGGCGCGCAGCAGCTCGGCGATCGCCGGCAGCGAGAGGAGGCCGAGCGGCGGCTTCTCGCCGGCCGCGGCCCGGTCGTCGGGCAGGCCGCGGAAGACGGGGTCGGAGAGGTAGTTCGCCAGCCCCCGCCCGCGCAGGAAGGGCAGGTAGCCGAGGTCCAGGTCGCGCGGCCGCCAGCCCAGCTGCGTGGTGTCGAGCGTGACCACCACCGCCTCGTAGCCCGCCGCCTCGGCCCGGCGCAGGAAGCTTGCCGCCAGCTCGTCGCGCGCGGACCAGTAGAGCTGGAACCAGCGCGGCCCGTCGCCGCAGGCCGCGGCGATGGCCTCCAGCGGATGCGAGGCCTGGCTGGAGGTGACGAAGGGCACCCCCTCCGCCGCCGCGGCCCGGGCGGCGGCCAGGTCGGCCCGGCGGTGCGCCATCTCCAGCACGCCGATCGGCGCGAGCAGCAGGGGCAGTGGCAGGCGGCGGCCGAACAGCTCCACCGACAGGTCGCGGGCGGACACGTCGCGCAGCACGCGCGGCACCAGCCGGTGGCGGTCGAAGGCGGCCCGGTTCGCCGCCATCGTGCGCTCCATCCCCGCCCCGCCGGCGACGTAGGCCCCGGCCCGCGCCCCCAGCCGTTCCAGTGCCGCCCGCTCCAGCGCCTCCGGCGCCACGGGCACGGCGGGGCGCCGCCCGGCGAAGCCGGCGGTGTAGATCGCGGCCTGATGGCGGCGCCCGCCGCCCGTGGAATCCCCCATGCCCTCACCCCCCCTGCCGTGCCGGGACACCCTGCCCGAAACGCCGGCCCGGGCATCCGGGCGGCGAGCGTGCCCCGCTCACCCGGCGCGGCCGAGCAGCCCGCCCTCGCGGTCGAAGACCACCACCTCCGCCGCGACCGGCGCGCCGTCCAGCACGGCGGCGACGGTACGGTGCGCGGCCGCGGCCACCGCGTCGCCCAGCGGCAGTCCGGCCGCCCCGGCCAGGCGGAAGGCCTCCAACGCCGTGTTGGCCCCGGCGATGCCCGCCGCCAGCGCCTCCCCGGCCCCCAGCCCGCGCGCCAGGCCCGCCAGGGCCGGCAGGTCCACCCCGCCGCGCCGGGAATGCAGGTCCAGTCGGCCCTGCGCCAGCTTGGTCATCTTGGCCAGCCCGCCCGCCACGGTGACGCGCGGCACCGGATGGGCGCGCAGGTACTTCAGCATGCCGCCGACGAAGTCGCCCATGTCGATCAGCGCCTGCTCCGGCAGCCCGTGCAGCCGCCGCACCGCCTCCTCGGAGGTGCTGCCGGTCGCCCCGGCGACGTGCCCCAGCCCCAGCGCCCGCGCCACGTCGATGCCGCGCTGGATGCTGTGGATCCAGGCGGCGCAGGAATAGGGCACCACCACCCCGGTGGTCCCCAGCACCGAGAGCCCGCCCAGGATGCCCAGGCGGGGGTTCATGGTCTTCAGCGCGAGGGCCTCGCCACCGGGGATGGCGACCTCCACCTCCGCATCCGCCGGCTCGCCCCGCGCGGCCGAGACCGCCTCCACCGCCTCGCGGATCATCCGCCGCGGCACCGGGTTGATGGCGGGCTCGCCCGGCGGCAGCGGCAGGCCCGGCAGCGTCACCGTCCCCACCCCCTCGCCGGCGCGGAAGGTCACGCCGCTTCCCGGCTTGCCGCGACGCAGCGTCGCGCGCACCAAGACGCCATGCGTCACGTCCGGGTCGTCGCCCGCATCCTTCACCACGCCGGCCGAGGCCCAACCCTCGCCGCGCGCCGTCTCGGCCAGGGCGAAGGCCGGCCGCTCCCCGCGCGGCAGCATCAGCGCGACGGGATCGGGGAACTCCCCCGCCGGCAGCCCGGCCCAGGCCGCCTTCGCCGCCGCGGCGGCGCAGGCGCCCGTCGTCCAGCCCTGCCGCAGCGTCGCACCCTCGTCGGCCATGCCCTCGCCTGTACCAGCGGAGGGCGCGCCTGTCCCGGGCGGGCGTGGCGCGCGTGGCCCGCAGGGGCGGGCTCCGCCCCCCCTGCACCCCCCCGCCAGGAGCAAAGCCCCTGGACCCCCTTTCACAAATGCGCTGTCCCGAAGGGGAGCTCCCCGACGCGGCTCCGCCGTCGGGGAGCTCCCCTTCGGGACAGCACCGCTCTTCTACGAATAGGGGTCCAGGGGCTTTGCTCCTGGCGGATGGGGGATACGGGGGGAAGGCAGGGCCTTTCCCCCCGGGCCACAGGCGCACCATGACGTCCGGGCTGATCGTCGCCGCCCCGCGGTCTGGCTCGGGCAAGACGACGGTGACGCTGGCGCTGCTGGCGGCGCTGCGCCGGCGCGGGATGGCGGTGCGGGCGGCGAAGTCGGGGCCGGACTACATCGACCCCGCCTTCCACGCGGCGGCGACGGGGCGGGAGGGGGGAAACCTCGACAGCTGGGCCATGCCGCCGGGGATGCTGGACCAGAGACTGGCCGAGGCCGCCGAGGGGGCGGAACTGCTGGTCGTCGAGGCCTCGATGGGGCTGTTCGACGGGGTGGGCGAGGCGCCGCACCGGGGCTGCGCCGCGGACCTCGCCGCGCGCTGGGGGCTGCCGGTGCTGCTGGTGCTCGATGTCTCGGGGCAGTCGCAGTCGGCGGCGGCGGTGGCGCGCGGCTTCGCGACGCATGAGCCGGGGGTGCGGGTGGCAGGCGTGGTGCTGAACCGCGTGGCCAGCGAGCGCCACCATGCCCAGGCCGCCCGGGCGCTGGAGGCCGTGGGGCTGCCGGTGCTCGGCGCCCTGCCGCGCGAGGCGGGGATCGCCGTGCCGGAACGGCATCTCGGCCTCGTGCAGGCGGCGGAGCTGCCGGAGCTGGCCGCGCTGCTGGACCGGCTGGCCGATCTGGGGGAGGCGCATCTCGGGCTGGAGGCCGTCCGTGCCCTGGCCGCGCCCCTGCCGCCGCCGGCCGGCACCGGGGGAGTGCCGCTCCCGCCGCCGGGCCAGCGCATCGCCCTGGCACGGGATGCCGCCTTCGGCTTCGCCTATCCGCACGTCCTGGCGGGCTGGCGGTCGGCCGGGGCGGAGATCCACCCCTTCTCGCCGCTGGCCGACGAGGCGCCGCCGGAAGCCTGCGACGCCTGCTGGCTCCCGGGCGGCTATCCCGAGCTGCATGCCGGCCGCCTCGCCGCCGCCGCGCGCTTCCGCGACGGGATGCGCCGCTTCGCCGCGAGCCGCCCGGTGCATGGCGAGTGCGGCGGCTTCATGGTGCTGGGCGAGGGGCTGGAGGATGCCGCCGGCGGCCGCCATGCCATGCTGGGCCTGCTCGGCCACGCGACCAGCTTCGCCAGGCGGCGCATGAACCTGGGGTACCGTGTCGCGCGCCTGCTGGCCGCCGGGCCGCTCGGCGGGGCCGGAACGGTTCTGCGCGGGCACGAATTCCATTATGCGCGGGTGACGGATCCTGGCAGCGATTCGCCCCTCGCCACCCTGTCCGATGCCGCCGGCCGCGATCTCGGCCCCGGCGGCGGGTGGCGCGGGCGGGTCAGCGGCAGCTTCTTCCACGCCATCGCGCAGCAGACCGAGGCCTGATGCCCCGCTATCCCGACCTGTCCGCCCTCCGCGCCGCCTGTGCCGGCCTGCCCGCCGGGGACGCGGCGGCCGAGGCCGCGGTGCGCGCGCGCCAGGACCGGCTGACCAAGCCGGCCGGCAGCCTGGGCAGGCTGGAGAGCCTGGTCGCCTGGATGGCGCGGTGGCAGGGCCGGCCCCTGCCGGCGCTGGACCGGGTGGTGGTGCTCGTCTTCGCCGGCAACCACGGGGTGACGGCCCAGGGGGTGTCACCCTACCCCCCCGCCGTCACCGCCCAGATGGTGGCGAACTTCGCGGCCGGGGGCGCCGCGATCAACCAGCTCGCCGGCTGTGTCGGCGCCACCCTGCGGGTGGTGCCGCTGGAGCTGGAGGCCCCCACCGCCGACATGACCGGGGCGCCGGCCCTGACGGAGCCCCAGTTCCTCGACGCCGTGGCGCAGGGCGAGGCGGCGATCCCGGCCGCGACGGACCTGCTCTGCCTCGGCGAGATGGGCATCGGCAACACCACCGCCGGCGCCGCCCTGGCCGCCGCCCTGTTCGGCGGCGGCGGCGCCGACTGGGCCGGGCGCGGCACGGGGGTGGACGAGGCCGGGCTGGCCCGGAAGCAGGCCGCCGTGGATGCTGCCCTGGCCCGCCATCCGCAGGCCCGGCGCGACCCGCTGCAGGCCGCCATGGCGCTGGGTGGGCGGGAGCTGGCGGCGATCCTGGGCGCCACCCTGGCGGCGCGGCAGTCGGGCATCCCGGTGCTTCTGGACGGCTTCGTCTGCACCGCGGCCGCGGCGCCGCTGGCGCGCCTGGCGCCGGACGGGCTGGCGCATGCCGTGCTGGCGCACCGCTCGGCGGAAGCCGGGCATGGCCGGCTGGCCGCGGCCCTCGGGATGGCGCCGCTGCTCGACCTGGGGATGCGGCTGGGCGAGGCCTCGGGCGCCGCCCTGGCCGTGCCGCTGCTGCGCGCCGCCCTGGCCTGCCACGCCGGGATGGCCACCTTCGGCGAGGCGGGCGTGTCGGAGGCGGGGTGACGCCGCGCCCCGGTCCCTCCGGTGGTCTCTTGGGCGGCCTCGCGCGGGACCTCGGCGGGGCGCTGGCGCTGCTGACCCGGCTGCCCGCCCATCGCCTGCTGCCGATGCCCGCGGAGGCGGCCGGCTTCGCGCGCGGCGTCTGGGCCTATCCGCTGGTGGGGGCGCTGGCCGGCGCGATCGGCGGCGGGGTCTGGTGGGCGGGCCGGTCGCTGGGCCTGCCGCCGCTGCCCGCCGCCTGCTGGGCGCTGGCGGCGCTGCTGCTGGCCACCGGCGCCTTCCACGAGGACGGGCTGGCGGACACGGCGGACGGCTTCGGCGGCGGCCGCACCCGCGAGCGCAAGCTGGAGATCATGCGCGACAGCCGCATCGGCAGCTACGGCGCCCTGGCGCTGGCGCTCTGCCTGGCGCTGCGCGGCACGGCCCTGGCCACGCTCTCCGGCCCGGCGGGATGCGCGGCGCTGGTGGCGTCCGGCGCGCTGGGGCGAGGGGCCATCCTGGGGCTGCTGCGGCTGCTGCCCCCGGCCCGCGCCGACGGGATGGCCGCTGCGCTGGGGCGGCCGGGCGGGGCGGTTCTGGCGGCGGGGCTGGGGCTGGCAGCGCTGCCGGCCGCGTTGCTGCTGCCCTGGTCCGCCGTGGCGGGGGCGGTGCTGGCGGCGCCGGCAGCCACGCTGGCACTGGCCGCGCTGGCGCGGCGGCAGATCGGCGGGCATACGGGGGATGTGCTGGGCGCGGGCTCGGTCGTCGCGGAATGCACCGTGCTGAGTCTGCTGGCGGCGCTGGCCGCCTGATCCGGGCGGCGGGATGGAACTGACCCGTGGTGCTGTGGTGTTCGGGCGTCGGACCGGGAGGGGACGGCGTCCCCTCCCAGACCCTCCCCTGCCGGGGCCACAAGCGGGCCCCGGTCCCCGCTGAGAGTTGGCTCTACGCGGCTGCCGTCAGCCTGCGGGCTGAACCCTGACGGAGCGCGGACAGGCGGGACTCTAGAATAGCTTCAGAAGGCGTCAGCGAGGGTAGAGGCCGTACCCGCCGAGGAGCATGGCTCCTCGGCGCTGTGACCCCGTTGCAGGCTGTCCCGCGGCAGCGCCTCTCGGGTCCAGGGCCCGCAGGGTCCTGGCGGAGTGGGGGTACGGGGGCGAGGCAGCGCCTTGCCCCCGGGCCACGGGCGCCCGTCCGGCAGACGTCAGCGCATCACGCCGCGCGGATGAACGGCCGGCTGAAGCGCAGGCCTCCGGCCGGGGTCGGCGCTGGCCCTACGTCCGGGCCATGACGGCTGCGATCTGGCGCAGGGCGCGGAGGAGGTCCGCCTTGCCCGCCGCGTCCAGGATGGCGTCGAGGGCCCGTTCGTGCTCCGTGGCATGGACCGCCAGCTCGCGCAGCGCGGCCTCCCCGGCCGCCGTCAGGGACAGCTCGTAGCTGCGCCGGTTGTTCGCCGGGCGCTGGCGGAGGATCAGTCCCTGGCGCTCCAGCGCGTCCAGGATGGCCGTCAGGGTCGACTTGTCGCGCCCGCTGGCGGCGCCGAGCGTGGTCTGGGACAGGCCGGGGTTGGCACCGATCAGGACCAGGATGATGAAGTGGCCGGGGCGGGTTTCCAGCCCCTCCACCCGCCGGGCGAAGGCGGCGAAGGCGATCTCCTGCGCCAGGCGGAGGTGGAAGCCGATCGCGTCCTCCAGCATGCCGAGCCGGATGGGCTCCGCGGGCGTGGCGCGCGTCGCGGCCGGCGGGGTCACCGCCCGCCGCGCGGTCCTCGTCCTGGGCGGCGCCCGTTCCTTCCGATCCTCCGCACCCCGCATCAGCCCTGCCCGTCGGTGAGCGTGGAGCGTGCCACGGGATGCCGGAGGTCGAAAGCCGCGGCGGTCAGCCCGCCTCCGCCCGCGGCGGGCCGACGAAGTGCAGCCGGTTGCCGAAGGGGTCGGTGATGGACATCACGCGCTCGCCCCAGGGCGCGTCCTCGATGCCGGGCCGCGCATAGGGGTAGTCCTTCGCCGCCAGCTCGGCCTGCAACGCGTCCAGCCCCCGGGTGCGGACGCGCAGGGCGGCGCCGGGGCAGCCGTCGCCGTGATGCTCGCTCAGGTGCAGGGTCACGCCGTCGCGCGAGACCTGGGCATAGAGCGGCATGCCCGGCCCGAAGCGATGCTCCCAGTCCCACTGGAAGCCGAGGAAGCCCAGATAGAACTCCCGCGCCTTCGCCACGTCGAAGATCCGCAGGATCGAGGTCACCGGCCCCAGGCCGACCGTGTCATCCGCCGCCATGCTTCGCATCCTCGCCGATCCGAACCGCCCCTGAGGCTGAACGCGCGCCGGCGGCGTCCGGCGGCAGCCCGGCCCCTACAGATCCACGCCGCTGTAGGAGGCGTTGAAGGATTTGTTGCACAGGGGGAAGTCGGCGACGATGTTGCCCTCGATGGCGGCCTCCAGCAGCGGCCAGTGCAGCCAGCTCGCGTCGCGCGGGAAGACGGCGCGGATCAGCCCCGCCTCGTCCAGCGCGAGCCAGTGCAGCGCCTCGCCGCGGAAGGCCTCGACCATCCCCACGCCCTCGCCCGCCCGCGCCGGCAGCGGCACCGCGATCTCGCCCGGCTCCAGCAGGGCGACGATTTGCGGCACGAGCGCCAGGCTCTCGCGCAGCTCCGCGACGCGCACGCGCACCCGCGCATCCACGTCGCCGGCGCCGAGGACCGGGCGTGCCGCCAGCCCGAGGCGGTGATAGGGCGCATGGGGCCGCGCCGTCCGCGCGTCGAAGGCGCGGCCGGAGGCGCGGCCGACCGGCCCCCCCGCCGCGTAGAGCGCCGCCCGTTCCGGGCGCACCACGCCCGTCCCGACCATGCGGTCCTGCAGGCTGGCATGCTCCTCGTAGATCGCGAGCAGCTTCGGCACGTCGCGCGCGGCGGCCTCCGCCGCCGCGAGGATCGCCGCCGCCCCCTCCGCCGTCAGCTCCGCGGCGACGCCGCCGGGGACCACGCGATCCATCATCAGCCGGTGGCCGAAGGCGGCCTCGCAGGCACGCAGGATGCCCTCGCGCAGCCAGCCGCAGCGCGCGTGCGGATAGGCGAAGGCGGCGTCGTTGCAGATGAAGCCCCAGTCGTTCAGGTGGTTCGCCGTCCGCTCCAGCTCCGCCATCAGCGCGCGCAGCAGCAGGGCGCGCGGCGGCACCTCGGCCTCCGCCGCCGCCTCCGCCGCCATCGCGAAGGCCCAGCCATGCGCCACGGTGGAATCGCCGGACAGCCGCGCCGCGAAGCGCGCCGCGGCGCGCGGCGACTTGCCCAGCATCAGCCCCAGCGTGCCCTTGTGGGCATAGCCGAGCCGTGCCTCCAGCCGGACCACGATCTCGCCCTGCACGTGGAAGCGGAAATGCCCCGGCTCGATCACCCCGGCATGCACCGGGCCGACGGCGATCTGGTGGATGCCCTCACCCTCGGCCGGCAGGAACGTCATCTGCGGCGGCGGGGCGGAACGTCGCACCGGGTGCTCCGACAGGGGCGCGTCGAACAGCCACCGGCCGTGGTCCAGCCAGGGGCGGGAATCCACCGCGCCCGTCGCCTCCAGCCCCCACAGGTCGCGCACCGCCCGTTCGAACAGCGCCGCCCCCGGCCGGGCCGGGGAGAGCGCGGCATAGCGCCCCTCGCGCGCCGGGGAGGAGGCGAGGCGGAGCGCCGCCTCCGCCTCGTCCCAGAAGGCCGCGTGCACCATCCCCGGCTCGGCCCAGAGGCCCAGCAGCGCCATCTCCGGCTGCGCCTCCAGCGCGGCGGGGAGGAGCGCCCAGTCCTCCACGGTCAGGACGTGCCGCACGCCGCTCCGGCGACCGGCGGCGAGGAGGCGGGTGGCGGGGCCGGTCATCGCGCCAGCACCGACGCCGCCTCGGCCAGCAGCGGCGGCGCGGCGAGGCCGAGCAGGGCGGCCAGCGCCAGGTGCCCCCAGATCGGCACGAGGACCGCCCAGCCGCCCAGCGCCGGGGTGCCCATCGGCGCGCGGTCGGGGGTCGCCGGGCCGAGGCAGAGGGCCTGCATGGCGGCGGCCAGCGCGGTGGCGGCGACGAGCAGGCCGAGGCCGAGGGGCAGCAGCAGCCAGGGCGCGGTGCGTCCCGTGGCGAGGGCCATGCCGGTCTCCGAGGCGAAGAGGGCGAAGGGCGGCAGCCCGGCGAGGCCCGCGACGGCGAGGGCCAGCCCCCAGCCGAGCGCGGGGGCGGAGGCGGCGAGGCCGGTCAGGTCGGCCAGCTTCTGGCTGCCCTTGAGCGCGATGGCGCGGCCCAGGGCGAAGAAGACCGCGCCCTTCAGCAGGGTGTGGCCGGCCATGTGCAGCACCCCGGCCAGCGGCGCGCCGATGCCGAAGGCGAAGGTGGCGAGGCCCATCTGCTCGATGCTGCTCCAGCCGAAGAGGCGGCGTGCGTCGCGGCGGCGCCACAGGGCGAGCGAGGCGAGGCCCAGCGAGAGCAGCCCCAGCCCGGCCAGGAAGGGGCCGGTGGGCACGGCGCCGGGGCTGGCGTCGATCACCGCGCAGACCCGCAGCAGCGCATGCAGCGCGGCGTTGGGCAGCAGGCCGGAGAGCACGGCGGTCAGCGCCACCGGCCCCTCGGCATGGGCATCGGGCAGCCAGGCGTGCATGGGCACCAGCCCGGCCTTGGTGCCGTAGCCGACCAGCAGGAAGACGAAGGCGAGGCTGAGCAGCCCGGGGTCGGTCTCCGGCGCCGCCGCCATCAGCGCGCCCCAGGACAGGCGGTCGGCCGCCGCCGGCACCGCGCCCTCGGCCGCGAGCGCCAGCACCACGGTGCCGAACAGCGCCAGCGCGATGCCGACGCCGCAGAGGACGAGGAACTTCCACGCGGCCTCGATGGCGGCGGGGGTGCGGTGGATGGCGATGATGGGGGCGGTGGCGAGGGTGGCGGTCTCGATCGCCACCCAGGTCACGGCCAGGTGGTCCGCCAGCAGGGCCAGGTGGTGCCCGCCCAGGAAGATCTGGAAGGCGGCGTGGTAGAGCCGCGTCTCGCGCCGGTCGAAGCCTTCCTCCGGCAGCGTGGCGGCGGAGTAGACGGCGGTCGTCAGCCCGACGAAGGCGCCGGTCAGCAGCAGCCACAGGTTCAGCGCGTCCAGCCGCAGCACGCCCACGACGCCGCGCGGCGCGCCGAGCAGGGCGAGGGCGGCGAGCAGGGCCAGCGCCGCCGCCGCCACGTTCCCCAGCGCCGCCGGCCGCGCGCGCGGCGCCATGGCCAGGAGGACGGCCGCCAGGAAGGGGATCGCGACGGGCAGCCAGGGCAGCAGGGAGGAGGTCATCCGCGCTCGCCGCGATGCAGGTCGAGCGCCGCCGTGTCCAGCCCGCCCAGGCTGTGGCGCATGCGGTGGGCGAAGAAGGCCGCGACCATGGCCAGCGCCAGCACCAGGGCGGCGAGCGACAGCTCCACCGTCAGCGGCATGCCCGGCACGCCGATCGCGGCCAGGATCAGCCCGTTCTCCAGGCTCAGCAGGCCGACCGCCTGGCTGACCGCGTTGCGCCGCGTCAGCATCATCAGCACGCCCAGCAGCAGGACGGACAGCGCGATCGCCAGATCCTCGCGCGCCAGCGCCCCGGCGGCGCGGCCGGTCGCCGGGAGGACGGCCAGCACGGCCAGCGCCACCAGCGCCACCCCCGCCACCATCGACGGCACGATGCCCAGCGCCGGCTCCACCTGCCGGTGCAGATCGAGGCGCCGCACCAGCGCGTGCAGCCCCGCCGGGATCAGCGCCGCCTTGGCGACCAGCGCGATGGCGGCGGTGAGGTAGAGCCCGACCTCGCCCTGCACCCAGCCCTGCCAGGCCGCGGCCGCGGCCAGCACCGCGCCCTGGGTCGCGAAGGCGTTGATCACCGCGGCCGTGCGCCGCTGGTAGAGCAGCAGGAAGGAGCAGAGCAGCACGCCCCCCGCCAGCAGGTGCGCGACGTCGTAGGGGAGGTGGCCGAAGCGCAGCCCTGGCTCCATCATGCCGACCCCATCACGCGATCCCCGTGCTGACGAAGAGCAGCACCGCGCCCAGCAGCGCCAGCAGCAGCGCCGCGCCGAGGAACTCCGGCACGCGGAAGACGCGCATCTTGGCGATGGCGCTCTCGAACACCGCCAGCCCGGTGCAGAGCACGGCGACCTTCGCGGCCCAGGCCAGGGCGCCGATGCCCCAGGCGAGCGGCCCCGCCCCGGCCGGCGCGGTGCCGAAGGGCAGGAAGACCGCGCTGAGCAGGGACATCCAGAGCAGCAGCTGCAGCGCCGCCTGGAACTCCCACAGCGCGAGGTGGCGCCCCGAGGCCTCCAGCAGCATCGCCTCGTGCACCATGGTCAGCTCCAGATGCGTCGCCGGGTTGTCCACCGGGATGCGCGCGTTCTCGGCCAGGGCCAGCGTCACCAGGGCGACGAGGCAGAGCGCCAGCGACACCCGCACCCCCTGCGCCCCCTCCTGGAAGACAGTGCCCAGCATGTCGAGGTTCGTCCCCCCCGACAGGATCGCGAAGGTCAGGGCGCAGAGCAGCAGCGCCGGCTCGGCCAGGGCGGCGAAGGCCATCTCCCGCCCCGCGCCCAGCCCGCCGAAGGCCGTCCCCGCATCCAGCCCCGCCAGCGCCAGCGCGCAGCGCGCGAGCGCCAGCAGCCCGGCGATCAGGATCAGGTCCGCGGCCGGCGCCAGCAGCATCCCGTGCGCCAGCGTCGGCACCAGCATCGCCGCCGCCAGCGTGGCCGCCGCGGCGAGGTAGGGCGCCACCCGCGTGACGGCGGAGGACCCTTCGGCCAGCACCGGCCGCTTGCGCAGCAGCTTCGCCAGGTCCCGCCAGGGCTGCCACGGCACCGCGCCGCGCCGGCCCGTCAGCCGCGCCTTCACCCAGCGCGTCAGCCCCGTCGCCAGCGGGGCCACGGCGATCATGAGGGCGAGGTGCAGGAGCTGCGTCGCCAGTCCGGAGAGGAGCGTCATGGGAAGCAGGGCGCCCGGTCCCCGGGGGAGGCGTCGCCTCCCCCGCTACCCCATCCGCCGGGGGCGGGCCGGCACCAGGATCCCGGCGGGGTTCCGCCATCCGGGGGCCGCGTCGCGGAGAGCCCGGATGGCGGGATATCCGGGCCGCGCGGGCCGTGGCCGCCGTCGCCGGGGAGCCAGGCTCCCCGGCGTGCGACGCCTCTGTGAATGGGGGTCCAGGGACCTCGCTCCCGGCGGATGGGGGGGGCGGGGGGCAAGGCGGAGCCTTCCCCCCGGGGGCCGGCGCCGCGCCTCACGCCCGCCCCCCCAGCCACGTCACCAGCGCGAGCAGGACCAGCAGGCCCGCGAAGGCCATCCCCAGGCATTGCCGCGCCGAGAGGTCGCGCAGGCGCTCGGCGCGGGCGGCCAGGGTGTCGCGCAGCCGGGCCAGCGGTTCGAGCAGGTGGCGAAGGGAGGGATCGGCGAAGCCGGCCAGCAGCCGGGCCGGCTGCGGGCTGCCGGGGGCGGCGGGTTCGACGCGCTCGCGCGCGGAGAGCAGGCTGGTGCTCAGCATCCGGCGCAGCGGCTGACTGAGGCCCTCGGCGCTCGGCTGCGTGGCGGGATCGCCGAAGGGCAGGTGCGGCGGCGGGGCCTGGAAGCCGCAATCCCAGGCCGGCGCCACCACCGGCTCCGGCGCGCCGCGCAGCCGCACCGCCCAGGCCAGCAGGGCGGCGGCCATGGCCAGCAGCAGCGCGGCGGCGAGCGGCCAGTAGACGCCCGTCCCGTCGCCCGCCGCCACGGACCAGGGGCCGACGCGCTCCTCCATGCCGCTGCCGGTCAGCCGGTGCAGGGCAGGGGTGGCGAGGCCGAGCAGCGGCCCCGGCAGCAGGCCGAGCCCGGCGGCCAGCGCCGCCAGCCCGGCCAGGGCGGCGGCGGCGGGGCCATGGGCGTCGGCGGCGCCCGCGGTCCGCGGATGGCGCGGGCGGCCGAGGAAGGCGAGGCCGACGAAGCGCACCATCGCCGCGGCCGCCAGCGCCGCGGACAGCGCCACCACCGCCAGGGCGCCGGCCAGCACCACCTGCATCCCCACCTGCCCCAGCCGCCAGCCGCCGATCAGCGCCTGCAGCAGCAGCCATTCCGAGGCGAAGCCGGAGAGCGGCGGCAGGGCCGCGGCCGCGGCGGCGCCGAGCAGGGCGCAGCAGCCCGCGAGCGGCATGGGGTGGATCAGCCCGCCCAGCCGGTCCAGCGCACGGCTGCCGGCGGCATGGGCGACCTCGCCCGCGACGAGGAAGAGCAGGGTCTTGAACAGGGCGTGGAACAGGGCGTGCAGCAGCGCGGCGCCGGCGGCGAGCGCCGCCAGGGGCGCGAGGTCGGCGCCGCGGAACATGGCGGCGAGGCCGAGGCCGGTCGCGATCAGCCCGACATTCTCGATGGTCGAGCAGGCCAGCAGGGTCTTCACGTCGCCTTCCAGATTCGCCCGCAGCGCCCCCAGCAGCGCCGAGCCCACCCCGAGCGCCACCAGCGGGACGCCCCACCAGGCGGGCTGGGCCGGCCCGCAGAGGTCGAGCAGCAGCCGCGCCAGCACGTAGAGCGCGACCTTGGTCATCGCCCCCGACATCAGCGCCGAGACGTGGCTGGGCGCCGCCGGATGGGCCAGCGGCAGCCAGGCGTGCAGCGGCACCAGCCCCGCCTTGGCGCCCGCCCCGGCGGTGACCAGCAGCAGGATCGCCACGGCGCGCCAGCCGTCGGGCGGGGCCTCGCGCAGCGCGGCGAAGGAGAGGGCGCCCGCGGGGATGGCCAGCAGCGCCAGGGCCGCCAGCAGGCAGGCGCCCGAGAAGAGGGCGAAGGCGAGGTAGAGCCGGGCGGCCGCCCGGTTCTCCGCGCGCTGGTGGTCCGCCGCGACCAGGACCCAGGAGGCGAGCGACATCGCCTCGAAGCCCAGCAGCAGCGTCAGCCCATCCCCGGCGCCGAGCGCCAGCGCCATGCCCGCGAGGAAGAGCGGCAGCGGCACCAGGCGGCGCGGCGACTCCGCCGGGGCGTGCGACAGCGCCCAGAGGCAGGCGGCGAGGGCGGCGAGGCCGAGGAGGAGCAGGAACCAGCCCGAGAGCGCGTCGGGCGCCAGCAGCGGTCCGGCCGCGCCGTCCATCCCCGCCAGCGGGAAGGCCGGCGCGATGGGCAGCGGCGCCGCGGCGGGCAGCAGCAGGGCCGCCACGCCCAGGCCGGCCAGCGCCGCGCCGCCCAGGGCACAGCCGGCGAGGACGAGCCGCGCCGCCGGGAGGCCACCCCGCCAGGCGCCCAGCGGGGCGAGGAGAACCAGCGCGGCGATCACGAGGGCGAGCAGGGTCGGCACGCCTGGACGATAGCAGCCGGGGGCGGGACGGCCAGGGTACAACCGGGATCGCCGCCGGGGACGAAACGCGCGATTCGAGAACTTCTCAACCCGATCCGTCCATTCTATGCAAAGGGTGCCGGGAAGGGGCAGCCAAGCCCCCCACGCAGGAGACGTTCAGCTTCCATGGACCGCCGCAGCTTCCTCGCGGGTGCCAGCGCCGCCGCCCCGGCAGCCCTGGCCACGAGCCTTGCCGCCCCCGCCCTGGCGCAGTCCGCGCCGGAGATCCGCTGGCGCTGTGCCAGCTCCTTCCCCAAGTCGCTGGACACCATCTACGGCGCCGGCGAGCACGTGGCCAAGCGCGTCGCGGCCCTGACCGACGGCAAGTTCCGCATCACCATGTTCGCCGCGGGCGAGGTGGTGCCGGGCCTGGCGGTCGCCGACGCCGTGCAGAACGGCACCGTGGACTGCGCCCACACCGCCTCCTACTACTTCGTCGGCAAGGACCCGACCTTCGCGCTCGACGGTACCATCCCCTTCGGGATGAACTTCCGCCAGATCAACGCCTGGCTGAACGGGGCCGGCGGGCGCGAGGTGCTGCGCGAGTTCTACGACAGCTTCAACATCGTCTCGATCCCCGCGGGCAACACCGGTGCCCAGATGGGCGGCTGGTTCCGCAAGGAGATCAAGAGCGTCGCCGACCTGAACGGGCTGAAGTTCCGCATCGGCGGCTTCGCCGGCAACGTGCTGCAGAAGCTGGGCGTGGTGGCGCAGCAGATCGCGGGCGGCGACATCTACCCGGCGCTGGAGCGCGGCACGATCGACGCCGCCGAGTGGATCGGCCCCTATGACGACGAGAAGCTGGGCTTCAACCGCGTCGCGCCCTTCTACTACTACCCGGGCTTCTGGGAGGGCGGGCTGAACCTGTCCGTCTACGTCGCCAAGGCGAAGTACGACGAGCTGCCGCCGCTCTACAAGGAGGCGCTGGAGAGCGCCTGCCGCGATGCCACCATCGAGACCATCGCCAAGTACGACGTGCAGAACCCGCAGGCACTGCGCCGCCTCGTCGCCTCCGGCACCCAGCTCCGTCCCTTCCCGCGCGAGGTGATGCAGGCGGCCTACAAGGCGGCCTTCGAGCTGTACGACGAGACGGCGGCGTCCAACCCGCGCTTCAAGAAGGTCTACGACCACTTCAAGGCCTTCCGCGACACGGAGCTGCAGTGGTTCCGCGTGGCGGAGAACACCTACGACAACTTCGTCTACTCCATGCAGGCGCTCGAGCAGCAGCAGGCTGCCCAGCCGCGCCGTTAAGGGCCACCCATGAGACCACTGCTCGCCTTCAGCCGCGTCGTGGACGACGTGAACACCGTCTTCGGCAAGATCGCCGAGTGGATGGTGCTGGCCGCCTGCGTCATCAGCGCCGGCAACGCCGTCATCCGCTATGCCCTGTCCATGTCGTCCAACGGCTGGCTGGAGGTGCAGTGGTACCTCTTCGCGGGCGTGGTCATGCTGGGTGCCGCCTATACCCTGAACCGCAACGGCCACGTCCGCGTCGACCTGATCTACGGCAACCTGTCGGAGCGCGGGCGGCTGTGGGTGGACGTGCTGGGGATCATCTTCTTCCTGTTCCCCGCCATGCTGCTGCTGGTGTGGATGACCTGGCCCTTCTTCCTCGACTCCTGGACCCGCTCGGAAGGCAGCCAGAATGCCGGTGGCCTGATCCGCTGGCCGGTCAAGCTGCTGCTGCCGCTGGGCTACCTGCTGATCACGCTCCAGGGCGCCTCCGAGCTCATCAAGCGGATCGCGCTGCTGCGCGGCATCCGCCCCGAGGGCGACGTGATCCTGTCCTACGAGAAGCCGGTGCAGTGAGCGCCGGCCACACCGCACGCCCCCTTACGGACGCCGAGGCGCGATGAATCCCGACTACATGCCCCCGCTGATGTTCAGCGGGCTGGTGATCTTCCTGCTCGTGGGCTTTCCCGTCGCCTTCAGCCTGGCGGCGGTGGGTCTGTTCTTCGGCTTCCTGTCGATCGAGCTGGGCTTCTTCACCACCGCCTTCCTGGCCAACCTGCCGCTGCGCGTCTTCGGCGTGCTGTCGAACGAGCTGCTGCTGGCCATTCCCTTCTTCACCCTGATGGGCGCCATCCTGGAACGCTGCGGGCTGGCGGAGGACCTGCTGGAGGGCATGGGCCAGCTCTTCGGCAAGATGCCCGGCGGCCTCGCCATCGCCGTCGTGCTGGTGGGCGCGGTGCTGGGCGCCATCACCGGCACCGTCGCCGCCTCGGTGATCGCGATGGGCATGATCTCCCTGCCGATCATGCTGCGCTACGGCTACGACCAGCGCATCGCCACCGGCGTCATCGCCGCCTCGGGCACCATCGCGCAGCTGATCCCGCCCAGCCTCGTGCTGATCATCCTGGGTGACCAGCTCGGCCGCTCGGTCGGCGACATGTATGCCGGCGCCATCGGCCCCTCCATCCTCCAGGTCAGCGTCTTCATCCTGTTCATCCTGGGCGTCGCGCTCTTCGCCCCGCACCGCGTGCCGCCGCTGCCGGAGGAGGCGCGGATGGACCGAGGCTGGCGCCTGTACTGGAAGGTGCTGCGCGGCATCGTGCCGTCCGCCGCGCTGATGTTCCTCGTGCTCGGCACCATCTTCCTCGGCCTCGCGACCCCCACCGAGGCGGGCGCGATGGGCGCGGTGGGTGCCATCTTCCTGGCCATCCTCAACCGCCGCTTCAGCTACCCGCTGCTGCGCGAGGCGCTGGCCAACACCGCGCGCATCACCGCGATGGTGGTCTTCCTGCTGCTGGGCGCCACCGTCTTCTCGCTGGTCTTCCAGGGCGTGGACGGGGGATTGTGGATCGAGCACCTGCTGTCCCACCTGCCCGGCGGCCAGACGGGCTTCCTGATCTTCGTCAACGTCTTCGTCTTCTTCCTGGCCTTCTTCCTCGACTTCTTCGAGATCGCCTTCATCGTCGTGCCGCTGCTGGCGCCGGTGGCGGCGAAGCTGGACATCAACCTGGTCTGGTTCGGCGTGCTGCTCTGCGTGAACCTGCAGACCAGCTTCATGCACCCGCCCTTCGGCTTTGCCCTGTTCTACCTGCGCTCCGTGGCGCCGCCCGAGGTCCGCACCAGCCAGATCTACTACGGGGCCATCCCCTGGGTCTGCCTGCAGCTCATCATCGTGGCCATCGTGATCTTCTGGCCGGAGAGCGTGACCTACTGGATCGACCACGGGCCCACGATGGACCCGGCCAGCGTGCGTATCGACGTGCCCATGCCGGATATGGGGTTCGACGAAGCTCCGCCGATCGAGTTCAAGTAGCCGGGACGCGGCCGGGAGGGGGGACCTGCCCGGCCGCTTCGCTCTTCGGCGCAGGGCTCCTGGCCCCGAATTACTTGCGAACGGTTCTTACTTGCGACAAGCTGGGTCCCCACGCCTCTGGAGGAGCCTTGCATGGCCGCCCACGGACTGCCCGCCTGGCCCTGGACCGGTGCCGCCCCGGAGGAGCTGCCGCCGCCGGAAGCCCTGCTGCTCGACGCCCTGCGCGGCTGGGCCCGGGCTCGGCGGCTGGGCCACCCCGCCGCGCATGCCATCGCCCTGCCGCTCGCCACCGCCGATCTGGCCGAGGCCGCGCCGGCGCTTGATCAGGCGCTGCGCCTCTGCACCAGCCCCGGGGAACTCGGCTGCCCGCTCTGCCCCCGGCTGGTCGGCGCGGAGCCGGCCCTGCTCCTGGCCTTCGCCCTGGCCCAGCGCGGCCCGCGCCGGGAGGCGCTGGCCGCCTTCCTGCGCCTCGTTCCGCCGCCGAGCGCCTATGCCGCCCTGGGACATGCACTGGCGGTCATGATCGCCTTCCGGCGCGCCGGGCTGTGGCTGGAGAATCCGGTGCGCCGCCCGGCCTCCGCGACCCGCCCGTTCTGAGGCCCTCCGCGGGCCTGCCCCGGTTGGCGGGCCGCATGTGACGCGACCGTAATTCGTGATGGAAACAGATTAAGGCCCGGGCGGATCGAACCGTCATCCGCGGCCGCCCATCCTTCCGCAACAGACGCCGCCCCCGCGGCCTGGCCGGAGGATCCCGATGACCACCCCTCGCTTGCGCAACACCCTAGCCGCCGCCCTGCTCGCCGCGACCGCCCTCGGCGGCGGAGTCCTGGGAAGCACGCTGGCCGCCCCCAGCCCGGCCTATGCCGCTCCGCTCGCCGCGGTCGCGGCCCAGCCCCAGGGCTTCGCGGATCTGGTGGACCGGGTCGCCCCCGCCGTGGTGAAGATCGCCGTGGCCGGAACGGCGCCAAGCGAGCAGGCCCAGGCCATCCCGCCGGGCTTTCTGCCGCCGGGCGCCAAGCTGCGTGGCGCCGAGCCGCGTCGCGTGATGGGCGAGGGCTCGGGCTTCATCATCGACCCCTCGGGCCTCGTGGTGACGAACTTCCATGTCGCCGGCCATGCCGATTCCATCCGCGTCACCCTGGCTGACGGCACCACCCTGCCCGCCCGCGTGATCGGTAGCGACGAGCGCACCGACCTCGCCCTGCTGCAGGTCGCGACGGACAAGCCGCTGCCCGCCGTGTCTTTCGCCGATGGGGCGGAGCCGCGCGTGGGCGACTGGGTGCTGGCGGTGGGCAACCCCTTCGGCCTCGGCCCCAGCGTGACGGCGGGCATCATCTCCGCCCGCGGCCGCGATCTGAACGCCGGCCCCTATGACAGCTTCCTGCAGACGGATGCCCCCATCAACCCGGGCAATTCCGGCGGGCCGCTGTTCGACACCCAGGGGCGCGTGGTGGGCGTGAACACCGCCATCCTCTCCCCCTCCGGCGCCAATGCCGGCATCGGCTTCGCCGTGCCCGCCGATCTGGCCTCCCGCGTCGTCACCGCGCTGAAGGCCGATGGCCGCGTCGCCCGCGGCTGGCTGGGCGTGGAGACCGCCCCCTTCGCCGAGGGCAAGCGCGAGGGCGCCATGGTCGCGGCCGTGCAGGACAACGGCCCCGCCGCCAAGGCCGGCCTGCGCCCGGGCGACGTCATCACCGCCGTGGACGGACAGGCGGTGAAGGACCCCCGCGCCCTGGCCCGCCTCGTGGCCGATCAACATCCGGGTGCGGAGGTCGCCCTGACCATCGCCCGGGGTCCCGCCTCCACCACCCTCCGCGCGACGCTCAAGGACCAGCCGCCCCTGCACGCGCAGAGCTGAGGAAGCGCAGCACAGGGCGCTGATCCCAAGGAGGCAGCGCCCGTGGCCCGGGGGCAAGGCTCTGCCTCGCCCCCGTACCCCCACTCCGCCAGGACCCTGCGGGCCCTGGACCCGAGAGGCGCTGCCGCGGGACAGCCTGCGAGGGGGTCACGGCGCCGAGGAGCATGGCTCCTCGGCGGGTACGGCCGCAGCATTCGCTGACGCCTTTGATGTTTCTTTCAGCGTCCCGCCTGTCCGCGCTTTCCCCGGGATCAGCCCGCAGGCTGACGCCTACCGGAAGCACCAGACTCCCAGCGGGGTCCGGGGCCCGCTTGTGGCCCCGGCAGGGGAGGGTCCGTGGAGGGGACGGCGTCCCCTCCCGGTCCGACGCCGGAACACGACAGCGCCACGGGTCAGGTCATCCCGCCGTTCTTGCGGCGGCGGGTCCCGGGCCGGGTCAGGCTGCGCGGCGGGTGGCGATGCCCCAGCCGGCGAGAAGCTTCTCCAGCGTCGTCTGGGCCTCGGGCAGCAGCGGCCAGGCGGCGGGCGGGCGGGCGGGGCCGACATCCTCGCCCATCAGGTTCAGCGCCGCCTTGACCACCGAGACGTTGGCGCCGCCGTTCTCCTGGGCGCGCAGCACCTCGAAGGGGCCGATGGCGTGGATCTGCTCGGCGGCGCTGTCGAAGTCGCGCGCGTTCAGGGCGTTCAGGATGGCGACGGAGCGTTCCGGCAGCACGTTGATCAGGCCGGAGGTGAAGCCGCGGGCGCCCACGGCCTGCATCGGCGGGGCCCAGGGCTCGGCCAGGCCGCAGACCCAGTTGATGGGCATGCCGCGGGTGCGGCGGACCGCCTCGGCCAGCAGCAGCACGTTGGGGGTGGCCCATTTCACGCCGGCGATGCCGGGCAGGCTGGCCAGCTCCACGATGCGGTCGATGCCCATGGCGTCGTTGCGCAGGTAGAGGATGACGGGCAGCTCGCCCGCCTCGGCGACGCGCTGGAGGTAGGCCTTCACGCCGCGCGGCGCGTTGAACGGGTCGGGGGGCTGGTGGACCATCAGCGCGTCGGCGCCGGCCTTCCGCGCGACCCGCGCGAGCTGCTCCGCCTCGCCGACCGAGCGGCCGACGCCGGCGATGATGGTGGCGCGGCCGGCGACGAGGGCAGGGACCTCCGCCTGCATCCGCTCGGCTTCCGCGAAGGAGAGGCTGTAGAACTCGCTGGTGTTGCCGTTCACCGTCAGCCCGTGGACGCCCGCCTTGGCCGCGCGGGCGACGATCGGCTCCAGCGCGGCCGGGTTGGGCTTGCCGTCGCGGTCGAAGGGGGTCACGAGGATCCCCGAGATGCCGCGCAGCGAGGCGGCGAGCCTGGTCCGGTCCTGGGTCATGCGTTCCTCCGGTGGGGCGGGGCGGCAGGCTCGGCCGGTCCCGCGAAGGCCTGTTGCAGCGAGCGCAGGCCATGCGCGCGCATCCGCGCCTCGGCGAGCGCCGAGTCGCCCCGGCGCAGCGCCGCCAGCAGGGCGGCGTGCTCGCGCAGGGCCCGGCGCATCTCGCTGTCCGTGGTCAGGATGCGGCGGCGGCCGACGCTCTCGTAGCCGCGCAGCCCGCGCAGGGTCTGGGTGAGGAAGGCGTTGTCGGCCACCGCATGCAGCATGGCGTGGAACTGGCCGTTCGCCTCGGCCACCGCCTCCGCGTCGCCGGACCGGGTGGCGTCGCGCATGGCCACCAGCTGGGCGCGCAGCGCGGCGATCTCCGCGGGCGTGACGCGGCGCGCGGCGAAGCCGGCGGCCACCGCCTCCAGCGCCACACGGATGCGGCCCATCTGCTCGATCTGGACGGGGCCGAAATCGGCGACCAGCGTGCCGCGGCGGGGCTGGGTGACGACCATCCCCTCCGTTTCCAGCCGGCGCAGCGCATCGCGCACCGGGGCGGCGGAGACGCCGAGCGAGGCGGCGAGCTGCCGTTCCGACACGCGCGAATGCGGCGCCAGCGCCCCCGCGACGATGGCGTCGCGCAGGCGGAGGTAGACCCGGTCGGCCAGGGAGGCCGTATCTTCCAGGGTCAGCGGGGTAAAGGGCAGGGCGTCTGGCACTGCAACCTGAAATATCAGTTTGATGGCGTCCTGGGAAGAGGGCATCGCACCTCTCTTCCTGCCATGCGCGAACGTCCCGGCCGCTGCCGCGTTGACCGGCGGCGGGTTGCCCGCCGCCAGGAAGGGTGGCGACCGGCCCGTGACGGCACGTGGCGCGGCGGGACCTCCGCCACCCGCCTGCCGGGACCGCACCCGAACCTGCTGCCCAAACCTTCTGGGGGACCGACGCCGATGCAGCAACCCTGGCCGGATCGGCTCTGGATCATCCGCCATGGCGAGAGCGCCGGGAACGTGGCGCGTGACGCCGCCCAGGCCGCCGGCATCGGCCGGATCGACATCGCCGAGCGGGACGTGGACGTGCCGCTGAGCGCGCTGGGCGTGGAGCAGTCCGCCGCGCTCGGCCGTTGGTTCGCGGCCATGCCGGAGGCGGAGCGGCCGGATGTGGTGCTGACCTCGCCCTACCAGCGGGCCCGGCATACCGCCGAGCTGATGCAGGCGGCGGGCGGCATGCCCGTCGCCCCGGGGGACTTCGTCGTGGACGAGCGGCTGCGGGAGAAGGAGTTCGGCATCCTCGACCGGCTGACCCGCCACGGCATCACGGAGCTGCATCCGGACCAGGCGGAGTTCCGCCGCATCCTGGGCAAGTTCTATCACCGGCCGCCGGGGGGCGAGAGCTGGTGCGACGTGATCCTGCGCCTGCGCAGCGCGCTGGACACGATCAGCCTGCACCATGGCGGGCGCCGCGTGGTGATCGTCGGCCACCAGGTGGTGGTGCTCTGCCTGCGCTACCTGCTGGAGAACATGACCGAGGAGCGGATCCTGGCCGTGGACCGGGAGGCGGACGTGGCAAACTGCTCCGTCACCGAGTACCGCTTCGATCCGGCCCTGGGGAAGGGCGGCGGGCTGGCGCTGCACCGCTACAACTTCGTCGCGCCGCTGGAGCGCGCCGGCGCCCCGGTGACGGACGAGCCCGACGCGCCGGTGGCCACGCGATGAGCGCGCCATCCCGGCTGGACGAGGCGCTGCTGCGCGGCCTGCCGCTGCCCGCCCACCGCGACGGCGACGACAAGGATGCGCGCGGCAGCGTGCTGGTGGTGGGCGGCAGCCTGGAGGTGCCGGGCGCGGTGCTCCTGGCGGGGGAGGCGGCGCTGCGGGCCGGGGCGGGCCGGCTGCAGGTGGCGGTGCCGCGCAGCCTGGCGCCGCCGCTGGGCCTGGCCTTGCCGGAGGCGCTGGCGATGGGGCTGCCGGAGAGCCCCGAGGGTGGCATCGCGCCGACCGCGGCCGGGCCTCTGCGCGAGCGGGCCGGGCGCGTGGACGCGCTGCTGGTCGGGCCCGGCATGGCGGGCGAGGCGGCGACCGCGGCGCTGGTCGGCACCCTGCTGGCCGCCCTGCCCGAGGGGGAGGGGCCGGCCATCCTGCTCGATGCCTGTGCCCTGACACGGTTGCCGGAGGGGCGGGAGGCGCTGCGCCGCCATGCCGGCCGGATCGTGGTCACGCCGCATGCCGGGGAGATGGCGTCGCTGCTGGGGACGGGGCGGGAGGCGGTGCTGGCGGACCCGCTCGGCGCCGCCCGCCGCGCGGCCGCCCAGCTGCAGGCGGTGGTGGCCATGAAGGGCGGCCGCACCTTCGTCGTCACGCCGCAGGGCGAGGCCTGGATCTGCGAGCACGGCTGCGTCGGCCTGGGGACCTCCGGGTCGGGGGACACGCTGGCCGGCATCGTCGCCGGCCTGCTGGCGCGCGGCGCGGCTCCGGCGGTGGCGACGCTCTGGGGGGTCTGGCTGCATGCCGAGGCGGGGCAGCGCCTCTCCCGCCGCCATGGCCCGGTCGGCTTCCTGGCGCGGGAGATCCCGGGGGAGGTGCCGGCCATCATGGCCGGACTCGCCAAGACGCCCGGGGACGGAGCGGGCCGGGGGGTTGCATAAATCTTCGCGGACAATCCCTACGGTTGCATAGGGAGGGGAAGCGCCGTTTCATTCCCGTGGCGGCCGTCCTGCGGCCGCACGAGAGAGGAACGATCCGTGAGCCGCTTCTACCTCTACCTGCCCTGGGACGACGACCAGGGGCTGATCAACGGCGCCGTCGCCTTCGCGGAGCGGATCGACCACCTCGGCGGCTACGACGAGGTGGACATCCTCACGCCGAACACCCTGGCCGGTGCGAAGGTCGGCGACGACGACGAGCTCTACGTCAGCGGCGAGTGCAACGCGAACGTCGACGTCATCGGGAGCAAGGACGGGCGCAGGCTGACGGCGAGGGAGCTGGCGGCGCAGTTCGACGGGCGCCTCGCCAAGACCCATCGATCGATCCACGTCTGGGCCTGCTATTCCGGCCATGGGATGGAGGGCGTCGTCTCCCCCTTGGGCCGGATCGGGCTGGCCCACGAGTTCTGGAAGGAGATGCATGCCGCCGGCTTCAAGCAGCTCGCCGTCTTCGGCTACCGCTTCGCCGTGCTGGATCCTCTCGACCGCAGCCAGGCGGACCTGCTGACGGCCAGGATCCTGCCCGGCTTCCGCAGCTTGAGCGAGACGCCGACGAAGATCGAGTTCCTGCCCGGCAACGCGAACAACTGGATGACGGGCATCGCCGCCGACGGGTCGATCGTCCCGCCGGCGCCGCTGCCCAGGCCCAACAACCTCACGCCGCTGCCCTGACCGTCCCGTGGGGCCTCCCGTCGGGGGAAGCCGCCCGTCAGGACGGCTCGATCTTCGCCTCGCGCACCAGCATCTCCGCCTGCTGCCGGGATTCGGCCAGGAAGCGCGCGAACTCCTCCGGGCTGCTGCCGACCGGCTCGGCGCCGATCTGGGCCAGGCGGTGGCGGATCTCCGGCTCGGCCAGCACCTTCACCACGGCCGCCTGCAGCTTCTCCAGGATCGGTGCCGGCGTGCCGGCAGGGGCGAAGAGGCCCGTCCATTCGTCCAGCGCCGTGCCCGGATAGGATTCGGCCAGGGTCGGCACGTCGGGCAGGAGGGAGGTCCGCTGCGGGCTCGCCACCGCCAGGAAGCGGGCCCGCCCGCCCTGCACCAGCGCCACCAGCGACACCAGGGTCAGCATCCCGGAATCCAGCGTGCCCCCGGCGATGTCGCGCCCCGCATCGCCGCCGCCGCGATAGGGCAGGTTGTTCAGCTCGATGCCCGCGCGCGACTGCAGCAGCGCCGCGGCGAGGTGCGCGGCGGTGGCGTTGCCGGCATTGCCGCAGGAGATCTGGCCCGGCCGCCGCTTCGCCTCGGCCACGAACTCCGCCAGGTTCTGCGCCGGGAAGTCGGCCCGCACGGCGAGCGCCAGGGGCAGGCGCGTCACCTGCATCACCGGGGTGAAGGCGGTGCGGTAGTCGAAGGGCAGGCCGCGCAGCACCAGCGGGTTCACCACCTGCACGATGGTGTCGAGCAGGAAGGTCGCGCCGTCCGGCCTGGCCTGCGCCGCCACGCCCGCGCCGATCGAGCCGCCGGCGCCGGAGCGGTTCTCCACCACCACGGTCTGGCCCAGCACGGCCGAGAGGCGGTCGGACATGGCGCGGGCGGAGCTGTCGGTCGCCCCGCCGGGGGCGAAGGGCACGATCAGCCGGATCGGCCGGTCCGGCCAGGCGCCCTGGGCGCGGGCCAGGCCGGGAGCCAGGGCGGGGGCGGCCAGGGCAGGGGCAGCCAGCAGCCCGGCCAGGGCGCGTCGCCCGATGGGGACACGCGGCGGAAGAGAGGTCATGGACGGTTCCCGATCCGAGTCTTTGCCGGCGAGACTACCAGGGTGCGTCCGGTTCCGCGCGCCCATCCTGCCATGATCCGCGGCCGCGCCCGCCCTGGCCGGTCAGGGCTGCGCCGCGGCCGGCCCGGCCCGGCGCCGGCGCAGCCGCCGCAGCTCCCGCAGGTCCAGCGCGCCGAGCCAGTGGGCCGCGCCGAAATAGGTGCCCATCCCCGCCATGATCAGCAGGGCGAGGCTGGCCAGCCGCCCGCCCGGCAGCCAGCCCGTGCGGAACAGCGCCAGCTCCGCCGCCCAGACCACCGCCGCCATCAGCAGGTTCGCCAGCAGCATCCGCGGCAGCGCCTGGCGCAGGCGGCGGTCGGCGCGCCAGGCGCCGCGCCGGTGCAGCAGCATGGCCAGGACGGCCACGTTGACCCAGGCGGCGATCCCGGTGGCCAGCGCGATGCCGACATGGGCGAGGAACTGCGTCAGCAGCAGGTTCAGCAGCAGGTTCAGCACCACCACGCCGATGCCGATGCGGACCGGCGTGGCCGTGTCGCCGCGCGCGAAGAAGCACGGCGCGAAGGCCTTCACCAGCACGAAGGCCGGCAGGCCGAGGGAATAGGCGGCCAGCGCGTCGGCGGTGGCCCGGGCGGCCTCGGCCCCGAAGGCGCCGCGCTGGAACAGGGCGGTGACGATGGCATCCGCCGCGATCCACTGCGCCACCGCCGCCGGCAGGGTGAGGGCGAGCGAGAACTCCAGCGCCCGGTTCAGCGTGCGATGGGCGGAGAGCGGCTGGCGGGCGCGGAACTGCCGCGCCAGCAGCGGCAGCAGGGCGGTGCCCACCGCGGCGCCGACCACGCCCAGCGGCAACTGTGCCACCCGGTCGGCATAGTAGAGGTAGGAGACGGCGCCGGCCGGCAGCAGCGAGGCGATGATCACGTCCACCGCCAGGTTCAGCTGCGTCACCCCCGCCCCCAGCACGCCCGGCACCATGCGCCGCAGCACCGCCCTTACCCCGGGATCGAGGCGGGGCAGGCGCGGATACAGCGGCATCCCGGCGCGGGCGGCGGCGATCCACACCAGCGCCAGTTGCGCGATGCCGGACAGCATCACGCCCCAGGACTGCGCGTGGCCCGGGGTGGAGACATGCGGCGTCAGGCCGAGCAGCGCGGCCATGGCGAAGACGTTGAACAGCACCGGCGCCGCCGCGGCCGCGCCGAACCGCCCGAGCCCGTTCAGCACGCCCGAGACCAGGGCGGTCAGGCAGATGAAGAGCAGGTAGGGGAAGGTGATCCGCGTCATCTCGACCGCATAGGTCCAGCGCAACGGGTCGTCGCCGAAGCCCGGGGCCAGCACCGCCAGCACCTGGGGCATGAAGACCAGGCCCAGCACTGTCAGGCCGGTGAGCCAGATGGCCATCAGCGAGGCCATGCGCTCCGCCAGTTGCCGGGCGGCGGCCGGGCCGTCGCCGGCCAGAGTGGCGGCGAAGGCGGGGACGAAGGCGGCGTTGAACGCGCCCTCGCCGAACAGGCGGCGGAACAGGTTGGGCAGCTTCAGCGCGACGAAGAAGGCATCCGCCACCGGCCCGGCCCCCATCATCGCGGCGACCAGCATGTCGCGCGCGAAGCCGAGGATGCGGCTGGCCAGGGTCCAGACGCCGACGGTCAGGATGCCTCGGAGCATGGGACGGCAGGTTCCTCGCGGGCCGGGGGAGAGGGGCCGGGAATGCGAGGGCCGGCGCCTGGCCGCTGCGGCCGCGGCGCTGATAGCCCCCCGGCCCGGGAAGCGGAACCCATCCGGCCCGCGGCGGCGGAGGGGCGCCGCGGGGTGTGGCCGCGCCGCGACGGCGGCGGGCCGCCGGCCGCCTGCCCGATCGGCGGGCACGGCGGACCGGGCCGGCCCGGGATTCCCGCTGGTCCGGTGGATTGCACGGTTTTCGTGCAGAATTGTCGCGCCCGGTAACTTGACGTCGCGCGCGGTGCGATATTGTCTCGTTTTCCTTACCACACCGAATCGTGAGCGAGGGCGCATGGCGGCCGGCCTGACCTATTCCGTCTCCAATGACTGGGGCAGCGGCTTCACCGCCAACCTGACCGTGGCCGCCGGCGCGACGGCGCTGAACGGCTGGACCGTCGAGTTCGACGCCGGCTTCACCATCACCAACATCTGGGGCGCGGAGATCGTCAGCCGGGCCGGCACGCACTACGTGCTGCGCAGCCTCGGCTGGAACGCCTCGGTCCCGGCCAACGGCACGGTGACGCTGGGCTTCCAGGCGAGCGCCGGCAGCGGCGGCAACCAGGCAGCGAACCTCACCCTCAACGGCGCCGGGACGGGCGGCGGCCCGCCCGTGGAGCTCCCGGCCGTCAGCGTCGCCGACGTCTCCGTGACGGAGGGCGCGGCGGGCACCAAGGTGATGGAGTTCGCCGTCACCCTCTCCAAGCCGGCGGCGGCGCCCGTGTCGGTCGCCTACGCCACCGCCGACGGCACGGCCCTGGCCGGCAGCGACTACGTCGCGCAGTCGGGCAGCCTGACCTTCGCGGCGGGCGAGACGCGCAAGGTCGTGCAGGTCGCGGTCAAGGGCGACACGGCGGCCGAGGCGGACGAGACCCTCGCGCTGCGCCTCTCCGGCGCCAGCGGCGCCACCCTGGCCCGCGCCACGGCGACCGGCACCATCCTCAACGACGACATCCCCCCTGCCACGCCGCCCGAACTGCGGATCAGCGACGCGACGGTGACGGAGGGCCATTCGGGCACCCGCGACGCCGTCTTCACCATCAGCCTCTCCCACGCCGCCACCGGGCCGGTGACGGTGCGCTACGCCACGGTGGGGCAGACGGCGACGGCGGGCAGCGACTTCACCGCCGCCTCGGCCACGCTGACCTTCGCCGCCGGCGAGACCAGCAAGACCGTCGCCATCAAGGTGCTGGGCGACACGCTGGCCGAGGCGAACGAGAAGTTCATGGTCATGCTCGGCAACGCCACCGGCGCGACGATCGCCGACAACCGCGGCGACGGCACGATCCTGGACGACGATGCCGCCCCGCTCCCCGCGCTCTCGGTGAACGATGTCGCCGTGGCCGAGGGGAATGCCGGCACCACCAACGCCACCTTCACCGTCAGCCTGTCCCAGGCCGCGTCCGCCCCGGTGACGGTGCGCTACGCCACGGCCAACGGCACGGCGACGGCGGGCAGCGACTATGCCGCCGCGTCCGGCACGCTGACCTTCGCCGCCGGCGAGACCAGCAAGACGGTGACGGTGAAGGTGACCGGCGACACGGCGGTGGAGGCCGACGAGGGCTTCACCCTGCTCCTGTCCGGCGCCACCGGCGCCACCATCGCCGACGGCACGGGCGCCGCCACCATCCGCAACGACGACGCCGCGGCGCTGCCGGCGCTGCGCGTGGCGGACGCCTCGGTGGCGGAGGGGAACCCCGCCGTCGCCGGCGACGGCGTGGCGGCCGGCTGGTTCCATACCGCGGGCAACCAGATCGTCGACGCCGCGGGCAAGCCGGTGCAGATCGCGGGCATCAACTGGTTCGGGATGGAATCCGGCACCTTCTCCCCGCACGGGCTGTGGGCCCGCGACTACCGGGAGATGATGGACCAGATGGCGGAGCTGGGCTTCAACACCATCCGCCTGCCCTTCTCCTCCGACCTGCTCCGCGCCACCGCGATCAACGGCATCGAGGCCAATCCGGGGCTGCAGGGCCTGACCGGCCTGCAGATGATGGACAGGATCGTGGAGTATGCCGGCCAGATCGGCCTGCGCATCATCCTGGACCACCACCGCAGCAGCGCCGGCGCCGGCACCTCCGAGAACGGTCTGTGGTACGACGCGCAGCACCCGGAATCGCAGTGGATCGGCGACTGGAAGATGCTGGCCGCGCGCTATGCCGACAATCCCACGGTGATCGGCGCCGACCTGCACAACGAGCCCCACAACGGCAGCTGGGGCGGCGGCGGCGCCAACGACTGGGCGGCGGCGGCGGAACGCGCCGGCAACGCCGTCCTGTCGGTCAACCCGAACTGGCTGATCTTCGTGGAGGGGGTCAGCACCTACCAGGGGCAGAACTACTGGTGGGGCGGCAACCTGATGGGGGTGAAGGACCGGCCGATCGTGCTCGACGTGGCCGACCGGCTGGTCTACTCGGCGCACGACTACCCGAACTCGGTCTACGGACAGAGCTGGTTCTCCGAGCCGGGATTCCCCAACAACCTGCCGGCGAAGTTCGAGCAGATGTGGGGCTACATCTACGAGCAGAACATCGCGCCGGTCTGGCTCGGCGAGTTCGGCAGCAAGCTCGTCGACCCCAAGGACCAGGCCTGGCTGGACAAGATCACCGCCTACCTCTCGGGCGACTTCGACGCCAACGGCACCAACGACCTCGCCGCCGGCAAGACCGGGCTGAACTGGACCTGGTGGTCCTGGAACCCGAATTCCGGCGACACCGGCGGCATCCTGCAGGACGACTGGCGCACGGTGCATGCCGGCAAGCTGGCGGAGCTGGCCCCGATCCAGTTCGACTTCGGCGAGGGCGGCGGCACGGCGGGCGATGCGAACAGCCTGGCCTTCACCGTCACCCTCTCCGCTCCCGCCAGCGGCAGCGTGCTGGTGGACTACCGCACCGTGGCGGGCACGGCCGGCAGCGCGGACTTCACCGGCGTCTCCGGGACCCTGGCCTTCGCCGCGGGGGAGACGAGCAAGACGATCCTGGTGCCGGTCACCGCCGATCTGGCGCAGGAGGCGAACGAGACCCTGTCGCTGCTGCTCTCCAACCCCCGCGGCGCGACGCTGGCGGACGCCACGGGGATCGGCACCATCCTGAACGACGACCTCGCCATCGCTGCGACCGCCCGCGTGGCCAGCACCGACCTGCTGTAGGCCGCGGCGCACCGCGTCGCCTGCGCGCGTGGCGTGCCGCCGCGCGCAGGCGCATGACCCGTCGCCCCCGCCTCGGCCATCCCCGCCGGCGGCGCGAACCGGCCGCCAGCTTGGCTCCCTGCCCGATCCCGGGGAGGGGGCCTGGCCGCACCGCCCGGCAGGGGCACGTCCCCGCCCGGATCAGCCCAGCATCATCAGGTTGGCATTGCCGCCGGCAGCCGCCGTGTTGGTGCTGACGGAGCGCTCCTGCACCAGCAGCTCGAGCGGCGCGGGGCCGCCCCGGCGGTAGCGATGGAGGGGGATGACGGCCTCCGTGCGCCTTGTGGCCGCCGCGGCGGCCGCCAGCACGGCCGCGTCGTCGCCGCTGACCAGGACCGCTTGCGCCGCGCCGCTCGCCGCCGGGACGATCCAGCCGGCGAGGCCGTCGGGCAGGTCCCCGGGCAGCTCCCCGGGCACGCCCGCCTCCAGGCCCGCGCGGTTGCCGGTCGCCAGCGCGGCGGAGACCAGGTCGAACCGCTCCGCCGCATCCCCGGCCAGGCACAGCACCGTCCCGCGCGGTTCCCTCCCATAGCGGTTGTGCTCGCCCACGGGGCCCGGCAGGTCCAGGGCGATGCCGAGCGGCGTGGCGGCGATCATCGCCTCCGCCCGTGCGGCCGCCTCCACCTCTCCCCGGCGGGCGAGCCAGGCGGCCCAGAGCCGCGCGGCCTCCGGCGCCCGTCCGGCGGGCAGGGGAGAGGCAGCGGGCGCCTCGGCCAGCAGGCGGCGCAGGGTGAGCGGGCCGCCGGCCTTCGGCCCCGTGCCGGACAGGCCATGCCCGCCGAAGGGCTGCACCCCGACCACGGCGCCGATCATGTTGCGGTTGACGTAGATGTTGCCAGCCCGGGCGCGGGCGGTGGCACGCTCGATGGTCTCGTCCAGGCGGGAGTGCACGCCGAAGGTCAGGCCGTAGCCGGTGGCGTTCACCGCCTCGATCACCGCCTCCAGCCGGTCGCGGCGGAAGCGCAGCACGTGCAGCACCGGGCCGAACACCTCCTGCGTCAGATCCGCGACCGCGCCGATCTCGATGATCGTCGGCGGCACGAAGGTGCCGCGCGCGCATTCCGCCGGCAGCGCCGCCTGGTGCAGGCTGTGCCCCGCCTCCCGCATCCGGGCGACATGGGCCAGCAGGCCGTCGCGGGCCTCGGCGCTGATGACGGGGCCGATATCGGTGGCGAGGCGGTCCGGGTTGCCGACCGACAGCTCGGCCAGGGCGCCGCGCAGCATGGCCAGGATGCGGTCCGCCACGTCCTCCTGCAGGCACAGCACGCGCAGCGCGGAGCAGCGCTGCCCGGCGCTGTCGAAGGCGGAGAGCAGCACGTCGCCCACCACCTGCTCGGCCAGCGCCGAGGAATCGACGATCATGGCGTTCTGCCCGCCCGTCTCGGCAACCAGCGGCACCGGCGCGCCATCCGGGTTCAGCCGCCGCGCCAGCTCCGCCGCGATCCGCTTCGCGACCGCGGTGGAGCCGGTGAACATCACGCCGCGCGTGCGGGGATCGGCGACCAGCGCGGCGCCGACCCGGCCGTCACCGGGCAGGAGCTGCAGCACGGCCGGCGGGATGCCCGCCGCGTGCAGGATGGCCACGGCCTGGGCGGCGATCAGCGGCGTCTCCTCCGCCGGCTTGGCCAGCACGGGGTTGCCGGCCGCTAGCGCCGCGGTGACCTGGCCGGCGAAGATCGCCAGCGGGAAGTTCCACGGGCTGATGCAGGTCACGGGGCCGAGCGGACGGTGCGGCTGGCCCTCCAGCTCGCGCTCCGCCCGGGCGGCGTAGTAGCGGAGGAAGTCCACCGCCTCCCGCACCTCCGCCACGGCATTGGCCAGGGACTTGCCGGCCTCGCGGATCAGCAGGCCGAGCAGGGGGGCGCGCTCCGCCTCCAGCATGTCCGCGGCGCGCCGCAGGCAGGCGGCGCGCCCGGCGGCGGGAGTCGCGGCCCAGCCGGGGGCGGCGGCCAGGGCATCGGCCAGGGCACGGTCGATCTGGGCCGGCCCGGCCTCGGTCACCTCGCCCACCCGGTCGCCGTGGTCGGCGGGGTTCAGCACCGCGCGCGCCGCGCCGTCCGGCGTGGCGGTGGCGAGCCGGGGCGCGGCGCGCCAGTCCCGCGCGGCGCTGTCGCGCAGCGCATCGGCGAGCGCAGCGAGCCGGTCCTCGTCGCTGGGGTCGAAGCCGGCGGAATTGCGGCGCTCCGCCCCGAACAGGTCGCGCGGCCGGGCGATGCGCGGGTGCGGCGTGCCCGGCTCCGCCTCCCGCGCCACCACCTCAGCCGGCGGCGTCACCAGCTCGTCCACGGCGATGGCGGAGTCCTGGATGCGATGCACGAAGGAGGAGTTGGCGCCGTTCTCCAGCAGGCGGCGGACGAGGTAGGCGAGCAGCGTCTCATGCGTGCCGACCGGGGCGTAGATGCGGCAGGGGCGGTCCAGGCGCTCCGGGCCCACCACCTCCTCGTAGAGCGGCTCGCCCATGCCATGCAGGCATTGGAACTCCCAGTCGCCCGGGCGGAACTCCTCCCCGGCCAGGGCATGGAGGCTGGCCAGGGTCTGGGCGTTGTGGGTGGCGAATTGCGGGAAGACGTGCTCCCGCGCCGCCAGCAGCTTGCGCGCGCAGGCGAGGTAGGAGACGTCCGTATGCGCCTTGCGCGTGAAGACGGGGAAGTCCTCCAGCCCGTCCATCTGGGCCCGCTTGATCTCGCTGTCCCAGTAGGCGCCCTTGACCAGGCGGACCATCAGCCGGTGCCCGGAGCGCCGGGCGAGGTCGATCAGGACGTCCAACACGAACGGCGCGCGCTTCTGGTAGGCCTGCACCACGAAGCCGAGGCCATCCCAGCCGGCGAGCGCCGGATCGTGGCAGAGCGCCTCCAGCAGATCCAACGACAGCTCCAGCCGGTCCGCCTCCTCGGCATCGATGTTCAGCCCGATGTCGTAGCGCTTCGCCAGGGCGGCGAGTGCGGCGAGGCGCGGCAGCAGCTCCGCCATCACCCGCCCGCGCTGGGCGCGGAGATAGCGCGGGTGCAGCGCGGACAGCTTCACGGAGATGCCCGGCCCCTCGTACACGCCCCGCCCGCCCGCGGCCTGGCCGATGGCATGGATCGCCGTCTCGTAGTCGCGGTGGTAGCGCGCGGCGTCCTCCGCCGTCGTCGCCGCCTCGCCCAGCATGTCGTAGGAATAGCGGAAGCCCTTCGCCTCCATCAGGCGGCTGCGCGCCAGGGCCTCGGCGATCGTCTGGCCGGTCACGAACTGCTCGCCCATCATCCGCATGGCGAGATCCACGCCACGGCGGATCACCGGCTCGCCGCCCCGCGCGATCAGCCGCGTCAGTGCGCCGGACAGGCCGGACTCGCTGGCGCTGGAGGCCAGCCGGCCGGTGACGACCAGCCCCCAGGTCGCCGCGTTGACGAAGATCGACGGCGAATGGCCGAGATGCGCGCGCCAGTCGCCGTTGCCGATCTTGTCGCGGATCAGCGCGTCGCGCGTGGCGGTGTCGGGGATGCGCAGCAGCGCCTCGGCCAGGCACATCAGCGCCACGCCCTCCTGCGAGGAGAGCGAGAACTCCTGCACCAACCCCTCGACCATGCCGCGCGCACCCTTGTCGCGCAGCGCCCCGACCAGGCGACGCGCGAGGGCCTCGGCGCGGGCGGCCAGCGCGGGCGGCAGGGTGGCGTCGGGCAGCAGCCGGGCGACGCATTCGGCCTCCGGCGCGCGATAGGCGGCGGTGACGGCGGCGCGCAGGGGGGTGGCCTCCGGCGCTCCCTCCAGGAAGCGGGAGAAGGGGGCGGTGGCAGGAGGTGGGGCGGGCGGCATGGCGGGATGGACCGGGGGCGGTGACATCGCAGGGATAGCATCGGGCACGGCGAATATTGTTCGGATTTTCTGCATCCGGGCGGAATCCAGCGGGAGACATGGCTTTGTCCTGCTGCGAAAGTTCGGCGCATGGACCAGATCGACCGACGCCTGCTGCGGCTGCTGCAGCAGGATGGGCGCATGCCCAACGTGGAGTTGGCGCGGCGGGCCAGCCTGAGCCCGCCGGCGACGCACGAGCGCATCCGGCGCCTGCGGGAGGAGGGGGTGATCGAGGGCTACACCGTGCGCCTCGACCCCGCGAAGCTGGACCGCGCCCTGCTGATCTTCGTCGAGATCACGCTGGACCACACCAGCGCCGGCATCTTCGACCAGTTCGCCGCAGCGGTGCGGCGCACGCCGGAGATCATGGAATGCCACATGGTGGCGGGCGGCTTCGACTACCTCGTCAAGGTGCGGGTGCGCGACATGGCGGCCTTCCGCACCTTCCTCGGCACCACCCTTCTGGGCCTGCCGGGCATCCGGCAGACCCACACCTACACGGTCATGGAGGAGGTGAAGAACACCGCCGACATCATCGTCTGACCCCGCGCGACCGCCACGGCGTGGCCCTGCCCCGCAGGCCGGCCTTATACCGACAGTGGGATGGAGTTGACCCGTCATGCTGTCGTGTTCGGGCGGCGGACCGGGAGGGGACGCCGTCCCCTCCCAGACCCTCCCCTGCCGGGGCCACAAGCGGGCCCCGGTCCCCGCTGGGAGTCTGGCTCTACGCGGTGGGCGTCAGCCTGCGGGCTCAACCCTGACGGAACGCGGACAGATGGGACTCCGAAGAAGCAATTAGGGGCGTCCGCGAGCGCGGACCCTGTACCCGCCGAGGAGCATGGCTCCTCGGCGCCTCGACCCCGTGTCCGGCTGTCCCGCGGCAGCGCTGATCGGGTCCAGGGCCCGCAGGGTCCTGGCGGAGTGGGGGTACGGGGGCGAGGCAGCGCCTTGCCCCCGGGCCACGGGCGCACCCCGCGCCGGCATGGATCAGGGCATCCCGCCGTCCGTATCAGCCCTCGCGGCGATATGCCCCCAGCCCGGGCTTGTAGCTCTTCTCGTCCAGGAACTGGCGGATGCCCTGTTCGCGGCCGCGCTCGGGGTCCTGGAAGCGGCCCTGCTCCTGCTTCGCCATCAGGTAGTCGTCGGCCAGGTCCCAGTCCATGCCGCCGATGTTCTTGAAGGCGATCTTGGCCTGCTTCAGCACCGTGGGGTTCTTGGCCGCCAGATCCAGCGCCAGCGCCCGGGTATGGGCCCGCAGCTCCGCGCGGGGCACCGCCTCGTTCACCAGGCCCATGCGCGCGGCCTTGCTGCCGTCGAAGGTCTTGCCGGTCATGATGTAGTAGAGCGCGTCGCGGCTGTTCATCACCGTCTGCACCGCCTTGGTGACGTTGCCGGCGGGGATGATGCCCCAGTTGATCTCGCTCAGCCCGAAGGTCGCCTCCTCCGCCGCGATGGCCAGGTCGCAGGCGACCAGCGGGGTGAAGGCGCCGCCGAAGCACCAGCCGTTCACCATGGCGATGGTCGGCTTCGGATAGAGCCGCAGCTTGCGCCACTGCCAGGTGCCGGCCGCGCGGTAGGTGCGATAGCGGACGGAGGTCGGCTTGCCGTCCGTCTCGCGGAAGTACTCCTTCAGGTCCATGCCGGCGGAGAAGGAATCGCCCGCGCCGGTGATGACCACCACCTTGCACGCCTCGTCATCCTCCAGCGTCTCCAGCACCTCCAGCATCATGCTGTTCAGGGCCGGGCTCATGGCATTGCGCTTGTGCGGCCGGTTGAGCGTGACCCAGGCGATGCCTTCGTCCCGTTCCACGAGGACGGGCGGCTCCTCCGGTTGGGTCTGTGCCAGGGACATCGGAACCTCCTCGATGCTTGATTATCAGGTAGCCTTATATCGTGCCGGCGCGGGATGGGCGAGGGGCTTATTGCGGCCGCGCGGCGGCGCCGCTAGACCCGGCGCGTCCCCGGAACGGCGGGACGGCCCCGGCGGAACCCATGTCGCGCACGACCCGGACCCTCTACCTGCTGCGCCAGGCGCAGCTTGCGAGCCATGCCTGCCTGGAGCGGGCGCTCGGCGAGCTGGGCCTGACGCCGACGCAGTACACCGTGCTGAGCCTGTCGGACCGGCCCGCGCCCGGCCTCTCCTCCGCCGAGCTGGCACGGCGCGCCGGGGTGACGGCGCAGGCGATGGGCGAGGTCATCACCGCGCTGGAGCAGAAGCGCCTGATCGAGCGCCGCGAGGCGCCGGAGAACCGGCGCATCCTGCGCATCGCCCTGACCCGCGGCGGGCGCAGCCTGCTGGCGCGCTGCGACGCGGCGGTGACGGAGGCGGAGACGCGCTTCCTGTCCGTGCTGGCGAAGCCGGAGCTGGAGGCGTTGCGCGCGGCGCTGATCCGCCTGCGCGCCGCGCGGGAGGCCGGGCCGGCCGGCTGACGCACCGTCAGCGCGGGCGGATGCCCATCAGCCCGGCCAGCAGGTCGCGCTGCATCTGGGAGGAGCCGGCGGCGACCGTCGCGCTGCGCGCATCGCGATAGTGGCGCTGCATGTCGAACTCCATGTTGAAGCCGTAGCCGCCCATCACCTGCATGCCGAGATTGGCGACCCGGGCATAGGCTTCCGAGGAGGCCAGCTTGGCCATGGTGATCTCCCGCAGCGCGTCGCGGCCTTCCGCCACCATCCAGGCCGCGCGCCAGGTCAGCAGCCGCGCCGCCTCGATCTCCGTCTGCATGTTCGCGAGCTCATGGGCCAGCGCCTGGAAGGTGCCGATCGGGCGGCCGAACTGGACCCGCTCCTTCGCATAGGACAGGGCGAGGTCGAAGCAGGCCTGCGCTGCGCCGCAATTCCCGGCCGCCGAGACCGCGCGCTCGATCTGCAGGCCGGAGAGCAGGCAGTCCCAGCCCTGGTGCAGCCCGCCGACCAGCCGGTCCTGCGGGACGCGCACGGAATCGAGGAAGACCTCGTAGGTGCCGGTGGAGCGGCGGCCCAGCATGTCCAGCTTGCGCAGCCGCACGCCGGGCGCGTCGTGGTCCACCAGGAACAGCGACAGGCCCTTGCGGTGGTCGCCGGGCTGGGTACGGACATAGAGGTTCAGCACGCCGCCCGGCGCCGCGGCCCCGGTGGTCCAGAGCTTCTGCCCCTCGATCACCCAGGCGTCGCCCTCCTGTCGCGCCGTCGTCCGCATCGCGCCGACATCGGAGCCCGCATCGGGCTCCGAGATGCCGATAGCGAAGCGCGTCTCGCCGGAGATGACGCGCGGCAGCCAGCGCGCCTTCTGCTCGGGCGAGCCCTTGCGGGCGACGTTCAGCCCGCAGAAGACGCTGCCGGCATAGGCCATGAAGAGGTCGGCGCTGGCGCGGGAGATCTCCTCCGCCACGATGGTCAGGTCCACCGCGCTGCCGCCCAGCCCTCCTTCCGACTCGGCGAAGGGCAGGGCCAGCAGCCCGGCCTCCGCCCAGCGGTGGTAGAGCGCGTCCGGGTACTCGCGCTCCCGGTCCAGCCGGCGCACCTCCTCGGGCGGGGCGTGACGTTCCATCAGGCGCCGCACGCTGTCGCGCAGCAGGACCTGCTCCTCGGTGAAGCCGAACTCCACGGTCAGATCACCTTCTGCTCGCGCAGCGCCGCGATGTCCTCCGGCGCGATGCCGAAGGAGGCGAGCAGCGCGTCGGTGTGCTCGCCCAGCTCCGGCGGCAGCAGCGGGTCCTGCTCGCGCTGCCCGTCGAGGCGGATGGCGCGGTGCATCATCGTCAGCCGGCCGCGGCGCGGATGCTCGACCTCGTGGAACAGGCCGAGATGCCGCACCTCCGGGTCTTCCATGACCTCGGGGATGCCGTGCACCGGGGCGGCGGGCACGTCGTGGCCGATGAGGATGTCGAGCCACTCCGCGCGGGGCCGCGCCGCGAAGACGGGGCGCAGCGTCTCCACCAGCGCGGAGAAGTGGCGGATGCGGCCGTTGCGGTCGGCGAAGCGCGGGTCCTGTCCGATCTCCGGCCGCTCCACCGCGGCGAGCAGCGCGTGCCAGAACTTCTCGGTGGAGGAGAGGTGGATGCCGATCACCGCGCCGTCCGCGCAGCGGAAGGCGAAGGACAGGGAGAAGGCGGCGCGCGTCTCGCTGTCCATCGCCAGGCCCGACTGGGTCAGGGCGGTGAAGCTGTCGGGCATGTGGTAGATGCTGGAATCCAGCATCGTCACCTCCACCCGCGCCCCTTCCCCGGTCCGCTCGCGCTGCAGCAGCGCGCCGAGGATGCCGGCGGCGGCCTGCATGCCGGTGATCTGGTCCGTCAGGGTCGGGCCGCGCAGGCGTGGATTGTCCGGGTCGAGCAGCGTGCCGAGCATGCCGGAGACGGACTGGCCCACGGCGTCGTAGGCCGGGCGGTCGCGGTACGGCCCGTCGGCCGAGAAGCCGGTGATGGAGCAGTAGACCAGCCGCGGATTCTCCTGCCGCAGCGTGTCGTAGTCGAAGCCCAGCCGGCGCAGCACGCCGGGGCGGTAGTTCTCCAGCACGACGTCGGCCTGCCGCGCCAGGGTGCGCAGCAGCGCCTGGCCGCGCGGGTCGGACAGGTCCAGCGTCAGGCTGCGCTTGTTGCGGTTGAAGGCGGTGAAGTTGTGCGTGTAGCCGGCGAAGCGCCCGTCCTGGCCGGCGCTGCCGAAGCGGCGGAAGGGGTCGCCCTCGCCGGGGCGCTCGATCTTGATCACCTCGGCCCCGAGATCGGCCAGGGCCAGCCCCGCATAGGGTGCCGCGATGAACTGCCCCAGCTCCAGCACGCGGATGCCGTGCAGCGGATCGGCCTTGCGGGGCGCGTCCTGCGGCCTCGGATCGGTCATCCCGGCGTTCCTCCTGGTTCGCCGCTGGATATCAGGCAGCCTGTCATCCGGTCAACGCGAGACGACGCTTGAAGGATATATCAGGGACCCTTATCATTTCTCCGCGCCGCCGGCATCGGCAGCGAGAAGCGACGGGTCGCCCATCGATGGCGACCCGCGAAGGGACAGGGACATGTTCAAGGCATGGCGATGACGACCTATCCCCTGTCGCGCCGGCGCGTGCTCGGCGTCGCGGCGCTCGCCGCCCTGGCCCGGCCGGCGCTGGTGCAGCCGGCCCTGGCGCAATCCTGGCCCAGCCGGCCGATCCGCTACATCGTCACCTTCCCGCCCGGCGGCAGCGGCGATGCGCTGGCGCGCGTGCTGGCGCCGGTCGTGGGCGAGCGGCTGGGCCAGCCGATCGTCGTGGAGAACCGCCCCGGCGCCGGCGGCAACATCGGCATGGATGCCGTCGCCAAGGCGGCGCCGGACGGCTACACGCTGGGGCAGGGGCCGGCCGGCGCGCTGACCGTCAACCCCAGCCTCTACCCCGCCCTGCCCTTCGACCCGCTGCGCGACTTCGCCCCGGTCACCATGCTGGGCGGCACGCCCTTCCTGCTCGCGGTGCGGGCCCGCTCCGAGCTGCATGGCCTGGGCGATCTGCTCACCGCGGCGCGCGCGCGGCCGGACCGGCTGACCGTGGCGCATGGCGGCGTGGGCAGCGCCATGCACCTGACCGCCGAGCTGCTGAACCAGGCCGGGCAGATCCGCCTGATCACCGTGCCCTATCGCGGCGTGGGCCCCTCCCTCACCGCGCTGCTCTCCGGCGACACCGACCTGGCGGTGCTCGACCCGCCCGCGGCCCTGCCGCTGATTGCCGACGGGCAGATCCGCGCCCTCGCGGTCAGCTCGCCACAGCGCATGCCCCAGCTTCCGGACGTGCCCACCGTGGCCGAAGCCGGGCTGGGCGGCTTCGAATCCCTGGGCTGGCTCGGCCTGGTCGCGCCCGCCGCCACGCCCGCGCCGATCCTGGCGCGGCTGCACGAGGTCTTCACCGGCGCGCTGCGCGACCCGGCCGTGCTGGAGCGCCTGAACACCATCGGCGTCACGGCACAACCCACCACCTCCGCGGAGTTCGCGGCCATCATCCGCAGCGAGACGGAGAAGTGGGGCAAGGTCGTGCGCGCCGCCGGCATCCGGGTGGAGTGATCCGCACGGCGTGATGCATTGACGTCTGGTAGTTGGCACCCGTTCCCCGGGGGCAAGGCTCTGCCTCGCCCCCGTACCCCCACTCCGCCAGGACCCTGCGGGCCCTGGACTCGGTGGGCGCTGCCGCGGGACAGCCTGACACGGGGTCGAGGCGCCGAGGAGCTTGGCTCCTCGGCGGGTACGGCCGCAGCACTCGGGGACACCTTCTGAAGCTTTATCCAGAGTCCTGCCTGTCCGCGCTCCGTCAGGGTTCAGCCCGGAGGCTGACGCCCACCCGAAGTACCAGACTCCCAGCGGGGTCCGGGGCCCGCTTGTGGCCCCGGCAGGGGAGGGTCTGGGAGGGGACGGCGTCCCCTCCCGGTCCCACGCCCGAACATCACGGCACCACGGGCCACGTCATCCCGCCACCCGTGTGAGCGCCAGGCTGGCCGGCCAGGCCACGACGCGGCCTCCGTGCGCGGCCGCCCATCCCTGACCCTCCGGCGGGCGTCACGCGCGGGCGGGGATCAGCCCTCCGCCTCGGCCGGGTCCAGGGTGGCCTCGGCGCCCGTCGTCGCCGCGGCCAGCCACCCCGCGGCTTCGGGCAGGATGTTGCCCGCGTAGAAGCGGGCGGAGCGCAGGCGTTCCGCGCGGAAGCCGGCCTCGCCCCCTGTCATCGTCTCCGCGGCATGCAGGGCGGCGCGGAACAGCCCATGGCCGCCGATCACCACCCCGGCCAGCTCCAGGAAGGGGCCGCTGGCTGCCAGCGGCAGGCGCGGGTCACGCCGCTCCGCCTCGATCAGCCAGGTGACGGCCTGCTCCAGCGCGCCGATCCCCTTCTCAAGGCTGTCGCGCAGGGCGGGGAAGGGGGCTTCCTCCCGTGCTGCGAGGCGTGGCAGCAGGTCCCGCATCTCCGCCAGCAGGGCGCCGATGGCCTCGCCCCCGTCGCGCAGCACCTTGCGCCCGACCAGGTCGGCGGCCTGGATGCCCGTCGTGCCCTCGTAGATCGGGGTGATCCGCGCGTCGCGGTAATGCTGGGCGGCGCCGGTCTCCTCCACGTAGCCCATGCCGCCATGCACCTGCAGCGCGGTGGAGGCGATGCGCACCCCCGTCTCCGTGCACCAGCCCTTCACCACCGGTGTCAGCAGGTCCACACGCGCCTGGTGCCGGGCGCGGGTGCCCGCGTCGGGATGACGGTGCGCGCCGTCCGCCGCCGCGGCGCAGGCATAGGCCAGGGCACGCATCGCCCCGATCCGCGCCTGCATCCCCAGCAGCATGCGGCGCACGTCCGGGTGGCGGGCGATCGGCGCCGCCGCCGGGGAGGCGTCGCCCACGGCACGCCCCTGGCGCCGCTCCGCCGCATAGGCCAGGGCCTGCTGGCAGGCGCGCTCGGCGATGCCCAGCCCCTCCAGCCCGACCGAGAGGCGGGCCGCGTTCATCATGGTGAACATGTGGTTCAGGCCGCGATTCGCCTCGCCCACCAGCGTGCCGACCGCGCCCCCGGCATCGCCGAAGGCGAGCACCGCCGTCGGGCTGCCGTGGATGCCCAGCTTGTGCTCCAGCGAGACGCAGCGCACGTCGTTGCGCGCCCCGGGCGCGCCCGCCGCATCGGGCAGGTATTTCGGCACGGCGAAGAGGGAGATGCCCTTCACCCCCGGCGGCGCGTCGGGCAGGCGGGCGAGGACGAGGTGGAGGATGTTGGGCGCCAGCTCGTGGTCGCCGTAGGTGATGAAGATCTTCTGCCCGGTGATGCGGTAGTGGTCGCCCTCCGGCACGGCGCGGGTGCGCACGGCGGAGAGGTCGGAGCCCGCCTGCGGCTCGGTCAGGCACATGGTGCCCGTCCACTCGCCCGAGACGAGCTTGGGCAAATAGAGCTGCTTCTGCACCTCCGAGCCGTGGTGCAGGATCGCCTCCGCCGCGCCCTGGGTCAGCATCGGGCAGAGGCCGAAGGCCATGTTGGCCGCGTGCCACATCTCGCCCACCGCGGCGCCGAGCAGGCTGGGCAGGCCCTGGCCGCCCCATTCCGGATCGAAGGTCAGCCCGTTCCAGCCGCCCGCGACGAAGGCGTCGTAGGCGTCCTTCCAGCCGGGGGGCGTTACCACCACGCCGTTCTCCAGCCGGGAGCCCTCGCGGTCGCCCACCGGGTTGAGCGGGGCCAGGACCTCGCCGGCGAAGCGCGCCGCCTCGGTCAGCACCGCCTCCACCAGCTCCGGCCCCGCCTCCTCCGCGCCCGGCAGGGCGGGGTCGTGCAGCATGTCGAGGAGGAGGCGCATCTCGGCTATGGGCGCCTGATAGTCGGACATCTCCGTCATCCTCCCATGGGTCGGTCCGTCCCGACCAGCTTGTCGACGCGCTCCAGCCACGCAAGCGCCGGCGCGGGCCTGGACGCATCGCTCTCCCCGCCCGCGCGGATCATCGGCCGTGCTGCCACCATCGCGTGGTCATGGGGCCCTGCCGAGGACGCGGCAAGGCCCGAGGCAACGGGCAACGGGCGGGCCACGCCGCCGTCGCAGCGGAGGAGGGCGGCCGACGCCCCGCCCCGTTCCCCCTCAGGCCGGGCCGCCCTCTCGACCGGGGCCGGAGGAGGGCTGGTCCATCCTCCCCTGCAGGAGGTGGATGACGTGGCGGGCGATCATACCTTCCTCGTCCGTCGGGCGGACGAGGACGCGCACCGTCGCGCCCTCGGCGGCGATCTCCGGCCCGTTGGCGGCGTTGCGCGCGGGATCGAGGCGGATGCCGAGGAACTCCAGCCCCTCGCAGATCCGCGCCCGCAGGTCGCGCGCGTTCTCGCCGATGCCGGCGGTGAAGACCAGCGTGTCGATCCCGCCCATCGCGGCGGCCAGGGCGCCGATCTCCCGCCGCACGCGATAGGCGTAGTAGCGCAGCGCGGCCGCGGCCTCCGGCGCGCCGGAGGCCTCCAGCTCGCGCACGTCCTGGCTGATGCCCGACATGCCGCGCAGGCCGGAGCGCTGGTAGAGCAGCTGCCCGACCTCCTCCACGCTCATCCCCTCGCTCGTCATCAGGTGCAGCAGCACGCCCGGGTCGATCTGGCCGCAGCGCGTGCCCATCGGCACCCCGTCCAGCGCGGTGAAGCCCATGGTGCTGTCCACGCTGCGCCCGTCGCGGATGGCGCAGAGCGAGGAACCGTTGCCCAGATGCGCCACCACCGTGCGGCCCGGGTCCTCCCCGGCCAGGGAGGCGGCGATGTATTCGTAGGACAGGCCGTGGAAGCCGTAGCGGCGGATGCCGCGCCCGTAGAACTCCGGCGGCAGGGCGAAGGTGTCCGCCTCCCAGGCATGGCTGCGGTGGAAGGCGGTGTCGAAGCAGGCGACCTGCGGCACGCCGGGGAAGCGGCGCCGGGCCGCCTCGATGCCGGCGAGGTTGTGCGGCTGGTGCAGCGGCGCGAGGTCGCGCAGCGCGTCGAGCTTCCGCGCCACCGACGCATCCACCACGACCGGCGCGGTGAATTCGGTGCCGCCATGCACCACCCGGTGGCCGATGCCGACGATGACGCGGTTGGCGATGGCGGGCTCGATCCCCTCCATGATCCGCGCCAGCGCGGCGACATGGTCGGCGACGTCCGGCCCGGCCCAGCGCTGGTCCGCCAGGACGACGCGCCGGCGATCCCGCGCGAAGAGGTGCGGCGAGGCGCCGATCCCCTCCATCTGGCCGTCCAGCCGCGTCTCCGGCTCGCCCTCCACCACCTCGAACAGCTCGAACTTGATGGAGGAGGAGCCGGCGTTGAGGACCAGGACGGCCTTGCCCTCGACGTTCACGGCGAGCCCCCCTGCACCAGCGAGGCCCTGGTCCGGGTCCAGTGCGCGTAGAGCACCGCCAGCGCGGCGGAGGCGAGGCGGGCCTGGGCGTCGTCCGCCCGGCTGGTCAGCATCACCGGCACCGACGCGCCGACCACCAGCCCGCCCGTCTCCGCATGGGAGAGGAAGACGAGCTGCTTGGCCAGCATGTTGCCGGCCTCCAGGTTCGGCGCGATCAGCACGTCCGCGCGCCCCGCGACGGAGGAGTGCAGCCCCTTGGTCTTGGCCGCCTCCAGGTCCACGGCGTTGTCCATCGCCAGCGGCCCGTCCACCAGCCCGCCGGTGATCTGGCCGCGATCGGCCATCTTGGAGAGGATCGCGGCATCCAGGCTGGAGGGGATGGCGGGGTTCACCGTCTCCACCGCCGAAAGCACGCCGACCCGCGGCTGGGCGATGCCGATCGCATGCGCCAGGTCGATGGCGTTCTGCACGATGTCCGTCTTGGTCTTCAGGTCGGGCAGGATGTTGATCGCCGCGTCGGAGATCAGCATCAGCTCCTCCCGCCCGGCCACGTCCAGCACGAAGACGTGGCTGATCCGGCGCCCGGCGCGCAGCCCGCCCTCGGCCTTGGTGACATGGGTCAGCAGCTCGTCCGAATGGAGGTTGCCCTTCATCACCGCCCCGGCCGTCCCCTCGTGCACCATGGCGACGGCGCGCGCCGCGGCCTGGTGGGCGGGGACGTCGACGAGGGTGGCGCCGTCCAGGTCCCAGCCGATCTCGGCGGCCTCGGCCCGGATCGCCGCCTCCGGCCCGACCAGCAGCGGCACGATCAATCCGTGCCGCGCCGCCTCCCAGGCGCCGCCCAGGGCGTTGCCGTCGGTCGGGCAGACCACCGCGGTCGGCAGCGCGGGGGCGCCGCGGCAGGCCTCGAGCAGGCGGTTGAGCTTGCCCCCCTTGGTCAGCGCCAGCTCCGGCAGGTAGACGCCGTCCGTGGTCATGCTGATGGCGGGCGGCAGCACCTCGGCCACGCCGTCGGCGATCAGCGCCCCGTCGCCGATCCGCGTCAGGCGGCAGTCCAGCGCCACCGTCCCGTCCGCGCGCTTCTCCCGCACGGTGACGCGGCTCTCCACCTCGTCGCCGACATGCAGGCGGCCGTGGAAGCGCAGCGTCTGGCCGAGGTAGAGCGTCCCCGGGCCGGGCAGGCTGTTGCCCAGCACGCCGGAGAAGAGCGAGCCGCCCCACATGGCCGGGGCGACCGGGGCCTGCCCGGCCTCCTGCTCGGCCTCGCCGGGGATGTGCAGCGGGTTCACGTTGCCCGAGGCATGCGCGAAGACGACCAGGTCGTTGATCGTGCAGACTCGCCGCGCGGCGGCGGTGTCGCCGACGGCGATCTGGTCCGCGGTGCGTCCGACCAGGGGCGGGTGCATCTGCATGGGCTCGATCCTTATCAGGGCCGGTCGGCGAAACGCGGGGCCGTCACCTCGTCCGGCACGATCCTGGACCCGCCGCGCGCCGCATGGCGATCGCCCTGCGGTTCGCGGAGGCCGGCTCCCGCGACCCGCCCGTGCCGGGCATGATCCTGCCGGGAACCATCCGGTCCGTCAGCCGCCCCCGCGCATCCGCCTGCCACGCGGCGCCGTCATGTCCGGGGGGCCGTCGCGGGGGGCAGGCGGGGCGATGCGCGACGGGGAGGGCCTGGCGCATGGGAGGCCCGCCTCAGGCCATGATGTGCAGGCCGCCGTCGACGTAAATCGTGTCGCCGGTCATGCCCGAGGATGCGCCGCCGACCAGGAAGGCGCAGACGCGGCCGACCTCGGCGATGTCCACCAGCCGCCCCTGCGGGGCGCGGGACCGGGCCATGTCGATCAGCTCGTCGAAATGCGCGATGCCGCTCGCCGCGCGCGTCTTCAGCGGGCCGGGGGACATGGCGAAGACGCGGATGCCCTTGCCGCCCAGCTCGCTCGCGGCGTAGCGGACGGAGGCTTCCAGCGCCGCCTTCACCGGCCCCATCATGTTGTAGTTGTCCACCACCCTGTCGGCGCCGTGGTAGCTCATCGTCACCAGCACGCCGCCCTCCGTCATCAGCGGCTCGGCCAGCTTCGCCATGCGCAGGAAGGACCAGCAGGAGACCCGCATCGCCTGGGTGAAACCCTCGGCCGAGACGTCCACCACGCGGCCGTGCAGGTCCTCGCGCGGGGCGAAGGCGATGGAGTGGATCACGAAGTCCAGCCGGCCCCATTCCGCGGCGATCCGCCCGAACACCGCTTCCAGCTGGCCCGGCTGCTCCACGTCCAGCGGCAGGACCAGGGAGGCCCCGACCTGCTCGGCCAGCGGGCGGACGAAGCGTTCCGCCCGGTCGTTCAGGTAGGTGACGGCCAGCTCGGCGCCGAAGGCGCGGAGCTTGGCGGCGCAGCCGAAGGCGATGGAGTCCGCGTTCGCCACCCCCACCACCAGCCCGCGGCGGCCCTTCAGCATGTCGCCGACGCGGTCGTCCGGGTCCCAGACGCGCGGCAGGGGATCATGCGTCCCGGAAAGCTCCGTCATGCCCCGACTCCCGTGATGGCGAGCAGTCCTGCCTGTCGCCCAGTGGGCCTGCGTTGCGAGGGCATGACAAGGGCATGGTCGCCCCGTGGAGGCGCCGGGAGTCCGGCCCCCACCCCGCGCGGGTTCCGTCAGGCCGCGCCCGGCCGGCATGTCTCCGCCATGGACGCGCCGGCCCATGATCGGGCGCGCGGGCCCCCGTGCCTGCCGGGGGCGGCCGCCGTCCCGCGGCCTCCTTGCGGGGCCGCGAGGGGCAGCGGACCCGCTGCCTCCACCCTTGCCCCACAGGATAAGGCAGGCCCCGCTACCAGCGCGCCATCGCCGTCATGGTGGTGTGGCCCGCCGCGTCCGCCGTCCAGAGGTCGAGCCCTCCTTCCGCCTCCGCCGCGTTGACGCTGAACGCCGCGCCGTCGAAGAGCGGGCGCACGCCGCGGAACTCGAAGCGCCGGGGCGGCTGGCCGCCCTTCGCCTCGGCCGCCAGCTCCACGAGGAGGGTGGCCTGGAGCGGGCCATGGACCACGAGGCCCGGATAGCCCTCCTCCTCGATGCAATAGGCGCGGTCGTAATGGATGCGGTGGCCGTTGAAGGTCAGCGCGGAGTATCGGAACAGCAGGACGGGGTCGGCCTGGACCACGCGCCGCCATTGCGGCACGCGCGCCTCCGGCGCGGCCCGGCGCGCCGGGGAGGTCGCCGGGGAGGCCGCCGGGGGGGCAGCCGGGGCGCGGTCCATGTCCCGGTAGACGATGTCGTGCCGCTCCTCCAGCGCCAGGCCGCGCGGGGAGAGGATCCGGTGCTCCACGGTGACGAAGCAGAGCCGGCCGGTGCGGCCCTCCTTCACGGACAGGTCGACGATCCGCGATTCCCGCTCGACCACGTCGCCCACAAGGAGCGGATGGTGGAAGACCAGCGCGCCGCCCGCCCACATGCGGCGCGGCAGCGGCACGGGGGGCAGGAAGCCGCCGCGCGCCGGGTGGCCGTCCGGCCCCAGGCCGGACATGGCGACCGTGGGCGGGGCGAGGCACCAATGGGCGGTGGCCGGCGCGGCCTCGCCGTCGGCGGGCAGGGCCGCATCCCCGTCGAGCGTCGCCCGCAGCCCCTGCACCAGCCGGGGCGTCAGCGTGTCCGTGGCCCGTTCGCCCCGCCCGACCCAGCCGCGGAGGTGGTCGATGTCGAGGGCCGTCTCAGCGCCCATGGTCCGCCCCCTTGCCGGCCGGTGGCGCGGCGGAAAACTCGGCCCGTATCCCCGCCGTATGCTGCCCGAGGGCAGGGACGGGCCCCAGCGCGCGCTCGCCGTCGCTGAAGCGGGCCGGCGGCGCGGCGGCCTGGACGGGACCGCCGGGCGTCTCCAGCGTCACCCGGCGCAGCGCGGGGTGGCGGGCGAAGGCGGCGACGTCGTTGACGAAGCCATAGGCGGTCTTCGCCTCGCCCAGCCGGGCGGCGCATTCCGCCCGTGTCAGCGCCGCGAAGGCCCGGGCGATATGGGCGTCCACCATGGGGCGGTGCGCCACCCGCTCGACGTTGCTGCGGAAGCCCTCCCGCTGCGGCAGGTCGGGCTCGCCGAGGAAGCGGGCGCAGAAATCCTTCCACTCCCGCTCGTTCTGGATGGAGATGAGGACCTGCGCCCCATCGGCCGTGTCGAAGGCGCCGTAGGGGCAGATGGAGGGGTGGGCGAGGCCGACGCGGGCGGGAGCCTTGCCCGTGCCCTCGTAGTAGAGCAGCGGCACGTTCATCCAGTCCGCCATGCCGTCGAAGAGGGAGACGGCGATCCCCTTGCCCCGGCCGGTGACGCCGCGCTCGATCAGCGCCTCCAGCACGGCGGCATGGGCGGTCATGCCGCAGCCGATGTCGCAGACGGAGACGCCGACGCGGCCCGGCCCCTCGGCGCGGCCGGTCACGCTCGCCAGCCCGCTCTCGGCCTGCACCAACAGGTCGTAGGCCTTCATCGACGCGTACTCGCCCGTCTCGCCATAGCCGGAGATGTCCACGGTGATCAGGCGGGGATGGGCCGCGCGCAGCGCCTCGCTGCCGAAGCCCGCCCGCGCGGCGGCGCCGGGGGCGAGGTTCTGCAGGAAGACGTCGGCCTTCGCGATCAGCCGGTGCAGCAGGGCGAGGTCGTCCGGCTGCTTGATGTCGAGGACCAGGCTCTCCTTGCCGCGGTTCAGCCAGACGAAGTAGCTGGAGGAGCCTTGGGCGGCGGCGTCGTAGCCGCGCGCGAAGTCGCCCTCCGCGCGCTCGATCTTGATGACGCGCGCGCCCGCATCGGCGAGCTTCGCCGAGCAGAGCGGCGCCGCTACCGCCTGCTCCATGGCGACGACGAGGAGGCCGGCGAGGGGCCTGGAGCCGGGCATCAGAAGCTCCGCGGCAGGCCGAGGATGTGCTCGGCGACGTAGGAGAGGATCAGGTTCGTGCTGATCGGCGCCACCTGGTAGAGCCGCGTCTCGCGGAACTTGCGCTCCACGTCGTATTCGTTGGCGAAGCCGAAGCCGCCGTGGAACTGGAGGCAGGCGTTCGCCGCCTCCCAGCTCGCCTTGGCGGCCAGGTACTTGGCCATGTTGGCCTGCGCGCCGCAGGGCAGCCCGGCGTCGAACAGGCGGCAGGCCTCGAAGCGCATCAGGTTGGCGGCCTCGATCTCGATGTAGCTCTCGGCGATCGGGAACTGCACGCCCTGGTTCTGGCCGATGGGGCGGCCGAAGACGACGCGCTCCTTCACGTAGGGCACGACCTTGTCGACGAACCAGTAGCCGTCGCCGATGCACTCCGCCGCGATCAGCGTGCGCTCCGCGTTCAGCCCGTCCAGGATGTACTTGAAGCCCTTGCCTTCCTCGCCGATCAGGTTCTCGGCCGGGATCTCGAGGTTGTCGAAGAACAGCTCGTTGGTCTCGTGGTTCACCATGTTCTCGATCGGGCGCACCGTCATGCCCTTGCCGATCGCGTCGCGCAGGTCGACGAGGAAGATCGACATCCCCTCGGACTTCTTCTTCACCTCGGCCAGCGGCGTGGTGCGGGCGAGGAGGATCATCAGCTCGGAATGCTGGATGCGCGAGATCCAGACCTTCTGGCCGTTCACCACGTAGCGGTCGCCCTGGCGGACGGCGGTGGTCTTGATCTTCGTCGTGTCCGTGCCGGTGGTGGGCTCGGTCACGCCCATGGATTGCAGGCGCAGCTCGCCGGTCGCGATCCTGGGCAGGTAGCGCGCCTTCTGCTCGGCCGAGCCGTGCCGCAGCAGCGTGCCCATGTTGTACATCTGGCCGTGGCAGGCGCCGGAATTGCCGCCGGAGCGGTTGATCTCCTCCATGATGATGGAGGCTTCCGTCAGGCCCAGCCCGGAGCCGCCATACTCCTCGGGGATGAGGGCGGCGAGCCAGCCGGCCTTGGTCAACGCATCCACGAAGGCTTCCGGGTAGCCGCGCTCCGCGTCGATCTTGCGGTGGTACTCGTCCGGGAACTCGGCGCAGAGGGCGCGGACGGCGTCGCGCAGCTCCTGGTACTCGTCGGGCTGGGTGTGCATGGGGGGGACTCCTCGGACGGCTCCATGGGCGATGGCGTGTTGCGTCCGGCACGGGACCGCGCGCCGCCTCGTCGGACGCGAGGGTCGTGGAGGACCGCATTCCCGCCGGTGGCCCGGGTGTTCCCGCTCTTATGGCGGCAGGCCGGCCCTGTGCGAACCTTCAATCTTTCTCGACCACCTATGCCGGATTTTTCATGCCCGTGCGGCGCTGCCCGTCCCGCACCCCCTCCCGGGCCATGGTGGCGACCGCCCCGCCCGGCGCCTGCCCGCAGCGCCGCGCCGCCATCGGGGCCGGCCGCCCCCGGGGGTGGGCGAGGAGCGGCTTGCGCGACCGCTGAGAGTCCACGATGGGGAGGATGCGCCGGGCAGGCGCCAGCCGGGGCCGCCCGGACATCGAACAGGAGAAGGCCGCATGACGACGACATCCATGCCCCCCCGCTGGCGCTCGCTGCTGTTCGTGCCGGCGCATGTGGAGCGCTTCGTCGCCCGTGCCCACGAGCGGGGCGCGGACGGCGTCATCCTCGACCTGGAGGACGCCGTGCCGGCCGCGGAGAAGCCGGCGGCGCGCGAGCGGCTGGCCGCCTCCATCGCCGGCATCGCCCGCAACGGCACGGCGGCGATGGTGCGGGTCAACCATGACCTGCGCCATCTTGGCCGTGACCTGGAGGCGGCGGTGCAGCCCGGCCTTGCCGCGCTGGTGCTGCCCAAGGTCGAGGAGGCGGGCTTCGTGCGCGAGGTGGCGGCGTGCGTCGCGGGACTGGAGGCCGAGCGCCGCCTGGTGCCCGGCGGCATCCGGCTGGTGTTGCAGGTGGAGACGCCGGCGGCGTTGTTCACGCTGCCCGCGATCGCCGGCGCGCATCCGCGCGTCGCCGCGATGACGCTGGGACCGGAGGATTACTGCGCGGCCCTCGGCGGCGTGCCCGAGGCGGAGACCCTGTTCACGCCGAACTACGCCGTGCTCTGCGCCGCCCGCGCGGCGGGCATCCTGCCCCTGGGCTTCGTCGGCAGCATCGGCGACTACGCGGATATCGACGCCTTCGCGGCGAGGGCGCGCCAGGCGCGGCGCCTGGGCTTCCGCGGCGCGCTCATCGTGCATCCGTCGCAGGTCGAGCCGCTGAACGCGGCCTTCGCGCCCACGGCCGCGGAGCTGGACTGGGCCCGGCGCGTCGTCGCCGGCGACCAGGCCGCCCGTGCCGAGGGGCGTGGCGCGTTCCAGCTCGACGGGCGCATGGTGGACCCGCCGGTGGTGCGCCGGGCGGAGGAGATCCTTGCCCTGGCGGGATGAGGGCGACCGACATCCGGCCGGCCCGGCCCCGGGCGGCGGCCCTACTCCCCGTCGTCCGGAATCCTCAGCACCTCCCCGCAGGCCTTGCAGTGCACCGCATCCGGCTCATGCCGCTGCAACCCGCAGCGCGGGCAGGGAAACCGCACCTTCGACGGCCGGAACATCGTCTGCGCCAGCCGCAGGAACAGCGTCACCCCGCAGAACATGATCGCCACCGTCAGCATCCGCCCCCCCGTCCCGGGCAGGGTGATGTCCCCGAAGCCGGTCGTGGTCAGGGCGGTGACGGTGAAGTACAGGGCGTCCGCGTAGTTCCCGATCGCCGGGTTGGTCCGGTGCTGCGTCTCGTAGACCAGCCCGGTCATGACGAAGATGAACACCAGCAGGTCGGCCGAGGCGACGATCGCCTCCTCATGCCGCCGGAACACCGGCACGTCCCCCCGGAGCCGGCGCACCAGCTGATAGGACCGCAGCATCCGCAGCAGCCGCAGCGCGCGCAGGAAGGCCGCGCCCTCTCCGGCCAGCGGGATCAGGAAGCAGGCCACGGCGACCAGGTCGGCCAGGTTCAGCGGCCGCAGCAGGTCGCGCCAGGGCCGCGTCCCGGCCGCCAGCCGCGCGGCGAACTCGGCCAGCAGGACCAGGCCGAGCAGCACGTCCGCCACCTGCACCACCGCGTTGCGCGGCAGGAAGGAGGTGGTGGCGATGAACGCCACCGTCACCGCATCCAGCCCCACCAGCGCATAGCGGAAGCGGTGCGCCGCCTCCGAGCTGCCGTAGTACAGCTCGCGCAGCCGCCGCCGCGCCGCGGCCCAGCCGCCGCGCCGGCCGGGCTCCTCCCCCGGCAGGGGCGGCGCGGCCAGCGCCTCGGCCCGCAGCGTCCCGCCCGGCGGGATCACGGAGCGCCCCGGCCCACCTCGACGGCGCGGCCGGGGCGGGCATAGCTTGCGTGGCGCATCCGGTATCCTTCCTGTCCCCGGGGAGACGGAACGGTGCCTGCTCGCGCGGCCGGGGACACGTCGCTATCTGCCCATGCGGCCCCGGACGGGGCAAGCTCGCACTGGGCAAGGAGACCCAGCGGATGAAGGCCATCGCCTACACGCATTGCCACCCCATCGACCATCCGGAGGCGTTGCAGGACATCACCCTGCCGGAGCCCCCGGCCCCCCGCGGCCACGACCTGCTGATCGAGGTCCGGGCGGTGGCGGTGAACCCGGTGGACACGAAGATCCGCCGCAACGCCGACCCGGCGGGGGAGCCGCGGGTGCTGGGCTTCGACGCGGCCGGCGTGGTCCGCGCGGTCGGGCCCGAGGTGCGGCTGTTCCACAAGGGGCAGGAGGTGTTCTATGCCGGCTCGATCGACCGGGCGGGCAGCAACGCCGAGCTGCAGCTGGTGGACGAGCGGATCGTCGGTCCCAAGCCCAGGAGCCTGTCCTTCGCCGAGGCCGCGGCCCTGCCGCTGACCGCCATCACCGCCTGGGAGGTGCTGTTCGACCGCATGGGCATCGCCCGCGGCAAGGCGCCCAGCCTGGGCGCGGTGGACAGCGGCGCGCTGCTGATCGTCGGCGGCGCGGGCGGCGTCGGCTCCATCGCCATCCAGCTCGCCCGCCGCCTGACCGGGCTGACCGTGGTCGCCACCGCCTCCCGCCCCGAGACCCAGGCCTGGTGCCGGGAGCTGGGCGCGCACCACGTGCTGGACCATTCCAGCGACCTGGTGGCCCAGGCGAAGGCGCTGCGGGTCGCCTTCCCCTACATCCTCTCGACCACCGAGACGCCGCGGCACTGGAACGCCCTGGCCGAGATCCTGGCGCCGCAGGGCACCATCGGGCTGATCGACGAGCTGGGCGGGGCGGACGTGCAGAAGCTGAAGCCCAAGGCCGGCCGGCTCGCCTGGGAATACATGTTCGCCCGCCCGGTCTTCCAGACGCCGGACATGATCGCCCAGCACCGGCTGCTGGACGAGGTCTCGCACCTCGTCGATGCCGGCGCGCTGCGCACCACCCTGGGGGAGCGCTTCGGCCGCATCGACGCCGGCAACCTGATCCGTGCCCACGCCGCCGTGGAGAGCGGCCGGATGCGCGGCAAGGCGGTGCTGGAAGGGTTCTGACGCCGCCGGGGAGGGAGCCTCCCCGGCAGCCGCTCAGGGCGGGATGAGGCGGTTGATCAGGCTGACCATGTCAGCCTGGCGCCGGCAGCCGGTCTTGGCGCGCAGCGCGGCGAGCTGGCCGCGCAGCGTCCCGGGCGAGAGCCCCCGCCGCGTGGCGAAGTCCTTCGCGCTGATGCCGCGCACCATGGCGGAGGCGAGGGCAGCCTCCGCCGGGCTCAGCCCCAGCATCTGGCGCAGCAGCGCCATGGAGGGGCCGAGCCGCGCCTCGGCATCCGTCACCAGGAGCATCACGCCGCGGAAGGGCGCGGGGCCGACGGCCTGGAGCCAGCTCGGCAGCCGCTCGCGGGGCAGCAGCGGCACGGCCTGGACCAGCCAGGGCGCGGCGCCGGAGGGACGCGGGATCGCCACCGTGCCGGCATCGATCAGCAGGTGGACCTTGCCCTGGGCCGCCGCCAGCGTCGCCTCGATGGCATGGGCGAGGTTGCGGCGCGGCTTGGCTTCCGCGCAGTAGAGGCCGCGCTGGCTGAGGGTGAAGCCGTCGTTCAGCTCCGACATCCGCTGCAGTTGGGCATTGGCGTGCAGCAGCCGGCCATCCTGCGAGAGGATCGCCACCCCGTGCGGCAGGGTGTCGATCGCCATGCGCAGGGACGAATCCGGCAGGGTGAGGCGGCTGCGCGCCGTGATGACACGCCGCAGATGCGGATAGACCGCGTTCAGCAGGCTTTCCTCGCGCGGGCCGAACGGCTCGCGCTGACGCGTCCGGTACGCGCCGAAGCAGGCTCGCATCTCCCCCTGCTGCTCCAGCGTCGCCGCCATGCAGTGGAAGGAGCCGATGCGGCGGCTGGTGAACTCGTTCCAGACGGGGGTGCGGGCATAGGCCTCGCCCGGCAGGATGCGCTCCAGATTCGCCACGCCCGGCGGCAGCGCGGCGATCACCTCCATGCGCGGGTCGCGGTGGATCCAGTGGGCCTGGTACTCAGGGGCGGCGGCCTGGTCGATGTTCATCATCGCCAGCCTCTCCCCCCGCAGGACCTGCGGCCCGTCGAGCATCAGGGCGAAGGTGACGGAGGTATCGGCGCCCAGGCTGCGAGCCAGGGCAGCGAGGGGGACTCCCAGGTCGGCGTCCTCGGCCAGCGCCGCGTAGAGGTCGAGCGCCAGCGCTTCGGGTAAGGCCGGGTCTGTCTCGGACCGTAAGGGCGCTGACAAGGTCTTCCTGCGCGGTGGGGGACGGGACGGCGTCAGTCTAGCCGAGGCCAGACAGGTTGAGATCATCCGAAAGGAGGATGCCAGCCCCGTTTCGTCAGCCGAACCGAATCTCTGACGTAACCCCCGGGGTGAAACGGGAGCCGCCGGGCTGCCCGCCGCATCCGGGGCCGGGCTGAGGCCATGGGGCCGGGGAGCGCCGGGCCGCCGGCTGCCGGGCAACGCCCCCGATGCGGCGAGCCCTGTCATACCGGCGGCGGGATGACCTGACCGGTCGCGCTGTGGTGTTCCGGCGGCGGACCGGGAGGGGACGCCGTCCCCTCCCAGACCCTCCCCTGCCGGGGCCACAAGCGGGCCCCGGACCCCGCTGGGAGTCTGGCGCTTCGTGGCTGTCGTCAGCCTGCGGGCTGAACCCTGACGGAACGTGGTCAGGCGGGACTCTGAAAAAGCATCACAGGCGTCAGCGAGGGCGGCGGCCGGTCCCGCCGAGGAGCATGGCTCCTCGGCGCCGCGACCCCGTCGCAGGCTGTCCCGCGGCAGCGCCAAATGGGTCCAGGGCCCGCAGGGTCCTGGCGGAGTGGGGGTATCGGGGGCGAGGCGGAGCCTTGCCCCCGGGCCACGGGTACCACGCCGGCACGGATCAACGCATCACGCCGCGCGGATCAGACCACCCGGGCCGTCCGCAGCGCCGCGATCTCCTCCTCGCTGTAGCCGGCCTCGGCCAGCACCTCCGCCGTGTGTTCGCCGGCGGCCGGCGGATGGCGGGTGAGTTGGCTGGGCGTGCGGGAGAGGGTGAAGGGCTGTGCCACGTAGGCGACCTCGCGGCCGTCCGCGTCGAGGTTCTGCGCCATGCCCAGGTGCTGCACCTGGGGATCGGCGAAGACCTGGTCGATGCTGTTGATCGGGCCGCAGGGCACCCCGGCGGCGTTCAGCCGCTCCACCCAATCGGCGCCGCTCCGCTGCCGGGTGCGCTCCGCGATCAGGGCGTTCAGCGTGGCACGGTTGGCGGAACGGGCGGGGCCGTCGGCGAAGCGCGCATCCTCCGCCCATTCCGGCGCCTCCAGCGCCTCGCAGAGACGGCGCCAGATGGCGTTGCCGGTGGTGGCGATGTTGATGTGCCCGTCGGCCGTGGGGAAGACGCCGGTGGGGATGGCGGTCGGGTGGTCGTTGCCCGCCTGCTTCGCCACCTGGCCCTCCATCAGCCAGCGGCTGGCCTGGAAGTCGAGCATGAAGATCTGGGCCTGCAGCAGCGAGGTCTGCACCCATTGCCCGCGGCCCGAGCGCTCGCGCTCCAGCAGGGCGGTCAGGATGCCCTGGGCGGCGAAGATCCCGGCGCAGAGGTCGGCCACGGGGATGCCCACCCGCATCGGCCCCTGGCCCGGCTGGCCGGTGATCGACATCAGCCCGCCCATGCCCTGGGCGATCTGGTCGAAGCCCGGCCGCTTCGCATAAGGGCCGTCCTGTCCGAAGCCGGAGATCGAGGCATAGATCAGGCGCGGGTTCACCGCCGACAGCGCCGCGTGGTCGATGCCCAGCCGGTGCTTCACGTCGGGGCGGAAGTTCTCCACCACCACGTCGGCCGTGGCGGCCAGGCGCTTCAGCACCGCCACCCCCTCCGGCGCCTTCAGGTTCAGGGTCAGCCCGCGCTTGTTGCGGTGCAGGTTCTGGAAGTCCGAGCCGGCGCGCGGGCCGCCCATCGGGTCGCCCCCCTCCAGCCCCGGCGGCGTCTCGATCTTGATGACGCGCGCGCCCCAGTCCGCGAGTTGCCGGACGCAGGTCGGGCCCGCCCGCACCCGCGTCAGGTCGAGCACGGTGAGGCCGGCCAGGGCCCCGGAGGCGGCGGGTGCGTCGGTGCTGGTGGAGGAGGTCATGGCTTCCGGCATTCGTGGATGGTGGCGCCCATGGGCCCCTGCGCAGCGCCCAGGGCGGACGGTGGGCGACGCTGCGGCGAGGGGGGCTGACGGTCAAGCGGCAGGCCACGGGCGCCAAATCCACAACCTCGAATGGAATTCAGCGAGAATTTTCCTACTTTATGGAGAATTTTCACATCATGCTCGTATTCCTGGCCGTTTGTGTCTCGCCCGGCGAGGCTTTCATGCGATACTGGCACCGTGCTGGCCGCAGACAACGCCGCTGGCGGCGGCACCGTCACGGTCGGGCCGACACGCCGAACCGACAGCCGCCACCCGGCCATGGTGGACGGCCATGCCGTCCTGGCGCCCGAGGCCGGTCGCAGGGAGGGCCGCTCCCGGCGGGGCGCCGCCCGCGCCGTGGACGCGCATCCCTGGCGGCTCTTCGCGACCACGGCCGTGCTGCTCGGGTTCTGCCTGGCCGCGATCTACGTCGTCCTGATCGAGCGCAGCCGCCACGAGGCCGCCGTCACGGCGGAGCGCCTGACCGAGGGCGTGGCGGCGACGCTGGCCGATCAGCTCAGCCGCGCCTTGCAGGCGGTCGACCTCGTGCTGACGGACCTGGCGGAGCGGGCGGTGGTGGACCCGGTGAATGCCGGCCACGGGCTGGCGGACCGCACCCGGGACATGCCGCAGCTGGAGGGCGTGCTGCTCCTGGACCAGAACGGCATCGTCACCATGGCGACCGATGCAAACCTGCGCTCGCAGTCCCTGGGCGAGCGGGACTGGTTCCGGCGGCTGCGCTCCGGAGCCTCCGCCAGGGAGCTGAGCAAGCCGCAGGGGATCGGGCCGCCGGCGGACGGGCGTCCCGCGCCCTGGCTGATCCCGCTGGCCAGGGCCATCCGCGGCTCCCGCGGGGAGTTCTACGGCGCGGCCGTCGCCCTTATCGACCCGGCCCATCTGGTGGCCCTGAGCCGGCGTTCCGCCGCCGCCTTCGGCGTCATCGTCCGCATCCACTCCGGCTCCGGCATCCTGCTGGCGCGCTCCGATGGCAGCCTGACGGGGGTGGGCGAGGCGAATCCCGCCGCCTGGCCGTTCCGCCCGGAGGAGCTGGGGCAGGAGAGCGGCCGCTGGGCGGGGCTGGACCAGGATGGCGAGGACGTCTTCGCCGCCTATGTCCGCAGCCGGATGGGCGGCCTGCTGGTGGTCGAGGTCGCGCAGCGCGGCGAGGACGCCTATGAGAGCATGCGGGGGCTGAGCGCCTCGCTGACGGTGGGCGTGGCCGCCCTCGCGCTGCTGATCCTGGTGGCGCTGACGCTGATGTCCCGCCAGGCGGAGGCGCTGCGGCGGCAGGGGCAGGAGCTGGCGGCCCGCGAGCGCGACGCCCGCGCCGCGACCGAGGCCAAGGACGAGTTCCTGGCGGCCATGAGCCACGAGATCCGCACGCCGATGAACGGCGTGATCGGCATGACCGGGCTGCTGCTGGACACGCCGCTGGATGGCGTGCAGCGGCGCTACGCCGACGCCATCCAGGCCAGCGCCGATCACCTGCTGCTGGTGCTGAACGACATCCTGGACTTCTCGAAGCTGCAGGCCGGAGCGATCCGCTACGAGCGCATCCCCTTCGGCATCGAGCACGAGCTCTCCACCATCGTCGAGCTCTTTGCCGGTCGGGCGGAGGCGAAGGGCGTGGCCCTGCTGGTCAGCCTGCCGCCGGGCCTGCCGCCGAAGGTGGTGGGCGATCCCGGCCGGCTGCGGCAGATCCTGTTCAACCTGGTCGGCAACGCCATCAAGTTCACCGAGACGGGGTGGATCGAGATCAGCCTCGGCCTGGTCCGGACGGGGCAGGGCTGGCGCCTGACCTGCAACGTCACCGATACGGGGATCGGCATCGACCCCCGGCGCGTGCCCTACCTGTTCGAGCGCTTCACCCAGGCCGATGCCTCCATCACCCGGCGCTATGGCGGCACCGGGCTGGGCCTCGCGATCTGCCGCAAGCTGGTGGAGCAGATGGGGGGCGGCATCGCCGCCGCGCCGCGCGCCGGCGGCGGCAGCGTCTTCACCTTCACCCTGGATCTGGGGAAGGCTGCGTCCGGCGGCACGGAGCCCGGGGCGGGGCGGCAGGACACGGCCGGGCGGGGCGCCCTGGCGGGGCTGCGCCTGCTGGTGCTGGACGAGCTGCCGCGGCGCCGGGATATCCTGGTGGGCCAGCTCGGCGGGCTGGGGGCGGCCTGCCTCGCCGCCGGCAGCGAGACGGAGGCGCTGGCCCTGCTGCGCGTCGCCACCCGCCGGGGCACGCCCTTCGCCGCCCTGCTGCTGGACGAGCGCGCCGCCGGGCCGGAGTTGCTGGCCCAGCTTCAGCACGATCCGGCCTTGGGACGCCCGGCCCTGGTGCTCTGCACCGGCCGCTCCGCGAACCCGGGTCCGACGGCGGAGGGCCGGGCGGCCGCCGATGCGATCCTGCTGAAGCCGCCCCTGCCGGCGCTCCTCGCCGGGTCGGTGATCCAGGCGCTCGCGGCGCGCCGTGGCGCCGTGGCGCCGTGGGCGCCGCAGCCCGCGCCGCTTCCCCCTCCAGCCCCCGCCCCGCCGGCCCTGGAGCCGGCCGGGCCCATGGCCGCCGCCGAGGCGGGGATGCCGCGGCGCCTGCTGCTGGTGGAGGACAACGCGACCAACCGCCTACTGGTCCAGGCGCTGCTGGACCGCTTCGGCTGCCGCGTGGACGTGGCGGAGGACGGGCTGGTGGCGGTCGCGCTGGCGGCGGAGTCGGCCTACGACGCGATCCTGATGGACGTGCAGATGCCGATCATGGACGGGCTGGAGGCCACGCGCCGCATCCGGGCGACGCCGGGGCCGAACCAGCACGCGCCCATCCTCGGCCTGACCGCGGCGGTCGGCCCGGAATTCGAGCGGCAGTGCTACGAGGCCGGCATGAACGCCTATCTCCCCAAGCCCGTGAAGCGCGAGGGACTGTTGCAGGCCCTGCGCCGGGCCGTCGCACAGGAATCGCATGCGGCCTGAGAGCACCCGTCCGCCGGGAATGCCGGGGCGGCGACTCTGACGCGCGGAGCAAGCGGCAACATCCATCCGCCCGGGTCTTCACCCCGACGCGTGCCATGCCCAACTGGCCCTGGACGCACGGCAGAAGAGGAAACCGCCATGAACTCCCGTGACAACCTCCGCATGCTCCATGGCAAGGCCGTCGAGGCCCGGGCCCAGCACGTGGCCGCGGCCCTGGACCGGCCGCATTACGCGCCGGCCGGCCGCCAACTGCCCGCGGCCCAGAAGATGGTGGACGGGCTGCGCCGGGAACTGACCCCGAGCCTGCGGGACGAGGCCGACGCGCCACTCCGGCGGGAGGACTGATACGCGCGGCGCGATGCGCCGACCGTTGCTGGCGTGGCGCCCGTGGCCCGAGGGCAAGGCTCCGCCTCGCCCCCGTACCCCCACTCCGCCAGGACCCTGCGGGCCCTGGACCCGAGGGGCGCTGCCGCGGGACAGCCTGCGTCGGGGTCGAGGCGCCGAGGAGCTTGGCTCCTCGGCGGGACCGGTGTTCGCGCTCGCTGACGCCTTCAAAGACTTTCTGGAGTCCCGCCTGTCCGCGTGCCGTCAGGGATCAGCCCGCAGGCTGACGGCAGTCACGTAGCACCAACTCCCAGCGGGGTCCGGGGCCCGCTTGTGGCCCCGGCAGGGGAGGGTCTGGGAGGGGACGGCGTCCCCTCCCGGTGCCGACGCCGGGGCATCAGGCGCGACAGGCCACGACATCCCGCCGCCCGCATGGCCGGCCCGGGTTCTCACCACCGCAGTCCCGTAAACGAAAAAGGGCCGCCCCCGGGATCGGGAGGCGGCCCTTCTCGCAGGTGGGGGCAGGTCAGCGGCCCGTCAGCACCCGCTCGACCAGTTGCTTCACCGTCGGGATAAAGCCGTTCGAGTAGAACGGGTCCTGCCCGAAGCGATAGGCGTTGTGGCCGGCGAACATCAGGTTGTTCTCCGTGTCGCCGCCATGGGCGATGTCCTGCAGCGTCTTCTGGATGCAGAAGCTGCGCGGGTCCGCCTTCTTGCCGTTCGAGTAGTCCTCGGAGTGCTGCGACCAGTTGGAGAAGCGGCACTGCGACAGGCAGCCCATGCAGGCGACCTGATCAGCCAGGATCTCGCGCGATTCCTCGGGGGTGACGAAGATCAGCGTGTCGTCGGGGGTCCGCAGCGCCTCGGTGAAGCCGCTCGCCTCCCAACCCTGCACGCGGTCGAGGTCGCCGGGGACCAGGAAGACCGGCCGCTTGCGCGGGCCGACGCCGTAGCGGGCGGAATGCTCGCCGATCGGCTCGGAGGTATAGGCCACCTGCCGCTCGCTGCGCCCCTCCAGCTCGCGCAGGAAGTCGTTGCGCACCGCGCTGCTGTAGAAGCCTGTGGGCGAGAAGGCCTGGAGCGACACGTCGCCGGGCTTGAGCGTCAGCAGGCGCTGCTTCCAGGCGTCGGGGATCGGGCTTTCGCGCGTCACCAGCGGGCGGGTGCCGAACTGGAAGGCGATGGGCCCCAGCTCCGGGTTGTCGATCCAGTCCTGCCATTCCTCCAGCCACCAGACGCCGCCCGCCATGATGATGGGGGTGTCGCCCATGCCCGCCTCGCGCATCACCTTCCGCAGGTTCAGCACGCGGGGGTAGGGGTCCTCGGGCCGGCGCGGGTCCTCGCTGTTGGACAGGCCGTTATGCCCGCCCGCCAGCCAGGGGTCCTCGTAGACCACGCCGCCCAGCCAGTCCTTCGCCTTGTGGTAGGCGCGCTTCCACAGCGCGTTGAAGGCACGGCCGGAGGAGACGATGGGGTAGTAGTGGACCTGGTACTCGCGCGCGATCTCCGCGAGCTTGTAGGGCATGCCGGCGCCGCAGGTGACGCCGTGGATCAGGCCCTTGGCCCCCTCCAGCACGCCGCGCATGACGCGCTCCGCGCCGCCCATCTCCCACAGGATGTTGGCGTGGATGCGGCCCTGGCCGTTGGACCGCTCATAGGCCTCCTTGGCCTGGGCGATGCCGCCGGCGATGCCGTAGGCCACCAGCTCCTCGTGCCGCTCGCGCCGGGTCTTGCCGTGGTAGAGCTGGGGGATCACCCGCCCCTCGGCGTCGTAGCTGTCGGCGTTGACGGCCGAGAAGGTGCCGACGCCGCCGGCCGAGGCCCAGCCGCCACAGGAGGCGCCGTTGGAGGCGCTGACGCCCTTGCCGCCCTCGACCAGGGGAAGCACGTCCACCCCCCCCATGCGTATCGCGTTGATGGCCTTCACGGCAGCCCGGTCCCGTCCTGCAACCAAGGTGTGCGGATATGGTCCGGCCGGGCGTCCCTGTCAGGGGGCGCCCGGCCGGCATGCTCACTTTTGCGTGTTACTCGGCCGCGAAGTCGCCGCGGTCGCGGCGCGGGCCGCGATCGCCCTCGCGGAAGTCGCCGCGGTCGCGGCGGGGACCCCCCCGGTCACCGCGGTCGCCACGGTCCCGGCGGCCCTCGCCACCCTCGCCACCCTCGCCCTCGGGGCGGGGACGGCGGGTGCCGACCTGCTCGGTGATGTCCGCGCCGGTGGCCTGGTCGACCACCCGCATGGACAGCTTCACCTTGCCGCGGTCATCGAAGCCGATGACCTTCACCTTCACCTTGTCGCCCACGTTGACGATGTCGGTGGTGCGGTTGACGCGGTCGTTGGCCAGCTCGGAGATGTGGACGAGGCCGTCCTTGGCGCCGAGGAAGTTCACGAAGGCGCCGAAATCGGCGGTCTTCACCACGGTACCGTTGTAGATCGTGCCGATCTCCGCCTCGGCGGTGATGCCCTTGATGCGGTCGATCGCGGCCTGGGTCGCCTCGGGGCTGCTGGACGCGATCTTGATCGTGCCGTCATCCTCGATGTCGATCTTGGTGCCGGTCTGCTCGACGATCTCGCGGATCACCTTGCCGCCGGTGCCGATGACCTCGCGGATCTTCTCCTTCGGCACGTTGATGACCGTGATCTTGGGCGCGTTGGCGGCGACATCGGTGCGCGCCCCGGTCAGGCCCTTGGCCATCTCGCCCAGGATGTGGATGCGCCCGTCCTTCGCCTGGGCGAGCGCGGTCTTCATGATGTCGAAGGTGATGGACGTGATCTTGATGTCCATCTGGAGCGAGGTGATGCCCTGCTCCGTCCCGGCCACCTTGAAGTCCATGTCGCCGAGGTGGTCCTCGTCGCCCAGGATGTCCGAGAGCACCGCGAAGCCGCGATCCTCCTTGATCAGGCCCATGGCGATGCCGGCGCAGGGGCGCTTCAGCGGCACGCCCGCATCCATCAGCGACAGCGAGGTGCCGCAGACGGTGGCCATCGAGGAGGAGCCGTTGCTTTCCGTGATCTCCGACACCACGCGCAGGGTGTAGGGGAACTTGTCCTTCTCCGGCAGCAGCGGGTGGATGGCGCGCCACGCCAGCTTGCCGTGCCCGACCTCGCGCCGGCCCGGCGAGCCCATGCGGCCCGTCTCGTTCACGGAGTAGGGCGGGAAGTTGTAGTGCAGCATGAAGTTCTCGCGGTACTCGCCCGCGAGCGCGTCGATGATCTGCTCGTCCTGGCCCGTGCCCAGCGTCGCCACGCAGAAGGCCTGGGTCTCGCCGCGGGTGAACAGCGCGGAGCCGTGGGCGCGGGGCAGCACGCCGACCTCGGCCACGATCGGGCGCACGGTCCTGGTGTCGCGGCCGTCGATGCGCAGCCCGGTGTCGAGGATGTTGTTGCGGACGACGTCCGCCTCCAGCTCCTTGAGCAGGCCCTTGGCGGCGGCGGTGTCGAGGCCCTCGGCGGCCAGCGCCTCCAGCACCTTCGCCTTCACCGCGCCCACCTTGTTCTGGCGGACGAGCTTCTGCGTCTCCGTATAGGCCACGGCCATGTCGGCGCGGCCCAGCTCGGTGATGCGGTTCTTCAGCAGCAGCTCGGCCTCGGAGGGCTCGGGCAGCGCCCAGGGCTCCTTGGCGGCGTGCTCGGCCAGCTCGATGATGCCCTGGATGACGGGCTGGAAGCCGGCATGGCCGAACTCCACCGCGCCCAGCATCACCTCCTCGGTCAGCTCCTGCGCCTCGGACTCGACCATCAGCACGCCCTCGGACGTGCCGGCGAGGACGAGGTCGAGCACCGAGCGCTTGCGCTGCTCGGCGGTCGGGTTCAGCACGTACTGGCCGTCGATGTAGCCGACGCGGGCGGCGGCCACCGGGCCGAAGAAGGGGATGCCCGAGAGCGTCAGGGCGGCGGAGCAGCCGACCATGGCGACGATGTCGGGGTCGTTCTCCAGGTCGTGCGACAGCACCGTCGCGATCACCTGGACCTCGTTGCGGAAGCCGTCCGGGAACAGGGGGCGGATCGGGCGGTCGATCAGGCGCGAGATCAGCGTCTCGCTCTCCGACGGCCGGCCCTCGCGCTTGAAGAAGCCGCCGGGGATCTTGCCCGCGGCGAAGGCCTTCTCCTGGTAGTTCACGGTCAGGGGGAAGAAGTCCTGGCCCGGCTTCACCGAGCGGCTACCGACCGCCGTGCACAGCACGATGGTGTCGCCCAGGCGGGCCAGCACCGCCCCGTCCGCCTGGCGGGCGACCTTGCCCGTCTCCAGCGTCAGGGTCTTGCCGCCCCAGGCGATATCCTTGCGGTAGTAGTGGTCGAACATGCGTGCGTCCTGTCGGCCCCGGCACCCCGGCGATCCGGGCGGGGCGGTGGTGCGGACACGGAGGCTGCGGGGGGTTCGCCGTCGGCCCGCCCCCCGGTCTCCCCGGGGGTACGGGTGCCCGGCGTCTCGGGCGGCATGGAAGGCCGCGGCGTCCAGTCGCGGCAAGGAACCATGTGGCCGGAAACGCCGCAGCGCGGCTCCATCCGTCAGCCCGCCGCATACGCGGAAGGCGGGCGCGACCGGTCCGGCCGCACCCTGCGCGGCGCTATATGCCCCCCCGCGCCCCGCATTGCCAGGGGATTGTGCGGGAGACGCACGGCGCGTTGTTCCCGCGCCGGATCGGGAGGAGGCGCTGCCTCCCCCGAGCCCCCCTCCGCCGGGGCCCGAGGCCGGGCCCCGGACCCCGGCGGAGGGGGGTGCTGCGCGGTGGGTGTCAGCCTGCGGGCTGAACCCTGGCGGAGCACGAAAGGGCGGAACTCCGAAGAAGCGTCATGGTCGTCCACAAGGGCGACGGCCGTGCCCGCCGAGGAGCATGGCTCCTCGGCGCCGCGACCCCGTCGCAGGCTGTCCCGCGGCAGCGCCAATCGGGTCCAGGGCCCGCAGGGTCCTGGCGGAGTGGGGGTATCGGGGGCGAGGCAGCGCCTTGCCCCCGGGGAACGGACGCACCCCACGCCGGGTGGCCGGGGCTAGGCCGCCGCGGCGAGGCGGCGCGGCACCTCCGCCTGCCCGGCCAGCCGCAGCACCGCCTCCGCCACCCGTTCGGTGGCCAGGTGGTGCAGCATGTGGCCGGTGCCGGGCACCACCTCCAGCGTGGCGTCCGGCAGGGCGGCGTGCAGCGCCCGGGCCTGCCGCAGCTCCACCACCTTGTCGCCGTCGCCGGCCAGGATCGCCACCGGCAGGCGCATCTCCCCGTAGCGGCGGCGCAGCGAGGCGGCGCCCGGCACCATCAGCGCCGTATCCTCCGCCGCGGCGCGGAGCTGCGACGGGCGCAGGGCCATCTCGCGCGGGAAGCCGTCCCGGAAGCCGGGCGTGACCGGGGCGGGGGCGAAGAGCTTGCGGATCATGGCGGGCAGCATCAGCCGCCCCAGCAGCGGCGAGAGAGTGTAGCGCAGGACGTCGCCGAGGATGGGGATGGCGGGCGGCGACATCAGCAGCACGTCCTTGCGGAAGGTCGGGACGTAGTAGCCGGAGGCCAGCACCAGCCCCGACGCCGCCTCCGGATGCTCCTGCGCCAGGGCCAGGGCAACCATCGTGCCCCAGGAATGGCCGACCACCACGGGCCGCTCCACCCCGATCCGCCGTAGCGCCCCGGCCACCAGCGCGGCCTGGGCCTGCGGCGTCCAGAGGCGGTCGCGCGGCCGCTCGCTGTGGCCGAAGCCCGGGCGGTCGAGAACGATCACGCGGTGGCGGCGCGCCAGCCGCGCCGGCAGGCCGCTGATGAGCCAGTCCTCCACCATGGTGCCGTTGCCGTGCAGCAGCAGCACCGGCGGCCCCTCGCCACGGTCGGTGTAGTGCAGCCGGACGCCGTCCACCTCGACGAAGCGGCCGACCGGGGGGCAACGCCGCTCGGCCCGCCGCGCCAACGCGTGGTTGGCCAGGGCCGTCGCCGCCAGCGCCACGGCGCCGCCGATCAGCCATGGCCCGGCGGAGGAGGCCAGCGGCGCGGAACGGACAGGAGAGGACAAGGCAGGCCGCGCGCGGGCGGCGAGCTGGGCGAGAAGGCTCATGGGGCGGTGATGATCCCGGTGCTGCCCCCGGTCGGCCGTTGCCGCGGGGATTCCGCAGTGCAACATCCGGCGCGGGGCCAGGGTTGCCCGGCGCGGCGCCCCTCGGCCGGATGCGCAGGGTCTTCCCCAGAGCCCGACGCCACGTTCCGGCGTTCCGACCAGGGATGGCGGCAGCAGGCGCCGGCGACGCCGGGGCACCGGAAGCCCGTCAGGGGTGGGGCGGCAGCAACCCCCGGCCACGTGCCGCGCGATAGGCCGCGTGGCCCGCGGTCACGGCCTCGGCGGCGAGGCAGGCGGCGTCGAGCAGCCAGCCCGCCCTGGCATCCAGCGTTGCCAGGGCCTGGCGCAAGGCGACGGCCTCGCTGGCGGCGCCGAGGTGGATGTTCGCCACCTCCTGCCCCATCGCGCGCAGCAGCAGGGACTGGCGCCGGGCGGCCTTCTCCGCCTTTCCCTCGGCCTCGATCGCGTCGACCTCGATCTTGTCGGATTCCGGGGAGAGGCGTCGGACCACCCAGCCCGTGCCGGGCCGGCTGCCGGGCAGAAGGCGCAGGAAAGGGTCGCGCGTGCGGCGCGCCAGCAGGTGCAGCCGGGCATGCTCGGCCAGCGGATCGGCGACCGGCTGCCCCGACAGGGCGGCCGAGGGCGCCGCCGCCTTGGCCTCCCGCGCCACGAAGCCGCCCTCCCATTCCGCGATGACCGCGAAGCGCGGCCGCTCGCGGCTGCCCAGCCCTGCCTCGCGCAGCCCCAGCCGGACCACGGAGGCACCCGGCGGCAGGTGGGTCAGCAGCAGGTCGCGCAACTCGTCCGGAATGGCGGCCGGGACGATCTTTCGCTGCAACTTGTCCCACCAGGACACGGCGGCCTTGCCCCGTACCATCGCGAGGTCGCGCAGTTCCTGATGCCGGTTCTCCAGGATGAAGGGCTGCGCCGGCCCGGCGAGCCCCTGCCGGTAGCCCTCCAGCAAGGCGGCCGTTCCCTGCCTGCGGTCCACGAGGATCTTCTCCCCCGACCGTTCCTTCTCCAGCAGGAAGCTGGCGGCGAGGCGGACGAGATCGCTGGCGAAAGGCAGGACGGCCGCCTCGTCGAGGTCGTTCACCCCCCAGGCGACGCGCCCCTCCGGATCGCGCCAGGTTCCGAAATTCTCCAGATGGGTGTCGCCGATGCCGAGCAGCATCGGCCCCGCCTGCGCCACCTCGGGCGGCAACAGCGTCCAGACCTGTGGCCAGAGGTGAAAGGACCCGCGCAGGAAGGCGAAGGGGCTTTCCTCCATCTCCCCGCGCTTCTGCAGCAGCCCTTCCGCCCGGGCCGTGAAGTACCGGCCTTGCCATGCCTCGTGCCGCAGGGTCAGCACCGCGATCTCGGCCGCGGCGTCAGAGGGGCCGGGCATGGCGGGACTCCCCATCCGGCGCGGGAACCCCGGGATGGGGGCCACGGCGAAAGAACGATATCGCAACAAAAAGGGTCGGGCGCTACCCTTCCTTCCGCCCCGGCAGCTCGATCCCCGCCAGCCTCTCCCAGACCCGGATGACGAAGCCGTCATCGGCCCGCCCCTCGCCCATGGCGGAGGCGGCGGTGAAGAGCTGCAGCGCCTCGCTCGCCAGGAAGGCCGGGAAGCGCAGGCCGCGCGCCATGTCCACGACCAGGTTCAGGTCCTTCACGAAGATGTCGACGGCCGAACGCGGGGCGTCGTCGCCCTCCAGCACGCGGGCCATGCGGTTCTCGAACATCCAGGAATTGCCCGCGGCGCTGGTCACCACCTCGTAGAGCGTGCGCGGGTCGGCCCCGGCCTTGATGCCCAGCGCCATGGCCTCGGCGGCCACGGCGATGTGCACCCCGGCGAGGAGCTGGTGCACCACCTTCACCGTGGCGCCCAGGCCGGGCGCCTCGCCCAGCCGCCAGACCTTGGCGGCCACCGCCTCCAGCACCGGCGCCGCCGCGTCGAAGGCGGCCGCGCTGCCAGAGGCCATGACGGTCATCGCCCCTTCCGCCGCCTTCGCCGCGCCGCCGGAGACGGGCGCGTCCAGCCAGAGCAGCCCCGCCGCCTCCGCCATGCCCGCCAGCCGCCGGGCCTCGTCCGGCGACATGGTGGCGGAGGAGACGACCACCGCCCCGGGGGCGAGGCGCGGCGCGGCGCCCTCCGGCCCGAACAGCGCCGCCTCCGTCTGGGCGGCGTTCACCACCAGCACGACCAGGGCAGTGAGCCCTTCCGGCAGGGCGCCGCCGCTGTCGGCCACCGCGCCGCCGGCCGCGGCGAAGGCGTCGCGTGCCTCCGGGCGCGGGTCGCACCCCACCGTCTCCAGCCCCGCCCGCAGGCAGGACAGGGCGGCGCCCATGCCCATGCTGCCCAGACCGATCACCCCGACGCGCATCCGCCTTCCTCCCCCCCGACGCCCGTGCCGGGTCGCCGGCCCCCAGAGCGCGATCGCCGCAGGTGGAATCACCGGAGGCATGAATCGCGCGACAGAACAGAGGGCCAGACCATGGTCCCCGCCACCGTGAGCGGGGATCATGGTCCGGAGCCTCAGCCCATGTACTGCATCGCCATCCGCAGCAGCAGGGCGATCACCACCAGGATCAGCGCGATCCGCGACAGGGTCGAGATGGGCGGCATCAGGGGAACAGCCGCACGGACCAGCGCAGGCGCAGCGCCTCGCCGGGCGGGAGGGTGACGACGCCCGGCTTGTCGGCGAACTCCCCCTGCCAGCCGAAGGGGCTGGCATGGCCGCGCCAGGGCTCCAGGCAGAGGAACGGCGCCCCGCCCGGCTTCGACCAGAGGCCGAGGTCGCGGTAGTCGTCCCAGCGCATCTCCAGCGTCGGGCCGGAATCGGCGGCGTAGCGGATCGACCGCGAGCGGGCGCCGAGCAGCACGATGGCGTCCGTGGCGAAGAGGGACTCGTCCAGCCGCAGGGTCTTCCCGTCCCCCGGCAGCGGATGCGTCCCGTGCAGGAGCCCCTCGCGCACGCCCTGGGCGGGGCCGGGTTCCGGCGTGCCGAAGGTCAGCGAATGCGCCGTCTTCTCCCCGCCCCCCGGCAGCGGCCAGGCGAAGCCCGGATGCCCGCCGACCGAGAAGAGGAGCGGCGTCTCGGCCGGGTTGCGCACGGTGACGGTGCAGGACAGCGCCCCGCCCTCGATGGCATAGGCGACGTCCAGCAGGAAGGCGAAGGGGTAGACGGCGCGCGTCGCGGTGTCGTCCGTCAGCCGCAGGGCGCAGGCGGATGGCCCGCGCGAGAGCCATTCGAAGCGCCGGTCGCGGGCGAAGCCGTGCTGCCCCATGGGGTAGTCCACCCCCTCGTGCCGCAGCACGTCGCCGGAGAGCCGCCCGACCACCGGAAAGAGGATCGGCGCATGGCGCGGCCATTCCGGCCCGGCCTGCCACAGCCATTCCGCGCCCGCCGCGTCGCGCAGGGAGTGCAGCTCCGCCCCCTGGGCCGCGACCGTCGCGGTCAGGGTGCCGTCCGTGAGGGTGTGGCTCTCGGTCACGCCTGGCGCCCCCCGGCTTGGCTCCCCCCAGATTGGCTCCCCTGGGGCAGCCGCCCCACCTCCCGCCGCTGCTCGTAGGCGCGCGCATGCACCAGCGCCGCCTCGTGCAGCTCGTCGGCAATCCCGGCGCGGCGCGCGGCGTCGAGCAGGAAGCCCAGGACGTGCTCCGCCTCGGTGCGGCCGCCCGCCTCCAGGTCGCGGAGCATCGAGGCGGTGTAGGCGCTGGTGGTGTCGGCCATCAGCGCATCGTACTCGGCCAGGAAGCCCTCGCGAACCGGGAAGCCCTCGGCCGCCGCGATGGCGATGTTGCGCCGGAGCAGCCGTTGCATCAGCGCCGTGCCGCCGGGCGCGCGGGCGATCTCGCCGATGCTGGCGCGGAACAGCACCGTGCCCGCCGCCACGGTGCCCAGATGCACCAGCTTCTCCCACATCCGCGCCAGGATGTCGGGCGCCAGCTCCGCCGTCAGGCCGGGGGCGCGGGTGGCGAGGGCGTGCAGCGCCTCCGTCCGGGCGGAGGGGCGGCCGTCCGGCTCGCCGTAGGTCAGGCTCGACCAGGGCGCGAGGTGGCGGATGGTGCCGTCCGGCGCCAGCACCGCCTGGATCTTGGCGAGGCCGCCCAGCACCGCCTCCGCCCCGAAGGCGCCGCGCAGCCGGTCGAGATGCGACAGCCCGTTCAGCACCGGCAGCACCGCGGCCCCCGCCGCCACGGCCGGGCGGATGGCCTCGATGGCGGCGTCGAGGTCGTAGGCCTTGCAGGTCAGTAGCACGAGGTCGAAGCCCGGCCCCGCCTCCGTCACCACCGGCACGGTGAGGCGCGCATCGCCGAGCGGGCTCTCCACCGCCAGCCCGTCGCGGGCGACCTGCGCCGCGCGGGCGGGGCGGAGGAGGAAGGTGACGTCGCCGCCCGCCTGGGTGAGCCGCGCGCCGAAATAGCCGCCCAGCGCCCCGGCGCCGAGGACGAGAATGCGCATCCCGATGGTCCCTCCCGATCGGGGGGAGACCCTATCCGGCCAGGCCGCCCGGGCAAGGGGGCCGGCCCATGCCCGTACCCATGCCCGGGCGCCGCGGCACGCCGCCGGTCCCGGAGCCCTTCATCCGGCCGCCATCTCCTCCTCGCGCCCCTCGACCATGGCCATCAGCGTCTCCAGCACGTCCGCCTCCGCCGCCGGCTTGTCGCGGCGCAGCCGGGCGATGCGGGGGAAGCGCATGGCGACGCCGGAGCGGTGGCGGTTGGAGAGCTGGGCGGCGTCGAAGATCACCTCCAGCACGAGGGCCTTCTCCACCTCCCGCACCGGGCCGAAGCGGCCGGTGGTGTGCTCCCGCACCCAGCGGTCGAGCCAGACCAGCTCCTGGTCGGTATAGCCGGAATAGGCCTTGCCTACCGGCACCAGCTCCCGCACCCCGTCGGCATCGGTGCGCCACAGGCCGAAGGTGTAGTCGGAATAATAGGAGGAGCGCTTCCCGTGCCCGCGCTGGGCGTACATCAGCACGGCATCGACGGAGAGCGGGGCGCGCTTCCACTTCCACCACAGCCCCTTCACCCGCCCGGCGACATAGGGGCTGTCGGCGCGCTTGAGCATCAGCCCCTCGATCGAGGCGGCGCGTGCCCCCTCGCGCAGTCGTTCCAGGTGATGGACGGAGGAGAAGGCGATCTGCGGCGACAGGTCCATCCGCGCCGGCCCCACCCGCGCGAACCACGCCTCCAGCCGCTCCCGCCGCGCATCGAAGGGCAGGGGGCGCAGATCCTCCTCGCCGTCCAGGAGCAGGTCGTAGAGCCGCACGCCGACCGGGAAGTCGGCCTGCAGCTTCGGGGTGATGACCTTGCGGTTCAGCCGCTGCTGCAAGTCCGAGAAGGGCGCCACCGCCCCGTCGCGCACCACCAGCAGCTCGCCATCCAGCACGCCGCGGAACTCCATCGCCTCCACGATCTCGGGGAAGGCGTTGGACACGTCCTCGCCGGTGCGCGACCACAGCCGCCGCCCGGCGGGTGTGGCGGAGAGCTGCACGCGGATGCCGTCCCACTTCCACTCCGCCCGCCAGCGCTCCGGCTCCGCCTCCACCGCCGGCCGGTCGGCCGCCTCCAGCGGATGGGCCAGCATCAGCGGCCGGAACACCGGCGCGTCCTTGGGGTCCGGCCGCTCGCCGCGCCCCTCCAGCCAGCGGAACAGCGGCAGGTAGGGCGGGGCGACGCCATGCCAGACCTCCTCGATCTCCTCCACCGGCTGCCCGGCCCATTCCGCCAGCGCCGTCTTGGCCAGCCGGGCGCTGACGCCCACGCGCAGCCCGCCCGTCACCAGCTTGATCAGCGCCAGCCGCCCGCCCGCATCCAGGCTGTCGAGCCACCCTTCCACCAGCCCCGGCACCTCGGCGCGCGAGGCCAGCTCCAGCCCCTCCACCACCTCGCTCAACGAGGGCGGCGGCGCGTTCCGTCCCGGCCTCTCCGGCCAGATCAGCGCCACCGTCTCGGCGAAATCCCCCACATAATCGTGCGACAGCGCCAGCAGCACCGGGTCCACCCGCTGCGCCACCAGGTCCCGGATCACCATCGGCTTGGCCGCGGTGAAGACCAGCTCCCCCGTCAGCGCCGCCAGCCCCACCCCCCGGTCGGGGTCCGGCTGCTCGGCGAACCAGCGCCGCAGCAGCGCCAGCTTCGCCAGCCGCCCGGGCGTGAAGACCAGCCGTTCCAGCAGGTCGGCGAAGGCAGGGAGGCTCATGGGCGGGCGTGGGCGCGCGTGGCCCGTGGGAAGGGCGCTGCCCTTCCCACACCCATCCCGCCAGGAGCAGAGCCCCTGGACCCCCTTTCATAATTGCGCTGCCGGAGAGGAGGTCTCCTCGACGGCGTAGCCGCGTCGAGGAGACCTCCTCTCCGGCAGCGCCGCTCTTTTACGAATAGGGGTCCAGGGGCTCTGCTCCTGGCGGGGGGTGCAGGGGGGCGGAGCCCTCCCTGCGAGTCACGGGCGCCCACGTCCGCCGTCATGCCGCCACCGCCTCGGCGAAGCCGCTGCCGACCGGTGCGGCGTCCTCGCCGGGCGTGCTGGCATGGCCGCCGACGCCGGGGGGCTCGGGGGTGTCGTCGTCCTCGTCGCGACCGACGAGGTGGAGGGCGCGGCCGCGGATGCCGCGGCTGGCGAGGGCGTGGACCAGGGCGTCGTCGCGGCCGTGGGTGACCCAGACTTCCGGGGCCTGGACCTCGACGCAGGTGGCCAGCAGCTCGTCCCAGTCGGCGTGGTCGCTGATGACCAGGGGCAGCTCGACGCCGCGCAGCTTCGCGCGCTGACGCACGGTCATCCAGCCGGAGGCGGCGCAGGTGACGGGGTCGGCGAGGCGGCGGGCCCAGGGGGTGGCCTCGGCCGAAGGCGGGGCGAGGACGATCTCGCCGGCTAGGATGGGCGGGTGACCGCGCTTCAGGCCGGTGGGGACGGGCTCCAGCGGGCCGAGGGGGGTGCCCAGGCGCTCGTACAGGTCGCAAAGGGTGCGCAGCGCGCCGTGCAGGTGGATGGGGCGGTCGTAGCCGGCCTGGCGGAGCAGGGCGATCACCCGCTGCGTCTTGCCCAGGGCATAGGCACCGACGATGTGGGCGCGCTCCGGGAAGAGGCGCTGGCTGGCGAGGAGGCGGGCGATCTCGTGCGCGGCCGGCGGGTGGCGGAAGACCGGCAGGGCGAAGGTGGCCTCGGTGACGAAGACGTCGCAGGCCACCGGCTCGAAGGGGGCGCAGGTGGGGTCGGGGGCGCGCTTGTAGTCGCCGGAGACGACGATGCGGCTGCCCTGCCACTCCAGCACGACCTGGGCGGAGCCGAGGACGTGGCCGGCGGGGACCAGGGTGATCCGCACGCCGCGATGGGTCAGGGAGCGGCCGTATTCCAGCGCCAGGCGCTCCCGCCCGGCCCGATCGCCCATGCGGGCGGCCATGATGGCGAGGGTGGCGGGGGTGGCGAGGACGCTGTCATGCCCCGGTCGGGCGTGGTCCGCATGGCCGTGGCTGATGACGGCCCGGGCAACGGGGCGGGCCGGGTCCACGTAGAAATCCCCCGGCTCGCACCAGAGGCCGAGGGGGGTGACGCGGATCCAGTCCTGGGGGTGGGGAGCCATGCCCATCGGAGATGGGGGCGTGCGCCCGGGGGGCAACCATGGGGGCAACCCTGGGGAGGCCACCGTGGCCGCAGGGCCGGCGACGACCCTTGGGGAACCCGTGGGCGGCCGCCGCCGCCCACCCGGCTCAGCGCTCGGACGCCTCGGCGATCTCCAGCAGGGCCTCGCCGTTGCGGCGGTCGCGGGCGTAGGAGGCGCCGCAGCGCTCGTCGGCCAGGACACGGGTCCCGGGGTTCTCCGCCTGGATCTTCGCCTGGACCTTGCAGACCAGCCGGTTGGCCACGCGCGGGGAGCCGCCGTTCCAGCGGCGGATGGCGTCACCCCAGTCGCCCGTGCGGTCGTACATCACCCGCAGGTGGTTCGCCGCCCAGTCGGCGGCCCGCACCGGGTCGAGCGGCCAGTCGCTGTTGCGGGCATGGGCGCGGGCGTTGATCTGCATGCAGCCGGCCATCACGGAGCGGCCGCCCGCGTTGCGGTAGAGGCGCCGGGCGTCGTCGATGTTGGACGGGAAGTGGGCCCGGCCACCGATGCTGAGGGCATAGGCATGCAGGCCGGACTCGGCCAGGGCGATGCCGACCATGATGCCGCGGGGCAGGCCGTGGTTGATCTCGGCCTGCCGCGCGGCGTCCAGGCAGGCGGCGCGGGGGCTGGCCATCGCGTCCTGCGCCCGGGCGCCCTGGGAGGCCAGCAGGCCGGCGGCGAGGGTGGCGGCGCCGAGGACGCAGCCGGTGACGGCCCGCTTTTCCAGCGGGCGGGTTGTCGATCTGAGGCGGCCCCGCCCTGTGGCGGGTCTGGAATGGAGGGCGCTCCTCGGCGTCTCGCACGGGAACGCCGCGTCTCGTCGCCGGTGCGGGGGCACCGACAGGCTGCTCGCGGGCGTCATGGCCCATGGGCCTAGCAGCCCATGGTGGCCTGTGGAAACAAGAACGTATTCCTAAAAGACCGAAAAGGCCGTAGGAACGACCCAGCCTCGGTTTGCAGGAAGAACGTCCGCGCGGGGAAAAGTTCGCTCCGGCAGGACCTCACCTTGTCGCGACCGGCCGACGGCCGACGGCGGGTGGCGGCGGCTGGGTGTGCGGAAAAAGCCGTGATTCCAGCCTGCCAGCGACCTTGGCGGTCTGGCCGGGGCCAGTGGCCGGCCCGGCAGGCGGAGCCGGGCCCCGGTGCAAGCCGCCCGTCCCGATGCCGCCCCGGGAGCGGGCAGGTTTCCTGTTTTGTTATGGATGCGGAATTTCCTGCCGGGGACAGCGCCGTGGCCGCGGCGGGACCCGCGGCGCGGCCCCTCGCGGGCGGCGCCTCCCTGGGGGCCGCCTAGCCGATCAGGAAGCAGCGGCCGATTTCGGCGCCCAGGCGGATGTTGTCGTTCACCACCGAGGTCAGGAACTCGTGCAGCCCGCGCCGCATGACCTCCTCGACCCGGACGTTGTCGTCGCAGCGGGCCAGCAGGGCCTGCGACAGCTCCCGGCAGTCGCCGCACAGGTTGGCATCGGCCGCGGCGATCTCCGCCAGCGTCCGGTCGACCCGGCCGTAGCAGAAGCGCAGCGAGCGCGGCATCTCCCGGCGCAGCAGCAGCAGCTCCGCCACCCGCCCCGGCTCCAGCCGGCTGCGGTAGAGGTACTGGTAGGCGCGGAGCGAGGCGACGGAGCGCAGCACCGCCTGCCACTGCACCTGCCCCTCGATCTCGGGGGCGGAGAAGGAGGCATGGCGGGCATCGAGCAGCCGGGCGGTGTTGTCCGCCCGCTCCAGCATCGTGCCGAGATGGGTGAAGCGCCAGGAATCATCGCGCAGCATGGTGTCCGCCGCGGCGCCGTTGAAGGCCAGGCTGCGCGCCTTCACCCAGTCCAGGAAGCCCGGCAGCCGGTCGTCCTGCACAGCCTCGCCGCCCATCCGGCGCAGCTCGATCCAGGTGTCGTTCACCGCCTCCCACATGTCCACCGTCAGGGCGGTGCGCACGGCACGGGCGTTGCGCCGCGCCGCCTCGAGGCAGGAGGCGATGGAGGAGGGGTTCTCGTGGTCCAGCGTCAGCCACTCCACCACCGCGCGGCCGGAGGCCTCCGGCTGGCGGGCGCGAAAGTCGGGGTCGGTGCCGGAGGCGAGCAGCAGCGCCGCCCATTCGGCCGTCTCCCCCTCGCCGGGGCTGATGGAGGACATGCGGACGCTGGCATGCAGGCCGCGGGCGATGTTCCCCGCGCGCTCGGAGTAGCGGCCCAGCCAGAACAGGCTGTCGGCGGTGCGGGCGAGCATCAGGCGGAAGCCTCCCCACCCGGGGCCGGCCCGCCGGGTGGCGGCGGGGCCATCGGGGCCATGGGCTTCATCGCCTGGGTCATCCCGCCCATGCTCTGCGTCATGCCGTCCGGTCCCATGGACTGCCTCGGCCCCTCCTGCAGCACCCAGGTGTCCTTGGTGCCGCCGCCCTGGGAGGAGTTGACCACCAGGCTGCCGTCGCGCAGGGCCACGCGGGTCAGCCCGCCGGGGACGATCCGCACCTCCCGCCCGAACAGGACGAAGGGGCGCAGATCCACGTGGCGCGGCGCGAGCTTGCCGTCCGCCAGCGTCGGCACGGTGGAGAGCGCCAGCGTCGGCTGGGCGATGTAGTCGTCCGGATTCTCCCGGATCAGGGTCGCGAACTTGTCGCGCTCCGGCTGGGTGGCGTGCGGCCCGACCAGCATGCCGTAGCCGCCGGAGCCGCGCGCCAGCTTGACCACCAGCTTGTCGAGGTTCGACAGCACGTAGTCCCGGTCCTCGTCGCGCGAGCACATGTAGGTCAGCACGTTCTGCAGGATCGGTTCCTCGCCCAGGTAGAAGCGCACCATGGCGGGGACGTAGGGGTAGACGGCCTTGTCGTCGGCCACGCCGGCGCCCGGCGCGTTGGCCAGCGCCACCCGGCCGGCGCGGTAGGCGCGCATCAGCCCGGGGACGCCCAGCGCGCTGTCCGGGCGGAAGGCCTCGGGGTCGAGGAACTCGTCGTCGATGCGGCGGTAGATGACGTCGACCTTCTTCGGGCCGGCGGTGGTGCGCATGTACACCGTGTCGTCGCGCACCAGCAGGTCCGCGCCCTCCACCAGCTCCACCCCCATCTCGTCGGCGAGGAAGGAGTGCTCGTAGTAGGCGCTGTTGTAGGGGCCGGGCGTGAGGACGACCACGGTGGGCCCGCCGTCGGAGCAGGTGGGCGGCGCCAGGGACTTCAGCGTCTCCAGCAGTTCCTGCGGGTACTGGCTGACCGGCGCGATGCGGTGGGCGGCGCAGAGGTTGGGCAGGAGGCGCAGCATCGCCTCCCGGTTCTCCAGCATGTAGGACACGCCCGACGGGGTGCGGCAGTTGTCCTCCAGCACGTGGAAGGCGTCCGGCCCGGTGCGGACCAGGTCGATGCCCGAGATCGGCGTCCAGACCCCGCCCGGCGGGGTGAAGCCCACCATCTCCTTGCGGTAGCCCTCGTTCTCCAGGACCAGGGCCGCGGGGATGATCCCCTCCTTCAGGATGCGCCCCTCGTTGTAGACGTCCTGCAGGAAGGCGTTCAGCGCCCGCACCCGCTGCTCCAGGCCGGTGGCGAGGCTGTCCCACTCCGCCTTCGACAGGATGCGGGGGACCACGTCGAAGGGGATCAGCCGCTCCGGGTCCCCCCCTTCCGTGTAGACGGCGAAGGTGACGCCGATGCGCCGGAACAGCGCCTCCGCCTCCCGCCGCTTGACCTCAAGTCCCTCGCTGCCATGGGCGTCGAGGTAACGGGCGAAGGCCGCGTAGGGCGCGCGGACCTCTCCGTCGTCGTTCATCTCGTCAAAGGCTCTTGCGACCATGGATCGAAGGTACAGCAAGCCTCGTGCCGGGGAAGATACCCAGGCTGGCCTTTGATACGGTCGGCGACCATGGGAAGGCGGGGCCCGCGGCCCCGGCCGGCGGTGTCCCGCCACGCGCGGACGCCCCGCCCGGCCACGGGACCGCCCGCCCCGGGAGGGCCGGGCGGCCGGGCCTGCCTTGCGGGGGCCGGGGCGGCCGTGCCAAGCGTCCCGCGCGCGGGACCCGTCCAGCCGCCGGCCCGTCGCCGGCGGCCGACGGGTCCCCGGTCCCCGGCCCCGGTCCCCGGACTGGCCGAGGTCCGGGCAGGAGAGCTTCGGGATGCGTATCGGGATGGTCGGGCTGGGGCGGATGGGGGCGAACCTGGCCCGCCGCCTGCTGCGCGCGGGGCACGAGGCGGTGGTGTGGGACCGCGACGCGGCCGCCGTCGCCGCCCTGGCGGGGGAGGGCGCGCGCGGCGCGGACGGGCTGGCCGGGCTGGTGGCGCAGCTGGAGGCGCCGCGCACGGTCTGGGTGATGCTGCCGGCGGGCGCGGCGACGGAGGGGGCGGTGGCCGAGCTGGCCGGGCTGCTCTCGGCCGGCGACTGCATCATCGAGGGCGGCAACTCCAACTGGAAGGATTCCCGCCGTCGCGCCGCCGAGGTGGCGGAGAAGGGCGTGGACTACCTCGACATCGGCACCTCGGGCGGGGTCTGGGGGCTGGAGCGCGGCTATTGTCTGATGATCGGCGGCCCGGCCGGCACGGTGCAGCGCCTCGACCCCGTCTTCGCCGCGCTCGCCCCGGGCGAGGGAAGCGCCGCCCCGACGCCGGGGCGCACGGGCGACCCCCGTCCGCCGCGCGGCTACGTCCATGCCGGGCCGAACGGCGCCGGGCACTACGCCAAGATGATCCACAACGGCATCGAGTACGGCATGATGCAGGCCTTCGCCGAAGGCTTCGACCTGCTGCGCGCGGCCAACGAGACGCACGGCCTGGACATCCCGCTGCCGGACGTGGCCGAGGCCTGGCGCCGCGGCTCCGTCGTCGCCTCCTGGCTGCTCGACCTGACGGCGCAGGCGCTGGCGGGCGACCCGGCGCTGGCGGCCTATGCCGGCCGCGTCGGCGATTCCGGCGAGGGCCGCTGGACCGTGCAGGAGGCGGTGGAGACGGGCACCCCGGCCCCCGTGCTGACCGCCGCCCTCTATGCCCGCTTCCGCTCGCGCCAGGAGGCCTCCTTCGCCGACCGGGCGCTCTCGGCGATGCGCCACGCCTTCGGCGGTCACGTCGAGCCCCCGGCGACGGCCGGGACCGTGCCCCCCAGCGCGTCGGGCGGGCATCCGGCCGCACCGCAGCCCCCCGCCAGCCGGTGAGCGGCGGCATGCCTCCCCGGCTGCGCGTGGTGGTGATGGGCGTCTCCGGCGCCGGCAAGAGCACGGTGGGCAAGGGGCTCGCCGACCGGCTGGGCCTGCCCTTCGGCGATGCGGACGACTTCCACCCGCCCGCCAACATCGCCAAGCAGGCGGCCGGCCAGCCGCTGAACGACGACGACCGCGCCCCCTGGCTGGCGGCGATCGGGGCTTGGCTTGCCAGCGAATCGGGTGGGGTGGCGACCTGCTCGGCGCTGAAGCGGGCCTATCGCGACCGCCTGCGCGCCGCCTGCCCGGGCGTCGCGTTCCTGCACCTGACCGGCCCGCAGGCCCTGATCGCCGCGCGGCAGGCAGCGCGGAAGGGGCATTTCATGCCGGCCTCCCTGATCGCGAGCCAGTTCGCCACGCTGGAGATCCCCGACCCGGAGGAGGGGGTGATCCCGCTCGACGTCTCGCTGGCGCCGGAGGCACTGGTGGAGATCGCGGTGGCCGAACTGTCGCGCCGGTCGGCCGGGACCTGATCCGGCCGGTGGAATGACCCGCTGTTCTGCGTGCTCGGGCGTCGGACCGGGAGGGGACGCCGTCCCCTCCCAGACCCTCCCCTGCCGGGGCCACAAGCGGGCCCCGGTCCCCGCTGGGAGTCTGGTGCTTCCGGTAGGCGTCAGCCTGCGGGCTGCACCCTGACGGAGCTCGGACAGGCGGGACTCCGAAAAAGGTTCAGAGCGCGTCAGCGAGAACGGACACCGTACCCGCCGAGGAGCATGGCTCCTCGGCGCCTCGACCCCGTGTCAGGCTGTCCCGCGGCAGCGCCCTTTGGGTCCAGGGCCCGCAGGGTCCTGGCGGAGTGGGGGTACGGGGGCGAGGCAGCGCCTTGCCCCCGGGGAACCGGCACCCCGCTGGCACGGATCAATGCATCCTGCCGTCCGTATGAGAGGGGCGAGCGTTCCGGACGGGGGCGGCCTGTCCGGCCGGCGCCGTAGACGCTTCCTTCACCTGGCGGCTCCCATGCTGCGGCCATGATCGAGACCATGCACCCTGACGGCCTTGCGATGAGTCTTGTGTTCTTGATTTGTTCATGTTTGCTTATGGGCATGATGAGCCTGCCCCTCCCGGCCTGCCTGTCCTCCCCCCACCGCCGCCCGGCCCGGCGCGTGTTGCGCGAGATCCTCCTGGCCGGCGTCCTTGGCCTGTCCACCTCTCTCCTGCTGACGGAACTGGCGTTGCTGCTCGACGCCCTCTGACCCGGCCGCGATGAGCGCCGCCCAGGCTGCCGGGCCCGAGGGGGCCGCGGCCTGCCGGGGTGCGGCGGTGCTGCGCCGCGTGACCGCGATGCGCGCCGCCGGAGGGGGCGGGCCGGGACGGATGCCGGTGCCTGGCGCCTCGGGTCGGTCCTCGCGGCTCAGCGCCGCGCCACCGTCTCCACCACCACCGGGCGGATCGCGACCCGCCCGCCCTCCTGCCGAATCCGGCGCAGCGCCGAATCCAGCGCGGGCAGCCAGTCGGCGAGCGGCTCGACCTGCGGCCGCGCCTGGGGAAAGAGCGGGCGGTCGGAGGTCAGCACCAGCAGCAGGTCGCTGCCGAAGGGTTCGTCCACCTCCCAGCCCGGGAAGCCCTGGCTCGGTTCGCCCTTGCGGATGCGTGCCCCGGCCGGCTGCGCCTCGCCGGGAACGAGCTGCGCGACGTCGCCGCTGCTGGTGAGGTAGCTGAGCTGGAGCTGCGAGGGCGTCTCCGGCATGGCGATGTCGAGCCGCAGCAGCTCTCCCCGCGCCAGCGGCGGCTGGCCGACCAGGCTGACGAAGGGCCGCGCGTCGGGTGCCGCCAGCACGGGGCGCAACGCGTCGAGCACGGGGCAGTAGGGGCCCTGGAAGCCTTGCAGCCGCAGCCGGATGGCGTCCACCGGCACGCCGCTACGGGCCAGGGACTCGCGCAGCGCCGTCTCGCCGCCTCGTGCCAGCACGCCGGCGATGGTGGCGCCGGAATCTTCCGCGGTGAAGGAGAGCAGGGCGCAGGGCGTCGCGGCGATCGCCGCCTGCGCGGCGGTGGCGAAGTCGGCGCGGGTGGCGCGTGGCGCGGCGGGGGGCGGCATGGGGGTCGGGGCGGGTGCCGGCGTCGGCGCGGGAGTGGGCACCGGCGCGGGCGTTGGGACGGGTGACGGGACGGGGGCAGGGGCCGGCGTGGGAGCGGGGACCGGTGCGGGGCGCGGCGCCGGGGTGGGCGTCGGCGTTGGCGCGGGAGTGGGCGCAGGGGCAGGAGCCGGCGTGGGTGCGGGTGCCGGTGTGGGTGCGGGTGCCGGTGTGGGGCGCGGCGCCGGGGCAGGGGTCGGAACGGGCAGGGGTATCGGGGCCGGGGCGGGAGCGGGCGCTGGTGCCGGCATCGGCGCGGGGGTCGGCGTCGGCGTGGGGGTCGGAGACGGGGCGGGGGTCGGCGTTGGCGCGGGCGTCGGCGCAGGGCTGGGCGCTGGAGCAGGCGTGGGCGCCGGCTGCGGCACCGGAGCGGGGGCGGGTGTCGGCGCGGGCAGGGACGGCACCGATGGCGGCACATCATCGCCGCCGCGCGTGAACCACCAGGCCGCGCCGCCGCCGGCCAGCAGCACCGCCGCCGCCACGCCTGCCAGCAGCGCGCCGCGCCCGCCGGAGGCCGGCTTCGTCCCGGAAGGCGACGCGGGCGGCGCGGGCGCCGGGCCGGGGGGCGGGGCGCCGCCGGGCCGGGGCGGCACGGTCGCCACCATCGTCGCGTCGTCCAGCCCGGGCAGCGGCCCCGCCCCGGCGAAGGGGCCGGCCGGGGCATCGGGCGTCTCCGCCGCGACGCGGATGGCCTGGGCCATCTCCAGCGCGCTGGCGTAGCGGTCGGACGGGCGCTTCGCGAGGGCCTTCGCGACCACCGCGTCGAGGGCGCGGGGCAGCGTCACGGAATGGATCGAGGGCGGGTCCGGCTCGGTGTTCAGCGCCCGGTGCATCACCGAGGAGAGGCCGCCCGGAAACGGCTTCTCCCCGGTCAGCAGCTGGTACAGGACGACGCCCGCCGCCCAGATGTCGGTACGCAGGTCCGCCGGCTCGCCGCGCAACTGCTCGGGCGACATGTAGCTGGGCGTCCCCATCACCGTGCCGACCTGCGTCATCGAGGAGTTCTCGAGCCGCGCGATGCCGAAATCGGCGATCTTCACCGCCCCGTCGCCGGACAGCATGATGTTGGCGGGCTTGATGTCGCGATGCACCACGCCGCGCCCATGCGAATAGGCCAGGGCGCCCAGCGCCTGCTCCATGATCCGCACGACCTCGGGCAGCGGCAGCCGCTCCTTGCGGTCGATCCGGTCCTTCAGCGAGCCGCCCTCGACCAGTTCCATCACGATCCAGGCGGTGTCGGCATTCTCGCCGTAGTCGTAGACGGCGACGATGGCCGGATGGGACAGGCGCCCCGCCGCCTGGGCCTCGCGCCGGAAGCGGGCGCGGGACTCGTCGCCCTCCGTGTCGCCGCCCGGGGGCAGGCGCACCAGCTTGATGGCGACCCGTCGTTCGATCAGCCGGTCGAAGGCATCCAGCACGGTGCCCATGGCCCCGGCCCCCAGCGTGCCGCGAATCTCGTACTTGGCGGCGATCTCGCTGGGGACGGCGTTCTCCATGCGCCGCAGGGTGCGTCGCCCGGCCGTTGCCGTCCAGAGCCGATCGGCACCCTTCGCCGCGCGGCCAGGGTGTCATCACCATGAAATGCTTTCCGAAAATTCCCGCGAGAGCCAAGTGGGCAGACGGCGGGAGCATGATGTCGGTACCCAACAGCAATGATATGCCGCGCCCGCCGGGGGCGTCGCCCGGCCCGGGCCATGCTACCCTGGCGGGTAAGGCGGAAAGGGCTTGCGCCGTCCGGCGAAAGCGGCAAAGAGGCATTGCTGCGATGCAGCAAGAATTCGGGATGCGCAGGCTGGCGATACCAATGACGATCCAGGGACAGGACTGGCCCTCCCATCCGGGGGCGGTCGCCCGGGGCGGGGCGGCGGGATGAGCGCCGCCGCAGCGGACAGGCGCCGCCCGTCGATCTGCCTGCTGTCCCGCCAGCGCGTGGTCGGGCGCACCAACGGCAGCTCGACCTATCTCCTCAGCATCGTCGAGGCGCTGACCGAGGCGGGGTTCGACGTGCACTACCTCTGCCCCTCGCCGGCGGTGTTCGGCCGCATGCCCGTCCTGACCCTGAAGCCGGAGATGGACATCTTCCGCTCCGTCAGCATCCGTGGCTCGTTCCGGGTGGGGCGGCGCATCGTCGCCCGCGACCCGCGCATCGCCTGGCGCGCCGGGCTGACCGTGCTGCAGCGCCTGGCGGCCAAGGCCGGCCTGCGCCTCGGCCCGCCGGTGAAGCCCGCCCCCTACGCCATCGGCGTGCCCTGGCAGGCGGAGGACTTCTCCTATGTCGCCGCGCAGTCGCAGGGCCGCTGCGACGGGGTGCTGGCGGATTACGTCTTCCTGGCCGAGGGCGCGGCCCATTGCGGCGATGGCCACGCGCCCAGCGCCATCGTCATGCACGACCTCTTCTCCAGCCGCGAAAGCCAGTTCGCCGCGGCCGGCACGCGGGAGGCGCTGTCGGACCTGACCTTCGCGCAGGAGATCGCGCTGCTGGCGCAGGCCGACGCCGTCGTCGCGATCCAGGCGACGGAGGCGGAGACGATCCGCGCCGCGCTGCCGCCCGACCGGCAGGTGATCCTTGCCCCGATGGCGGTGCGCACCGTGGCGGCGCCGCAGCCGGGCGAGGGACAGCGCCTGCTGTTCGTGGGCAGCGCCGCCGCGCCGAACGTGCTGGGGATGCGGTGGTTCCTCGACTCCGTCTGGCCGCTGATCCTGGCGGCCCGGCCGGAGGCGGAGCTGGCCGTCGCCGGCACCATCGCCCAGGCCTTCCCGGAAGGGGCGCCGCGGGTGCGCTTCCTCGGCCTGGTGGACGACCTCGACCCGCTCTACCGCGAGGCGCCGGTGGTGATCTCGCCGCTGCACATCGGCTCCGGCCTGAAGATCAAGCTGATCGAGGCGATGGGCCACGGCAAGCCGGTCGTCGGCACCACGGTGACCGTCCAGGGTGTCGAGGACGAGGTGCGGGGCGGGCTGGTGGTGGCCGATGCGCCCGAGGACTTCGCCCGCGCCGTCCTGGCCTTCCTCGACGATCCGGCCCTGCGCCGGGACTATGCCGCGCGTGCCCTGGCCATCGCCGCCGGGCGCTTCTCGGCGGCCGCCTGCTACCGTGACCTGGTGGAGTTCTACCGCCGGTCCCTGGAGGCCGCCCCGGCGGCCCGTTCCGACGATCGGCCGCTGGGCGTCGTGGCCGCCTCCTGACCGCCACCCCCTGTTTTCCTGCCCCTTCCTTCCCGCGCCGGGCCCATGCCCGGGCCGACGAACCCCGCCCGTGAGGAATTGCCGACCATGAGCCATCCCGCGCCGACCCCCGCCGAGCCGAAGCTTGTGCCTGTGATTTTGAGCGGGGGGACGGGGACGCGGCTGTGGCCGCTGTCGCGGGAGGGGTATCCGAAGCAGTTCTGGCCGCTGGGGGGCGAGGCGACGATGCTGCAGGCGACGGCGGCGCGGGGCGCGGGGCCCGGGTTTGCGGCGCCGATCGTGGTGGCGTCGGAGCCGCACCGCTTCCTGGTGGCGGAGCAGTTGCGCGAGGCGGGGGTGTCGGGGGCGCGGATCCTGCTGGAGCCGGAGGGGCGCAACTCGGCGCCGGCGATTGCGGCGGCGGCGCTGCTGGCGGCGGAGGAGGACCCGCATGCGGTGCTGTGGGTGATGGCGGCCGACCACGTGATGGAGGACCTCGCGGCGCTGCACGCGGCGGTGGAGCGTGCGGCGCAGGCGGCGCGGGCGGGGGCAATCGTGGCCTTCGGGATGCGGCCGACGGCGCCGGAGACGGGCTATGGCTACATCGAGGCGGGGGCGCCGCTGGAGGGGGTGGCGGGGGTGCAGCGGGTGGCGCGCTTCGTGGAGAAGCCCGACGCGGCGACGGCGCGCGGCTTCCTGGAGAGCGGGCGCTACCTGTGGAACTCGGGCATGTTCGTGGCCAGCGCGGCGACCTGGCTGGCGGAGCTGGAGCGGCTGGAGCCGGAGCTGCTGGCGGCGGTGCGGGCGGCGATGGGGCAGGCGGTGCGCGACCTGGACTTCGTGCGGCTGGGGGCGGAGGCGTTCCGGGCGGCGCCGTCGGTCTCGATCGACTATGCGGTGATGGAGAAGACGCCGCATGCGGCGGTGGTGCCGCTGTCGCTGGAATGGTCGGACGTGGGCTCGTGGGACTCGCTGTGGGCGGTCTCGCCCAAGGACGCGGCGGGCAACGCGACGACGGGTCCGGTGGAGCTGCTGGACGCCCAGGGCTGCTTCGTGCGCTCGGAGGGCATCCTGACCGGGGTGATCGGGCTGACCGACGCGGTGGTGGTGGTGACCGAGGACGCGGTGCTGGCGATGCCGCGGGCGCGGGCGCAGGACGTCAAGAAGCTGGTGGAGCGGCTCAAGGCCCGCGGCGTGCCGCAGGCCACCGAGCACCGCCGCGTCTACCGCCCCTGGGGCCACTACGAGGGGCTGATCCTGGGCAGCCGCTTCCAGGTGAAGAAGATCTCCGTCCGCCCCGGCGCCAAGCTCTCCCTGCAGAAGCACCACCACCGCGCCGAGCACTGGGTGGTGGTCAACGGCACCGCCATCGTCGAGCGCGACGGCGAGCGCGTGCTCCTGCGCGAGAACGAGAGCATCTACCTCCCGCTGGGCTGCGTCCATCGCATGGAAAACCCCGGCATGATCCCCCTCACCCTCATCGAGGTCCAGTCCGGCTCCTACCTCGGCGAGGACGACATCGTCCGCATCGAGGATACCTACGGCCGCGTCTGAGATCGCGGTGAACCGCGCCGGGTTTGGCGGAGGCTGTTTGGCGTGAGTCAGGCCGCCAGGGCTATGGCCTCCTGGGCGGCATAGTAGCGCGCCTCCGCCTCGGCGGGCGGGATGTTTCCGATCGGCTCGAGGAGGCGGCGGTTGTTGAACCAGTCCACCCATTCGAGGGTGGCGAACTCGACGCCCTCCAGGCTGCGCCACGGGCCGCGGCGCCGAATGACCTCGGTCTTGAACAGGCCGATGACGCTCTCGGCCAGCGCGTTGTCGTAGCTGTCGCCGACGCTGCCGACCGACGGCTCGATGCCCGCTTCCGCCAGGCGCTCGGTGTAGCGGATAGACACGTATTGGACCCCGCGATCGCTGTGATGGATCAGCCCCATGCCCTGGACAGGCCGCCGGTCATGCAGCGCCTGCTCCAGGGCATCCAGGACGAAGCCAGCATGGGAGGTGCGCGACACCCGCCAGCCGACGATCCGCCGCGCGAAGGTGTCGATGACGAAGGCGACGTAGACGAAGCCCTGCCAGGTCGCGACGTAGGTGAAGTCCGACACCCAGAGCAGGTTCGGCCGCGGCGCCAGGAACTGCCGGTTTACCCGGTCGGCCGGGCATGGCGCGCCCTTGTCGGGCACCGTCGTCCTGGTCTCCTTGCCACGCACCACGCCGCGCAGGCCCATCTGGCGCATCAGCCGCGCCACCGTGCAGCGGGCGACCGACGTCCCCTCGCGGCCGAGCTGGCGCCAGACCTTCCGCACGCCGTAGACGCCGAAGTTCTCGGCGTGGACCCGCCGCACCTCCGCCCGCAGCATGCTGTCCCGCTGCGACCTGGCCGAGCCCAGAGTGGGATCGGCGCGGCGCGCGGCATGGGCGTGGTAGGTGGACGGGGCGATCGGCAGAACCCGGCAGATCGACTCGACCCCGTACACGCCCCGATGATCGTCGATGAAGGCGATCATGGCTTCGACCGGCGGTCGAGCTCCGCCAGGGCAAAATACGCTGATGCCTTGCGCAGGATCTCGTTCGCCTGGCGCAGCTCGCGGTTCTCCCGCTCCAGCGCCTTGATGCGATCCCGATCCTCGCTCGTGGGCCCGGCACGCTTGCCGCGGTCACGCTCGGCCTGCCGGACCCAGCGACGCAGCGTCTCCGCCGTGCAGCCGATCTTCGCCGCGATCGAGCCGATCGCCGCCCATTGCGAGCCATGCTCCCCGGCGCCGTCCAGCACCAGCCGCACCGACCGCTCCCGAACCTCAGGCGAGTAGCTCGCCGCCGTCTTCTTCGCCGTCATCGCTCCATCCTCTCAACGGTTGGAGCCTCCGCCAAACCCGGCGCGGTTCACGGCTTCTTTCCTTTGCCTTTCGGGGCAGGAGTATTAGTTTCGGTATCGTTTCATATGGTGGAGGCGAGAGCATGTCCGGATGGGGATCGGGACGCGGCCCGGGGGTGGAGCCGGGTGGCTTCGGCTACCGGCCGCCGGCGAATCTGCTGGGCGACTTCTCCCTGCACCTCGACCCGACGCTGCTGGTCCCGATCAACGGCTGGTGGCTGCAACCCTCGGACGGGAAGGGGGCGCGGCTGGGCTCGCTGCTGCCCAACGGCTTCGACTGGTCGATCCTGCCGGCATTGAGCGGCTTCGCCCGCGACATGGCCGGGCCGGGCCAGGCCAACCCATCCCAGAACTTCGCCCGGAACATCCAGGCCAATGGCGGCCTGCCCTGGGACAAGATCCGCGACTTCGTGGGCGAGCAGGCCAAGAGCGCCTTCTGGAAGGATCTGCTGGTGCGGGGCACGCGCAACATGGTCACCGGCGAGCCCGCCAGCATCGGCAAATGGGATGCCTCCGGGATGGCGGTGCCGGACGGCGTGGACGGCTCGACCGTCGCCGGCACCGGGCTCGACACCCGCATGCTCTCCGCCATCGGGCTGGGCAGCGGCGCGCTGGGCCTGGGCAAGCGCTTCCGTTTCGTCAGCGACACCGATGTCAGCCTTCTGATCTTCATCGACAAGGATGCCTACCCCGACAAGCCGGCCTGGCTGTTCGGCGGCGGCGGCGTGAACATCCAGAAGCCGCTGGATGGCGGGAAGGTCTGGAACATCAAGATCGGCGGCGGCCGCGACCAGCTCGGCGGCCTCGGCATCTTCGGCGTGCTGAGCATCTCTCCGAAGGACTGATCCGGACGGCGGGGTGTGGTCCGTTGCGCTGCGGTGTTCCGGCGTGGGACCGGGAGGAGAGGCCGTCCTCTCCACGGACCCTCCCCTGCCGGGGCCACAAGCCGGCCCCGGACCCCGCTGGGAGGCTGGTGCTTCCGGTGAGCGTCAGCCTGCGGGCTGAACCCTGACGGAACGCAGACAGGCGGGACTCCGAAAAAGGCTCAGAGCGCGTCAGTGAGTGCGGCCACCGTACCCGCCGAGGAGCCATGCTCCTCGGCGCTGTGACCCCGTATCAGGCGTCCCGCGGCAGCACTGATCGGGTCCAGGGCCCGCAGGGTCCTGGCGGAGTGGGGGTACGGGGGCGAGGCAGAGCCTTGCCCCCGGGGGACCGGTGCCACGCCCGCGCGTCACCCCGCTTCCGCTACAGCCGCGCCGTCCATCCGGGCGCGCCCTGCCGCCCGTCGCCGATCAGTGCGAAGGGCGCCCAGTAGAAGGGGTGGCCAAAGCTTTCGGGCAGGCGTTTCCCCGCCTCGTCGAGGATCAGCAATTGTGCGCCGCGCAGCGCCGCCGCCGTGGAATCGCCCTCCTTCTGCCGGCGCAGCAGGTCGGCCACGGTCAGCGCCGAGGCTGCGTCGTCCACGGACCAGTGCGTCGCCAGCAGCCCGCGGGCTCCTGCGTAGAAGAAGGCGCGCGCCAGCCCAGACAGCGCCTCGCCGCCGCCTGCCCCGCCTGGCCCGCCGGTGTTGCAGGCGGAGAGGATGACGAGGTCCGCATCCATCTTCAGCGCCAGCATCTTGCTGGCGGGCACGAAGGCCTTCGATGCATCCGCCGCGCCGGGCGGCGGCGAGACGACGATCGACGGCTCCTGGAGGCAGGACAGCTCCCCCGGCAGCAGCGCATGGGTGGCGAGGTGCAGGATGCGCGTCTGCCCCAGATCGGCGCGGCGCAGCGCCTGCGCGGTGAAGGCCGCCCCCAGCGTGACGGAGCCGGGCCGCGCGCCCAGAGTCTCCTGCGCCAGCTGCACCTCCACCCGTGTCCCGGGCAGCCGCCCAAGCCCCTGCGCCAGCCGCGCGTCGTTGGCGCAGCGGTCGGAGGGGAAGGTGCGGACGAGCTGCGCCGCGGTGGGCGGCACGAAGTCACCGAAGCCGAGATAGGGCAGCGGCGCGGCGGAGCCGCTGCCCGCCCGGCGGAGGGTGACCAGGGTCTGCGGCGAGGGCGAGTGCGCCACGGCGAAGCGTCGGACCAGCCAGGGGGCCGCGGCCAGGGGTTGCGACGGGTCGAGCGGCCCGGTCAGCAGCATGCCGAAGGGGATCGCCAGCAGCGGCCCGTCCGGCACGACGATCAGCGTCTGCGCCCCCTCCATCGCGGGGGCCAGCGGGGCCAGCAGCGCTTGGTAGAGCGCATGCGCCGGGGCGCCGTCGAAGCGGCCAGGGGCGGCGCCGTCGGGGCCGGCGGCCCCCTGGCGCAGCGCCTGGGCCAGCCGCTGCGCCTCGCCCTCGTTCAGCGTCGTCCGCGCCGTCGTGACCTCGCCGGAGCGCAGCGCGAGGACGTGGCCGTGGTCGCGCCCCAGCAGCATGGTCACCAGCACCTCGCCGGGGCTCAGCGCCGCCGCGGCGTCGGCCGCCTCCGTTACCGTCAGCAGCAACTGGCGGTAGCCGGGGGCGGCGGCGGCGACCTCGCTCTCCGCCTCGGCGCGCAGGCGCTGCGCCTCGGCGATCCGCTCGTCGATCGCGGCGGTGGGGTTGCGCGCGCCCGGGCCGGGCGGCGGCAGCGTGTCACGCTGGGCGTAGAGCTCGCGCAGCGCCTGGTCGGCGTCCTGGAGCCGCCGCACCGCGGTCCCCACGGCCTCGTTGCCGCCGGCGGCGGCGAGGCGTGCGCTGGCCTGCTGCACGAAGCGCACCGTGGCGCCGCGCTGGGCGAGCTGCGCGGCGACGAACATCTCCCGCCGCAGCGCGGCTGCCTCGGCCGGCTTCGCCGCCGCCTCCGCCGCCAGGGCATCGAGATAGGGCAGCACCGTCTCCGCCGGCAGGGCGATCTGGCGCGCCCGCAGCACGGTGGCGCCGTTGCGGAAGGCGAGCAGCGCGGAATCGCGCCGCCCCTCGTTCAGCAGCCGGGAGCCGGCGAGGAACAGCGTCACCGCCTCGGGCCGCTCGCCGGGGGCGGCAGCGTTGAAGCGGCGCGCCGCCGCCTCCAGCTGCGAGGTGGCGCGCTCGTCGCGGCCCAGGCGGCTGTCCATGCTGCCCAGGGTGCGCAGGCCGCGTCCCTGCAGCATGCCGGAGCTGTCGAGCCGCGCCCGTTGCAGCAACCGCTGGCTCTCCGCCGCGAGGGCGGGCGCCTCCTCGGGCCGGCCGGCGCGGGCGACGGCGATGGCGCGGGCGCGCCGTGCCTCGGCCAGCCCGATCAGCGCGGCGCGCGCGGAGGGGGTGCCGGCGATGGTCACGTCGCCCAGCGGCGCCGAGCCCTCGAGGCTGTCCGGCACCTGGGCGGCGTAGGCCGTCTCCGCCCGGCGCAGCAGCGCCTCGGCCTCGGCCGGCTCCCCGGCGTTCAGCGCGTGCAGGCCGCGGTAGTGCAGCAGCCGGGCCGGGGCCACGGTGTCGGCGGCGCGGGGCGCGAGGCTGTCCGCCCGGGCGAAGAGCTGCTCCGCGTCGCGCAGGCGCTGCTGGTTGGACAGGTTCAGCGCCAGGCTCATCAGCGCCTGGACGGTGTTGGGGTTGTCCCGGCCCAGCGCCCGCTCCTGCACCGCCAGGGCGGAGCGGTAGGCCTCCTCGGCCGAGGCGTAGTTCTCCGCCTGGTTGAGCTGGGTGCCCAGCTCCATCAGCTGCTCGTAGCGGCCGACATCGTCGGCGCTGAAGGCGCTGGCGCTGAGCTGGCGCACCGCCAGCGCCGCCGAGGCGGAACGGCCGGCGGAGACGCCGCCGCCCGTGCCCTGGCCGAGCGCCAGCCGCTCCATCACCGGCAGGGCGGTGACCAGCCCGTCCGCCACCACCGGGCCGCGCGGGCCGGCGGTGACCAGGGCGACGTGCGGCCAGCCGCCGACCCGCCGGGTGCAGCTCAGCAGCCGGGCGGGGGCGCCGCCGGAGAGGGTGGTCGCCTCCGGCGCGCCACAGGTCACGCGCTGGTCGAGCTGGGTGCGCCAGAGCCCCCCGCGCGCCAGCGCGTCGAGGGAGGCGGCGTCGCTGCCGCCCTGGAGCTCCACCACCCGGGCGGCGGGCTGGGTCCAGCCGCCGCAGAAGGCCTCGCGGGCGCGCAGCACCGGCAGGTCGGCGGGAGGGGCGGCGGCAGGCTGGGCGAGGCAGGCGCCGCCGCGGGCATCCTGCCCGGCCGGCTCGCCCTCCGCCCGCCGGGCGGAGGTGGCCTCGCCCGGGGCGACATAGGCCCCGGGCGGCGGGGCGTTGCAGGCGCCGAGCGCCAGCAGCGGGGCGAGGAGGAGGGAGGCGGTCAGTCGCGGCATGGCCCTGGGCCCTCCTGGCCCGGATCGGGTCGCCCCTCGGGACGCTCCCCGGATGGCGCGCATCAGAAGCGGACCAGGGTGCGGAAGAAGAGCGCGTATTCCTTCAGCCGCTCCGTGCCGGCGCCATCCGGCTGGCGGGTGGTCCGCTCCACCCCCTCCACGTCGACCTGCAACGCCTGGTTCAGCGGCAGGCGCAGCCCGATGCCCCAGGAGGAGAGGCGGCGGTCGCGGTCGACCTCCTGGTTCTCCCAGGTCCGGCCGATGTCGCGGAAGGCGTAGAACTGGGGGGTCGGCTGCAGCGTCCAGCCCAGGCCGGGCAGCTCCACGGGCTGCATCGCCAGGTCGAACTGCAGCTCCATGGCCACGCCGAAGGCCTTGTCGCCGGTGATCTGGCCCGAATAGAAGCCGCGCCCCAGCCGGGCGCCGCCGAGGTAGAACTTCTCGGCCGTCGGCAGCACGTCGTCGCTGTACTGACCCTGCAGCAGCGCCTGGACGCTGACCATCGAGTTCTCGAACGGCGAGAAGAGCGGCTGGGTGCGCTGCACCTCGGCGGAGATCTTCAGGAAGTCGAACTGGCTGCCGGCCCGCGACGCCTTGTCGTTGTCGTTGCCGGTGGCGCCCAGGATGTCCAGCCCCTGCGAGACGCGGAAGCCCCCCAGCGTGGTGGCGGGCGGCAGGAAGGAGATCAGGCTGTCCAGCGCCTGCCCGTCCAGCCCGGCGCGCAGCGTGCGGATGCCGTCGCGCGACAGCCGCGCGCTGCTGGCGCCGACGCCGGTGTCCACCGTGCTGTCGAAGACGTCGAACTGGCCGACGGCGTAGAGGTTCATCGGGCGGCTGCGGATGATCGGGTAGGAGACGGCGAGGCCGCCCACCGCCGTGTCGCCCTCGTAGCCCAGGGCGGCGAGCGGGGAGCCCGGCCGCGCCCGGCCGCCGCCGGCATAGAGCCGCACGCGCAGGCCGGAGCCGCCGACGAAGGCCTCGACCGAGCCCTGGACGAAGCTCTGGTTGTTCGCCTCGCCGCCGAACAGCGCCAGCTCCGTGCGCTCGCCGAATTCCGTGAAGGAGTTCAGCCCGGCGACCAGCAGCCCCTCCCAGGGGCCGGTCAGGCGGTAGCCGCGGTTGTCGATGTTGAAGTAGCCCGAATACCACTTGCGCTCGACCTGGGCGACGAGCTGGAGCGCGCCGGGCGAGGAGGGCAGGGGCCGCAGCACGCCGCGCACCGTCACGCCGGGGATGTCGGAGGCCAGGAGCAGCGCCCGCTCGATCGCGGCCCCGGAGGCGGGACGCTGATCGACCAGCCGGTTGAGGAAGCGCAGGACCTGGGTGCCGGCCGGGCCGATGTCGCCCTCCAGCTTCACCTCCTCGACGTAGCCTTCCGTCACCGCGAAGGCGAGGTCGGCGGTGCCGTCGGGCCGCGGGGTCAGGCCGGCGGCGACGGAGGCGAAGGGGTAGTCGGCCGCACGGTAGGCGCGCAGCACGGCAAGGCGGGCATCCTCGATCTCCGCCAGGCTGGCCGCCTGCCCCTCCTGCAGCGGCACGGCGGCGCGCAGCGTGGCCGCGGGCACGGCGGTGCTGCCCTGTACCGAGATCCGGCCGATCCGCACCTGCGCGGCGGCGCCGGGCCCGGTCTGCGGCACCACCGGGGGCGGCTGGATGGAGGGGGAGAGGCGCGGCAGCTCCGGCTGGGCCGTCCGGTCCACCGGATTCTCCTGCAAGGCCGGCGGCGCCACGCGCGGCGGCACCGTCTGGGCGAGGGCACCGACGGGCATGGCGAGGCAGGCGAGCAGCGCCGACCGGACTGGCAGCATCGTGGAACCGTAACCCCCGGAGACCGTCACGGAGACGTTATGGGCTTCCGTGGCCCGGGTCCATGCCCGCGCGCCCCGCCGGCGCCGGTCAGCCGGGGCTGACCGTCAGCTCCGCCGCCGCGATGGTCAGGCTTCCCGGCCCCATCATGAGGGCCGGCGCCGACAGCGGCGAGATGGTCAGCGCATTGCCGCCGCTGGGCGCGTCGAACAGGCCGAGATGGGTCAGGATCCCGGGCGCCGTCGTGAAGGTGAAGGTCAGCGCGGTGGCGTTGCGCTGCTCGCCCGTGCCGTTGAAGGTCACCCGCTGGCGCGCATAGCCGGTGCCGGCGGGCTCTCCCGTCAGCCCCAGGGCGCTGCCGCCCGTGCCCAGCGCGGCGTAGACCGCGCCGGGCGGGACGGGCAGGCGGCCGCAGAGGGTGCGGGCGAGCAGGTCGCGGGAATAGTCCGTCAGGTCGCTCATGTCGGTCTCCCTGGCTGGGGTGGTGCTGGGGGAAGGGGCCGGCGGGTCAGGCGCCGCGCGGATCGGCGACGGCGCCGAGCCGGAAGTTTTGCAGGATCACCTCGACGGTGGAGCCCGCGGGGGAGAGCGCCGGCCGCAGCATCACGGCCGCCCACAGCTTCAGCGAGGCCTGGTCGCCCGCCATCTCGAAGGGGTGGGTGGCGATCCGCCCGGCGAAGCCGCCGGCCTGGATCGGCAGGTCGGTGACGCCGAAGTTCAGGGCGATCGCCTGCGGGACGTAGCCCGGCACCTTCGCCACCGTGAGCGACACGCCGCCGATCGGCGCGCCGTTGGTCACCGCCACGTCCACCATGGCAACGCACGGGCCGGTGCCCAGCGCCGGCACGCCGGCGGTGATGGTGGAGAGGTTGACGGTCCAGGACTCGGTGGCCGCCGTGCCGCCCGGGGTGAAGAGCAGGCGCAGCGCCCGGCCGCCGTTGCGCTCGATGGTGGAGACCGCGCAGGAGGATCCGGCCGAGGCGGGGCCGGACACGGTGACGTCGCGCGGCGGCGACCCGGTCGTGCCGGCGCCGGACACGCTGCCGGCCACCCCGCCCGTGGCGTTGGTCATGCCGGGGTTGAGCACCAGGTTGGCGCCGGTGAAGGCGGCCGCGTGCCAGTCGCCCGGCGCGATCAGCGTGGCCAGCGTGTCGCGGATCACCAGCGCCTCGCGATAGGCGCCGGACGGGCCGGGGTGGAGGTTGTCCACCAGCAGGCCGGGCAGGCAGTAGTCGTTGCCCTGCGCCGGGTCCTCGTAGGCGGTGGCGATGTCCATCAGCACCACGCCCGGCGCGGCCGCGGCCCAGGCGCGCAGGGCGTCGTTCACCTGCCGGCGCCGGGCCGCGCGCGCCGTGTTGTCCACCCCGCCCAGCGCCGCGTAGAAGGGCCGGATGGTGGTGACGACGGGCCTGCGCCCGGCCGCCAGCACCTGCTGCGCCATCTGCTGCTTGTTGGCGACGATGCCCTCCGCCGGGGCGCCGTTCAGGATGTCGTTCACCCCGCCGTCGATCACCACGACCGGCGCGTTCATCGCCAGCACCTCCGGCAGCCGGGTCGTCATGCCCGGCTGGCCGCCGAGCGGCGAGGTGGTGTCGCCGCGGATGCCGTGGTTGGAGCCGCTGAAGTAGCGCGGCGCCGTGCTGGGCCGGGCGTCGGAGGATTTCCACACATCCATCCGCGCCGCCGGGAACAGCACCCGGGCCCAGGAGTAGGGGCCCGAGGCGGAGGAGTTCAGCGGCAGCCCGGTGGCGGAGCCGGTATCGCCGTTCTGGTCGATGCTGTCGCCCAGGAAGGCGACCCGCGTGCCGGCGGGCAGGAGGGCGGGCACGGCCGAGGCTGCGGCCGTCCCGAGCCCGTGCAGGACGGGAGAGATGCCGAGCATCAGGCCACGCCCGCGCCGGTCAGGTGGCACAGGCGGGTCGTGCCGCCATCCGGGGAATAGACCAGCAGGCTGGCCACGCCGTTGGCCTTGATCTTCGTGTGGCCCTCGGAGTTCACGATGGCGCCGCTGAAGTTGGCGAGCGTCACCGGCAGGTCCGCGCCGGAGCGGTTGACCACGAGGCAGGAGAAGCCGTCGCCCGTCGCCGCCCAGTCCAGCGACAGGCTGGTCCCGGGGTTGGCGATCAGCATGCGGGCGTTGTGGGACGCCTGGGTCAGCGCCGTGGCGGCGGCCAGGACCAGCCTGGCCATGCGCCGCTCGGTGAACTGGCCGTCGACATACTGCCGGGTGGCGGCCTGCATCGCCGCGGCCGGATCGGCGGCCAGGACCAGCGGCCCGGCGAGCGTCACGGTGCCGTCGGGCGCGATGCGCAGGCGCTGCGCGCTGGTGCCGCCCTGGCGCAGCTCCAGCACCAGCGAGCCGGATTCCGCGCCGCCCGCCACCGCGTCGGCGAGGACGGCGAGGGTGCCGAACACCGTCTCGGCGCCGGCGGCGTTCATGCCGTTGAAGCTGATCTGCCCCAGCCGGTCGCCCGCCGCGGGGGTGGTGGAGATGCGGCGGATGTTCACCCGCGTCGGCGCCGTGGCGTTGTTCGAGGCGCCGAGGTCGATGCCCCCGTTCGGGTTCAGCGTCGGGTCGCCGCCGATGCCGAGGTTGGCCGCGCCCGGTCCGACCGAGAGGACATAGGCGCCCTGGTCGCCCGCATTGGCCAGGTTCAGCCGCGCGCCGAGGCTGGCGGAGCGGCGGCGCAGGGTGACGGTGCCGTCCGCCGCGATCTCCAGCCGCCTGGTGGGGCCCTCCGCCGCCGAGGGGATGGTCGCCAGCTCCACCGTGCCGCCGGTGACCTGCGCCGCGACGGTGGCGCCGCGGTTGCCCAGCATGGCGATCCGGCGCAGCGCCGCGTCGGAGGCGCCGGCGAAGGTGGCCGTCCGCAGCTCCGTGCCCACCAGGGTCAGGGCGACGGCGCCGGCGCCCATATAGACCAGGTTCGGATAGGTGGCGCCGTCCAGGCTCGGGCCCGGCGTCAGGTCGCAGGCCTCCAGGGTCAGCGCGCCGGACTGGACGTCCAGCGTGCGCAGCACGCCGCCGTTCACCACCGCGCCGACGATCTGGTTCTGCTCGGACGAGCTGGTGTCGAGCAGCACGGTCCGCCCCTGCGAGGAGAGGAAGCCGCCGATCCACTTCGTGCGGAAGGCGTTGCCGGTGAGGTGCAGCCCGACCGTCGCGGGATCGGCGATGCCGGGGTGGTTGTCGGCCGAGCAGTTCACGCACTGGACCGCCGCCGCGCCGCTGCCCAGCCGGAAGCCCACGTCGTAGCCGTAGGCGAAGCAGTCCACCAGCTCCGCCACGTCCGCGTTCTCGACGTGGAAGGCGGTGCCGGTGCGCCGGTTGGCCCAGATGTGCAGCATGCCGCCGGAGACGTAGCCCGCGGCATGGGTCGAGCCCTGCAGGTCCACCGTGGTGGCGGAGACGACGGTGACGGTGAAGCGCCCGTTCGCCGCGGCGAGGCCCTGGCAGCCGGCGAGGTTCACCACATCCCCGGTGGCCAGGCCGTGCGCTTCGGCCGTCGTGACGCGGATCAGGCCGGCGCCGTTGTTGGCGAGGCCCGACACGCTGCGCGAGACCAGGGAGAGGTTGCTGAGGTTGCCCGTCAGGAACGGCCAGAAGTGGATGCCGCGCAGCCGGGAGATGTCGTAGGACTGCTCCAGCCGGATGCCGTTGCGGTTGTCGCCCGCGATGTCGCGGAGCTGGACGCGGGCGTTGTAGACGCTGCGCACCGCCTGGTCGAAGCCCAGGATCAGCAGGCTCTCCGCCCGGGCGTCGGAGCCGTTGTGGTTGGTCCCGTCGCCGATGGTGACGGCCGTGCCGGCGAAGCCCGCGACCATCGTCAGCGCCTCGCGCAGCGTCGCCGGCGGCGCCAGGCCACGGCGGATCACCGCGACGCCCACCAGGCCGGCATTGCGGCGCAGGCGGATGGTGCGCGCCGGATCGAGCAGCAGCGTGTAGGGCACCGCGCGGTAGTCGCCCTCCGCCCGCTGCGCGCCGGGCGAGATGCCGCCGGCGAGGGTGACGTTCGGCCGGATGTCCAGTTCCGCCCCCGCGACCAGGTAGCGCTTCGGACCCAGCTGCACGGTGCCGCCGCCCTGCTCCGCCGCCGCGTCGATCGCCGCCTGGATGGCGGCGGCATCGTCGGTGACGCCGTCGCCGCGGGCGCCGTAGTCGCGCACGTGCAGCGGCCGGTCCGGCAGCAGCGCACCGCGCAACTGGGTCAGGCTGGCGCGCCGCGTGGCGCTGCCGGCCGCGGTGGCCTGCACGACGGGAAGCAGGTCGGCCTCGGCGAAGGCCCCGGCGGCGGGAAGGCTGCTGATCGTCACGTCTGGCATGGGGCGGGGGAATCCTGTCTCGGAGAGGAGGGGGGAAGGCGAGGGGCGGGGAGGCGGCAGGCCGGGGGGGGGTACCGTCAGGCGAGGAGGCGGGCGCGGGCCTCGGTCAGCAGCGCATCGCCGGCCTCGGTCAGCAGGGCGGCGGCCTGTACCGCCTGGCGGCGGGCGAGCAGGCCGAACGTCACCTGGCTGGAGCCGGCGAGGCGCAGCGGCACCGTGTTGGTGTCGAGCAGCAGGCCGGGGCCGGGGACGCCGCCATCGCGGATCGGCAGCAGGGCGCTGGCATCGGCGGCCTGCAGCACGACCAGGTGGCCGGCGCCGAGCCGCGCGGCGACCGGTGCGAAGTAGCCGCTGGCCAGCACGGCGGCGCGCGGGTCCGAGGTCGCATAGCGCCACAGGACGAAGGAGCCCGACGCCAGCAGTGGCGTGAGGCCCTGGGACTCGAAGGGCATGGGCGGCGGTGGCTCCTCGGCGCGGGCATGGCGACGCGCCCCGCCAGCGGGGGCGGGCGGGGCGGCGGCGGGCGGGGATGGAGGGGGCTGCCGGGCGCAACTCGCCCGTTGGCCCCGCCGCTGTAGAGGACCGTCAGCCTATGGTCAAGGAAATAATACCTATATCGTGCCGGGTGGCGGCGGTTCCCTCATCGGCGCCGCCCTGCTCTAGTCCCCTGCGTTCCGCCGGCCTGGAGGCGCCTGCCGCATGCGTCCGATTCACGTCCTGCTGTTCCTGCTCGCTGCGCTGCTGGCACCGCTGCCGGGCCACGCGCAGGAGCGGGTGATCCACGTCTACAACTGGACGGACTACATCGATCCCTACGCGGTCGAGCGCTTCCAGCGCGAGACGGGCATCCGCGTGCGCTACGACGTCTTCGACAGCCTGGAGACGCTGGAGGCCAAGCTCTCCGCCGGCCGCTCCGGCTACGACATCGTCGTGCCGACCTCCGAGCCGACCTTCGCCCGGCTGGTGCGGGCGGGGGCGCTGCGCCGGCTCGACCGCGCGGCGATCCCGAACTTCGCCGGCCAGGACCCGGCGCTGCTGGAACGGGTGGCGTCCAGCGACCCCGGCAACGCGCATGGCGCGATCTACCTGTGGGGCACGATCGGCATGGGCATCCGCCCGGGCCGCATCCGCGCCCTGGCGCCCGACGCGCCCCTGGACAGCCTCGACCTGCTGCTGAAGCCCGAGCAGATCCGCCGCTTCGCCCGCTGCGGGGTCGCGGTGATGGACAGCGGCATCGACGTGATCCCCTCCGTGCTGCGCTGGCTGGGGCGCGACCCGAACGGAAGCGGGGCCGAGGACCTGCGCGCGGCGGAGCAGGCGCTGCTGGCCATCCGGCCGCAGGTGCGCGCCATCATCTCCTCGGCCGCCATCACCGACGCGCTGGCGACGGGCGAGTACTGCCTCGCCTTCAGCTATTCCGGCGACATCGTGCAGGCCCAGGTGCGCGCCCGCGCGGCGGGGCGGGGCGACGACCTGGCCTATGTGCAGCCGCGGGAGGGGGCGCAGCTCTGGTTCGACATGCTGGCGATCCCGGCGGACGCGCCGAACCCGGAGGACGCGCAGCGCTTCATCGACTTCCTGCTGCGCCCGGATGTCATCGCGGGCGTGACCAACCAGGTGCGCTACCCCAACGCCGTCCCCGCCTCCCGCCCGCATCTGAGCGAGGAGGTGGCGCGCGACCCGAACGTCTATCCCACGCCGGAGATGATCGCCCGTACCTTCACCGTCGCCGCCCCGCCGCCGGCGGCGGAACGCGCCCGCGCCCGGCTCTGGTCGCGCTTCAAGGCCGGGCGTTGAGCGGGGCGCTGTTGCGCCTCGCGGGCGTGCGCAAGAGCTTCGGCGGCGTGGTGGCGCTGGACGGGCTGGACCTCGACGTGGCGCCAGGGGAATTCCTGGCGCTGCTGGGCGGCTCCGGCTCCGGCAAGTCCACGCTGCTGCGCGTGGTGGCGGGGTTCGAGGCGCCGGATGCGGGGCAGGTGCTGTGGGAGGGGCGGGACCTGACGCCGCTGCCGCCGCACGCCCGGCCGCTGAACATGATGTTCCAGTCCTACGCGCTGTTCCCGCACCTCTCCGTCTTCGACAACATCGCCTATGGCCTGCGCCGCGACGGGCGGCCGCGCGCCGAGATCGCCGCGCGCGTCGGCGAGGCGCTGGCGCTGACCGGGTTGTCCGGGCTGGAGCGGCGGAAGCCGCACGCGCTCTCCGGCGGGCAGAAGCAGCGCGTCGCCCTGGCCCGCGCCCTGGTGAAGCGCCCGCGCCTGCTGCTGCTGGACGAGCCGCTGGGGGCGCTGGATGCAGGGCTGCGCGAGCGCACGGGCTTCGAGCTGCGCGCCCTGCAACGCGAGACGGGCGCCGCCTTCGTCATGGTGACGCACGACCAGGCGGAGGCGCTGTCGCTCGCCGACCGCGTCGCCGTACTGGCGGAAGGGCGGATCGCGCAGGTCGGCCCGCCGCGCGAGGTCTATGCCCGCCCCGCCACGCGCACCGTCGCGGGCTTCCTGGGCGGGGCGAACGTGGTCGAGGGCCGGCGCACGCCCGACGGCGCGCTGGCGGCCCCGGGCCTCACCCTGCGCGCGGCGGCGCCGCTGCCCGAGGGGGTGAGCGCCTGCGCCCTGCGCCCGGAGAGTCTGCGCGCGGTGCCGATGCCGGGGGAGAACACGGCCGAGGGCGTGGTGGAGGAGGTGGCCTTCCGCGGCGGCGACAGCCTCGTGCTGCTGCGCCTGCCGGGTGGCGTCACGCTGCGCGCCGCCCTGCCGGGGGTGCCGCCGGAGCGGGGGGCGGTGCTGCGCCTGGGCTGGGAGGCGGCGTCGGTGGTGCCGCTGCGCGGCTGATGCGGCGCTGGCTGCTGCCGCCGGTCGTCCTCTGGCTCGCCCTGCTGGTGGCGGCGCCGCTGGCGGTGGTGGGGGTGCTGGCGCTGTCCTGGCAGGCGGAGGGGGTGCCGCCCTTCGCCCCGCCCTGGGGGGAGGGGGGCGTGAACCCCGATAACCTCGCCCTGGTGCTGGGCGACCCCTACTACCGCGACGCCTTCGGGCAGTCGCTGGTCCTGGCCGGGGTGACGGCGGCGCTGTGCCTGCTGCTGGCCCTGCCCATGGCGCTGGCCATCGCCCGCTCGCCGCGCGCGCAGCTCCTGCTGGGGCTGGTGCTGCTGCCGCTCTGGACAGGCTTCCTACTGCGCGTCGGCGCCTGGATCGGGCTGCTGCGCGACGAGGGCTGGATCAACGGAATCCTGCGCGGGCTCGGCTGGATCGAGCAGCCGCTGGCGCTGCTCTACTCGCCGCTGGCGCTCTACCTGGGCATGGTCCACGCCTACCTGCCCTTCGCCGTGCTGCCGCTCTATGCCGCCTTCGCCCGGATGGACCCGGCGCTGGAGGAGGCGGCGGCCGATCTCGGCGCCACGCCCACCCGCGCCTTTCTCACCGTCACCCTGCCGGCGGTGGCGCCCGGGGCGGCGGCGGCCTTCCTGCTGGTCTTCATCCCGGCGGCAGGGGAATACGTGGTGCCGGAGCTGCTCGGCCCGCCGGAGGCGCTGCCAGTCGGGCGGGCGCTGTTCCAGGAGTTCTTCCAGAACCGCGACTGGCCCGTGGCGGCCGCGCTGGCCTGCGCCCTGCTGGCGCTGCTGCTCGGCCCGATCCTGCTGTTCCAGCGGCTGGAGGCGCGGCGGTGACCCCGCGCTGGGCCGGTTGGGGGCTGTGGCTGGGGCTGGGATTCCTGTGGCTGCCGGTGCTGCTGCTGCTGGCCTATGCCTTCAGCGCCGATCCGGTGCCCTTCCGCTGGGGCGGCTTCTCGCTGCGCTGGTTCGCCGCGCTGGCGGCGGATGAGCCACTGGTGGAGGCCGCCTGGCGCTCCCTCCGCATCGCCGCCGGGGCGGCGACGCTGGCCACGCTGCTGGGGGGTGCCACCGGCTGGCTACTGGCCCGTGCCGGGCCCTTCCGCGGCCGCGCGCTGCTGGGGGCGCTGTCCGGGGCGCCGCTGGTGCTGCCGGAGGTGGTGACCGGGCTGTCGCTGCTGCTGCTCTTCGTCGCGCTGGAGACCGCCATCGGCTGGCCGGCGGGGCGTGGCGCCGGCACGGTGCTGCTGGCGCAGGCGAGCCTGGGCGCGGCCTATGCCGCCGTGGTGGTGCAGGCGCGGCTGGCCAGCACGGGGCGGGAGCTGGAGGAGGCGGCGGCCGATCTGGGCGCGCGGCCGGCCACGGTCTTCGCCACCGTGACCCTGCCCGCCATGGCGCCGGCGCTGGCGGCGGGCTGGCTGCTGGCCTTCACCCTGGCGTTGGACGACGTGGTGCTGGCGAGCTTCGTCTCCGGCCCCTCGGCGACCACCCTGCCGGTGGCGCTGTTCTCCATGCTGCGCCTGGGCATGACACCGAAGGTGAACGCGCTGGCGGTGGTGCTGCTGGGGGTGGTGGCGCTGGGGCTGGCGGTGGCGTGGGGGGTGGCCGCCGCGCGGCGCGGGCGGGCCGGCTGATCCGCCGCGGCGTGCCAGGGGGTCGATGGCGGTGCTCCGCCCAAGGGGATCAGGTGGGGGTCAGGCGGGCACCGCCGCCTCCAGCATCTCGCGGATGCGGTTCGCCAGCTCCTCCATCGCGAAGGGCTTGACCAGGATCTGCATCCCCGGCGGCAGGACCCCGTCCTTGAACAGCGCCGCCTCCGCATAACCCGTGATGAAAAGGACTTTCAGCCCGGGGCGCTGGGTCCGGGCCGCATCCGCCAGTTGCCGGCCGTTCATCCCGCCGGGCATCCCGACATCCGTGATCAGCAGATCCACCTGCGCGGTGGCGCGCAGCAGGCGCAGCGCCTCCGGGCCGTCCGCGGCCGCCAGCGGGGTGCAGCCCAGTTCCGCCAGCACCTCGCCGGCCAGCAGGCGCACCGTGGCCTCGTCGTCCACGATCAGCACCGTGCCCGGCCGCCTGGCGCCGTCGGCCCGGCCCGGCGCCGCCGCGCCGTCCGCCGGTTCCGCCGGCCCGTCGTAGCGCGGCAGGTAGAGGCGGACCGTGGTGCCCTGGCCGACCCGGCTGTCGATCTGCACATGGCCGCCGGACTGCTGCGCGAAGCCGTAGATCATGGACAGGCCCAGCCCCGTCCCCTGTCCCAGCGGCTTGGTGGTGAAGAAGGGGTCGAAGGCCCGTCCCAGCACCTCCGCCGGCATGCCGCAGCCCGTGTCGGCGACGCTCAGCATCACGTACTCGCCGGCCCTGGCCTCGTTCATCCGCCGCGCCGCCGCCTCGTCCAACGTGGCGTTGGCGGTGCGGATGGTCAGGCGGCCACCGTCGGGCATGGCGTCGCGCGCGTTGATGCACAGGTTGAGCAGCGCGTTCTCGATCTGGTGCGGGTCGCACAGCGTCAGCCACAGGGCGCCCGGGCGCTCGACCGTGATCGGGATCGCCGGGCCGATCGTGCTGCGGATCAGCTCCTGCATGCCCTCCACCATCGCGTCCATCCGCGACGGGCGCGCATCCAGCGTCTGCCGTCGGGAGAAGGCGAGGAGGCGATGGGTCAGCGCCGCCGCGCGCTGCGCACCGAGCTGCGCCATGCCGATGTAGCGGCCCATCTCCTCGATCCGGCCCTGCGAGAGGCGGCGCTGGAGCAGGTCCAGGCTGCCGGTAATGCCGGTCAGCATGTTGTTGAAGTCGTGCGCCAGCCCGCCGGTCAGCTGGCCCACCGCCTCCATCTTCTGCGACTGGGCCAGGGCGGCGGCGATGCGGCGGCGCTCCGCCTCCGCCGCCTCCAGGGCCTCGGTCCGCTCCCGCACGCGCAGCTCCAGCTCGGCATTGGCGCGCGCCGCGGCCTCGGCCTGACCGAGCAGGTGGTCGCGGACCTGCCGCTGCCGCTGGCGCGCGCGCAGGGAGGAGCGGACCGCGCTGCGCAGCGCGAGGGCATTCAGCGGCCGCTCCAGGAACAGCACGTTGCCCAGCCGGGCCGGCAGGTTCATCTCCGCCATCATCCGGCGCGCGGCGATGCCGGCCTGGGTCAGCACCACGAAGGGCAGGTCGGACCAGGGCGGCTGGGCGGCGAGCCGCTCCGCCAGGGGCGACAGGTCGGCGCGGAACAGGGCCTCGTCGGCGAGCAGGACCGCGCCCGCCTCCTCCGACACCGCCTCCTGCAGGGCGGCGAGGCTGCGGTGGATGACGGTCCCGATGCCGTCCTGCTCCAGCAGCCGGGACGCGCCCTCCGCGTCCCGGCCGGTCGGCGCCAGGATCAGGACCGGCCCGGCGGGAGGCGCCCGCAGCCGGTCAGGCACCCGGTTCGCGTCCCTGGAGCAGCGGGCCGTCCGTGCCGACCCGGCCCGTATAGGAGGGCGTGCCCGTCAGCACGCCGTGGAAGGCGGTCAGCGGCATGCCGATGCGGACGCCGCCATGGTCGATGCGCAGCTCGCGGATGGTGTCCTCGTGCTCGCCGCCCCGGTTCTTCAGCACGGCGATGGCCTTGCGCACCCGCCCCTCCGTCTCGAAGAAGCGCAGCAGCAGCACGACATCGGAGATGTAGCTGATGTTCAGGTGCGAGATCATGTTGCCCACCAGCCCCTGCTGGACGTTGAGCAGCAACGTCGCGACGCCCTGCTGGTTCAGGTAGGACAGCAGCTCGTGCATCTGCAGGACGAGCTGCTTCTCCTGCGGCATGGCCGCCTCGTAGCCGCTCAGCGAGTCGATGACGACGAGGCGGACCTGCTCCCGCTCCACCTCGCGCCGGATCATCGCCGAGAACTCGCCGGGCGAGATCTCCGCCGGGTCGATCTGGCGCACCAGGAGCAGGCCGCTGTCCATGAAGCCCTGGAGATCCAGCCCCTGCTTGGCCGCGCGCACCACCAGCGTGCCGACCCGCTCGTCGAACTGGTAGAGGACGCTGCGCTCTCCCCGGGCGCAGGCGGCGACGAGGTACTGCAGCGCCAGCGTCGTCTTGCCGGAGCCCGCCGGGCCGGTGATCAGGGTGCAGGTGCCGCGCAGCGGGCCGCCGCCCAGGAGCGCGTCCAGCTCCGGCACCCCGCTCTCCACCGGCTCGCCCACGAAGTCGGCATGGTGCTCGGCGGCGACGAGGCGGGGGAAGACCTCCAGCCCGCCGCGCCGGATGGCCAGGTCGTGGTAGCCGGCACGGAAGTCGGAGCCGCCCAGCTTCTGGACCTGGAGCCGCCGACGGGAGGCGCCGAACTCCAGCGTCAGGCGCTCCAGCGTGACCACCCCGTGGCAGATGCTGTGCAGTTGCAGGTCCTGCTGCCCCCCGCCCCCGGTCAGGTCGTCCAGCAGCAGCACGGTGGTCCGGCGCGAGGCGAAGAACTGCTTGAGGCTGAGGATCTGCCGCCGGTAGCGCAGCGCGTCCTGGGCGAGCAGCCGCATCTCGGACAGGCTGTCGAAGACGACGCGCTGGGGATCGAGGCGCTCGATCTCGTCGGTGATGACCTTCAGCGTCTCGCCCAGCTCCAGCTCCCACGGATGGAGCAGCGTCATCTCGTGGCCGGCGCTGAAGGCCGTCTCGACCGAGTTCAGCTCGAAGACCTCGATGCCCTCCAGGCTCAGCCCGTGCGAGGCGACGACGCCCTTCAGCTCGTCCTCGGTCTCCGAGAGGGTGATGTAGAGGCAACGGTCCCCGATCCTGGCGCCTTCGCCGAGGAACTGGAGCGCCAGGGTCGTCTTGCCGGAGCCGGGCATCCCCTCCACCAGGTACAGCCGGTCCGGGGCCAGCCCGCCCCGGAGCACGTCGTCCAGGCCGGCGACGCCTGTGGAAATCCGGGCCGGCGGGCCGGGCGGGGAGCGGTCAGCGGGCATGCCGGTATCCGTGGATGGGCTGGCAGGAGATCGGCATCCCAACGCCCGGCGCAAGGCATCGTTACGGGGTGCCCGGACATCCGGCAGGGCCCGCCGGTGGCGGCAATGGGCCCGGTGCGGTGCGTCGGGGGGCCCGGATCGACCCCCACCCCCCTGCCCGATCGGCGGTCCGGCGAGCGTTGGCTGGCGACGGCTTGCCCGCCTCCCCCCTCGCGCCTAGGGTCCGGCCCGCTCTTTCCGACCCAACGTCCGGACGTCCGATGACCCTCACCGCCGAGCGGCTCGACCGCATCTCCCCCTCCCAGACGATCGTCATCACGCAGAAGGCCCGCGCGCTGAAGGCGGCCGGGCGTGACGTGATCAGCCTCAGCGTCGGCGAGCCGGATTTCGAGACCCCGCAGAACATCAAGGACGCCGCGATCAAGGCGATCCAGGAGGGCGACACCCGCTACACCGACGTCTCCGGCACCATGGCCCTGCGCAAGGCCGTGGCGGCGAAGTTCGAGCGGGACAACGGCCTGACCTACAAGCCCGAGGAGATCGTCGTCTCCACCGGCGGCAAGCAGGTGATCTTCAACGCCATCCTGGCCACCATCGACGAGGGCGACGAGGCCATCGTCCCCGCCCCCTGCTGGGTCAGCTATCCCGACATCATCGCGCTCGCGGGCGGCAAGCCGGTGATCGTCCCGGCCGGGCAGAACCAGGGCTTCAAGATCACGCCGGAGCAGCTGGAAGCCGCGATCACGCCGAAGACCAAGTGGCTGATCCTGAACAACCCCTCCAACCCGACCGGCGCCGCCTATACGGAGGCGGAGCTGAAGGGTCTGGCCGAGGTGCTGCTGCGCCACCCGCAGGTCTGGGTCTTCAACGACGACATCTACGAGAAGCTGGTCTACGGCGACTTCCGCTTCACCACCATCGCCCAGGTGGAGCCGCGCCTGAAGGACCGCACCGTCACCATGAACGGCTGCTCCAAGGGCTATGCCATGACCGGCTGGCGCATCGGCTTCGCCGGCGCCCCGCTCGCGCTGATCAAGGCGATGGACAAGCTCCAGGGGCAGAGCACCTCCAACACCTCCTCCATCTCCCAGGCCGCCGCCGTCGAGGCGCTGAACGGCCCGCAGGAGAGCGTGGAGACCATGCGCCAGGCCTTCGAGCGCCGCCGCGACCTCGTCGTGCGGCTGCTGAACGAGGCCCCCGGCCTGCGCTGCGCCACGCCGGACGGCGCCTTCTACGTCTTCCCCAGCCTCGCCGGCTGCATCGGCAAGACCACCGCCTCGGGCAAGCTCATCAACACCGACGAGGATTTCGTGACCGCCCTGCTGGAAGACGAGGGCGTCGCCGCCGTGCACGGCTCGGCCTTCATGTTCCCGGGCCACTTCCGCGTCTCCTACGCGACCTCCGACGCGGTGCTGGAGGAGGCCTGCGCGCGCATCAAGCGGTTCTGCGAGGGGCTGAAGTAGAAAGGCAGGCCCGGGGGAGTGACCTCCCCCGGACCCCCTCCCTTTTCCAGGAGTCCGCCAGGGACGAAGGTGCGCGCCTTTGCCACGCAGGCTCCGCCCGCGGGTAGGGCGCAAGTCCCGCAAGGCGTGGACTCGTGAAAGAAGGAGGGGGATTCGGGCTCGCTTCGAGGCAGCGCCTCGAACCCCCGAGACGCGGCGCCTATCGCGGCGGCACCCGCTCGTCATAGCCGCGCGGCCGGTAGGCAGGGTCGAAGCGGCAGGGCTCCGGATAGGCCGCCCGGAACCCTTCGCAACGCGCCGCGATCGCCTCCGGCGTCGGCTTCGCCCCCGTCTCCACCCAGTCCGACAGGGCCGCCAGCAGGGCGGCGTATTGCGGCGTGGCCAGCTTGCTGTGGACGTTCTCGCGCGTGAAGGTCTGCACCAGCGTCCTGGCCGTGCCGGCGGCCTCGCGCACCGCGCGGTAGTGGCTCTCATGCTCGACGAAGGCGGTGGGGTCGTCGATGGCATGCACCGTCAGCGTCGGCAGCGTCGTCCGCCCCGTCATGTCGCTGTCCTCCGCCAGGGCGGCCACCGCCTCCGGATCGGGGACGTAGCGCGGCACGGCGGCGTTCAGCGCCGCGTCGTCCGAGGCGCCGGCATAGCGCACGCGGGCATTGCCGAAGGGGTTCCGCCCGTCCAGCCGCTTCTGCACCAGGTCGCGGTAGAGGAAGGTCGCCCAGGACAGGTGCCCGATCAGCGCGCTCGCGGGGATGGTGGTCACGCGCGTGATGTCGTCCAGCCGGCGCTGCTGCTCCGCGCTGCGCTCCCCTGGCGGGCGGCCGGCGCCGGTGCATTCGTTCACCCGCGCGGCCAGCTCCCGCGACGTCATCCGCGAGTCCGCCGGCAGGCCCATCCACAGGGGGTAGTCCGGCTCCTCCGGGCGCGGATGGTTGTGGCAGGTCGCCTGGTACACGGCGCGCAGATCGGTCCGGTAGTCGTAGCCCCGCGTCCCGCCGGCCAGCACGCCGCTGGTCAGCAGGGCTGCGTCGTAGCGGCCGGGATACAGCTCGATCGCCTTGGCCGCGACGTTCCCGCCCCAGGACTGGCCGTGCAGGAAGGTGCGCCGGGGCGGGCCGAAGCGGTCGACGAAGACCTGCCGCGTCGTCTCGCTGTCCTCGGCCGCCATCCGCACGCCGTAGCCGCCGCGGCGATAGCTGGTGCCGGCCCAGGCATAGCCCTCCGCGACGGTGACGGCGAAGCGTTGCAGGTCCTCGACGCTGGCATCGGCCTCCGGCGCCTCCAGCCGCGGCCCGCCATGGGCATGGACCACCAGCGTGCCGTTCCAGCTCCGCGGGATGGCGATCCAGTAGAAGGAACCGTTGGCGTCCTGTCCCTTGTGGCAGGAGGTGCCCTCCGGCAGGCCGGAGGGGCAGGGCGCGGGGGCGGGCCCCTCGGCCAGCGCGGGCCCGGCCAGGGGGAGGAGCAGGGCGAGCATGCCCAGGGTATGGTTCCCTGGCCGGCGGCGTGAGGCGGCCATGGCGGTCCTCCCGGTTGTGTCCGGCGGTCAGCTTGGCTCCGCTCGGCCCGGCCTCCAAGGGGACTTGGCGCCCTCCCCGATCCTCGGCCGCTCCTATGCGGATACGGAAAGGAAGGAGCGGATCGTGCCGAAGACGCGCTCCGGATCGTCCCCGTGGATGTCGTGGCCGCACCCGTCCAGCCGTTCGAAGTGCAGGAGGCCGGCCGGAATCGCTCTGGCCGTCGCTTCCGCCAGTTCGAGCGGTACGATCGGGTCGTGCTCGCCTGCCATCATCAGCACGGGGCACCGCAGCCGTGCGAGATCCGGCAGGAGGTTGAACCGCCCGTGCTCGTTGCGGGGGCCATTGAAGTGCAGGGCCACCTCCGTCCGCATGACGACCCGGGAGAAGTCCGCGGGCGGCCGGCTCCGCCTGTGTCGGTAGAAGGGCACGCACCGCTTGAAGTAGCGCGCTCGCCCCGCCGCGGTCGGATTCATCCAGTAGCTCTCCGCGATGGCGCTGGCCTCCGGCCCGCCGATGCGAGCGAAGGCAGCGAAGATGGCGGGGAAGTCGATGCGCCCCGCCGTGCTGAGCAGGATAAGCTTGCCCGGATGGTCAGGGTGGCGCGTGGCGTAGGCCTGAGCCACGAAGCCGCCGAAGGACAGGCCGCAGACGATGGGGCGGACAATGCCGAGCGCATCGCAGAGCCCCTTGGTGTCGTCGGCCCATTGCGCGAGGTTCCAGGCGGCCGGGTCGTCACCCTCGCTGCGGCCGTTGCCCCGATGATCGTAGAAGACGACCTGCGCCACGTCGCTCAGCGACGAGAACGCCTCCTTGAAGGCGGTGTGGTCGAAGCCCGGCCCACCATGCAGCATGAGGAGCGTGGGCTTTTCCCGCATCTGGTTGCCATCGGGAACGAGCCCGGCATTCGCGACATCCACGAAGAGCCTGACGCCATTGACTCGGACAAGCATGATCGAATCCCCGGCTCGCGGCAGGCGACATAGGATCAGCGTCCGCCGGCCTCCGGCAAGCGCCCGGTGGGACCGCCCGCCACTCCCGGCGACGCCGCCTCCGGGGCGGCCCGCGAAGGGCGGCTGGTTCCCGCCAGGCGCGTCGCCTGGCCCGGCTTTCGCCGCCGGGCGGGGTTGCCGCCCTCTCTAGGCCGCGGCGCCTCCCGGCGTTATCAACCCTTCGACCCGACCGGAGTGACCATGCCCGCCCTCGCCTCTCGCCTGAAGGACGTCCCCCTCGCCCCGTCCGTCGCCATGTCGATCAAGGCGCGGGAGATGGCGGCGCAGGGCCATCGGGTCATCAGCCTGACCGTCGGCGAGCCCGACTTCGCCACCCCGCCGCATGCCATCGAGGCCGCGCACCGCGCCGCGCTGGAGGGCCAGACCAAGTACCCGCCGCAGGACGGCACGAAGGCGCTGAAGGAGGCGATCCAGCGCAAGCTGAAGCGCGAGAACGGCCTGGACTACGCGCTGAACGAGATCGTGGTCGGCAATGGCGGCAAGCAGGTCATCACCGACGCCTTCCTCGCCACCTGCGACGCGGGGGACGAGGTGCTGATCCCCGCGCCCTGCTGGATCAGCTACGCCATCCAGGCGCGGCTGGCCGGCGCCACCGCCACCTTCGTGAACTGCCCGCAGAACAACGGCTTCAAGCTGCGCCCGGAGGATCTGGAGGCGGCGATCACGCCCCGGACCAAGTGGCTGGTGCTGAACTTCCCGAACAACCCGACCGGCGCCGCCTGCTCCCGCGCGGAGATGCAGGCGCTGGCGGAGGTGCTGCTGCGCCACCCGCAGGTCTGGATCATGTCCGACGACATGTACGAGCACCTCGTCTATGACGGCTTCGAGTTCTGCACCATCGCCGAGGTCGAGCCGCGGCTGAAGGACCGGGTGCTGACGCTCAACGGCGTCTCCAAGACCTATGCGATGACCGGCTGGCGCGTCGGCTACGGCGCCGGCCCCGCGCCGCTGATCAAGGCGATGGTGACGATGCAGGGCAACCTGACCGCCGGCGTCTCCACCGTGGGCCAGGCGGCCGCCGCCGCCGCGCTGGACGGGCCGCAGGAGCTGGTGGCGGAGCGTGCGGCCGACTACCGCCGCCGCCGCGACTACCTGGTGGAGCGGCTGAACGCCATCCCCGGCATCGTCTGTCATAAGCCGGAGGGCGCCTTCTACCTCTTCCCCAACATCGCCGGCTGCCTGGGCCGGACGACGGCCGGCGGGCGGCGGATCGACACGGACACGGACTTCGCCCTGGCCCTGCTGGAGGAGGCGCATGTCGCGACCGTCACCGGCGCGGCCTACATGATGAGCCCCTACCTGCGCCTCTCCTACGCCACGGGCATGGAGAAGCTGGTCGAGGCCTGCGACCGCATCGAGCGCTTCTGCCGGGGGCTTGCGTGAGCGCCGCCGCCGCGCCCGTGGCGATCCGCCCGGGCGCGGATGGCGATGCCGAGGGCTTCATCCGCCTGATCGGCGACGCCTGGGCCGAGTACCCCAACTGCATCCTCGACGTGGACGGGGAGAACCCGGAGCTGCGGGCCCTCGTCACCCATTTCGACAAGGTCGGCGGCGCGGTCTGGACGGCGGAGGCAGGGGGAGAGGTGGTCGGCATGGTCGCCGTCCGCCCGCTCGGCTCGGACGAGGCCTGGGAGATCTGCCGCGTCTACGTCCGTCGCGACCAGCGCGGCACCGGCCTCGCCCACCGGCTGCTGGACCTGGGCGAGCGGCGCGCGCGGGAGGCCGGGGCGCAGCGCTTCGTGCTGTGGACGGACACGCGCTTCGACGCGGCGCATGCCTTCTACGAGAAGCGGGGCTATGTCCGCGCCGGCTCGATCCGCATCCTCGACGACGTCTCGAAGTCGCTGGAGTTCCGCTATGCCAAGCCGGCGCGGGGCCTCGTCGTGGAGGCGCTGGACGCCGCCGCGGCCGCCAGCGCCGAGCGCCGCCTCTCCGCCATCCTGACCGCCTGCGTGGATGCGGGCGCCTCCGTCTCCTACCGGCCGCCCCTGGCGCCGGAGGTCGCGCGGGGCTTCTGGCGCGGCGTCTCCTCGGACGTCGCGATGGGCCGGAAGCTCCTCCTGGCCGCCTGGGACGAGGGTCGGCTCGCCGGCACCGTGCAGCTCGACCTCGCCACGCCCCCGAACCAGCCGCACCGGGCGGAGCTCGCCAAGCTGCTGGTCGATCCCGCCCACCGCCGCCGGGGCATCGGCCGCGCCCTGCTGCGCAAGGCGGAGCAGGCGGCGCATGGGCTCGGGCGGCGCCTCCTCACCCTCGACACCCGCGCGGGCGATGCGGGGGAGGCGCTATACCGCGAGCTGGGCTGGCAGGAGGCCGGGCGCATCCCCGGCTACGCGCTCGACGCGCAGGGCGTGCCGCAGGAGACGGTGTTCTTCTACCGCCGGCTGGACCCGCCGCCCACGCCGCGCGGCTGATCCGGCGGGCGTTGCGGCGGCGACCCGTTTCGCGCCACGATCCGGGTCGGCGCGCCACCCTGGCGTGCCGCCCGCGCGGTGGCCCGGCGCGCCGTCCGCGCGACGGGGCGCCACCGCCCCGGGCCGGCCGCCGGAGGGCATCGCCGCCGTGATCACCCCCGCCTGGTGCCGCATGATGGCGGCCTACAACGCCGAGATGAACCGCCGCTTCTACGCCGCCGCGGCGGGGCTGGAGGATCAGGCGCGGCGCCTGGACCGGGGCGCCTTCTGGGGCTCGATCCACGGCACGCTCAACCACCTGCTCTGGGCGGACACCATGTGGATGAGCCGGCTGGATGGCTGGGACAGGCCGCCGGTCAACCTGCGCGGCTCGGGCGGGCTGATCGAGGACTTCGCCCTTCTGCGCGAGGCGCGCAGGACGGCCGACCTGCGCCTGACCGAATGGGCCGGGCGCGTGGGACAGGAGGTGCTGGAGGGCGACCTGTCCTGGTACAGCGGGGCGATCGAGCGGAACCTGACCCGGCCGGTGGCGATGGTGGTGGCGCATATGTTCAACCACCAGACCCATCACCGCGGACAGGTCCATGCCATGCTGACGGCCGCCGGCACCGCCAGCGGCGACACGGACCTGTTCCTGGTGGTGGAGGGGATGGAGCCGGGCTGACCCCGGCCGGCTCAGGGCCCCGCGGCCGGGCCCATCCCCGGCAGCCCCTCCCGGATGGTACGGGAGAAGTCCGGGCCGATCGTCGCGTCCGGCGCGCGCCGGACCAGGCTCCGCGGCCGCAGTTCCTCGAACGGCAGGCTCGTGTCGAGCAGGCCGAGGCGATAGGCCAGCTCCGGCAGGTGGCCGCTGGCGAGGATGCGCCAGTCGCGCGCGATGCGCGGGGCGATTCCGGGTGCGGCCGCGTTGCCCGCCGCCACCACGTTGGTCGTGCAGTTGTTGGTCAGCGTGTTGTAGAATTCCGGCTGCTGCGACAGCGCCAGGATGCGGCGGAGATAGGCGAGGAACAGGGCGCGGCGCTGCTCCGGCGGCAGTTGCAGCCGGTAGAGATGGACGCGCTCGCGCCGCATGTCCGTCCGCACGCCGATCAGGTCGCGCTCGTCCGCGACGACGAAGATCAGCTCGTAGCGCCGGAAGAAGCCGGCCAGGACGCCATAGGGCTCGCCCCGCTCCCGCCGGGTTTCGACGGAGATGGCGAGATGCTGCCCGTCGCCGAAGCCGAAGGTCAGGAAGATGTGCGCGATGGCGTCGCCCGCCCAGTAGGAGGCGACGAGGTCGACCGAGGTCACCGACGCGATGTCGATGCTGCGCTCCTCCCAGCGCGGCTCCGCCTCCGTCTCGCTGGTCCAGCGGAAGTTGCGCACGTCGTGCAACGTGAGCTGGTCGCCCGCCAGCGACCCGCTGACGCGGCGCGCGTATTCGGGCTCCCAGTCGCGGGTGTCGGAGGGCTCCATCCCGCCCCACCACAGGCCGACGCCGAAGAACAGGGCGGCCGGCACCGCCAGCGCGGCGGGCCGGGGCAGCAGGAGACGCGGCAGCAGGATGCCGGCGGGAAAGGCAAGGGCGAAGCCGATCCGCATCGCCTCCGTGCCCGGCCCGGCATAGCGGATGGCCAGGGCGCACCAGAGCGTGGCCAGCAGCAGCGCGAGCCAGCCCAGGGCACGCCAGAGCCGGCGGCGTCCGCCCGGCGCCGGCCGCTCCGCCGGGACCGTCACGCCGCGCCGGATTCGAGCGGCGCGAGGAAAGGCTCCAGCGCGGCCAGCACCTCCTCCGGCGCCTCCTCGGCCAGGTAGTGGCCCGCATCCACGGGGCCGCCCGTCACCTCCGCGCGGCTGTAGCCGCGCCAGGTGGCGAGGGGGTCGTACCAGCGGCCGACCATCCCCTTGGCCCCCCACAGCGCCAGCAGCGGCATCGTCAGCCGCTCGCCGGCCGCGCGCGAGGCGCGGTCGTGCTCCAGGTCGATGCCGGTGGCGGCGCGGTAGTCCTCGCAGATGGCGGTGACCGTGCCGGGCTCGCGCAGTGCGGCGCGGTAGTCCGCCTCCGCCTCTGGGTGGAAGAAGCCGGGCTCCTTCGGCTCGCGCGAGGTGTGCAGGCTGAACCAGTCGTCCGTGTCGCGCAGGATCATGCGCTCCGGCTTGTCGTGCGGCTGCGCCAGGAAGAACCAGTGATAGTAGCCGAGGGCGAAGGACATGTCCGTGCGCTCGAAATGCGAAAGCGTCGGGATGATGTCCATGGTGCAGAGCCGTTGCACCGCGTCCGGATGATCGAGCGCCAGCCGGTGCGCCACCCGCGCGCCGCGGTCGTGCGAGACGACGCCGAAGCGCGCGAAGCCGAAGCCGCGCATCAGCGCCACCAGGTCGGCGGCCATTTCGCGCTTGGCATAGGCGGCGCTGCCCGGCGCGGCCGGCGGCTTGCTGCTGAAGCCGTAGCCACGCAGGTCGGGGCAGACCACGGTGAAGCGCCGCGCCAGCACGGGGGCGACCCGGTGCCACATGGCATGGGTCTGCGGGTTGCCGTGCAGAAGGAGCAGCGGCGGCCCCTCGCCGCCCCGGCGCAGGCGCAGCGTCTGGCCGTTGGCCGCGCGGTGCTCCAGCGTGAAGCCCTCGAAGAACATGCGCCCTCCCGTTCCGGTCGACGCGCATGCTGCGCCCGCCGGGCCGGGGAGGGAACCGCCGCTGCTGTGCGATGTGGAGCGCGGGTTTCTTCGGAGCCGTCGTGCCGTGTGACCCCGCGGCAGCACTGGGAGGGGACGCCGGCCTGCGGCATCGACGCCGTGCGTTGATCCCCGTCCCGGACCCTCCCCTGCCGGGGCCACAAGCGGGCCCCGGTCCCCGCTGGGAGTCTGGTGCTGTGCGGTTGCCGTCAGCCTGCGGGCTGATCCCTGACAGCGCGGATCGGCGGGACTCCAGAATAGCTTTGAAGGCGTCAGCGAGTGCTGAGGCCGTACCTGCCGAGGAGCTATGCTCCTCGGCGCCGTGACCCCGTATCAGGCTGTCCCGCGGCAGCGCTGATCGGGTCCAGGGCCCGCAGGGTCCTGGCAGAGTGGGGGTATCGGGGGCGAGGCGGAGCCTTGCCCCCGGGCCACGGGCGCCACGCCGTCCCGGGGTTCCGGCGCGGTGGCGTCAGGCGGCGAAGAGGCGGTCCAGCTCCCGGTGATCCGGCAGGGTGGTGTCGATCGGCCTGCCGGCGCGCAGCACCACCCGCTCGCCGCGCCGGCGGGAGAGCAGCTCGTCCATCCGCCGGCCGCGGAACAGCACCAGATCCGCGACGCCGCCCACCGCGATCCGCCCGTGTTCCGGCAGGCGCAGCCAGTCCGCCGGGCGCGCCGTCACCGCCGCCGGCCAGTCGCCCACCGGCAGGTCCAGGTGGCCGATCCGCACCGCGTCGGTGAAGGTCTCCAGCATGTCGTGGTCGCCCCAGCGGTAGAAGGGGTCGCGGCAGTTGTCGCCGCCGATCAGCAGGTTGACGCCGCGCGCCTTCAACTCGTGCAGCAGGGTCACGCCGCGCCAGCGCGGGGTGCCGCCGGGGCTGCGGCCCTGGAGGTGGAGGTTCACGGGGGGAAGGGAGACGATGGTGATCCCCGCCTGGGCGACGAGGTCCATCACCTCCGACGCGAAGGCGGGCTCCTGTACCGCCAGGCTGCAGCAGTGGCCGCAGGTGACGCGATAGGGGAAACGGTGGCGGAGCGCCGCCCGCGCCACCGGGCCGAGCGTGGCGGCACCGGGATCGCCGCTCTCGTCCACATGCAGGTCGATCTCCAGCCCGTGCTGGGTGGCGAGGTCGAACAGCGCGTCCAGCGCCGCGTCGAGCTGCGCGGGCGTGGCGCCGGGCAGGCGGGTGGCGCCGCCCAGCAGCCCGCCGGCGGAGGCGATGCGGCGCGCCAGCGCCTCGCCCTCCGGTGTGGCATAGGTGTCCACCGGCACCATCCCCACCGCCTGGAGATCGATCCGCCCGGCCCATTCCGCGCGCAGCTCGGCGAAGACGGGCCAGGAGATGCCGGCCTGCGGGCCCTGGCTGTCCAGGTGCGTGCGGATCGCCGCCGTGCCCTGGGCATAGGCGCAGCGCAGGCCGAAGGCGAAGCGGGCGCGCACGTCGGCGGCGGACCAGTTCGCCTCACGGTCGGCGCGGACGGCGGCGGCGGCGCTCAGCCCCGTGCCGTCGGCATTGATGGCGCGCGGGGTGATGTGGCCCTTGTCCAGATGCGCGTGCGCCTCGACGAAGCAGGGCCAGACCTGCCCGGCATCGAGGTCCGCGGCGCCCTCCGGCGCGGTGGCCGCGGCGGGGGCGAGGGATTCGATCCGCCCGCCGGCGATGCCGATGTCGAGCAGGACCAGCCCCTCGGCATCCGCACCGCGGGCAAGGGCCACATCGGCCAGCAGGCAGGCGGGCACGGCGGCGCGGTGCAGGAGCACCGTGCCGTCCGCGGGCAGCGGCGGGAAGCCGCTCATGCCCCGCCGAAGAAGCGCAGCGTGTAGGCCTGCCTGTAGTCCAGCCCCGCGGGCAGCACGCCCGCCTCGACCATGGAGGTGTAGAAGGCCTCCCAGCGCGCATCGGTCATGGCGCCGATTCCCAGCTTGCCGGCATCGCCGGATTCGATCAGGCCGGACTCGTTCATGGTCTTGATCGCGAAGGCGATCTTTTCGGCGTCCATGTCCGGGTTATCTTTCTGGATCAGCCGGTTGCCCGGCGCCGGATCGCCGTGCAGATAGCTCTGCCAGCCCTCGGCGGTGGCCTTCACCACGCGCTGCAGCAGGTCCGGCTTCTCCGCCAGCAGCTTCTGCGAGGTGTTCAGCGTCTGGGAATAATCGGCCCAGCCGTAATCGGCCAGCAGGTGCACCACCGGGTCGATCCCCTGGCGCCGGGCGTCCATCGGCTCGCTGGTGGCGAGGCCCTGCATGGAGAGCTGCTTGTTCTGCAGGAAGGGGCCGATGTTGAAGGTATAGGGCCGGATCTGCTCGTCCTCGAAGCCGAAGCGCTTGACCAGCCAGGGCCAGTAGCCAGCGCGGCTGGAGGCGGCGACGAGGATCGGCTTGCCCTTCAGCGCCGGCAGCGTGTCGTTGCCGACGCCGGGGTGGGAGAGCAGGACGCGCGTGTCCTTCTGGAAGGTGGTCGCGATGACCACGAAGGGCAGCTTCTCCTGTACGTAGCGCAGGCCGATCATCCCGGACCCGGTTGCGATGTCCACCCGTCCGGCGAAGAGCAGGGCGTTGCTGTCGATCTGCGGCCCGCCCATGCGGACCTCCATGTCGATGCCCGCCTTGCGGTAGATCCCCTCGGCCACGCCCTGGTAGTAGCCGCCATGCTCCGCCTGGGCGCGCCAGGCGGTCTGCAGGGTGACCTTGTCCAGCACCTGCCCGCGGGCGGCGCGGGTGGAGCCCATCACGCCGATGGCGAGCGCGCCGAGCGCGGCGCGTCGGGACAGCAGGGGGGCGGCCATCACGCGGCCTCCCCGGCGATGGCGGCCGTGCTGCGCGGCGTGCCGGCATAGGTCCAGCCCTTGGCCCCGAACTTCGCGCCCGCGCTGGCGGCGACCGAGGCGGCGTCGATCGCCAGCTTGCCCGGGTTGAGCAGGTCGTAGGGGTCCATGCCGCGCTTGAAGGCGATCTCGATGTCGTCCACCGGCTTCATGCCGTTCTCGCGCACGAGGAAGGTGTGGTTGTTGGCGGCGATCGCGCCGTCCTCCTGCATCGCCGCGGTCACGGCGGCGAGCTGGGCGTCGTCCACATAGGGAAAGAGCGGCGAGCCCTGGAAGGAAAGCCCGCCGTCGAAGCGCTTCGCCTCGAAGTGCATCGGCCCCAGCTTCGCGAAGCGGCGGTAGGAGCGCTCGATCTTCTCCACCAGGTCCGGATCGCGGTAGAGGCCGACGCAGCCCACCAGCGAGCGGTCCACCTTGTTGACGTGGAAGCGCGTGTGGCCCCAGGCGAACTCGTAGATCGGGATGCCGTAGGGACCCTCGCCCTCCTTCGCGCGGGCCGTGATGGTGCCGCCGAAATCCTCGACCAGGGTCTCGAAGCTCTCGAAGAAGGGGGCCGCGATCATGCACAGGACCATGTCCTCGCCCTCCCGCAGCACGCCGGAGAGCGGCGTCATCAGCTTCGGCAGCGGCCACTGGTGCAGCGAGACGAGCTTCTTCACGATGCCGTCGGAGACGCTGACGGCGTGGCTGAAGCGCGTGGCGGTCATGAAGTCCTTGAAGCAGACCACCGCCTCCATCCATTCCCAGGCCGGGGCCAGCGGCATCTCCGCCTCCAGGATCAGCCCGTTCGCGCCATAGGCGTGGTGGACGAGGTTCACCTCCGTGCCGCGCAGCTCCACCACGCGCGGCTCCTCCTCCACGCTGACGACCTGCAGGCCGAGGATGTTGCCGCGGTCGCGCAGGATGCCGTAGGCGCAGCTCCCCACCCCCGCATGCCCGCCGCCGAGATAGCCGCCCAGCGTGCCCGCGCGCTTGGTCGAGGGGTGCATGCGCAGCTCCCAGCCGGTCGGGCGGGTGGCGGCGTCCACATCCACCATCCGCACGCCGGCTTCCGCCCGCACCACCGGGCCACGCACCCAGAGCACCTTGTCCAGCGCCGTCATGTCGATCAGCGCGCCGCCGCGCAGCGGGATGCCCTGGCCGAAATTCGCCGTCCCGCCGCCGCGCGCGATCAGCGGCATGCGGTGGCGCGCGGCACTGGCGGCGATGCGCAGCACGTCGTCGCGCGAGCGCGGCCGCAGGATCACGTCCACGCTGCGGTCCTTGGCCTCGCGCTTCAGCACGGGGCTGAAGGCGGCGCTCATGTCGCGCGACCTCTGCCGGACCAGGACCGGGTCGGTCTCCGCGGGGACGTCGCCGACGGCGTTCAGGAAGCCGGGGATGTCGGGCTGGGCGGGCTCGGGCACGGGCGGGGCTCCGGAAAGGGACCAAGGCGGTGCTGCATTGCAGCGCCCGGCCTGCTATCCCGGAAGCACATGTTTGCGCGCGCTCCGTTGCCTTTCAGGCAGCGGTGGCGGAAACGATCATGGCGGAGGGCATGGCATGCGGTCGCTGCATGGGCGGATGCTGCGCTACCTGGACGAGGTGGCGCGCGCCGGCTCCATCCGGAAGGCGGCGGAGCGGCTGAACGTCGCCGCCTCCTCCATCAACCGGCAGATCCTGGCGCTGGAGGAGGAGGCGGGCACGCCGCTCTTCGAGCGACTGCCGCGCACGATGCGCCTGACCGCGGCAGGGGAGGCGTTGATCGCCCATGTCCGCCGCACCCTGCACGACTTCGACCGCACCCAGGCGCAGATCGAGGATCTGCGCGGTCTGCGACGCGGCGAGGTCTCGGTCGCCATGATGGGTGGGCTGGGCGCCGAGCTGCTGGCCGAGGCCGCCATCGCCTTCGCCGAGCGCCGGCCGCGGGTGAAGCTGATCTTCCACCGCCTGGCGCTGCCGGCGATCCTCTCCTCCGTGCGCGAGGGGGAGACCGATCTCGGCCTGTCCTTCGGCACGGAGGAGGAGCGCGGGTTGCGCACCGTCTTCTCGCTGCCTTGCCCGCTCGGCGCGGTGGTCGCGCCGCGCCATCCCCTGGCGGAGCGCAGCGCCGTGCGGCTGGCCGATCTGGTGCCGCACCGCCTGATCCTGCCCGCGGCCAGCATGTCGCTGCGCGAGCTGCTGGAGAGCGCGCTAAAGCGGGACGGGTTGGCGCCGCAGCCGGTGGTGGAGGCGAACGAGGTAGAGGTGATCAAGCGCCTGGTGGTGCTGGGGCAGGGGGTGGCGCTGCTGAACCGGCTGAACATCGAGCTGGAGCGGCGCCAGGGCGAGCTGGTCTTCCTGCCGATCCTCGACCGCTCGCTGCGGGTGCCGAACCTGCGCCTGTTCCGCGCCGACCGCGGCGTGCCCTCCGTTCTGGCCTCGCTCTTCGCCGAGACCTTGCAGGGCACGCTGGAGGCGGCCCTGTCCGCCCAGGCGCTGGAGCCGTCGTGACGCGGGCGGGTAAAAGAAAACCCGCCGACCGGGGCCAGCGGGCAAGTGGGTTTGGGAGGCTTCACGTCGGGAGACGCGGGACCCGGACCCGGGCCCCACCCGGTGACGGGCACCGGATACCCGCAAGGCTAGACCTTTTGCGCCGCACCGCACGGATGCCGATTGCGGCGATCCGCCATGCGCTGGTTGCATGGTATGCGGGGGCGCATGATGTCGCCGGGCGAGGCGCCCGGCTCAGTGTTGCATCCGGGCCAGCTCGCTCACCAGGAAGTCGCGGAACACCGCCACGCGCTTGGAGTGCCGCATCTCCTGCGGATAGACGAAGAATGCCTCGATCCGCGGCGCCCGCAGGTCGGGGAGCACGGTGACGAGGTCGCCCATGTCGTCCTCCATGTAATCGGGCAGGGCGGCGAGGCCGAGGCCCGAACGCACCGCCTGGAGCATGGCGGGCAGGCTGTTCACCTCCACGGCGGCGCGGCGCGGGCTGCCGGGGCGGCGGCCGGCCTCGGTCAGCCAGTTGATGTCCTCCACCGGCGGCCGGTACTCGCCGTAGATGATCAGCCGGTGGTCATCCAGATCCTCCGGCCGCTGCGGCGTGCCCGCCTGCTCCAGGTACTCGCGGGAGCCGACGACCTTCCAGCCGAAGGTCGCGACGTGGCGCTGGATCAGGTCCGGCTGGTGCGGCGGGTGCAGGCGCACGGCCACATCCGCCTCGCGCATGGCCAGGTCCAGCTCCGTGTCGTCCAGCAGCAGGGTGACGGTGACGTCCGGGTGCTTGTCGATGAAGCGGTTCAGCCGGGGCGCCAGCCACAGCGCGCCGAAGCCCGTGGTGGTCGTCACCTTGAGGCGGCCGGCGGCGCGCTCCCTGCTCTCGGTCAGCAGCGTCTCCGTCATCGCCAGCTTGGCGAAGACCTCGCGCACCGTCTTGTTCAGCGTCTCGCCCTGCTCCGTCAGGATCAGGCCGCGCGCATGGCGGTGGAACAGCGGCACCGCCAGCGCCTCCTCCAGCGCCTGGATCTGGCGCGAGACGGCGGACTGGCTGAGGTTCAGGGATTCGCCGGCATGGGTGAAGGACCCCGCCTCGGCCACCGCGTGGAAGACCCGCAGCTTGTCCCAGTCGAGCGGCATTCGTGTCCCTCTCTGGTCAGGTGTAGGCGGCCGGGGCCGGGGCGGCCTCCGGCAGGCCGGCCAGCCACTTCTCCGCGTCCAGCGCGGCCATGCAGCCGCTGCCCGCGGCGGTGATCGCCTGGCGATAGATCCGGTCCTGCACGTCGCCGGCGGCGAAGACGCCCTCCACCGAGGTCTTCGTGCTGCCCGGGCTGGTCAGGATGTAGCCCGCCTCGTCCATGTGCAGTTGCCCGTGGAACAGCGCGGTCGCGGGGGCGTGGCCGATGGCGACGAAGACGCCCTGCACCGGCAGCTCGCTCCGCTCCCCCGTGCGGACGTGGCGCAGGGCGAGGGCGCGGGCCACGGGGACGCGGCCGGTCGCATCGGCCAGCACGGCCTCGACCGCCGTGTCCCAGAGGGGGTGGATATTGGGCTTCGCCATCAGCCGGTCCTGCAGGATCTTCTCCGCACGCAGGCTGTCGCGGCGGTGGATCAGCGTGACCTTGGCCGCGAGGCCGGAGAGGTAGAGCGCCTCCTCCACCGCGGTATTGCCGCCGCCGACCACCGCGACCTCCTTGCCACGGAAGAAGAAGCCGTCGCAGGTGGCGCAGGCCGAGACGCCGAAGCCGGACAGCTCCCGCTCGCCCGGGATGCCCAGCCACTTCGCCTGGGCGCCGGTGGCGATGACGAGGGAATCCGCGAGGTAGTGGTCACCGGAGTCGCCCTCGCAGAGGAAGGGCCGGCGCGAGAGATCCACGCGCGTGATGGTGTCGTGGACGATCCGGGCGCCGACATGCTCCGCCTGGGCCGCCATCTGGTCCATCAGCCAGGGGCCCTGGATGGTGCTGGCGAAGCCCGGGTAGTTCTCGACATCGGTGGTGATGGTGAGTTGCCCGCCCGGCTGCAGCCCGGCGACGACCATCGGCTCCAGCCCGGCCCGGGCGGCATAGATCGCCGCGGTGTAGCCCGCGGGTCCGGCGCCCAGGACCAGAAGCCGGGTTCGCCGTATCGGGCGGCTGGAATGGGAGGGGGAGTCTGACACGAAACCTTCCTGCGAGTCGCGGGGCTTGCACAGCATATCGGGCAGCCCTGCGTCCGCTGCAACCCGCCGCTTGAGGGGGCAGGTCTGGACGGCACGGGACATGCAAGGATATTGCGTAGCATCGCCGTCACGGGCAACGAAACAAATGTCATTCGAGTCTGTCGATCTCGATCCCACCGATCTGCTGATCATTTCGGAATTGCAGCGGGACGGGCGGATCACCAATGTGGAGCTGGCCCGCCGGGTGGGACTCTCCGCGCCGCCCTGTCTGCGCCGCGTGCGGCGGCTGGAGCAGGCCGGCGTGGTGCGCGGCTACCACGCCGAGGTGGAGCCCGTCGCGCTGGGCTGGGAGATCACCGTCTTCGCCCTGGTCGGGCTGGAGACCCAGAAGCTCTCCATCCTGGAGGCCTTCGAGGCGATGGTGACGGAATGGCCGGAGGTGCGCGAGTGCCACATGATCCGGGGCGGGGGGGACTTCCTGCTCCGCCTGGTGGCCCGCGACACGGCGCACGAGAACGCGCTGACGGCGCGGCTGACCGGGGCGAGCCACGTCCTGCGGGTGCAGACCCTCCAGGTCATCCGCACCGCCAAGGAGGAGCCCGGCGTGCCGGCCGCCCTGCCCGCAGGTGGGCGTTGAAGGCCCTGGCCCCGCCCTGCCCGGACATCCACCTTCCGCCCGCCTGACAGGGACGCGAATCACGTTCTGACAAGGAGAATTGCCATGCCCCACCCCGTCCCGCGCCGCCCGCTGCTGGGTGCCGCCCTGACCCTCGCCGCCGCGCCGCTGGCGGGCCGGGCCCGCGCGCAGGAGGCCTGGCCCAACCGGCCCGTGCGCCTGGTCGTCCCCTTCGCCGCCGGCGGCTCCACCGACATCCTGGCGCGGCTCGTCAGCGGCCCGCTCGGCGCGCGGCTGGGCCAGCCGGTGGTGGTGGAGAACCGCGGCGGGGCCGGCGGCACCATCGGCGCGGATGCGGTGGTCAAGGCGACCGACAACCACACCCTGCTGATGGCGGCGATCGGCACCGCCTCGATGAACTATGCCCTCTACAAGGGCAGCATCACCTTCAAGCCGGAGGACCTGGTCGCCGTCACCCAGGTGGCGCGGGTGCCCAACATCATCATCGCCGCGCCGTCCCTGCCGGCGAAGACCCTGGCCGAGGCGATGGCCCTGGCGAAGGGCAAGGGCGGGCTGACCATCGGCAGCCCCGGCAGCGGCACCAGCAACCACCTGGTCGGCGAGCTGCTGAAGGAGGCGGCCGGGGTGGAGCTGATCCACGTTCCCTTCCGCGGCGCCGGGCCGATGCTGGCGGAGGTGATCGCGGGGCGGGTGGACATCGCCGTGGACAACCTGCCCTCCTCCCTGCCGCATGCGCGGGACGGGCGGGTGCGCGGGCTGGCCGTGACGGGCACGCAGCGCGTCGCCGCCCTGCCGGATGTCCCCACCGTGGCGGAGGCGGGCTTCCCCTCGGTGACGGCCTCCGCCTGGTTCGGGTTGCAGGCCCCGGCACGGATGCCGCGCCCGGCGATCGAGCGGGTAGCGACCGAGTTGCAGGCGGCGCTGCGCGAGCCGGAGCTGCGCGCGAAGCTCGCCGAGCAGGGCGCGGAGCCGGTCGGCGACACGCCGGAGCAGTTCGAAGCCTTCATCCGCGAGGAGATCGCGCGCTGGACCGCGGTGATCCAGCGCGGGAAGATCACGGCGGAGTAGGGCAGCGCCGGTGCCCTCGGGGGGAAGGCTCCGCCTTGCCCCCCGTACCCCCCATCCGCCAGAAGCAGAGCCCCTGGACCCCCTTGGGGCTGCCGCGGGACAGGCTGCGATAGGGTCGCGTCGCCGGAGGTCCATGACCTCCGGCGGGATAGGCCGCCGCGCTCGCTGACGGATGTCTGCTTCTTACGAGCCTTGCCGGACTGCCCGTTCCCCGGGTTCAGCCCGCAGGCCAAAGCCCTGCCACGCGGAGCCAGGCTCACGCCGGGGTCCGGGGGCCGGCTCGCCTCCGGCGGAGGGGGCTACGGGGGGAGGCGGAGCCTCCACCCGGGGGCAGGCGCCGGCGTCAGGCCCGCCGGACGACGTAGTCCCCCGCCTCCAGGGCGGCGACGATGGCCTCGCCCTGGGCGGCGTCCCGCACCTCGATCATCAGCTCCAGCTCCGCCGACTGCACTGATGGCGCGGCGAAGAGGCGCTGGTGGCTGACCTCGATCACGTTTCCCCCCGCCCCGGCGACGCGGGTGGCGATGTCGGCCAGCACGCCCGGCCGGTCGGGGATGTCGAGGTGCAGGCGCAGGATGCGGCCGTCGCGCAGCATCTCGCGCAGCAGGACGTTGGCCAGGATGCGCGGGTCGATGTTGCCGCCGCAGACGGTGGTGGCGACGGTGCGGCCGGCGAAGCGCTCCGGGAAGGTCAGGATGGCGGCGAGGCCGGCGGCGCCCGCCCCTTCCGCCACCACCTTGGCGCCCTCGGCCAGCAGGGCGATGGCGGTCTCCACCGCGCGCTCCGGCACCACCAGCACCTCCGTGGCCAGGTGGCGCAGCATGGCGGTCGGCAACTCGCCCACGTCGCGCACGGCGATGCCCTCGGCGATGGTCGGGCCGCCGACCGCGACGGGACGGCCGGCCAGGCGCTGGGCCATGGCCGGGTAGCCCTCCACCTCCACGCCGTAGACGGGCATCCCCGGGCGCAGCTCGGCGGCCACGGCGGCACAGCCGGCGACCAGCCCGCCACCGCCCACCGGGATCACCAGCGCGTCGATTCCCGGCACGTCCTCCAGGATCTCCAGCGCCATGGTGCCCTGGCCGGCGATCACGCCGGGATCGTCGTAGGGGTGGACGAAGACGAGCCCCTCGGCCTGCCGCAGCGCATGGGCATGCGCCGCCGCCTCGGCCAGGGTGTCGCCATGCAGCACGACGCGGGCGCCCCAGCTCTCCGTCCGCACCACCTTGGTGGAGGGGGTGAAGCGCGGCATCACGATGGTGGCGCGGATGCCCAGAAGGTGGGCGTGCCGCGCCACGGCCTGGGCATGGTTGCCCGCGCTCATCGCGATCACCCCGGCCTCCCGCTCGCGCGGGGAGAGCAGGGCGAGGCGGTTGGCGGCGCCGCGCTCCTTGAAGGCGCCGGTGGCCTGGAGGTTCTCCAGCTTCAGCAGCACCGTGGCGCCGGCCGCGCGCGACACCGCCAGAGGCGCCACCAGCGGCGTGCGCAGCACGGAGCCGGCGATGCGCCCGGCCGCCGCCCGCACGTCGGACAGCGCCACATGGCGCGGCGGGGTCACCCCATCCGGCATGGCGGGCCTCAGGCGAAGGCGACGGCGGTGATCTCGACGGAGCGGGCGCCGCCGGGGGCGGGCACCTCCACGCTGTCGCCGGTCTTCTTGCCCAGCAGCGCCTTGGCGAGCGGGGAGGAGATGGAGATCGACCCGTTCTTCATGTCCGCCTCGTAGGCACCGACGATGCGGTAGGTCTTCTCGTCCTCCGTCTCCTCGTCGATGATCGTGACCCTGGCGCCGAAGCGCACCTGGTCCCCGGACAGCTTGGAGACGTCGATCACCTCGACCGAGGGGATGATCGATTCCAGCTCGGCGATGCGCCCCTCGATGAAGGACTGCTTCTCGCGCGCCGCGTGGTACTCGGCGTTCTCGGACAGGTCGCCATGGGCGCGGGCCTCCGCGATGGCGCGGATCACCGCGGGCCGTTCCTCGGCGCGGAGCACTCGCAGCTCGTCCTCAAGCCGGGACAGTCCCTCGGCGGTCATCGGGAACTTCTGCACGGCGTCAACCTTCCCTCAACGCATCGCGACCGCGGCCGCCCCGGCACGGTCTGGCGGGGGCCGCCGCGGCACGCAGGCCGAGACGGAGGGGGCGGGTGCCGGCATCGGCCGGACCCGCCCCAACGTCACGAATTCACGATCCCCGACAGTGGCTCTCCCGGGAAACGATCAGAATGAGGGGGCAAAGTAGGACTGCAACGGCGCCACATCAAGCGTTCCGGCCCGCAGCGCCGCGATGGCGTGCACGGCCGCCCGGGCGCCCGCGATGGTGGTGTAGTGCGGGATGCCGTTGGTCAGGGCGGTCCGGCGGATGTCGAAGCTGTCCGAGACGGACTGCCCGCCCCGGGCGGTGTTGATCACCAGCTGGATCTCGCCGGACTTGATGGCGTCCACGCAGTTCGGCCGGCCCTCCAGCACCTTCTTGACCTCGCGGACCTCCAGCCCCGCCTCGCGCAGCCGGGCGGCGGTGCCGCCGGTGGCCAGCAGGGAGAAGCCCATCTCGGAGAGGCGCCGGGCCAGGGAGACGGCGGCGGCCTTGTCGCTGTCGCGCACGGAGAGGAACGCGGCGCCCGCCTCCGGCAGCTTCACCCCGGCGCCCATCTGGGACTTGAGGAAGGCGCGCTCGAAGGAATGGTCGAGGCCCATCACCTCGCCCGTGGACTTCATCTCCGGGCCCAGCAGCACGTCCACGCCGGGGAAGCGGTTGAAGGGGAAGACCGCCTCCTTCACCGCGACGTGCGGCGCCACCGCATCGTCGTCCAGGCGGAACTCGGAGAGCTTCGCGCCCGCCATGACGCGCGCGCCGATCTTGGCCACCGGCACGCCCGTCGCCTTGGCAACGAAGGGCACGGTGCGCGAGGCGCGGGGGTTCACCTCCAGCACGTAGATCTCGCTGCCCTTGACCGCATACTGCACGTTCATCAGGCCCTTGACCTTCAGGGCGCGCGCCATCGCCTCCGTCTCCGCCTTCAGCTCCGTCACGATGGCGGGCGGCAGGGAATAGGGCGGCAGGGAGCAGGCGGAATCCCCGGAATGGATGCCCGCCTCCTCGATGTGCTCCATCACCCCCGCGACGTAGACGGCGCCGTCCGCATCGGCGATGCAGTCCACGTCCACCTCGATGGCGTCGGAGAGGTACTGGTCGATCAGGATCGGGTTCTCGCCCGAGACCTTGACCGCCTCCGCGCCGAAGCGGCGGAGCTGCGCCTCGTCATGGGCGATCTCCATGGCGCGGCCGCCCAGCACGTAGGAGGGGCGCACCACCACCGGGTAGCCGATGCGGGCGGCCTCGGCCACCGCCTCCTCGATGCCGCGCACCGTGCCGTTCTTCGGCTGCTTGAGGCCGAGCCCGTGCAGGAGCTGCTGGAAGCGCTCGCGGTCCTCGGCGATGTCGATCGCCTCGGCGCTGGTGCCCAGGATGGGGATGCCCGCCTTGCTCAGCGCCTGGGAGAGCTTCAGCGGGGTCTGGCCGCCATACTGCACGATGCAGCCCAGCACCTCGCCCCTCTCCTGCTCCTTGCGGACCAGGGCGATCACGTCCTCCGCCGTCAGCGGCTCGAAGTAGAGGCGGTCGGAGGTGTCGTAGTCGGTGGAGACGGTCTCGGGGTTGCAGTTGACCATGATGGTCTCGAACCCCGCCTCGCGCAGCGCATAGGCGGCATGGACGCAGCAGTAGTCGAACTCGATGCCCTGGCCGATGCGGTTGGGCCCGCCGCCGAGGATGAGGACCTTCCTGCGGTCGGAGACGTCCGCCTCGCAATGCGGCGTGCCGAAGCCGCCCTCGTAGGTCGAGTACATGTAGGCCGTGCCGGAGGCGAACTCGGCGGCGCAGGTGTCGATGCGCTTGTAGACGGGCTTCACCGCCAGCGCCTCGCGCGCCGCGGCCACGGCGGGCTCGTCCACCCCGGCGAGCTGCGCCAGGCGCTTGTCCGAGAAGCCCATGGCCTTCAGGCGGCGCAGCCCCGTGGCGTCGGCGGGCAGGCCCTTCGCCGTCACCTCCGCCTCGGCGCGGACGATGCCCTCGATCTGGCGGATGAACCACGGGTCGAACTTGCAGGCCGCGTGGATCTCCTCCACCGACAGGCCCGCGCGCAGCGCCTGCGCCACCGTCAGGCTGCGATCCGGCGTGGGCGTGGCGAGGGCCGCGATGTAGGCCTCGCGCGAGCCGTCACCGGGGGGGGCGATCTCGTCCAGCCCGCTCAGCCCCGTCTCCAGGCTGCGCAGCCCCTTCTGCAGGGCTTCGGCGAAGGAGCGGCCGATCGCCATGGCCTCGCCCACCGACTTCATGGACGTGGTCAGCGTCGCCGGGGTGCCGGGGAACTTCTCGAAGGTGAAGCGGGGGATCTTCACCACCACGTAGTCGATGGTCGGCTCGAAGGCGGCCGGCGTCGTGCGGGTGATGTCGTTGGTCAGCTCGTCCAGCGTGTAGCCGACGGCAAGCTTGGCGGCGATCTTGGCGATCGGGAAGCCGGTGGCCTTGGAGGCCAGCGCCGAGGAGCGGCTGACGCGCGGGTTCATCTCGATCACCACCATGCGCCCGTCGGCCGGGTTCACGCCGAACTGCACGTTGGAGCCGCCGGTGTCGACGCCGATCTCGCGCAGGCAGGCGATGGAGGCATCGCGCATGCGCTGGTACTCCTTGTCCGTCAGCGTCAGCGCGGGCGCGACGGTCACGGAATCGCCGGTGTGCACGCCCATCGGGTCGAGGTTCTCGATGGAGCAGACGATGATGCAGTTGTCCGCGGAATCGCGGACCACCTCCATCTCGTACTCCTTCCAGCCGAGCACGCTCTCCTCGATCAGCACCTCCGTCGTCATCGAGGCGGCGAGGCCGGCGGAGACGATCTGCTCGAACTCCTCGCGATTGTAGGCGATGCCGCCGCCCGTGCCGCCGAGCGTGAAGCTCGGCCGGATGACGCAGGGCAGCTTGACCAGCTCCAGCCCGGCGCGCGCCTCCTCCATCGTGTGCGCGATGGCCGAGCGCGGGCTCTCGATGCCGATCTTGGTCATGGCGTCGCGGAACTTCAGCCGGTCCTCCGCCTTGTCGATCACCTCCGCCTTGGCGCCGATCAGCTCGCAGCCGTACTTCGCCAGCACCCCCGCCTCGGCCAGCTTCAGCGCCGTGTTCAGCGCGGTCTGCCCGCCCATGGTCGGCAGGATCGCGTCCGGCCGCTCCTTGGCGATGATCTTCTCCACCACCTCGACGGTGATCGGCTCGATGTAGGTGGCGTCCGCCAGCCCGGGATCGGTCATGATCGTGGCGGGGTTGGAGTTCACCAGGATCACCCGGTAGCCCTCGGCGCGCAGCGCCTTGCAGGCCTGGGCGCCGGAATAGTCGAACTCGCAGGCCTGGCCGATCACGATGGGACCGGCGCCGATGATCATGATGGAGTGGAGGTCGGTGCGCTTCGGCATGGGTCAGGCTCCGGCGGAGCGCCGCACGAGGGGCAGCGCGGCAAGGTGGGTGAGGAACCAGAAGAGGGCGAGGGAGGCGGGCTCCCCCGCATCGGCGGCGATGGTGACGAGGGTATGGGCGGTGGCGGACACGGCCATCAGGCCCAGCAGGTCCACGGGCCCCGGGCGCAGCCGGCGGCGCAGGATGGTGCCGATGCCCCAGGCATAGACCACGCCCAGCAGGGCGATGAGGAGCCAGCGCATCATCGCTCGGTGGTCGCGAGCTTCACGGCGAGCAGGCCCAGCGCCCCGCCCAGCACCCAGCGCTGCGCCGCCACCCAGGCGGGGCGGGAGCCGAGGAAGGCGGAGACGCGCGCGGCGCCCAGGACGAAGAGCGCGTCGAACGCCGCGTTGATGCCGATCTGCACGAGGCCCAGCACGGCGATCTGCGACAGGGCGCCCCCGCGCGACGGGTCGAGGAAGGCGGGCAGCACGGCCACGTAGAACAGTGCCACCTTCGGGTTCAGCGCGGCGGTGGCGAGGCCGACCGAGAACAGCTTCGCATCCGATTCCCGGGGCAGGGGGCGGGGGGCGAAGATCGGCGCGGCGCCCGGCTTCAGGCATTGCCACGCCATCCAGCCGAGGTAGGCGGCGCCCCCCAGGCGCAGCACGTCGAAGCCGTAGGGCAGGGCCAGCAGCGCCGCCGCCACGCCCAGCGCGGCCGCGAGCATGATCGCGACGGTCCCCGCGACGCAGCCCGCCAGCGAGACCATCCCCGCCCGCGTGCCCTGCGCCAGCGAGCGCGAGACGAGGTAGAGCAGGTTCGGCCCCGGCGTGAGCGCAAGGCCCACGGACAGCGCGGCGACGGCGAGGATGGCGGTCAGCGACGGCATCAGCGGAAGGCCGCGTCGGGGGCGATGAAGCCCAGGATGGCGCGCCACTTCCACAGCCGGTCGCGCAGCCAGGCCATGGGCCAGGACGCTTCGGCCGGCCGGGCGAACTCGGCGAAGCCGGGCCAGATCACCCGATCGGCGTCCCAGCGCGGCGTGCCGGTCAGCGCCTCGATCCGGGCGAGCTCCACCACCCCGGCGACGAAGCCCTGCCCGTCGCGCAGGGAGAGCCAGCCCGGCATGAGGCTGCCCTCCGGCTCCTTGCCGAAGCGGGGCGGGCGCGGGCAGGCGACCAGCATGCCGTCGCCATCCGGGGCCTGCTCCACCGCGGCCGGCGCCGCGCAGTCCAGACGTGCCGGGGGCCAGAGCAGCACCACGACGAAGCCCAGCGCGAACAGGTTGCGCAGCCAGCGCTGCCAGCGGGGCAGTCCCAGGACGGGACGCGGTCGCGCGGGACGGAACAGCAGGGCCGGTCTCCTCAGCCCTGGGCCGAGAAGCCGCCATCCACCGGGATGGCCGTGCCGGTGATGAAGGCGGCGGCATCGCTCGCCAGGAAGGCGCCGATGCCCAGGAAGTCATCCGGCGTGCCCCAGCGCCCGGCCGGGGTGCGGGCGGTGACGCTCGCCTCCAGGGTGGGGACGTGCTGACGGGCGCCGCGCGTCAGGTCCGTGTCGATCCAGCCGGGCAGGATGGCGTTGCAGGTGATGCCGTCCTTGCTCCAGGCGGAGGCGAGGGACTTCGTGTACTGCACCACCGCGCCCTTGGCGGCGCCGTAGGCGGGGGAGAAGGGCAGCCCGAACAGCGAGAGCATGGAGCCGGTGTTGATCACCCGCCCGTGCCCGGAGGCCTTCAGCGCCGGATGGGCGGCGCGGCAGGTGCGCATCAGCCCGGTGAGGTTGGTGTCGAGGACGGTCGCCCACTCCTCGTCCGTGATCTCCTCCGGCCGCTTGCGGATGTTGCCGCCGGCATTGTTGACCAGGATGTCGAGCCGCCCGCCCAGCGCCACCGCCTCGTCCACCAGCCGTGCCGGGCCGGCGGGGTCGGTCATGTCCACGACCAGCGCGGCCGCACCCTGGCCCAGCGCCGCCACGGCGGCCTCGTTCTTCGCCGTGTTGCGCCCGGCCACGATCACCCGGGCGCCGTTCGCGGCGAGGCCGCGCGCGAGTCCGAGGCCGATGCCGCCATTGCCGCCCACCACCAGGGCGACGCGGCCGGTCAGGTCGGACAGCGCGCTCATGCCCGGTTCCTCTCGATCAGGTCGGTGAAGCGGTGGAACAGGTGGTGGCTGTCGGAGGGGCCGGGCGAGGCTTCCGGATGGTACTGCACCGAGAAGGCCAGCTTCCCCTCGGCGGCGATGCCCTCGTTGGAGCCGTCGAAGAGGGAGACGTGCGTCACCGTCACCCCCTCCGGCAGGCTCTTCTCGTCCACCGCGAAGCCGTGGTTCTGCGAGGTGATCTCCACCTTGCCGGTGGCGAGGTCCTTCACCGGCTGGTTCGCCCCGCGATGGCCGCGGTCAAGCTTGTAGGTCTTCGCCCCCAGGGCGAGGGCCAGGAGCTGGTGGCCGAGGCAGATGCCGAAGACGGGCACCCGCTTCTCCAGCACGCCGCGGATCGCGGGCACGGCGTATTCGCCCGTCGCCGCCGGGTCGCCCGGGCCGTTGGACAGGAACACCCCGTCCGGCGCGTGGCGCAGGATGTCCTCGGCGGTCGCGGTCGCCGGCACCACCGTCACGTCGCAGCCCGCATCGGCGAGGCAGCGCAGGATGTTGCGCTTGGCGCCGTAATCCACCGCCACGACCTTGTGCCGCTTCGCGGGGGCCTTGTCGTAGCCCTGGCCCCAGGACCACAGCCCCTCCTCCCAGCGGTAGCTCTGCCGGGTGGAGACCTCCTTCGCCAGGTCCATCCCCTCCAGCCCCGGCCAGCCGGCCGCCCGGGCGCGCAGCGCGGGCAGGTCGAAGACGCCGTCCGGGGCGTGGCAGATGACCCCGTTCGGCGCCCCGCCGTCGCGGATGCGGATGGTCAGGGCGCGGGTGTCCACCCCCGCGACCCCGGGGATGCCGTAGGACTTCAGCCAGTCCTCCAGGTCGCGCGCGGCGCGGTAGTTGGAGGGGGCGGTCGGGTCCTCCTTCACGATCAGCCCGCGCGCGGCGGGGGTGACCGTCTCCATGTCCTCGGCATTGGCGCCGACATTGCCGATATGGGGGAAGGTGAAGGTGATGATCTGCGCGGCGTAGGAGGGGTCGGTCAGCGTCTCCTGGTAGCCGGTCAGCCCCGTGTTGAAGCAGATCTCGCCGACCTGGGTGGCGGCGGCCCCGAAGCCGCGGCCCCAGAAGACGGACCCGTCGGCCAGGACGATGCAGCCGGTGGCGCCGGGGGGAACCGCGTCGGGGGTGGTGTCGGGCTTGGCTTGGTCCACGGGGGAGGTCTCCACGGGGGGCGTTTCCGGGGCGGGAGCGGCGCGGGATGCCGCAGGCTGGGCGGGCGCGCCGGAGAGGGCAACGCCCGGCATGTCGGACAGGCCGAGCCCGGTCGCGGCGATCAGCGCCGGCCAGTGCTTGGCGGGGACGGCCCGGGCCTGGCGCCACTTGCGCACCGCCTCCAGCCCGACCCCGCAGCGGGTCGCGACCGCCTCCGCCCCGCCGGCGAGGCCGATGATCTCTTCCACGGATCGCATGATGGCCTTATCTGGGAAGTGATTTCCCAAAGCAACCGAAACCCGGCCGGGCCCCCGGAAATTTTTTCCCAACCGCCCCGCCGCCCCAGGAGGCCGCCATGGACCTGCGCACCCGCTTCACCGACGAGCTCAAGACCTCCATGAAGGCCGGCACCGCCGCCCGCACCTCCACCCTGCGGATGATCCTGGCGAAGCTGAAGGACACGGACATCGCCGCCCGTCCCTCCGGCGTGGACAAGGTGCCGGAGGAGCAGATCGTCGCCATGCTGCGCGGCATGGCCAAGAGCCGGCGCGAGAGCGTGGAGATGTACCGCCAAGGCAACCGCCCCGAGCTGGCCGAGAAGGAGGAGGCGGAGATCGCGGTGATCGAGTCCTTCCTGCCGCAGCAGATGGACGAGGCCGCGACCACCGCCGCCGTGGAGGCCGCCATCGCCGAGACGGGCGCCGCCTCGATCAAGGAGATGGGCAAGGTCATGGCCGCGCTGAAGGCGAAGCACGCGGCCACGCTGGACATGGCCAAGGTCGGCCCGATCGTGAAGGCGAAGCTGGGGGGCTGACCGCGCGCCCCGGGGGTAAAGGCCCATAGGCCGGGAGCCCAGGGCCGGGGGACGATCGGCCCCCGGCCCGCTGCCGCCGGGGGTCAGCCCAACGCAGCGGCGATCTCAGGCAGGGTGTGGTTGGTCAGGTTCTTCGGGATCGACTGCACCACGCTCGCCTCGACCGTCTTGTGCAGGGCGTCGCGGATCTGGCCGAGCGTCTGCGGGTCGGCGACCAGGACCAGCGCCTCGAAGGCGTTCCTGGTCTTCAGCGCGTAAAGCGACTGGGCGATCTCCTTGGCGAAGGTGGCCTCCCCCGTCTCCTTCGGGCTCTGCTCGTCGGGGCGGGAGCCGGACGGGCCCTGCCCGTCAGGGTTGGGCGACAGGCGCTCCTCCTCCCGCAGCGTGACCTCCAGGCCCCGGCCGGCATTGCGCAGCAACAGGGCTTTGCCGCCATCGGCTACGACGATGAGGGCATTGTGGGGAATGAGCTCGGCCATGTCGGCGCCTCCGTATCCGTGTGCGTCCGGGTTCTGCCCGGTCGTCGGCAAGGAACGCCGCGGCAGGCGGAAAGGCGCCGCCGGAGGGGCGATTTTTCCCGCCGCCGGAACCGGGCGCCGGCCGGTCCGGGGGGCGGGGCGGACCAGGGCCGCCGCGCGCCGGATGACGGGCAGCGGCCGGTCGTGCTTTTAGGAGGCTGAATGGCCCTCCCGCCCAACTTCCTGGACGAGCTGCGCGCCCGCACGCCGCTGCCGGCGCTGGTCGGGCGCCGTGTCCGCCTGACCCGGAACGGGCGGCAGTGGAAGGGGTGCTGCCCGTTCCACAACGAGAAGACGCCGTCCTTCTATGTCTATGACGACCACTACCACTGCTTCGGCTGCGGCGCGCATGGCGACGCCTTCCGCTTCGTCATGCAGACGGAGGGGGCGGGATTCCGCGATGCCGTGGAGCGACTCGCCGCCGAGGCAGGCATGGAGGTCCCGAAGGAGACCCCGCAGCAGGCCGCGCGCGAGGCCCGGGCGAGGGACCTGCACGACGTGCTGGAGGCCGCCGCGGAGGCGATGCGCCGCCGCCTGCGGGCGCCGGAGGGGGCGGAGGGGCTGGCCTATCTCCGCCGCCGCGGCCTGTCGGAGGAGACCATCGCCCGCTTCGGCCTGGGCTGGTCCGGGGGCGGGCGGGGGGCGCTGATCGGCGACCTCGCGCCGCTGGACATCCCGCCGGCGCGGCTGGCCGAGGCGGGGCTGGTGAAGGAGGACGGGCGCGGCGGCTGGTCGGACTTCTTCTTCCACCGGGTGATGTTCCCGATCCGCGACCGGCGCGGCCGGCTGGTCTCCTTCGGCGGCCGCATCCTGGGCGACGGACAGCCGAAATACCTGAACGGCCCCGAGACGGAGGTCTTCAGCAAGCGGCGCACCCTCTATGGCCTGGACCTTGCGAGGGAGGCGGTCTTCCGGGACGGCGCCCGGCTGGTGGTGGTCGAGGGATACATGGACGTGATCGCCCTGCACCAGGCGGGGTTCACCGGCGCGGTCGCCCCGCTGGGCACGGCGCTGACCGAGGAGCACCTGGCCGAGCTGTGGCGCATCTCGCCGGAGCCGGTGCTGTCCTTCGACCGCGACGCCGCCGGCGCCCGGGCGGCGCTGCGGACGGTGGAGCTGGCCCTGCCGCTGCTGGGGACGGAGCGCTCCCTGCGGCTGCTCCACCTGCCCGGGGAGGCCAAGGACCCGGACGAGTTCCTGGCGAAGCACGGCCCCGCGCCCTTCGCCCAGGCGCTGGAGGCGGCGAAGCCGCTGAGCGAGGCGCTCTACGACCTGCTCGCCGCCGGCCCGGCGCCGGCCACGGCGGAGCAATGGGCCGCCCTGCGCCACCGGCTGGAGGAGGCGGCGGGCCGCATCCCCGACAAGGCCCTGGCCGCCGAGGTCCGCCGCGTGCTGCTGGACCGCTTCTACGCCGCCCGCTCGGCCGGGCGCGCGCCCTTTCCGGGGCGCCGCCCCGCCCCGGGGGAGGGGGGGCGCCGCTTCCCCGGCCGCCCGCTTGCCCCCCGCATCGAGCGCCGCCCGATCGACGCCGACGCCACCCGGCTGGAGCAGGCGCGCTGCCTGCTGGCCATCACCCTCGCCCATCCCTGGGTGCTGGACGAGGTGGAGGAGAGCTGCGCCCTGCTGGACCTGCCGCCCGGGGATTGCGACCGGCTGCGCGCCGCCCTGCTCGCCTGGCATGGCACCCCCCGCCCCGCGGGGGTTGATCCTCAGGCCGATCCGCTTGAATCGGCTCCGCTGCCCGCCCACCTGCACGCGACCGGGCTGGGCGAGCTTCTCGCCTGGGCGACGCGTGCCACCGGCCTGCCGGGGGCCGCACGCCCCGATGCCCAGCCGGCCGAGGTGCTGGAGGGCTGGTGGCATTTCTTCGCGCTGCTGCGGGGCGAGGCATCCCTGGTCGAGGACCAGCGCGCCGCGGTGCGGGCCTGGACCGAGACCAACGATCCCGCGGCCCAGCAGCGCCTGACCCGGATCACCGAAGCCCTGATGGCCGTGCGGCGCGGCGAGACCGGCCTGGGGGAATGACCCCGCCGGGACGGGGACCCGCCGGGGCAGCCCCGGGGGCCCCATAGGGTAGAGAGAGTTTTTTCGCGGCGGCGCGCCTTCCGGCGGCGGCGCCCCGCGCGGACCGGAGGCGTGGATGGCGACCAAGACGGCGAACGGTGCGGAGACGACCGAGACCCGGGACGAGGCGGTGGAGGGCGCGCTGCTCGACACCATGACGGCCATGGTCAAGAAGCTGGTCGCCCGCGGCAAGGAGCGGGGCTACGTCACCATCGACGAGTTCAACCATGCCCTCCCGTCCGACCAGGTCTCCTCCGAGCTGATCGAGGACACGATGGCGATGCTGTCCGAGGGCGGCATCAACGTGGTCGAGGCCGAGGAATCCGCCGACGAGGAGGGCGAGAAGAAGCCCGCCCGCTCCGAGGACGAGGAGGAGAAGGCCGAGGACGAGGAGGCGGGCGGCAACGTCAACGAGGAAACCCTCGGCCGCACCGACGACCCCGTCCGCATGTACCTGCGCGAGATGGGCAGCGTGGAGCTGCTCTCCCGCGAGGGCGAGATCGCCATCGCCAAGCGCATCGAGGCGGGGCGGGACATGATGATCGGCGGGCTCTGCGAGAGCCCGCTGACCTTCAAGGCCATCCAGAAGTGGCACGAGGCGGTCCGCGAGGGCCGCATGCTGCTGCGCGACGTGATCGACCTGGAGGCCACCGCCGCCGGCGACACGCCCGAGGGCGTGCCCGGCCAGCCGGCCGAGGTGGAGGAGGTCGAGGAGGGCGAGGAAGGCGAGGGCATGGGCCTGTCCCTCTCCGCCCTGGAGGAGAAGCTGAAGCCCGAGGTCCTGGCCAATTTCGAGGCCATCGAGGGGCTGATGGGCAAGCTGGACAAGCTCTCCGCCAAGCGCATGGAGGCCTATACGGCCGGCGGCGAGCTGGCCGGCAAGTCCGAGAAGACCTACGAGAAGCAGCGCCAGGAACTGGTGGCGCTGGTCGAGAAGGTGCGGCTGCACAACAACCGCATCGAGGAGCTGGTGGACCAGCTCAAGGGCCTCAACCGGCGCATGACCAACCTGGAAGGCCAGATCCTGCGCATGGCCGAGGGCAGCAAGGTCAAGCGCGACGAGTTCATTCAGCACTGGCGCGGGTCGGAGCTGGACCCCGCCTGGTTCGACCGGGTGGAGCGCCTGCCGGGCAAGGCGTGGAAGGCCTTCGTCGCCAAGAGCCGCGACGACGTGGAGGCGGTGCGTCAGCAGATCGCTCGCACCGCCGGGGATACCGGCCTGCCGGTCGCTGAGTTCAAGCGCGTCTACGCCACGGTCAGCCGCGGCGAGCGCGACATGACCCAGGCGAAGAAGGAGATGATCGAGGCCAACCTGCGCCTCGTGATCTCCATCGCCAAGAAGTACACGAACCGCGGGTTGCAGTTCCTGGACCTGATCCAGGAGGGCAACATCGGGCTGATGAAGGCGGTGGACAAGTTCGAGTACCGCCGCGGCTACAAGTTCAGCACCTATGCCACCTGGTGGATCCGGCAGGCGATCACGCGCTCCATCGCCGACCAGGCGCGGACCATCCGCATCCCCGTCCACATGATCGAGACGATCAACAAGCTGGTGCGGACCTCGCGCCAGATGCTGCACGAGATCGGGCGGGAGCCGCAGCCGGAGGAGCTGGCCGAGAAGCTCGGCATGCCGCTGGAGAAGGTCCGCAAGGTCCTCAAGATCGCCAAGGAGCCGATCAGCCTCGAGACGCCGATCGGCGACGAGGAGGACAGCCACCTCGGCGACTTCATCGAGGACAAGGCGGCCATCATCCCGCTGGACGCGGCGATCCAGACCGGCCTGCGGGATGCGACGACGCGGGTGCTGTCCAGCCTGACCCCGCGCGAGGAGCGGGTGCTGCGGATGCGCTTCGGCATCGGCATGCACACCGACCACACGCTGGAGGAGGTGGGGCAGCAGTTCAACGTGACCCGCGAGCGCATCCGGCAGATCGAGGCCAAGGCGCTGCGCAAGCTGAAGCACCCCAGCCGCAGCCGGAAGCTGCGCTCCTTCCTCGACAACTGAGGTGTTCGTCGCGCATGGCGGGCAGGAGGTGACCCCCGTCCAGGTGGAGGTCACCTTCCTGCGCATGGACCGGCCGCCCGCCGCCGCCGCCCCGGCCCTGCCGCCGGGCGCGGCGGTGGTGCGGCTGCGCCGCTGCACCGTGCCCTTCTACCGCTACCTCTACGCCGCCGTGGGCGGGGAGTACCTCTGGTGGTTCCGCCGCACCGTGCCGGACGATCGGCTGGCGGCGATCCTGGCCAGCCCGGAGGTCTCCATCCACGTCCTCTACGACGGCGGCGAGCCGGCCGGCTTCTACGAGCTGGAGCGGCGGCCGGGGCGCGTGGTCAACCTCTCCTATTTCGGCCTGCTGCCGCACGCGGTCGGGCGCGGCATCGGCGCAGCCTTCCTGCGCCGTGCCGTCGACGACTGCTGGGCGGACGGCGCGGTGTCGGTCACGGTCAACACCTGCACCGCCGACCACCCCCGCGCCCTGCCGAACTACCTGGCCGCCGGCTTCGGCATCCTGCGCCGGGTGCGGGAGGAATGGCCCGTGCCGACCAGGCTGGGCCTGCGCATCCCGGAGCGGCTGCGAGGCTGAACCATCGCGCCCCCGGGGGAGGCAAGCCCTCCCCCGGGGAGCTGGCGCAACGCCACGGAACGGGCCATCGCGGCGCCTATACCTCCCCGCGCGCCATGCGGTCGCGCAGGTGCTCCGCCTGGCGGATCGCCAGCGCGACGATGGTCAGGGTCGGGTTGCAGGCGGCGCCGGTGGTGAACTGGCTGCCGTCGGAGACGTAGAGGTTCGGCAGGTCGTGCGCCTTGCCGTTGCGGTCCACCACCCCGTCGCGCGCGTTCGCGCTCATCCGGTTGGTGCCGAGGTTGTGGGTGGAGGGGTAGGCGGTGGTGTGCATCACCCGGGTCGCCCCCACCGCGTCGTAGACGGCGCTGCCCTGGCGATAGCCGTGCTCGCGCATGGCGATGTCGTTGGCATGGTCGTCGAAATGGACGCTGGCCACCGGCATGCCGTTCCTGTCCTTGGCCTGGGGGTCGAGGGTGATGCGGTTCGTCGCCTGCGGCATGTCCTCGCCCACGATCCACATCCCCGCCATGTGGTCGTAGCTGTCGAGCGCGGAGGTGAAGCTGCGGCCCCAGGCCCCGGGATCGAGGAAGGCGGCCATGAAGGGCAGGCCGAGGGAGAGCGTCTCCATCTCGTAGCCGCCGACGAAGCCGCGCGAGGGGTCGAACTTCGCCTCGTCGCGGATGATGCCGGCCATGGTGGTGCCGCGGTACATGTGCACCGGCTTCTCGAAGATGCCGTAGACGCTCGCGGTCAGGTGCCGCATGTAGTTGCGCCCGACCTGGCCGGAGGAGTTGGCCAGCCCGTCCGGGAACATGGACGAGGCGCTGTTGAGCAGCAGGCGCGGGCTTTCCAGGGAATTGCCCGCCACGCAGACCACGCGCGCCTTCTGCAGGTGGCGGTTGCCCTGGCTGTCGGCATAGACCACGCCCGTCGCCTTGCCGCGCGCGTCGTGCTCGATGCGCAGCGCCATGGCGTCCTGGCGGACCTCCAGGTTGCCCGTGCGCTCGCCGGCCGGGATCTCCGTGTAGAGGGTGGACCACTTGGCGCCGGACTTGCAGCCCTGGAAGCAGAAGCCGATCTGCTGGCAGGAGCCGCGCCCGGCCCGGGGCTGGCTGTTGATCGCCATGTTCCCCGTGTGGAACTCCTGATAGCCGAGCTTGCGCGCCCCGGCCGCCAGCACCTTGTAGTTGTTGTTGCCGGGCAGGCGCGGGATGCCGTGCGTGCCGGTGACGCCCATCTTGTCCTCGGCGCGCTCGTAGAAGGGCTCCATCTCCGCCAGCGTGATCGGCCAGTCGGCCATCTGCGCCCCGGGGATGTCGCCGTAGGTGGTGCGCCCCTTGAACTCGTGCTCGTGGAAGCGCAGCGACGCGCCCGCCCAGTGGGTGGTGGTGCCGCCCACCGCCTTGACGATCCAGGCCGGCAGGTTGGGGAAGTCGCGCGACACCCGCCAGGCGCCGGAGGTGGTGCGCATGTCCGTCCAGGCGAGCTGGGCGAAGCTCTCCCATTCGTTGTTGATGAAGTCCTGGATCTCGTAGCGGCCTCCCGCCTCCAGGATCACCACCTTGACGCCCTTCTGCGCCAGCTCGTTGCCGAGCGTGCCGCCGCCGGCGCCGGAGCCGATGATGACGACCAGGCTGTCGTCGTTCAGGTCGAACTGGGCCATGTTCCGTCCTCCCCGCTCAGCTCGCCGGCAGCCAGTCGATGTCGTCGAAGCCGCGATGGAGGTAGCCGCCGTACTCGGCGCTGGACCCCTCGTAGCCGAATTTCGGCCACAGCTCCTCCTGGTTGTAGAGCGAGACGACCAGGTCTCCGCGCAGCTTCCGGAAGAAGGGCGTGTCGCTGATCTCGTTCAGCAGCGGCAGGCGGTCGCGCTCCCAGTTCAGCGAGAGGTAGTCGTTGCCGCCGTACTTCGCCTTCGCGGCCGCATCGAGCCGCGCGAGCCCGTCCTGGAACAGGGTGCGCAGGTCGGCATCCTGGCCCGCCTTGGCGTCGTAGGGCCAGACGGCCGCGACGTAGAAGCGGTCCGGCACGCGGTCGTGCGGGAAGATGTCGCGGGCGAGCTTGGCCAGCATCACCATGCTGCGGGACGGCAGGTTCACCGCCTCCGCCGCCCAGGCCGCATCCGCCTCCAGCAGGGCGCCGGTCAGCGCCGCCGCCGGCAGCCCGAGTGCCGCGCCGCGCAGGAATCCCCGTCGCGACGCGCGCAGGCGCTTGTCCACCACCCTCATCGAACGCTCCTCCTCACCCATCGGAGCCCCTTTGTTCAGGGGTCCCCGCGAACCCCGTTCAGCGGTAGCGGCCGTGGCGCTGCAGGAGCTCGATCCGGTAGCCGTCCGGGTCCTGCACGAAGAAGAACCGCGCCATCAGCGCGCCGTCCCGCATGAATTCCTTGATCGGCAGCGGCGAGAGCCCTTCCCGCTCGAAGCGGGCATGCTCCGCGTCCAGATCCGCCACCGCGACCGCCAGGTGGCCGTAGCCGTCGCCGAGCGCGTAGGGCTCCGTGCGGCCGTGGTTGATCGTCAGCTCCACCTCGAAATCCGCCTCGCCGTTGCGCAGGTAGACCAGGGTGAAGCCGTCGAAGGGGAAGCGGTCCGCGACCTCCAGCCCGAAGGCGCGGCGGTAGAAATCGACCGAGCGTGCCTCGTCGAGCACGCGGACCATGCTGTGGATCGCCTTGGCCATCAGTTCGCCCCGTCCTTGAGCCATTGGATGATGGCGCCGCGCATGGCGGCGCTGGGCTGGCGGTAGGGCATGACGGAGCCGGGGACGAGCCCGGCGCTGTCGGCCAGCCAGCGGTCGAGGGTCTGCTCGTCCCAGACGAGGCTCGCGCCGGCGAGGGCCGCGGAGTAGCGGAAGCCCTCCAGCTTCCCGGCGGGGCGGCCGAAGACGCCGTTCAGGTTCGGCCCCTGCCGGTTCGGCTCGCCCGGCTTGACGGTGTGGCAGACGGCGCATTGCCGGCGGAACAGGGTCGCGCCGTCGGTCGGGGCGGCGGCGGGCGGCACCTGCGCCCGGGCGGGCCGCACGGCGGCCGGAGGGGCGGCCAGGGCGACAGCCAGGCTAGCCAGCAGCGGGAGGAGAGGGGGCGGGGATCTCATCGGCCGCCCACGGTACGGAGGTACCGGGGCGGGCGGGTAGTATCAGGCTATAGCATGGGCCCGGATCGCGGCACCCTCGGTCCGGCCCTGCCGCAGCCAGAGCAGGCAGGTCACCCGCAGCAGGGAGGCGAAGTTGCCGACCTCGCCGCGCCGCTCCAGCACCTCGTCATAGAGGGTGGAGGCGAAGCGGGCGACGGTGCTGCCCTCGGCCGCCGCGATGTCCTCCAGGATGTCCCAGAAGGCGGCCTCCAGCCGGATGCTGGTGCAGTGGCCGTTGAGGCGGACGGCCCGGGTCTCGCAGGCATAGGTGTCGGGCGCCTGGGAGGCGTAGAGCTTGCACATGGACGGTCGCTCCGAGGGCACGGGCCGCTTCGGGCCCTTGGCAGGACGCATGTGGCCCGCCCCCGGCCGGGTGCAACCGGGGGCGGGGCCTTCGGGACGTTACGAATGCGCCAGCATCGCCAGCAGCAGCAGGGCGACGATGTTGGTGATCTTGATCATCGGGTTCACCGCGGGACCCGCGGTGTCCTTGTAGGGGTCGCCCACCGTGTCGCCGGTGACGGAGGCCTTGTGCGCCTCCGACCCCTTGCCGCCATGGTGGCCGTCCTCGATGTACTTCTTGGCGTTGTCCCAGGCGCCGCCGCCCGTGGTCATGGAGACGGCGACGAAGAAGCCGGTGACGATCACGCCCAGCAGCATGGCCCCCAGCGCGGAGAAGGCGGCCGCCTTCCCGGCGATGGCCAGGATGCCGAAATAGACCACCAGCGGGGAGAGCACCGGCAGCAGCGAGGGCAGGATCATCTCCCGGATCGCCGCCTTCGTCAGCAGGTCCACGGCGCGGGCGTAGTCCGGCCGGTCGGTGCCGGCCATGATGCCGGGCTTCTCGCGGAACTGGCGGCGGACCTCCTCCACCACGGCCATGGCGGCGCGGCCCACCGCCGTCATCGCCATGCCGCCGAAGAGGAAGGGCAGCAGCCCGCCGAAGAGCAGCCCGACCACGACATAGGGGTCGGAGAGGCTGAAGGTCAGCGCCCCGATCCCGTTGAAGTAGGGGTAGGTGGCGGCATTGGCGGTGAAGTAGCCGAGGTCCTGGGTATAGGCGGCGAAGAGCACGATGGCGCCCAGCCCGGCCGAGCCGATGGCATAGCCCTTGGTGACGGCCTTGGTGGTGTTGCCCACGGCGTCCAGCGCGTCGGTGGACTTGCGGACCTCCTTGGGCAGGCCCGCCATCTCCGCGATGCCGCCGGCATTGTCCGTGACCGGGCCGAAGGCGTCGAGCGCCACGATCATCCCCGCCACGCCCAGCATCGCCGTCACCGCGATGGCGATGCCGTAGAGGCCGGCGAGCGAGTAGGAGGCCAGCACGCCGAAGATGATGATCAGCGCCGGGATGGCGGTGCTCTCCATCGAGACGGCAAGGCCGCGGATCACGTTGGTGCCGTGGCCGGTGACGCTGCTCTCCGCGATGGCCTGGACGGGGCGGAAGTTGGTGCCGGTGTAGTATTCCGTCACCACCACGATGGCGCCCGTCACCACCAGCCCCACCACGCCGCATAGGAACAGCGACCAGGGGGTGAAGGTGATGCCCTGGGCGGTGATCGGGGTGTTCAGCCCGCCGAAGACCAGGGCGGTCAGCGGCAGCAGCACGATCAGGCTCAGCACCCCCGTCGCGATCAGCCCGCGGTACAGCGCGCCCATGATCGACTGGCTGGCCGGCAGCTTCACGAAATAGGTGCCGGCGATGGAGGTGATGACGCAGACCGCGCCGATGCTCAGCGGATAGATCATCGCCGCGAGCCGCAGCGCCGGATCGGCGAAGGCGATGGCCGCCAGCACCATGGTCGCGACCATGGTCACGGCGTAGGTCTCGAACAGGTCCGCCGCCATGCCGGCGCAGTCGCCGACATTGTCGCCCACATTGTCGGCGATGGTGGCGGGGTTGCGGGGGTCGTCCTCGGGGATGCCGGCCTCGACCTTGCCCACCATGTCGCCGCCCACGTCGGCGCCCTTGGTGAAGATGCCGCCACCGAGGCGGGCGAAGATGGAGATCAGCGAGGCGCCGAAGCCCAGCGCCACCAGCGCGTCGATCACCGTGCGGGAATTGGGGGCGAGGCCGCCGAGCACGGTGAGGACGAAGAAGTAGACCGCGACGCCGAGCAGGGCGAGGCCCGCCACCAGCAGCCCGGTGATGGCGCCCGACTTGAACGCCACGTCGAGGCCCCCCGCCAGCGAGACGGTCGCCGCCTGGGCGGTGCGGACGTTGGCGCGCACGGAGACGTTCATGCCGATGAAGCCGGCCACGCCCGACAGCACCGCGCCGATCAGGAAGCCGATGGCCACCGCGATCCCCAGCCGCCAGGCGACCAGCAGGAACAGCAGCACGCCGACGGCGCCGATGGTGGTGTACTGGCGCCGGAGGTAGGCCTGGGCGCCTTCCTGGATCGCCTGGGCGATCTCCTGCATCCGGGCCGAGCCGGCGTCGCGGCTCATGATGTCCTTAGCGGTGACGACCCCATAGGCGATGGAGGCCGCCCCCAGCAGGATGACGAGCAACAGGGATACGGTGATCAAACGCTGGACTCCCCCTCCGCGCGGGCCATTGGTGGCCCGTCATCGTGCGGGAAGGGTGGCAGGGCGACGCGGGCGCTGTAAATGGAGCCCGTGACGTTCCCGGACCGTTCGGCGGCGGGTTTTTCCGGCGGGGGAGGGGCAGGCGGAGGACCCGCCGGGCGGCGGGTCCCCGAACAGGTCAGGCGGCGGCGACGGCCGTCTTCTTGGCGGCGACGGCGATGTCGTTGACGATGATCGCGGCCGCCTCCTCCGGCCCGCCCCAGCCGGTGACCTTCACCCACTTGCCGGGCTCCAGGTCCTTATAGGTGGAGAAGAAGTGCTCGATCGCCTTGCGGGTGATCACCGGCAGGTCGTCGCAGGACTTGTATTCGGCGTAGAAGGGATGGACCTTCTCGTGCGGGACGCAGACCAGCTTGGAATCCTCGCCCGCCTCGTCCTCCATCTTCAGCACGCCGATCGGGCGGCAGCGGATCACGCAGCCCGGCACCACCGGCGCCGGCGTCAGCACCAGCGCGTCCGTCGGGTCGCCATCGGCCGCCAGCGTGCCGGGGATGAAGCCATAGGCCGCCGGATAGGCCATGGCGACGAAAAGGAAGCGGTCCACCACCACGGCGCCGCTGTCCTTGTCCAGCTCGTACTTCACCTGGCTCCCCTGGGGGATCTCGATGACCACGTTGATGTCGTGGGGCGGCGCCTTGCCGGTGGGGATCAGGGTGGGGGTCATGCGTTCCTGCCCGAAAGGGTGCTGCACCGCAGCAATATAAAGGATGTAGCAGAGAACGGGGCTTTCGGGCAACGCAAGCCCCGTCGGCTCACCCCGGCCGATCAACTTATGCGTGTATCGCCGCAACCGGTCGCCCCGGCGTTGCCCCCGGATGGCCACGGCATCGCCCCGGCGCCGCCCATCGGCCCACCCAGCCTGCCGGTTCCGCGGCATTGCCAGCCACAGGGCGCGGCGGCAGCATCCGGGCGCGGCCGGGCAACGACCCCCGCAGAGGACCTCGAAACGCATGACACAGCGCCGCCAGCTTCCCGGCCTGCTCCTCGCCCTGGCGGGCGGGGTGCCCATCCTCGGTGCCGGGCCAGCCGGCGCGCAGGGGAGCGGGCCCGCGCCGGCGGCGCCGCTGGTCGTGGAGAAGCGGACCTTCGAGGCGGGCGAGTACCGCAGCCGCGGCGGCGGCGTGATCGCCAACATGCGGGTGGGCTACGAAACCGCCGGAGCCCTCAACGCGGCCGGCGACAATGCCGTGCTGATCTCGCATTTCTTCAGCGGCAACGGCCATGCCTTCGGCCAGTACGAGGCTGGCGGCGCCCCCGGCTGGTGGGATGCGGTGGTGGGGCCGGGCAAGCCGATCGACACGAACCGCTTCTTCGTCGTGGCCAACGACACGCCGGTGAACCTCAACGCCCGTGACCCGCGCACCGTCACCACCGGCCCGGCCAGCGTGAACCCCGCCACCGGCCGGCCCTGGGCGCTCGAATTCCCCGTCCTGTCCATGCGCGACTTCGTCGAGGTGCAGAAGCGCCTGCTCGACAGCCTGGGCGTGAAGCGGCTGGCCCTGGTCGCCGGGCCCTCCATGGGCGCGCTGCAATCCATCGAATGGGCGGCCGCCTATCCCGAGATGGTGGAGCGGGTGATGCCCGCCGTCGCCACCGGCAGTTTCGACGCCTTCCTCCAGGCCTGGATGGAGGTCTGGGAGGCGCCGATCCGCCTCGACCCCAACTGGCGCAACGGCGACTACTACGCCCAGGGGCGGGAGCCGCCGCTGCGCGGTCTGGCCGAGGCACTGAAGATCGTCACCCTCCAGGCCCGCGACCGCGGCAGCCTCGCCCAGTTCGACCGCGCCGTCCCGGCCGGGCAGGACCCGGCGAAGCGCATCGGCGACAGCTTCGCGGTGGAGAAGTTCCTGGACGAGGCCGCCATGGCCCGCGCCAAGACCTCCGACGCCAATGCCTTCCTCTACCTCACCCGGGCGAACCAGCTCTTCTTGAACGAGTACCCGGGCACGGAGGCGGCGCTGTCGCGCAGCCAGGCGCGCTGGCTCGTCCTGCCCAGCGTCGGCGACCGGGTCTTCCCGCTGGAGTACAACGTGGAGCTGACGGAGACGCTGAAGAAGCTGGGCCGCCCGGTGCGGATGGTGGAGCTGCGCGGCACGCTCGGCCATCTGGAAGGGGTGGCCAACGTCATGCAGGCCGAGGCGGCGATCCGCGACTTCCTCGGCACCTGAGGCCGCGCTACACGGCAGGACAGGGTGGGGCCGGTAGCTCAACGGTTAGAGCTGGCCGCTCATAACGGCTTGGTTGCGGGTTCGATTCCTGCCCGGCCCATCCCGCCGCCCGCTCCTCTCCCTGTCCGCCCGGCTGGTCGCCTGGCCGGTGAGGCGGGTCCCGTTGCCCGTTGGGGGCCTGGCCTCCCCCGGTCCCTCCTCCACCGGGGGTGAGCCGGCCCCCGGACCCCGGCGGGAGTCCGGTTCCGGCGACCGACCCTGCCGGGGTTCGTCCCGCGGCAGCGCCCACGGGCTCCAGGCGCTCTGCTCCTGGCGGATGGGGGGGTATCGCGCGGGGACAGGTGGAGCCTTCCCCCCGGGCCACGGCACGCCGGCAGGGGGCAGCGCGGCGCCCGATGGAAACCGTCCGGCCCCGGGGCCATATGCGGTGCATAATCCCTCCCCATCCCCCGGCGGCATGGCCATCCTTGGCGCGGCCGGACCGCGCCGTTACAACCCCCGCCACGCCCCCGCTTCGCTGAAGAGATTGCCCATGGCCGCCTATCAGTACGTCTATGTGATGAAGGACCTCACCAAGTCCTACCCGGGCGGACGCGAGGTGTTCAAAGGCATCACCCTCTCCTTCCTGCCCGATGCCAAGATCGGCGTGCTGGGTCCGAACGGCGCCGGCAAGTCCACGCTGATGCGGATCATGGCGGGGCAGGACAAGGAGTTCGGCGGCGAGGCCTGGGCGGCGGAGGGCGCGCGCGTCGGCTATCTGAGCCAGGAGCCGCAGCTCGACCCGACCAAGACGGTGGGCGAGAACGTGATGGAGGCCTTCGCCCAGGTGCAGGCCGACCTCGACCGCTTCAACGCGATCAGCGCGAAGTTCGCCGAGGAGATGACCGAGGAGGAGATGAACACCCTCCTCGCCGAGCAGGCGGAACTGCAGGAGCGCATCGACGCCGCCAATGGCTGGGAGGTGGACCGCACCGTCGAGATCGCGCTCGACGCGCTGCGCTGCCCGCCGGCGGACAGCCAGGTGAAGCACCTCTCGGGCGGCGAGCGGCGCCGCGTGGCGCTGTGCAAGCTGCTGCTGGAGAAGCCGGAGCTGCTGCTGCTCGACGAGCCGACCAACCACCTGGACGCGGAGAGCGTGTCCTGGCTGGAGAAGACGCTGCGCGAGTACGAGGGCGCGGTGCTGGTCGTCACCCACGATCGCTACTTCCTCGACAACGTGACCAACTGGATCCTTGAGGTCGATCGCGGCCGGGGCATCCCCTACCAGGGCAACTACTCCGACTACCTCCAGGCCAAGCGCAAGCGTCTCGCCCAGGAGGAGAAGGAGGAGAGCACGCGCCAGCGCCAGCTGGCCGAGGAGCAGGAGTGGATCGGGCGCAGCCCCGCCGCGCGGCAGGCCAAGAGCAAGGCGCGCATCCAGGCCTATGAGGAGCTGCTGGCCAAGAGCCAGGAGAAGGCCCCCGACCCGACCTCCATCCAGATCCCGCCCGCGCCGCGCCTGGGCAACACGGTCATCGTGGCGGAGAACATCCGCAAGGGCTTCGGCAACCGGCTGCTGATCGACGACCTGTCCTTCAAGCTGCCGCCGGGCGGCATCGTCGGCGTGATCGGCCCGAACGGCGCGGGCAAGACGACGCTGTTCAAGATGATCACCGGCGTGGACAAGCCCGATTCCGGCGAGATGCGCGTGGGCGATTCCGTCCAGCTCGGCTACGTCGACCAGAGCCGCGACAGCCTCGACGACAAGAAGACCGTCTGGCAGGAGATCAGCGACGGGCAGGAGCTGATCACCATGGGCAAGCGGCAGGTGCCCAGCCGCGCCTATGCCGCCGCCTTCAACTTCAAGGGTGGCGACCAGCAGAAGCCGGTCGGCGTGCTCTCGGGCGGCGAGCGCAACCGCGTCCACCTCGCCAAGATGCTCAAGAACCCGCACAACGTGCTGCTGCTCGACGAGCCGACCAACGACCTCGACGTGGACACGCTCCGCGCGCTGGAGGAGGCGTTGCAGGACTTCGCCGGCTGCGCGGTCATCATCTCGCACGACCGCTGGTTCCTCGACCGCCTCGCCACCCACATCCTCGCCTTCGAGGGCGACAGCCACGTCGAGTGGTTCGAGGGCAACTACCAGGCCTACGAAGCGGACAAGCGACGTCGAATGGGCGCGGCGGCGGACCAGCCGCACCGGATCAAGTACCGCCCGCTCACCCGATAGGCGCTGGATGGTCGGGCAGGGGAACCTCGTCTCGGCGCCGCGCGGCATCACCACCGCGCGGCTCTCCTTGCGCCCGCCTGGCCCGGAGCACCTGGACGACATCGTCCGGCTCAAGGCCGATCCGCGGGTGTTCGAGGTGATGCTGCACGGCGTCCGCACGCCGGAGCGGTCACGGGAGGAGCTGGAGGACGACCTCGAATTCTGGCTCGTGCGCGGCTACGGCACCTGGAGCGTCTTCGAGCGGGAGACGGGCGACTTCCTCGGCATCGCGGGCCTGATGGAACGGCCCGACGGGCGCGGCGTGGCGCTGCGCTACGCCCTCTGGCCGGAATGCCGCGGCAAGGGCTATGCCCGGGAGGCGGCGCGGGCGGCGCTGGAATTCGGCCATGCCGCCGGGCTGGCGCGGATCATCGCCGTCGCGCGGGAGACCAATGCGGCCTCCCGCGGGGTGCTGGAGGATCTGGGCCTGCGGCACTGCGACACCTTCCTGAACAAGGGGCATCGCATGCTGGTCTATGAGAGCCTGCGCCCGGCGGAGGGCGCCGGCCCGTAGGGGCGGGCGCCCGCCCGGCGGGGAGGGGCGGCTACCGCCCCTCGCGGGCCGCGAGCTGGGCGATCTGCCCGCGCATGGCGTCCAGCAGCGCCGAGACCTGCCCGCCGTTGCGGCTGATCACGGCCGAGTACTCGCTGCGCTGGGTCAGGCGGAGCGAGGTGCCCTCGGCATAGACATCCACCACCCGCGGCTGGCCGTTCACCTCGCCCACGCGCCAGTCCAGGCTGAAGGCGGGGCTGTTCGGCCGCTCCACCACGGTGTTGACCAGCGCGTCGTCCTCGGTGCGCTGCTGAGAGCGGCCCAGGGAGAAGCGCACGCCCTGGTACTCGCCGAAGCGGGCGGAGAGGTTGCGGATCAGGGTCTCCTCGAAGAGGCGCATGTACTCCTGCTGCTCGGCCGGGCTGGCCTGGCGCCACCAGCGGCCGAGCACGAAGCGCCCCACCCCCTCCACGTCCACGGCGCGGCGCAGCACGGCCGCGACCTGCTGGCGCCGCTGGGCCACCGCGGCCTGGCTGTTGATCGCCGCCACCAACTCCTGCCCGGTCGCCTGGATGAAGGCGGAGGCCCGGCTCAGATCCATCTGGGCCAGGGCTGGCCGCCCCAGGGCGAGCAGGGCGGGCGTGGCGAGGCTTGCGGCAAGCAGGTGGCGGCGGCTGGTTCGCATCATCATCTCGGTTCCGTGTGCCCGGGCCTCAACGTTCCGGATAGACCCCGGTTCCCACTCCCAGCCCGGTGCCGATCCCCGCGGGGTCGGACTGGCCGGTGCTCTGGATCGCCCGCTGGCGCTGCTGGCGGTAGGCGGAACGGAAGGTGGCATAGGGGTCCAGGCTGGTTTCGTTCACCGCATCGACCGCGTCGAGCAGGCTTTCGCGCGTGTCGAGCACCGTCAGCCCGGTGCGGCCGTAGCGGTAGACGTCCGTCCAGCTGCTGTCGCCCCAGTTGAGGTAGGTGAAGGGGTTGGCGGCGGTGTCCACGCCCTGTCCGAGCAGGTCGCGCGGGTTGGAGGGGCCCAGGATGGGGATGAACAGGAAGGGGCCTTCGCCGAGGCCGGCCTTGCCCAGGGTCTGGCCGAAATCGGAGTTGTGCGGCGGCAGGCCCAGATCGCTCGCCACGTCGAAGATCCCGCCGAGGCCGATGGTCGAGTTGAGCAGGAAGCGGCCCATGGTCGTGCCGAAGCGCTGCGTCTCCCCCTGCAGGGCGTCGTTCAGCGCGATCACCGGACTGCGCAGGTTGCCCAGGACGTTGCTCACGCCCCGCCGCACCGGTGGCGGCACGACCGCCCGGTAGGCCTGGGCGGCCGGGCGCAGCACCACCTGGTCGATCCCCTGGTGGATGGCGAAGAGGACACGGTTGGTCGGCTCGGCCGGGTCGTTGGTCTGCTCGAACTCGGCGATCGCCTCCGGATCGTCGGCGGGTGGGCGGGTGGCGCAGGCGGAAACCCCGAGGACGAGCACCAGGGCCAGAAACCGCAAGGGACGCATCGCGCGGGGGTTCCTCATCGTATCGAACTCCAGCATAGCAGCCCGGCCGCCCTGGAGCGATGTGGCGCAGCACGACATAAGGTGACGGCGGGAGGTCCCGCCCCCATTCTGGACATACTGCCAAGAGGATCTTAGGGCGTCATGAATCATCTTGCCAATCCCGCAGAGGGGCCTCCTGCGTCGCGGCACGCCGCGGGCGGCAGCCCCAATGTCCTGGGGCGCTGGCTGACCGGGCCGCGATTCGGCGCCCTGCCGGCGCCGGCCGCGCTGCCTCCCCCCTCGCTGTCCTTTGAATTCTTCCCGCCCCGGACCGAGGCGCTGGAGGCGCAGCTCTGGGCCTGCATCCGCCGGCTGGAGCCGCTGGCCCCGCGCTTCGTCTCCGTCACCTACGGCGCCGGCGGCACCACCCAGGCGCGGACGCATGCGACGGTGGCGCGGATCGTGAAGGAGACGGGGCTGGTTCCGGCCGCCCACCTCACCTGCGTCGACGCCTCGCGCGGCGAGGTGGACGAGGTCGCCCGCGGCTACTGGGACGCCGGCGTCCGCCACATCGTCGCGCTGCGCGGCGACCCCCCCGCCGGGGTGGAGCGCTACGAGCCGCATCCCGAGGGCTATGCCTATGCCGCCGACCTGGTGGAGGGGCTGGCCCGGGTCGCCCCCTTCGAGATCTCGGTGGCGGCCTATCCGGAGGTCCACCCCGCCGCCACCTCGGCCCGGAACGACCTGGACAACCTGAAGCGCAAGATCGATGCCGGGGCGACCCGCGCCATCACCCAGTACTTCTTCGACACCGAGACCTATCTGCGCTTCCTCGACCACGCGCTGGCCGCGGGCATCACCGTGCCGATCGTGCCGGGGATCATGCCCGTGTCCAACTTCAAGCAGATGAGCAGCTTCTCGGCACGGATCGGCGCGTCCGTCCCGGGCTGGATGGCGAAGCTCTTCGAGGGGCTGGACGACGACGCCGAGACCCGCCGCATGGTCGCCGCGACCGTCGCGGCGGAACAGGTCCGGTTGCTCCAGGCCAATGGGGTGGACGAGTTCCACTTCTACACCCTCAACCGCCCCGACCTGACCTATGCCATCGCCCATATCCTGGGGGTCCGGCCACCGGCGCCGAGCCAGCCCGCCAGCGCCTCCGGCGTGGCGGAGGAGACCAAGGTCCGGGCGGCGGAGCAGGCCGCGAAAGGGTAGGGCGCCGGCCATGCGCCACGGGGCATGGCCCGAATTCCCTGGTCGAGCTTCTGCTTTCTCCGCATAAGGGGCGGGACGGCGGCGCGGCCATCGGCCAAGCCGTTGTGGGAAATTGACCCACGGATTTTGCCTCATGCTGATCGTGCCGTGCCGGCCAGGCGCGCCCCGCCCCGCGGCGCGGCGCCACGCCGGAGTCGTCCTTCCGTGACCGCCGCTTCCTGGCGCCACTCGCCGCTCAAGGCCACCCTGCGAAGCCGGGCCATCACCCGGCTGCTGGGGGTCTATCTCGGGCTCTGTCGCCGCACCGCGCGCTGGGAGCTGCAGGGCACCGGCGCCCTCCGCGACCTGGCCGGGCGGCCCGGCGGCTTCATCCTGGCCTTCTGGCACGAGAACCTGCCGCTGATGCCGCTGGCCTGGTCCGCCTTCTGGGAGGCGGAGCCCGGCCTGGTGCGCAAGCCCGGGTTGGTGCTGGTCTCCCGAAGCCGCGACGGCGGCCTGATCGCCGGGCTGCTGGGCCGCTTCGGGCTGACCACGGTGGCGGGCAGCACCTCGAAGGGCGGGCGCGCCGCGGGGCAGAGCCTGCTCCGGGGGCTGCGCCAGGGCGCCGTGGCGGTGGTGGTGCCGGACGGCCCGCGCGGGCCGCGGCGCCGCATGTCGGAAGGCTGCCTGCGCCTCGCCGCCATGGCGGACGTGCCGATCGTTCCCTGCGGCGCCCAGGCGCGGCCGCTCTGCCGCACCGGCAGCTGGGACCGCATGATGATCCCCTTGCCCTTCGCGCGCTGCGTGGCGGTCGCCGGGACGCCGATCCTCCCCGGGGAGCAGGAGCTGGCCCAGGGAATGGAGCTGCTCGGCGCCGCCCTGGACCGGACGATGGAACAGGCCGCCGAGGCCCTCGGTGGCCCCGCCCGGCCACTGGCCCGCCGCCACGCCTGAACGACCCCGTGGCCCGATGCCCCCGTTCCACAGGTTTGCTGAGCCTGCCGGGCAGGAGCGGCCTCACACCAACGGCGGGATGACCTGACCTGTCGTGCTGCCGTGTTCCGGCGTCGGACCGGGAGGGGACGCTGTCCCCTCCCAGACCCTCCCCTGCCGGGGCCACAAGCGGGCCCCGGTCCCCGCTGGGAGTTTGGTTCTCCGTGGCTGCCGTCAGCCTCCGGACTGAACCCTGACGGCGCGCGGACAGGCGGGACTCTGGAAAAACTTCAGAAGGCGTCAGTGAGGGCGGAGACCGTGCCCGCCGAGGAGCCAAGCTCCTCGGCGCCGTGACCCTGTGTCAGGCTGTCCCGCGGCAGCGCCCATCGGGTCCAGGGCCCGCAGGGTCCTGGCGGAGTGGGGGTACGGGGGCGAGGCAGAGCCTTGCCCCCGGGGAACGGGTCCCACGCCGGCAGACGGCGATGCATCACGCCATCCGTATCATGCCTCGCTGGCGCGCAGGGCCTGGTAGACTGGCCGCAGCAGGAAGGGGCTGAGGAAGAGGGGGAACTGGCACAGGGCGAAGAAGAGCAGCACCACCGGATCGGTCGAGGCGGGCAGCACCGCCAGATAGAGCGCCATGTTGCGGTTGCCCGAGAGCAGCCCGGCCGAGAGCGCCGGTCGTGGTCCGGCCCCCAGGAAGGCGACCGCGGTCGCGGCGTTCAGCCCGAAGGAGCCGGCGAAGGCCAGGGCCAGGCCCCCCAGAACCAGCCCCGGCTCGGCCAGCAGCCGGGCCAGTACCCCGTCCATCACCCCGAAGCCGTAGAGCACGACCAGCAGCACCACGGCCCCGTCCACCGCGCGGCCCCAGCGGTGCAGGGTGGGGGGTGCCACGACCCGCCGGATGGCGAGGGAGAGCAGCAGCGGCAGCCCGACCACCAGCGCCAGCCGTCCCATCAGCCCGCCGATGGAGAGCGACAGGTCCACCCCCAGCAGCCCCAGCGCGAGCGGCGGCGCGGTCAGCGGCACCAGTAGGGTGGAGAGCAGCGCGACGACGAGGCTCAGCTCCCCGTCCAACCCGACCAGGCGTGCGAAGGCGGGGGAGGAGGTGGCGGCGCAGCCGGTCGCCATCAGCACCAGCGCCATGCCCAGCGGCCCGTCCAGCCCGGTTGCCCGGGCCACGGCCCAGGCGAGCACGGGACAGGCCAGCAGCACCCAGGCCAGCACGGCCGCGACCAGACCGGGGCGGCGCAGCCAGCCCAGCACCTGCGCCGGATCGACGCGCAGCAACACCAGGGTCATCAACGTCGCGACCACCGGCGTCACCACGCCGTGCAGCAGGCTGGCCAGGGGCGGCAGCAGCAGCCCGGCGAAGATGCCCACGGCCAGCAGGGCGCTGCCCCTGCGGGCGGACCATTCGAGGAAACGGAGCAGCAGGGCGGGGCGTCTCCCGTCATGGGGCCTGGGCCCGGCGCGGTGCGGTTGGCCGGGTTCGCCTCCCGTTCTATATGCCGGGCGGTGCGCGCACGATACCTCCCCACCCTGGCCGTCCTCCTGCTGCTGGCACCCGCAGCCCATTCGGCCTGCAACGACTCGCCGGCGCCGGGGGTGGACTGGCGACGCTGCCTGAACGATTCGCGCGACCTCGCCGGGGTGGACCTCTCCGGCGCCGTGCTGCGCGATGCCAGCCTGTCGCGCGCCAACCTGGCGGGCGCGAAGCTGACCGGGGCGGAGGCGATGCAGCTACGGCTGGTCTCGGCCGACCTGAGCGGGGCCAGCCTGGACGGGGCCGTGATGCTCGGCGCCGACCTGACGCGGGCGAACCTCCAGGGCGCGACGCTGCGCAAGGCGGATCTGCGCCGCGCGACGCTGTTCCGCGCCGACCTGAGCAAGGCCGACCTGACGGGCGCCAACCTGACGGGGGCCAACCTCTCGGGCGCGATGCTGGACGGGGCGCGCTGGACGGATGGCGAACGGATCTGCGCCGTGGGCTCGGTGGGGAACTGCCAGTGAGTGGGCTGTTCGGCGGCGGGGAACGCCGCGGCCCCCCCGCGCCGGCGCCGGCCGCGCCCGACGACTACCTCGCCCGCCTGAACCCCGAGCAGCGCGAGGCGGTGGAGACGGTGGACGGCCCGCTGCTGGTCCTCGCCGGGGCCGGCACGGGCAAGACGCGGGTGCTGACCACGCGCTTCGCCCATATCCTGATGACGGGGAAGGCCTGGCCGAACCAGGTCCTGGCGGTGACCTTCACCAACAAGGCGGCGAAGGAGATGCGCGAGCGCGTCGCCGCCATCCTGGGCCGCCCGGCCGAGGGGCTGTGGCTGGGCACCTTCCACGCGCTCTGCGCCCGCATGCTGCGGCGGCACGCGGAATACGTGAAGCTGACGCGCGACTTCACCATCCTCGATACGGACGACCAGATGCGCCTGCTGAAGCAGGTGATGGAGGCCGCGGGGGGCATCGACCAGAAGCGCTGGCCGGCGCAGCAGCTGATGGCGACGATCCAGCGCTGGAAGGACCGCGGCCTGACGCCGGAGCGGGTGACGCCGGCCGAGGAGGTGGATTTCGCCAACGGCCGGGCGCGCGCGCTCTACGCGGCGTACCAGGACCGGCTGCGCGAGCTGAACACGGTGGATTTCGGCGACCTGCTGCTGCACGTCACGGAAATCCTGCGCACCCAGCCGGAGGTGCTGGCGCAGTACCACCGCGCCTTCCGCTACATCCTGGTGGACGAGTACCAGGACACCAACACGGTGCAGTACCTCTGGCTGCGGCTGCTGGCGCAGGGGCACCGCAACATCTGCTGCGTGGGGGACGACGACCAGTCGATCTATTCCTGGCGCGGCGCAGAGGTGGAGAACATCCTCCGCTTCGAGAAGGACTTCCCCGGCGCGCGGATCGTGCGGCTGGAGAGCAACTACCGCTCCACGAAACCGATCCTCGCCGCCGCCGCCGGGCTGATCGCGAAGAACGAGGGGCGGCTGGGCAAGACGCTGCGCGCCGGGCGCAACGACGCGGAGGGCGAGAAGGTCCGCGTCGTCTCGCTGTGGGATTCCGAGGAGGAGGCCCGCATGGTCGGCGAGCAGATCGAGCAGGCGCAGCGCCAGAAGTTCTCGCTCGCCGAGATGGCGATCCTCGTCCGCGCCGGCTTCCAGACCCGCGCCTTCGAGGAGCGGCTGATCACGCTCGGCGTGCCCTACCGCGTCGTCGGCGGGCTGAAGTTCTACGAGCGCGCCGAGGTGCGCGACGCGATGGCCTACATGCGCATCCTGCAGCAGCCCAGCGACGATCTGGCCTTCGAGCGCATCGTCAACGTGCCTCGCCGCGGCGTGGGCGACGGCGGGCTGATGCAGATGCACGTGGCCGCGCGGGAGCAGGGGATGCCGCTGGCGCTGGCCGCCGAGAAGCTGGCCTTCACCGAGGCCTTCCGCCCCAAGCCGCGCGCGGCGCTGCGCGAGCTGTTCGAGGGGTTCCGCCGCTGGCGCGCTCTGATGCAGCGCGAGGGGCATGTGGTCGCCGTCGCCACCATGCTCGACGAGAGCGGCTATACGGAGATGTGGAAGCAGGACAAGTCGCCCGAGGCGCCGGGGCGGCTGGAGAACCTGAAGGAGCTGCTGCGCGCCATCGGCGAGTTCGAGACGCTGGCGGGCTTCCTGGAGCACGTCGCCCTCGTCACCGAGAACGACGAGAACGCCGAAGGGGAGCGCGTCTCGCTGATGACGCTGCACGCGGCGAAGGGGCTGGAGTTCGACCTGGTCTTCCTCCCCGGCTGGGAGGAGGGGCTGTTCCCGCACCAGCGCGCGCTGGACGAGGGCGGCACCAAGTCGCTGGAGGAGGAGCGCCGCCTCGCCTATGTCGGCATCACCCGGGGGCGCCGACGGGTCATCATCAGCCACGCCGCCAACCGGCGCATCTACGCCAACTGGACGACGGCCATCCCCTCGCGCTTCCTCGACGAGCTGCCGGACGACGCCGTGGAGCGCCAGGGCTCGGCCGCGATGCGGCGGACGAAGCTGGTCGAGACCCCCAGCGTCTTCGGCGGCGGCTTTCCGATCGGCACGCGCAAGCCGAAGGTGATCGAGGCGGGAAGCTGGGAGGTGCAGGAGCGCCCCGCCCGCACGGAGGCCATCGCCGTCGGCAGCCGCGTCTTCCACCAGAAGTTCGGCTATGGCCGGGTGACGCGGGTGGAGGAGAACCGGCTGGACGTGGAATTCGAGAAGACCGGGTTGAAGCGCGTGCTGAGCAATTTCGTGGAGAAGGCGTGATGCCCGGCCCCGTCTGGACACCCCCCGGCCAACGCCATGCCGTGCCGCTGGAGACCCTGGTGCTCACCAACCTGCCGGACGAGGCGGTGCCCGCCTATGAGGCGGCGTTGCAGAGCGTCTGCCGGACGGTGGGCTATTTCCGCGAGCCGCCGGCCGAGGAGACCTGGCGCATCGAGGCGGTGTGGGACCGCAACGGCGACGAGGCGGCACTGGCCGCCGCCCTGGCGCTGGCCGCCCTGGTCAGCGGCCACGAGGCCGGGCCGCCGGAGCGCAGCGAGACGGAGGCGGAGGGCTGGCTCGCCCGCACCGTCGAGGCCTTCCCGGAACAGCCGGTCGGCACGCGCTTCCTGATCCGCCCGACCCATGTGCCGGACCCGCGCCGCTGGGACCGGGTGGTGCTGCGCCTCGATGCCGGGCTGGCCTTCGGCTCGGGCGAGCACGCCTCCACCCAGGGCTGCCTGACGGCCTTCGAGCGGGTGGCGGCGCGTCGGCCGAGGCGAATCCTCGACCTCGGCACGGGCTCGGGCATCCTGGCCATGGCGGCGGCCAAGATCCTGCGCCGCCCCGTCCTGGCGACGGATATCGAGCCCTGGTCGGTGCGGGTGGCCGACGAGAACGGGCGGATGAACGGCCTGCGGAACCTGCTGCGGGCGCGGCTGGCGGATGGCTGGCGCTCGCCCTCGGTGGGGACGGGGACCTACGACCTGGTCTTCGCCAACATCCTGGCGCGGCCACTCTGCGCCATGGCGAAGGACCTCGCCCTGCATCTCGCCCCGGGCGGCACGGCCATCCTGGCCGGGCTGCTGGGGACCCAGGTGCGGATGGTGCTGGCGGCACACCGGCGACAGGGGATGGTGCTGGAGCGGCGGCTGGACCTCGGCCCCTGGTCCACCCTGGTGCTGCGGAAGCGCTGAAAACGACAGCGGCGCCCCGGAGGGCGCCGCGATCTAGTCATGCAAATGACGCATGATTTGGTCGACCACCCGGCGCTGTCGCCGGGAGTCCGTCAGGCGGCGAGGCGGCCCTGGGCGCGATCGTTGGTCGCCTTGGGCAGGGTCATGACCTGCGCCGCGGGGGCAGTGACGGCCGGCTGCGCCGGACGGTCGAAGACATAGGCGATCTCGCCGCGGGTCAGGCCGATATCGGCCAGCTCGCGGTCGGTCAGCTCGCGCAGCTCGGCCATGGCGCGCTGGCGGCGGGCAAAGTCGCCGATGCGGGCGAAGAAACCACGCACCTTCGCGCCGAAGGCCTGGTCGCGCATCTTCTGGGCCTGCTGCATCAGGTGCGGCAGGGAGGGCTCGGACTCGTTGGCGACCAGCGGCATCATCAGCGCGGTCTCGACCTTGGTGATCCGGGTGTTCATCGAAGTCTCTCAATCATCGGGCTGCGTCGGCGCCCGGCCCCTTGCCGGCATCGTCTCGACGCGCGTCGTGGCCGGAAGATAGGCTTCGGCCTGGAAAAGGGTCGTGCCGATCCGGCCCGTTAGACATGCGTTGAGCGCATGAAATGCGGGTGAAACATGTTTTTCAGGAAGGTCGCGCCTTCGTGAGCAAAATGAATCCGGTGGACGCCCTGCGCGCACGACTCGCTGGCGTCGGCGTGGAAGGCTTCCTGGTTCCTCGGGCGGACGAGTATCTGGGCGAGTATGTTCCCCCGTCGGCCGAGCGCCTGGCCTGGCTGACCGGCTTCACCGGTAGTGCCGGCCTCGCCATCGTGCTGCCGGAGCGCGCCGCCTTGTTCATCGACGGGCGCTACACCACCCAGGCCGAGCAGCAGGCGGACCCGGCCCTGTGGGAACGCCGCCACCTGACCGAGCAGCCGCCGCAGGACTGGCTCAAGGAGCACGCGGCGGGCCGGCGCGTCGGCTACGACCCGCGGCTGCACTCGCAGTCGGCGATCGACCGGCTGGCGGCCTCCGGCGCCGTGCTGGTGCCGCTGGAGGCCAATCCCCTCGACGCCGCCTGGGGCGCCATGCGGCCGGCCCCGCCCACGGCGCCCGCGGTGCCGCACCGGGCGGAGCATGCGGGACAGGACTCCGCGGCGAAGCGCGCCGAGGCCGCTGCCGCCCTGCGGGAGGCCGGGCAGGATGCGGCCGTGCTGGCCGATGCCCACAGCGTCGCCTGGCTGCTGAACCTGCGCGGCGGCGACCTGGAGAACACGCCGCTGGCGCTGTCCGCCGCGCTGCTGCATGCGGATGGGGCGGTGGACCTGTTCATCGACCCGGTGAAGGTGACGCCGGAGCTGCGCGCGCATCTGGGCAATGCCGTGGCGCTGCAGCCCCTGGAGCGGCTGCCCAGCGCGCTGGATGCGTTGGGGGGCAAGGTGGTCCGGGTGGACCCGGACGTCACCCCCGCCTGGTACGGGATGCGGCTGCGCGAGGCGGGTGCCACGGTGACCGCCGGCGACGATCCCGTGCGCCTGCCGCGCGCCCGCAAGAACGCCGTGGAGCAGGGCGGCAGCCGCGCCGCCCATGCGCGCGACGCGTTGGCGCTGGCGCGCTTCCTGGCCTGGCTGGCCGCCGAGGCGCCGGAGGGCGGGCTAACGGAGACCGGCGTGGCGAAGCGGCTGCTGGCGCTCCGCGCGGAGCTGCCGCTGTTCCGGGGCGAGTCCTTCCCCGCCATCGTCGGCAGCGGACCGAACGGCGCCATCGTGCACTACCGCGCCACACCCGCGGGCGACCGGCGCATCGGGGCGGGGGAGTGCGTCCTGATCGACAGCGGGGCGCAGTTCCTCGACGGCACCACGGACGTCACCCGCACCGTCTGGACCGGACCCGGTCCCGCACCGGCGGAGCTGCGCGAGCGCTACACCCGCGTCCTGCGGGGCCATGTCGCGCTGGCCACGCTGCGCTTTCCCAAGGGGGTGGCAGGGCCGCACCTGGATGCCATCGCGCGCCGGCCGCTCTGGGATGCCGGGCTGGACTACGACCACGGCACCGGGCACGGCGTCGGCTCCTTCCTCTCGGTGCATGAGGGGCCGGTGGCTTTCTCCCGCGCCGCGAAGCCCGTGCCGCTGGAGGAGGGGATGGTCCTCTCCGACGAGCCGGGCTTCTACCTGCCCGGCCATTACGGCATCCGCATCGAGAACCTGCTGCTGGTGCGCGCCGCCGGGCCGGGGCTCTCGGGCCGCCCCTGGCTGAGCTTCGAGACGCTGACCCTGACGCCCTATGAGCGCCGCCTGATCCAGCCGGCTCTGCTGACGGCGGTGGAGCGCGACTGGGTCGATACCTACCACGCCCGGGTCCTGGAGGAGGTCGGGCCGCGGCTGGACGCGGCGACGGCCGCATGGCTGGCCGCCGCCTGCGCCCCGCTGGAGGATGATCCGGCCTGATCCGGACGGCGGGATGCCCTGACCCGTCGTGCTGTGGTGTTCCGGCGGTGGACCGGGAGGGGACGCTGTCCCCTCCCAGACCCTCCCCTGCCGGGGCCACAAGCGGGCCCCGGACCCCGCTGGGAGTTTGGCGCTGTGCGGCTGCCGTCAGCCTGCGGGCTGAACCCTGACGGAGCCTGGACCGGCGGGACTCCATAAGAACTTCGTAGGCGTCAGCGAGGGCTTAGGCCGTACCCGCCGAGGAGCATGGCTCCTCGGCGCCTCGACCCCGTGTCCGGCTGTCCCGCGGCAGCACTGATCGGGTCCAGGGCCCGCAGGGTCCTGGCGGAGTGGGGGTATCGGGGGCGAGGCGGAGCCTTGCCCCCGGGCCACGGGCGCCAGTCTGGCAGACGTCAGCGCATCACGCCGCCGCCCCCGCGCGTGATCCCGGCTGCCTGGGCCGGGGCCCTGCGCGGGCCGGGATCAGGCGGTGAAGGCTTCGCCGATGGCGGGGACGCGCACGCGGCCGGCCTGCTCGCCCATCTCGCGCAGGAAGGGCTCGGGGGACTGCAGCAGGGGCGGGAAGGTGGCGTAGTGGCAGGGCAGGATCGTCCGCGCCTTCGGCAGGAAGCGGCGGACCGCAAGCGCGGCGCTGCGCGGCCCCATGGTGAAGCGGTCGCCGATCGGCACCATCACCACCGCCGGGTCGTACAGCTCGGCGATCAGGGCCATGTCGGAGAAGATGTCCGTGTCGCCCATGTGGTAGACCACCGGCTCCGCCTTGTCCTTGGGCGTGACGACGAGGCCGTTGGGCAGGCCCAGGGTCTGCAGCACGCCGTTGGCGTCCATCTCCGAGGAGGAGTGGAAGGCGATGGTGAGGGAGACGCTGAACTCGCCCTGGTCGGTGGTGCCGCCGGTGTTCATCGGGTCGGTCGCGGCCACGCCCTTGGCGCCCAGGAACTGGCACAGCTCGAAGGTGGCGACCAGCTTCGCGCCGGTGCGCCGGGCGATGGCGACGGTGTCGCCGACATGGTCGCCATGGCCGTGCGTCAGCAGGATGTGGGTCGCGCCCGCCGTCGCGGCCTCGGCATCGCCCCCGAAGGTGCCGTTGCCCGACAGGAACGGGTCGATCAGCACGACCGACCGCCCGAACTCCAGCCGGTAGGCCGAATGGCCGAACCAGGTGATACGCATCGTCGCCTCCATCCTTGGTCTTGCGCGGCTGTAGAGCGGATCGCCCCGCAGCGGAACCGGCCCGATCCCCCCGCGGCGTCGCGGCGCAAGGGTGGAATGTGCCCGTCCCCTGGATGTCCGGCGGTGATCGCCGCCCTGGTCCGGCCGATGCCGCGCGGCCCGGGTGTCCGGCGCCCGCCGCCCCCGGCGCTGGGCACGGCACGCGGGCGCGTCTGCCGGGTTCTAGCGCGGGCCGCCGGCGCCGGAGCCGTCATCCTCGGGATCCGGCCAGCCCCGGCGCATCCGGCCGCGGGATAGCTCCGTCACCACGCCGTGAAGGGTGCGAAGCTCCTGCTCGGTGACCTCGCCGCGCTGGAACCAGTGGCGCAGGTTGCGGACCATGCCGGGCCGCTTGGGCCGGTTGTCCAGGAAGCCCGCGGCATCAAGCTCGCCCACCAGCCGGTCGAGGAAGTTCTCCAGCTCGCCCTTGGTGGCGACGCGGGTCTCGTTGGTCATGAGGTGGCGTGGCGGGGTGGCATCGGCAGCGGTCCACCATTCATAGGCCAGCACCATGACCGCCTGGGCCAGGTTCAGCGACATGTGCGCCGGGTTCAGCGGATAGCGAACCCAGGTGTCGGCATGGGCCATGTCGTCGTTGTCCAGCCCCGCGCGCTCCGGACCGAACAGCACCGCGGCGCGCAGGCCGCGGCCGTTGATCTCGCGCAGGTCCTCCGCCGCCGCGCGCGCGGTCCGGATGGGGATGACCACGTGGCGCGGGCGGGGGCAGGTGGCGAAGACCCTCTGGCAGTCGGCCAGCGCCTCGGCCACCGTCGCATGGACCGTCGCCGCGTCGAGAATGCGCCCGGCGCCGCTGGCCGCGGCCCAGGCCCGCTGCTGCGGCCAACCATCCCGGGGGGCGACCAGCCGCAGGTGGAACAGGCCGCCATTGGCCATGGCTCGCGCGGTGGCACCGATGTTGTCGGCCAGCTGCGGGCGCACCAGCACCACGATGGGGCTCTCGCCCGGGGCGGGGTGCAGGTCCGCCCCGCCCTCCTTGTCACGTCCGGTCATGCCGCGCCCCGTGCCCTGCCGGGGCACGGGTGTCCAGCCTCAGCGGAGTCGTTGCTGCATCGCGCGCATTTCGGCGATCTCGCGCTCCTGCGCCGCGATGATCGCCTCCGCCAGCTTCCGGACCTCCGGGTCCCGGCCGTACCGCAGGACGATCCGGGCCATCTCGATGGCACCCTGGTGATGCGGGATCATCCCGTTCAGGAAGTCCTTGTCGGCATCCCCGGTCAGCGGCTCGGTCATGCCCCGGTGCATCCGCCGCGCCGCCTCCTCATAGGCCCGGCTACTGGGGGAGGAGGCGGAGGCAGAGGGCGGCGAGCCGTCATGCCCGGCATGCTGCGCCAGGGCGGGGCTGGCCAGCGTCAGGAGGACGGCCAGCGGCAGGTGGCGGATCATCGGTCCTTGCTCCGTTCGTGCTCGGCCGGGCATGCCGGCTTCCCACGCTGGAAGGTCAAGCACGACCCGGACACGATCCGGAGCGCCACCCACGGCGGCTGCTATCGGTGCGGCTACCGTCGAGGTGGCCCCCGTCAGGGCGAGCGACGCTCGCCCGCGCCGGGCCGTGCCTCCTGCGGGCGCCGGGCGGCCCCCGCCCCGGCCGCGGCGGGGATGCCATCCGCGCCCGCCATCGCCGCCGCGTCGCTGGCCGGGTTGCCCACCGGCTCCTCCTCGGCTTCCGCCGAGGTCGGCAGGCTCCGGCTGACATCCGTCGGCTTGTTGGTCGGGTCGTCGCTCATGCGCTCGCTCCTCTGGGCCGCTGCTGCCAAGCGGAACGGCCGCGGACCCGGCGCGGTTGCCGGGCGGACGGCGCCGTCAGCCCTCCACCGGCACGAGGCGGGTCAGGCGGCTGGGGTTTCCCTCCGCCAGGTAAAAGACCCCCGCCGGCGTCCGCCACATGCCGTGCGCCCCGTTCAGCACCGGCCGGGCGCGCCCGAGCAGCCGTCCCGCCGCGTCGTACATCGACAGGCGCGGCACCTGGTCGGTCACGTAGAGGTTCCCCGCCGCATCGCCCACCACGTCCATGGCGCGCGGGATGCTGCCGAAGGCGCGCAGGAAGCGACCCTCGGCGGTGAAGAGCTGCAGCCGGTCGTTCTCCCGGTCGGTCACCGCCACGGTGCCGTCGGGCAGCACCCAGATGCCGTGCGGCGTGGTGAACTGCCCCTCGCCGGAGCCGGGCTCGCCCCATGCGCCCAGCGGCGTGCCGTCGGCGGCGAAGCGGTGGATGCGCGTCGCCGCATAGCCGTCCGCGACGTAGAGGCTGCCATCCGGGCCGAACGCGACGTCGCTGGGCGCGTTGAACGGCTCCTCCGGCCGGTGGCGCGTGCCGATCCCGCCGAGACGGCGGCCGTCTCGGTCGAAGATGATGATCTCGTGCGCGTCCCGATCCACCACGAAGACGCGCCCGTCGGGGGAGACGGTGAGCATGTGCCCGTCCGCCACCTCCTCCGCCCCCCAGGCGGAGAGCAGGTCGCCCTCCGGCGACAGCACCGCGACCGCCGGGGCCGCGGCATCGACATAGGGATCGGTGCGCAGCAGGACGAAGACGCGGCCCGCCGCATCCGCCGCCACGTCCGTCACGCGGCCCGCCCTCTCGGGCAGCCGCCCCCAGGGCCGCTCGACGCGGTAGAGGACGGGACCGAGGCGGACGAACAGATCGTGCCGGGCCATGGGGATGCTCCTGTGGGTGCGCTCGGCGCCGCGCAGCAAGCCTGGTGCCACGCGGCATGCGGCTTGCTGCGCGGGGCGCGACCGCATCTGCGGCGCCTCGCGGCTCCGGGCCGCGATGGTCTCATCACATCGGGAGGTGGTGGCGCATGGCATCCTTCGATTGCGTGATCCGGAACGGAACCGTCGTGACCGCAAGCGACGTCACTGCCTGCGACGTGGGCATCGCGGACGGCGTCGTGGCCGCCCTTGGCCGCAACCTCGGGCCCGGCCTGCGCGAGATCGACGCGGCGGGGCGCCTCGTCCTGCCTGGCGGCGTCGACACCCACGCGCATATCGAGGAGCCGCCGAAGGCCCCGCTGCGCAACGCCGACAGCTTCGACACGGCCTCCGCCTCGGCGGCCGCAGGCGGCACCACCACGGTGATCTGCTTCGCGCGGCAGCCGCGCGGCGGCACGCTGACGGACAAGGTCGCCGCCTACCACGAGCTGGCGAAGGCCTCGCGCATCGACTACGCCTTCCACCTCATCCTGACCGACCCGACGGCGGATCTGCTGGAACGGGAGCTGCCGCCGCTGGTCGAGGCGGGGCACCGCTCGCTCAAGATCTTCCTGACCTACGAAGGGGCGCGGGTCACGGACAGCGAGGCGCTGCGGATCCTCGCCGCCGCACGCCGCCTGGGCGCCATCGTCTGCGTGCATGCCGAGCATCACGAGATGATCGAGTTCTATCGCGACGCCCTGCTCGCCGCCGGCCTCACCGCGCCGAAATACCACGGCTGGGTGAAGCCGATGGTGGTGGAGCGCGAGTGCACCCACCGCATCATCGCCATGGCCGAGGCGCTCGACGTGCCGATCCAGGTCTTCCACGTCTCCGGCGCGGAATCGGCGGAGGAGGTGGCGCGCGGCCAGGCGCGCGGTTTGAAGGTCTGGGCCGAGACCTGCCCGCAGTACCTGACCCTGACCGCCGAGGACATGGACCGCCCCTGCTTCGAGGGCGCGAAGTACATCTTCAGCCCCGCGGCCCGCAGCAAGGCGGACCACGCGGCGCTCTGGGCCGCGATCCGCGCCGGGGTGATCGGCAACGTCTCCTCCGATCACGCGCCGAGCCGCTGGGAAGGGCCGGACGGCAAGAAGGCCTTCGGCGAGGACGCCCCCTTCACCAAGGTGCCCAACGGCCTGCCCGGCATCGCCACCCGCCTGCCCGTGCTGTTCTCGGAAGGGGTGGCGAAGGGCCGCATCGACCTGCCGACCTTCGTCGCCATCACCGCCACCAACCCGGCCAAGCTCTTCGGCCTGCATCCGCGCAAGGGCACCATCGCCGTGGGGTCCGACGCGGACCTCGCGATCTGGGATCCGGCGAAGGAAGTCACCATCACGAACAGCCTGCTGCACCATGGCAGCGACTACACGCCCTATGAAGGCATGCGCGTGACCGGCTGGCCGGTGACCACGCTGGTGCGCGGCACCGTCGTCTGCGACCAGGGCGAGATCGTCACCGGCCCCGGCGGCGGGCGGTTCCTCGCGCGTGACGCCTATCCGCTGATCGCGCCGCGCGGGGTGTTCCCGGGGCCGTTCAACCCGGTCGACGGCGTGCCGGCGTAAGGGCGCCGCCCCCGGGCGGCGGGCCGGCATCGCCTCCCGGCCCCAGCATCGGACTGGGGCCGGAATTCGATCGGGCCATTGATCTGGCGGGTTGATTCGGATCCCGTGCTGCCGGCCTGCGGCACGGAACCGTGGCTGGACGCGCCTCCCGCATCCGCCGATGTTCCACGAAAGGATGAGGCTTCGTGGCGAAAGGTCTGGTCGTGATTTCGGGCTGCTCAGGCGGCGGGAAGTCGACCCTGATGACCGAGCTGAGCGTGCGCGGCCATACGGTCGTCGAGGAGCCCGGCCGTCGCATCATCGGCGAGGAGCTGGCCTCCGGCGGCAGCGCGCTGCCTTGGGTCGATCTGGCGACGTTCCTGCGCCGTGCCATCGAGATGGCGCTGGATGACCGGAGGACCGCCCCGGATCAGGAAGGTTGGGTGTTCTTCGATCGTGGTCTGGTGGACGCGGCGTCCGCGCTGGAGGCGCTGACCGGCGATCCGGCCCTGCGCTCTCTCTGCCTGACGCATCGTTACCATCGCCGCATGTTCATGGCCCCGCCCTGGCCGGAGATCTATGTGACGGACGCGGATCGCCAGCATGGCTTCGACGCGGCGGTGGCGGAGTATGATCGCCTGATGCGGGCATTCCCGGCCCTGGGCTACGAGGTGATCCCGCTGCCGAAGACGACGACGGCGCAGCGCGCCGACTTCGTGCTGGCGTCTCTCGATGCGCCTGTCGGGACGGGTCAGGAGACGCTGACACCGGCGCTTGTTCAAACCGCAGGGAATGACTGATGCCGACGGCAGGATGACCTGACCTGTCGCGCTGCGGTGTTCCATCGTCGGACCGGGAGGGGACGCTGTCCCCTCCACGGACCCTCCCCTGCCGGGGCCACAAGCGGGCCCCGGTCCCCGCTGGGAGTCTGGCTCTCCGTGGTGAGCGTCAGTCTCCGGGCTGATCCCGGGGAAAGCGCGGACAGGCGGGACTCCGAAAAAGCTCAGAAGGCGTCAGCGAGTGCGGCGGCCGGTCCCGCCGAGGAGCATGGCTCCTCGGCGCCGTGACCCCGTTACAGACAGCCTCGCGGCAGCGCCCATCGGGTCCAGGGCCCGCAGGGTCCTGGCCGAGTGGGGGTATCGGGGGCGAGGCGGCGCCTTGCCCCCGGGCTACGGGTACCACCCCCGTACGGATCAGGGCTCCCGCCGTCCGTATGACCCGGCGACCGGATGGAACGTTTGCGGCAGCGGCGGCCTGGGATGACGGGCTTCGTACCCTTGGCGTGCAGGTCGTGCCAGAGCGCATCGGCATCGCAGCCCTGCTCGCTTCCGACACCGGGCAGCCGCCGGGCGTGTCGGCGGCTTCCGGCGACGCTACAGCGCCGCCATCCGGCGCAGCCCGACCAGCCGGTCGCAGAGCAGCAGCATCAGCACGGTCAGCCCGATCAGCAGGACGGAGACCGCGGCCAGCGTCGGGTCCGGCGATGTTTCCAGCTGGTTCAGCAACTGGATGGGCAGGGTCTTGGTGCGGACATCCACCAGGAACATGGAAACCGGGTAGTTGTCGAAGGACGCGAAGAAGGCGAAGAGCGCGCCGCTGAGGAAGCCGGGCAGGATGGCCGGCACCAGCACGCGCCACAGCGCGAGCGGGTAGGAGCAGCCCAGGGTACGGGCCGCGTCGACCAGCGCGAAGTCGAACAGCGACAGGCTGGCCAGCACCGTGCGCATCACGAAGGGCATGGTGATCACCACATGGGCGACCAGCAGCGACCACCAGGCGTCGCGCAGCCCGACCTCGCGCGCCGCCTGCAGCAGGGCGATGCCCAGCACCAGGCCCGGCAGCATCAGCGGCGAGACCATGAAGGTGGCGATCGCATTCCCCCAGGGCACCTGCCCGCGCACCAGCGCGACGGCGCAGAGCGTGCCCAGCACCAGCGAGATGGCGGTGGAGAGGGCGGCGATGCTGGCGGAGAGCCAGAGGGCGGAGAGCAGCGCGTCGATCTGCCAGACCCGTTCGTACCAGCGCAGCGAGAAGCCGACCGGCGGGAAGCGGAACACCGCCGTCTCGTTGAAGGAGACGGGGATGACGACGAGGATGGGCAGCAGCAGGAAGAGCAGCACCACCACGAGCATCGTCCAGCAGAAGGCCGGGCCCAGCCGTTCCGTCATGCGCGCCTCCTCACCGCCGCGCCAGCCGGCGCTGCAGCAGCGCCGCGCCGACCACCACCACCACCGCGACCGCCAGCAGGATGGCGGCCATCGAGGCGCCGAGCTGCCAGTCGCGCAGGTTCAGGAAGGCCTTCGCCATCACCATCGACATGGTCATGTAGCGCTCACCGATGAGGAGCTGCGGCGTGACATAGGCCGCGACGGCCAGGGAGAAGACCAGCGTCGCCCCCGCCACCAGCCCGGGCAGGCTGAGCGGCAGGATGACGTGCAGGAAGCGGAAGAGCGGCCCGGCGCCCAGCGTCGCCGCCGCCTCCGGCAGGCGGGCGTCCATCATGCGCACGCCGGAATAGATCGGCAGCACCATGAAGGGCAGGAAGACGTTGATCATGCCGATGTAGAGCGTCTCCTCGGTGAAGAGCAGGCGCAGCGGCCGGTCGATCCAGCCGGCCGACAGCAGGAACCAGTTCACGATCCCGTCCCGGCGCAGCATGATCGCCCAGCCGAAGGACTTCACGATCACGCTGACCGTCATCGGCAGGAAGACCAGCGAGAACAGCACCACCTGCCAATAGCCTTTGGCCCGGGCCAGGGCGAAGGCCGCCGGGTAGCCCAGGAGGGCGGCACCCAGCATGGTGGTCAGCCCCAGCCAGAGCGAGCGGCCGATCACGTTGAGGTAGTAGGGATCGCCCAGCAGCTTCGCGTAGCCGGCCAGGCTGAACCCCTCCGCCCCGCGCAGCGAGGTGACCAGCAGCAGGAGCATCGGCAGGGCGAAGACGGCGGCCATGAAGGCCAGCGCCGGCAGGGCCAGCAGGGCCAGCGGATCGAGCGACGGGCGCGCCGCGGCGACGGGCGCCGCGGCCGGGAGGGAGGCGGCGGTCGCGCTCATGCCGCGGGGAAGACCATGACCTCGTCCGGCGGAAGGACCAGCCGGACGGCGCTGCCGGGGGCGATCCCCTCGGGCAGGCGGGTCAGCTCCACCATGCCGCGATCCGGCCCTTCCGCCGGCAGGTCCAGATGCAGCTGCACGCGGGAGCCGAGGAAGCTGACATCCGCGACCCGGACGGCCAGGCCCTCTTCTGCCGCCCCGGCCAGGGCGATCGCCTCGGGGCGGATCGCGGCCACCACGGGCGAGCCGGGCAGGAAGCTGCCGCGCCCGCGCAGCCGGCCCAGCGCCGTCTCCACCAGCACCTCGCCGCCCGCGCTCTCCAGCACCCGGCCGGTCAGGCGGGTGGAGCGTCCGACGAAGTCCAGGACGTAGAGCGTCGCCGGCCTGCCGTAGAGCGTGGCGGGATCGGCGAGCTGCTCGATCCGCCCGGCGTTCATCACGGCGATCCGGTCGCTGACGACCAGCGCCTCCTCCTGGTCGTGGGTGACGAAGATGGCGGTGATGCCGACCTCGCGCAGCAGCCCCTTCAGCTCCACCTGCATCGTGTCGCGCAGCTTGCGGTCGAGCGCGGAGAAGGGCTCGTCCAGCAGCAGCAGGGAGGGGCGCACCACCAGGGCGCGGGCCACCGCCACGCGCTGCTGCTGGCCGCCGGACAGCGCCGTGACGGGCTTGTCGGCATGCTCGCCCATGCGGACCAGCGCCAGCGCCTCCGCCACCCGGGCGGCGCGACCGGATCGTGGCGCGCCCTGGGCGCGCAGGCCGAAGGCCAGGTTCTCGGCCACCGTCAGGTGCGGGAACAGGGCGTAGTTCTGGAACACCACGCCGATGTTGCGCCGGTGCGCCGGCAGCCGGGTGATGTCCGCGCCCCCCACGGCGATGCTGCCGCGATCGGGACGCATCAGCCCCGCGACCAGCCGCAGCAGCGTCGTCTTGCCGCAGCCGGAGGGGCCGAGGAGGGAGACGAACTCGCCCCGCGCCACGGAGAGGGAGAGGTCGTCCAGCACCGTGGCGGCGCCGAAGCGCTTGCTCACCCCCGTGACGCGCAGATGCTCCGCCGTCTCCAGCGTCGCGGCGGGCATCCCCGCCGCCGGGCGCGGGCCGATCAGCATCAGCCGCCCGAGATCTCGCGCTCGAAGCGCTCGATCCAGCGGTTGCGGTTGTCGGCGAAGTACTCCCAGTCCAGCACCGTCAGCTCGGGGAAGCTCAGTCCGGCCGGCAGGACGGCCTTGGTGTTGGTGGGGCTGGAGAAGAAGGTCTTGGCGACCATCGCCTGGGTCTCGGGGCTCAGCAGCTCGTCGATGAACTTCATCCCCAGTTCCGGGTTCGGCCCGTTGGCGACCAGCGCGACGCCGGCCGGCATGGCGACCGTCCCCTCCTTCGGCCGCGCCAGGTCGCAGGGCGCGCCCTGGGACTTGCGGAACAGGACGGAGCGGCTGTCGGGGCTGAGGAAGAGGTCGATCTCGCCCGTCTCCAGCAGCTGCTGCGCCTGGGGCGTGTTGCTGGTGACCTGGAGGATGTTGGGCTTCATCTGCTTCAGCTTCTCGATGCCCGCATCCGCCTCCTTCAGGCAGTCGGCCAGCGGCTTGCCGGTGGCGAGGTGGGCGGCGGCGATCAGCGGCACCACCGCCTGGGTGATGCGCATCGAGATCAGGATGACCTTGTCGCGGTACTTCGGGTCCCAGGCCTCGGCATAGGAGGCGGGGGAGGGCTTCACGCTGTCCGTGTTGTAGGCAATGGAGGCGGCGGGCAGGCACCAGTTCGCCCACATCGCGTCGCGCGGCTTCGCATCGGCGCGGAGGTCGGCGAGGTTGGGGATGGCCGTGCCCTTCAGCGGGGTGATGACCTTCTCCCGCTCGGCGAGGATCAGGACGGGGTCGTCCATCATCGTCACCGTCATGGTCGGGCGGGCCTTGTTGGCGCGGATCTTCTCCAGGTTGACGAGGGAGTTGGAGCCCTCGAACAGGATCTTGAAGCCGTGCTTGCGCTCGATCAGCGGGAACAGCACGTCGGTCAGCCCGGGGGAGGCGGGGCCGCCCACGAAGATCTCCTTCGTCTGCGCGCGAAGCACCGCCGGGGCGGCGAGAAGGCCCGCCAGGCCGGCGGAGCCGGCCAGGAGGTGGCGGCGCGTGGGACGGTGCATGGGGGAGACTCCCGGTCATCGCATGGACGAAGGATGACGGATTTGTATGCAATGGGCATGCCATGCGGCCGGCCGACCGGCCGGGCGCGAAAGGCTTCCCCTGCGCCGCCAAATCACATAAGGATATGTTGATGTGCGTTCGCCGCCGGCCCCGGCCGGCCCGCCGCTGCGCCCCAACGATTCCGGAACGACCGACGCCATGCCCGACACCCACCAGCCCGCCACGGACCACGTCGTCCGCGACCTCTCCCTCGCCGGCTGGGGCCGCAAGGAGCTGTCGATGGCCGAGGACGAGATGCCCGGCCTGATGGCGATCCGCCGAGAATACGGCAAGGACCAGCCGCTGAAGGGCGCCCGCATCTCCGGCTGCCTGCACATGACCATCCAGACGGGCGTGCTGATCGAGACGCTGAAGGCGCTGGGCGCCGATGTCCGCTGGTCGTCCTGCAACATCTTCTCCACCCAGGACCACGCCGCGGCCGCCATCGCCGCCACGGGCACGCCGGTCTTCGCGGTGAAGGGCGAGAGCCTGAAGGAGTACTGGGACTACGTCCGCCGCACGCTGGACTGGCCCGTGACCGCCGAGAACCCGGACGGCGTGCCGAACCTGCTGCTGGATGACGGCGGCGACATGACCCTCCTCGTGCATTACGGGCTGCGCGCCGAGCAGGGCGACACCGCCTTCCTCGACAAGCCCACGAACGAGGAGGAGGAGGTCTTCTACGCCCTGGTCAAGGAGCTGGTCGCCACCCGCAAGGGCTGGTTCGCCAAGCTGGCCGCCAGCATCAGGGGCGTGTCGGAGGAGACGACGACGGGCGTGCACCGCCTCTACGTGATGGCGAAGGAGGGGCGGCTGCTCTTCCCCGCGATCAACGTCAACGACAGCGTCACCAAGTCGAAGTTCGACAACCTCTACGGCTGCCGCGAATCCCTGGTCGACGGCATCCGCCGCGGCACGGACGTGATGATGTCCGGCAAGGTCGCCTGCGTCGCGGGCTATGGCGACGTGGGCAAGGGCTCCGCCGCCAGCCTGAAGAACGCCGGCTGCCGCGTGATCGTCACCGAGATCGACCCGATCTGCGCGCTGCAGGCGGCGATGGAGGGCTACGAGGTCGTGACGATGGAGGACGCCGCCCCGCGCGCCGACATCTTCGTCACCGCCACGGGCAATGTGGACGTCATCACCATCGACCACATGCGGGCGATGAAGCACCGCGCGATCGTGTGCAACATCGGCCACTTCGACAGCGAGATCCAGGTCGCGGCGCTGAAGAACTACAGGTGGGAGAACGTGAAGCCGCAGGTGGACGAGATCGAGTTCCCCGACGGCAAGCGCCTGATCCTGCTCTCCGAGGGCCGGCTGGTGAACCTGGGCAACGCCACGGGCCACCCCTCCTTCGTGATGAGCGCCTCCTTCAGCAACCAGACCCTGGCGCAGATCGAGCTGTGGACCAACGGTTCGGCCTACGGCAAGCAGGTCTACACCCTGCCCAAGAAGCTGGACGAGAAGGTCGCGGCCCTGCACCTGGAGAAGGTGGGCGCGAAGCTGACGGTGCTGTCCAAGCAGCAGGCCGACTACATCGGCGTGCCCGAGGCCGGTCCCTTCAAGACCGAGCAGTACCGCTACTGACCTGACGGTGTGCTGAGATGACGGGGGCCGCGACGCTGCTGGCGCTGTTCGCCACCGCCCTGATGCTGGGCGGCATGGCCTACTTCGCCGCCGGCGTCGCGCCGCTGGTCTTCACCCGCCTGCCGGCCACCCATTCGGGGCCCTTCATCCGGCAGGTCTTCCCCGTCTACTACCTCTGGGTGCTGGGCACCGCGGCCCTGGCCGGTGTGGCGCTGCTGTTCGTGCGGCCCTTCGACGCGCTGGCGATGTTCCTCGTCGCCGGCGTGGCGGGCTGGCTGCGGCAATGGCTGATGCCGGCGATCAACGCCGCCTCCGACGCGGCGCAGGCGGGCGATGCCGTGGCCCGGCGGCGCTTCGCCCGCGGGCACCGCCTCTCGGTGCTGGTCAACCTGGCGCAGATGCTGGTGGGTGCCGTGATCCTGACCCGCTTCGCGACCTGACGGCCGGACGGGCCCGAGACGCGCCCGGCTGGCCGCGATCAGATCAGCCCTTCCTGCCGGAAGCTCAGGTGGCGGCCGTTGCCGACGATGACATGGTCGTGCAGGTCGATCGACAGGCTCTCGGCCGCCTCGCGCACCTGCTCCGTCATCGCCAGATCCTCGCGCGAGGGCGTGGGATCGCCGCTGGGGTGGTTGTGCACCAGGATCAGCGCGGCGGCGCGCAGCTCCAGGGCGCGCTTCACCACCTCCCGCGGATAGACGGGCGTGTGGTTCACCGTTCCGCGCGCCTGCGCCTCATCCGCCAGCAGCCGGTGCTCCCCGTCGAGGAACAGCACGCGGAACTGCTCCACCCGCTCCCGTGCCAGGGCGGCGGTCAGATAGGCGATCAGCGCGTCCCAGCGGTCCAGCACCGGCCGGTGCATCACCTGCGCCCGGGCCAGGCGCAGCGCCGCCGCGTGCACCAGCTTGATCGCGGAGATGCCATGGGTGCCCAGCCCCGGCACCGCGCGCAGCTCGCGTTGCGGCGCGGCCAGCAGGGCGGCGAAGCTTCCGAAGCGGCGCAGGACGGCCTGGGCCAGGGGGCGGCTGTCCACGGGCAGCACGAAGCCCAGCAGCAGCGTGGCCAGATCCTCGTCGGACAGCGCATCCGCCCCCTGGGTCGCCAGCGCCTCGCGCAGGAGGCGGGGGGCGCAGCCCGGCGGCGGCGGGGGAGGGGAAGCCGGGCTGAGCAGCGGATCCGGCCGCGCGAAGCCATCGGGGAAGCCGGTGGCATCCGCGAAGCCGGGCGACGGCCGGTTCATGCGGCCAGCAGCCCGGCACGGCGCAGGCTGACCGGCTCCGGTCCGCCGAGGATCAGGTGGTCGTGCAGCACGATGGACAGCACCGCGGCGGCACGGCGCAGCCGGGTGGACAGCGCTGCCTCCGGCCGCCCGGGCCCCGTCCAGCCCGCCGGCTGCCGTTGCAGCAGGATCAGCGCGGTCGAGTGCAGCTCCAGCGCCCGGGTGATCACGTCGCGCGGCTGCGGCGCCTCCGTCGCGGCGGGCCAGGGCTCGTCCGCCAGCAGCCGGTTGCGGTTGTCCAGGAACAGGACCCGCAGCGGCGCCGCGCCGATGGGCGCGAAGGCGAGGTAGTCCATCAGCCGGTCCCAGCTGCTCAGCAGCGGTCGCTCGACCGACTCCGCACGCGTCAGCCGCGCCGTCGCTGCCTCCACCAGCTTCAGGGCGGCGACGCTGTCCGGCCCGAGGCCGGGCGCCTGGCGCAGCTCGGCCGGGGTGGCGCCGAGCACGGCGGCAAGGCTGCCGAAGCGGTTGATCGTCGCCTTGGCCAGCGGCTTGGTGTCGCGGCGCGGGATGCCCAGGAAGAGCAGCATCTCCAGCACCTCGTAATCCGGCAGGGCGTCCGGACCGCCGGCCAGCAGGCGGTCGCGCATGCGCGCGCGATGACCCTGGGGGCCGGTGGTGGCGAAGGGCCTCTCCAGACCAGGAGGCGCAGACCGGCCGGGTGGCAAAGGCAGGGAGAGCCCTTCGCCGGGCGTGACGTCTCGGGGCATCGGCAATCCTGTGCGGTTCCGTCCTGGATCGCGCAGGGATTCATGGTTGCAGACGGCGAGGCGTCGCACAACCCACGAGGTGCCGTCCAGGAGGTGCCGCGTGCCGCCGCGTCCGGCACGGCGGAAGCCTTCCGCCCCGCGGTCCGAGATGCGAGGCTGGCGGCCATGAACGGGAAAGCACGCCGGGAGGAAGGGCCACCGCCGGGAGAGGCTGCGCCGGAGCCGCCCCCCTTCCGCGCCACGGACTTCACCGCCGCCGGCGAGCCGCCCCCCGCACGCGCGGTCCGGCCACGGGATGCCGCGACGCTGCTGCTCTGGCGCCAGGGGCCGGCGGGGCTCGAGGTGCTGATGGGCGTGCGCAGCAGCCGGCACCGCTTCATGCCCGGCCGGCTGGTCTTCCCCGGCGGACGGGTGGATGCCGCGGATTCCCGGGTGCCACTGGCCAGCCCGCTGCGCCCGGAGCCCCGGCGCGCGCTGGAACACCGGGCCACCCCGGCACGGGCGCGGGCCATCGCCACGGCGGCGGTGCGGGAACTGTGGGAGGAGACCGGCCTCCGTCTGGGCGATGCCGGGCCGGGCGGCGCCCTGCGGCCGGATCTGGCGGCGCTGGACTATCTCTGCCGTGCCGTGACGCCGCCGATGAGCCCGGTGCGCTTCAACGCCCGCTTCCTCACCGCCCCGGCCGACGCGGCGCAGGGCGGGCTGGCGGGCAGCGGCGAGTTGGAGGCGCTGGGCTGGTACCCCGTCAGCGGCACGCCGGAGCGGGACCTGGCCCCGATCACCGCCCAGGTGCTCGCCGAGTTCCGGGCGCTGATGGCCCTGCCGGAGGTGGCGCGGCCCGGTCGGCCGCTGATCTGGTTCCAGGGGCGCGACCGCCGGCGGCTCGAGGGGCCGGCGCGGGCACGGCCGTCCGCCGCCGCCATTTTGCCGGGCGGCGAATCGGGCTAACCCGGGGGGAGTGTCGCGGTCCCCTGGCGGGACCGATCATCCCCCGGGGAGACCACCGCCCATGAAGACCCGTGCCGCCGTCGCCTGGGCCGCCGGCAAGCCGCTCACCATCGAGACGATCGACGTGGAAGGCCCGCGCGACAACGAGGTGCTGGTGGAGGTGATGGCCACCGGCATCTGCCACACCGACGCCTACACCCTGTCGGGCGCCGATCCGGAGGGGCTGTTCCCCGCCATCCTGGGCCATGAGGGGGCGGGGATCGTGCGCGAGGTCGGTAAGGACGTGCGCAGCCTGAAGCCCGGCGACCACGTCATCCCGCTCTACACGCCGGAATGCCGGCAGTGCAAAACCTGCCTGTCCCAGCGCAGCAACCTCTGCACCGCGATCCGCGCCACCCAGGGCAAGGGCGTGATGCCGGACGGCACCAGCCGCTTCCACTGCGAGCCGGCCGGTGGGGGCAGCAAGCCGCTCTTCCACTACATGGGCTGCTCGACCTTCGCGAACTTCACCGTGCTGCCGGAGATCGCGCTGGCCAAGGTCCGCGAGGACGCGCCCTTCGACAAGATCTGCTACATCGGCTGCGGCGTGACGACGGGCATCGGCGCCGTCATCAACACCGCCAAGGTCTGGCCGGGCGCGAACGTGGTGGTCTTCGGCCTGGGCGGCATCGGTCTGAACGTCATCCAGGGCGCCCGCATGGTGGGCGCGGACAAGATCGTCGGCGTGGACCTGAACCCCGCCAAGGTCGAGATGGCCCGGAAGTTCGGCATGACGGACTTCGTCAACCCGAACGAGGTCGGCAACGACAAGGTGGTGCAGGCCATCGTGGACCTGACCGGCGGCGGCGCCGACTTCTCCTTCGACGCCACCGGCAACGTGAACGTGATGCGCCAGGCGCTGGAATGCTGTCACCGCGGCTGGGGCGAGAGCATCATCATCGGCGTGGCCGAGGCGGGGCGCGAGATCAGCACCCGCCCCTTCCAGCTCGTCACCGGCCGGGTCTGGAAGGGCACCGCCTTCGGCGGCGCGCGCGGCCGCACCGACGTGCCGAAGATCGTCGACTGGTACATGGAGGGGAAGATCGAGATCGACAGCCTGATCACCCACACCATGGGCCTCGACGACATCAACCACGGCTTCGACCTGATGCACGAGGGCAAGTCGATCCGCTCCGTCGTGATCTACTGAGATGGAGGTCGTCTCCCGCGCGAGAAGCTTCGGCGGCACCCAGCTGGTCTGCCGCCATGACAGCGCGGCGACTGGCGTGCCGATGCGATTCGGCGTCTACCTGCCGCCGCAAGCGGGCGACGGCGCGCTGCGCGATGCCAAGGTCCCGGTGCTGTGGTTCCTCTCCGGCCTGACCTGCACGGAGGCGAACTTCACCGAGAAGGCGGGGGCGCAGCGCGTCGCCGCCGAGCTGGGGATCATGCTGGTGGTCCCCGACACCTCGCCGCGCGGCGAGGGCGTGGCGGATGACGCGGCCTACGACCTCGGCCAGGGCGCGGGCTTCTACCTGGATGCGGTGCAGGGCCCCTGGGCACCGCATTTCCGCATGGAGAGCTGGATCACGGGCGAGCTGCCCGACGTGATCGCGGCGGCGTTCCCGGCCGCCGACAGGGCGCGGCAATCCGTCACCGGCCATTCCATGGGCGGGCACGGGGCGCTGACGCTCGCGCTGCGGCATCCGGGGCGCTTCCGCTCCGTCTCCGCCTTTGCCCCGATCGTGGCGCCGATGAGCTGCCCCTGGGGGGTGAAGGCCTTCCGCGCCTATCTCGGCGCGGGGCGGGGGTGGCGCGGACACGACGCGGTGGCGCTGATCGAGGACGGGGCGCTGCTGCCGGAGATCCTGGTCGACCAGGGCACGGCCGACCCCTTCCTGGCCGAGCAGTTGAAGCCGGAGTTGCTGGCCGAGGCCTGCAAGGCCGCGGGCATCCCGCTGACGCTGCGGATGCAGGAGGGCTACGACCACTCCTACTTCTTCATCAGCAGCTTCATCGCGGACCACCTGGCCTGGCACGCGGAGCGGCTGCGCGCCTGACGGGCGGGCGGGGTGGCGGCCGCCGCGCCTCTCCGCTCCCCGCACGGCGGCCCTTCGCCCTTCGTGGGTTCCCGCCCCCCGCGTTCCGCTCTATGCCGCCCCGCTCCGCCCGAGGCCGCCCCGAGGAACCCGATGGACGCCGAACCCGACCTGCACCCGTCCCAGCGTCCGCCCGGCCAGGCGTCGCACGCCATGCCCGCCCCGGCGGCGGACCTGCCCGCGCGCATCCAGGGCCTGGGCGCCAGCCAGATCGCGGAGATCGCCGACCTCGCCCGCGAGGACCCGGCGGTGATCAAGCTGTGGATCGGCGAGGGGGATCTGCCGAGCCCGGAGATCGTCACCGAGGCCGCCGTCGCCGCCCTGCGCGAGGGCCACACGCGCTACACCTACTCGCTGGGCCTGCCGAAGCTGCACGAGGCGCTGTCCGCCTATCACGCGCGGCACTGGGGGGTGGCGGTGGACCCCTCCCGCTTCTCCATCACCGCGGGCGGCATGAACGCGATCATGCAGGCCTTCCAGGCGCTGCTGGAGCCGGGTGACGAGGTGATCTACCACGCCCCCGCCTGGCCCAACATGGTCGAGGCGGCGCGGATCTGCGGCGGCGCGCCGGTCGCCGTCGCCTTCCGCCGCGACGCGCAGGGGGGCTTCGTGCTGCCGCTGGAGGACGTCTTCGCGGCCGTCACGCCGCGCACGAAGGCGATCATCGTCAACTCCCCCTCCAACCCGACCGGCTGGATGATGCCGCGGGCGGACATGGAGCGCCTCGTCGCCTTCGCGCGCGAGCGCGGCATCTGGATCATCTCCGACGAGGTCTACAACCACTTCACCTACGGCAACGCGATCGCGCCCTCCTTCCTCCAGCTCTGCGGCCCGAACGACCGGCTGCTGGTGACGAACACCTTCAGCAAGAACTGGGCGATGACCGGCTGGCGCGCCGGCTGGATCGTCTTCCCCGAGGGGATGGACGCCACCTTCGCCAAGATCGGCCAGTACAGCACCACCTCCATCCCGACCTTCATCCAGCACGCCGCCATCGTGGCGCTGGAACAGGGCGACGGCTTCATCCGCACCATGGTCGGCCGCTGCGCCGAGAGCCGCGCGATCTTCGTGGAGGGGTTGTCCGGCCTGCCGAAGCTGCGGATGCGCGCGCCGGACGGGGCCTTCTACCTGTTCTTCTCCGTGGAGGGGGAGGACGACGCCCGTGCCCTGGCGAAGCGCATCCTGTTCGAGGCCAAGGTCGGCGTGGCGCCGGGCACCGCCTTCGGCGAGGATGGCGCCGGCTGCCTGCGCCTCTGCTTCGCCATCTCGCCGGAGCTGGCCCGCGAGGCAGTGGCGAGGCTGCGGGCGTTCTTCCTGGCCTGATCCGGACAGCGGGATGTCGCGACCCGTCGCGCTGTGGTGTTCCATCGTCGGACCGGGAGGGGACGCTGTCCCCTCCCAGACCCTCCCCTGCCGGGGCCACAAGCGGGCCCCGGTCCCCGCTGAGAGTCTGGTGCTTCCGGTGGGCGTCAGTCTCCGGGCTAAACCCTGACGGAGCGTGGACAGACGGGACTCCAGAAAAGAGTTGTAGGCGTCCGCGAGTGCGGTAGCCGTACCCGCCGAGGAGCATGGCTCCTCGGCGCCTCAACCCCGTCGCAATCATCCGCGCGGCAGCGCCCTTCGGGTCCAGGGCCCGCAGGGTCCTGGCGGAGTGGGGGTACGGGGGCGAGGCAGAGCCTTGCCCCCGGGCCACGGGCGCCAGTCCGGCAGACGTCAGCACATCACGCCGCGCGTATGATGCCGCACCCAAGGGTGGGGGCGCCGCCCCTCTGGGAATCCCCGCCCTTACCCCTCCGCGCGGATGCCGAGGCGTTCGATCAGCCCGCCCCAGCGCGCCGTCTCGGCGGCGATGAAGGTGGCGAAGTCCCGGGACGACAGGCCCATCACCTCGAAGCCTGCCTTCTCCAGCGGGGCGCGGACGACGGGCTCCTTGAAGCCGGCGACGGCCAGCGCCTCCAGCCGGGCGCGATGGGCCTCCGGCATCCCGGCCGGGGCGAAGAGGCCGGACCAGCCATAGGAGGTGGCGTCGGAGATTCCTGCCTCGGCCAGGGTCGGCACCTCCGGCACCTCCGGGGCGCGGCGCTCGCCGGTGGAGGCCAGGGCGATGGCCTTGCCCTCCTGCACCTGCGGCAGCACGGCGCCGATGGTGACGATCATCGTCTCGATCCGCCCGGCGACGAGGTCCAGCACCGCCTGGGGGAAGCCGCGATAGGGGATGTGCTCCATCCGCAGCCCCTCGCGCGCCATCAGCTCGACCATGGCCAGGTGCCCGCCGGAGCCGGCGCCGACCGAGCCGAAGGAGAGCTTGCCGGGATTGGCCTTCACATGCGCCAGGAACCCCTTCAGGTCCCGTGCCGGCACGCCGGGGGCGATGACCAGCAGCTGCGGCGCGCGCACCGCCATGGCGATCGGCCTCAGGTCGCGCAGCGGGTCATAGGGCAGGCTGGGGAAGAGGGCCGGCGCCGTGGTGATGGGACCGTTGATGGACAGGCCGATCGTATGCCCGTCCGTCGCCTTGGCCACGAGGTCGGTGCCGATGTTGCCGCCGGCGCCCGCGCGGTTGTCCACCACCACCGGCTGGCCGAGATGCGACGCCAGGTAGCCGCCGATGGAGCGCGCCACCAGGTCGGGCGTGCTGCCGCCGGGAAAGGGGACCACCAGCCGCACCGGCCGGTCGGGCCAGCCATCGCCGCCCCCTGGGACACCCCCCTGGGCAAAGGCCCGGGGGGCGAGGGCGGTGCCGGCCAGGGCGAGGCCGGTGCCCAGCAGCGGGCGGCGGGAGAGGGGGCGGTGGGGCATGGCGGAACCTCGCTCGGCTTCTTTCCTGCCCCAACAGCACGCCGTGCCCGCGCGCGTCCAGGGTGTGGTCCGGGCGGCAGGCCCCACATCGCGGGATACCGCGCCGCGGGCGGCGGCGGCGCTACGCCCAGAACCCCGCATGCGCGCTGGCGGCGTCCTCCTCCATCGCCGGGCCGAGCACGGCGATGCGGCGCTGGCCGCGCGAGAAGACCTCGCGGCAGGGCAGGGAGAGGGTCGGGTTCTCGGCATGCGCCCCGGTCAGGGCGAGCAGCCGGCGCTCCGACAGGGCGTAGACCACCCGCCCGATGCCGCACCAGTAGATGGCCCCGGCGCACATGGCGCAGGGCTCGGCCGAGCTGTAGAGCGTGGCGCCCTGCAGCGCCTGGGCCGTCAGCCGGCGGGCGGCGCCGGCCGCGGCGACCAGCTCGGCATGGCGGGTGGGGTCGCCCCCGGGCGGGCGGCTGTCATTGCCGGCCTGCACGACCACCTCGCCCTGCGCGTCCGCCACCAGCGCCGCGAAGGGGTGGTGCCCGGCCGCGCGGCTTTCGTGCGAGAGGGCGATGGCCTTCGCGAGCAAGCGCCGATCCGTGTCCGAGAGCGCGTCGTCCATCCCGTCCCCCGCTGCGTCATGGCGGCCAGGATGCACGGGTGGCGGCCGGGGCGCATCCCGGAGACCGGGGATGCGCCGCACCGGGCCGACCCGCCGCCCGCGCCGCGTGGCGGGATGGGGGGCGGCGCCCTCAGGATGGCGCCGTCAGCCCACCATGGACAGGAAGTGGCGCCGCATCCGCTCCGCATCCGGCTCGATGCCGGTGAAAAGGCGGAAGGCCTCCACCGCCTGGAAGGTCGCCATGCCGCCGCCGTCCAGCGTGCGGCAGCCGATCGCGCGCGCCGCCTTCAGCAGCGCCGTCTCCAGCGGGAAGTAGACGATCTCCGACACCCACAGCCGCGGGTGCAGCAGTTCCGCCGGGAGCGGCAGGCCGGGCAGCTTCGCCATGCCGGTGGGGGTGCAGTGGATCAGCCCGTCGGCGGCCGCCACGGCCTCCGCCTGGTCCTCGCCCGCCACGGCGCGGCCGGCGCCGAAGCGCCCGCACAGCTCGGCCGCGAGGTCGGCGGCGCGCGCGGCGTCCACGTCGAACAAGCTCAGCCGCCCCGTGCCCAGGGTCAGTGCGGCATGCGCCACCGCCGCCCCCGCACCGCCGGCGCCGAGCTGCACCACGCGGCCCATCGGGGCGTCCGGCAGGCCGCGCTTGAACGCCTCGGCCCAGCCCCACCAATCCGTGTTGTGGCCCACCGCCTTGCCGTCGCGCAGCACGACGGTGTTCACCGCGCCCAGCGCGCGGGCGTCGTCGGACAGGCCGTCGAGCAGGGGGATGATGCGCTGCTTGCAGGGATAGGTGACGTTCAGCCCGTCATAGCCCATGCGCTTCGCGGCGGTCAGGATCTCCGGCAGGGCGTCGGCGGTGACGCCGAGCCGGTCCAGGTCGATCAGCTTGTAGATCTCGCGCAGCCCCTGCTCGGCGCCCTCGCGCTCGTGCAGGGCGGGGGTCAGCGAGCCCTGGATGCCGGCGCCGATCAGCCCGGCCAGGACGGGGCGTTTCTCCGCCCAGCTCATGCCACGTCCTCCATCAGCCGGGACAGGCGCTGCAGCGCCAGCGGATAGCCCTGGGTGCCGAAGCCGCAGATCACGCCCGTCGCCACGCCGGAGACATAGGAGTGATGCCGGAATTCCTCGCGGCGGTGGATGTTGGAGATATGGACCTCGAAGATCGGGAAGTCGCAGGCGGCGAGCGCGTCGCGCACGGCCACCGAGGTATGGGTCAGCCCGGCGGGGTTGATGACGATGCCCCCCGCGATCTCGCGTGCCTCGTGGATCCAGTCGATGAGCTGGAACTCGGCGTTGGTCTGGCGGAACTCGATCTCCAGCTCCAGGCTCTCGGCCAGCTCGCGGCACTCGGCCTCGACATCCTCCAGCGTCTCGCGGCCGTAGATCGTCGGCTCGCGCTTGCCCAGCAGGTTCAGGTTGGGACCGTTCAGGACATAGACGATTCGGCTGGCGGCCATGGCGCGCTCTCCCCTCTGCCGCGCCCTTGTAGCGCCGGGCGGCCCATGCGGGTCCATCCCTGGGCGAACGGGCTTGTCCGTTTATGTACTATCCGGTACGTCCATGTCAACGCGTGGAGCGCGCAACGTCTCCCGCCCTCCGCGGCCTCCTGCCCAGCCGCGTCGCAAGCTGCTATCGAGGCGGTGGGGCCGAGCGTCGAAACAGGAGGAACCCATGGCCGATCCCTGCATCATCGCCGTCGCCATCACCGGCTCGGTGCCGCGCAAGAAGGACAACCCGGCGGTCCCAATCTCCGTGCCGGAACAGGTGGAATCGACCCACGAAGCCTACGAGGCCGGCGCGACCCTGGTCCATGTCCACGTCCGCAACGAGGACGAATCCTCCTCCTCCGACCCGGCGAAGTTCGACGCGCTGCAGCAGGGCATCCGCAAGCACTGCCCCGACATCATCATCCAGTTCTCCACCGGCGGCCGCGGCCGCTCCATGGAGCAGCGGGGCGCGATGCTCTACCTGAAGCCGGACATGGCCTCGCTCGCCACCGGCTCGGTCAACTTCCCCACCATCGTCTACGAGAACCCGCCGGACTTCATCCGCCACCTGGCGCAGCAGATGCTGGACTACGACATCAAGCCGGAGATCGAGGCCTTCGACCTCGCCATGCTCTACAACACGGTGGACATGGTGAATCAGGGGCTGCTGAAGCCGCCGCCGCACGTGCAGTTCGTGCTCGGCGTCAAGCACGCCCTGCCGGCCAAGCGCGACATCCTGGAGTTCGAGGTCCAGAAGCTGCGCGAGATGCTGCCCGACGCCACCTGGACCGCCGCCGGCATCGGCCGCCACCAGCTGGAGGTGAACCACTGGGCGCTGGAGATGGGCGGCCACGTCCGCACCGGCCTGGAGGACAACATCCGCTGGGACAAGAACACCCTGGCCGAGAGCAACGCCCAGCTGGTGAAGCGCGTGGCCGACCTCTGCGGGACCTACGGCCGCCCCGTCGCCACCCCGGCCGAGGCGCGCGCCCTGCTGAAGCTGAAGCCCGTCCCGGCCGCCTGAACGGACGGCCCCGCGCCCGGCCGCGCGGGGCCTCCGCCCCGATCCCCGGGGGCCCGATCCCCGGGGGCGACCCGCCTCCGGCAGTCCCGAGCGGGCCGCCGCCTCTCCTGCACCGGAACCGCTCTCCATGCTCGCCACGCCGCTGCGCCTGCCCAAGAGCATCGCCACCGTCTCGCTGAGCGGCACCCTGCCGGACAAGCTGGAGGCCGCCGCGGCCGCCGGCTTCGACGGGGTGGAGATCTTCGAGAACGACCTGCTCACCTTCAACGGCACGCCGGCCGATGTCCGCGCCATCGCCGGGGGGCTGGGCCTGCGCATCGACATCTTCCAGCCCTTCCGCGACTTCGAGGCGATGCCGGAGCCGCAGCGCTCCCGCAACCTCGCCCGCGCCGAGCGCAAGTTCGACGTGATGCAGGAGCTGGGCACGGACCTCGTCCTGGTCTGCTCCAACGTGCAGCCCTCCTGCATCGACGACCCGGCCCGCGCCGCCGCCGACCTGCGCGAGATGGCCGAGCGCGCCGCCGCGCGGGGGCTGCGCGTGGGCTTCGAGGCGCTGGCCTGGGGCCGCAACACCAGCCGCTGGCGCCAGGCCTGGGACATCGTCACCCGCGCCGACCACCCCGCCCTGGGGCTGATCGTGGACAGCTTCCACACGCTCTCCCTGGGCGACGACCCCGCCGGCATCGCGGAGATCCCGGGCGGGCGCATCTTCTACGTCCAGCTCGCCGACGCGCCGAAGCTGGAGATGGACGTGCTCCAGTGGAGCCGCCACTTCCGCAACTTCCCCTTCCAGGGCGCCCTGCCGGTCACCGGCTTCCTGGAGGCGGTGCTGGCCAGCGGCTATCGCGGCCCGATCTCGCTGGAGATCTTCAACGACGAGTTCCGCGCCGCCCCCGCCCGCCGCAACGCCCGCGACGGGCTGCGCTCGCTGATCCTGGTGGAGGCCGCCGCCGGCACGGAGGCGGTGCCCACCGCGCCGCTGCCGCCGCTGCCGGTGCTGCACGGCGTCGAGTTCCTGGAATTCGCCGTGGACGAGGCGAGCGGGGCGGAGCTGGCCGGCTTCCTCGGCACGCTGGGCTTCCGGCTGGCCGGCGAGCATCGCTCCAAGGCGGTGGTGCTCTATCGCCGCGGCGGCTGCAACATCGTGCTGAACGCCGAGCCGGACAGCGCCGCCTCCGAGCATTTCGAGATGCACGGCCCCTCCGTCTGCGCCATCGCGCTGCGGGTGGACGACACCGCCGCCACCCTGGCGCGGGCGGAGGCGCTGCTCTGCTCCACCTGGCGCGAGCGCGTCGGCGCCGGCGAGCGCCGCATCCCGGCGGTGCGCGCGCCGGACGGCACGCTGCTCTACCTGGTCCAGCCGGAGGAGCCGGGGCGCAGCTTCTGGGCCGACGACTTCCACCTCCTCCCCGGGCAGGACCCCGCGGGCCCGACGCTGGAGGCGGTGGACCACCTCGCCTTCGCCCTGGCCCCTGGTCAGATGGACGGGATGATCCTGTTCTGGCGCGGCCTTTTCGGCATGGAGCCGCAGGCCTTGTTCGAGCTGCCCGACCCCTATGGCCTCGTCCGCAGCCGCGCGATGGTCAGCCCGGACGGCAGCTTCCGCCTCTCGCTCAACGCCTCGGAGGACCGCGGGACCGCCACCGGCCGCTTCGTCTCCGCCTTCGCCGGCGCGGGCGTGCACCACGTCGCCTTCCGCGCCGCCGACATCCGCGCGGCGGTGGCCGACGCCGCCGCGCGCGGCGCGCCGCTGCTGCCGATCCCGGAGAACTACTACGACGACCTCGACGCGCGCTTCGGCCTGGATGGCGAGCGCCTTGCCGCGCTGCAGGCGCTGAACCTGCTCTACGACCGGGAGGCCGCGGGGGGCGAGTTCCTGCACGCCTACACCGCCGCCTTCGCCGACCGCTTCTTCTTCGAGCTGGTCGAGCGCGAGGGCGGCTACGCCGGCTTCGGCGCCCCCAACGCCCCCGTCCGCCTGGCGGCCCAGGCGCGGCTGCGCGCGGCGGCCGCCGCCGGGTAGGGCGCCTAGGCGGGTCATGGGCGCACGGGCCGTGGCGGGCCCCGCCCCCTATCCGCGAAGGGCCCCCGGGGAGGCGATGCGGCACCCCGGGTCAGGTCAGGGCGCGGAGGGTGATCTCCGCGCCCAGGCCCAGCAGCCCGAGGAAGAAGCAGAGGCGGAAGGTCTCCGCCCGCACGCGGGAGCGCAGCCGGCCGCCCAGCAGCATGCCCAGCAGGGCCGGGACCAGGGCCAGGAGCGAGGCGCCGACCGAGGGCATGGGCAGGGCGCCATGCCAGGCCAGCCCCGCGCCCAGCGCCAGGGTGGAGACGGTGAAGGACAGGCCCAGCGCCTGGACCAGCGCGTCACGCTCCAGCCGTAGCGCCGCGAGGTAGGGCACGGCCGGCAGCACGAAGACGCCGGTGGCCCCCGTGACCAGCCCCGTGGCCATTCCCACGAGCGGGCCGGCCCAGGCCTCCGCCTGCGGCGCCACGTGGAAGCGCCAGCGGGTCAGGCCGAGCCCGGCATAGGCGAGCAGGGCGATCCCCAGGCCGGCCTGGGCCAGCCCCGCATGGTCTCCCGCCAGCAGGCCCGACCCGGCCCAGCTTCCCGCCACGATGCCCAGCATCATGGTCGCGAGCCGCCGCAGCAGCGGCCCGAACCGGGGGCCGGCCGCAAGCTGCCACAGATTCGTCACCAGCGAAGGCACCAGCAGCAGCGCGGCCGCTTCGGCCGGAGCCATGGCCATCCCCAGGAGTCCCATCGCCACGGTGGGCAGGCCCAGGCCGATCACCCCCTTCACCAGCCCGGCCAGGAGAAAGGTGGCGGCAATGAGGGGGAGGTGCGCCGGGAGATCCGTCATGGGCCGGAGGTTGCGGCTGGCGGGGGCCGATGCACAATGCGGGATTGGCAGCGCCAGCCTTCGGCCTTGGCGAAGGCTGAAAGGGCCCGCCATGCATCTCGACCTCACCGACCTCCGCCTGTTCCTGCATGTCGCGGAGGCGGGCAGCATCACCGCGGGCGGGGCGCGGGCCGGGCTGGCCCTCGCCTCGGCCAGCGCCCGTATACGCGATATGGAGGTCCAGGTCGGCGTGCCGCTGCTGGAGCGGGGCCGGCGCGGCGTGCACCCGACCCCGGCCGGCACGACCCTGCTGCACCACGCCCGGCAGGTGCTGGGGCAGGTCGAGCGGATGCGCGGGGAGCTGGGCGAATACGCCCACGGGCTGAAGGGCCATGTGCGGCTGCTGGCCAATACCGCCGCCGCCTCGGAGTTCCTGCCGGAGCTGCTGGCCGGCTTCGTCGTGGCGAACCCGCAGGTGGACGTGGATCTCGACGAGCGCCCGAGCCCGGAGGTCGCCCGCGCCGTGGCGGAGGGGCAGGCCGATCTGGGCGTCGCGGCCGGGCATGCCGACCTCACTGGGCTGGAGCGCCACCTGTTCCGCCTGGACCAGCTCGTCCTCGCCCTGCCGCCGGGCCACGCGCTGGCCGGGCGGGAGCGCATCGCCTTCGCCGAGGCCCTGGGCGGCGACCTGATCGGCCTGGCCGGGGACAGCGCGCTGCACCGCCATCTGTTGGAGCAGGCCCGGCGGGTGGGCGGGCGCATGCGCCTGCGTGCCCGCGTCCATGGGCTGGAGGCGGTCTGCCGCATGGTCGCGCTCGGGGCGGGAATGGCCGTAGTGCCGGATGCGGCGGCGCGGCGCTGGCTGGGGGGCGGCCCGGGTGCCGTGCCGCTGACCGATGCCTGGGCCGAGAGGCGGCTGTACCTCGTGGCGCGACGGATGGAGGAGCTGCCCTCCCACGCCCGCCGCCTCGCCGCCCACCTGCTCGGCGGGCAGCGGGTGGCCGTCAGTCCCGCGGCCGTTCGCTGACCGCCATGGCGGCGCGCTGGCCGGCGAGGCCGGTGCCCTCGCCCAGCCGGAAGCTGCCATCGGCCTGCGGCACCGCCAGGGGCGCCACCTGCACCCGGGTGCCGGCGGACACCATCTGGATGAAGCGGGCGCTGCCAGGGCTGAGGTCGAGCAGCCGGTCATCGCCACGCGGCATGAGGTCCTGCACCTGCACCATGGTGACGCGGCCGTTCTCCAGGTTCGTCACGCGCAGCGTGGTGCCCAGCGGCAGGGTGCTGCTCGCGGCGATCGCCGCCTCCGGGTCGAAGCGCTCGCCATTGGCCATGCGCTCGCCGGGGGTGCGGGCCATGACCCCCGCCTCGCCCTGGCGCAGCCGGCCGGAACGGTCATTGCCCTGCGGGCCAAGGAGCCGGGCGCCGGGGCGCGTCAGCTCCACCACCGACCCCGACGGCTCCTGCGGACCAGCCGCCATGAGGGTCATCGCCGAAAGGCTTAGCCCCAATGTGAGAAGCAGCCGGCACCACGTTGTCATCGTTCAACCTCCGAACCATAGGATAGCCCGGTTCGGGGGGTTGGGATGCGGCCTCGGCCGCCCTCGCTGCAATGTGCACGGACTGTGGCATCCACAGCCCACCCTTCCGGCCCCCCGGCCGGGGCGGGCGTGGCGCGGAGGTTCAGCCCGGCGCGTCGGAGGAAGCGGGAACGTGCTGGTGCGCCGCCTGCCATTGCCGCTGCACCTCCTCGTGCACGGCGGCGCTGGACTGGCCCGGCCGGACGATGACGGTGGCGCCGTTCAGGCTGAAGCGATGCGGCTGGCGGGTGCGGTCCGCCTTCTCGACACAGCGCGCGATGACGTGCGGCAGGTAGTCCGTGGGCTGCGTCGGGTAATCGTGGATCTCGGACTCGGTCATCGTCGTCCTCCCTGTTCGGGCTCTGCGGCCTCTCGGAACAGAAGGTAGCCGGGTTCCGTCCGACGGGAAGGGGGCCTCAGCCCGCCGCCGTGCCGCCGGGGCCACCCCCGGGCGAGCCCGGGGCGAAGGTCAGCCGGCAGCACCCCTCCTCGCCCGGCACCCAGGTCTCGGCCGAGAAGCCGACGCCGCTGGCGCCGAACACCCCATGATCGGCCCGGCCGGCGATGCGGCAGAGCAGGGCGATCTCCGCCTCGCTGCGCCCGTCCTCCTCCCAGGCCTCCTTCAGCGGGCAGCGCCGCACCAGCACCCGCACCGTCCCATCCGTCCGCGCGCGGATGGCGTGCGGGAAGAGGCGGCCCCAGTCCGGGCTGGCACGGGTCAGGAAGGTCTCGGCCACCCGCATCGGCGTCGGTGCCGCAAGCCCGGCGAAGAGCGCCTGGCCGGCGGCTGCACCGCGCCGCTCGATCGCCGCGGCGAGCAGGCGCTCCGCCTCCGCTTCGCCATGCGCCTCGCGCAGGGTGAGGTAGAGATCCCAGTAGAGCCGGCCGCGCGCCTTGAAGGCGGCGTCGAGCTCCGCCGCCAGCCGTGCCGCCCGCTCCTCCGGCGAAGGCTCCTCCGCGGGCAGGGCGGGGGAAGGGATCTCGCGCTCGTCGTCCATGGCCGGATGATGCGCCGGGTTTGGGAGGCGTCAATCGCTCCCGGCGGAGGCGGCACGGGCCCGACGCGGTAAAGCACGATTCACGATCGTGTTTGCGCGCGGGGTGTTGTGGACGGGCGGGAGCCGTGCCCACATGCGCGGCGAACGAACTCCCATGGAGGAATGCGCATGCTGCAGCTCGGACAGGTGGCCCCGGATTTCGAGGCGGAGACCACCCAGGGGAAGATCCGCTTCCACGAATGGCTGGGCGACAGCTGGGGCGTGCTGTTCAGCCACCCCAAGGACTACACCCCCGTCTGCACCACCGAGCTGGGCATGACCGCCCGGCTGAAGCCCGAATTCGACCGCCGCGGCGTGAAGGCCATCGGCCTGTCGGTGGACACGCTGGACCGCCATGCCGGCTGGGAGGCGGATATCGTGGAGACCCAGGGGACGGCGGTGAACTTCCCCATCATCTCCGACCCCGACAAGACCGTCAGCAACCTCTACGGCATGATCCATCCGGAGGCCGATCCGGCGGTGACGGTGCGCACCGTCTACGTGATCGATCCGAACAAGAAGATCCGGCTGATGCTGATCTACCCGCCCAGCGCCGGCCGCAACTTCGACGAGGTGCTGCGGGTGATCGACAGCCTGCAGACCACGGACCGGCACAAGGTGGCGACGCCGGTGAACTGGAAGCCGGGCGACAAGGCCATCGTGCTCGCCTCGCTCTCGGACGAGGATGCGAAGAAGCAGTTCCCGCAGGGCTTCACCACCGAGAAGCCCTATCTCCGCTGGGTCGAGCTGCCGCCCACCGTGACCAAGGAGGGGGCGTGAGCTACCCCACCGGCTTCGCCGACGGATTCTGGGGTGCGGTCGGCCGCACCCCGCTGATCCGGCTCAAGCGCGCCTCGGAGCTGACCGGCTGCGAGATCCTGGGCAAGGCGGAGTTCATGAACCCGGGCGGCAGCGTGAAGGACCGCGCCGCCCTGGGCATCCTGGGCGACGCCGTGCAGCGCGGCCTGCTCACCCCCTTCCGGCCGGGCACGGTGGTGGAGGGGACGGCGGGCAATACCGGCATCGGGCTGACGCTGGCCGCCAATGCGCGCGGCTGGCGCTCCGTCGTGGTGATGCCGGAGACGCAGAGCCGCGAGAAGATCGACTTCCTGCGCATGATCGGCGCGGACCTGCGGCTGGTGCCGGCCAAGCCCTATGCGGACCCCGGCAACTACGTCCACTTCTCGCGCCGCCTGGCGGAGGAGCTGGCGCAGGAGGGGCCGACGATCTGGGCCAACCAGTTCGACAACCTCGCCAATGCCCATGCGCACGAGCAGACCACGGGACCGGAGATCTGGGAGCAGACGGAGGGGCGGATCCACGCCTTCACCTGCTCCTGCGGCACCGGCGGCACGCTGGCGGGCACGGCACGGGCGCTGAAGGCCCGCAACCCGGAGATCCGCATCGTGCTGGCCGATCCGCTCGGCAGCGCGCTCTACAGCTGGAAGAAGACGGGGACGGTCAAGGCGTCGGAGGGCAACTCCGTCACCGAGGGCATCGGCCAGGCCGCGCGCGTTCCGGGCAACCTGGAAGGCGCGCCGATCGACGACGCGGTGCAGATTCCCGATGACGAGGCGCTGGCGGAGGTCTTCCAGCTCCTGGCCGAGGAAGGGCTGAGCATCGGCGGCAGCGCGGGCATCAACGTCGCCGCCGCCATCCGCGTGGCGCGCGACCTCGGGCCCGGCCATACCGTCGCGACCATCCTGTGCGACGGTGGCTCGCGCTACCAGTCCAAGCTCTTCAACCCGGACTTCCTGCGGGAGAAGGGGCTGCCCGTCCCGTCCTGGCTGGCGGGCTGATGCTGCGCGAGCTGCGGGAGGTGGGCCACACGATCCGGGTGCGCGATCCGGCGCGCCCGGGCCGACTGGAGACGGTGCTCTGCTACGCAGGGCTGCACGCGGTGCTGTGGCACCGGCTGGCGCATGCGCTGTGGCGGCGCGGCTGGCGCACCACGGGGCGCTGCGTCTCCCACCTCTCCCGCTTCCTGACGGGGATCGAGATCCACCCCGGCGCCCGGATCGGCCGGCGGCTGTTCATCGACCATGGCATGGCGGTGGTGATCGGCGAGACGGCGGAGATCGGCGACGACGTGCTGATCTACCACAACGTCACCCTGGGCGGGCTGACCACGCGCCCCGGCAAGCGCCACCCCACCATCGGCAGCAACGTCACCATCGGCGCCGGCGCCCAGGTGCTGGGGCCCATCCGGGTCGGCCCCGGGGCCAGCATCGGCGCGAATGCAGTGGTGGTGCGCGACGTGGAGGCGGGAACGGTCGTGGTCGGCATCCCCGCCAAGCCCCCGGAACACCCCTCCGTGCCCGCCACCGGCCCAGGCTACGGACTGACCCCCGGCCTGGCCGACCCGGTGGAGGAGGAGATCGCGGCGCTGCGCCAGGAGCTGGCCGCGCTGCAGGCCCGGCTGGAACGCCGGCCGGTCCCCTGATACGGACGGCGGGATGCCCTGATCCGTGCCGGCGCGGGGTGCGCCCGTGGCCCCGGGGGCAAGGCCCTGCCTCGCCCCCGATACCCCCACTCCGCCAGGACCCTGCGGGCCCTGGACCCATTTGGCGCTGCCGCGCGGATGACTGCGACGGGGTCGAGGCGCCGAGGAGCCATGCTCCTCGGCGGGTACGGCCGCAGCTCTCGCTGACGCCTACAACTCTTTTCTGGAGTCCCGCCTGTCCGCGCTCCGTCAGGGTTCAGCCCGCAGGTTGACTCCTACCGCGAAGAGCCAACTCCCAGCGGGGTCCGGGGCCTGCTTGTGGTCCCGGCAGGGGAGGGGCCGGGACGGGGATCGACGCACGGCGTCGATGCCGCAGGCCGGCGTCCCCTCCCGGTCCGCCGCTGGAACACGCAGAACAACGGATCATTCCCGCCGGCCCGCCGCGCCGTTCGGGCGCGGCATCCGGGGTCCTGGCGGTCCCGGGGTGCAGCGGGGCGCGCCTGGCCGTCGCGTTCAGCGCCGGCGCCAGGCATCTGCGGCCAGTGCCAGCAGCACGCCCAGCAGCATGACCAGGGCCATCGGCGTGGCCCGGCCCTCGCCGATCAGCCCCACCGCCATGCTGCCCATGGCCGCCATGGCATATTGCAGCGTCCCCAGCAGGGCCGAGGCGGAGCCCGCCCGCGCCCCGTGCCGGGCCAGGGCGCCGACCGCGGCATTGGGCAGGATCAGGCCGCTGGTCGCCAGGGCGAGGACCGCCGGCACGAAGATGCCCGGCAGCCCGCCGATCCCCGTCAGGGCGCCGGCCAGCAGCAGTAGCACCGCCGCCGCGGCCGTCAGGGTGGCACCGGTGATGACGCGTCCCGGTCCGAAGCGCGCGACCAGCCAGGGGTTGAGCTGCGAGGCGCCGATGAAGCCGCTGGCGGTGACGGCGAAGAGCAGCGCGAAGCTGCGCGGCGACAGGCCGAAGCCGTTGATGAACAAGGCCGGGGCGGCGCTGATGAAGGCGAAGACCGTGAACATGGCCGCGCCGCCCAGCAGCGCATGCGCCATGAAGGAGCGGTCGCGCGCCACCTCGATGTAGCGCGCCAGGAGGCCCGTGGCGCCCAGTCGGGTGCGCAGCTCCACGGGCAGGGTGTCGGGCAGCAGGCGCCAGACCAGCAGGGTGGAGGCGAGGCCATAGGCCGCGCTCACCCAGAAGATCGCCCGCCAGCCCGCCAGGTCCAGCAGCAGTCCGCCCAGGGTCGGCGCCAGGATCGGCGCCACACCCATGACCAGCATCAGCCGCGACATCAGCCGGGCGGAGGCGAGCCCCTCGGTCAGGTCGCGCACCACCGCGCGCGGGATGACCGCGCTGGCTGAGCCACCCAGCGCTGCGAGCAGGCGGAACAGCGACAGGCTGGCCATGTCGGTGGCCAGGGCGCAGCCGATCGAGGCGGCGGTGTAGATCGCCGTCCCCACCAGCAAGGGGGCGCGGCGCCCGAAGCGGTCGGCGAGCGAGCCCTGCACGATCTGGCCGCAGGCCAGGCCGAGGAACCAGGTGGCCAGGGTGACCTGCGCCGTCCCGGCCGCGCTGTGCAGGCTCGCCTCGATCGCCGGGAAGGCGGGCAGGTACATGTCGGTGGAGATCGGCCCGATCGCCGTCAGGAAGCCGAGCAGCAGGGGAAGCCAGGAGGGCATGGTCGTCCGGGAGGAAAAAGGGGGAGGGCGTCGCCTGCCCTGCCGGCTTCCGATGCCCAAGCCGGCCGCCCGGGGCAACCCCCGATGGCCGGTCCCGCGTGTCCCGGCGCCGGATCGTGGCGAGGCGCCGCCCTTCCGCCGCGGCGGATCCGCCTTGGCGGGGGAGAGGGCCGTGGCCTTCGCCGCCGCGTGGGCCGGCCGGCCGGCGCCCGTTGGGGGCGCCGTGCGCCTCAGCCCGGCTGGCGGCTGGCGGGCGGGACGTCGGCCAGCAGCTCCGCCACCTTGACCGCAAGCTGCTCGCGCTTGAACGGCTTGCCCAGAAGGTGCACGCCATCGTCCAGCCGGCCATGGTGGACGATGGAATTCTCCGTGTAGCCGGACATGTAGAGCACCTTCACGCCCGGCCGGATCGCGGTGATCCGCTCGGCCAACTCGCGGCCGCGCACCTTGCCGGGCAGCACCACGTCGGTCAGCAGCAGCGCGATGTCCGCCGCGTGCTCGCCGAAGACGCGCAGGCCCTCCTCGCCGTCGCCGGCCTCCAGCACCCGGTAGCCCAGCTCGCGCAGGATCGCGACCGCGATCTCCCGCACCTCCGGCTCGTCCTCCACCACCAGCACCGAGGCGTCGCCGCGGGGCAGCGCGACCGGGGCGTCGCCGCGGCGCGGGACGGCGCCCGGCGCCGCGACGGCGCGCGGCAGGTAGAGCTTCACCGCCGTGCCCTCGCCCGGCTCGGAATAGACCTTCACATGGCCCGCCGACTGCTTGACGAAGCCCCAGACCATGGCGAGGCCCAGCCCGGTGCCCTTGCCGTCGGGCTTGGTCGTGAAGAAGGGCTCGAAGACCCGGTCCATCACCTCGCGCGACATGCCGTGCCCGGTGTCCGAGACGGCGAGCATGACGTAGTTGCCCGGCGTCACCTCCGCATGCTCGCGGGCATAGGCCTCGTCCAGCACCTTGTTCGCCAGCTCGATGGTCAGCCGCCCGCCGCCCGGCATGGCGTCGCGGGCGTTCAGCGCCAGGTTCAGCACCGCGCTCTCCAGTTGCGCCGCGTCCGCCATGGCGGGCCAGAGGCCGGCGGCGTCGATGAAGCGCACGTCGATGTGCTCGCCCAGCGTCCGCCGCAGCAGCGGCACCATCTGCGGCAGGGTGGCGGAGAGGTTGAGCGGCTGCGGCGCCAGCGGCTGCCGCCGCGCGAAGGCGAGGAGCTGGGCCGTCAGCGTCGCGCCGCGCTGCGCCGCCCAGACGGCGCGCTCGATCCGCTGCTGCACCGAATCCTCCGCCTGCTCCGGCCCCAGCCTGGCGCGGACGAATTCCAGGTTGCCGAGGATGACCATCAGCAGGTTGTTGAAGTCGTGCGCGATGCCGCCGGTGAGCTGGCCGATGGCCTGCATCTTCTGCGCCTCGCGCAGCACCGTCTCGGTGCGGACGCGCTGGGTCATGTCGCTCAGCGTCAGGACGAAGCCGCCGCCGGGCATGGCGGTCCGGCGCAGCTCGATCTGGTGGCCATCCGGGCGGCTGCGCTCATAGACGACGTGGTCGCCCGGCTGCAGCGCGCGGCCATGCGCGAGCTGGGCCTCGCTCTCCAGCTCGATGCCGCCCGGCGACAGGCCGTGCTCGGTGAAGGCGGCGTAGGGGGTGCCGGGCAGGAGCAGGGAATCGGGCAGTTGCAGCAGGACCTGGAAGCATTCGTTCCAATGCTGCAACAGATGGTCCGCGCTGAACACGCCCACGCCCTGGCTGAGGCTGTCCAGCGAGGTCTGCAGCCGCTGCGCCAGTGCGCGCTGCCGCAACTCCATGTCATAGGCTTGGCGCCAGGCGCGGTTGAGCATCAGCGCCGCCCAGAGCAGGGAGGCCGTGGTGAGCAGGGCGACCGCCAGCACCAGCCAGCGGGTCAGGGCATTGGCGGAGTCGGCCGCGGCCAGGCGACGGGCCATCAGCGCCTCCTCCTGGCGCTTCATCGCCGCCAACTGGGCGGCGATCTCCGCCTGGCGCTGGATGGCCGCGTCGCTGCGCGTCACCCGCAGCGCCGCCTCCAGCCCCACGCTGCGCCGCAGCTCCACTCCCTGGGCAAGCGCCGCCACCCATTGCTGCAACAAGGGGGCGAGGGCACGCAGCCGCTCCTGCGTCGCCGCATTGTCCGCGGTCAGCCGCTGCAGGTCGCCTTGCAGCACGCTGATCTGGCCGAGCGCCGCCTCGTAGGCCGGCAGCACCTTCGGATCCGCGCCCAGGAGATACTCGCGCTGCTGGGACTCCGCCTCCCGCATGGCGAGTTCCATGTCCCGCGTGGTCGAGAGGACCTCGGCGGTGTGCTGCACCCAGACGCGCGCCTCGGCGGCCGCCCACCAGCGCTCCCAGGCCGCGAGGCCGGTGAGGGCGAGCATTCCTGCCAGAGCCGCGAAGACCATCAGGTTCGCGCGGAAGACGGTCTTTCGGGTCATGGACTCGGCGCGAGGAGGAAGGCGGTGCCGGCGGGTGGAAGCGGGCACGCGCCGGCGGGCGAGGTCGCCATAGTGCGGCGCGGCGCGGGAGGTGTCCACCGCGCCGCCGGCCGGGCACGCCCGTGGGGGACGGCGCGGGGCACGGCGGGGGCCGCGCGGGCCCGGTTGGCGCCGGAGCCGCGCATGGCCCTACCATGCCGCCGCCGGGGCATGCGCGACGCGAAGGGGATGGGCTGGCACGATGCTGATCGCCCTGATGTCCGACATCCATGGCAACCGGGAAGCGCTGTCGGCCTGCCTCGAGCACGCCCGGCAGGCGGGCGCGGAGCGGCTGGTCTTCCTGGGCGACCTGGTGGGCTATGGCGCCGATCCGGTCTGGGTGGTCGAGACGGTGATGGAATGGCGGGAGCGCGGCGCCGTCGTCCTGCTCGGCAACCACGACCAGGCCGTCTGGCGCCGCTCCCCGCTCAACCCGGTGGCGCAGGCGGCCATGGCCTGGACCCGCACGCGCCTCGACGCGCGCGCGGAGGCCTTCCTGCGCTCCCTGCCGATGACGGCCGAGGATGAGGACCGGCTCTACGTCCATGCGGACGCCTCCGATCCCCCCCGCTGGCGCTACGTGCTGGGGGCCGAGGAGGCGCGTCGCAGCCTGCTGGCCACGGCGGCGCGGGTGACCATCTGCGGCCATGTCCATGTCCCGGGCCTCTACGGGCTGACCGCGACCGATCGGGTGAGCCGCTTCGTCCCGGCCGGCGGCATGCCCGTGCCGCTCACCCGGCCGCGGCGCTGGCTGGCGGTGCTGGGGGCGGTGGGGCAGCCCCGCGACGGCAACCCCGATGCCTGCTACGGGCTGTTCGACACGGAGCGGCAGGAGCTGCGCTGGATGCGGGTGTCCTACGACGTCGCGGCGGCGGCGGCCAAGATTCGGGCGGCCGGCCTGCCCGCGGTGCTGGCCGACCGGCTGGCCGAGGGGCGCTGAGGCCGCCGCCATGCCCGCCGCCTCCCTGCGCGCCGGCCAGGTGCTGGACGGTTTCGAGCTGGAGCGGGTGCTGCACGAGGGCGGCATGGCGGCGCTGTGGTCCGTCACCCATCCCGACCATCCCGGCCCGCTGCTGATGAAGGTGCCGCGGCTTGCGGCGTCCGATCCGGGGGCGATCGTCAGCTTCGAGATGGAGCAGATGGTGCTGCCCCGGCTGTCCGGCCCGCATGTGCCCCGCTTCATCGCCGCGGTGGGCTTCGAGGCGGAGCCCTACCTGGTCATGGAATGCCTGCCCGGAGCCTCGCTGCTGGCGCGGCGCCGGGAGTTCCCGCTGCCGGTGGCGGAGGTGGCGGCGATCGGGGCGCGGGTCGCCACGGCGCTGGATTCGGTCCACCGCCAGCACGTGCTTCACCTCGATGTGAAGCCGGCCAACATCCTGTTCCGGCCGCCGCCGGCCGAGGGGGGCGAGCCCGTGGCGGTGCTGGTGGATTTCGGCCTGTCGCACCACGCGCTGCTGCCGGACCTGATCGAGGAGGAGTTCCGCCTGCCCTACGGCACCGCCCCCTACATGGCGCCGGAGCAGGTGCTGGGGACGCGGTCGGAACCGCGCAGCGACCTCTACGCGCTGGGCGTGACGCTCTACTACCTGGCGACGGGGGTGCTGCCCTTCGGCGACCCGCAGCACATCGCCGCCGTGCGCAAGCGGCTCTGGCGCGATCCCTTGCCGCCGCGCCGGCTGCGGCCGGACCTGCCGCCCTGGCTGCAGGAGGTCATCCTGCGCAGCCTGGAGGTGCAGCCCTCGGCACGCCATCCCACGGCGGCGCAGCTCGCCTTCGCGCTCCGGCACCCGGATTCCGTGCCGCTGACGGCACGGGCGGAGCGCCAGGGGCGCGACGGGCCACTGGCCGTGCTGCGCCGGCGGATCGCCGCCCCCTCGGCGACGGTGCAGGGGCGGCCCCTGCCGCGGCCGCCCGCCCCGCCGGGGCCGGCGGGGCGGCCCGGGGGACCGGCGGGGCCGGCGGCCGGGACGCAGGAGGCGCGCCTCACCCCCGCCTGGCGGCAGCTCGTGGGCGCCCCGATCGTCATGGTCGCCGTGGATCTCTCGGCCGAGGGCCTGTCCCTGGCCGATCCCCTGCGCAACACCATCGGCCAGGTGCTGCGCCTGTTCCCGGGCGCCCGGCTCGCCTGCGTCAACGTGCTGCGGCAGGGGCTGCTGCTGGCCGATCCGGCGGTGGACAGCCAGGGCCGCAGCAGCCACGTGGAGCGGCTGGTGCAGCTGCGCCACTGGGCGCGCCCGCTGCGCCTGTCCGAGGAGCAGGTCACCTTCCACGTGCTGGAGGCGGGCGACGCCGCGACGGCGCTGCTGGACTACGCCACGGCGAACCACGTGGACCATATCGTCATGGGCGCCCGGGCGAATTCGCTGCGCCGTGCGATGCTGGGCTCCGTGTCGGGCGAGGTGGCCGCCAAGGCGCCCTGCACGGTCACCGTGGTGCGGCCGCGCATGCGGGCGTAAGGGCGCCGCGCGTCAGAACGCGACCTTCCCGAACACCGCGCTGAGCAGGGCGAACAGCACGCCCCCGGCCAGGAAACCGACGATGGTGCCGTTCATCCGCACGTATTGCAGGTCGCGGCCCACGCGCAGCTCGATCTTCTCCGTCACCGTCGCCGTGTCCCAGTTCGCCACCACCCCGGCGATGAACGCGGAGAGCCGCTTCTGCGCCTCTGGCAGCAGCGGGAGGAGCAGCCCCTCCAGCGCCGCGTTCACCCGGGCGCGGGCGGCCGGGTCCTCGGACAGCACCTTGCCGCCGTTGGACAGCGCCGCCTGGGCGAGGCTTGCGATCCGCCCCTCCGGCTTCGCCGCGTCCAGCTCCACCGCCCAGCGCAGACGGTGCCAGGCATCGTCCAGCCAGCCCGCCACCACCTCATGCCGCAGCGCCGCGCCCAGCGCCGCACCGATCTGCGCCGCGCGCTCCGGGTCGCGCTCCAGCCGGTCCAGCTCTCGCATCACCCATTCGTCGAAGGCGGCGCGCAGGCTGCTCTCGCCGCCTTCCGTGGACACCGCCTCGTCCAGCGCCTCGTTCACCGCCGTCACGACGCGGCGGGCGACATAGGCCCCGGCCACCCAGCCGACCAGCGAGCCGCCCTGCTCGCGCACGCGCTTCTCCACCTCCTCGCGCAGCGCTGCCTCGCGGGTGCGCAGGACGGCGCGGATCTCGCGCAGCGCCAGGTCGAAGACGTCGCGGTGCCGCCCGCCCTCGACCAGGGTGCGCAGGGTGCGCGCCAGCAGCCGGGTCGCCGCCGGCCCGTCGGCGAGGCGGGGGAGGAGGCGCAGCATCACCTTCGACGCCCGCCCCTCCTGCACATTGGCCAGCAGACGCGGCAGGGCGGTGGCGACGGCGCGGGCGGCGGGCTGGGTCGCCTTGGGGTCGGCCAGCACGCCCGCGATGACAGAGGCGAGGTCCAGCCGTTGCAACAGCCGCGCCACCTCGCCTTCGGTGAACACATGGTCCGCGACGAAACGCCCGAGCGACTGGCCCAGCCGCACCTTCTGGCGCGGGATGATGGCGGTGTGCGGGATGGGCAGGCCGAGCGGGCGGCGGAACAGGGCCGTCACCGCGAACCAGTCGGCCAGCCCGCCGACGAGGCCGGCCTTGGCGCTGGCCTGGAGCAGGTCCGTCCACCAGCCGGGCGGCAGGGCATAGGCCCCCACCGTCAGCCCGGCCATCCCGGCCAGCAGCCCGGTGGCCAGCAGCCGGTGGCGGCGCAGGCTCTGCCGCAGCGCCTCGTCGGCCGCGCTGCGCGGGTTCAGGGAGGGGAGGAAGGGTTCGGGGGAAGGACTGCCCTGCATGGCGCGCGGAGTTGGACGCGCGGAGAAGGCTTGTCCAGGCCGGCTGGAATGTTATGTCGTAACATCATGTCGCGGCTCACCGACCCCCTCGCGCTTTCTGCCGGCCTCGCGCCGCGCCTGGTGCTGGCCGCCGGGCTGTCCGGGCTGCTCGCCCTGGCGGTGGCCTGGGCGCTCGCCGCGTGAGCGCGCACCACCACGCCCCGGCGCGTCCTCCGGGGGCCAATGACGGCATCACCCTCTCCGACGTCACGGTGACGCATGGCCGACGGCCCGCGGTGCACCACGTCTCCGGCCGCTTCGCCCCGGGCAGCCTGACCGCGCTGGTCGGGCCGAACGGGGCGGGCAAGACCACCCTGCTGCGCGCCATCGCCGGGCTGCACGCGCCCTCCGAGGGGCGGGTGACGGCGCCGCGCGGCCGCATCGCCCTGCTGCCGCAGGGGGCGGCGCTGGACCGGTCCTTCCCGATCGCCTGCCTGGATGTGGTGATGCTGGGGCACTGGTCCCGGCTCGGCGCCTTCCGTGGCGCGACCGCCGCCGACCGCGAGGCCGCTCTGGCCGCGCTCTCCGCCGTGGGGCTGGAGGGGTTCGGCAAGCGGCCGGTGTCGGCGCTGTCCGCCGGGCAGTTCCAGCGGCTGCTCTTCGCCCGGCTGCTGGTGCAGGACGCGCCGGTGATCCTGCTGGACGAGCCCTTCAACGCCGTGGACGCCCGCACCGCCGCCGACCTGCTGCGCCTGGTGCGGCGCTGGCATGGCGAGGGCCGCACCGTGCTGGCCGTGCTGCACGACCTGGAACTGGTGCGGCAGGAATTCCCCGACTGCCTGCTGCTGGCCCGCGAGGCCATCGCCTGGGGCCCCACCGCCGAGGTGCTCTGCGCCGAGAACCGCCTGCGCGCCCGGATGATGGCCGAGGCCTGGGACGCGGATGCCGAGGGCTGCGACCGGCCGCTCGCGGCCTGACGGCCGTGCCTCCGTCGTGACCGGTGCCGCCATGATCGGGCCGGTCCTCCGCTGGGCCGGCGGGCCGGTGGTGCGGGAGACGCCCCGCCTGCTCCTGCGCCCCTTCGCCGAGGCCGATGCGCCGGCCCTGGCCGCGCTGCGCGCCGATCCGGAGACCCTGCGCTTCCTGCCGGGCGGCGAGGCGGCCGCCGCCACCGCCGGGCCGGATGCCGCGCGTCTGGTCGGGCTGTGGTCCGCCGGCTGGGCGAGCGGGCCGGGCTATGCCCCTTGGGCCGTGGTGCTGAAGGAGACGGGGGCGCTGATCGGCCAGTGCGGGCTGCGCTGGCTGCCCTGGGGCGGTGGGGTGACCGAGGTGCTGTGGATGCTGGGGCGCGACCACTGGCGCCGGGGCTACGCCACCGAGGCCGCGCGCGCCGCCCTCGCCTGGGGCTTCGGCCCGCTGGGGCTGGCGCGGATCGAGGCTTTCGTGGCGCCGGGGAACGATGCCTCGCTGGGCGTCGTCCGTCGGCTGGGGATGGTGCCGCAGGGGGCCATCGAGGTCTTCGGGATGGCCGCCCTGCACTTCGCCCTGGACCAGCCCGAAGGGGGATAGCGTGTACGACCTGCTCCTCGGCCCCTTCGTCGAGTTCGGCTTCCTCCGCCGCGCCCTGGTCGGCTGCCTGGCCCTGTCGCTGGCGGCCCCGCCGCTGGGCGTCTTCCTGATGCTGCGGCGGATGAGCCTGTCCGCCGACGTGCTGGCCCACGGCATCCTGCCCGGCATCGCCGCCGGCTTCTGGATCGCCGGCCTGTCCGTCACCGCCATGTCGCTCGGCGGGCTGGTCGCGGGGCTGGCGGTCAGCCTCGGCGCCGGGGCGCTGTCCCGCGCGACGGGGGGGCGGGAGGATGCGACGCTGACCGCGCTCTACCTCGTCGCCCTCGCGCTCGGCGTCGCGATGGTGTCGGCGCGCGGGGGGGCGGTGGATCTGACCCACCTGCTGTTCGGCTCCGTGCTGGGGGTGGATGACGGGGCGTTGTTCATGATGGCCGGCGTGTCCGTGGTCACCCTGTTCGCCCTGGCCTTCGCGTGGCGGCCGCTGGCGCTGGAGAGCTTCGACCCCCAGTTCGCCGCGGCCGAGGGCGCGCATGGCGGGGCCTGGCACCTGCTGTTCCTGGCGCTGGTGGTGCTGAACGTGCTGGCCGCCTTCCAGGCGCTGGGGACGCTGATGGCGGTGGGGCTGATGATGCTGCCCGCCGTCGCGTCGCGGCACTGGGCGGCGGAGCTGGGGGGGATGGTTCGGGCCTCGGTCGGGCTGGCGCTGCTCTCGGCGGTGGCGGGGCTGTTGCTGTCCTTCCATGCGGATGTGCCGACCGGGCCGGCCATCGTGCTGGTGGCGGGCGGGCTGTGGGCGGTGTCCACCGTCGCCGGGCCGGTGGACGGGTTGCTGGGGCGCTGGGTGCGGCGGCGGCATCTGGCGGGGTGAACCCCGGTTGTTCCAGGCGCTGGACCGGGCAGGATGCGGGGGAGACCGAATCCCGGAGCGCAGGCCCATGACCATCCGACGACTCGCCGAGGAAGAGCGGCTGTCCGGCGCCACCATCGGCGGGGGGCTGATCTTCCTCGCCGGGCAGGTGGCGGATGACGCGACGCTGGATGCCGAGGGGCAGACCGAGGATATCCTGCGGCAGATCGATGCGCTGCTGGCCGAGGCCGGGGTGGATAAGCGCGCGCTGCTGTCGGTGACGGTGGTGCTGGCGGATATCCGGGATGCGGCAGGGATGAACCGGGCGTGGGATCGGTGGTTGGATCAGGGGTCGAAGCCTGCGCGGATGACGATTCAGGGGGCGTTGGTGAACCCGGCTTGGAAGGTGGAGATTACGGGGGTAGCGTTGGGGTAAGTCGGGACGTTGTGGGGAGAGGTGTAAGCGATCCAAAGTGGACTTCAATGTCCGACCTGATGCAACAGCGCGTCGGAGAACTTGCTCGCCAAGTCGGTTGTGGTCAGCTCAACGAATTTTCCGTCAGCCAGAAGCGCGACCCAGTTGTCACCACTCCCGGACCTGGATGTGACCTCAATGGCATACGGAGAATGATTTCCGTCCCTCATCCATTTTGGGTAACCCGCAGGATTGACGCGTGACCAATAAAGCGAAGGTCCGCTTTCTTGGCCTAGCCTGTGGTACATTGACTGGCTTCTCGGTTGCATAAAGACTAGTTTCTCAAGTTTGGGCATTCCAGGAACCTGAATGTTTAATATGAACGCCCAGCCGCCAGATATTGCTCTACCCGCGCAAATATCAGTGTAATCTTCCAGATCGATGAGGCCATCAAAAATCTTCGTAATAACCCTTCCGCCAGTAGCCTCCAGTGCGCGCGTCAATTGATGTTCGATCACTGAAGCAAGTAGCTTCACACCCGTAGACCAGATAGTAAGTTGCTGCTTTTGTTGATTGCGAAGCCGCTCTATTGCAGGGCTGTAGCCCTGCTGCTTCCTGGCGGAAAGTTCAAGTCCGGTCAGAGCTCCCTCAGTGCGGTCAAATACCAAGTCCATAAATGATCGGATATCGCCCGCATCGTCCGCTTCGGAAAGACATTCAATGTAACGATCCCTCTCCGATTTTTTGAATATAATTGGCGGATAGCCCGCGCGAATTAATTCAAGGTTTCCTATTGCTCTTGAGACTCGTCCGTTTCCGTCGATAAACGGATGTATATGAGTCAACCACGCATGTAATAACGCAGATCTAAACGGCGCCGGTGCATCTTTGTTTTCTAATGACCACTTCTGCCAGTGCTCCATATGTAATATAATTTCGTGCCATGTTTTTGGTGGGGTGTGATTTGATCCGCTGATAATTACTCGCTCTGATCTAAAAGCGCCTGCTCCCGGTCGGTCGCCGAGTAGCAAATTGTGGATTTCCTTCAGTTGATCGATGTCTGTTGGAGTAGTTCGATTTTTTGCAATATCAACCACTCGGGTCAGTGCCTTATCGAGAGCTATTGCATCGCGGACATATCCCGGATCATGGCCGGTAATTGTTATGCCCTTTAGTACAGCTGCTTCGGTTTCTCCGACAGAAAGCGTGCTTCCTTCAATAGCATTAGACTCCGCAATCTGCTCAAATCTTTTCAGCCCATAGTAGTCGAGTAGAGTTTGCTTGGTGAGGGTTCCCTGCTGTCGAAGCAGGGCAACACGCTCCTCAATAGCGCGCAGACGCGCGACAACTTGGTGAGTGGATTCAACACTAAGCGAGTATGGACTTGAGTTGAACTGGAGCATCGATCCCACCTACGTCTCGGGCGCTTTCGAGCACTGTAGCCGTAGACCTCATGCGGCCAATACTGCTGCTGTCGATGACGCAGATGAAGCGTTCAGAGTCTGATTCATAATTATCCGGCGTGATTTCATGGCCTTGCGATGCGGCGTGCGAAGAGCTGGATCGAGGCGATGAAGAGCCATGCGGTAGCCGATGCGATGGTCTGCTCGAAGTCCTTGGCGAGGCGGCGGTTCCGATTGAGCCAAGCCAGTGTGCGTTCGACAACCCAACGGCGCGGGAGGACGACAAACCCTCTTGCGGCATCTGACCGTTTGACGATCTCGACGGTCCATTTGCCGATCCGCCGGAGGGCGTCCCTGAGCTTGTCGCCAGCATATCCACCATCGGCGAAGACATGGCGCAGCCACGGGAAGCGCTTGATGATCTCGGCCAGCACCAGCGGCGCACCGTCACGGTCCTGGATGTCGGCGGTGTGGACTACCGCATGGACGAGATTGCCGTCGGTGTCGGTCAGGATGTGGCGCTTGCGGCCCTTGGTCTTCTTGCCCGCATCATAGCCCCGAGGTCCGCCGCTTTCCGTGGTTTTGACGCTTTGGCTGTCGATTACCCCGGCGCTGGGCGAGGCTTCGCGACCCGTCCCCTCACGGGCGATCAGCAACAGAGCATGGTTCAATGACAACCACAGCCTATTGTCCCGCCACAGGTAGAACCAGCGCCGCACCGTCGAGACCGGCGGAAAGCAGGGCGGCAGCATCCGCCACGGCAGGCCGCCACGCAGCAGATACAGGATCGCCTCGACAATCCGCCTGAGTGGCCACTTGCGCGGGCGGCCCACATGCGATGCTGGCGGAAAGAACGGCTCCAGCAGTGCCCATTCGGCATCGGTCAAATCGCTTGGCAAAGCCAGTTCCGCACGGGCATACTGCGCCCGAGTGGTATCGGTCCACATCGTTGATCTCCGGAAGTTTTCGCAAAAACCCCTGAATCAATGACCTGGGCTGGCGTCAAGCTAACCCGCTGATACCACTCAACTTAATTTCGGATCAGGCTCTCAGATTTCCAGTCTTCGGTGTCTGGCGCCGATAGATGCGCAGCGCTGGCCCGTATCTGCCTTTCCGCCCAAACCGGCGAGTCAGATGTGTCCGCCAACGCCGCCCCAGCAGATCCATCCTCATTGCAAGAGGACGAGCACCTCGCACGTCAAGGGTGGCGGCAACACGCTTCTGACGAGAGGCACCGGGCCCGCCGGGCGGCCTCGCTTGCGCTGCCTGACATCGGCGCCAGGGATGTGACACGCATGCTCAAACTGCCAAGACCCGCAGCCCCAGATGCCGCTCCATCGGCTCGAAATCCCGATCATCGTGTAGCAACGCGTAATCCCGCTCGATGCAGAAGGTAGCGATGATCAGGTCGATCGTCTTCCGCACTGTGACGCCCTTGCTGCGCAACGTCCGATAGTTTAGTGCCGCCTCTACAGCTGTCGCCTCGTTTAGCATCGCCTCGATAGAGAACTCCCGCAGCAACCGCTCGATCTTCCGCGCCCGTGGCTCATCCGGCGCGCCCTGAAGCACCTCCAACAGGATCAAATCCCCCACCAAAATGGCCTCCTCGCCAAAAGCCGCGCGGAGCCAGCGCACATGCGGCAGCTCCGCCCGGTCGCGGAGGTGGTCGATCCAGACCGAGCTATCCACCACGATCAAGGCTGGCGCCCCTCCCGGCTCGCGGCGAGGTCGCCCTCCCAACCCAGCCCTGCCAGCGCCGCGCCGGCCTGCTTCTGCCGCGCCATCCGCACCACGCGGCGCAGAGCCTCCTCCACCGTGGCCTTCATGGTCGGCAGGCCGGTGGCCGCCATGGCCTCCTGCATCAGGGCAGGGTCAATCTCGATGTTGGTCCGCATGATACCCTCGATGTGTATTTATTCGAGGTACTATACACACGACCGCCGCCCCATCCCACCCCCGCAACACCCCGTCACCCCCCGCCCCCCTCCCGCCGCAATCCCGCCCACGCCCCGCCGCGCCCACCCTGCTACAACCTCCCATCGCCCCCACCCCGGGGGCACCCCAACCCAACCGGCCGCCCCTGGCGGCCGCAGAGAGGCGTGACGGATGGACTGGCGTGGCAAGCGTGTTCTGGTCACCGGCGGGGCCGGTTTCCTGGGCTCCAACCTCTGCCACGCCCTGACCGGGCGCGGCGCGGACGTCATCGCCGTCGACGCCATGCTGCCGGAGATGGGCGCGAACCCGCACAACCTGGAAGGCTCCGGCGCCCGCCTCGTGGTGGCCGACCTGCGCACGGCGGACGTGACCCCGCTCTGCGAGGGCGTGGACGTGCTGTTCAACTTCGCCGCCCAGACCTCCCACGCCGGCTCCATGCTGGACCCGCTGGGCGACCTCTCCATCAACGCGCAGATCCAGCTCCGCCTGATCGGCGCCATGCGCAACGGCGCGCCCAACGCCGTGGTGGTCCACGCCTCCACCCGCCAGTTCTACGGCCGCCCGCAATACCTGCCGGTGGACGAGGCGCACCCGATCGTCCCGCCCGATTTCAACGGCGTGTCGAAATGGGCGGGCGAGCAGTACTGGCTGCTGGAGAACCGCATCCAGGGCCGCCGCGTCACCGCGCTCCGCCTGACCAACTGCTACGGCCCGCGCCTGCGCATCAAGGACCACCGCCAGACCTTCCTGGGCATCTGGATCCGCCGCGTGCTGGAAGGCGCGCCCTTCGAGGTCTGGGGCGGCGAGCAGCTCCGCGACCTGGCGCACAGCGACGACGTGGTGGAGGCCTTCATCACCGCCGCCGTCAACATGATGCGCGACGGCGGCGCGGAGGTGACGGCCCCCGGCCCGCTCGGCCCGCCGCGCCGCGCCCTGCCCGGCGATCTGCTGGAGCGCGAGGCGCCCGCCGCCGCGCGGCCGGTGGTCGGCTGCGAGGGCCGCGCCTTCAACATCGGCGGCTGCCCGCCGATCTCGCTGCGCGACCTGGCCGATGCCCTGGTGGACGCGGCAGGGCAGGGGAGCTACGAAACCCGTTCCTTCCCGGCCGACCGGGCGGCGATCGACATCGGCTCCTTCCACGCCGACGACAGCGCCTTCCGCACCGCCACGGGCTGGGCCCCGCGCGTGACGCTGGCCGAGGGCCTGCGCCGCACCGTGGACTGGTTCCGCCCCCGGCTGGCCGACTACCTCTGAGGCAGGACGAGACGCCATGAACGCCCCCGACCTCGTCGTGCCCCAGGCCGATCCCGGCGCCGGCTACCGCGCCGAGAAGGCCGCCATCGACGCCGCCGTCGCCCGCGCGCTGGACTCCGGCTGGTACATCCTCGGCCAGGAGGGCAAGCGCTTCGAGCTGGAGTTTGCGAACTGGCTCGGCGAGGGTCAGCACGCCATCGGCTGCGCCAACGGCACGGATGCGCTGGCGCTGACCCTGCGCGGCCTGGGCATCGGTCCCGGCTGCACCGTCGCCACCGTCTCCCACACCGCCGTCGCGACGGTGGCGGCGATCGAGATGGCGGGGGCCACGCCGCTGCTGCTCGACATCGACCCCGACACCTACACCATGGATGCGGAGGAGCTGGCGGCGGTGCTGGAGATGCCGCCGCCCGGCCTGCCGCCGATCCGCGCCGCCATCGCCGTCCACCTCTACGGCCAGGCCTGCGACCTGGAGCCGATGCTGGCCGATTGCGCCGCCGCCGGCGTGGCGCTGATCGAGGACTGCGCCCAGGCGCATGGCGCGATGCTGGGCGGGCGGAAGCTGGGCACGCTGGGCCAGGCCGCGGCCTTCAGCCTCTACCCCACCAAGAACCTCGGCGCGCTGGGCGATGGCGGGGTGATCGCCACCACGGACGAACAGCTTGCCGAGCGGATCGGCGCCATCCGGCAGTATGGCTGGCGCTCCCGTTACGTCTCGGACGTGGTCGGCGTGAACTCCCGCCTGGACGAGATCCAGGCCGCGATCCTGCGCGCCCGCCTGCCGCGGCTGGACGCCAACAACGCCCGCCGCCGCGCCATCGCCGCCGCCTATGATTCCGCGCTGGAGGGCACGCCCTTCGCCCCGCCGGTGCGGCGGGAGGACACGACCCATGTCTTCCACCAGTACGTCCTGCGCTGCCCGGCCCGCGATTCGGTGCAGGCCCGGCTGCGGGCGCAGGGGATCGGCACGGGCGTCCACTACCCCGTGCCCGTCCACCAGCAGCCTGCCTACCGCGAGCGCGTGGCCCTGGGCCCCGCCGGCTGTGCCGAGACGGAGCAGGCGGCGCGCGAGGTGCTGAGCCTGCCGATGTTCCCGGAACTGACGGACGCCCAGGTGGAGCGGGTCTGCGCCGCGTTGCGCAGCCTGGGATAGCGCCGTGTTCCGGCCGGATGGAGGCATCCGGCGCGGCCTGCTCCGGCGGAGGGACACGGCGGGCGGTTGCGTTGTGGGCCCCCGCCGCCCGTGAAATGCTGGGCCGGCCAGGGGGCCGCCACATGCACGCCATCTTCTCGTTGCGGTTCCGGAGGCTGCTTCCGGCCGTCCTGGCGGCCCTGCTCGCGGCGCCCCTCCGCGCGAACGCCCAGGCCCCAACCCCGGCCCAGGCGCCGGCCGTCGTCGTCCTGCCCGTGGCGCTTGAGGCGGTTGCCCCGGGCACCGAGTTCCTCGGGCGGGTGGAGGCCGTCAACGCGGTCGACGTCCGCTCCCGCGTCGAAGGCTTCCTGGAGACGCGGGGCTTCGAGGAGGGGCAGATGGTCCGGGAGGGCCAGGAACTCTTCCACATCGAGAGCGCGGGCTACGAGGCGTCGCTATCCGCCGCCCAGGCCAGCCTGGCGGGCGCCCAGGCCGACCTCCGCGACGCCGAGGGCCGCTTCCAGCGCAGCCAGGAGCTGCGCCGGACCCAGGCCACATCCCAGGCCGTGCTGGAGGAGAACCAGGCCGCGCGCGACCGCGCCCGGGCCGGCGTCCTGTCGGCCGAGGCCAGCCTGCGGCAGGCCGAGCTGAACCTCGGCTACACCAGCATCCGGGCGCCCTTCGCAGGCCGGATCGGCCATTCGGCCTTCGCGGTGGGCAGCCTCGTGGCACCCTCCTCGGGGCCGCTCGCCCGCATCGTCCAGACCGATCCGATCCGTGTTGTCTTCTCGGTGAGCGACCAGAGCCTCCTCGACTTCCGCACCGGGCCGGCGGCGGGGCGGGCGGAGGGGGGCTTCGTCCCGAGCCTCGTGCTCTCCTCCGGCCATGTCTACGCCCATCCCGGCGAGATCGAGTTCATCGGCAACGAGTTCGATCCCCGCACCGGCACCATCCCCGTGCGCGCGCGCTTCCCGAATCCGGAGGGACTGTTGGTGCCCGGCCAGTTCGTCACGCTGGCGGTGCGTCCGGCCGAGGCGCGGCGCCGCCCGGTCGTCCGGCTTGGCGCGGTCCAGCTCGACCGCGAGGGCCGCTTCGTCCTGCTGGTGGACGAGCAGGACCGGGTCGTGCTGCGCCGTATCCGCGTCGGTGCCCAGATCGGCCAGAACTGGGTCGTCGAGGACGGGCTGCGGGGCGGCGAGCGGGTGATCGTCCAAGGCTTCCAGAACGCGCGGCCGGGCGCCCCGGTCCGCGCCGTGCCGGCCACGGAGGGCCCGGCCGGCCCCGGCGCGGCCCGGATGCCCGCCGGTGCCGCGCGCCCATGATCTCCGCGGTCTTCGTCCGGCGACCGCGCCTCGCCATGGTCGTCGCGGTGGTGACGGCCATCGCCGGGCTGCTGGCCCTCACCCTGATCCCGGTGGCGCAGTTCCCGCCCATCACGCCGCCGGAGATCCAGGTCAGCGCCAGCTATCCCGGCGCCAGCGCCGAGGTCGTGATGAACAGCATCGGCGCGCCGATCGAGGAGCAGGTCAACGGCGTGGACGACATGCTGTACATGTCGTCCTCCAGCGGGAACAACGGCAGCTATTCCCTGACGGTCACCTTCCGCGTCGGGACGGACCCGGCCATCGCCCAGGTGAACGTCCAGAACCGCGTCGCGCTCGCCACCCCCCGTCTGCCGCCCGCCGTCACACAGACCGGCGTCTCCGTGCGCAGCCGCTCGACCAGCATGCTGATGGGCGTCGCGCTCCATTCGCCGCGGGGCACGCACGACGAGATCTTCATCAGCAACTACGCCTCGGTGAACCTGCGCGATGCCCTCGCCCGCGTTCCCGGCGTCGGCGAGGTCGGCATCTTCGGCCCGGCCTACAGCATGCGGGTGTGGATGGACCCGGACCGGATGCAGGCCCTGGGCCTCACCGCGGCCGACATCATGGCGGCGATCCGCTCGCACAACGCTCAGGCCTCGGCCGGGCTGATCGGCTCCGCCCCCGCCCCGGCGGGGCAGGAGCTGCAGCTGACGATCATGGCGCGCGGCCGGCTGGAGACGCCGGAGGAGTTCGGGGAGATCGTGCTGCGGACCAATGCGGACGGGGCGATCGTCAGCCTCCGCGACGTGGCCCGGATCGAGCTGGGCGCCCAGTCCTACGACATCCGCTCCCGCTTCGACGGGCAGCCGAGCGCCACCGTCGTCATCTACGCCTCCCCGGACGCCAATGCCCTGAACGTCGCCGGCGCCGTCCGGGCGGAGCTGGAGCGGGCCAGCGGCCAATTCCCGGACGACCTGGCGCAGACCGTGGTGTTCGACACCACGGCATTCGTCAGCGAGACGATCCGGGAGATCGCCGTCACGCTCGGCCTGACCTTCCTGCTGGTCATCCTGGTCACCTACGTCTTCCTGCAGGACTGGCGCGCCACCCTCATCCCGATGCTGACCATCCCCGTCTCCCTGCTGGGCGGGTTCGTCATCCTCCTCGCGCTCGGCTACTCGGCCAACACCATCACGCTCTTCGCCGTGGTGCTGGCCATCAGTCTGGTGGTCGATGACGCCATCATCGTGGTCGAGGGCGTGCAGCGCCTGATGCAGGAGCGGGGCCTGCCCGTCGCCGAGGCGACGCTGGAGACGATGCGGCAGGTGACCGCGCCGATCGTCGTCACGACCCTGGTGCTGGCCGCCCTGTTCCTGCCCATCGGCTTCATCTCGGGCGTCACGGGGCAGCTCTACGGCCAGTTCGCCGTGACGATCATGGCGACGATCGCCCTGTCCACCGTCAACGCCCTGACGCTGAGCCCGGCCCTCTGCGTCATCCTGCTGCGCCCGCCCGGCGGGCGCCGGGCGCGGCTCTTCGCACTTTTCGATGCCGCCCTCGACCGGTCGAGGCGGGGCTACCTGGGCCTGCTCGGCCGCCTGGGCCGGCGGCTGGCGCTGGCCGGGGTGGTCATGGCGGCGGTGCTGGCCGGGACGCTCGGACTGTTCCGCAGCCTGCCGACCGCCTTCATCCCCACGGAGGACCTCGGCTACGTCTTCGTGAACCTCCAGATGCCCAACGCCGCCTCGCTCGACAGGACGGAGGTCGCGATGGGCGAGGTGCTGGGGATCCTGCACGGGACGCCGGGCGTCGCCGGCGTCATCGGCATCGCCGGCACGAGCATGATCGGCGGCGGCGGCTCCGATTCGGCCATGATCATCGCTTCGCTGCGGCCGTGGCGGGAGCGGCGGGGGGCGGAGGAGAGCCTCGACGGCATCCTGGCGCATCTGCGCGCCCGCTTCGCCGCCGTCACCGCGGGCACGGCCGTCGCCTTCGTGCCGCCCGCCATCCCGGGGCTCGGCACCACCGGCGGATTCGACATGCGCCTGCAGGCCCGGGCCGGGCAGAGTCAGGAGGACCTCGCCGAGGCGATGCGCGGCCTGGTCTTCCGCGCGAACCAGTCGCCGGGGCTGGCCGGCGTGTTCAGCACCTTCCGGGCGGACACGCCGCAGGTCTTCCTGGAGATCGACCGGCGCCGCGCGGAACTGCTGGGCGTGTCGCCCGCCGCCATCTTCGAGACGCTGCAGGCGCATCTCGGCTCGGCCTATGTGGACGACTTCAACATGCTGTCCCGTGTGTTCCAGGTCCGCATCCAGGACGAGCCGCGGTTCCGCGGCCGGGTGGCGGACATCGAGCGGCAGCACGTCCGCAACAGCACGGGCGAGCTGGTGCCGCTCCGCGCCGTCCTCGTCCTGTCGGACACGCTGGGGCCCAACGCGATCGGCCGCTACAACCTCTTCCCGGCCGTCTCCATCAACGGGCAGGCGGCGGGGGTCAGCACCGGCGCGGCGCTGGACCGCATGGAGGCGATAGCGGCGGAGAGCCTGCCCGAGGGCTTCGGCTTCGAATGGACCGGACTCGCGTTGCAGGAGCGGCAGGCCGGCGCGGAGACAGCCGCGATCATCGTCGTCGGGATCCTCTTCACCTACCTGTTCCTCGTTGCCCAGTACGAGAGCTGGAGCGTGCCCCTCGCGGTGATGCTCTCGGTCGCCGTTGCCGTGCTGGGCGCGCTCGCCAGCCTCGCCCTGGCCGGTATGCCGATCGATCTCTACGCGCAGATCGGCCTGCTGCTGCTGATCGGCCTGGCGGCCAAGAACGCCATCCTCATCGTGGAGTTCTCGAAGGAGCGCCGGGACGAGGGGATGGGCACCCTGGAGGCCGCGCTGGAAGGTACCAGCCAGCGCTTCCGCCCCCTGGTCATGACGGCCTTCAGCTCGATCCTCGGTGTCCTGCCCCTGGTCCTGGCGAGCGGCGCCGGGGCGGCAAGCCGACGCTCCATCGGGATGACCCTGTTCGGCGGCCTGCTGGTCGGGACGCTGCTCGGCCTGCTGATGATCCCCGTGCTCTACGTCGCGGTGCAGACTGTCCGGGAATGGGCCAAGGCCCGGCTCCCCGGCCGGGACGGCGCCGCCCAGCCTCGCTAGACCATGATCCCCGCTCACGGAGGCGGGGACCATGGTCTGGCCCTCTGTTCTGTCGCGCGATTCACGCTCCGGACGGCTCCGACCACGCGGGGATGCCCCTGACACCACGCCCGGGGCGGTTCCGAGCAGACGATCGCGGCCCGCAGACGCTCCGGGCGCCGGACGGGCCGCAAGACCGGGATGACGATGCTTCAGGCCTATCTCGACTTCTCACGCCAGAACTGGCGGCCCCTGCTCTTCGGGGCGCTGTTGCTGGCCCTCTCCAGCTTCGGCCAGACCTACTTCGTCGCCGTCTCGGGCTCGTTCTTCCGCGGGGCCTTCCATCTCAGCGACGGCGGGCTCGGGACCGCCTATGCGGTGGGGACCCTGCTCAGCGCGCTGACCCTCGGCTGGGCCGGGCGGCTGATCGACTACACCACCGTCCGCCGCTTCACCTGGTGCGTCGCGCTGCTGCTGGCCGGCGCCTGCCTGCTCGCCTCTGCCAGCCTGAACGCCGTGATGCTGACCGTCGCCTTCTACGGGCTGCGCCTCGGCGGCCAGGGGCTGATGACCCACACGGCCTATACCGCCACGGCGCGGGCCTTCCCGAAGGATGCCGGCAAGGCGGTCGGGGTGGTCTCCCTGGGCATCTGCATCGCCCAGGCGGTCCTGCCCATCCTGGCGGTGCTGCTGATGGAACGCCTCGGCTGGCGGATCGCCTGGGCGCTGAACGCCGCCTTCGTGCTGGCGGGGGTTACGCTCGCGCTGCGCTTCCTCCCCCGGGCCGGGGACCTGCCGCTGCGCCGCCGCCAGGCGGGCGGGGAGGCGGGGGCGGCGCGGCCACCCCCGCTCTGGCGCGACCGAAGGCTCTGGCTCGCCTGCCCGGCGCTGCTCGCCAACCCCTTCATCATCACCGGCTTCTTCTTCCACCAGGCGCGCCTGGCCGAGCAGAAGGGCTGGGACCTCACCCTCGTCGCCGCCAGCTTCGCCGCCTTCGCCCTGGTGCAGGCGGTCGCGGCGCTGGCCATCGGCCCGGTGATCGACCGGCTGGGGCCGGCACGGGTGCTGTCCAGCTTCCTGATCCCGCAGGCACTGGGCCTCGTCCTGCTGTCGGTGGGAACCGCGCCCTGGGTCGCGCTGGCCTACATGGTGCTGATGGCGGTGTCCGCCGCGATCGGCTCCACCCTGTCCACGGCGCTGTGGGTCGATCTCTTCGGCCCGGCCGACCTCGCCCGGGTCCGCTCCGTCGCCAGCGCCGGCGCGGTGGTGGCCAGCGGCGCCTCGCCCGTGCTGATGGGCCTGCTCATCGACGCGGGCATCCCGCTCGCCTGGCAGGCGGTCGGCTGCTGCGTCTACACCCTGCTGGTGTCCGTCGTCGCCCTGGGGCTGCGGCGGGAGGGGCGTGCCGGCCGGGGCGAAGCCTGACCGGCCGGCCGCCGACCCGGACCCCCGGCTACAGCACCACCAGGTCGTCGCGGTGGATCAGCTCGTCCCGGCCGCGCCAGCCGAGGATCGCCTCGATCTCCTCGCTGCGCCGCCCGGCGATCCGCGCCGCCGCCTCCGAATCATAGGCGGACAGCCCGCGCGCGATCTCCTGTCCGGTCGCGTCGCGGACGGACAGCGGGTCACCGCGCTCGAAGCTCCCGCTCACCCCGCGCACCCCGGCCGGCAGCAGGGAGCTGCCGTGGCGCAGCGCCCGGGCCGCGCCCTCGTCCACCACCAGCGTGCCCAGCGGCGCGAGGCTGCCCGCGATCCAGCGCTTGCGGGCGGTGCGGCCCTCGGGCGCCGGCAGGAACCAGGTGCAGCGCGCGCCGTCCAGCAGCGCCTGCAGCGGATGCGGCTTGGTGCCGATGGCGATGGCCATGGCGCAGCCGGCGCCGTTGGCGATCCGCGCCGCGATCAGCTTGGTGCGCATCCCGCCGGAGGAGTAGCCGGGCGGTGGCTCGCCCCCCATGGCCATGATCTCGTCGGTCACGCGCTCGATCACCGGCAGATGCCGCGCCGCCGGGTCGCGGCGGGGGTCGGCGGTGTAGAGCCCGTCGATGTCGGAGAGCAGCACCAGCGCATCCGCCTGCACCATCTCGGCGACCCGGGCGGCGAGGCGGTCATTGTCCCCGAAGCGGATTTCCGCCGTGGCGACCGTGTCGTTCTCGTTGATGACGGGGATGCAGCCCAGGCCGAGCAGGGTGGACAGCGTGGCGCGGGCGTTGAGGTAGCGGCGCCGGTCCTCAGAATCCTCCAGCGTCAGGAGAAGCTGGGCGGCCGTCTGGCCGTGATGCGAGAAGGCCGCCTGCCACGCCCCCGCCAGACGGATCTGCCCGACGGCGGCGGCGGCCTGCTTCTCCTCCAGCCGCAGGCGCGGCTGGGTCAGGCCGAGGGCGCGGCGGGCCAGGGCGATGGCGCCGGAGGAGACGAGGACCACCTCCGCCCCGCCGGCCCGCAGCGCGGCGAGGTCGGCGGCGACCGAATCGAGCCAGTCCGCGCGGGGCGCGGCGGTGGCCGGGTCCACCACCAGGGCGGAGCCGACCTTGACGACGATGCGCCGGGCGGAGGCGAGCTCCATCAGCCCTCCTCCTCCTCGTCCCCCCAGTCGGAATACGCCACCGGCTCCGGCGGCGCCTTGGGGGGAGGGGCGGGGGCACGGATCACGTCCGGCGCGGCGGGGCGGGCGGCGTTCTCGGCGCGATAGGCGATCACCGCATCGGCGAGGGCCCGCAGCGCCGGCTGAACCCCTTCCCCGGTCGCGCCGCTGAGCAGCAGCACGGGGCGGCCGGTGGCGCGTTCCAGCGCCTTGATGCGGGAGGCGCGGGCCTGCGGCGTCATGGCGTCCGTCTTGTTCAGCGCCAGGATCTCGGGCTTGCTCACCAGCCCGCCGCCATAGCCCTCGAGCTCGCCGCGCACGGTCCGCCAGGCGGCGACCGGGTCGGCCTGGGTGCCGTCGATCAGGTGCAGCAGCACGGCGCAGCGCTCGATATGGCCCAGGAAGCGGTCGCCGAGTCCCGCCCCCTCATGCGCGCCCTCGATCAGCCCGGGGATGTCGGCGAGGACGAACTCCTCCGACGCGTTCAGCCGCACCACGCCGAGCTGGGGGTGCAGCGTGGTGAAGGGGTAGTCGCCGATCTTGGGCTTGGCGGCCGAGCAGGCGGCCAGGAAGGTCGACTTGCCCGCGTTGGGCAGCCCGACCAGCCCGGCATCGGCGATCAGCTTGAGGCGCAGCCAGACCCAGCGTTCCTCGCCCGGCCAGCCCTTGTCCGCCCGGCGCGGGGCACGGTTGGTCGAGGTCTTGAAGTGCGCGTTGCCGTGCCCGCCATCGCCGCCGCGGCAAAGCACCGCTTTCTGGCCGACCCGGGTGAGGTCGGCCAGCACCGTCTCCTTGTCCTCGTCCAGCACCACCGTGCCGACGGGGACCTTCAGCACCACGTCGTCGCTGCCCGCCCCCGTGCGGTCGGCACCGGCACCGTTGCCGCCCTTCCTGGCCCGGAAATGCTGCGTGTAGCGGAAGTCGATCAGGGTGTTCAGCCCGTCGACCGCCTGGATCAGGACGTCGCCGCCCTTGCCGCCATTCCCGCCATCCGGCCCGCCGAACTCGATGAACTTCTCCCGGCGGAAGGCGATCACGCCATCGCCGCCATCGCCGGCCTTCAGGAACACCTTGGCTTCGTCGAGGAACTTCATCGGGGGAGGGGAGCCAGAAAGAGAGCGGAAACGAAAACGGGGGCCGCTGGGGCCCCCGTCCGCAAAGCGATTCGCCTGGAAGGGCGAGGGCGGGTGTTACTCGGCCGCCACCGGCAGCGGGTCGACGCTGACGCGCACGCGGCCCTCGGCCACGCGGTCGAACTTCACCTGGCCATCCGCGGTCGCCTGCAGCGAGTGGTCGCGGGAGACCAGGACGTTGCGGCCCGGCAGCATCTTGGTGCCGCGCTGGGTGACCAGGATGTTGCCGGTCAGGACGCGCTCGCCGCCGAACTTCTTGACGCCGAGCCGCTTGCCGGCGGAATCGCGCCCGTTGCGGGAGGAGCCGCCGGCCTTCTTGTGAGCCATGGGGTGTGTCTCCTGTCTCTACAGCCGACCGGTCAGGCCGCGGCGATGTCGGCGATGCGCAGCACGGTCATGTGCTGGCGGTGGCCGTTCTTGCGGCGGCTGTTCTGCCGGCGGCGCTTCTTGAAGATGATCACCTTCTCGCCGCGCTTCTGCTCCAGCACGGTGGCGGTGACGGTGGCGCCGGCCACGGTGGGGGCGCCCAGCGTCACCCCGGACTCGCCGCCGAGGACGAGCACGTCCTGGAAGGTCACGGTCTGGCCGGGCTCGGCCTCAAGCTTCTCGACGGCCAGGACCGCGTTGGGGGTCACGCGGTACTGCTTGCCGCCGGTGCGGATCACTGCGTAGGTCATCGGTACGCCTGCTGGTCTGAACGGGATGGCCGAACGCGGCCATGCGGCCGCGCCAGGGACGCCGCCGGGGAGGGCGCATATAGCGGCCGTGACGGTCCCGCGTCAACGCCGCAGCGGGCCGGCCCCGGCATGGCTGCCCGGCTGCCGGACTGGGCGGGAGCCGGGGAAGTCGGCGGAGAGGGTGGGTTCGAGCCCGCGGCCCGGTTGCGCCCCGGCCGGTCCGCCCTTATACGCCGCCACGCTCGTCCGGCACCCGCAGGTGCCGGACGAGCCCCGTGGAGAGGTGCCGGAGCGGTCGAACGGGTCGGTCTCGAAAACCGAAGTACGGGCAACTGTACCGTGGGTTCGAATCCCACCCTCTCCGCCATGGTTCACCGTGGCTGGGCTGACCGATGATTGCGGCCATCCCTGGTCCTGATGGGCCGAACCACCGCGCTGCCACACCCGGATACCCGGCCTGTCACGACACGGAATGGCTTCCCGGTCGACGCCCGCCGCTTGCTCAAGGAACATGTCCCGAAGGCTTCCAGTCGAACTGAGCAGGCGGACCATCCTGGCGAAGCGGGAGAGGTTCGGCGTCGCCGTCCACGGCCTTGCGATCGACCGCCTCAGCCCGTTTCGGCAGGGCGGCTGTCACGCTCCTGCTGCAGGATACGGGCATCGCCCGCCATCGTGACCGGCGCTTCAAGCCAGGGTCGGGCGAGGTGCCGCCGCACCGGGCCGAAGCCTCCACGACCTTGGTGGCGATGGCTCGCGACCTCAGGGAGCATGGCGGGGCCTTCTTCGGTCCGACTGCGGTGTGCGCCAGCCGCAAGCCATGGGCTCGTCAAAGACCATACCGCGGACTGCGCGGTCCACTTCAGGGCGGAAACGGCCCGGGCTGCCTGCCGCCTTTCCGGCCGGTAGCGGGGACGGAGCCGGCACGTCCGGCTGCCGGCCGGTCCGTGCCCATGTGCCAGGCGACCAGACGGCGTGCCGTCTCCGCCGGGTCCTCGCTTCCGGCCGGGGCCTCCCCCAGCCCCTCCAGCGCGGCCGCGGCGCGGCGCCAGGCACGCAGCAGGCGTGCGCGCTCCGGAGCAGCGAGAGTTTCCGGCGCCTGGCGGTCCAGCATCAGCGCGGCGAAGGCATGCGCCTCCTCGGCCACCGACCAGTTCCGCCATTCCGGCGGTGTGCCGCGTCCCAGCTTTGCCGCCGCGCCGCAGACGGCCAGGTCGGCCGACAGCTCCGCAGCGCCATGCGCGGCGGAGCGCTCCCCCTGCGCGGCATAGCGTTCGGCCAGGAAAAGGTAGGCCCCCGTCTCGGCACTGTGTGCCTGCAACGACAGAAGCGCATCGCGCGCCGTCCCCCAGGCCGAGGCGGGCAGGGTGCCGGCGCGCAACTGCCCGCCGATATGACGGGTGACGGCGGCGGCCAGCACCTGCGCGTCTTGGAAGCCCATCCGGCCGAGCCCCGACGCGCCGATCCGCGCCACCGCCGCCATGGCTTCGGCCAGGGCCTGCCCCGGGGCGCCCTCGCGCGGCGCCGGGACCTCCGGCCTGTCCGTCTCCGCTCCGGAACCCGCGGGCTGGCTTCCGCCGGGAAGCCGCCCGCCCGCCGGTCCCCGGGCCCGCCGTAGCAGCGGATGCGGCATGGCACCCGCCCGCAGCGGCGCGGGCGGGCCGGGGCGCGCGAGGCGCCAGGCCTTGATGGCGCCATGGACCTCGGCCACCGCCGCGGCGATCGGGGTGGGCCTGCCCGCCTTGTCGCTGAGCCCGGCAAGGCCCTGGGCATGGTCCTCGGCGTCGCGGACCAGCAGCGAGGCCCAGGTCGGCGAGAGCCGGCGCAGCAGTCCGGGCTGCTGCACCAGCGCGGCGAAGGCATGTGGCCCGCCCTGGGATGGCGGCGCCGCGTACCAGCGTTCCAGTGCGTCGGGGGCGGCGTAGCGTGCCATCCAGCGCGCCAGCAGCTCGGTCCGGTCGCGTTCCTCCGCCTGGTTCTGGGTCCAGGACCAGAGCTCGGTCGGGCGGAGCGGGGACGGTGGGCGAGGCATGGCGTCCCGTCTTTCCCTGGCTGGCCGGCGGGGGTTGCCGGCCCGGCCATTCTGGCCCGACCCGGTTAAGGGATGCTGAGCCGGGACGGACCATCCGCCCCGGCCTTCCGGCCCGTGTCCCCGGTGCGGCTCCGGGTGGCCGTGGGGCGGCATCGCTCCGGCGGCGCAAACCTGCTCTCCGAACATCCTGTCGGCGCATTTGCGGTGAACGCATGCGCACCGGAAACGCTCTATGCCGGTCCATGTCGGGTCACGGCCCGTCCGCCCAGGGAGTCCCGCGCCATGTGGCCGTTCCGTCCGCGCCCCGCCGCGACCGCGATGGCACCGCTGCCCGGGGGCGGTCCCGCCCGCCCCGGCGGCCGGCGATGAGCGCGGAAGCCGGAACGGCCGCCCGCCCGGTTCGCCGCGAGACCGGCCGGGCGTTGCGGCGCCTCCGCCTGGCCATCCATCCGCTGCGCGGCGCCGCGGCGCTGCGTGGCTGGTTCCGCCGCGGGGAGCTGGGGCTGCTGCTGCTCGGCATCCTGGTCGGGGCGGCCAGCGGGATGCTCGCCACCCTGATGGGCGCTGCGGCCCATGCCCTCCAGGCCCCCCTTTTCGGCTCGGGCGCCGAGCACGGCCTCAGCACCGACCGCGGTACCGCGCCCTGGATGCTGGTCCTGATGCCTGTGCTGGGGGGACTGCTGCTGGGGGTGCTGAACCTCGGCATCGCCCGCTGGCGGTCCAAGGCGCCGGTGGACCCGATCGAGGCGAATGCCCTGCATGGCGGGCGGATGTCGCTGGCCGACAGCGTCGTGGTCGGCAGCCAGAACATCGTCTCCAACGGCTTCGGCGCCTCGGTGGGGCTGGAGGCGGCCTATACCCAGGCCGGGGGCAGCGTCGCCTCGCGGCTCGGCCTCGCCTGCGGGCTGCGGCGCGGCGACCTGCGGGTGCTGGTCGGCTGCGGCGCGGCCGGGGCCATCGCCGCCGCCTTCGGGGCGCCGCTGACCGGGGCCTTCTATGCCTTCGAGCTGGTGATCGGCACCTATGCCATCCCCGCCCTGGCCCCCGTCATCGCCAGCGCCGTCACCGCCACGCTGGTATCGGGGCTGCTGCACGAGGCGGAGCCGCTGGCCGTCGCGGGCGGGATCGCCGAGCCGGACGGAGTGGCCTATCTCCTCTCCCTGCTGCTGGGGCTGCTCTGCGGCGGCATCGCCATCGCGCTGATGCGCGGGATGACGGTGGTGGAATCCGGCCTGCGCCGCATCGTCCCCTGGGCCATGCTCCGGCCAGCTGCCGGCGGGCTGGTGGTGGGCCTGCTGGCGCTGGTCACCCCGGGGGTGCTCTCGGCCGGGCACGGGCTGCTGCACCGCGTGCTGGCGACGGACATGGCGGTGCAGACCCTGCTGGCCCTGCTGATCCTGAAATCCGTCGCCTCGGCCGTCTCGATCGGCAGCGGCTTCCGCGGCGGGCTGTTCTTCGCCTCGCTGCTGCTGGGCGGGCTCGCCGGCAAGAGCTTCGCCCTGCTGGCGGGGCTGGCGCTGCCGGGGGTGGACCCGATGCTGCTCGCCATCGTGGGGATGAGCGCCTTCGGCACGGCGGTGGTCGGCGCGCCGCTGGCCATGACCTTCCTGGCGCTGGAGACGACGCGCGACTTCGCCGTGGCGGGGGCGGTGCTGGTCGCGGTGATCGCGGCCGGGACGGTGGTGCGGCGGCTGTTCGGCTACTCCTTCGCGACTTGGCGCTTCCACCTGCGGGGCGAGGCGATCCGCGGACCGCACGACATCGGCTGGCTGCGCGACCTGACCGTGGGGAAGATGATGCGGCGCGACCTGCGGACGGTCCGGTCGGACATGCGGCTGGGTGCCTTCCGGCGCGACTTCCCGCTGGGCTCCACCCAGCGCGTCGCCGTGGTGGACGAGGCGGGGCGCTATGCCGGTCTGGTGCTGGTGGCCGAGGCGCAGGCCGCCGGGCCGGAGGTGGAAACGGTGGCGGCACTGCTGCGCTACCGCGACCGGGCCCTGTTGCCGGCCATGAACGCCCGCGAGGCCATGACGCTGTTCGAGCAGGCGGAGGCCGAGGCGCTGGCGGTGGTGGACGGGGCGGAAAGCCGCCAGGTGCTCGGCCTGTTGACCGAGGCGCACCTGCTCCGCCGCTATGGCGAGGAACTGGACAAGCGGCGTCGCGAGGAGGCGGGGCTGCTCTGATGGACAGGCCGCCCGCGGCGTTGGCCGGCGGCGGGGGCCGGGACGGGAAGGGACCCGGCGGAAGGAGGGCGGCATGACGCTGCGCGGGCGGCTGGCGGGGTTGGCCGGGCAGGGCGGCGAGGTGATCCGCCGCGAGCGGCGGAGCCTGCTCGCCATCCTCGGCGTGGCCGTCGCGCTCTATGGCTTCGTCGAGCTGGCGGGGGAGGTGGTGGAGGGGGACACGCTGCGGCTCGACCGCGCGATCCTCCTGGCGCTGCGCGATCCCGCCGACCCGTCCGAGCCGCTGGGCCCGCGCTGGTTCGAGGAGACGGCGCGGGACATGACGGCGCTGGGCAGTCACCTGATCCTGGGCGGCGCCACCCTGGCGGCGGCGGGGTATCTGCTGCTCTCGCGCCAGCGGGCGGCGGCGTGGCTGGTGCTGCTCTCGGTGGGGGGCGGCATGCTGCTGAGCAGCCTGCTGAAGTCGGGCTTCGAGCGGCCGCGCCCCGACCTCGTGCCGCATGCGGTCGCCGTCTACACGGCGAGCTTCCCCAGCGGCCATGCCATGCTCTCCGCCGTGACCTACCTCACCCTTGGGGCGCTGCTGATGCGGGTGCAGCGGCGACGGCGGCTCAAGGTCTATATCCTCTGCCTGGCGGTGGCGACGACCCTGCTGGTGGGCGCCAGCCGCATCTACCTGGGGGTCCACTGGCCCAGCGACGTGCTGGCCGGCTGGTGCGTCGGCGCGGCCTGGGCGCTGCTGTGCTGGCAGGCCGCGCGCTTCTTCCTGCCGGCGGTGGGGGCGGGGTGGCCGGTCCCCCGAAGGGCGGCGGGCCCCGCCACGGGCGAGGCGGTCCGGGCCGGGGGGGCGGCGCCGCCATCCGGGGACGCCGGGGCAGGGCAGGGGGTGGCTTCATCGGGCCGGCTGGGCTAGCAGCCCCCATCCGATCGCTCCCGGATGCCTCTGGGCATCCTGCCGGGGCGGACCCCCCTGACCGGACCCGCAATGCGCCACTTCCTGGATTTCGAGAAGCCGATCGCCGAGCTGGAGGGCCAGATCGAGGAGCTGCGCCGCACCACCGATGCGGGCGGCATCGACGTGGCCGAGGAGGTGGGGCGGCTGCGCGACAAAGCGGAGAAGCTGCTCGCCTCCACCTATGCCAAGCTGACCCCCTGGCAGAAGACCCAGGTGGCCCGCCATCCGGAGCGGCCCAAGGCGCTGGCCTATATCGCCGGGCTGATCGAGGAGTTCACCCCGCTGGCCGGGGACCGCGCCTTCGCCGACGACGCGGCGATCGTGGGCGGGCTGGGGCGCTTCCGCGGGCATGGCGTGGTGGTGCTGGGGACGGAGAAGGGCACCGACACGGACAGCCGGGTGAAGCACAATTTCGGCATGGCCAAGCCCGAGGGCTACCGCAAGGCGCGGCGGCTGATGGAGCTGGCCGGGCGCTTCGGCCTGCCCATCCTCTCCTTTGTCGACACCGCCGGTGCCTTCCCGGGCGTGGAGGCGGAGGCGCGCGGCCAGGCGGAGGCCATCGCCCGCTCCATCGAGGCGGGGCTGGAGGCGCCGGTCCCCTTCATCGCCACCATCATCGGCGAGGGCGGCTCCGGGGGCGCCATCGCGCTGGCGGCGGCCGACCGCGTGCTGATGCTGGAGCACTCCATCTACAGCGTGATCTCGCCCGAGGGCGGGGCTTCGATCCTCTGGCGCGATGCCGCCCAGGCACCCCAGGCGGCCGAAGCCTTCCGCCTGACCGCCGAGGATCTGCGCCGGCTCAGCCTGGTGGACGCCGTGGTGGACGAGCCGCTGGGGGGGGCGCACCGCGACCCGGAGGCGACGGTGGCCGCCGTGGGCGAGCAGGTCTGGCAGGCGCTGCAGCCGCTGCTGGCGCTGGACGGGGCGACGCTGCGGGCGCGGCGGCGGGAGAAGTTCCTGGAGATGGGGCGTCACGGGGTGGTGTGAGTGGTCGCGCCCGCAGTGGCGCCCCGGGGCAGGCACATGTCTTGCTACTCTCGTTTCGACAAGCTTTCCTTGAATCTGCGGATGGGCTCAACTCTTCCGGGTAAGAATCGCGGCCTGTCTACAACTGGGGGATTGCCGTGCTGGAACGTGGATTTCGCCTCCTGCCCCCCGGCGCCTCGCCTGATGCGCCAGACCAGCACGGCTTCCGTGCCGCGGGGGACGAGGCACGGGACCGAAAGGACTGGCGGGCAGCCGCTGAGGCCTACGGCGCTCATCTGAGGACGCAACCGGATGATGCACCCATCTGGATTCAGCTCGGCCACGCGCTAAAGGAGCAAGGGTTGTTCCCGGAGGCCCAAGCCGCCTATGGCCGCGCCACCGAACTGCGACCTGACGACATGGACGGCCATCTCCAGCTGGGCCGCACACTGAGGCTGGCAGGTCAGGACGCCGAGGCGGTGGAGGCCTTGCGCATCGCGTTGGAGTTGCAGGCATCGCCGGAGGCATACCGGGAGCTGGTGGCGCTTGGCGAGGCCGACTTGGCCGAGGATCTGATGGAGGCCTGGGGCGGAGATGCAGCAGCGTCCATTACCCTCTACGACGTCACGGACCTTCTGGGATACCTGAAGGCGCACCAGACCCTGTCCGGCATCCAGCGGGTGCAGGCGAACGTCATTGAGCAGGTGCTGGCGCTGCCGGTGGCGCAGGTAGGGCGGCATCGCTTCGTCGTCAGCACCAACCTGAGCATGGGCCCTGGGCTTCTGGCGCTGCCTTCCGATGCTCTGACACGCATGATCCGCTATGCGACCGGGCCGGTGGTGGAACACGCGCGCCTGCGCACGCTGATCGAGACGCTTGAGTCTCTGGCCGTGCCCCTCACGCCCAAGGCCGGGCAGACATTCCTGATCCTGGGCGCCTTCTGGGGCCTGCGGCAGGTGATCGAGAACGGCCGCCGGCTGAAGGGCGAGGGGCTGCGGGTCGGCGTCTACATCTACGACCTGATCCCCATCACCCATCCGGAGTTCTGCGACTGGGCACTGGCCTTTCACTTCGGCATGGCGTTGGGCGACGCGTTGCTGGCCTTCGACTTCATCCTGACCATCAGCGAGCACGTGGCGGTCGAGGTGCGCTCGCTGTTGGGCAGGGCGGGGCTCTCGCATATCCCGGTCGAGGCGGTCACGCTCGCTCATGTTTTGAAGCCGGTGAAGGCGCGGCGGCGGGGACGGGCCGATGCGGCGCTGGACCGCTGGACGCCGGGCATCGCGGCGCTGAAGAACGTGCCCTACGTCCTCACCGTTTCCACCATCGAGGCCCGCAAGAACCACGCCTACCTGTTTCGCGCTTGGCGGGAGATGCTGGCGGCAGGCGAACAGGTGCCGGACCTCGTCTTCGTCGGACGCCCAGGCTGGCGAGTGGACGACCTGATGGCGCAACTGCGCGACACGGGCCACCTGGATGGAAGGCTGCACATCCTGCACGATCTGACCGACGATGAACTGGGAACACTCTACCGCAACTGCCTGTTCACCGCGTTCCCCTCCTTTGTCGAGGGATGGGGGCTGCCGGTAGGCGAAAGCCTGGCCTACGGCGCGCCCTGCGTCGCCTCCTCCACCTCCTCCATTCCCGAGGTCGGCGGCGACCTGGTGGACTACATCGATCCGCTGAACCTGCGGGAAGGCTTGGTCACCCTCCGGCGGATGCTGTTTGAGCCAGGCTATCGCGAGCGGCGGCGCCAGGACATCGCCGAGCGCTTCCAGCCGCGCGGCTGGGAGGATGTCACGCGGGACCTGCTGGCCGCCGTCGCACGCTTGGCGCAGAACATCCCGGCCTCCGCTGCGCAGGCCCTGCCCACCTTCCCCACGGGAGTCGTCTTCTTGCCGGGCGACCTCAGCCCGCGGCTGGGGCACGGCCTGCCCGATGGCTACCTGACCTGCCCCACCCGGGCCATCCTGGCCGGCGGCTGGTACGATTGCGAGGACTTCGGTGTCTGGATGCGGGGGGAGGAAGGGCGCCTCGCCTTCCGAGCGGATGTGCCGGAGGGCGAGGAGGCTGTCATTTACGTTCAGGTGATCGGCGCCCCGCAGGCCAGCGGTCATATCCTAACCATCGACTCGACAACGACACGTCGTCGCAAGACTGCATCCGGCAAGGAGCAGGAGGTGCGCCAGTTCCCGGTCTGGGCCAACACCCGAACGATGGTGCGACTGCGGGCAAAGGTGGGGGCGGAGGGGCGGGTCGCGCTTCATCTGACGCTCGACCGTTCAGCGACGTCCGCAGGCCCTGATCACCGGCGCTTCGCCGTCGGGCTGGTGGGGCTGGCCTGGGCACCGGCGGCGGATGCGGTGAGTCGCCAGGAGATCATGGAGATTCTGCTGCTGGACCAAGCCGCGGCGTAGCCGACCTGCCGCCGCGCCGGGTCGGCTCCTGCCGCGGGCCGGACTCGTGCGAGTCCACCCTTGCCGTTAACATCCGGGGTGCCGGCCGGAAGAATGAACGAGGAAGCCGCTGTCATGGCGCAAAACAATCGTGCCGCCCCCCCCATCGTCATCCTTTCCTTCAACCGGCCTGACATGCTTGCCCAGGTCCTGAGGAGCCTGAAGGAGCAGAGCGGGCCAGTGGAGGAGGGGCGGGTCCACCTCTTCCAGGATGGACAAAGGAGCCGCTTCGCCCAGGGGGATGGGTTGGTCGAGCCCGGGCCCGAGCCGGAGTGTGTGACAGTCTTCCGCGCTGCCTTGCCAGGAGGGCACGTGCACTTGGCGCCGCACAACCTTGGCATTGCCCTGAATTTCGACCGAGCAGAGAGGCATGTCTTCGAGACGCTCGGGGCTGAGGTGGCCTACTTCTTTGAAGACGACATGGTGCTGTCGCCGCACTATCTGACAGCGCTGGACATGATGGCCGACTACGCCCTGAACGAAGAGCGCGTCGGGTACGTGGCAGCCTACGGATACCACAAGGCCGACCTGGCGGAGCAGTCGCGCCGAAGACGCGAGGTGGTGCAGATGCATCACCACTGGGGCTTCGCGCTGACGCGACGGCAATGGTTGCGGCAGCGCGAGATCGTCCTGGGCTACCTGAAGCTCGTGGCCGGGGTCGAGTACGGCAAGCGGCCCTCCCAGGAAATCCGCCGGTATTTCGAGGAACTGGGCTTCCCGCACCCCGCCACTTCTCAGGACGCCGCGAAAGAGATCGCAAATAACGTCTTGGGTACTGTCCGAGTGATGTGCTTCCCGGTGTATGGCCACTACATCGGTAAGGAAGGGACCCACTTCACCCAGGCAATCTATGAAAGGGCTGGCTTCGGCACGACGGCCGTCTATCCGGACCCGCCCGACGGATTCGACTTTCCCTCCGCGGCGCGGCTCTCGGAGATCGCGGACAAGGCCCGCCGGGCGCACCGCGCTGCCTTTGTCAGCCTGTCGCAGAATGCCAAGGTTCCCGAGCCTGCGACCCCAGTTCGTTCCCCGCAGGATTTCCCCTTGTCCCGCGCGGACTTTCTCCACGCGGCCTATGCTGGATTGTTGAAGCGCGCCCCCGACCCAACCGGCCTCAGGGCCTATGAGAGTGCGCTGCGGACAGGCACAAAGACGGCAGCCGAGATCATCGATGCCCTGTCACGGAGCCGCGAGTTCCAGCAACGGCGGCCGGCTGGCGGGGCATCTCAGATCGCCCAGCCGCAGTCACAACCACAAACTGCCGCCTCGGTCCCGCTGAACCCCGCGATCCTCGAGACGCCGCGCATGAGCCCGGCCGAGCTGTCCCTGCTCAAGCGGGTTTTCTCCGCGGGAGCGGGTCGCTACCTCGAATTCGGCATGGGCGGCTCGACCCTGGCAGCGGTACGTGCCGGGTTTGGCAGCATCGTCGCCGTGGATTCCGACCCACGCTGGGTGTCCGGCGTGGCCAGCCATCCCGAGGTGGCGCATGCCATCTCGGCCGGACGGGTGAGGCTGCTGCATGGTGACATCGGGCCCGTCGGCCCCTGGGGCATGCCCGCCGGCGAGCAGGACAGGGCGCGCTGGCCTGCCTACACGCAAGCAGGCTGGGCGGCCGCGACCAAGCCCGATCTCGTCTTTGTGGACGGGCGCTTTCGCGTGGCATGCTGCCTGTCCGTGGCCCTTGCCTGTCCCGATCCCGTCTCCGCTCCGCGCGTCCTGATGCATGACATGGGCGAGGTGCGCCCGCACTATGCCCCGGTGCTGGAGGTCTTCGACATTGCGGAGCGGGCCGAGACGCTCTTCCTGCTCACGTTGAAGGCTGGGCTTTCCCAGGCACGGGTGCTGAACACCTTCCTGGGCCACCAGTTCGACCCGAGATAGGGTCAGGACATAGGCCCGCTTGCGCCGTGCTGGCTCGCGGGCCCCGGGGCGAGCCGGAGGGCGCGAGAGGAGTTGAGCCATGCTGCAGCGTCGGTCCCTTCTCGCACTGCTGACCAGCCCCATCATCCTTCCCGGGACCTTACAGGCACAGGTGACGCCCGCCGTTGGCGGGATCGTGCCGCAGGGACTCGTGGGCGATGGTATGGCTGACGATACGGCCCCCCTACGGCGGGCGCTGGCTACGGGCCAACCGGTGAACCTGCCGCCCGGCCGGTTTCGTGTGTCGCGCGGCCTCGAACTCGCACGGGGCCAGATCCTCGCTGGGGCTGGCGCCCGGGTCTCCTCCATCCTCGTCCGACCTGAGTTCGATCGTTCGAGCGCGGCGGTGTTCAGCATGGCGAGTGGCGAGCCAGGGGCGCAGTTGCGGGACTTCGGGATCGCCTTTGCCCAGCCGGAGGGCAACGACCGCTCGAACCTCATTCCCTACCCGCCGGCCATCCGGGCGGTCGGCGCGCCGCGCTTCCGCGTCGACCGGCTACTGATCCAGCGCGCCATCGTTGGTATCGACATGCGCGGCAATTCTGGCGGTGCGGCAATCAACGAACTGGAAATCAGCGCCCTGGACACGGCCATCTGGATCGACGGGTCGCTGGACAGCGTCAGGATCAGTCGCCTCCACGCTTGGCCCTTCGGGCTGACGCCGAAGCAGGGGGAAATCTACCGCGACGGCCAAGCCTACGGCATCCTGTGCGGTCGTTGCGACGACTTCCACCTGGACAACAGCATCCTTTTCGGCTTGCAGCGGGCGGTGGTCTTCAGGCGCAGCCCTGCGGGCAGCCCGTTCGGCACCCTGATCGGCGTGACCTTCGACACACAGGGCGGCCTAGTGTCCGAGTATGCCAGCTTGCGCGTGCAATCCTGCACCTTCACCACGGGGCTGGAACGGGCGCAGTGGATCGTGGGAAAGGGCGGCGTGATCGACGTGACAGGCTGCAACTTCCTGAGCAGCCGTGACCTGTCCTTGCCGGGCATCGAGCTGTCGGCGGGGGTCGCTTTCAACCTTGCCACCTGCAGCTTCAATACGGCGGCCCGGGACTTTGTGCATCTGCGCACCGGTGGGCGCGTCCGCCTCGTCGCCAACGGCCTGACCTTCAACAAGCAGAGTCGGGGGTCCTACCGGAACCCTCTGATCCAGATTCAGTCCGGCGGCCGGGCTGCACTCTCCAACCTTGTGGCCACGGATCTGGCACCAGGACCAGGCATACTCCTTCAGGCTGCGCCGGACGCGCAGGTGGCCGTGAGCAACGTTGTCGCACCCGGTTGGCAAAATGACCTGCCCGGTGGGCGCTGAGCCCGCATGGGAGGTGTAGCGTCCCCGCACCTGGCGGGGAATCGTCGTGGATTCAGCGTCCGGTCAGGCCGCCTCGCTCCGCACCGCCTGCGTGGTGATGATGTCCTCCATCTCGCCTTCCTTGCGAATGAAGACCTTCGGCGGGTCGTACTCCACCTCGCCGAAGGGACTGGCGAAGGCGACCTCGGCCGCATCCCGCCCGATGCCGATCCGCACCAGCCCATCCGGCGCGGACATGCGGGTGGGGTCGAAGAGGTACCAGCCCGGCCCCTCCGGCCCCTGCAGGAAGGCCTCGAACACCGCGTGGAAGTCGAGCGGGTCCAGCCGGAAGGCATAGGCGCTGACATAGCGGGCGGGGATGCCCAGCGCGCGGCAGAGCGCGATGCCCAGATGCGCGAAGTCGCGGCACACCCCGGCGCGCTGGGTCACCGTGTCGAAGGCGGAGGTGAGCGCGTCCGAGGAGCCGCGGATGTAGTCCACGTTGTCGCAGATCCAGTTGCAGATGCCGTTGACGCGCCGGTAGCCGGGCTCCAGCCCCCCGAAGGTCCGCCGGGCGAAGCGGTCCAGCTTGTCCGACTGGCAGTAGCGGCTGGGATAGGTGTGCGGCAGGACGGCGAGGGGCAGCTCAGCCATCGGCACCTCCTGGATGCTGGCCGGCTCCTCCAGGGTGCGGGCCAGGGAGACCTGGGCCTCGTAGCGGACGGTGAGCTCCCCGGGCTGGGCCAGGACGCGAAGGTAGCGGTTGCCGCTCTCCGGCATGGTCCAGCGTTCCACCGGCAGGTCGGGCTCGATCGTCAGCGTCTCCTGCTCGACGACCTGCCCCTCGAAGCGCTGCGCCTCGATGTTGAAGACGAAGGGTGTCGGCTGCTGGACGCGGTAGGTGAGGGTGCACCCCATCACGAAGGCCATGGCGGAATCTTTCCGGCTGTCGGATGATGTTGCATCGCGGCAGGGGCGGCAGGGTTGCGCTGCGCCGCGGCATGCCTGCCCGGCACGATTTCGGCAAGGTCACGCGGCGGCCCTGAAAACTGCCGGCACCTGCGGCGTTGCTGCGCCGACACCCATTGCGCCCAACCGGACACACCCCCCATGCGACTGTTCAAGTGCCAGAGCTGCGGTCAGGCGCTCTACTTCGAGAACACCCGGTGCGAGAGTTGCGGCCACCGGCTGGGCTACCTGCCTGACCTCGCCACCCTCTCGGCGCTGGAGGATGCGGACGGCGCCTGGCAACCCCTGGCGCAGCCATCCGGCCCGCGGCTGTTCTGCACCAACGTCGAGCACGGGGTCTGCAACTGGACCGTCCCCGCCGATTCCGGCGAGGCCTATTGCGCCGCCTGCCGGCACAACCACACGATTCCGGACACCACGGTCACCGAGAACCTGGAGAACTGGCAGAAGCTGGAATTCGCCAAGCACCGGCTGTTCTACACGCTGCTGCGCTTCTGCCTGCCGTTGCAGACCCGGGCGGAGAGTCCGACGGGCCTTGCCTTCGATTTCCTCAGCGATCCCGCCGACGGCGGCAAGGTGATGACCGGTCACGATGACGGGCTGATCACCATCCGGTTGAAGGAGGCGGACGATGCGGAGCGCGAGCGGCTGCGCAAGGAACTGGGCGAGCCCTACCGCACCCTGCTCGGCCACTTCCGGCACGAGGTCGGGCACTACTTCTGGGACAGGCTGGTGCAGGATGCCGGGCGGCTCGACGAATGCCGCGCGGTCTTCGGCGACGACAGCCAGGATTATGCCGAGGCCCTGAAGACCCACTACGCCCAGGGCGCTCCGGCGGACTGGCAGATGAACTTCGTCAGCAACTACGCCAGTGCCCATCCCTGGGAGGATTTCGCCGAGACCTGGGCGCACTACCTGCACATCATCGATACGCTGGAGACGGCGGCCGCCTTCGGCCTGTCCATCAACCCGCGCATCGACAAGACGGGCGACATGAGCGCCGACATCACCTTCGACCCCTATAAGGAGAAGGATTTCAACCGGATCATCGAAGCTTGGCTGCCGCTGGCCTTCGCGGTGAACAGCCTGAACCGCAGCATGGGCCAGCCGGACCTCTACCCCTTCGTGCTGTCGCCCGTGGTGATCGACAAGCTCCGCTACATCCATGAGCTCATCCGCTCCTCGGCCGTGTCGGACAAGGCCGCCCCGGAGCCGGAGGACACCGCGCCGCCCGATGCCCCGGATGCGACGCTGAACGCGGAGCCGCAGGGGGAAATCCCCGCGCCGGCCTGAGGCTTCGGGCGATCGGCCGGGGGACGCCGCGCCAGGGAGAGGGGCGGTTGGCCCGTCTCCTGCATGGCGGGACCGGCTATCCGCTCGGAGATGTCCCATGGCCACCCGCCGCTCCCTCCTCGCCGCCGGGGGGGCCTCCCTGGTCGCCTCGACCCTGCCCTGGGACCTGGCCCTGGCCCAGGCGCCCGGCGGGACCCTGCGCATCGGCATGACGGCGGCTGCCGTGCCCGTGCCCAACGGGCAGGCGGACCAGGGCGGCGAGGGGCAGCGCTTCATCGGCTATACCGTCTTCGACAGCCTGATCCTGTGGGACCTGTCCCGGTCCGACGCGCCCTCCCGGCTGGTTCCGGGACTGGCCACCGAGTGGAAGGTGGACCCGGCCGATCCGAAGCGCTGGCTCTTCACCATCCGGGAGGGGGTGAAGTACCACGACGGCTCCACCTTCGACGCCCATGCGGCGCAGTGGAACTTCGAGAAGCTGCTGGACAGCGCCGCCCCGCAGTTCGACCCGCGACAGGCGGCGCAGGGGCGGTCCCGCATCCCCTCCGTGGCCAAGGCGACCGCCCTCGATGCCCGCACGCTGGAGATCCGCACCAGCGAGGTGGACGCGCTGCTGCCCTACGGCATCGCCTGGATCACCATGTCCTCCCCCGCGCAGTGGGAGAAGGTCGGCAAGTCCTGGGACGCCTTCCTCAACGCCCCCTCCGGCACCGGCCCCTTCCGCATGACGGAGTTCGTCCAGCGCGAGCGCGGCGTGATGGTGCCCAACCCCGACTACTGGGACCCGAAGCGTCGGCCGAAGCTGGAGAAGCTGATCCTGATCCCGCTGCCGGAGGCCAATACCCGTGCCGCCGCCCTGCGCGCCGGGCAGGTGGACTTCATTGAGGCCCCCGCCCCTGACGTCACCGCCAGCCTGAAATCGGCCGGCTTCCGCATCGTCACCAACGAGTACCCGCACAACTGGGTCTGGCACCTGTCCATGCTGGAGGGCTCGCCCTGGCGCGACATCCGGGTGCGCAAGGCGGCCAACCTCGCCCTGGACCGCGATGGCATCGCGGGGATGCTGGACGGCCAGATGCTGCCGGGCATCGGGCTGCTGACGCCCGACAACCCCTGGTTCGGCAACCCGACCTTCCGCGCGAAGCACGACCCGGACGGCGCCCGCAAGCTGCTGGCCGAGGCGGGCTTCGGCCCGCGCAATCCGGTGAAGACGAAGGTCATCATCCCCTCCTCCGGTTCCGGCATGATGCAGCCGCTGCCGATGAACGAGGCGATCCAGGAGAACCTGCGCGAGGTCGGCATCCAGGTCGAGTTCGAGGTGATGGAGTGGAACGCCGTCATCAACGCCTGGCGCGCCGGGGCCAAGGACCCGTCCGTGCGCGGGGCGACGGCGCTGAACTACTCCTATTTCAGCCAGGACCCCTTCACGGCGCTGATCCGCCACCTGCAATCCGGGCTGGTCGCGCCGCGGGGCACCAACTGGGGCTACTACGCCGACCCGCAGATGGACGGCTATTTCAAGCAGATCCAGGAGACCTTCGACCCCGCGGCCCAGGACAAGATCATCGCCGCCGCGCATCAGAAGATCGTGGACGATGCCCTGTTCCTGTTCGTCGGCCACGACCTGAACGCCCGCGCCCTGTCGCCCAAGGTCAAGGGCTTCGTCCAGGCGCGGAACTGGTTCCAGGACCTGACGCCGATCACCGTGGGCTGACCGCACCCGCCTGTCCCGGGCCCGCTTCGCTAGGGGTCGGGGCCGGGCCCCAAACAACGGGCCTGATACGGCCGGTAGAATCTCCTGACCCGTCGTGCCGTCATGTTCCGGCGTCGGACCGGGAGGGGACGCCGTCCCCTCCCAGACCCTCCCCTGCCGGGGCCACAAGCGGGCCCCGGTCCCCGCTGGGAGTCTGGTGCTTCGTGGCTGCCGTCAGCCTGCGGGCTGAACCCTGACGGAGCGCGGACAGGCAGGACTCTGGAAAAACTTCAGAAGGCGTCCGCGAGCATGGAGGCCGTACCCGCCGAGGAGCCATGCTCCTCGGCGCTGTGACCCCGTATCCGGCTGTCCCGTGGCAGCGCCCATCGGGTCCAGGGCCCGCAGGGTCCTGGCGGAGTGGGGGTATCGGGGGCGAGGCAGAGCCTTGCCCCCGGGCCACAGCCGCCAGCCGCCAGCCGTCAACGCATCCCGCCGTCCGTATGAGTGTGGCGGCCGGATCGCGGGCGGGGGAGGGGAGGCGCGACCCCATTCCCCGGCCCAAGGCCGCCCGGGCGCCCGGCGCGGCGCCGCTCAGGGCGGCAGGTCGGCGGGGCTGCCGAACAGCCGGCCCTGGCCGTGATCCACGCCGATCTCGCGCATCAGGGCGCATTCCTCCTCTGTCTCCACCTGCTCGGCGACGACGCTCGCGCCCAGGCGGCTGGCCAAGCCCTGGATCGCCTGGATGAAGCCACGGTCGCGCGGGCTGTGGACGGCACCGTGGACGTAGATGCCGTCGAGCTTCACGCAGTCCACCGAGAAGCTGCGCAGGTAGTGGAAGGCGGACGCGCCCGCGCCGAAATCGTCCAGGCACACCGCCACGCCGCGCTCGCGCAGGGCCTTCACCGTCGCGACCGCCTCGTCCATCTGCGCGATTTCCGCCGTTTCCGTGATCTCCACGATCAGGTGCCCGGAGAGCCAGGGCTCGGCGTCCAGCAGGGCCATCAAATGCTCGCGGAAGCCCTGGCTCTGGAGCGACAGGCCGGAGAGATTGGCCGCGATGCTGATGTCGCGGCGCCGCCGCAGGGCGCGGATGGTGGTGTTCAGCACCGCCGCGTCCATCTCCTCCGACAGCCCCACCGCCTCGGCGAAGGTGACCATCTCCTGCGGCGCGCTGATCGGCAGGTCGGGGGTGGGCACGGGGCGGATCAGCGCCTCGTAGTGATGCGTCCGCCGGTCCGCCAGCCCGACGATCGGCTGGTAGGCCATGCGGAAGCGTCCGGCCGTGAAGGCCCGGCGCATCGCCTCCGCCTTGCCGGTGGCTGCGGCCACGAAGCCGCGCAGCCCGTCGTCGAAGCCGGCGCCGGACAGGTGCCCCGCACCCCCCTGGGCGAAGGCGAGCAGCGCGTGGCGCAGGGCGCGGGTGGTCTGGACCGGGGTCAGGCCCGCCTGGCTGACCGGCAGGGCGGTCGCGCCGACGCGGGCGAGGACGCCCTGCTGCGACAGCAGGCTCTCGATCTGGCCGGCCATCGTCGCCAGGTCGGTCTCGGGGTCCTCCGGGATGACGCCGTAGCGGCCCTGGGCCAGTTCGCCGAACCGGACCGCCCCGGTCTTGCGCGACAGGACCTGGCTCAGCTCCTCCATCACCTCCCGGTGCGGCGAGAGCGGCCCTTGCGGTCCCGTCATCTCGAGCAGGCCGAGCGTGGCCACGCCGTTGCGGCTCTTGGCCATGCGGGCGGTGACCAGCCCGGCGAAGGCGGTGCGACTGGCGACGAGGTGCGGGGCGGGCTCCGCATCCGGCAGGCGGGCGATGTGGAGGCAGAGGTGCATCGCCCCGTCCGGGCCGGTGACCGGCACGCCGGAGAGCAGCATCGGCGGCTGCTGCGCCGTGGCCAGGCGGATCGGCGTCGGGGCCAGCCGTCCGCCCCCGGCCAGGAGGAACAGCTTCGCCTCCAGCGGGCCGTGGTCGGCCGGCGCCACGATGTCGAAGAGCGGGCGGTGCAGGTGGCTCGCCGCCGGGACGCCGAAATACCGCTCGAAGGCGCCGGCGGCGTAGGTAACGGTCCCGTCGACGCTCGTCTCGATCAGAAGCTCCGCGCTCGCGAGGGCGAAGGCCACGTATCGTTCGCTCTGGCTCAGCGGCACGGTCATGCTGGCGTCAGCCTCATGCTGTTCCCTCGGCACCTCGGCCGGGCGGGAGGCGCCGCCGCGGCGGCCGATCCGGCTTGCGACCATTCTGCCGGCCGCAAAGTGAATCTTGGGTTGCCGGCGAGGGGCGGCCGGGAATCCCTCAGCCGGGCCGCATGGCCTGAAGCTTGCTTGCCGCCCGGTAGCCCCTTGCCGCGCGGAGCCTGATGTCGGACGCCTCTACCCTGCTCGCCCCTCTGCCCGACCTGGGCGGCCCCGCCCAGCCGCTGCTGACGGTGCGCGGGCTGACCAAGCACTTCCCCCTGAAATCCGGCTTCTTCGGCCGCAAGGCAGGGGTGGTGCGGGCGGTGGACGACATGACCTTCGAGGTCCGCAAGGGCGAGACGCTCGGCATCGTGGGCGAATCCGGCTGCGGCAAGTCCACCACCTCGCGGCTTATCATGGCGCTGATGGCGCCCTCAGCCGGCGAGGTGATCTTCGACGGCCAGATCGTGGGCCCCGGCGGGCTGACCATGAAGGAGTACCGCCGCCAGGTGCAGATGGTCTTCCAGGACAGCTACGCCTCGCTGAACCCGCGCCTGACCATCGAGGAATCCATCGCCTTCGCGCCCGAGGTGCATGGCCTGGCCCGCCGCGACTCCCGCGCCCGGGCGCGCGACCTGCTGGCGGCGGTGGGGCTGAACCCCGACCAGTTCGCCCGCCGCTACCCGCACGAGCTGTCGGGCGGCCAGCGGCAGCGCATCAACATCGCCCGCGCGCTCGCCCTGCGCCCCCGGCTGGTGATCCTGGACGAGCCCGTCTCGGCGCTGGACAAGTCCGTGGAAGCACAGGTGCTGAACCTGCTCCAGGACCTCAAGGCGCAGTTCGCGCTGACCTACGTCTTCATCAGCCACGACCTGAACGTGGTGCAGTACATGTCCGACCGGGTGCTGGTCATGTACCTGGGCCGCATCGTCGAGATCGGGCCGGCGGAGGCGATCTACGCGGAGGCCGCGCACCCCTACACCGCCGCCCTGCTCGCCTCCCGCCCCTCGATGGATCCGGACCTGCGCCGCACCGAGCCGCCGCTGACCGGCGACCCGCCCAACCCGATCAACCCGCCCGCCGGCTGCCGCTTCCACCCCCGCTGCGCCTTCGCCGAGCCGGTCTGCGCGACCGTGCTGCCGGCACTGGCGCCCGCCCCGGCGGGGCAGCAGGCGGCCTGCCTGATGGTGGTGCCCGGCAGCGGCCACAGCCGCGCGCCGCGGCTGGCGGCGTGAGGAGCGCCTGATGTCCGCTGCCGTCCTGGAAGCCCCGGTCCGCGCCGCCCCCGCCGCGGAGCCGCTGGTGCATGTGCGCGACCTGGAGGTCCGCTTCGTCACCCGCGACGCCACCGTGCACGCGGTGAACGGCGTGTCCTTCGACCTGGCGGAGCGCCAGTCGCTGTGCATCCTGGGCGAGAGCGGTTCGGGCAAGTCGGTGACGCTGCGCGCGCTGATGGGGCTGAACCCGCCGCGGCGGACGAGGCTGAAGGGCACGCTGCGGGTGGGCGGGCACGACATCCTCGCCATGCCCGAACGCAAACTGGCCGATCTGCGCGGCGGGCTGGTCTCGATGATCTTCCAGGAGCCGATGACGGCGCTGGACCCGGTCTTCACCATCGGCCGCCAGATCGCCGAGACGGTGATGCGCCACGAGGGCGTCGGCCGCGCCGAGGCGGACAGGCGCGCGCTGGAGATGCTGGAGCTGGTGCAGGTGCCCTCCGCGAAGCGGCGCCTGGAGGCCTATCCGCACGAGCTGTCCGGCGGGCTGCGCCAGCGCGCGATGATCGCGATCGCCCTCTCCTGCCGCCCCAAGCTGCTGCTGGCCGACGAGCCGACCACGGCGCTGGACGCCACGGTGCAGATCCAGATCCTGCTGCTGCTGCGCCGCTTGCAGGAGGAGCTGGGGATGGGGGTGATCTTCGTCACCCACGACCTGGGCGTGGCCGGCGAGGTCGCCGACCACGTCGCCGTCATGTATGCGGGGAAGATCGTGGAATACGGCAGCGTGCGCGCGCTGATGCGCGACCCGCTGCACCCCTATGCCCGGGGCCTGCTGGGCGCGACCGTGCATGCCGGGATGCGCGGCGAGCGGCTGACCACCATCCCCGGCGCGCCGCCCAACCTGGAGCGCCTGCCGCAGGGCTGCGCCTTCGCCCCCCGCTGCGCCTTCGTCGAGGAGGCGTGCCTGCCCGCCGTGCCCGCGCTGCGCGGCCCCACCCCCGGCCACCAGGCGCGCTGCATCCGCGTGCCCGACGCCGCCTGACCCGAGGGAAGCATGTTCCTCTACCTTGTCCGCCGCGTCCTCTACGCCATCCCCATCGCGCTGGCCGTGGGCCTGGTCTGCTTCATGCTGGTGCAGATCGCGCCCGGGGACCCGGTGAACGCCATCGTCCCCGCCGACGCCCCGGCCGAGGTGGTGGAGCAGATCCGCAAGGAATACGGCCTGGACAAGCCGCTGCCGGTGCAGTTCGGCATCTGGCTGCTGCGCGTCGTCCAGGGTGACCTGGGCCGGTCGCTCGCCACCGGGCGGCCGGTGACGGCCGACCTGCGCGCGGCGGTCGGCAACACGCTGATGCTGGCCCTCGTCGCCGCCGGCATGGGCTTCGTGATGGGCACGCTGCTGGGCACCGTCGCCGCCATCTTCCGCGGCACCTGGCTGGACAAGCTGGCGGTCGGGCTGGCGGCGGCGGGCGTCTCCATCCCGCACTACTGGCTGGGCATGGTGCTGGTGGTGTTCTTCAGCGTCACCCTGAACTGGCTGCCGGCCATGGGCGCGGGGCCGGGCGGATCGGGCGAATGGCGCTGGGACTGGGCGCATGTGCAGTTCCTGATCCTGCCGGCGCTGACGCTCTCCGTGATCCCGATGGGCATCATCACCCGCACCGTGCGCGGCGTGGTGATGGAGCTGCTGAACCAGGACTTCGTCACCACGCTCCGCGGCAAGGGGCTGCGCCGGGGGGGCATCGCGCTGCATGTCGTGAAGAACGCGGCGCCGGCGGTGCTGGCGGTGATGGGGCTCCAGCTCGGCTACCTGATGGGCGGCTCGATCCTGGTGGAGACGGTGTTCTCCTGGCCCGGCACCGGCTTCCTGCTGAACAGCGCCATCTTCCAGCGCGACATCCCCGTGCTCCAGGGCACGATCCTGACGCTGGCGATCTTCTTCGTGATCCTCAACCTCGCGGTGGACCTGCTGCAGACCGCCCTCGACCCCAGGATCCGCCGGACATGAGCGCGACCGCGACCACGCCCTCCGTCGTCGTCCCGCCCGCGGCCTCCACGCGCTCCCGCGGCTACTGGGCCGGGGTCTGGCGCCGCCTGTCGCGCGACCCGGTGACGCTGTTCTTCGGCGCGGTGCTGATCCTGATGGCGCTGGCCATCATCTTCGCGCCGCTGCTGGCGCCGCACGACCCCTACCAGACCAGCATGATCCGCAGGCTCCGGCCGGTCTGGTTCCAGGACGGGCGCTACCCCCTCGGCACGGACGAGCTGGGGCGCGACATGCTGACGCGGCTGCTCTATGGCGGGCGGCTCTCCTGGTTCCTGGGCATCACCCCCGTGCTGATCGCCTTCGTCATCGGCGGCACGCTGGGCATCGTCGCGGGATTCGCCGGCGGCTGGGTGAACATGGCGATCATGCGCACCACGGACGTGTTCTATGCCTTCCCCTCCGTGCTGCTGGCCGTCGCCATCTCCGGCGCGCTGGGGCCGGGCATCTCCAACGCCATGCTCTCGCTGGTGCTGGTCTTCATCCCGCAGATCATCCGCGTGGCGGAGAGCACCACCACCTCCGTCCGCAACCTCGACTACGTGGAATCCGCGCGCGCCAGCGGGGCGGGGGCGCTGACCATCGTTCGGGCGCATGTGCTGCCCAACGTGCTGGGGCCGATCTTCGTCTACGCCACCTCGCTGATCAGCGTCTCCATGATCCTGGCCTCGGGCCTCTCCTTCCTCGGCCTGGGCACCCGCCCGCCCGAAGCGGAATGGGGGCTGATGCTGAACACGCTGCGCACCGCGATCTACACCCAGCCACTGATCGCCATGCTGCCGGGGCTGTGCATCTTCGTGACCAGCGTGTGCTTCAACATGGTCAGCGACGGGTTGCGGACGGCGATGGACGTGCGGGGATAGGCGAAGGGGGAGAGTCGCGGTCTCTCCCCACGCCCCCAAGGGGCGTTCCGCCGGTCAGCCGGGGCGGTGGCAGACGGCCTCCACATTGATGCCGTCGGGATCGAGGACGAAGGCCCCGTAATAGTCGGGGTGGTAGTGCGGCCGCAGTCCGGGCGCACCGTTGTCCCGGCCGCCCGCCGCCAGGGCGGCGGCGTGGAAGGCCCGCACCGTCGCGCGGTCCGGCGCCGTGAAGGCGACATGCATCCCCGCGCCACGCGGTCCGCCGCTGGACAGCCAGAAGAAGGGCTTCCCCTCCCGGCCATAGCCGAGGCTGTGGAACCCGCCCGTCTGGTCCGGCGTCACCTCCATCACCACGGCGATGCCGAGCGGGGCCAGGGCGGCGTCGTAGAAGCGGCGCGACGCCGCGAAATCCGTGGCCGCGATGCCGACATGGTCGATCATCCTCTCTCCCCCAGGAAGCCCGGACGGCAGGATGCCACGGTCCGGCGCCGCGAGGGATCCGGGCGCGGAATGGTGCTGCCGCCTGGGCGCCACGGCACGTCGCTTGCTGCGACCCGGCCAGAACGAGCCGGAGCCCCACCCATGACCCTCTCCCGCCGCGCCCTGCTGGGTGCCAGCGGCCTCGCCGCGCTGCCCCTCGGCCTGCCCATCCCCGCCATGGCCCAGTCCGAGCGCGCCCTGCGCTACGGCATCTCCATGGCGGACATCCCGCTCACCACCGGCCAGCCGGATCGCGGCGCCGGCGCCTACCAGTTCACCGGCCTGACCCTCTACGACTCCCTCGTCGCCTGGGAGCTGAACGTCGCCGACCGGCCGGGCCGGATGATCCCCGGCCTCGCCACGAGCTGGGAGGCCGATCCCGCCGACCGCAAGCGCTGGGTCTTCAAGCTGCGCGAAGGCGTGAAATTCCACGACGGCTCCGCCTTCGACGCCGATGCCGTGATCTGGAACTTCGAGAAGGTGATGAACCCGCAGGCGCCGCATTTCGACCAGCGCCAGGCGGCGCAGGTGCGGCCGCGCCTGCCGTCGCTGGCAGCGTGGAAGAAGCTGGACGGCATGACGGTGGAGCTGACCACCAAGGCGGTGGACAGCCTGTTCCCCTACCAGATGCTCTGGTTCCTGGTCTCCTCGCCCGCGCAGTACGAGAAGCTCGGCCGCTCCTGGGAGCGCTTCGCGATGGAGCCCTCCGGCACCGGCCCCTTCCGCCTTGCCCGCCTCGTCCCACGCGAGCGTGCGGAGCTGGTGCGCAACGACGCCTACTGGAACCCGGAGCGCCGCGCGAAGCTGGACCGCCTCACCCTCGTCTGCGCCCCCGATGCGGTGACGCGCTCCAACGCGCTGCTCTCCGGTCAGGTGGACCTGATCGAGACGCCCGCGCTGGACATGGTGCCGCAGCTCAAGGCCGCCGGGAACCGCGTGGTCGACAACGTCACGCCGCATGTCTGGAACTACCACCTCTCCATGCTGGAGGGCTCGCCCTGGCGCGACCTGCGCCTGCGGCAGGCGGCGAACCTCGCCATCAACCGCGACGACATCGTGACCCTGCTCGGCGGGCTGGCGCGGCCGGCGACGGGCGTGGTCGACGCCGCCTCGCCCTGGTACGGCAACCCCAGCTTCAAGGTGCGCTACGACCCCGACGCGGCGCGCAAGCTGGTGCAGGAGGCGGGCTTCTCGCCCCGCAACCCGCTGAAGACGAAGTTCATCATCGCCACCGGCGGGTCGGGGCAGATGCTGTCCATGCCGATGAACGAGTTCATCCAGCAGGCCTGGCGCGAGGTCGGGATCGAGGTGGAGTTCCAGCCCGTCGAGCTGGAGGTGCTCTACACCGCCTGGCGCAACGGCGCGGCGCATGAGTCGATGCGCGGCATCACGGCGAACAACATCGCCTACGTCACCTCCGACCCGCTCTACGCGCTGGTGCGCTTCTTCCACTCCGGTCAGGCGGCGCCGGTCGGGGTGAACTGGTCGCACTACAAGGATGCGGAGACGGATGCGCTGATCGACCAGGCGGTGCGGTCCTTCGACCCGGCCGAGCAGGACCGGCTGTTCGCCCGCGTCCACGAGCGCGTGGTGGACCAGGCGCTGCTGGTCTTCGTCGTCCATGACACCAACCCGCATGTGCTGGGGCGGAACGTGCGCAGCTACGTCCAGGCGCAGCACTGGTTCCAGGACCTGACGACGCTGGGGTAGCGTGCCGTGGCCCGGGGGAGAAGGCTCCGCCTGATCCCCCGGGAGCCCCGTCCGTCAGGGGCGGGGTCCCCGGGACCCCTTGCCACGGGGCAGGGGCCTCACGCTGCCGGGGCGTCGCCCCCGGCATAGCGGTAGCGGAAGTCGCAGTGGCTCGCCCCGCCCATGATGGTCTGGCTGCGCTCCATGGTCAGCTTCGGGTCGTAGCCCTCGCAGAAGGCGCCGTCGCGCTGGCAGGAGAGCAGCGGCCCGATCTCGGCCAGCCCCATCTCCCGGTACATCTCGGCGTAGCGGCAGCGGGTGACGTTGAAGTCGAAGGCGTCGGGTGCCTTGCGGACCACCTCGATCTCCAGCGCGCCGCTGGCGGTCCAGTGCTTCTGGATGTCCATGAAGCTCCGCAGGCTGGTGCCGCCCGGCTCCGTCGCGGCGAACTCCCGCGCCTGGGCGATGGCGGAGCGGCGGACGGATTCCGCGATCAGCGCCTTCGCCTCCTCCATCCCCAGCTTCGCCTTCAGCGTCTCGTAGACCTCCTTCAGCAACTCCGCCTCGATGCGGCGGCGCTCGATGATGGGCAGCACCTCGGTCATCGCTCCCTCCTTCCCCTCGGCCGTGCCGATCCACGCCTTCGGGCCGCCGGCCCGTGGCGACCGGGGCTCACGCCGCCGCCTCGGCCAGCGCCACGGGCGGCGTCCAGCCGCGCCCGGGCACGGAGGCCAGCAGCGATCGCGTATAGTCATCGCGCGGCGCGCCGAAGACCTCCGCCGCCTGGCCCTCCTCCACCACGCGGCCGCGGTGCATCACCGCGATCCGGTCGCAGATCTGCGCCGCCACGCGCAAATCGTGGGTGATGAAGACCACCGACAGCCCCAGCCGCTCGCGCAGCTCCGCCAGCAGCCGCAGCACCTGGGCCTGGACGGAGACGTCGAGCGCCGAGACCGCCTCGTCCGCCACCAGCACCTCCGGCCGCAGCGCCAGCGCCCGGGCGAGGCCGATGCGCTGCCGCTGGCCGCCGGAGAATTCGTGCGGGAAGCGGTCCAGCGCGTCGGGGCGCAGCCCGACCAGCGAGAACAGCTCCCGCGCCCGCGCCATCGCCTCGGCCTTCGGGACCCCATGCACCATCGGCCCCTGCGCCACCAACTCCCCGGCGCGGCGGCGCGGGTTCAGCGAGGCATAGGGGTCCTGGAACACCATCTGCACCCGCCCGGTCTGCGCGCGCATCCCCCGCCGCGTCAGCGTCGCCAGGTCGACCGGCGCGGCGCCGTCGCGGCCGAGCAGGCGCATGGAGCCGCCATCCGGGTCCAGCAGCCGCACGATGCAGCGCGCGAGGGTGGACTTGCCCGAGCCGCTCTCGCCCACGATGCCCAGCGTGCCGCCGCGCGGCAGGGAGACGGAGACATCGTCCACCGCCTTCGTCACCCGGCGGTGGCGCGCCAGCAGCCCGCCGGAGCGGTAGGTCTTGGAGACGTGCTCCAGCACCAGGATGGGCGCGGCCTCCGCCACCGGCCGCGGCGCGGGCGGGGTGAGCGGCGGGACGGAGGCGATCAGCGCGCGGGTATAGGGATGCTGCGGCCGGTTCAGCACGGAATCCGCCGGCCCTTCCTCGACCAGCCGCCCATGCTGCATCACCGCGATCCGGTCGGCGATCTCCGCCACCACGCCGAAGTCGTGGGTGATGAACAGCACCGCCGTACCGTGCTCGCGCTGCAACTCGCGGATCAGGTGCAGGATCTGCGCCTGGGTGGTGACGTCCAGCGCCGTGGTCGGCTCGTCCGCGATCAGCACGTCCGGTTCCAGGGCGAGCGCCATGGCGATCATCGCGCGCTGCCGCTGCCCGCCGGACAGCTCGTGCGGATAGGCGCGCAGCGCGGCCTCCGGATCGGGCAGGCGGACCTCGCGCAGCAGCTCCAGGCTACGGCGCCGCACCTCGTCGGCGGGCAGCGCCGTGTGGATGCGGAACATCTCGCCGATCTGGTCGCCGATGGAGCGCAGCGGGTTCAGCGCCGTCATCGGCTCCTGGAAGATCATGGCGATCCGCTCGCCGCGCAGCCGGCGCATCGCCGGCTCCGGCAGGGCGAGCAGGTCCTCGCCGTCGAGCAGGATGCGCCCCGCCTCGGCCCGCACGCCGGCGGGCAGCAGGCGCATCACCGAATTGGCGAGCATCGACTTGCCCGAGCCGCTCTCGCCCACCACGCAGAGAATCTCGCCCTTGGCCAGCGAGAGAGACAGGTCGCGGATCGCATGGGGACGGTCCGCGCCTTTCGGCAGGGCGACGGAGAGCCCCTCGATCGACAGCAGCGCGCTCATGCATCGGCCTTCAGGCGCGGGTTCAATGCGTCGTTCAGCCCCTGCCCGACCAGCGAGACGGCCAGCACCGTCACCAGGATGGCAACGCCGGGAATGGCGGAGACGTACCACTGCACCCGCAGCACGCTGCGCCCCGCCCCGATCATGTTGCCCCAGGAGGCGACGTTGGGGTCGGAGAGGTTGAGGAAGGCCAGCGCGCTCTCCAGCAGGATCGCGGTCGCCATGACGACCGAGGCGTAGACGATCACCGGCGGCAGGGCATTGGGCAGGATCTCGCGGAAGATGATCCGCGCATCGCCCATGCCCAGCGTGCGGCAGGCCTGCACGAACTCGCGCGAGCGCAGCGTCAGGAACTCCGCGCGCGTCAGCCGCGCCGTGGCGGGCCAGGAGACGAGGCCGATCGCCACCGTGACGGTGGTGATGTCGGAGCCGAACACCGCCACCAGCACCAGCAGCAGCAGGAAGTTCGGCAGGGTCTGGAAGGCCTCCGTCACCCGCATCAGCGCATCGTCCACCCAGCCGCCGTAATAGCCGGCCAGCGCCCCGATCCCGATGCCGATGGCCACCGAGATCGTCGTGGCCACCAGCCCGATCAGCAGCGACACCCGCGCCCCGTGGAAGATCTGGGCCGCGATGTCGCGGCCCGAGGGATCGGTGCCGAACCAGAAGCGCGGGTTGGCGCCGGGCCATTGCAGCGGTCGCCCGGCCAGGCCCAGCGGGTCGCGCGGGAACATCCAGGGCGCGGCGAGGGCGGCGGCGAGGACGGCCAGCAGCAGCACCAGCCCGATCACCGCCACCGGGCTGCGCAGGTAGCGCCCCAGGAAGCCGGGGCGGGCGATGGGGGCGGCCTCGACGGCGCTCTCCACGGCGGCGGACACGGCGCTCACCGCCCCGCCAGGATGCGCGGGTCGAGCCGCGCGTAGAGCAGGTCCACCACGAAGTTCACCGAGATCACCAGCAGGGCGGAGACGAAGACGATGCCCAGCAGCGTGTTCAGGTCCCGCTGCACCACCGATTCATAGGCGAGCCGCCCGAGCCCCGGCAGGGCGAAGACGCTCTCCACCACCACCGAGCCGCCGAGCATGGTCCCCGCCTGCAACCCCACCAGCGTCACCATCGGCAGCAGGGCGTTGCGCAGCGCGTGGCGCAGCACCACCCCCGTCTCGCCCAGCCCCTTGGCCCGGGCGGTGCGGATGAAGTCCAGCGTCATCACCTCCAGCATCGAGGCCCGCATGATCCGCAGGTAGGTGGCGAGGAAGATCAGCGCCAGCGTCACCGTCGGCAGCACCAGGTGCAGCGCGATGTCGCCCGCCCGGCGCAGGCCGGTGTAGCCCGCCCCGATCTCCTCGTACCCGCCCGGCGGCAGCCAGCCCAGGTTGACCGCGAAGAGCACGATTCCCATCAGCCCGAACCAGAAGGAAGGCGTGGCGTAGAAGATCAGCCCGATGGTGGAGATCAGCGTGTCCGGCCAGCGGTTCACCCGCCGCGCCGCGACCACCCCCAGCGCCATCCCCCCCGCGAAGGCGAGGGAGAGGGAGGAGCCCATCAGCAGCAGGGTGGGCGGCAGGCGCTCCAGGATCACCTCGGCCACCGGCTTGCCGTAGATGGCCGACTGGCCGAGGTCGAGCTGCACCAGCCGCCAGAGGTAGCGGCCGAGCTGCACCGGCACCGAGGCGTCCAGCCCGTAATACTGGCGCAGCGTCTCGATCATCGTGGGATCGCCGCCGCCCATCTGCGCCACCAGCGCGTCCACCGTGTCCCCGGGGGCGAGCTGGAGCAGCAGGAACAGGCCGACCAGGATGATCAGCAGCGTCGGCAGGCTGGCCGCCAACCGGCGCAGCGCCAGGGCGAGGACGCGCATGCCCCCGGATCAGCCCGCCGCCAGCCAGGTGTCGTGCCAGCTGCTCGACCCCCAGCGCGGCTGGTTCAGCGCGTTCTGCACCCGCTTGCTGATAGCCGTCTGGAACTCGCGCTCCGTCACCATCCAGATCGGCAGCTCCTCGTTGATCGCCTTGGTCCACTCCGCGTAGAGCGCCTTGCGCTTCGCCGGATCCAGCTCGGCGGCGGCGCGGTCGGTCAGCTCGTCGATCTTCTCGGACTTCCAGCCCCACTGGTTGGTCCAGGGCGCGCCCTTCGGGCTGCCGGACCGGTACCACACGCTGGTCGAGACGGCCGGGTCGCCGCGGTACTGGTGCCAGCCGGTCGCCAGGTCGAAGTTCCAGTCGCGGTAGACGGTGGACAGCGCGCCCGCGATGTCGAGGTTCACGATCTCGACCCGGATGCCCACCGCCGCCAGCGACTGCTGGATGAAGGTGGAGAGCAGCGGCACGTCCTCGCCGTTCTGGATCGGCACCAGCCGCAGCGAGAAGCGCACCCCGCCCGCGCCGCGCCGGTAGCCCGCCTCGTCCAGCAGCGCCTCGGACTTCTTCTTGTCGAAGGGATAGGGCGGCGTCGCGCCCACCGGGTAGAAGGGGGTGGAGGAGGAGGGGATCGGCCCGGTCGCCGGCCGGCCCAGCCCGTAGAGGAAGTTCTCGATGAAGAAGGGCACGTCGATCGCATGGGCGATGGCGCGCCGCACGCGGACATCGGCCAGCTCCTTGCGCCGGTGGTTGAACTCCAGCGTGTTGTTGAAGGCGTTGGCCTCCGTGCCCTTCGTCGTGACGGTGAAGCGGGCGTCGGTCTTCAGCCGGTCGAGGTCCGACAGCGTCAGCCCGTTATAGGCGGAGACCTGGAGCTGCCCCGTCTCCAGCGCCGCCGCCGCCGCGGAGCGGTCGGTGATGAAGCGCCAGACGATGCGGTCCAGGTAGGGCTGGCCCTGGCGCCAGTAGTCCGGGTTGCGCTCGGCGATCACGTACTGGCCGCGCTCGTACTGCACGAACTTGAACGGCCCGGTGCCGACGGGGGCCGTGTTGGCCGGGTTGTCGATCACGTTCGTCCCGGCGAAGAGGTGCTTCGGCACGACATAGCCCAGGTCGCACAGCGCCCGGGTCAGCAGGTTGGCCGGCATCGGCTGGGAGTAGCGGAAGACGGCCGTGTGCTCGTCCGGCGTGTCCACTGCCGTCAGGTACTGCTGCAGCTGGGTGGAGTAGTTGAGCTGGGTCTTCCACAGCTCCATGGCATTGTACTGCACGTCGGCCGAGGTGAAGGGCTTGCCGTCGTGCCACTTCACCCCCTGGCGCAGCCGGAAGGTGTAGGTCAGCCCGTCCGGCGTCCCCTCCCAGGTATCGACCAGCACGGGGGTCGGCTTGCCCTCGGCGTCGAGGTCGAACAGCGCCTCGATGATCTTGCTGGTGATGATGTAGACGCCCGTCGAGGCGCGCAGGGCGGGGTTCAGGATGCGCTGCTCGCCGCTCATGTGCACGGTCAGCACGCCGCCGCGCTGCGGCGCACCCCCCTGGGCCAGCAGCCGGCCGGGGGCCAGGGCCGCGGCGGCCCCCATGGCGGCGGAGAGGAGGAGGTCGCGGCGGGTCGCGGGCATGGGGGCTCCTTCCGGAAGGAATGTCGCGTCGCAGCAGAGCCTAGCCTGACGCGCCGGTCAAAGCAGCGCCCGAACCGCATGGCCGACCGGCGGGCCATCCATCCTCCCGACGCCGGTCCCGGGAGAAGGCGATCCTCCCGGCGGGCCCGGCGACGACCATCGCAAACCCCGGACCCTCCGGCACCCTGGCCTCAGCCGGCCGGCACCAGCGGCAGGACGAGGCGCGAGGGCCGCGCCGCATCGACGAACAGCGTGTTCACCGCCACCCGCATCCGGCGCCAGGCCCCCTCCGGCTCGCCGGTCTGGGGGTTGAGGTCGTAGTGGGGGAACTCGCTGGCGGCGATGTCCAGGCGGATGCGATGGCCGGCCTTGAACAGGTTGGCGGTGGGGAACAGCTCCACCGTCACGGGCACCGGCACGCCCGGCTGCAGCGGCTTCGGGTCAGAGGGGTCGTCGCGGTAGCGGCAGCGCAGGATGCCCTCGCACAGGTTCATGGCGAAGCCCTGCGGCCAGTCCGCGCCGGCCGGGTAGACGTCGACCAGCTTGGCGGTGATGTCCGTGTCCGGCGCATCCGACGCCACCCAGAGGTGCGCGACCACGGGACCGATCACCGTCACGTCCTGCTCCAGCGGCGGGGTCTGGAACACCAGCACGTCGGCGCGCGAGGCAAGCGGCAGGAAGGGCGCGCGGTGACCGAACATGTCCGGCCGCTCGCGCTGGTCATAGGGACCGCCGGTGATCACCGGCTCCATCGAGGTGATGGCGCCGCCGATGGTGGGCACGGGGTGGCGCGGGTCGGCATCCCAGGAGAGCGGCGTGGCATCCGGCTCCGGCGCCGCCTCGTCCAGCCGGCCGTCGCCATGCAGGTGGAAATCGGCGAAGCGCGTGCCCGGCAGCGGCCAGTCGCTCGCGCTGCGCCAGTGCCCGCCATGCTCCAGCCGGCCGGCCGCGTCCTTCCGCCCGCTGCCGCCGCCCATGACGAAGACGCGCACGGCGGGGTCGTCCTCCGCCCCGTTCGCCTCGCCCTTCAGCCAGCGGTCGAAGAAGCGGCGGCGGAATTCGCGCCAGTCGCCGGCCCAGGAATCGATGGTGGCGTGGGCGCCGAACTCCACCTCGCCGAAGGCGGTCTGGCTGCGGTTGCCATGCGTCCAGGGACCCAGGATCAGCGAGGGCCGCCCGCGCCCGGCATCGCGCAGGCCGCGGAAGTTCTCCGTCGCGGTGCGCGGGTAGGGGTCGTACCAGGAGGACATGTGGACGCAGGGCACGTCGGCGTAGCGGTCGTGCCAGCCCTTGGCGTAGATGCCGAGCTTGCGCCAGTAGTCGCCGAAGGCGCCGCTCTCCCACTGCTCGAACAGGTAGCCCTCGTAGTCCGGCGCGTGGCGCACGGGGGAATGGCCGCGCTTCCAGGGGAAGCGGGTGAACCATGCGCGCAGGTCCTCGCCCGCGAAGGCGGCGCGCCGCACCGGGTCGGCCAGGGTCTCGGGCGCGAGGGCGCCCTGGTTGAAGGCCCAGCTCGCCTGCTTCAGCTCGAAGGCGCCGCCGCGCCGGATGCCGCCCTGCCAGGCGTCGGAGAAGCCGCCGGAATCGAGAATCTGCGCGGCGAGGCCCGGCGGGTCCAGGCAGGCCAGGGACGCCTGGGTGTGCGCGGCGTAGGAGAGGCCCATCGTGCCGATGCGCCCGTTGCACCAGGGCTGCGCGACGATCCAGGCGCAGGCGTCGTAGCCGTCCTCGCCATCGGCGAGGTACTTCACGAACTCGCCCTCGCTGCCGTAGCGGCCGCGGCAATCCTGGTAGACCACGGCATAGCCGGCGGCGGTGAAATACGCCGCGATCGCCTCGCGCCGCACCGGCACCGGATCGGCCGCCGTGCGCTCGGAGCGCGAGACCTCGCGCTTGCCGTAGGGGGTGCGCTCCAGGATGACGGGCCAGGGGCCCTCGCCCTCGGGCAGGTAGACATCGGTCGCGAGGCGCACGCCGTCGCGGCAGGGGACCCTGTGCTCGGTGCGGTTCATGGCGCTCACCGCTTCGGCCGCAGGCTCTGCGCCAGGGTGTTCTCCTCCAGCCCGCCGGCATAGGTCAGGTCGGCGCGGTGGGCCCAGACGTTGTCCGGCACGTGCAGCGGCAGCACGGCGGCGTCCTGGCGGAAGGCGATCTCCTGCGCCTGGCGGATCAGCGCGCCGCGCGCCTCCGGGTCGGCGACCGGCCGCGCCTGCTCCAGCAGCGCGTCGAAGGCGGGGTTGGAGTAGCGCCCGCGGTTCAGCCCGCCCAGGCCGCGTGCCGCGTCGAAGGTATGGAGCACCTGCGACAGGCCGAGCCAGGAATCGCCCGTGGTGTGGCCGAAGCCGATCAGGAAGGCGGAGAACTCCCGCCGCCCGGCGCGGGTGAAGAACACGTTGGACGGCATCACCTCCACCCGCGCGTCCAGCCCCAGCCGGGTCCAGAACTGCGCCACCGCCTGGGCGGTCTTGTCGTCCTCGACATAGCGGTTGTTGGGCGAGTGCAGGGTGATGCGGAAGCCCTGGGGATAGCCCGCCTCGGCCAGCAGCCTGCGCGCGGCGGCCACGTCGAAGGCCGGGGCGGCGAGGTCGGGGGCGTAGCCGATCTGCCCCTCCACCGCGAGCTGGCCCGCGGCGCGGGCGGCGCCGGAGATCACGCGGTCCACGATCGCGGCGCGGTTGATGGAGAGGCTCAGCGCCTGCCGCACCCGCGCGTCCCGCAACGGGTTGTTCGGCAGGGCGGAGCCGTCCTTCGCTGTGACGAAGGGCGAGACGGCGTTGCCCTGGTCCAGCGCGATGTAGATGAAGCGCGAGGAGGTGGAGGCGGTCACGCCCAGCGCCGGGTTGGCGCGCAGCTTCGCCACCTCGCCCGGCGGGACGGCGTTGATGAGGTCCGCGTCGCCCGCCAGCAGCGCGGCCAGCCGCGCGGCGTCGCCCGCCACGGGGCGGATGGTGGCGCGCTCGAAGGCCGGCTTCTCGCCCCAATAGGCGTCGTTGCGGGCGAGGCGCAGCGGCCCGCCCGGCGTCCAGTCCACGAAGCGCCAGGGGCCGGAGCCTACCACCGCGCGGCCGGCGTTGAAGTCGGCGGTCGTTGCCGTCGCCGCGATGCGGGCGGGCATGATGTAGGCCGTCATCGCGTTCAGGATCACCGAGGGATCGGCGCCACGCGAGCGCAGGCGGATCGTGCGCTCGTCCACCACCTCCACCGCCGTCACCACGCCGGCGAGGCGGATGAAGGGCGCCGGGCTGTTCGGCACCTTGGGCATGCGCTCCAGCGAGGCGCGGATGTCCTCCGCCGTCACGGGGCTGCCGTCCTGGAAGCGGGCGCCGTCGCGAAGGCGGAACTCCCAGACATCCGGCTCGGGGTTGGAGAAGCTGGTCAGGCCGGGGATGGGCCGCAGGTGCTCGTCCGAGCCCACCAGCGGGTCGAACAGGTGCTGCGCGATCGCCTGGTTGGCGCCGACCAGCGCGTAGTGCGGGTCGATCGAGGAGGTCTCGGTCTGCACGGCGATCCGCGCTTCGACGCGGCTTCCCCCCTGGGCGGCCGCCGCGCCGGTCCAGAGCAGGGGCAGGGCGAGAAAGGCCAGCCGGCGTGTCCACCGCGAGTCGGCGCATCGGCCGAGGAGGGCGGGGGCAGGGGTCATGGCTGGTGGTTCCCGAAGCGTCGCCGAGCCTCCTTGCGCCGTGGGTGGTGCGGCTGTCAACCAGAGAAAAACGCTGTTTCATCTGGTAAACGGGGGGCCGCGCTGCCACCCTGGAAGACATGACCACGCCCACCGCCCCGGCCGCGCCCCGCGACTACACCGTCGATGCCGTGGACAAGGCGATCCAGATCCTGGGCATCATCGCGGCGAATCCCGGCCTGGGAGTCAGCGAGATCGCCCGGCGCTGTGGCGACAGCCGGGCGCGCGTCTTCCGGTTGCTGCGCACGCTGGAGGGGCGCGACCTGGTGGCGCGCCTGGGCGAGACCCCCGCCTATCGCCTCGGCTACGCCGCCCTGCTGCTGGGCAGCGCCGCCGCCGCGCAGATCGACATCGCCCGCCTGGCCCAGCCGGTGATGCGCGAGCTGGGCCGCGCCACGGACGAGACGGTGCAGCTCCGCGTCCGCGACGGGACGGAGGCGCTGTGCATCGCCAAGTGGGAGCCGGACCGCGACATCCGCTCCGTCGCCGTGGTCGGGCGACGACGGCCGCTGCATGCCGGGTCGGGCAAGCTGCTGCTCGCCCAGGCGCCGGAGGAGGTGCGCGCCTCCGTGCTGGCCGGGCTGGGCGCCGCCGAGGCCGCCGCCCTCGCGGGGGAGCTGGAGGGGCTGCGGGATGCGGAGGCCATCGTCACGCGCGGCGAGCTGAGCAGCGATGCCATCGGCCTCGCCGTGCCGGTGCGCGACCACCGCGGCGTGCTGGTGGCGCTGCTGCACATCGGCGGGCCCTCGCAGCGCTTCGGCGAGGAACGGGTGGCCGCCATCCTGGACCTGCTGCGCGGGGCGGCACGGAGGCTGTCCATGGCGCTGGGGGCGGCGGCTTCTTAGGACAGGGGGGCGCCTCCGGGGCCTCGGCCCGGCGCTATTCCCGGCCCGTGGACCCCTTCGGCTCCGAGGCGGCGATCAGGGCGCGCAGGCCGGGGGAAGCGGGCTCGTCGCCGTTCCAGACGATGGACAGCGTGCCGAGTTCGACCACCCGGTCGAGCCGGCGGAAGGCGACGCCGGGGACCGGCAGGCGGCGGGCGCCCGAGGGCACCAGGGCGATCCCGGTGCCGCAGGCGACGATGCCGAGCTGCGAGGCGATGGACGCGCTCTCATGCCCGACGCGCGGCGTGAATCCCGCCTCGGTGCAGGCCAGGATCACCCGGTCGCGGTGCGGCGGCGTCGCGCTGCGGCGGACGAGCACGAAGCTCTCCGGCTCCAGCGCGGCCAGGGGCACGGCGCCGCGGCCGCGCGCCAGGGGATGGCCCGACGGGACGGCGAGGATCGCCCGCGCCGCCAGCACCGGGCGCATCGCCAGGGGCGCGCGGGCCTGGTCCGCCCAGACCAGCCCCGCATCGAACTCGCCCGACTGCACCCGTGCCAGCAGCTCGCCGGTGCCCACCTCGGCGACCGCCACGGCGATGCCCGGATGCGAGAGGCGCAGGCGGGAGAGCAGCGCCTGCAGGGGACCCATGAAGCCCCAGGCGACGGTGCCCAGCTCGATCTGGCCCTGCGCGCCTTCCGCCTCGGCGCGCAGCCTGCGCTGCACCCGCTCCAGGTGGCGCATCAGCCCGTCCGCCTCGCCCAGCAGGCTGCGGCCGGCCGCGGTCAGCGCGATGGCGCGGCGGGAGCGGTCGAACAGCTCCACCCCCAGGATGCGTTCCAGGTTGCGGATCTGCAGGCTCAGCGGCGGCTGCGTCATGCCCAGCCGGCGCGCCGCGCGGCCGAAGTTCATCTCCTCCGCCACGGCCAGGAAGCAGCGGAGCTGGCGCACCTCCACCTGGTCCCGCATCCCCCTCCCTCCCGGCTCCGACCGATAGCGACGCCGTATCGGTCGGCATCACGGATCGGATTGGACCTTCACGCTTCCGGACGCCAGCCTCGGCCGCGAGGAACAACGCCAGGGATGCGCCCCGCATGGATATCAACCCGCCTTCCGAAGCCCGCCCCGCGCTCGGCCGCGTCGCCGGCGCCCAGGTCCACGCCCGCCCCGCCACCCCGGCCAGCGAGGTGATCGCGCGCTTCAAGGCGCTGGGCGACCTGACCGGCACCGTCTCGGACGTGCTGGACGAGCTGGGGGTGGATGCGACCATCCCCTCCTCCACCCTGCGCCCGACGCTGGACGGGCAGGTGGTGATCGGCTGGGCGGTGACGGTGCGCAACGTGCCGCAGCGCTTCGACCGCGCGAACATGGCGCGCGAGGGCCGCTCCTCCATGGCGGAGATCGAGGGCATCAACCAGGCCGAGCCGGGCGACGTGCTGGTGATCGAGGGCATCCCCGACGTCTCCAACATGGGCGGCATCATCGCGACCATCTGCGCGCGGCAGCAGCTCGCGGGCGGGGTGGTCGATGGCGGCGTGCGCGATGTCGGCCGCTCCCGCGGGCTCGGCTTCCCGATCTGGTCCACGGCGCGCAGCCCGGTCACCGGCAAGTGGCGCGCGGTGACGGCGGAGGTGAACGGCACCGTCACCGTCTGCGGCACCACGGTGGATGCGGGCGACCTGGTGATCGCCGACGACACGGGCGTGTGCTTCGTGCCGCGCGACCGGGTGCTGGAGGTGCTGGAGCGCTGCGAGAAGGCGACGGCCAAGGAGGATGCCTGGATCGAGGAGATCGAGTCCGGCATCCCCATGCAGGCCATCACCGCCCGGCTCTACGGCGGCTGACGGCGCGGCGCGCGGCGCCGGCCGGGAGGGGCCGCCGCCTCCCGCGCAGGGGGCCGGCCACCGGCCCCGGCACAGCGCCGGCCGCGGGGTGAGAGCCCGGCGGCGATCCGGACAGGCATGACGCGCCGGGCCCTCGACGGTCCGGCGCGGGAAAAACGAGAACCGAGGAACGTTCATGGACCGACGTACCCTGCTGGCCGCCACGGCCGGCGCCGCGGGCCTGCGCGCCCTGTCGCCCGGCCCCGCCCGTGCCTCCGGCGCCTGGCCCGACCGGCCGATCCGCCTCGTCGTGCCCTTCCCGCCCGGGCAGGTGTCCGACGTGCTGGCCCGCCTCCTCGCCGCGCCGCTCGGCACGGCGCTGGGGCAGCCGGTGGTGGTGGACAACCGCCCGGGCCAGGCCGGCAGCCTCGGTGCCGCCCAGGTCGCCCGCGCCGCGCCGGACGGCCAGACCCTGCTGCTCGGGGCGAACGCCAACCTCGTCACCAACCTGCACCTCTACCGCAACATCCCCTACAACCCCGTGCGCGACTTCCGCCCGGTGGTGCCGCTGACACGCACCCCGGCGGCGCTGGCGGTGCACCGCTCCGTCCCCGCCAGCACGGTGCAGGAGCTGGTGGCGCTGCTGCGGGCACAGCCGGACCGCTTCTCCTATGGCTCCTCCGGCGCCGGCACGATCAGCCACGTCTTCATGGAGGCGTTCAAGCTCTCGGCCGGCGTGAAGGTGGAGCACATCCCCTACGCCGGTTCCGCCCCCGCCCTGACCGCGCTGGCGGCGCAGCAGGTGCAGGTGTCCTTCGAGGCGCTGTTCAACCTCGTCCCGCTGTACCGCGCCGGCGAGGTGCGGCTGCTGGCGGTGGCCGAGCCAGGGCGCCTGCCGGCCTTCCCGGACGTGCCCAGCATGCCGGAGGCGGGCTTCCCCGACCTCGTCTTCTTCTCCTGGACGGGCATCGTCGTGCCTGCCGGAACGCCGGAGCCGGTCGTCGAGCGACTGAACCGGGAGGTGCTGACGATCATGCGCAGTCCGGCCGTGGCGGCGCGGCTGGAGGAATTCGTGGCGGAGGCGCTGCCCTACACGCCCGACGAGTTCACCGATTTCCTGCGCCGGGAGGACGAGCGCATCGGAGACCTCGTCCGCCGCGTGGGGCTGGTCATCGGATAGGCATGACGCGGGAGAAGCAGGACATGTCCACGATCGGGCGGCGCGGGTTGCCGGCGCTGTCAGCGGCGCTTTGCGTCCCGGCGCTGTGGCCAGGGCGCGCGCGGGCGGAGGAATGGCCCGCGCGCCCGGTGCGCATCGTCATCCCCTATGGCGCGGGCGGCGCCGCCGACACCATGGCGCGGCTGCTCTTCGCCCGCGCCTCGGAGCTGTTGCGCCAGCCCGTGGTCATCGAGAACCGGACGGGCGGCAACGCCGTGCCCGCCGCCGGTGCCGTGCTGCAATCGCCGCGCGACGGCTACACCTTCCTCATCGGCGCGGCGCACCACGTCACCAACCCGCTGCTGCTGACGGACATCCCCTTCGACTTCCGCACCGCCTTCGCCCCGGTGACGCAGCTCTGCCTCTTCAACCAGGTGCTGGCGGTGCGGAAGGACTACCCGGCGGAGGGCATCGAGGAGTTCGTCCGGACCCTGCGCGCCCGCCCCGGCGCGGTGACCTACGGCACCCCTCCGGCCGCGGCGATCGGGCACCTGACGGGCGAGCTGTTCCAGCGCCGTGCGGGCGTGCGGATGATCCACTCGCCCTACCGCCTCGCCACCGATGCGGCCCGCGACGTCGCATCGGGTGCGATCGATGCCGTGATCCTGACGCCTTCGACCATCGCCCAGGCGGCGCAGGCGGGGCGGGCACGGCTGCTGGCCGTGACCGGGGGGCGCCGTACCCCGGCCTGCCCCGAGGTTCCGACCCTGGCCGAGACGGTGCTGCCCGGCTTCGACATGGTGGACTGGTTCGGCCTGTTCGCCGCCTCCGGCACGGCGGAGCCGATCCTGCGTCGCATACAGGCCGCCGTGGCGCAGGCCGCGCAGGACCCCACGGTGCGCGCCAGGCTGGAGCCGACCGGCGGCGAGCTGGTGGCCAGCACGCCTGATGCCTTCGGCGGCTTCCTGAAGCAGCAGGAGGACATCCTGACCGGCCTGATCCGCGAGGCGGAGATCCGCCTGGGCTGATGCCCCCGCAACGAAACAGGCGCCGTGGCCTGGGCCACGGCGCCTGATCGTCGTCACGCACCCGGAGCGAGCCGGGACGGCCGGTGTTCAGCGCGTCGCCAGCGTCTCGTTGCGGTCGCCGATGACCTTGTTGGCGATCCAGGAGACGACGGCCACGACGATCGCACCCAGGATTGCCGGGACGAATCCCTGGACCCGCATGCCCGGAATCAGCAGCGCGGTGAGACCGAACATCGCCGCGTTGACCACCAGGGTGAACAATCCCAGGGTGATGAAGGTCAGCGGCAGCGACAACGTCGCCAGCACCGGGCGCACCACCGCGTTCACCAGCCCGAAGACGATCGCGGCCATCAGGGTTCCAAAGACGCCGGGAATCTGGATACCGCTCACCAGCCGCGAAGCGGCCCAGAAGGCGATGGCGGTGATAACGGTGCGTAGCAAGAAGCCCATGATGGTCGGGTCCGTGGCATTGGGGGTTGGGTCGGGAGGGACGGCCTCCACATCGCCCCCTCAACGCGACCCTTCCGGCGCGGTTGCCGGGCGGCGCGACGATCGGGCGCTGCTCGCCGGGCTCGGGGCCCTGGCCCTGTGGTCCCTGCTCGGCGTGCTGTCCCGCCTGGCGGCAGGCCTGCCTCCGATGCAGATCACGGCGATGGCCCTGGCGGTGGCCGGCGTCGCCTCCCTTTGCATCGTGGCCGCGCGCGGCCACCTCGGCGACCTGCGCCAGCCGCCCATCGTCTGGCTGCACGGGGTGGGCGGGCTCTTCTCCTACCACGCGCTCTACTTCGCGGCCCTCGCGCTGGCGCCGGCGGTGGAAGCGAACCTGCTGAACTACCTCTGGCCTCTGCTGATCGTCCTGCTCTCCGCCCCGGTCCTTGGCCTGCCCCTGGGGCCGCGCCGGCTGGCGGGCGTGGCACTGGGCGCGGCGGGCTGCGCCGTGCTGGTGGGCGCGGGCGCCGCCTTCCCGCCCGACGCCTGGACCGGCTTCGCCTGCGCCGTGGCCGCCGCGCTGGTCTGGGCGCTCTATTCCGTTACCGCCCGCCGCCTCGCCGCCGTGCCGACCGAGGCCGTGGCGGGGTTCTGCCTCGGCGCGGCGCTGCTCGGCACCCTGGCGCATCTGGCGACGGAGGCGAGCGTGCTGCCGGATGCGCGGCAGGCGCTGGCAGTGCTGCTGCTCGGGCTGGGGCCGGTGGGGCTGGCGTTCTTCCTCTGGGATATCGGCATGAAGCGGGGCGATCCGCGTCTGCTGGGTACGCTGGCCTACGCCGTGCCCCTCGTCTCCACCCTGCTGCTCCTCGTGACGGGAGAGGGCGAGCCGGGCTGGCGGGTGCTGCTGTCGGGCGCGCTGGTGGTGGGCGGCGGCTGGCTGGCGGCACGGGCCGACGATGAGCGGGGTGCCTCTGCCCGCTATACGGACGGTGCGATGCCCTGATCCCTGCCGGCGTAGGGTGCGCCCGTTCCCCGGGGGCAAGGCTCTGCCTCGCCCCCGTACCCCCACTCCGCCAGGACCCTGCGGGCCCTGGACCCGATCAGCGCTGCCGCGGGACAGTCTGCAGCGGGGTCGAGGCGCCGAGGAGCTTGGCTCCTCGGCGGGTACGGCCTCCGCACTCGCTGACGCCCTCTGAAAGCTTTCTTCAGAGTCCCGCCTGTCCGCGCTCCGTCAGGGTTCAGCCCGGAGGCTACCGGCAGCCGCGCAGCACCAGACTCCCAGCGGGGACCGGGGCCCGCTTGTGGCCCCGGCAGGGGAGGGTCTGGGAGGGGACGGCGTCCCCTCCCAGTGCCGACGCCGGAACACCACAGCACGACCGGTCAGGTCATCCCGCCGCCGGTATGAGCGCCTGCTGCATGAAGCAGGCATCCTCGCCATAGCTGCGCAGCTTCGCGGCGAGTGCCGGATCGTCCACTTCACGGAAGCCCTGGCGCCGCCAGAACGGGGCGGACCCACCGACGGCGACCAGCGAGATCTCGGCCAGCCCCTGCCGCTGCGCCAGCGCCTCCAGCCGTCGCAGCGCCTCCCGTGCTGCGCCACCGCCTCGCGCCGCCGGCAGCAGGGCGATGTCGTGGAGGTAGTAGGTGCCCGGCGCGCCGGGCAGCGCGCACAGCAGCGTGTCGAGCGCGGGGGGGCGGGAGCGGTGCCAGGGATGGCTGACCACGTAGCCGGTCACTGTCCCCTCTCGCTCCAGCACCAGACAGCCCGCGGGGAAGAGGCGCAGACGCTCGGCGAAGACCGCGGCTCCCTCGGGATAGTCGGCATGCACCGCCGCCGCCACACTTTCGACGGCGGGCAGGTCCTCCGCCCGCATCGCCCGCCAGCCCCCCGGCACCGCGGCGCCCGCCGTCAGAGGCCGGCGCGCATGCGGCCGGGATTGAGCACGCCGCGCGGGTCCATCGCCGCCTTCACCCGGAGGGACAGGGCGGCGAGCGGCGCGACCTCGTCGTTCATCACCGGCACGGCCGCGCGCAGCGGCTCCGGGGCGCGGAACAGGGTGAAGCTGCCCCGGGCCGCCACGGCCGCCCGCACCACGGCGGCATGCGCGGTCTCGGTCGCCGGCCCGGCCACCCAGGCCAGCCCGCCGCCCCAGTCGAGCAGCAGCTTTGCCTCGAACGCCTCGCGCAGCGCCCGCGCCAGCGCCGGCGCCGCCGAGGGGCGCACCGAGAGGCGCCAGACCGCCTCCTCCGGCGCGGCGCCCAGCGCCTCCGCGTCGCGGATCGAGCGCCACAGGGCGCGGGACGTGCCGCCCTCGATCAGCGCCAGCGGGCCGAAGGCGCCCAGCGCCTCGCGCAGCCGCCCGGCGCGGTAGGTGACGGATTCGGCGAAGTCCTCCAGGCGGAGGAGGGCGGTCGCCCCGTCCAGCCCCCAGCGCGGCAGCCCGTCGGGCAGCAGCGCCGCCGCACTCGGCCCGAAGGGGCTGCCCAGCCCGGCGGAGAGCGCCGCCACCCCGCGCGCCAGGTCCGGCACGCGCACGGCGAGCGTCGCCGTCGCCTCGGCGGCCGGCAGCACCTTGAAGGTCACCTCCGTCAGCACGCCCAGCGTGCCGTGGCTGCCGGAGAGCAGCTTGCACAGGTCGAGCCCGGTGACGTTCTTCAGCACCCGCCCGCCGGAGCGCAGCACCTCGCCTTCCCCGTTCACGAAGCGCACGCCCAGCACGTGGTCGCGCATCGAGCCCCAGGAGATACGGCGGGGCCCCGACAGGTTGGTCGCGACCGTGCCGCCCAGCGTGGCCGCAACCTCGCCGCCGAAGAGCGGGCGCGGGTCGGGCGGCTCGGCGATGATCTGCTGGCCCTTCTCGGCCAGCGCCGCCTCGATCTCCGGGATCGGCGTGCCCGCGAGCGCGGAGAGCACCAGCTCCTGCGGCTTGTACAGCGTGATGCCGGAGAGGTTGCGCAGCGACAGCGTCCGCGCCGCCTGCACCGGGCGCAGCAGCGCGCGCTTGCTGCCGCCGCCCTCCACGGCGATCGGCTCGCCCGCGGCATGGGCGGCGGCGACGGCGGCGGCCACGCCCGCCTCGTCGGCCGGGGCCAGCAGGTCGCTCATTCCGCGGCCAGCGCCGGGGTGGTGGCGCGCGCCGCCTCCGGCAGACCGTCCAGCGGGAAGACCTTCGCCGTGTTCAGCAGCCATTGCGGGTCGAAGGCGCTCTTGATGCGGCGCTGCTGGTCCAGCTCGCGCGCGTCGAACTGCACGTCCATCAGGTCGCGCTTCTCCACGCCGACGCCGTGCTCGCCGGTCAGGCAGCCGCCGACCTCGACGCACAGCTTCAGGATGTCCGCGCCGAAGGCCTCCGCCTTGCGGAAGCTCTCCGGGTCGTTGGCGTCGAACATGATCAGCGGGTGCAGGTTCCCGTCGCCCGCGTGGAAGATGTTCGCGACCTTGAGGCCGTAGGCGTCCGACATCTCGCCCATGCGGCGCAGCACGTTGGGCAGCTCGCCGGTCGGGATGGTGCCGTCCATGCAGAGGTAGTCGGGCGAGATGCGGCCGACGGCCCCGAAGGCGCCCTTGCGGCCCTTCCAGATCGCCATGCTCTCCTCGACGGATTGCGAGACCTTCAGGCTGATCGGGTCGAAGCGGGCGCAGATCTCCTTGATGCGGTCGAGCAGCATGTCCTGCTCCGCCGGGCTGCCCTCCACCTCGATGATCAGCATCGCCTCCGCGTCCAGCGGATAGCCGGCATGGGCGAAGGCCTCGCAGGCATGGATCGCGGGCCTGTCCATGAATTCCAGCGCCACGGGGATGATGCCGCTGCCGATGATGGCGTCCACCGCCTGGCCTGCGACCTCGTTCGCCCTGAAGGCGGCGAGCATGGCGCGCGCCCCCTCCGGGCCCCGCAGGATGCGCACCGTCACCTCCGTGACCATGCCGAGCTGCCCCTCGCTGCCGGTGATCAGGCCGAGCCAGTCATAGCCCGCGGCATCGAGGTGATCGCCGCCGATGTCGATGACCTCGCCCTCGATGGTGACGAGCTTCACGCCCAGCAGGTTGTTGGCGGTGACGCCGTACTTCAGGCAGTGCGCGCCGCCCGAGTTCATCATCACGTTGCCGCCGATCATGCAGGCGAGCTGGCTGGACGGGTCGGGCGCGTAGAAGAAGCCGTCGCCCTCCACCGCCTTCGTGATGCCGATGTTGGTCACCCCCGCCTCCACCACGGCGAGGCGGTCGTCCAGGTCGATCTCCAGGATGCGGTTCATCCGCATCAGCCCGACCACCACCGCATCGGCCAGCGGCAGCGCCCCGCCGGAGAGCGAGGTCCCCGCCCCGCGCGGCACCACCCGGATGCCGTTGCGGTGGCAGTAGCGCAGCACCGCCGCCACCTGCTCCGTCGTCTGCGGCAGCACCACGGCGAGCGGCGGCTGGCGATAGGCGGAAAGCCCGTCCGTCTCGTAGGGGCGGAGGCGGACCGCCTCGCCGATCACCCCCTCGCCCAGCGGACCCCCGGGGACGATGGCGCGCAGCGCGGCGACGATCTCCTCGCGCCGGGCGAGAATCTCGGGCTTCGGCTCGGGCAGGCGGATCATGGACGACTCCCTGAGGCGATAGGCCGCGGGCGTCCCGGCGGAGCGCCGCGACGGACCGGCAGACTGGCACATCCGCCGCCTTCGCGGGAGGGATGCCGCCCGCCGGAGGTGGTCCCGGCCCCGGCCCCCGGCAAGCGGCGGCGCCTCTCCCCCGATCGGTTGATGAATCGGAACGAATTCCGCCGCAGCGTCCCGGACGCGGTCGGCCGGACACGCCGGCGACCGGCCCAGGAGACGCCGTCGCCAGGAGGTCCATCATGTCCACCCGCCAGCCTTCCGTCCTGCTCACCCTCCTCGCCGGGGCCGGCCTTGCCGGCCTGGTCGCCGGCCCGGCCGCGGCCCGCGCGGCTCCTGCGCAACGGGCCGAGGTCCTGTCCCTGCGGCACGACCTGCCCGGCCTGCCGCCCGGTGCCCTGGCCGGGCTGCTCATCCGCCCCGCCGGCACGGCGCCCTACCCCGCGGCGATCCTGCTGGATGACGGGCAGGGGCTGGACGACCGGGTCTTCGCCCTGGGGGATGCGTTGCTCCGGCGGGGATGGGCAGTGCTGGAGATCGAGCTGCATCCCCACCCCGCGGATGGCGACCGGCCCGCCACCGCTCCCGACGATGCGGCCGACGCCCCCGGGCGCATCCAGGCCCTGCACGAGCTGATCGCGCGGCTGGCCGAGGATGGCGAGATCGATGCGGCGCGCCTGGCCGTGATCGGCTGGGGGGCCGGCGGACGCACCGCCCTGATGGCCGGGGCCGAGGAGGAGGCGACGTCGGTGCTGGGCCCCTTCGGGCCGCGCCCGGCCGCCCATGTGGCGCTCTACCCCGGTTGCGCCGCCCTGGCGCAGGAGGGCTATGCCGAGGACCGGCCCTGGTCCGGAGCCCCGGTCGCGGTGCTGTGGGCCGGCCGCGATGCGCGCGACCCGCCGGGTGCCTGTGCGTCGCTGCGGCGCGGCCTGGCCGGGCTCGGGCGGATGCCGCGCCTGTGGCACGACTACCCGCTGGCCACGTATGGCTGGGACTACGGGGCCGCCCAGGGGGCGGCCGTGTCCCTGCCCATCGCGCCCGGGCGGCTCGCGCCGGTCCGCCAGGACAGTGTGGTGAGCACCGATGCGATCGACCGCGTCCTGGGCTTCCTGGAGGCGGCCACCGCGCCGACCGGGGCGCCGACCGGGGCGCCGGCCGGGCGCGCCGTCACGGTCGGCGCGACGCCGGTGGCAACGCGCTGAGGAGCCGCGCGAGGGATGTCTGGGAGCGCAGCCCGGTCTTCCCGAAGCAGCCGGCGAGATGGGTCTTCACCGTGGCCGGCGAGACGCCCAGCCGCGCCGCCGCCTGCGGCACGCTCATCCCGCCGGCGATCAGCCACGCCACCCGGGCCTCGGCCCCGGTCAGCCCGAAGGCCTCGCGCAGCAGCGCGGCGGAGGCTTGCAGCGGTGCCTCCGGCTCCACCACCAGCACCAGCAGGCGGGGGTGGCCGGAGGCCTGCCAGGGCTCGAAGGCGGCGGGCGGCAGCGGGAAGGCGAGGAGCAGCAGCGCAGGCCGGCCCGAGGGGCGCGTCAGCCGCAGCGGCCCGCCCGGCGCTTCGTCCTGGCCGGCCGCCGTGGCCAGGCCCTGGCGCAGGCGCTGCGCCAGCGCACGCTGCTCCGACGGGATAGCGGCGCGCAGGCGCAGGCGCAGGCCGCCGGCCGCTTCGACCGAGAGGCCGTCAGTCTGGCGGAGCAGCGCCTCGGCCATCGCATTGGCCTGCAGGATGCGGCCGAGCCCGTCGAGGAGCAGTGCCGCCCCCGTCATCCGGTCCAGCATGGCGGCCATCTGCGGCGCGCCCGGGGTCGCGCCGAGCCGCACCCCCAGATCCAGGGCACGGCCCAGATGCGGCGCCAGCCGCGCCATGCGCCGGACCACCCGCCCCGCATCCGCCGCCTGCCGCGAGTCCAGGACGACGGAGAAGCCGCCGCTGCTGCTGCTCTGCATGAAGGCGGGGTGGGTGAGGCAGACCATCTCGACGATGCGCTGGGGGGCGAGCACGTCGGCCTGCAGGGCGGAGCGGCGGACCCGCTCCATGTCGGCCCAGGCCGAGGCGATGACCGGCTGCCCCGGCGGCGCGGCCGCCAGCCCGTGGCTATAGGGGTTGTCGTAGTACCGTTGCTGGTAGAGCCGGCTGAGGTCGTCCCGCAGCCGGCCGACCGTGCAGAAGCCGCCACGGTCCGGTGCCAGGTTGTGGACCATCATCCCGCCCAGCCCGCCCGTGGCATCGGCCAGCCGGGTCAGCGCCGCCGGCCAGAGCGAGGGATCGGCCGCGGCGGCGTAGATGGCCCCGATGGCATCCGGGATGGGGAGGAGTTCGGGCATGCGCGACCTCGGCGCGGCGAGGTCCGCACCGTAAGGTCACCGCAGGGTCCGATTTCATATCGAATCGGTAAAATTCCCGTTCGGGCCGGCGCCCTGGCCGGACGCCGCCGCTGCCCGCCGGTCCGGCTGCCCTGGGGCAAGAGGCCGGGCATGACAAAACCGCGGACCACGGGGCTTGCCCGTGCCGCGGTCCTCTCTCCTGTAACGGACGGGTCCGCCTCCCGCGCGGGGAGGCGGCGCGGGGCTCAGAAGCCCTCGCGCTCCAGCCGCTTGCGCTCGACCTTGCGGGCGCGGCGGACGGCCTCGGCGGCCTCGCGCGCACGGCGCTCGGACGGCTTCTCGTAGTGCCGGCGGAGCTTCATCTCGCGGAAGACGCCCTCGCGCTGAAGCTTCTTCTTCAGGGCCTTGAGGGCCTGATCGACATTGTTGTCACGAACGACGACCTGCACGCGGCTCGCTCTCCTTCGGGAATGGGTGTGCGGTTGGATGGAGTCTGGTTGAATGAAGGCGTGCCAAAGGGGCAGGCGCAGGGCCTGCCCTTCGGGAGCGGCGCCGATAGCACGGGCGAAGGGGCGGAGGAAAGCCCTTACGCGTGCTGCGCCGCAACCCAGATGTGCGGGGGCGACAGGGCCTGGGGAGACCGTTCGGGCATGGCATTGCTGAAGATCGCGCGCATGGGACACCCGGTGCTGCTGCAACGGGCGGAGCCCGTGGCCGATCCCGCCGCGCCGGAGATCCGCCGCCTGGCCGCCGACATGATCGAGACGATGGCCGATGCCGGCGGGGTGGGGCTGGCGGCGCCGCAGGTGCACGTGCCGCTGCGACTCTTCGTCATGCGGGATGGCGACTCGGCCCGGGTCTTCGTCAATCCCGTCATCGCCGCGCTGGACGGGGCGGTGGAGGAGGGGTGGGAGGGCTGCCTCTCCATCCCTGGCCTGCGCGGGCTGGTGCCGCGCGCCCGCCGCCTCGCCTGGGAGGCGGACGACACCGAGGGCCGGCGCCTGGCCGGCGAGGCGGAGGGCCTGTCCGCGCGGGTGATCCAGCACGAGGTCGACCACCTCGACGGCCTGCTCTACCTGATGCGCATGCACGACCTGCGGCAGCTCGGCTTCCAGGAGGAGGTGGCCCGCCACGCCGCCCGTCCCGCGTCACCGGAGCCGGCCCGGTGATCCCGGCCATCGAGCGCAGCCCGGAGCGCGACGCGCTGATCCGCGCCACCCTGCCGCATGTTCCGGCTCTGGGCTGGACCCGGGCGGCGATGGCGGCGGGCCTGCGCGACCTTGGCGAGCCGCCGGAGGTGGCGGACTCGCTCTTCCCCACCGGCCCGACCGGCCTCCTGGAGGCCTGGTGCGACCTGGCCGATCGCGACATGGCGGAGACCGCGGCGCGCGAGGGGCGGACGGAGGGGCTGCGGACGCCGCAGCGCATCCGGGCCCTGCTCGCCCTGCGGCTGGAACAGGCGGCGCCGCACCGCGAGGCGGTCCGCCGCGCGGTGGCGCTGCTCGCCCTGCCCTGGAATGCCCGCCCGGCGGCGCGCACGGCCGCCCGCACGGCGGATGCGGTCTGGGCTGCGGCGGGCGACCGTTCCGACGACCTGTCCTGGTACACGCGGCGGGCCACGCTGCTGGGGCTCTACGCCTCCGTGCTGGCCTTCTGGCTGGCCGACGCCTCGCCGGGGCAGGCGAGGAGCCTGGACTTCCTCGACCGCCAACTGGCGCGGCTGGGCCGGCTGCAGCGACGGGGCGGGGCCCGAACGCCGCCCGCCGCTGCCCGAAGCTGACATGGCATTTTCGCAACGTCCTGCAACCCATTGACCTGGGATTGCAACAGCCGCGGCTTCTTGCTGGGCAGGCCGGAAGGCGCGGGCTATATGCCGCGCTGGGGGCAGGGCTGCCCTCGCCACCTCTTCCTTCGGAGACACCGGCCACAATGATGCCGTCCCGCTTCCTGGTCGCTGGTCTGGCCATGGCCCTCACCGGCGCCGCCCTGCCCGCCATGGCCCAGACCCAGTGCGTCCAGCCCGCCGAGAAGACCGCCTTCGACGTCCGCGCGCTGCAGAGCCAGTTGATGGTCATCGCGCTGACCTGCGGCGAGCACGACCGCTACAACGCCTTCGTGAAGCGCTACGAGCGCGAGCTGACCTCGTCCTTCCGGACCCTCACCGCCAGCTATCGCCGGGCCGGCGGCACGAAGGCGCTGGACGGCTACATCACCACCCTGGCCAATGCGCAGTCGCAGGACGGCATCCGACAGGGCACGCGCTTCTGCGCCAACGCCCGGCCGATGTTCGACGCCGCGCTGGCCGCCCCGACCGACAGCTCGGCGCTGAGCGCGGTGGCGCAGGCCAACAACCTGTCCAACCCGCATGGCTTCGGCGACTGCGCCACCACGCCGGCGGCTGCGACGACCCGGTCCAACCGTCCTGCCACCACCCGCCCGGCCTCGACCAACCGCTCCGCGGCGGCACCGCAGCGGACGGTACAGGCCTCCACGGCGCGGCAGACCGTCACCCGCTGAGCCGTCGCACGCCGCCCGGCACGGCGTGACGGCACGCCGTGTGCGCCCTGTCCATGGGCGCCCTCTCCGTGGGCACTTCCGGTCTGTGGGGGCTCCGGCCGGGCGGCGGAAATCGCCCGGCGACCGTCACGGAGCGGCCGGCGCGCCGTGACGGCTCCGGCTCACGCCTCCAGCGAGGCGTCGAGCGTGATCTCCGCCTTGAGCAGCCTGGAGACGGGGCAGCCCGCCTTCGCCTTGGCGGCCAGCTCCTGGAACGCCGCGTCCTCCACGCCTGGCACCCTGGCCTTCAGGGTGAGGTGGACCTGGGTGATGGCGAAGCCGTCGGCGACCTTCTCCAGGGTGACCTCGGCGGTGGTCGCCAGGCGCTCCGCCTTCAGCCCCGCCTCGCCCAGGATGTTGGACAGCGCCATGCTGAAGCAGCCGGCATGGGCGACGCCGATCATCTCCTCCGGGTTGGTCCCCGGCTGGCCTTCGAAGCGGCTGGCGAAGCCGTAGGGCACGTCCTTGAGCGCACCGCTCCTCGTCGACAGCATGCCCTTGCCATCCTTGAGCCCGCCCTGCCAGACGGCAGAACCCTGTGCCTTCATCTGTTCCTCCTCTCCGTGCCGGTGCGGGATGCGGGAGCCATCACCCCGTGGGCGCCCCGCGGGTACCCCGGGACGCAACGCCCCCACCGGCCGGGGCGCCGACCGCCTCCCGGGAAGGTGAAGGCGGCCCACGCCGTCCCGCATCGCGCAGGCAGGCCGGCCCGCTACAGCGCCTCGCCCGCCCCGGTGCCCTCATGCGGGGTGGGGATGCACCATTCCTCGCCACGCACGGTGGTGACGTATTCCGGCCAGCGCAGGTCCACCGGCGGGTCGAAATCGGCCGGCAGCAGCGGGCCGACCCACTGGCTGCCGCCCACGCCGCCACCGGTGCGCTCGCGGAACTCCGCCTGGGCGGCGTCGAGCAGGCCGGGCTTGGCGGCCAGGTCGACCAGCGTCAGCGCCATGGTGCGCGCCGCGACGAACAGGCCCGGATCGACCGCGGCGGGCAGGCCGCCGAGGGCGTTGTAGGTCCAGTTGGGATAGCTGTAGCCGCCCTCCGGCGCGCGCAGCCGCGGCCGCCCGGCGAGGAGGCGGACCGTCGGGCAGTGCCAGGAATACTCCACGTAGTCGTCGGCGCTGAGGTGCTTCTGCCAGTCGGGCAGGCTGCGGCGCAGCGCCGCCTCGAACTCGGCGGGCGGGGTGAGGCGGGAGACGCTGGCGATGAAGGGGTCCTCCATCGGCTCCAGCCCCAGCTCCTTCTGCATGGCGCGGCCGAATTCCTTCGCCGCCTCGCCATAGACCGGTGCGCCCACCTCCTGGAGGTTCGCCCAGGTCGCCTCGGTCATCACCGTGTTGGGCAGGCCGACGCGGGTCTTGGTCACCCAGCGCACGAAGGCCTTGCAGCCCGTGGTGGCGGCCGCCTGGCGCGCGTTGTTCGCCAGCACGCGCCAGATCTGCTCCATGATGCCGAGCGAGGAGGCGCGCCAGGAATACTGGATCTGGCTGAAGCGCGGCGCGAGGTTGTCCGAGGTGGCGCCGCCGTCGCCCAGGATGAACTCGTTCAGCGTCCACGATCCCGCGTGGGGGAACATCGCCTCCTTGGTGTACTTCGTCATCGTGTACATCAGGCACAGCGCGTCCACCGCGCCGGGGCAGCGCGCCGCGGCATGGGCGCCCTCGATGGGCACGAGGCGCGGGTCGATCCAGGTCTCGGGCGAAGGTGCCTCGAAGGAGATGACCACGCTCCAGTAGGCGCCGAAATGCGTCTCCGACGTCACCGTGTTCGCGGGCCAGGGATGCCAGACCACCGCCGCGTCGAGATCGTCGAAATAACCCTTCGCCGCGTGGATCGGCTTGGAGCCGCAGACCTTCTCCGCCGGCTCGCCGAACAGCTTCAGCGTCGCCTGGGTCCCCGTCGCCTCCAGCGCCGCCTTGGTCGCGAGCATCGCCGTCAGCGCCGCGGTGCCGAGGACGGAATGCGGGTCGGTATGCCCGGCGGCATAGGGATGCAGCCCCTCGCGCGGCGCCTTGTAGGGCACGACCTGCTGCGAGTTGCCCGGCACCGCGTCGTATTCCGAGAAGCTCGCCAGCACCGGCCCGCCCGAGCCCCAGCGCGCGGCGAAGGCCGTGGGCATCTGGCCGGAGCCTTCCTCCACCTCGAAGCCCTCGGCACGCAGGATCTCGACGTAGTCGCGCACCGACTTGTATTCGCGCCAGGCGGGCTCGGCATGCGACCAGATGCGCGCGTTGAAGGCGGAGAGCCGCTCCTCGTTCGCGGTGATCCAGTCCAGCGCGTGCTGACGGACGGCCTGAAGCTCGGCCATGGCCCTTCTCCTCTCGCGGCGGCTGCCGCGCGATCGCGGCACGACCCGGCCAGCCTGCCGCGCGCGGGATGCCACGAAAAGCCCGCGCAGGTCGTTCTTGTGATCGTTGCGCGGACGGGACCATGATGGCCGCGAGGTCAGCCACGGAATCCGGAAACGCCCATGCCAGCCCAGCCCAGGCCGTCCGTCACCTACACGGCGCTGATCGGGGTCGGGCTGGTCCTGGTGCTGCTGGGCGCGGTGCTGGTCGCACTGGGGCTGGGCGGGGCGGTGCAGTTCTCGGCTGAGGCGGCTGGGGCGAAGCTTTCCACCACCAACTCCGGCCTGGCGCTGGCGGGGATCGGCGCAGCGCTGGCCGGCATCGTGGCGGTGAAGATGCCCAAGCATGTCCGCGTCTTCTCTGACCGCTCGCCGCCCGACCTGGGCACGCGGCTGGAGCCCTTCGCCGTGCCGCTGCTGGGGATCGGGCTGGCGGCCCTGGTCCTCGCCCTGGCGCTGGCCTGGCGCTGAGGGCGGCCGGGCCATGAGCGAGGCGGAGGACCCGGTCGAGCTGTTCGACACGGGCGGGCCCGGCGACTTCGCGCAGCTGGAGAGCTGGCGCGACCCGGAGAGCGGCCGGTACTTCGGCTGCGAGGCGCCGGATCACCTGCGGCCGACGCTGGAGATGGCTTATCGGCAGCACGCTCCCGCCCCGGATGCCGCGCGCTTCGAGGCACTTTGGCGCCAGCCCTGGCGGCTCGACGAATGCCGCTACGACCCCACGGCCATGGCCCAGGTCGCCGTGCTGGACACCGGCATCCTCACCGGCCACCCGCTGCTGGCGTCCCAGATCGCCGAGACGGTGGACTTCACCGGCGAGGGAATCGAGGACCGGGTCGGCCACGGCACGGCGGTGGCGATGCTGCTGCGGTTGCAGAAGCCCGGCCTGCCGCCGCCCTTCCTGGTGGTGCTGAAGGTGGTGGGCGCGAATGGGCAGGGCTCCGAGGAGAACCTGCTCGCCGCCATGGACTGGCTGCGCCACCGGCCGCAGCCGGCGGAGGGGCCCGGCCTGCGGGTGGCCAATATGAGCCTGGGCATCCACCGCCGCCGCTGGGGCTTCCTGGCCTGCGACGGAAGCTGCCGGCTGTGCCGGGCAGCGGTCGCGCTGTCGGAGGAGGTGATGCTCTGCGTCGCCGCCGGCAACACCGCCGGCCGCACCGCCTGCCCGGCCCAGGCCGGTCTGCTGGCGGACCAGGGGAAGCTGCCCCCGAACGGCATCATGGCCGTCGGCAGCAGCAACCAGGCCGGGCTGGGCACGGGCACCGTGGCGGCGCCCAGCCACGCCGTCGTCCGGCGCCTGCCCCTGTAGCCGGCCGCGCGGCCGGCCCGGTGGTTGCCCCCCGGCCCGGTTGCCCTACCTCCATGCCCCGGGCGGCGACGCCCGAACCAGCCGGAGGCCCCTGAAGCCATGCGCCTGACCCTGCCGCTCGCTCTCCTCGCCGCGACCGTCATGGCCGTCCCCGTCCGGGCGGCACCGCTGGAGATCGGCGGGGCGATGCAGTCCCGGGAGGTGGATTGCGGCGGGCGCGACGTGACCATCAGCGGCATGGGCAACCGCATCACCCTCAGCGGCGAATGCGGCCACATCATCGTGGGCGGCGCGCGCCACGTCATCGCCCTGCCTTCCGCCGCCAGCCTCGACGTCTCGGGCGAGGGGAACAGCGTGACGGTCAGCGGCAAGCTGCGCGGCCTTCTGCTGGTCAACGGCGCCCAGGAGCGGGTGGAGGCGGGGATCGGCACCGGCCCCGACGCGCGGGTGGAGGTGAACGGCGCCGAAGCCCGCCTCCGGCTGCGGCTGGCCGGTCCGATCCGGATCAGCCTGGCCGGAGCACGGCATGAGGTCGTCTGGACCGCCCCGCCCGGCGTTCCGGTGCCCCAGGCGGAGATCAGCGGCGAGGGGAACGTCCTGCGCCGCGGCGACTGATACGGACGGCTGGATGCCCCCTTGATCCGTGCCGGCGCGGGGGCGCCCGTGGCCCGGGGGCAAGGCGCTGCCTCGCCCCCGTACCCCCACTCCGCCAGGACCCTGCGGGCCCTGGACCCGGTGAGTGCTACCGCGGGACAGCCTGCGACGGGGTCACAGCGCCGAGGAGCCATGCTCCTCGGCGGGTACGGCCTCTGCTCTCACTGACGCCTTCTGAAGCTTTTTCGGAGTCCCGCCTGTCCGAGCTCCGTCAGGGTTCAGCCCGGAAGCTGACACCCACCGCGTAGAGCCATGTGTGGACGGCCCCCTTGGTGCAAGTGGGATGGGACGTTGAGAGGCCGCGGTCGGGTGCGGTCATGTGTCCGGCCTATTGATGCGCCTGTTGACCGCTGGCCCTGATGCAGTCCGCGCCCGGCTCCCAATCAAACGCACGCGCACAAGGCGCTTGATACGGTGGACGGCCCTTGAGCGGCATCGATGTGCCAGGCTCACGGCTGTTGAGATCAGCGAGCGAAGGGGCCGTCTACCGTATCAAACTCCTGCCGGGGACCGGGGGAAGGCCGGCGGCGCGCGAAGGCGCCGACCGGCGGGCGCCCCGTTAACGGGCGCGGCGCGCCATGGCCGGGCGCGGTGCCTTGCCTGGCACCGCGCGGCGCGGCGGGCCGGCGCGGTGCGGGCGGTGCGCCGGGGCGTGGGACGGGCGGGCTTGGCCGTGCATCGGCTCGATCCGCACCTCGTCCTCGTCCGAGGAGCGCCGGATGGCGGTGGCGAAATGCGCCGCGGCGCGGGGGGAGACCTCGAACTGTGTCTCGTCGCCCAGGATGCGGATGCGGCCGATCTCCTGCCGCGACACGTCGCCACGGCGGCAGAGCAGCGGCAGCAGCCAGCGCGGATCGGCGCGGTCGTTGCGGCCCACGTTCATGTGGAACCACACGCCGTCGCCTCCCTCGCGCGGGGCGGCGTTGTCACGGTCGCGCGGTGGACCGCGATCGGCGATGGGGGAGAGGTCCTCCGGCGCCGGAAGCGGCGCGCGCAGGGTGCGGACCAGGGCCGCGGCCAGGGCCTCGGCGCCGTGCTCCGCGGCCAGGGCGCGGGCGACCGCCAGGTCGTTCTCGCCCATCTCCTCGGCCAGCAGCGCGCCCGCCTGGGCGGCGAGCCGCTCGTCGTCGCGGGCATGCACCGCCTCGGAGGAGGGCGGCGCCATCCAGGCGACCTGCAGCCGGGCACCGGCCAGCAGGCGCTCGGCCATGCGGCGGCGGCCGGGCGGGACCAGCATCAGGCTGATGCCCTTGCGCCCGGCACGGCCGGTGCGGCCCGAGCGGTGCAGCAGAGTCTCCGGGTCGCGCGGCAGCTCGGCATGGATGACCAGGCCCAGGTCGGGCAGGTCGATGCCGCGCGCGGCGACGTCGGTCGCGACGCAGATGCGGGCGCGGCCGTCGCGCAGGGATTGCAGGGCGCGGGTGCGCTCCGCCTGGGTCAGCTCCCCGGACAGGGCCACGGCGGAGAAGCCGCGCTCGGAGAGGTTGCCGTGCAGGCGGGCGACCGCGGCGCGGGTGGCGCAGAACACCATCGCGATGCGCGGGTCCTCCAGGCGCAGCACGTTCACCACGGCGCGCTCCAGCTCGTGCCCCGCGACCAGCATGGCGCGGTGCTCGATGTCGCCGTGCTGGCGGCCCTCGCCGGCGATGGCGAGGCGCAGGGAATCGCGCTGGTAGCGCTGGGCCAGCGCCTCGATCTCGCGCGGCATGGTCGCGGAGAAGAGCAGCGTGCGGCGGCCTTCGGGGGCGGCGTCGAGGATCGCCTCCAGCTCCTCGCGGAAGCCGAGGTCGAGCATCTCGTCCGCCTCGTCCAGCACGACGACGCGCAGGGATTCGGTGCGCAGGTTGCCGCGCTCGATATGGTCGCGCAGCCGGCCCGGCGTGCCGACGACGAGGTGGGCGCCGCGCGCCAGCTCGCGCCGCTCGGCGATCGGGTCCATGCCGCCGACGCCGGCGGCGACCCGGCCGCCGGCCGGGGCGTAGAGCCAGGACAGCTCCTGGCGGACCTGGAGCGCCAGCTCGCGGGTGGGGGCGACGACCAGGGCCAGCGGCGCGCCGGCCGGGGGCAGGCGCTCGCCGTCACCGAGCAGGTCCGAGGCCATGGCGAGGCCATAGGCGACGGTCTTGCCGGAGCCGGTCTGGGCGGAGACCAGCAGGTCGCGCGTGCCGGCCTCGGCCTCCAGCACGGCGGCCTGGACGGGGGTGGGCTCCGCATAGCCGCGCTCGGTCAGCGCCTGGGCCAGCGGGGCGGGAAGAACAGGAAAGGGCATTCGGTATCCAGAGGAGAGGCGATGCGGGGCCGGATGCGGCCACGGCATCGGGCGCGGAACGGCGCCTTGCTTCGGGTGGTCGCGGAAGCAAGGGCGTGGCGGGGCGTCGGTCCCGGTCCCTCCGGGCGCCCTGCTCGATCCCTGTCCTCTCGCGGGAAACGTGGGCCAGGCGAAATGGCGCGACCCTGCGGTGAGGCGGATATAGGGGGGCGTGCCGCGCCGCACCAGCGCCGGGAATGCGGCCCGCCCATGCGTGCGGGAGGAGCGGGGGCAGGGAAGGGCCCAACCCGCCCTTGACGGCGCTGAACCGGCCGATTCCTCCTCGCCGCGAGGGCGCGGGCCCGACCGGCGAGCCGGGGGGACCGATGCGCGTCCGTCCCCCGCTCGCCCTGGCCGTGCCTGAACGACCCGCGCGTGGCGCGCAGCCGGCCGGTCGTCCCCTACCCGTGATCACCGCTCCCACGGCACCGGCAGCCTGGATTCCGCCGACAGCGTCGAGGCGGCGCCGCTGCCCCGGCCGGTCGAGGACCGCCCGGAGTGGCTCGGCATCGGCGCCCATGCGCCGGGGCGGCAGTTCCGGTGCGGGTGGGAGAGCGGCGCGATGGCCTGCCGGCGGCGGGGGAGCTGGGCCTGGCCCTCACCCGGCGTGGCGGCTGCGCGGCACCGGCACGCCCAGATGCTCGCGCAGCGTCGTGCCGGCGTAGTCGCGGCGGTAGATGCCGCGCTCCTGCAGGACGGGCACCACCCAGTCCACGAAATCCTCCAGGGGGCCGGGGAAGTAGGGGAAGAGCAGGTTGAAGCCGTCGCAGGCGCCCTCCCGCAGCCATTCCCCCATGAGGTCGGCGAAGCGCTCCGGCGTGCCATGGACCAGGTGGTGCCCCTGGGACGCACCGAGGCGCTTCGCGACCTGGCGGATGGTCAGCCCGTCCTCGCGCGCCCAGCGGCGCACCATGTCCTGGCGCGCGCGGGCGGCGTTGGAATCCGGCAGCTCCGGCAGCGGCCCGTCCGGGTCGAAGGCATAGATGTCCAGCCCGCCGCAGAGCCGTGCCAGGGCGCGCATCGACGTCTCCTCCGACAGCATCGCCTGCAGCGCCTCGTAGCGCTCGCGCGCCTCCGCCTCGGTGCGGCCGAGCACGGGCATCAGCCCGGGGAGGACCTTGATGTCCCCGGGCGCGCGGCCGTGCCGCACGGCGCGGGCGCGCAGGTCGGCGCAGAAGGCGCGGCCCTCGGCCACGGTGGTCTGGGCGGTGAAGACCAGGTCGGCGGTGCGCGCCGCCAGCTCCATCCCCGCCTCGGACGACCCGGCCTGCGACACCACCGGCCGCCCCTGCGGCGTGCGAGAGACGTTCAGCGGCCCGCGGACGGAGAAGTGCCCGCCCTTGTGGTGCAGGTAGTGGACCTTGTCGCGGTCGAAGTAGACGCCCTGCTCCTTGTCGTGGAGGAAGGCGTCCGCGTCCCAGCTGTCCCACAGCCCCGCGACGACGTCGTAGAACTCCTCCGCGCGCTCGTAGCGCAGCCCGTGCTCGACATGCTTGTCGCGGCTGAAGTTCCCCGCCTCGTCCTCGCTCTGCGAGGTGACGAGGTTCCAGCCGGCGCGGCCGCCGCTGATGTGGTCGATCGTCGCGAAGGCGCGCGCGACGTTGTACGGCTCGTTGTAGGTGGTCGTGGCGGTGGAGACGAGGCCGATGCGCGTCGTCACCGCGGCCAGCGCCGCGATCAGCTCCACGGGCGCGAGATGCACCTGCCGCCCCTGGTTCGGGCGGATGCCGCTGCCGCCGGTCAGCCCGGCGCTGCCGTTCACCGCCGCCGTGTCCTGGAAGAACAGCATGTCCATCTTCCCGCGCTCGGCGGTGTGGGCCATGGCGACGTACTGCGCGAAGTCCATGTCGGTGGAGGGAACGGCGTCCGGCTGGCGCCAGCCGGCGGAGTGGTTGCCGGGGGTGTAGAGGAAGGCCCCGAGATGCAGCATCCGCCCGTCCGCGCCCGTCATCCCCGCTCTCCGCCGTGCCGCCGCATCCTCGCCCGGACCGGGCGGCCCGGACAAGGCGCCGCCGCTGCTCGCCCGCCGCGCCAAGGCCCGCGTCCCGTGCTAAGGGCGCGGCCGACATGGCTCCTCCTCCGCTCCTCCTCCTCACCGACATCCGCCAGAGCTTCGGCACCACGCCCCTCCTCGCCGGCGCCTCGCTCTCCGTCTCACCGGGCGAGCGGCTGGCCCTCGTGGGCCGCAACGGCTCGGGCAAGTCCACCCTGCTGAAGGTCGCGGCCGGGCTGGTGGAACCGGACGGTGGCACCCGCTTCGTGCAGCCCGGCGCCACCGTGCGCTACCTGCCGCAGGAGCCGGACCTCTCGGGCTTCGCCACCACCCTCGCCTATGTCGAGGCGGGGATGGGGCCGGGCGACGATCCCTACCGCGCCGCCTACCTGCTGGAACAGCTCGGCCTGACCGGGCAGGAGGCCCCGGGGAATCTCTCGGGCGGCGAGGCGCGGCGGGCGGCGCTGGCGCGGGTGCTGGCGCCCTCGCCCGACATCCTGCTGCTGGACGAGCCGACCAACCACCTCGATCTCCCGGCGATCGAATGGCTGGAGGGCGAGCTGCGCGGCATGCGCTCCGCCCTCGTCCTCATCAGCCACGACCGGCGCTTCCTGGAGACCCTCTCCCGCGCCATGGTCTGGCTGGACCGCGGCACCACCCGCCGGCTGGAGCAGGGCTTCGCCGCCTTCGAGGGCTGGCGCGACCAGGTGCTGGAGGAGGAGGAGGCCGCCGCGCACAAGCTGACCCGCAAGATCGCGCGGGAGGAGGACTGGCTGCGCTACGGCGTCACCGCCCGGCGCAAGCGCAACGTCCGTCGGCTGGGCGAGCTGCACGAGCTCCGCAAGCGGCGGCGGGAGCGGGTGGGCGCGGTGGGCCGGGTCAGCATGGCGGCGGCCGAGGGCAGCGGCTCCGGCAGCCTGGTCGTCGCGGCGGAGGAGATCGCGAAATCCTATGGCGGCCGTGCGGTGGTCCGCCCCTTCTCCACCCGCATCCTGCGCGGCGACCGGGTGGGGATCGTGGGGCCGAACGGAGCCGGCAAGACCACGCTGCTCTCCATGCTGACCGGCGCGCTGGCCCCGGATTCCGGCGAGGTGCGGCTGGGCACGGGGCTGGAGATGATCAGCCTGGACCAGCGCCGCGCCACGCTGGACCCGGACATCACCCTCTCGGACGCGCTGACCGGGGGGCGGGGGGACACGGTGCATGTCGGCGGCACGCCCCGGCACGTCATCGGCTACATGAAGGACTTCCTGTTCCTGCCGGAGCAGGCGCGCACCCCGGTGGGCGTGCTCTCGGGCGGCGAGCGCGGGCGGCTGCTGCTGGCCCGCGCCCTCGCCCGGCCGTCCAACCTGCTGGTGCTGGACGAGCCGACCAACGACCTGGACCTGGAGACGCTGGACCTGCTGCAGGAGCTGGTGGCGGACTATCCCGGCACGGTCATCCTGGTCAGCCACGACCGCGACTTCCTCGACCGCACCGTGACCGGGGTCATCGCCTATGAGGGCGACGGGCGCTGGCAGGAATACGCCGGTGGCTACTCCGACATGGTGGCCCAGCGCGGGCACGGGGTACGGGCGCGGGCGCCGGAGGCCGTGGCGCCGGCCGCCACCCCGCGGGCCGCGTCCGGGCTGGCCCCCGCCGCTACGCCCGCGCCGGCCTCGCGCCGCAAGCTGGGGATGAAGGAGCAGCAGGCGCTCAAGACCCTGCCGGGCCGGATGGAGAAGCTCTCCGCCGAAATCGCCAGGCTGGGCGAGATCCTGGCCGATCCCGGCCTCTACGCCCGCGACCCGGCGCGCTTCGCCAAGGCCTCCGAGATGACGGCCCAGCGGCAGGCGGAGCTGGCGGCGGCGGAGGAGGAGTGGCTGGAGCTGGAGATGCTGCGCGAGGAGATCGAGGCGGGTTGATGCCGCCTACCCCGTGACGCAGTGCAGCATCGGCGTCAGACTGGCGGGATGACACGGGCCCGCCCACCCCGTTCCCCCGCAGCCCGCCCGGCACCCGTCCGGGCCTGGCCGCCCGCGGCGTGACCGCCACGCCCCCCGTGCCGGCCGTGACCCGGCCGGCTCTCTGGCTGATGATGCTGTGCAGCTTCTGCGGCACGCTGGCCATGCACATGCTGGTCCCGGCCCTGCCGGAGGCGGGGCGCGCGCTGCAGGCCGGGGCGGCCACCATGCAGATGACCGTCAGCCTCTACATGGCAGGGCTGGCGATCGGGCAACTCTTCTACGGCCCGCTTTCGGACCGCTTCGGACGGCGGCCGGTGCTGCTGGCGGGGCTGGGGGTGTACAGCCTCGGCGGGCTGGCGGCGACGCTGGCCCCCTCCGCCGGGATGCTGATCGGGGCGCGGCTGGTGCAGGCGCTGGGTGGCTGCGCCGGCCTGGCCCTGACCCGGGCCATGGTCCGCGACACCACCCCGATGGAGGAGGCAGCCTCCCGCCTCGCCCTGCTGAACATGGTGGTCGCGGTCGGACCGGCCGCGGCGCCGCTGCTGGGGGGCTTCCTGGCGGAGTGGCTGGGTTGGCGCTGGGTGCTGGCGACGACCCTGGCTCTCGGCGTGACAGCCCTGGTCGCCGCCTTCTGGCGCCTGCCGGAGACCCGCCCGCCGGGTGGCGCGAACACCTCGCCCTCCCTGCGGGACTATGGCCAGTTGCTGCGCTCGCCGGTCTTCCTGGGCTTCACCATCGGCGGCGGCTGCGCCACCACCAGCATGTATGCCTTCCTGGCGGCGAGCCCCTTCATCGTGGTGGAGCAGATGCACCGCCCGGTGCACGAGCTGGGGCTGTACTACCTGCTGCTGGTCGGCGGAACGTCGTTCGGCAACCTGCTGGCGGCGCGGCTGGTGCGGCCGATGGGCAGCGGGCGGCTGCTGCTGGCGGGCAGCCTGCTGGGACTGTCCGGGGCGCTGATGCTGCTGGGCGCGGCGCTGAGCGGCCATCTGCTGGTGCCGCTGGTGGTCGGGCCGATGCTGCTCTTCACCATCGGCGTCGGCATCGCGAGCCCGGTGGCGCTCACCCGCGCGGTCAGCGTCAACCCCCGGTTGATCGGCTCCGCCTCCGGGCTGTACGGCTTCAGCCAGATGGCGGTGGGGGCGGTCTGCACGTCCCTCGCAGGGCTGGGGACCAACCCGGCCCTGTCCAGCGCCGTGGTGCTGACGGGCGCGTCGCTGCTGGGCCTCGTCTGCTTCCTGACCGCATTGCGCTCCCGCCCCGCGGGGGCCTGATAGGGACGGCGGGATGCCCTGATCCGTACCGGCGGGGTGCCCGTGGCCCGGGGGCAAGGCTCCGCCTCGCCCCCGTACCCCCACTCCGCCAGGACCCTGCGGGCCCTGGACCCGAAGGGCGCTGCCGCGGGACAGCCGGACACGGGGTCGAGGCGCCGAGGAGCATGGCTCCTAGGCGGGTACGGGGTCCGCCCCCGCTGACGCCTTCTGAAGCTTTATCCAGAGTCCCGCCTGTCCGAGCTCCGTCAGGGTTCAGCCCGTAGGCTGACGCCCACCCGAAGCGCCAGACTCCCAGCGGGGACCGGGGCCCGCTTGTGGCCCCGGCAGGGGAGGGTCTGGGAGGGGACGGCGTCCCCTCCCGGTCCCCCGCCAGAACACCGAGGGCGACAGGCCACGACATTCCGCTGGTCGGATAGGGGAGGGGCCAGGGCGAACGCCCGTGCGACGGGAACAAGCTTCGTGTGCGGGCGCATCCCGGGCAGCCCACGGCCGTTAACCGCCTGCCTGCGCCCCATGGCCGGAAGTTATGGGGCGGGCCGGCGGCAGGAGAGCAGGACATGGCAGATACCAGCGCGATTCGGGAGCATATGGAGGTCATCGGGGCCGATGGCGGGCATATCGGCACGGTGGACCATGTCGATGGCGAGCGCCTGAAGCTGACCAAGACCGATCGTGGGGCCGCGGGCACGCATCATTACGTCCCCATTTCGATGGTCGAGGACGTGGATGGCGGCAAGGTGCGCATGTCCTTCAAGGCCGAGCTCGCCCCCGACTTCTGGGAGACGCAGAAGTCCGGCTGAGCCGGTTCGGGCCGCAGGGCGCGGGCAGGGGGCCGGTCATGACCAGGCCGGTCCCTTGTTCCATGCCCAGGGCTCGTCCGGGAGGGACCGGAGTCCGAGGCCGCGTGGCCCGGTGACATGGGCCGGCAAGCACGGAGAGCCAGGACAGCCTTCCTGTCCGCCTCTATGCTGCGCCACAGCAGGGTCGACGCGACCGGGTCGGGCAAGCTGGTGGCTCGCCGGCGGATCGCCATGCCGGAGACGATGGAATGCTGGGTCGGGCCTGGGACCTGCTGAAGGGCAGCGTGCTGTCCTTCATCGCCGACGATGCGATGACGCGCGGGGCGGCGATCGCCTTCTACACCATCTTCTCCCTGGCTCCCGTGCTGGTCATCGCCGTCGCCATCGCCGGCTATGCCTTCGGCACGGAGACGGCGCAGGAGGCGGTCACCGAGCAGGTGGCCGATTTCATGGGGCCGCAGGTCTCCGAACTCATCGGCTCCATGCTGCGCAGCGCCAGCAACTTCGGAACCGGGCTGACGGCGACGGTCATCAGCCTCGTCACCATCCTTGTGACGGCGACGGCGATGTTCGGGGCGGTCGAATCCGCCCTGAACATGATCCTGCGGGTGGATCCGCCGCGCTCCAGCGTCTGGGCGGCGTTGCGGGCGCGCGTGCTGGGGCTGGCGCTGGTGATCTCGGTCGGCCTGCTGCTGGTCGCGCTGCTGGTGATCAACGCGGTGCTGGATTCGGTACGGACCTATATCGACCTGCTGCCGCACACCCAGGAATGGGTCTGGCTGATCAACGTCGGCATCTCCTTCCTGCTGATGGTCGCGGGAATCGCCGTGCTGTACCGCGTGCTGCCGAATCGCTGGCTGGACTGGCGAGAGGTCGCCATGGGGGCGGTGGTCACCGCGCTCCTGATGGTGGCCGGGCGCTACGGCATCTCCCTCTACATGACGCGCGCGGGCGTCGCCTCCTCCTACGGGGCGGCGGGGACGGTCTTCGTGGCGCTGCTGTGGATCTACTACTCGGCGCTGATCTTCCTCTTCGGGGCGGAGGTCACGCGCGTCTATGCGGAGATGCGCGGGCACTGGCGGCCCGTGCAGAAGGAGGCCGCGGCGCCGGCGGAATAGCCGGCGCCCCGCCTCAGCGCGCCAGCCCGTGCTGCTCGCGCAGCTCCAGGAAGCGCAGCTCGGGGAAGTCCTCGGCGGCGCGGTTGCGCCGCCAGTCGCTGGTGAAGAAGGCCACCAGCTCGCCGTCATGGTCCTCGGCGATGTCGTGCGGCACGGTGCGGCGGAAGCGCTCCAGCGCCGCCTTGTCCTCGGAAGCCACCCAGCGCATCAGCCCCCAGGGGGTGGATTCGTAGCGCGAGGGGACGCCGTATTCCGCCACCAGCCGCGCCGCCAGCACGTCGAGCTGGAGCGCGCCGACCACGCCCACCACCGGCGGCGTGCCGTCCAGCGGGCGGAACAGCTGCACCACCCCCTCCTCGGCAAGCTGTTCGAGGGCGGTGCGCAGCTTCTTGCCCACCATGGCGTCCTCGATCATCACCCGCCGCAGGATCTCGGGGGCGAAGGAGGGGACGCCGCGGAAGTTCAGCATCTCGCCCTCGGTCAGCGTGTCGCCGATGCGAAGGATGCCGTGGTTGGCGATGCCCACCACGTCGCCCGGCCAGGCCTCCTCCGCCACCTGCCGGTCCTGGGCGAAGAAGAACAGTGGCGCGTTCACCGGGACGGTCTTGCCAGTGCGGGGCTGCTTCAGCCGCGCGCCCTTCTGCAGCCGGCCGGAACAGACGCGCAGGAAGGCGACGCGGTCCCGGTGGTTGGGGTCCATGTTCGCCTGGATCTTGAAGACGAAGCCGGTCAGGGCAGGCTCGTCGGGGGCCACCTCGCGCGTGTCGGCCGCGCGCGGGCGGGGCGGGGGCGCGAAGCGGGCGAGGCCCTCCAGCAGGTGGCCGATGCCGAAGTCGCGCAGGGCGGAGCCGAAATAGACCGGCGTCATCGTCCCTTCCAGGAAGCGCTCCACGTCGAAATCCTGGTAGGCTCCGGCCAGCTCCGCGCCCTCGCGCAGGGATTCCGCGAGGTCGGGGCGCACCAGCGTCTCCAGCCGCGGATCGTCCAGCCCCGAGAGCGGCTGCGGCCCGGTCCCCTCGGCCAGCAGGTGCAGCGCCGGGTTCAGCAGGTCGTAGGTGCCGACGAAGTCCCGCCCCGCTCCCACCGGCCAGGCCACGGGGGCGACGTCGAGCGCCAGCGTCTTCTCGATCTCGTCCAGCAGCTCGAAGACGTCCTTCGATTCCCGGTCCATCTTGTTGATGAAGGTGATGATCGGGATGTCGCGCAGGCGGCAGACCTCGAACAGCTTGCGCGTCTGCGCCTCGATGCCCTTGGCCGCGTCCAGCACCATCACCGCCGCGTCCACGGCGGTCAGCGTGCGGTAGGTGTCCTCGGAGAAGTCCTCGTGCCCCGGCGTGTCGAGCAGGTTGAACACCACCCCGTCGCGCTCGAAGGTCATCACCGAGGTCGCGACGGAGATGCCGCGGTCCTGCTCGATCTTCATCCAGTCCGAGCGCGTCCGCCGCCGGTCGCCCTTGGCCCGCACCTGGCCGGCGAGCTGGATGGCGCCGCCGCGCAGCAGCAGCTTCTCGGTCAGCGTGGTCTTGCCCGCATCCGGGTGGGCGATGATGGCGAAGGCCCGGCGCCGCGCGGCCTCGGCCGCCACCTGGGCGGCGAGCGGATCGGCGGCGGCGTTGGAGCGGGCGACGGCGGACGGTGACGCGATCGGGTCGGCGGTCTGGCTCATGGGGTCGGGCTTCCGGCACGGGCCGGCACGGGAGGGCGCGCGCGAAGGCGCCGGGAGGGCCGGGGGAAAGGGGTGCCCGTCATCTAGTCGCTGCGGCCGCGCGGGGCAACGCGCTCCCGCCCGGCGCCCCCTTGCATCGCGGAGCAGCCGCGGCACCCTGGCCGCATGTTCCTGCCGCCGATGACGCCGGGCCTGGGGTGGGAGGACGCGGCGCTCCGCCTCGCGCTCACCGTCCTGGCCGGTGCCCTGATCGGGCTGAACCGCGACATGCACGGCCGGCCGGCCGGGCTGCGGACCACGCTGCTGGTCGCACTGGCGGCGGCGCTGGCCATGCTGCTGGCCCATGCCCTCCAGGCCAGCACCGGCAAGGGGGCGGATTCCTTTGTGTCCATGGACGTGCTGCGCCTGCCGCTGGGCATCCTCACCGGCATGGGCTTCCTCGGCGCCGGGGCGATCCTGCGCCGCGGCGACATGGTGCGTGGCCTGACCACGGCCGCCACGCTCTGGGTCGTGACCGTCATCGGCCTCTGCTTCGGGGCCGGCCAGATCGCGCTCGGCCTGGCGGGGACGGTGCTCGTCCTCCTCACGCTCTGGGCGCTGAAGCAGGTGGAGGCGGTGATCCGGCGCGACCACCGCGCCACGCTGGTGCTGGAGACGGAGGCCGAGGCACCGGCCGAGGCCCTGGAGCGGCAGCTCGCCGCCGGTGGCTACCGCGTGGCCGGGCTCGCCCTGCGGCTGCGGCAGCAGGGCCGCCTCTGCCGGCGCCACTACGACCTGCGCTGGCGCGGCCCGCGCGATGCTGTGCTGCCGCCGGCCTTCCTGCGCGCTCTGGCCGGTCAGGACGGGGTGCGGCTGGTGCAGTGGCTGCCCGAGGGCTCGGCCGAGGGGTGATCCGCGCGGCGGCGCCCGGCCGCCGGGCGCGCGGCACGTTCAGGCGACCAGGACGATCCGCAGGTCGTTGACGTTCGTCAGGGTCGGCCCGGTCACCACCAGGTCCCCCAGCGCGGCGAAGAGGCCGGTGGCGTCGTGGGCGGACAGCGCCTCCCGCGGGTCCAGCCCCAGCGCGCGGGCGCGGGCCAGGGTATCGGGGGTGGCCAGCGCGCCGGCGGCCTCGTCCACCCCGTCGATTCCGTCCGTGTCGCCCATCAGCGCCCAGACCCCGTCGCGGCCGGCGCAGGCCAGGGTGAAGCCCAGCAGCGCCTCCGTGTTGCGGCCGCCGCGCCCCGGCTTGGCGTGGCGTATCGTCACCGTCGCCTCGCCGCCCGAGAGCAGGATGCAGGGCGTCGGCGCCGGGATGCCGTGGGTGGCGATGGAGCGGGCGATGCCGGCCAGCACCGTGCCCAGCTCACGCGCCTCGCCCTCCAGCGCATCGCCCAGGATCATGGGCGTATAGCCCTTGGCGGCGGCCGCCTTCGCCACGGCCTGCAGCGCCATCATCGGCGTGGCGATCATGCGGAACTCCGCCCCGGCGAGGCGCGGGTCGCCCGGCTTGGGCACCTCCTCCGCCGCCGCGTCCAGGTGCCGGGCGACGGCGGGGGGGAGGGCGATGCCGAAGCGCTTCAGGATGGCGCGGGCCTCGGCGAAGCCCGCCGGCTCGGGCACGGTGGGGCCGGAGGCGATGGTGCCGGGGTCGTCGCCCGGCACGTCCGAGATCGCGAGCGTCACCACCCGCGCCGGGTGGCAGGCCGCCGCGAGCCGCCCGCCCTTGATGGCGGAGAGGTGCTTGCGGACGATGTTCATGTCCCCGATCGTCGCCCCCGAGGCGAGCAGGGCACGGTTCACCGCCTGCTTGTCCTCCAGGGTCAGACCCTCCGCCGGCAGGGCGAGCAGGGCGGAGCCGCCACCGGAGGCGAGGAACAGCACCAGGTCGCGCTCCGTCAGGTCGTGGCAGAGCGAGAGCATGCGCCGCGCCGCCGCCTCGCCGGCCGCATCGGGGACGGGGTGGCTGGCCTCGACGATCTCGATGCGCCGGGTCGGCACGGCATGTCCGTAGCGGGTGACCACCAGGCCGGAGAGCGGCACCTCCGGCCAGGCCTCCTCGAGGGCGGCCGCCATCAGGGCGCTGGCCTTGCCGGCACCCAGCACCAGCACGCGGCCCGGCGCCTCGGGGGGGGCGGGCAGGTGCTTCGCCAGCACCGCGCGCGGATCGGCGGCGCGCAGCCCGACATCGAAGAGCTGCCGCAGCAGCGCCCTGGCCGACGTGTGGTCCAAACCCCGGTCCCCCGTTCCGTGATGGCGGGCAGCGTAGAGCAGTTCGCCCCCAACGGCACCGTCCGGGGCAGCGAGGGCCCGCGCGGCGCGGGCCGGGGGCGCGGGCCGGGGGCGGCCCCCGTCAGCCCCGCAGCAGCCGCGCGGTGCGCTGGTCGAGCTCGCCCAGGAGCCGCTCCGGCCCGCCCTCCCGCAACAGGGTGGTAAACTCCGCCCGGCGCGAGGCCAGCTCGCTGATGCTGCCGGTCAGGTACACGTCCACGATCCGCCAGCCCGAGGCGCCGGGGCGCAGCAGATAGCCCAGCTGCACCGGCTCGCCGCCGCCGCGGTTCAGCAGCGTCCGCACCATCCGGTCGCCGCTGCGCAGCGTGCTCTCGCCGGCCATGGCGAAGCTCTCGCCGGAATAGCCGTCGAAGCGGCTGGCATAGGTCGCCACCGACCAGTCGGCGAAGGCCTGCGCGATCCGCGCCTGCTGCTCCGCCGTCATCCCGGACCAGGGCGGGCCGACCGCGATGCGGGCCATGGCGGGCAGGTCGAAGGCGGCCTCCATGGCCGGGCGCAGCACGCGGGCACGGCCCTGCACCCCCAGACGGGCGGCGTCGCGCATCACCTGCAGCAGGGTCGCGTGGAAACGCTCCACCACCTCGGCGGGTGCCCCGGCGCCCTGGGCCAGGGAGGGGCGGGGCCGGGCAGCGGCCAGCCCGGCGCCGCCCAGCAGGGCGGCCAGCAGCCTGCGTCGGCCGGGCGGGGGGGAGGGGGATCGGTTCGCCATGGCGCCGGCGGCTTACCACAGGCCCGGCCACGGCGTCGGGAGGGGGCGGACACGTTTACCGGAGGCGGAAGCGGCTCCCGGTGCCGTTCCGGCCTGCGCCTTCCCATCGCCCGGAGGCCGACGCAATCTCCCGCGATGCAGACCGTCCCCAACCGGCCCGGACCACCCGTGGCCGCACCGCTGGCGGCCGGCGACCTCGTCCTGGTGACAGGGGGATCGGGCTTCCTGGGCTCGGCGGTGCTGCGGGCGCTGCGGGGCCGGGGGCTGCGGGTGCGCGCCCTGGTCCGCCCCACCAGCCCGCGCGCCAACCTCGAGGGGCTGGGCTGCGAGATCGTCGAGGGCGACCTGACCGATGCGGCCTCCCTCCCCGCCGCGCTGCGCGGCGCCCGGCACCTGTTCCACGTCGCGGCGGATTACCGCCTCTGGGCCCCCGATCCCGCGGCGATCCTGCTGGCCAATGTCGAGGGGACGCGGAACCTGATGCGCGCCGCCCTGGCCGCCGGGGTCGAGCGGGTCGTCCATACCAGCAGCGTCGCGACCCTGCGCGTCGCCGGGGCGGCCGGCCCGGTGGACGAGACCGCCCCCGCCGCCCCCGACCAGGCCATCGGCGCCTACAAGCGCAGCAAGACCCTGGCCGAGCGGCTGGTGGAGGAGATGGTGGCGCGGGAGGGGCTGCCGGCGGTGATCGTGAATCCCTCCACCCCGGTCGGGCCGCGCGACATCCGGCCGACGCCGACGGGGCGGATCATCCTGGACGCGGCGCGCGGCAGGATCCCCGCCTTCGTCGAGACGGGGCTGAACATCGCCCATGTGGACGACATCGCCGCGGGCCACCTGCTGGCGCATGAGCGTGGCCGCGCCGGCGAGCGCTACATCCTGGGCGGCGAGAACCTGCCGCTGCGGCTGCTGCTGGCGGAGATCGCGCAGCTGACGGGCCGTCCCGCCCCGCGGCTGCGGCTGCCGCGCCGGCCGCTCTTCCCTCTGGCCTATGGCGCGGAGGCGGTGGCGCGCGTCACGGGCAAGGAGCCGCTGCTGACGGTGGACGGGTTGCGCATGGCGGGCCATCGCATGTTCTTCACCTCGGCCAAGGCCGAGCGGGAGCTGGGCTACCGCGCGCGCCCGGCGCGGGAGGGCGTGGCCGATGCGCTCGCCTGGTTCCGCGGCGCGGGCTACCTGGCATGAGCCTCCCCGGCCTCGACCTCGTCCTGGCGCTCGCCGCCCTGGCCGTCTGGCTGGTGCTGCTGCTCGGGCGCGGTGGCTTCTGGCTGGCCCGCGAGCGCGACGACCGCGACGCGCCGCCGCCGCCCGCGCGCTGGCCCGCCGTGGTGGCGGTGGTGCCGGCCCGCGACGAGGCGGACGTGATCGCCCGCTCGGTCGGCAGCCTGCTGCGGCAGGACTATCCCGGCCCCTTCCGCGTCGTGCTGGTCGATGACGGCAGCGCGGACGGCACGGCGGCCGTGGCCCGGGCGGAGGCGGCGGCGGCCGGGGCGGAGGGCCGGCTGGAGGTGCTGGCGGGCGCGCCGCTGCCGCGCGGCTGGACGGGCAAGCTCTGGGCGATGCGCCAGGGGGTGGAGCGGGCGGGGGCGGCACCGGCCTACATCCTGTTCGCCGATGCCGATATCGGCCACGCCCCGGACAACCTGCGTGCCCTGGTGGCGCGGGCGGAGGCGGGCCGGCACGCCATGGTCTCGCTGATGGCGCAGCTGTCCTGCGCGACCCCGGCGGAACGCTTCCTGATCCCGGCCTTCGTTTTCTTCTTCCAGATGCTCTACCCCTTCGCCTGGGTCGCCGACCCGCGCCGCCGCACCGCCGCCGCCGCCGGGGGCTGCATGCTGGTGCGGCGCGAGGCGCTGGAGCATGCCGGCGGCATCGACTCCATCCGCGCCGACATCATCGACGACTGCGCCCTCGGCCGGCGGATGAAGGCCCAGGGGCCCGTCTGGCTCGGCCTGACCCGGCGGGCGCGCAGCCTGCGGCCCTATGGCGGCGTGGCGGAGATCGGGCGGATGATCTCCCGCTCCGCCTATGCCCAGCTCGGCTACTCGCCCTGGCTGCTGGCGGGGACGCTGGCCGGAATGGCGCTGGTCTACCTGGCCCCGCCGCTCCTCGCCCTGTTCGGCACCGGCGCGGCGCGCTGGTGCGGGCTGGCCGCCTGGGGACTGATGGCGCTGGCCTTCCAGCCGATGCTGCGCTTCTACCGCGTCTCGCCGCTCTGGGGCCTCGCCCTGCCGGTCATCGGCGCGGCCTACACGCTGTTCACCCTGCAATCCGCCTGGCAGGTCTGGCGCGGGCGCGGTGGCATGTGGAAAGGGCGCGCCCAGGCCATGGCAGCGGACTGATACGAACGGCGGGATACCCTGATCCGGGCCGGACTGGCACCCGCTCCCCGGGGGCAAGGCTCTACCTCGCCCCCGATACCCCCACTCCGCCAGGACCCTGCGGGCCCTGGACCCATTTGGCGCTGCCGCGGGACAGCCTGCGACGGGGTCGCGACGCCGAGGAGCTTGGCTCCTCGGCGGGACCGGCCGCCGCAATCGCTGACGCCTTCAAAGCTATTCTAGAGTCCCGCCTGTCCGCGCGCCGTCAGGGTTCAGCCCGGAGGTTGACACCTACCACGGAGCACCAGACTCCCAGCGGGGTCCGGGGCCCGCTTGTGGCCCCGGCAGGGGAGGGTCTGGGAGGGGACGGCGTCCCCTCCCGGTCCGCCGCCGGACCACGGCAGCACGACGGGTCACGACATCCCGCCGTCGGTATGAGCAAGCCGGCACGGTGATCCGGCCGGCGCCGGACGGCCCGGCAGGCGCGTGGGGGAGGGGGCTTCGCCGCCGCGTGCGGAGCTGGTCTTCTCCCGCCTCACCCCAGCGCGAGGACGGCCAGTCCGAGCACGGCGGCGAGCTGGATCGCGCAGGCCAGGCGGTAGAGCCGCAACGCGCGGCGTAGGTCGGAGGCGGTGGCCTCGGCGCGGCCGTCGCCCATCCAGGCATCCTCCACCCGCACGGCGCCGTAGACGCGCGGCCCGGCCAGGCGGAGGCCCAGGGCGCCGGCCATGGCGGCCTCGGGCCAGCCGGCATTGGGCGAGCGGTGGCGGCGGGCGTCGCGGCGCACCGCGCGCCAGGCGCCGGCCGGGTCGGCACCCGGCAGCAGCGCCGCCGCCAGGATCAGCCAGAGGGCGGTGAGGCGGGAGGCCGGCAGGTTGATCAGGTCGTCCAGCCGTGCGGCGGCCCAGCCGAAGGCCTCGTGGCGCGGGGTGCGGTGGCCGATCATGCTGTCGGCCGTGTTCACCGCCTTGTAGAGGCAGGCCCCGGGCAGGCCCAGCAGCCCGCACCAGACGGCCGGCGCCACCACCCCGTCGGAGAAGTTCTCCGCCAGGCTCTCGATGGCGGCGCGGGCGACGCCCGCCTCGTCCAGGGTCGCGGGGTTGCGGCCGACGATGCGGGAGACGGCTTCGCGCCCGGCGGGCAGGCCGCCGCGGTCCAGCCCCTCGGCCACGGCGCGGACATGCTGCTCCAGGCTGCGCTGCGCCGGCAGGCTGGCGGCGAGCAGAGCCAGCAGCGGGATCGCCGCCGCCCAGGGCAGCCAGGCCAGTAGTGCCGCCTGCAACAGCCCGGCCGGCACCGAGGCGGCCAGGACCAGCACGGCCAGCGCCCCGACGCCGTTGCGGCGGCGCGCGGCGGCGGACAGCTCCGGCCCGTTCCAGCGCCGGTCCAGCGCGGCGATCAGCGCGCCCGCCCAGACCACGGGGTGGCGGATGGCGCGGAACAGCGCATCGGGGTAGCCGAAGGCCGCCTCGATCAGCAGGGCGCCGGCCAGGATGGGCAGGGTGTCGGCGGGAGTCAGGGCTGCGGGGTCCGGGTACGGGGGAGGGGCGGCATGGGCGGGCTGGAGCATGGCGGGCGGCTGGGCGCGGCGCGGCGGCTCTTCCCCGGCGCGCCGGAGCCTTTCCTGGACCTCTCGACCGGGATCAACCCCCACCCCTATCCCATGCCGCCGCTGCCGCCCGAAGCCTGGACCCGGCTGCCGGAGCCGGAGGCGGAGCAGGCGCTGCGGGAGGCCGCCGCCCGCGCCTATGGCGCGCCGGATCCGGCCATGGTGGCGGCGGCACCGGGCACCCAGGCGTTGATCGGGCTGCTGCCGCGCCTGTTCCCGGCACGGCGGGTGCGGGTGCTGGGCCCCACCTATGCCGAGCACGCCGCCGCCTGGGCCGGCGCCGGCGCGACGGTGGAGGAGGCGGAGCGGCTCGAGGAGCTGGCCGGGGCGGAGGTCGCCGTGCTGGTCCATCCCAACAACCCGGACGGGCGCCGGCACGACCCCGCCGCGCTGCTGGCCCTGGCCGGGCAGGTCGGCCGGCTGGTGGTGGACGAGGCCTTCGCCGACCTTGAGGACGGGGCGCCCAGCCTCGCGCCGTGCCTGCCACGGCCGGGACTCGTTCTGCTGCGCTCCTTCGGCAAGACCTACGGCCTCGCGGGGCTGCGCCTCGGCTTCGCGCTGGCCGACCCCGGCACGGCCCTCGCGATCCGCGGCGCGCTGGGCCCCTGGGCCGTCTCCGGCCCCGCCCTGGCGGCGGGGCGGCAGGCGCTGGCGGATGCGGCCTGGCGCGAGGCGGCGGCCGCGCGGCTGTCGCGGGACGCCGCGCGGCTGGACGCGCTGCTGGATGCCGCGGGCTTGCGGGTCCTGGCCGGCACGCGGCTGTTCCGGCTGGCCGAGGGCGACGCGCCCGGCTGGTTCGACCGGCTCGGCCGCGCCGGCATCCTGGTGCGGCGCTTCCCGGCCCGGCCGCGCTGGCTGCGCTTCGGCCTGCCGGGCGGGGCGGCAGCCTGGGAGCGGCTGGAGGCGGTGCTGCGGCCGGGCTGACCGGACCGCCGCCGGCCCTCACCTTCCGGCGACCCGGGCAGGCATGGCTTGACCCGGCGCGGGCTTCTCCGCGAGGCTCGCCGCAATGACGGCAGACCTCCTGTCACACGGAGTCGCTTGACCCCCGCCCGCGCGGCCCGCACATGCCGCGCCGACCCGGCCCGTTGGCCGGTTCGGAAGGGTTTCCGCCGCGCATGACCGACTGCCCCATCCCCTCTGGCACCTCCCCCGGCGCGCCGCGCAAGCGGCTGCTGATCCGCACCTGGGGCTGCCAGATGAACGTCTACGACAGCGCCCGGATGGCGGACGTGCTGGCGCCGCTCGGCTATGCGCCGACGGAGGACCCGGCCGAGGCGGACATGGTGGTGCTGAACACCTGCCACATCCGGGAGAAGGCGTCGGAGAAGGTCTTCTCGGACCTCGGCCGCCTGCGCGAGACGAAGAAGGAGCGCGCGGCGGCGGGCAAGGCGACCATCATCGCCGTGGCGGGCTGCGTGGCCCAGGCGGAGGGGGCGGAGATCACCGCCCGCGCCCCCTGGGTGGACATGGTGCTGGGGCCGCAGACCTATCACCGCCTGCCGGAGATGGTCGCCCGCGTCGCCCGCGCCGCCGGCCAGGTGATCGAGACGGACTTCCCCGCCGACGACAAGTTCGACCACCTGCCGGAGGCGGGCGCGCCGCAGGGGCCGGTCGCCTTCCTGACGGTGCAGGAGGGCTGCGACAAGTTCTGCTCCTTCTGCGTCGTCCCCTACACACGCGGCGCCGAGTTCTCCCGCCCCGTGCAGTCCGTGCTGGCCGAGGCGCGGCGGCTGGTGGCCCAGGGGGCGCGGGAGGTCGCGCTGCTCGGGCAGAACGTGAACGCCTATCATGGCGAGGCGCCGGACGGCCGCGTCTGGGGGCTGGGCCGGCTGCTGCGGGCGCTGGCCGAGATCCCCGGGCTGGAGCGGCTGCGCTATGCCACCAGCCACCCGCGCGACATGGATGACGACCTGATCGCCGCCCATGGCGAGGTGCCGGCGCTGATGCCCTTCCTGCACCTGCCGGTGCAGTCCGGCTCCGACCGGGTGCTGGCCGCGATGAACCGCGGCCACAAGGCGGAGCTGTTCCGCCGCGTCGTGGACCGGCTGCGGGAGGCGCGGCCGGACATCGCCCTCTCCTCCGACTTCATCGTCGGCCATCCCGGCGAGACGGCGGCGGACCACGACGCCACGATGAAGCTGGTGGAGGAGGTGGGCTTCGCGCTCGCCTACTCCTTCAAGTACTCCCCGCGTCCCGGGACGCCCGCGGCCGGCGCGCCGCTCCAGGTGCCGGAGGCGGAGAAGGACGCGCGGCTGCAATCCCTCCAGGCCCTGCTGCGGGCGCAGCAGGCGGCGTTCAACGCCGATTGCGTCGGGCGCGACTGCGACGTGCTGGTCACCGGCACGGGCCGGCACGCCGGCCAGCTCGCCGCGCGCACCCCCTGGCTGCAGCCCGTGCATTTCACCGGCCCCGCATCCCTGATCGGCGGCCTGGCCCGGGTGCGGCTGACCGCGGCCCACCCCAATTCCCTCTCCGCCACTCTGGACGTCCAGGAGCACGCCGCCGCTTGAGCAGCCCCGCCATCACCTTCCGCCCCACCCCAGGGAGCGATCCCCGGTCTGACCCCCGGGCCCTGGCCCGCCCGCTGCTGGCCGACGCGCCGCCGGGCACCCGCTCCGTCGCCCTGACCTTCGACGACAACACCCTGTTGCCGCTCCTCCTCGGCGAGCACGACCGGAACGTCGCGCGCATCGAGCAGAAGCTGCGCGTGCGCATCGCCGCGCGCGGCAACCGGGTGAGCGTCAGCGGCAGCGGCGAGGCGACCGAGGCGGCGGAGGGGGTCCTGCGGGGCCTGTGGAAGCGATTGCAGCGCGGCGAGCCGGTGGGCCCGGCCGAGGTGGAGGCCGCGCTGCGCTTCGCGGGGCCGGCGGAGGCGGAGGACCCGCGCCTGCCGCTCGCCGACCTACCGGCGATCCGCACCCGCAAGGGCGCCATCGGCCCGCGCTCGCCCGCCCAGGCCGCCTACATGGACCAGCTCACGAAGCACGAGATGGTCTTCGGCATCGGTCCCGCCGGCACGGGCAAGACCTACCTGGCCGTGGCGCAGGGGGTCGCGATGCTGCTCGCGGGGCGGGTGGACCGCATCGTGCTGTCGCGACCGGCGGTCGAGGCGGGGGAGCGGCTGGGCTTCCTGCCCGGCGACATGAAGGAGAAGGTGGACCCGTACCTCCGCCCCCTCTATGACGCGCTCCACGACATGCTGCCGGCCGATCAGGTCGCCCGCCGGATCGCCGGGGGGGAGATCGAGATCGCGCCGCTGGCCTTCATGCGCGGCCGGACGCTGGCGCACTGCTTCGCCATCCTGGACGAGGCACAGAATACCACGCCGGCCCAGATGAAGATGTTCCTCACCCGCATGGGCGAGGGCACGCGGATGGTCATCACCGGCGACCCCACCCAGGTGGATCTGCCGCCGGGACAGGCCTCCGGGCTGGTCCAGGCCCTGTCCATCCTGGACGGGGTGGAGGGCATCGGGGTCTCCCGCTTCGCCGAGGGCGACGTGGTGCGGCACCCGCTGGTCGGGCGGATCGTCTCCGCCTACGCCAGGTTCGACGAGAAGGCGGCCGGGGGCAGAGGGCGCCCGGCGCGTGGGAAGGAGCGGGATGGACCCGTCGAGTAGCGTCCCCGGCGAGGCCGGGGACTCGGACATAGACGTCATCGTGGCGGAGCCACGGTGGCGGGCGGCGGTGCCGCGGGCCGAGCGCCTGGCCCGGACGGCCGCCGCGGCGGCGCTGGCGGAGGCCGGCGTCCGGGGCGCGGTCACGGTGCTGCTGGCCGATGACCGCGCCGTCAAGCGCCTCAACGGCGAGCACCGCGGCAAGGTCAAGCCGACCAACGTGCTGTCCTTCCCGGCGGAATCCCCCCCGGGTGGGGACGCCCCCTTCCTGGGCGACGTGGCCGTGGCGCTGGGAGTGGTGGAGCGCGAGGCCCGTGCGGCGCGCCGGCCGGTCCACGCCCATCTGGCGCATCTGGTGGCCCATGGCGCGCTGCACCTGGCCGGCCACGACCACCTGCGCGCCGGGGAAGCCCGGCGCATGGAGCGGGCGGAGGCGCGGATCATGCGCCGCCTCGCCCTGCCCAACCCCTGGCGGGGGCTGGCATGAGCGAGGCTTCCCCCGAGCGCGGCCTGCTGTGGTGGCTGGGCGCCCTGACCCGCAAGCGCGAGGCGGAGACGGTCCGCGAGCGCTTCGAGGCCCTGATGGAGGGCCAGGAGAACGGCGAGGCGCCGGACGGCCTGCCGGAGCTGGACGCGGCCGAGCGCGTGCTGCTGGGCAACGTCCTCAAGCTGCGCGGCAAGACGGCGCTCGACGTGATGGTGCCGCGCGCGGACATCGTCGCCATGCCGGAGACGCTGACGCTGGAGGAGGCGATCCGCCTGATCCAGCGCGAGGGTCATTCGCGCATGCCCGTCTACCGCGAGAACCTCGACGACGTGGTGGGGATGGTCCACATCAAGGACGTCTTCGGCGCGGTGGGACGGGAGGGGCCCTTCAGCCTCTCCGCCATCCTGCGCAAGCCGCTGCTGGTGGTCCCCCAGGTCCCCGTGCTCGACCTGCTGCTGCAGATGCGCCAGGCGCACATCCACCTGGCGCTGGTGGTGGACGAGTACGGCGGCATCGACGGCCTGGTCACCATCGAGGATCTGGTCGAGACCATCGTGGGCGACATCGCCGACGAGCATGACGAGGAGGACGCGCCCCAGGCGGTGGAACGCCCGGACGGCTCGATCGACCTTGATGCCCGCATGCCGGTGGAGGATCTGGAGGAGCGGCTGGGCCCGACCCTGACGGCCGAGGAGCGGATCCAGGACATCGACACGGTGGGCGGGCTGGTCTCCAACCTTGCCGGCCGGGTGCCGACCAAGGGCGAGCTGATCTCCCACCCCTCCGGGCTGGAGTTCCAGGTGCTGGAGGCGGACCCGCGCCGCATCCGGCGCCTGCGCGTGCGCCGCCCCCCATCCCTGGATGCGGCGGCCGCCCAGGCAGCAGAGTAGCGCGCCGCCAGCGCTTGCCTGCGCCTCCGGTTTCTCCCTGGAGTCCTGGCTGTCGGCACCCTCCCCGGGCCGCGCCCGCAGGCTGGCAACAGCCGCGGGGTGTGCCGACCAAGTGCGCGGCGTCGGCCGGCGGGTGGGCGGCGCCCGCCCGGCCCTGTCGGACCGACGGATGGATGACCTGACCCGTGGTGCTGTGGTGTTCGGGCGTCGGACCGGGAGGGGACGCCGTCCCCTCCCAGACCCTCCCCTGCCGGGGCCACAAGCGGGCCCCGGTCCCCGCTGGGAGTCTGGTGCTTCCGGTAGGCGTCCGCCTCCGGGCTGAACCTTGACGGACCGCGGACAGGCGGGACTCCGAAAAAGCTTCAGAAGGCGTCAGCGAAAGCCGACCCCGTACCCGCCGAGGAGCCAAGCTCCTCGGCGCTGTGACCCCGTCGCAGTCATCTGCGCGGCAGCGCCGATCGGGTCCAGGGCCCGCAGGGTCCTGGCGGAGTGGGGGTACGGGGGCGAGGCAGCGCCTTGCCCCCGGGCCACGGGCGCACCTCGTGCCGGCACGGATCAGCGCATCGCGCCATCCGTATCAGTAGGCGGGCTTCAGCGGGAACCAGCCGGGCCGGGCCGGGTCGAGGTAGGCCCCCTCGATCCGTTCCACGCTGAAGCGTCGCAGCGCGTCCTCATCCACCGTCACGCCCAGGCCGGGGCCGGTGGGGACGCGGAAGCAGCCTTCTTCCAGCGTGAAGCGCTCGGCCACGATGTCGCCGCCGAGATAGGTGTGCTCCGTGTCGATCGAGAGGGACATGTTGGGAATCGAGGCGGCGAGATGCAGGTAGGCCGATTGGGACAGTCCCAGCTCGCCCCCGGAATGCAGCGTCACGGGAATGCCGGCGGATTCGCAGATGGCGGCCTGCTTGACGACGGGCCAGAGACCGCCCGCTTCGTGCGGGTCCAGCAGCACCACGTCGGCCGCGCCCATGCGGACGATGTTGCCCACGTCCTGGAGCGTGTAGGCGCTCTCGTCCAGGGCGATGGGCACCGGCTGGGCGCGGCGCAGCTCGGCATGGCCGAGCAGGTCGTCCAGCTCCAGCGGCTGCTCCACCCAGGCTAGGTCGTAGGGCAGCAGCTTGTGCAGCTGCCGCCGCGCGGTGCCGGGGGTCCAGGCGCCGTTCACGTCGGCGCGCAAGGGCGCGTCGCCCACCGCCTCGCGCACGGCGCGGACCAGGGGGATGTCCGTCGCCTCCGACATGCCGATCTTCACCTTGAAGGAGCGGTGGCCCTGGCGGAGGAACTCCGCCGCCGTCTCCGCCGCGGCACCCGGATCGGCGGCGAGGAGATAGGCGACCATCTCCGCCTTCTCGCGGAAGCGCCCGCCCCAGAGCGCGTGCAGCGGCCGGCCGGTGGCGCGTCCCAGCGCGTCCCACATCGCCATCTCCACCGCCGCCATGGCCATCACCGCGGCGCGCTTGTGGTGGTAGTAGCCGGCGCCGAGGACGTGGCGGTGGAGCGCCTCCGCCTCGTCGGCGCGGTGCTGCAGGGCGAGGGGGGCGACGATGCGCTCCAGCACGGCGGGGATGGCGTCGAGCAGGCAGATGCTCTCGCCCCAACCGACCACCCCGCCCGCCGTCTCGATCCGCACCACCAGCCGCGTCGCGCCGCTGCGCGTGCCGGAGCCCCATTCGATCAGCTTGCGGAAGGGCACCCGCACCAGCCAGTGGCGCACGGATGCGATGCGCAGGTCGTCCATCCCGTTCCCTCCCGGCGGGCGGCGCAGCGGACCTATTCCCCCGCCGGCCGCCATCGGGTGGAATGCTAGCCGGGGCAGGGGGGCAGGGCCATGCGGGCCATACAGATCGACCGATACGGCGGGCCGGAGGTCCTCATCCGGCGTGACCTGCCGGTCCCCAGCCCCGGACCCGGGGAGGTGCTCATCCGGCTGGCCTGCTCCGGCATCAACTTCATGGACATCCATACGCGGCAGGGGAAGTACGCGGGCTCCCGGACCTATCCCCAGACGCTGCCGACCACGCTGGGCATCGAGGGGGCCGGCACCGTCGCCGCCATCGGGGACGGGGTGCGGGAGTTCCGGGCTGGGGACCGGGTGGCCTATTGCCTGGTCTGGGGCAGCTACGCCGATTTCGCCGTCGTCCCCGCCTGGCGGACGGTGCCCGTGCCCGACGCGCTGCCGCTGGAACGCGCCGCCGCGGCGATGTTCCACGGGCTGACGGCCCACTACCTGGCCCACGACCTCGGCCGGCTGGGGCCCGGCGTCACCTGCCTCGTGCACTCAGCCTCGGGCGGGATCGGGCAGCTCCTGGTGCAACTCGGGGGCCGGCTGGGCGCGACGGTCTACGCGACCACCAGCACGCCGGCCAAGGCGGAGGTCGCCCGGCGGCGTGGTGCGGCCGCCGCCCTGCTCTATGAGGACGGCCGCTTCGCGGACGCCGTGCGGGATCTGACCGGCGGCCGCGGCGTCGACGTCGTCTTCGACCCGATCGGCCGGCCGACCCTGCGCGACAGCCTGCGCGCCGCGTGGACCAGGGGGCTGGTCGTGAGCTTCGGCAGCGTGGGAGGCAGCGTCCGGGATCTCGATCCCATCGAACTCGGCGAGGCCGGGTCGCTGTTCCTGACGCGCCCCCGCCTCGCCGACCACCTGCCGGATGCCGCCACCATCCGGCGCCGGGCGGCCGACATCTTCGCCGCGCTGCTCGACGGCGCGCTGTCGATCGAGGAGGCCGGCCGCTACGGCTTCGACGCCGTCGAGCACGCCCACGAAGCGCTGGAGAGCCGGCGGATGGTGGGCAAGCCCCTCCTCATCATCGGCTGACGGCCGCCTCGCCCATTTCCTGCCGGGACCGGGGGCGGCATCCTGCGCGCCGCGCAACGGGGCCATCGAGGCCCCGGCCGAGGAAACCCGCCATGTCCGCCCCTGTCCCCGCCAAGCCCCTCCGCCCCGCAGCAGGCGCATCCCGGCCGGAGGGGGGAGGACCGCCGCCGGCCGCCCTGCCGCGCCGCGCCCTGCTGGCGCTTCCCCTGCTCGCCGCGCCGGGACTCGCGCGGGGCCAGGGTGCCCCGGGGGCGGACTGGTCGCCCGACCGGCCGATCCGGATCGTCGTGCCCTACACGGCGGGTGGCGCCTCCGACATCACCGCAAGGCTGGTGGCCGAGCGGCTGCGGCCGGTGCTGGGCCAGCCTGGGGTGGTGGAGAACCGCCCCGGCGCCTCCGGCATCATCGGCACCGACGCGGTGGCCAAGGCGCCGGCGGATGGCCACACGCTCGCGATGATCGCCAGCAGCCACGTGGTGAACAAGGCACTGTTCCCCACCATCCCCTACGACCCGCTGGCGGATTTCGCGCCCGTGGTGATGACGGCGCAGGTGCAGCTGGTGATGGTGGTCCCGGCCGGCCACCCGGCGCGCGACGCGAAGGGCTTCGCGGCCTGGGCGAAGGCCCAGGACGGGCGGGCGGCCTATGCCTCCTCGGGCAATGGCTCGAACCCGCACATCTTCGCCGCGGACTACCTGCGCCGCGCCGGGGTGGAGATGGAGCACGTGCCCTATCGCGGCTCCACCGCCGCCCATGCCGACCTGCTGGCCGGGCGGACGCAGATGATGTTCGACGCCTATGCCGCCGTGCAGCCGCATGTCCAGGCGGGCGCGCTGCGGCTGCTCGGCCTGGCCGGGCCGCGGCGCTCGCCGCTGCTGCCGGACCTGGCCACTATCGCCGAGCAGGGCTTCCCGGGCTACGGCGCCACCTCCTGGGGCGGTCTGCTGGCCCCGGCCGGGACGCCGCCGGCGGCGGTGGCGCGGCTGAACGCGGCGGTCAACGCGATCCTGGCGGAGAAGGAGGTGCGCGACCGGCTCGGCCTGCTGGGGGCGGAGGTCGCCGGCGGCCCGCCCGGGGAGTTCGCCGACCAGATGCGCCGCGAGCAGGCGCGCTACGTCGCCCTGGTGCAGGAGCTCGGGATCAAGGCAGAGGGCTGAGCGGCACGGGCCCGCCGGCGGACCCCGGACCGGCGCCGGGCCCTGGCGGTCATGGCCGTGCCGGCAGCACGGCGGTCGCCATCAGCTCGATCCGCATCCCCGGCGCGACCAGCCCGGCGACGACGGCGGTGGAGCGGTTGGGCCAGGGCTGGCGGAAGTGGCGGGCGTAGACGGCGTCCACCGGCTTCATGTCCGCGACGTCGAGGATGTAGAGCGTCACCTGCACCACGTCGTCCAGGCTGCCGCCCGCGGCGCGCAGCGCGGTCTCCAGGTTGCGCAGGGTCAGCTCCGTCTGGGCGGCGATATCGCCCTCCAGGATGCGGCCCTCGGCGGTGACGGGGCCGTGGGCGGTGAAGACCATGCCGTTCGCCGCCACCGCCCAGGAGAAGGGCTGGCCCAGCGAGGGCAGGCCGGTCGCGATCTCTTCCCTCATGCCAAACCTCTCATGCGGGCGTCTCCTCGATCATTCGCCGCAGCGCGCCGAACCAGGGATGGGACGGGTCGCGCAGGGCGAGGTGCGTGCCGAAATGGTCCAGCCCCGCCCCCGCCTCCGCCCCGCGCAGCCAGGGCGTGCCGCGCAGCGCCTCGGCCATGGCGGGGTTGGAGCGCAGCACGCGCGGCGTGTCCGATGCGCCCCAGGACAGGTGCAGCGGCACGCGCAACCGATCCGCGAGGCGGAGCGGGCTGCTGGCGGCATCCTCGGCCGGGTCGGCCAGGACGGTGGAATAGACCATCGCCTCCAGGCTGCCGGGCGCCGGGTCGGGATGCACGAGGTCGAGGATGGCGCTGACCGGCAGCAGCCCGCGGATGGCGCCGGGATCGACCCCGCCCGCCGACAGGGCCTCGGGGCGCAGCGCGGCGAGGGAGACGAGGTGCCCGCCGGCGGAATGCCCGGCGAGGAGGAGCCGGTCCGGGTCGCCGCCGAACGGCCCCACCCGCTCCCGGATCGCGCGCAATGCCGCGATCAGGTCGCCGAGCTGGGTCGGCAGCCGGTGTTCCGGCGCCAGCCGGTGCGTCGGCGCGGCGAGCAGCGCGCCGGCCGCCGCCGCGCCGGGGGCGAGGAAGCCGCACCACTCCTTGTGGCCGCTGACCCAGCCGCCGCCGTGCAGGAAGACCAGCACCGGCCGCGCCGTGCCGTCCGGATGCGGGCCGAACAGGTCGAAGGACTGCCACGGCGCCCCGCCGAAGCGCAGGTCGCGCAGGGCCATCAGCCCCTGCATCGGCGCGGCGGAGGCGGCGAGCGCCGCGTCGGCATAGGCCAGCGCCGCCGGCACGGGCGGGTCGGGCTGCCGCGCGAGGCGGAAGCCGTGGCGCAGGACGGTCTCCATCAGTGCATCCCGAACAGGCGCGGCACGAAGAGGGTGATGCCGGGGAAGACGATCAGCACCAGCAGCACGACGGTCAGCGGCACGCAGAAGGTCCAGATCTCGCGGTTGATCTCGCGCATCGGCACCCGCGTCAGCGTGGACAGGACGAAGAGGATCAGCCCGTAGGGCGGGGTGATGATGGCGATCATGAAGTTCAGGATCACCACCACGCCGAAATAGGTCAGGTCGATCCCCAGCGCCCGCACCGTGGGCAGCAGCACGGGGACGAAGACCATCAGCATCACCGAGGCGTCCAGCACCGTCCCCAGCACCAGGAAGAGCAGGTTCACCAGCAGCATGAAGCCGAGCGGCGACAGCCCGGCCTGCGCGAACCAGCGCGCCAGCCCGTCCGCCACGCCCTCGTTGGTGATGGCGTAGTTGATGAGGAAGGAGGAGACGAGGAGCATCATCACCACCGCCGACTGGCGCGAGGATTCGCGGAACACCTCGCGCAGCGCCCGCCAGCCGATGGTGCGGTAGATCACGCCCCCGATCAGCAGCGCCCAGAGCGCGGCGAAGGCCGCCGCCTCGGTGGGGGTGAAGACGCCGCTCCAGATGCCGCCCAGCAGCACCAGCGGCAGGGTCAGCGGGATGGCGGTCGCCCCCAGCACGCCCGGCCATTCGCGCCAGGGCAGGCTCTCCGCCCGCGGCAGGCCGCGGCGCTTCGCGATCAGCAGGATCAGGGCGGAGATGGAGGCCGCCATCAGCAGCCCGGGCACGATCCCGGCCAGGAACAGCGACCCGATCGAGGCGCCGGAGATCAGCGCGTAGAGCACCATCGGGATGGAGGGCGGGATCATCGGCCCGAGCAGCGAGGCGGCCGAGGCCACCGCCACCGCCAGCCCGCCGGGATAGCCGCCCTGGCTGCGCATCTGCCGGATCGCCACCATCCCCGCCCCCGCCGCGTCGGAAACGGCGGAGCCGGTCATCGAGGACATCACGAGGTTCATCAGCACGGTGACATGGCCATGCCCGCCGGGCAGGCGCCCGACCAGCAGGTTCGCCGCCGACCACAGCCGGTCGGAGATGGTGGCGGCGTTCATCAGGTTGGCGGTCAGGATGAACAGCGGCACGGCCAGCATCACGGACATGGTGAAGAGGCTGTTCAGCGTCTGGTCCACCAGCAGCCCGACATCCTGGCCGCTGGCCCAGAGATAGGCGATGCCGGCGGCGAACATGGACAGCACCACCGGCAGCCGCAGCAGCGCCGCGACCACGAAGACGCCGAGCAGCACGGCGAGGGAGAGGCTCATGCGCGCGTGCTCAGCCCACGATGTTGGCGGTGTTGGGCGCCTCGTCCGGCGCCACCAGCGCGCGCCAGCCGGGGCCGCAGAGACGCGCCAGCTTGACCAGCAGCCGCACCACCACGCTCGCCATGTAGAGGATGAAGCAGGAGAAGATCAGGTCCAGCCGCCATTCCAGCGCCGAGCTGCGCTCCAGCCGCAGGAACAGCACATAGTCCACCACCGCCGGCAGGGCGGCGGCGAAGAGCCCGGCGAAGAGCGCGCATTGCGCGATGCCCGTCCAGCGCCGCGCCACCGGGCCGGAGACGTCCCACAGGATGTCGAAGGCGACGTGGTCGCGCTCCCGCGTCACCAGCGCGTCCGTCCAGAAGGTGGCCCAGACGAAGGCGACCATCGCCAGCTCGTCCGACCAATAGAGCGGGTCGTCCAGCAGGTAGCGCCAGGCGATGCCCGCGAGGCAGATCGCCAGGATCGCGGCGAAGAGCAGGACGGAGACGGCCTCCGCGCCCGCCTCGGCCCAGGCCAGCAGGCGGGGCCCGCGCGAAGGGCGGTCGGCGCGGGGGGCCGGCGCCGCGACGGCGGGGGCGATCTCCGCCGCGCGGCGCGGGACCGGCGCGCTCACGCCACGGCCTGGATGCGGTCCTCCAGACCGGGGAGCCATTTCTGCGAGATGCCGGCCTCCGCGTACTGCTTGCGCACCGAATCCCGGAAGGCGTCCCGGTTGGGGGTGGCGACCTTCATGCCGCCGGCGCGGAACTGCTCCAGCACCGCCACCTCGTCCGCCACGCGCCGCTCGTCGTGCCAGGTGGCGGCGAGCTTCGCCTGCTCGCGCAGCACGTCGCGCTGGGCCGGGTTCAGCCGGTCCCAGAAGGGCTTGCCGAAGGCGAGGAAGACGGGCTGCACCAGGTGCGCGGTCAGGACAAGCTGCTGCGTCACCTCGTGGAAGTTGTTCGCGCGGGTCAGGCCCAGCGGGTTCTCCTGCCCGTCGATCGCGCCGCTCTTCAGCGCCAGGTAGACGTCCGGGTTGGGCATCGGCGTCGGCGTCACGCCCAGCCCCCGCCCCAGCGCCGTCCAGCCCGGGCCGGGCGGCATGCGCAGCTTCACGCCCCGCAGGTCGGCAGGGAGCTTCACCTCGCGCGGGTTGCGCAGGTTCACCTGCCGCGTGCCGAGATAGACCGTGCCGAGGAGCTGCACCCCCATCCCGGCGGCGACCCGCTCCGCATACTCGGCGCCCAGCGGCCCGTCGAAGACGCGGCGCAGATGCGGGTGGTCGCGCAGCACGTAGCCGCCGGAATAGGCACCCAGCTCCGGGAGCTGCTGGTCCACCTCGAAGGTGGTCATCGTGCTCATCTCCAGGTTGCCGCGCTGCAGCGCCGGCAGCTCCGTCCCCTGGCGGAACAGCGAGGAGGTGGGATGCACCGCGACGGCGAAGGCGCCGGGCCTGGCACGCTCCACACCCTCCTTGAACCGCATCATCGCCTGGGCGAGCCAGTCGGTCTCCGTGGCGGCGGTGGAGATGCGGAGCTGGATCGGCGTCCCCTGGGCACGGGCGAGGGGAGGGCAGGCCAGGGCCGGCAGGGCCGCCGCCAGCCCCAGGAGGGATCGGCGGGACGGCGCCGGGGAGGGCGGGGGGCTGGGCGGCATGGTGCGGGTCTCCTCGGCCTGGTGGTGCCTGGTGGCGGGCGACTCCACCGTCGGCGCAGCATTCCGCGCCCACGTCCCGACGGGAAGCAGCCGGCGTGCCAGGGCGGGAGCAAAATCTTCCGTTGCGCCGCATCCGGAGGGAATGGAACTGTCGCCGGGGCCGTGCGCTCGGCCGGGATCAGGGAGGCCGCGATGACCTATTCCGATCACCTGCGGCGGGACCTGCCCGCCATCGGCCCGGGCGGCGGGCCGCTCGCCTGGACACGGGGGGAGGAGCCCTTCGCGGCGGCGCTGGCGGCCATGGGCGCGCCGCCGGACACCCCGATCCCGTTCCTCGACCGGCTGCCGCCGGGCCTGCCCCTGGCCGCGGCGCTGCGTCCCCCGGCCGGAGCGGAAGGTCCCGCCCTGCGGCGCGGCGGCAAGGCGCCGCTGCGCCTGCTGCAGGCAGCCCCGCTGGTGGCGGAGACGCCCGAGACCCTGCTGGACGACGAGGTGACGCCGGTCGGGCACGTCTTCGTCCGCAACAACGGCCGGGAGCCGCCGCCCTGTCCCGACCCGTCCGCCTGGACCCTTCGCCTCGACGGCGCGGTGTCCAGGCCGCTGGAGCTGACGGTGGCGGAGCTGGAGCGGCGCTTCCGGCCGGTGACCCTGCGGCTGCAACTGGAATGCGGCGGCAACGGGCGATCCGGCTTCGTGCCGGCGACGCACGGCAACCCCTGGGGCAATGGCGCCGTCAGCCAGTGCGAGTGGACCGGCTACCGGCTGCGGGACCTGATCCGGGCGGCGGAGCCGAGGGCGGATGCGCGCTTCACCGGCCATTTCGGCGCCGATGCCGATCCCGCGACCGGCCGGCAGGCGATCAGCCGCGGCATGCCGCTGGCCAAGGCGCTGGAGCCGCACACGCTGCTGGCGGTGCGGATGAACGGGCAGCCCCTGCCGCCGGTGCATGGCCATCCGCTGCGGCTGGTGGTGCCGGGCTGGCCCGGGTCGCTGTCGCAGAAATGGCTGACGCGGATCACCCTGCGTCCCGATCCGCACGACGGGCCGGGCATGGGCGGCACCGCCTACCGCGTCCCGGTGCGGCCGATCGAGCCGGGCTCCGCGCCGGATGGGCATGACTTCGTGGAGCTGACGTCGATGCCGGTGCGCGCGGTGCTGACCAACCTGCCGCACGGCGCCCGGCTGCCGGCGGGGTTGCGGCGGCTGGAGCTGCGTGGCCATGCCTGGGCCGGTGACGAGGCGGTGCGGGCGGTCGCCGTCTCGGTGGATTTCGGCGCGACCTGGCAGGAGATGGCGGTGGCCTCGCCGATCAACCGCTACGCCTGGCAACGCTGGGCGGGCGCCGTGACGCTGCCCGGTGCGGGGTATGTCGAGGTCTGGACCCGCGCCACCGACACAAGCGGCCGGACCCAGCCGTTGCGGGCGGAGAACTGGAACCCGCAGGGGTATGGCGGCAACGCCATCATCCGGACGGCGATCCTGCTGGGGTAGCGGCGCGCCCCGTGGCGACCGCCCGGCGCGTCAGCGCGGCTGGAGGGAGGGGTTGCCCCCCGGCGTGCCGGGCGGGGGAATGACCGGCGTGGTATGGGGCGCCGGATCGGGGGCCGGCGCATGGATGCCCGGGTCGACCCCGGCGGGCGGGCGCACGAGACCGCCCGGCCGGCCATCCGCGTCGCGGGGTGGGTTGGGCATCGTCGGACCGGGGGTGGGCGAGGCGACCGGCGGCTGGACCGCTGTCTGCCCCAGGGCCGGCCAGGCCAGGGCCAGGCCGAGCAGCATGGCCCCGGCCCATAGCAGGATCACCTCGCCGGCCAGAGGGCTCGCCACGGCGGCGCGGGCATGGCGGCGGGCAGTTCTGGATCGGGGATGCATGCGGAGGCGTGTCCTTGCCGCAGCCAAGGGGGGTGATCGATGCCCTTGGGACCGGACCAGGAGAACGCCTGCCGCCGGGTAGGGTTTGGTCCGGACGGGCAGGGCGCTGCCGCCGGGGGCGTCGCGGCGGCCGGGGCGGACGCCGCACCCCCGGCCGGTCCCTGGCGGCCGGCTCCCCGGCGCGTCGCGCCGGGGGTGGCGCGTCAGCTCCGATACGCGCCGTTGATGTCGATGTAACCGTGCGTCAGGTCGCAGGTCCACACCGTGGCCGTCCCGCGTCCCAGGTCCAGGTCCACCGCGATCTCGATCTCGCGGCCCTTCATGTGCGCCACCACCGGCGTCTCGTCATAGCCCGGCACCACGCCGCCATCCTTGGCCATCCAGGTGCCGCCGACGGCGACGGACAGGCGGTCGCGGTCGGCCGGCTCGCCGGCCTTCCCCACCGCCATGACGATGCGGCCCCAGTTCGCGTCCTCGCCGGCGATCGCGGTCTTCACCAGCGGCGAGTTGGCGATGGCCATGGCGACCGTCCTGGCCGAGCTGTCGGAGACGGCGCCCGTCACCTCGATGCGGATCAGCTTCTGCGCGCCCTCCCCGTCGCGCACCACCTGCAGCGCGAGGTCGAGCAGCAGGTCGTTCAGCGCCTGCTGGAAGTCGCGCAGCAGCTGCCCGCCCAGCAGCGGCACCTTCGCATGCTGCGCCTGCCCGGTGGCGAAGAGCAGCACCGTGTCGGAGGTGGAGGTGTCGGAATCCACCGTGGTGCGGTTGAAGGACTGGTCCACCGCCCGGCGCAGCATGACCTGCAGCAGGGTGGCGGGGACCTTCGCATCGGTGGCCACGAAGCACAGCATCGTCGCCATGTCCGGCGCGATCATGCCGGAGCCCTTGGCGATGCCGGTGATGGTGACCGTGCCCTCGCCGATCCGCGCGGTGCGGGTCGCGGCCTTGGGGAAGGTGTCGGTCGTCATGATGCCGCGCGCCGCCGCGGCCCAGCCGTCCGGTTGCAGCGCCCCGTGCAGCGCCGGCAGGGCAGCGGTCAGCCGGTCGTGCGGCAGGGCCTCGCCGATCACGCCGGTGGAGGCGAGGAAGACCTCGGACGGGTCGCAGCCGACCAGCCGCGCCGCCGCCTCGGCGGTGGCCCGCGTCGCCTCCGTCCCCGCGCGGCCGGTGAAGACGTTCGCGTTGCCGGCATTGACCACCACCGCCCGGGCGCGGCCGCCCTTCAGCGCCGCGCGGCACCAGTCCACCGGGGCGCCGGGGCATTTGTTGCTCGTGAAGACGCCCGCCACGGTGGTGCCGGGGGCGAGCTGCATCATCATGACGTCGTCGCGGCCCTTGTAGCGGATGCCGGCCGCGGCCGTGCCGAGCGAGACGCCGGCGAGCGGCGGCAGCCCCGGCAGCGGCACCGCCATGGGCGAGACGGGAAGGTCCTTGCCGGCCATGGCTCAGCGCCGCTGCGCCGGGGCCGCGGCCGGCGGCGGGGTGGCGCCGTCCAGCGCCGAGGGGGCGCGGAGCGGGCTGCCGTCCAGGTTGAAGCGCTCCACCTGCGCCGCCGCACGGTAGCGCTCCACCGCCGCGTTCACCGCCTCCTCGAAGGCGGCCTGGCGGAGCTGCTCGCGGCTCTCCTCGAAGGTCGGCGCCGGGGCCTTGCGGCGTTCCTCCACCTTGATGACGTGCCAGCCGAAATTGGTCCGCACCGGGGCATCGGAGATCTGCCCGGCCTGCAGCGCGAAGGCGGCCTCGGCGAATTCCGGCACCATGTCGCCCTTCTTGAAGAAGCCCAGGTCGCCGCCCTGCTGGGCGCCGGGGCCGGAGGAGCGGCGCCGCGCCACCTCGGCGAAGTCCACGCCGGGGCGCTTCACCTCCTCCAGGATGGCGCGGGCATCCGCCTCGTTCGCCACCAGGATGTGGCGGGCATGCACCTCCTCCTCGCCCTGGCGGCTGGCGGCGGTCGCCTCGAAGCGGCGGCGCAGCGCCTCCTCGGTCAGGGCGGGCGTCACCTCGCGGCGCAGCAGCGCCTGCTGCATCTCCTGCTCCTCGGCCCGGGCCACGCGGCGGCGCACCTCCGGATCCTGGTCCAGCTTCTCCGCCCGCGCGGCGGCGACCAGCGCCTTCTGCGCGATGAGCTGGTCGAGGATCAGCGGGTAGAGCACCGGCGGCGGGGCGCCCCGCACCTCCTCCGGCAACTGCTCCGCCGCCTCGCGCAGCTCCGAGAAGCGGATCTCCTGGCCGTTCACGCGCGCCACCACCGGATCGGGCACCGCCTGGCTGCTGCCGGGTGTCCGTGCCCCCGAGGCCGGGGGGGCCGCCGCCGGGGCCTGGGCCGCGGCCGGCTGGGCGAGGAGGCCGATGGAGAGGGCGGCGAGAGGCAGCGCCCCCCGGGACAGGGCCCGCAGGAGAGGGGCCGGAACGGACAGACGCATCGGAACAGGTGTCCAGGAGGGGGGTTCGGCCCCGGAAGATGCCGCCGGCACCGGGGGGCGACAACCCCCACGCCATCACGCCGCCGCGTGGCCGTCCCGGCCCGGGTGCGTGGCCGTCCCGGCCCGGGTGCGTGGCCGCCCCGGCCCGGGCGTGTGGCCGGCCGGGGGGGTGCCGTCCGCCCCGGCGCGCGTCAGAACCGCCGCAGCAGGCGGTCGTAATACTCCAGCTCCTGCGGTGGGCGCTCGCGCTCGCCGACGCGCCGCCGCAGCTCTTCCTGGATGCGGCGGGTGCGCAGCAGCTCCGCCTCCTCCGGCACCCTGGTATCGCCGCCCTCCTCGGCCGCGCCGGGCGCCTCGCGGGTGCGGCGGCCCAGCGGGTCGCGGCCCTGGCCCTGCGCCGCGGCCGAATCGCGGCCCTGCTGCCCGCCCTGCTCGTTGCCGTCGGCGTTGGCGGTGCCCTCGCCCTCCTGGCCTTCGCCCTCGTCCTCGCCCTGCTGGCCGTTCTGGCCGAACTGGCGCTGCATGGACTGGGCCATCTGCCGGCCGCCCTCGGCCAGCTCGCGGATCGCGCGCTCCTGGTGCGGGCGGGCGTCGCCGCCCTGGGCCAGCGCCTCGGCGCCCTCGCGCATCGCCTGGTCGGCGCGGCCCAGCGCCTCCGGCACCTCGCCGGTCAGGTCGCCGAACTGCTGCATCAGCTCGCCCAGGGCGCGGCGCAGGGCACGCTGCGTGCGGGCATCCTGCTGCTCGTCCCGATCCGCCTGCCGGCGCTCCTGCTCGCCCTGGCCCGGCGGGGGCGGCTGCGGGCTGCGCTGGCCGGACGGGCCGGGGGCCGGCCGCTGCGGCTGCGCCCGGCGCTCGCGGGCGGCGCGCTGCTCCTCCGCCTCGTTGCGCTGATGGCTGCGGTCCAGCAGCTGCGACTCCCGGCGCACCATGTCCTGCAGCGCCCCCATCTGCTGCTGGCCGCGCTCGCGCTGCTGCTGGCGCTGCCGCGGCTCGGCCCGCTGCACCCGCCCTTCCTCCAGGGCGCGCAGCATCTCCTCCAGCTCGGCCAGCTCCCGCTCGGCGTCCTCGGTGCGGCCCTCCCGGGCGGCGTCGCGCATGCGGTCGGCGCGGCGCTCCATGTCGCGCCGGTCCATCATGCGCTGCGACGGGTCATAGGGCATGGCCTCGGCATTCTCGCGCTGCAGCCGCTCCGACAGCGCCTCCAGGTGGCGGCGCACCGCCTCGCGCAGCTCCTGGACGCGGCGCTCCGTCTCGGCGCGGCGCTGGTCCTGCGCCTGCCGCTCCTCGGGCGAGGGGGGCTGGCCGCTCTCGCGGCGCTCCGCCTCCGCGCGCTCCTGCTGGCGCTGCTGCTCCAGCGCCTCGCGCAGCGCCTGCCGCGCCTCGGCCAGGGCGCGGGCGGTGCGGTCGACGCGGCCCTCCTCCAGCGCCAGGGCGAGGTCCCACAGGATCTCCTGCACCTCGCCCACCGCCTCCGGGCGGCGGTCGCGGGTCAGCCGGCTGCGGGCGACGCGCAGGGAGAGGTAGGTCGCGGTGTCGTTCTCGAAGGCCTCCGGCGCGGCGGCGATGCGGTCCAGCGCCTCCCGGGCCGGGATCCGGGCGGTGGGGTCGAGGGAGAGCGCCTTGCGCACGGCGATGGCGGCGCGGGCGACCGGGTGCTCGAAGCTCCGTTCCGGCAGGCTGAGCGTCGCGGCGTCCGAGCGGCCCTCCTGCCCCGCGCCGTCGCGGGCCACCAGCCGCACCTGCACCGGCAGCCCGGCCCAGGGATGGGCGGAGAGGTCGGGCTGCGCGGTGCCGCGCGGGTTGCGTGCCTGGCCGGGGGGGATGGGCAGCTCCACCACCAGAGGCGGCGCCTCCGGCCGTGCCTCCAGCCGCAGTTCGGCCCGTGCCTCGGCCACGCCCCAGTCGTCCTCGGCGCGCCAGGGCAGGCGGGTGGCGAGGCCACGCGGCGCCGGGGCGGGCGGCTCGGCGAAGGCGATGCTCGGCGGGGCGTCGTCCTGGACGGAGAGCGACCAGGCCGCCAGCTCCTGCCCGTCGCGGCGGATCAGCAGGCGGCCGCCCGCCTGCAAGGGCAGCTCGGCGCCGAAGCTCTGCGCGTCCAGGCCGCGGAAGGGGGTGGCGTTGCCGGCCAGCACCAGCTCCGGCACGCCGCCCGTCCCGCCGGACAACGCCACGCGCAGGCCGGAGCCGGCCGGCACGGTGACGGCCCCACCCGCGGGGTTGAGGAAGACGGGCGCCGCCCCGGTATAGGCGGGCGGCGTGACCCAGGCTTCCAGCCGCAGCGCGGGCACCGGGACCGGAGCGGCCATGGCCGGCAGCACCGCCCGGCGCAGCCGTTCCCCGGCCTCGCCCCCGGCCACGACCACGGCGGCCAGGAGCGCCACCACCAGCCCCAGGCGCAGGGCGCGCGGGTCGCGGCGCGGCAGGCCGGGGCGGGGGGTGCCGACGCGCAGGTCGCGCAGCTTCGCCAACTGGCGCGACAGGTGCGCCTGCCACATGGCCAGCGCCGCGGGGTCGTTGGTGGCGGGGCGGTCGGCCAGGGCCGCGAGCGGGCGGTGGGAGAGGCCGGAGGCCGTCTCGATCCGCCGGTCGGCGGCGGCGGCATCGGCGCGCGGGAAGACGCGGGCCGCGCGCCACAGGCTCCAGCCCAGGGCGGCGGCGAAGAGGAGCAGCAGCGCCACGTGCAGCGCCGCCGGCAGGATCAGGAACAGGCCGGCGAGGGCGGCGGTCAGGAAGACCCCCAGCACCGCCAGAACCGGCCAGGCACGGGGCCAGAGGGCTTCCCAGAACAGGGCGAGCCGCGCCAGCCGGCGGCGGCGGTCCAGGCCCGGGGGAAGGCTCTCTGGCGGTGCCGTCATCCCATCCACTCCGGTATGCGCTGGCGGGCCAGCAGGTCCTCGAAGGGCTGGCGGTCCCGCACCACCGCCCAGCGGTCGCCCTCCACCAGCACCTCGGCCGCCAGCGGCCGGGCGTTGTAGGTGGAGGACATGGAGGCGCCGTAGGCCCCCGCATCCAGCACGGCGACCACCTCGCCGGGCGCCAGCTCCGGCAGGGCGCGGCCCTGGGTGAAGGTGTCGCCCGTCTCGCAGACCGGGCCCACCACGTCGGCCGGGCTGCGCGGCGCGTGCAGCGCCCCCGGCGAGACGGGGAGGATGCCGTGCCAGGCGTCGTACATGGCGGGCCGCATCAGGTCGTTCATCCCCGCATCCAGCACCACGAAGCGCCGCGTGGCGCCGCGCTTGACCAGCACGACGCGTGCCAGCAGCACGCCGGCGGGCCCCGCGATCCAGCGGCCGGGCTCGACCATCACCGGCAGGCCGAGGCCCTTGAAGGCGCCGGCCAGGGCACCGGCCAGGGCCTCGGGCGGGGGAGCGATCTCGTCGCGATAGGGGATGCCCAGTCCGCCGCCGCCATCCACCCGCTCCACCGGCAGGCCGCGGCCGCGCAGCGCCCGAACCAGTTCCGCCACCTTGGCATAGGCGGCGCGGTAGGCGGCGAGGCCGGCGGTGATCTGGCTGCCGATGTGCACGGCGATGCCGATCGGGCGGAGGCCGGGCAGGGCGGCCATGCGGGCGTAGAGCGCGGCGGCGTCGTCGATGGCGACGCCGAACTTGTTCTCCGCCTTGCCGGTGGTGATCTTGGCATGGGTGCGGGCGTCCACGTCCGGGTTCACCCGGATCGAGACGGGCGCGACCTGGCCCATCGAGGCCGCGACGGAGGAGATCATGTCGATCTCCTCCACGCTCTCGGCATTGAGCTGGAAGATGCCCTCCGCCAGGACCAGGCGGATCTCGCGTTCCGTCTTGCCCACGCCGGAGAAGACGATGCGCCCCGCCGGGATGCCGGCGGCGCGGGCGGCGCGCAGCTCGCCCTCGCTGACCACGTCCGCGCCCGCCCCCTCGGCGGCCAGGACGCGCAGGACGGCGAGGTTGTCGTTCGCCTTCACCGCGTAATGGATGGAGGCGTCCAGCCCCGCGCCCTTCAGCGCGGCGCGCAAGGCGCCGTAGCGGCGGCGCAGGGTCCCGGCGGAATAGGCCCAGCAGGGCGTGCCCACTGCCTCGGCGAGGCGCGCCAGCGGCACCCCCTCCAGGCAGAGCCCATCCAGGGCATGGGCGGAGAGCTGCGGACGCTGGGCGAGCAGTTCGGCGAAATCGGGGTCCCCGGCCTCGGCCGGGGCGGGAAGGGGGGCGGACATGGTGCCCCTAGTGTGGGGGCGCCCGGGCAAGGGGGGAAGGCAGGAAACATCGGGAGACCCGCCGGGCCGCCATGCGGTGGCCCGGCGGGCGGCGGCAAGGCCGGCATCCGGGGGGGAGGGGCGGACCCTCCCCCGCGGCCGCGCGACGGCTCAGGCCTTCTCGAAGCGCACCGTCTCCTTGCCCGGCTCGCCGACCACCAGGAACATCTGGGCGTCGGCCATGTCGTCGTTGCGGAACCAGTGCGGCCGGCCGGCGGGGGTCTTCACCACGTCGAGCGGGCCGAGCTTCGCTTCGACCGCCTCGCCGTCATCGCCCAACCAGCCGACGGTCACGACGCCCTCGGTCACGAGGTAGGCGTCCTCGACCGGGCGGACATAGGGCTTCACGCCGACGCCGCGGGGGATGCCGATCATCTCCTTGCGCGCCGTCGTGGACTGCACCCCGCCCTCGCCGACATAGACCTTGCGCGAGAAGCCGGCGGCGTCCCAGATCGTCGGCTGCTCGGCGAAGCGGATGACGTGGTGCGCCATCAGCTGCTGGAGCGGGTGGCTGCCCTCGGCCGAGAGCACCTCCGTCTGGCCGGGCTTGGCGCCGAAGGCGCGGGCCAGGGCGGCATCCGTGTCCTTGGGGTGGAAGGCATAGCGCGGCGGCTGCGGCGCGCCGACATCGACGCTGATGCTCATCAGCACCGGCTCCACGCCCTCGTTGCGGAAGCCGTGCGGCACGTCGCGGGCGTTCAGGATCATGTCCTTGGGGCCGAGCTTCACCTCGACCACACGGTTGTCCTGCTCCCAGCCCACGGTCAGCACGCCCTTGAGGATGAGGAAGGACTCCTCGATCTCGTGCGCGTGGCAGGCGGCGTACTTGCCCGGCTCCTTGTAGATCAGGCTCAGGGTGAAGTGGTCCGGCTTCATGGTGGCGCTGTCGCCGACCTTGGGCGAGCCGCCGGCGCCGATATAGCGCATCTGGGCGCGCGCCAGCTCCGGATAGCCGCGGTTCGAGGGGAAGGCGTCCCAGTCGAAGGACTTCTGGGCGTGGCGGCCGATATGGCGCTGCAGCTCCGCCGCGAGCGACGCCTGGGCGGGCGAGGCGGGGGCGGGCTTGGTGATGGCGTTCATGGGCGGTGCCTCCTGGCTGAAGCCGGTGGGGACGTTCGGGCGGGGCCGTCGCGGCGCCTCGCGTGACGGAGGAGGTAGCGCCACGACGTTTGGCCTGCTATACGATGTTTTACAGGTAAAACATGAGGCGGGGCGATGGCAGTCACGGAGGCGGCAGCCGCGGGGCCGGAGGGCGTGGCGGACGACCGCTACCTCGTCCCCGGCCTGGTGCGCGGGCTCCAGGCGCTCCAGGCCTTCTCCGCCGATCGCCGTCGCCTGACGCTCGGCGAGCTGGCCGCGGCCCTGGGCGTCACCCGCTCCGCCACCTACCGCATCGCCTATACACTCGATCAGCTCGGCTTCCTGCTCCACGATCCCGCGACCCGGACCTATTCGCTGGGGCCGCAGGTGCTGCGGCTGGGCTATGGCTACCTCGCCGGGCGCGACCTGGTGGAGGTGGCGACGCCGCATCTGGAGGCGCTGCGCGACCGGACCGGCTGGACGGCACATCTGGGCGTGCTGGAGGGGGTGGAGGTGGTCTACCTCGCCCGCCTGCCGACCCGCGCGGCGCTGGCCAGCGTGGTGCATGTCGGCAGCCGCCTGCCGGCGCATGCCACCACCATGGGGCGCGTGCTGCTCGCCGCCCTCGATCCGGCGGAGGTGACGGCCCGCTTCGCCAGCCACCCGATGCGCCGCTACGGCGCCGGCACGGCGACCACCCTGCCGGCCCTGGCGACGCAGTTGAAGGCGGACCGCGCGCGGGGCTTCGTCGCCCATGTCGCGGGCTACGAGGCGGGGGTCGCCAGCGTCGCGGCCCCCGTGCGCGACGTGTCGGGACAGGTGGTGGCGGCGGTGAACGTCTCCACCGTCGCCCTCCTCACCAACGAGGCGGAGATGCGCGGCCGGCTGGCGAAGGAGGTGCTGGCCGCGGCGGCCGCCATCTCCCGCGCCCTGGGGCATGTCGGGGAGGCGGAGGCGGGGCGGTAGCCGGGGGGCGCTACCAGGCGGCGCGGAAGATCGCCAGCGCATCGTCCGGGGTCACCTCCCGGGCATTGTTCGCGAGCAGGCGGTCCACCTTCATGCCTTCCTCGGCGAGCAGGGCCAGGTCCGCCTCGCCGATGCCCAGCTCGCGCAGGCGGGGCGGCAGGCCGGTGGCGCGGATCAGCGCCTCGATCCGGGCGGCGAAGCCGTCCGCGGCGCAGCCCGGCGGCAGGGGCCAGCCCAGCGCCTCCGCCAGCTCCGCATAGAGCGGCGCGGCGGCGGGCGCGTTGAACCGCACCACATGCGGCAACAGCAGCGCATTGGCCAGGCCGTGGGGCAGCTTGAAGCGGCCGTCGCCCAGCGGGTGCGCCAGGGCGTGCACGGCGCCCACGGGGGCGTTGGCGAAGGCGGCCCCGGCCATGGCCGCGCCGAGCAGCGTCGCCTCCCGCGCCGCGAGGTTGCCGGGCTCGCGCACCGCCGTCTCCAACGCCGGGGCGAGCAGGCGCAGCGCGCCGATCGCCAGCGCGTCGGAGACGGGGTTCTTGCGGTGGCGCGTGGTGTAGGCCTCGACCGCATGCGTCATCGCGTCGATGCCGGTCGCGGCGGTGACGGCGGCGGGCAGGCCGGCGAGCAGCGCGGGGTCGAGCAGGGCGAGGTCGGGCAGCAGCTGCGGCGCGATCACGCCGCGCTTGTCGAAGGGGCCGCGGGTGATGACGGCGGTCGGCGTCATCTCCGACCCGGTGCCGGCGGTGGTGGGCACCTGGACCAGCGGCAGGCGCGGGCCGCGCGCCAGGTTGCGGCCGTAGATCGCCTCCAGCGGCTGCGGCGAGCGCAGCAGCAGCGCGGCGAGCTTGGCCACGTCCAGCGAGCTGCCGCCGCCCAGCCCCACCACCGCATCCGCCCCGGCGCCCCGCGCCACCGCCGCCTCGACGCAGCGCGCCGGCGGGTCGGCCTCCACCCCGTCGTAGGGGAGGGCATCCAGCCCCGCCTCGCGCAGCAGCGCCACGGCCCGCCCCGCCAGCCCGGCGCGGGTCAGGCCGGGGTCGGTCACCACCAGGACCGAGGTCGCGCCCAGCGCGCGCAGCTCCGCCGGCAGGCGCGACAGCGCGCCCGGGGCGGAGAGCAGGCGGGGCATGGGCAGCAGGTCGAGGTCCATCGGGGCGGCTTTCGCTGGGCGCGGCATGCCGTTTTGTCGGCAAAACACTGTTTGACAGGGGAGCGGTATGGTGTCACTCCTCCGCCATGCCATCAACCCCGTGCGTGGCGGCCGCCCAGGGCCGCAAGCCGGGGCGCGCGCCGTTTCCAGCGACACGCGGCTTTCACGGACGGGGGCCCACCGGAATGCATCGTCGGAACTTCCATCGCCTCGCGGCGGCCGCGTTGGCCACGCCCTTCCTCGCGCGCCAGGCCCGGGCCCAGGACGCCCGCACCGTCCGCTTCGTGCACGTGAAGGCCGCCGCCGCCGCCGTGGTCTATTTCTACGAGCGCTTCGCCCCGCCCGGGCTGAAGATCGAGATCATCGGCGTGGACGTGCCGGCCGACGCGAAGAACGCGCTGCTCTCCGGCTCCGCCGACATCGCCAATGCGGGCATCGGCACGGCCATCTCCGCCTCGGTCAACGGCGAGCCGGTGGTGGTCTTCGGCGACTTCCTCGACGGCTCCATCAACATCACCGGCCGGGCCGACCAGGCCATCGACGGGCTGCGCGGGCTGAAGGGCAAGCGCGTCGGCCTCCAGGCCGGCTCGACGCAGGAGCTGGTGTTCAACGCCCGGCTGCGCCAGGAGGGCATGAGCATCCGCGACGTGCAGGTGGTGCGCCTGACCTTCGGCGAGATGGCGCAGGCGCTGATCCGCGGCGACATCGACGCCTTCGTCGGCACCGAGCCCTCCTCGGGCGTGGCGGTGACCAGCGGCGCCGGCAAGGTGGTCGAGTACCCCTACTCCACCGCCATGGGCAAGCTGAACGCCGCCCTGCTGACCCGGCCCGAGGTGCTGGCGGAGAAGCGCGACCTCGTGCGCGGCTTCCTGCTCGCCCATGCCCGGGCCTCGGAGTTCCTCCGCGCCAACCCCGCCGCCTTCGTGGACATGGGGGTGGAGCGCTACGGCGTGCGCCGCGACGCTATGGAGGTCGCGGTGCGCAACGTCGAGCCCGCCTGGCGGATCGACGACGCCTTCAAGGAGCGCGCCGGCCACTTCGCCCAGGCGATGCTGGAGGCGAAGCAGATCCGCCGCCTGCCCGATCTGGACAGGCTGATCGACCGCAGCGTCTCCGACGAGGTCGCGAAGCAGGGCCTCGCCTGATGTCCGCGCCCGCCGCCGTGCTTCCCGCCGCGCCGGCGGGCTCCTCTGCCGCACGTCGTCCGGCCCTGGCCCGCTGGCGGCCGGCGCTGCTGGCCGTGGCCATCCCCGGGCTGGTGCTGCTCTTCTGGTCGGTCAGCGCCTGGCTCAGCCCCTCGGTGCTGCTGCCCGCCCCCTGGGAGGTGGCGCAGACCCTGGTGGACTTCGTCTTCGGCGGCATCAACGACGACGCCTTCTCCGGCACCTTCCTCGACCATCTCGGCGCCTCGGCCGGGCGCGTCTTCGGCGGCTTCGCCATCGCGGCCCTGCTGGCGGTGCCGATGGGCCTGGCCATCGGGCGGCTGGCCTGGGTGCGGGAGCTGCTGGACCCGCCGATCCAGATGCTGCGCCCCGTGCCGGTCACGGCCTGGCTGCCGCTCTCCATCATGTTCTTCGGGCTGGGCGCCAAGGCGGCGCTGGCGCTGATCGCGCTGGCCTGCTTCTTCCCCATCCTGCTCAACACCGTGCTCGGCGTGCGCAGCGTGGAGCCGCGCCTGTTCGAGGCGGCGGCGATGCTGGGCTGCCGCGGCTCCGGCCTGTTCCGCCAGGTCGTGCTGCCCGGGGCGCTGCCCAGCATCTTCACCGGGCTGCGCCTGGGCCTGGGCATCGCCTGGGTGATCATCGTGGTGGGCGAGATGACGGGCGTGCCGCTCGGCCTCGGCGCCGTCATCATGGAGGCGCGCTCCGTCTCCCGCACGGACATGATCCTGGTCGGCATGGTGGTGATGGGCCTCGCCGGCTTCCTCTCCGACCGCGCCCTGGTCGCGATCGGCCGCCGCCTCCTCGCCTGGAGTCCGCAGCATGTCTGACAGCCCCCTGCACCTTCACGTCTCCGGCCTGTGGAAGGTCTTCGACGGGCCCCAGGGCGCGCTGCCGGTGCTGGCGGGGATCGACCTCCAGGTGCGGCGCGGCGAGTTCGTCTGCCTGCTCGGACCCTCCGGCTGCGGCAAGTCCACCCTGCTGCGCGTCGTCGCCGGCTTCGAGGCGGCGAGCGGCGGCAGCGTGCTGGTCGAGGGGCGCCCGGTGAAGGGCGCGGGCCCGGACCGCGGCATGGTCTTCCAGGATTACGGCCTCTTCCCCTGGCTCACCGTGCGCGACAATGTGGGCTTCGGCCTGCGCCAGCGCCGGGTGCCGCGCGCCGTGCTGCGCGAGAAGGTGGACGCCTTCCTCGCCATGATGGGCCTCTCTGCCTTCGCCGAATCCCATCCGCACCAGCTCTCCGGCGGCATGAAGCAGCGCGTCTCCATCGCGCGCGTGCTGGCCAACGGCGCCGGCATGCTGCTGATGGACGAGCCCTTCGCCGCGTTGGACGCGATGACGCGCGAGCGGTTGCAGAGCGAGCTTCTGGGCATCTGGGAGCGGGAGAAGGTCACGGTCCTCTTCGTCACCCATTCAGTGGAGGAGGCGGTGATGCTGGGCGACCGCGTCGTGGTGCTGCAACCGCATCCCGGCCGCGTCGCCGCCGATGTCGCCATCGACCTGCCACGCCCGCGCGACCCCATGTCGGCCGAGTTCAACGCCGTGCGCCGCCGCATGACGGAGGAGCTGGCCCGCGTCAGCGCCCCGCGCGGCGCGGAGCCAGCCGCCGCCTGACACGGCCCCGGCCGCCGCAACGGGGCCCGCAGAAGGCCCCGGCCCCGGGAAGGGAGACGGCCATCCGGGCCGGGGCCGATGCTGGCCCGGCTTCTCCGATCACGGCACGATGCCGCCTGTCCCGAGGATCCCCGTCATGCTTCCTGCACCGCCCCGGATGCCCACCCGCCGCCCCGGCCTGACCCGGCGCGGGGCGCTGGCCGCCGCCCTGGCCCTGCCCTTTCTGCCCCGCCCCGGCCATGCGGCCGACTGGCCGACGAAGCCGGTGACCATCGTCGCCCCCTTCACCCCGGGCGGGCCGGTGGACGTGCTGGCGCGGGTGGTGGCGCAGGGCATCCAGGCCCGCAGCGGCCAGAACGTGGTGGTCGAGAACCGCACCGGCGCCAACGGCAACATCGGCATCGACGCCGCCCGCCGTGCCGCGCCGGACGGTTCCACCCTGCTGCTGGTGCCGGCGGGGAACCTGACGATCAACCCGACCCTGCTGAGCAACATGCCCTTCGACGTGGAGCGGGACCTGGCGCCGATCAGCCTGCTCGCCACCGCGCCGAACGTCATCGTCTGCGACCCGCGCCTGCCGGTGCGGACGGTCGAGGAGCTGGTGGCCTATGCGAAGTCGCGCCCCGACGGCGTCACCTATGCCTCGCCCGGCGTCGGCAGCCAGCTCCACCTGGCGGGCGAGCTGCTGGCGCAGCGCACGGGCATGGCCATGCTGCACGTGCCCTATCGCGGGTCCAGCCAGGCGGTGACGGACGTGATCTCCGGCCAGGTGCAGCTTCTTTTCACCAACCTGCCGGCGGTGCTGACGGCGATCCGCGGCGGGCAGGTGCGCGCCCTGGCCCTGACCACCGCCGCCCGGTCGGAGGTCGCGCCGGAGATCCCGACGCTGGAGCAGCTCGGCCTGCCGGGCTTCGACATCACCTCCTGGTACGGGCTGCTGGGGCAGAAGGCGATGCCGGCCGAGTTGCAGGCGGCAATCCACCAGGAGGTCCGCGCGGTGATCCACAGCCCCGCCACCCTGGCCTCGCTGACCGCCCAGGGCCTGACCGTCAGCGACGAGGGGCTGGCGGCGTTCGACGCCCGCATCCGTCGCGAGACGGCGATGTGGGCGGAGGTCATCCGCAGCCGCAACATCCAGTCGGGCCTCTGACGCGGGGCGGGGCAGCGGCGCTGCCCCCTCCGCCCGGACAGGCTTCCGCACCCCCGGCAGGCCCGCCATCGCGGCGGGCATGGGGCGGGGGCCGCCCGCGACTCGCCAGCCGGCGCGACGGGTGCCATATCTCCCCACCTGCATGGGAACATTGCCAGAACCTTTCGCCGGCTGGTTCGCCGCCCGGGGCTGGGCGCCGCGGCCGCACCAGCTCGCCCTGCTGGAGGCCGGGCAGGCGGGGCGCAGCGCCCTGCTGGTCGCGCCCACCGGCGGTGGCAAGACGCTGGCGGGCTTTTTGCCCAGCCTGACCGATCTGCACGCCCACCCGGCCGAGGGGCTGCACACCCTCTACGTCTCGCCGCTCAAGGCCCTGGCGGTGGACATCGCCCGCAACCTGACCGCCCCGATCGCGGAGATGGGCCTGCCGGTCACGGTCGAGACCCGCACCGGCGACACCCCCGCCAACCGCCGCGCCCGGCAGCGCGCGGCGCCCCCCAACATCCTGCTGACCACGCCGGAGAGCCTGACCCTCCTCCTCTCCCTGGCCGAGGCCAGGAGCATGTTCGGCGGCCTGCGCGCGGCCATCGTGGACGAGGCGCATGCGCTGGCCGGGACCAAGCGCGGCGACCAGCTCGCGCTCTGCCTCTCGCGGCTGCAGGCCCTGGCGCCGGGGCTGCGGCGGGTGGGGCTCTCGGCCACCGTCGCGCACCCCCAGGCGCTGCGCGAATGGATCTCCCCCACCGCGCGGGCGGAGGATGCGGTGCTGGTCCAGGGCAGCGGCGGGGCGGAGCCGGAGCTGGACCTCGTCCTGCCGGAGGGCCACCTGCCCTGGGGCGGGCATATGGGCCTGGCCTCGGCGCCCGAGATCTACCGCCGCATCGGCCAGGCGCGGGTGACCATCGTCTTCGTCAACACCCGCGCCCAGTCGGAGCTGATCTTCCAGGCGCTGTGGCGGATCAACGACGACAACCTGCCGATCGGGCTGCACCACGGCTCCCTGGAGATCGAGCAGCGCCGCAAGGTGGAGGCGGCGATGGCCGAGGGACGGCTGCGCGCGGTGGTGGCGACGGCGAGCCTCGACCTCGGCATCGACTGGGGCGCGGTGGACCAGGTGATCCAGGTCGGCGCGCCCAAGGGCGTCTCCCGCTTGATGCAGCGCATCGGCCGCGCCAACCACCGCATGGACGAGCCCTCCCGCGCCGTGCTGGTGCCGGCCAACCGCTTCGAGGTGATCGAATGCGTCGCCGCCACCGAGGCGGTGGCCGCGCACGAGCTGGACGGCGAGCCGCCGCGTCCCGGCGGGCTGGACGTGCTGGCGCAGCACGTCCTGGCCATGGCCTGCCACGCGCCCTTCCGCCCGGACGACCTCTATGCCGAGGTGACGCGGGCCGCGCCCTATGCCGCGCTGGCCCGCCGCGACTTCGACGACGTGCTGCGCTTCGTCGAGGATGGCGGCTACGCGCTGCGCGCCTACGAACGCTTCCGCAAGCTGTTCACCGATTCCGAGGGCATGGTCCACATCCGCGACGAGCGCGTGGCGCGGCAGGCGCGGATGAACCTCGGCACCATCACCGACAGCCCGATGCTGAAGGTGCGGCTGCGCGGCGGCCCCGTGCTGGGCGAGGTGGAGGAGTGGTTCGTCTCCACCCTGGAGCCGGGGCACTGCTTCCTCTTCGCCGGGCAGCTCCTCCGCTACGAGGGGATGGAGGGGATGGGCGTCGTCGTCTCCCGCGGGGGGGAGGGCGAGCCGCGCGTGCCCACCTATGCCGGCGCGCGCATGCCGCTCTCCACGCACCTCTCCTTCCGCGTGCGCGGCATCCTGGCCGAGCCGAGGCGCTGGAAGGCGCTGCCGGAACCGGTGCGGGAATGGCTCTCCCTGCAACGCCGCCAGTCGGAGCTGCCGAAGCGCGACGGCCTGCTGATCGAGACCTTCCCGCGCGGCGGCGGCCCGGACGGGCCGGGGCGCTGGTTCATGGTCGCCTATTGCTTCGAGGGCCGGCTGGCGCACCAGACGCTGGGCATGCTGGTCACCAAGCGCATGGAGCATCTGGGCCACGCCCCGCTGGGCTACCTCGCCACCGACTACGTCCTCGCCACCTGGAGCGCCTTCGAGCCCACCGAGCCGGAGCGGCTGTTCGAGGAGGACATCCTGGGCGAAGAGCTGGAGGAGTGGATCGCGGAGAGCAGCATGCTTCGCCGCACCTTCCGCAACATCGCCACCGTCGCCGGCCTGCTGGAGAAGAACCACCCCGGGGCGGAGAAGTCCGGCCGGCAGATGAGCATGAACGCCGACCTGATCTACGACGTGCTGCGCAAGCACGACCCGCAGCACATCCTCCTCCGCGCCACCCGCCAGGAGGCGGCCTATGGCCTGACCGACGTGCGCCGCATCGCCACCCTCCTTGCCCGCGTGCAGGGCCGCATCCGCCACCGCCGCCTCGACCGCGTCTCCCCCCTCGCCGTGCCGGCGCTGATCGAGGAAGGCCGCGAATGGGTCGCCGGCGGCGCCGAGGACGCCCTCCTCGCCGAGGCCGCCGCCCTGGTGGACGAGGTGACGGGCGGCGCCGAACACTTCGCCGAAACCCTGTCCGAGGTGACCGAAGGCATCCGCGTCCGCTCCGGCGTGATCGACAAGCCCCGCCGGCCCCGCAACGCGCGCTTCATCCGGCATGCGCCGAAGGGTGTGCGGGCGTGAGGCGTGGCGCTGTCCCCCGGGTGGAAGGCTCTGCCTTCCCCCCGATACCCCCTATCCGCCAGGAAACTGAGTTTCCTGGACCTTCCATTCGTTCGCGCGTTCGGTCGGGGTCGCGCCGGAGGTCGATGACCTCCGGCGGGTTCGGCCGCCACGCTCGCTGCCCGAAAGATTCCTGCTTGGTGCTCCCTTTCGTCGAAGCCCGTTCCCTGGCCACGGGCACCCGACTCCCGCCGGGGGCCGGGGGCCGGCTCGCCCCCGGTGGAGGGGGTATCGGGGGAGGCAAAGCCTCCACCGGGGAAGGGGCACCCACGCCATGATGGCCGCCCCCTTCCACCTCCTTGGCGAGCGGTTGATGCTCGACCCGGCGGGCGTGCTCGCCTGGCCGTCGCGGCGGCTGCTGGCGGTGGCGGACCTGCATCTGGAGAAGGGCAGCCACTTCGCCCGGCGGGGGCATTTCGTCCCCCCCTACGACACGCGGGAGACCATCGCGCGGCTGGCCTCGGCGCTGCGGCGGCACGCGCCGAAGCGGCTGCTGCTGCTGGGGGATTCCTTCCACGATGCCGAAGGCTCGGCGCGGCTGTCGGCCGAGGACCGGGCGCTGCTGCTGCATGCGCTCGCGGGGGTGGAGGAGGTGGTCTGGGTGCTGGGCAACCACGACCCCACCCCGCCGGAGGGGCTGCCGGGCGTGGCCTGCGACGAGTTCCGCGACGGCCCGCTGCGCTTCCGGCATGAGGCGGACCCGGCCCTGCACGGCCCCGGCCCGCGCCGGCCGCTGCATGGCGAGGTCAGCGGGCACTTCCACCCCAAGGCGACCATGCCCACCCGGGCGGGCGGGGTGTGCCGGCCCTGCTTCGCGGCGGACGCGCACCGGCTGATCCTGCCCTCCTTCGGCGCCTATACGGGCGGGCTGAACGTCTGCGACCCGGCCATCGCCGGGCTGTTCCCGCGCGGGGGGCGGGCCTTCCTGCTCGGGCGGGACCGGGTCTACGCCATGCCGATGGCGCCCGTGCGACGGATGGCACGCGGCGAGATCGACCTTACATCGGTTACATGACCGCCCCCGTCCTCCTCTGGTTCCGCCAGGACCTCCGCCTCTCGGACAACCCGGCGCTGGAGGCGGCGAAGGGCGCGCCGGTGCTGCCGGTCTACGTGCTGGACGAGGCGGCGGCCGGGCGCTGGGCACCGGGCGGGGCGGGGCGCTGGTGGCTGCACCATTCCCTGGCGGCGCTCTCGGCCGCGCTGGCCCAGCGGGGCGCACCGCTGCTGTTGCTGCGGGGGGAGGCGGCGCGGGAGATCCCGCGCCTGGCGGCCTGGATCGGCGCCGCCTCGGTGCAGGCCGGGCGCATGCTGGAACCCTGGGCGGTGGCGCAGGAGGCGGCGGTGGCGCGCGCCCTGGCGGCGGAGGGGCGGCGGCTGGAGCTGCATCTCTCCGGCCAGCTCGTCGCGCCCGAGGCCGTGCGGACCGGCGCCGGCCGGCCCTATGGGGTCTACACCCCCTTCGCCCGCCGGCTGGAGACGCTGGGCGAGCCGGCGCCGCCGCTCGAGGCTCCCGCGCGCCTGTGCCCCGCCCGGCCGCCCGAGGCGGGGCTGCCTCTCGCGGCGCTGGAGCTGCTGCCGCGCCCGCCGGGGCCCGCCCGGTCCACGCCGGACTGGGCGGCGGAGTTCGGCGGGGCCTGGACGCCCGGCGAGGCCGGGGCGCGGGACCGGCTGGGCCGCTTCATGGACGGCGCGCTGGGCCAGTATGCCCGGCGGCGCGACGATCCGGGCGTCGAAGGCTCCTCCGCCCTGTCGCCCCACCTGCACTGGGGCGAGATATCGCCCCGCCAGGTCTGGCAGGCGGCCCGCGACGTCGCGGGCGAGGATCCCGGCCGTGCCAAGCCCTTCCTGCGCGAGCTGCTGTGGCGCGAGTTCAACCAGCACCTGCTGGCGCACCGCCGGGAGATGCCGGAGCAGCCCCTGCGCCCCGCCTATGCCGCCTTCCCCTGGGAGCCCGACCCGGCCCTGCTGCGCGCCTGGCAGCGCGGGCGCACCGGCTACCCGATCGTGGATGCGGGGATGCGCCAGCTCTGGCGGATCGGCTGGATGCACAACCGGGTGCGGATGGTCGCGGCCTCGCTGCTGGTGAAGCACCTGCTGCAGCCCTGGCAGGCCGGGGCGGACTGGTTCTGGGACACGCTGGTGGATGCCGACCTGGCGAACAACAGCGCCAACTGGCAGTGGGTGGCCGGCTGCGGCAGCGACGCCGCGCCCTATTTCCGCGTCTTCAACCCGGTGACCCAGGGCGAGCGCTTCGACCCGGAGGGTGCCTATGTCCGGCGCTGGGTACCGGAGCTGGCCCGCATGCCGGCGCGCTACATCCACCGCCCCTGGGACGCGCCGGAGGAGGTCCGCCGCGCCGCCGGGCTGCGCGAATCGGGCGCGGGCCGCTATCCTCGCCCCGTGGTCGGACATGCGGAAGGCCGGGCCCGGGCGCTGGCGGCCCTGCGGGGGCTGCGCGACAGGACGGCGGGGCCGGCCGGGGAGGCCGAGGCCGCTTGAAGCCGCTGCGGTCCCGCTTCGACGGGCTGCGCGTGATCGGCGACGCCCATGGCGATGCCCGGGGCCTCGCCGCCGCGCTGGACGGGGCCGCGGCCGAGCGGCTGTTCGTCATCCAGCTCGGCGACCTCACCGATCACGGCCCGGACGCCCCGGGCGTGCTGCGCCGCGTCTTCGCCCTGCTGGATGCCCGCGCCGGGCTGTTCCTGCTGGGCAACCACGACCACAAGCTGCGCCGCGCCCTGACCGGCGCGCGGCTGCGGATCGACGCCGCCGGGCTGGGCACGACCCTGACGCAACTGGAGGCGGCGCCGGACGGGGCGGCGCTGAAGGCGCGCGCGCTGCGGGAGATCGGGCACGCGCCGCCCTGGCTGCGGATCGACCAGCGGGTCTTCGTCCATGCCGGCTTCCACCCGCGCATGCTGCACACCCCGCCGCCCGCCGAGGCCGGGGCGAACCGGCCCGAGGGGCTGGTCCCGCGCGCCATCTTCGGCCAGGTCGCGGGGCGGATGCAGGCGGATGGCTACCCGGTGCGGCTGCACGACTGGGTGGACCGCATCCCGCCCGGCATCACCGTCTATTGCGGCCACGAGATCCGCAGCAGCGACGGCCGGCCGCTGACGCATGTCGGGGCGATGGGCGGGGCGGCGGTGTTCATGGACACCGGGGCGGGCAAGGGGGGGCACCTGTCCTGGGTGGACCTGCCCTGGTAGGCGGGGCCCCGGGGAAAGCGGCCCCCGCAACCTTGCCGGGCCCGCAGCCCCGGTCCTGACCCCTTACGCGTCCGCCGGCAGGTCGAAGGCGTCGGGGTAGCCGAACAGGCCCACGGCGCCGCCGGTATGGACGAAGACCACGTTCTCCTCCGGCCCGAACTGGCCCTTGCCGATCAGGTCAATCAGCCCGGCCATGCCCTTGCCGGAATAGACGGGGTCGAGGAGCAGGCCCTCCTGCTCCGCCACCAGCCTCACCGCCTCCACCATGCCCCGGGTGGGGATGCCGTAGCCCTGGCCGACATAGTCGCAGTTCGCGCGCACCTGCTCGGCCCGCACCGTGCCGGGCGGCAGGCCGAGGTGGTCCGCCGTGCGCTGCGCCAGGGCCAGCACGTTCGCCTCCTGCCGCTCGCGGGGGGCGCGCACGCCGATGCCCAGCACGGGGATACCGCTGTTCAGCCCGGCCAGCCCGGCCACCAGCCCCGCCTGGGTGCCGGCGCTGCCGGTCGCGTGCACCACATGGTCGATCCTCAGATCCATCGCCGCGGCCTGCGCCACCAGCTCCAGCGCCGCGGCCACGTAGCCCAGTGCGCCCACGGGGTTGGAGCCGCCGCCCGGGATCACGTAGGGCCGCCGGCCCTGGCGCCGCAGGTCCTCCGCCAGCGCCTCCATCTCCGCCTGCATGTCCGCGCCGCCGGGGCGGCGGGAGACGGTCGCGCCGTGCAGCTTGTCCAGCATCACGTTGCCGGACCGGGTATAGGCCGGGTCGGTGCTGCCGGTGCGGTCCTCCAGCAGCAGGTGGCAGGCGAAGCCCAGCTTCGCCGCCGCCGCCGCCGTCTGGCGGGCATGGTTGGACTGCGTCGCGCCCTGGGTGATGACGGTGTCGGCGCCCTGGGCCCGCGCATCGGCCATCAGGTATTCCAGCTTGCGGGTCTTGTTGCCGCCGGTGGACAGGCCGGTGCAGTCGTCGCGCTTGACCCAGAGCCGCGGCCCGCCGAGGTGGCGGGAGAGGTTCTCCATCGGCTCCAGGGGCGTGGGCAGGTGGCCCAGGCGGAGGCGCGGGAAGCGGGCGAGGTTCATGGCGTTGGGTCTGACCTGGACGTCGGGCGGCGCAGGCTAGGCCAAGGGCCCCGCCGCGCCAACCGAGGCGGGGGCGGCCGCACCGGCCGGGCGGCATCCCCGTGCCGGGCCCGGACGCGCGGTGCCAGCGGGGCCATCCGCGCCGCACGGCCCATCCATCCCCCGCCTGCGCCGTTCAGCACCGCATGCCCCTTTGCCGACGCGCCTGCCTCGCCGCCCTCCTGCCGCTTGCCGCCTGCGGCACCACCGCCGGGACCTTCGCGTCGCAGGGCCCGCCCTTCCGGCCGGAGCAGTTCTTCGCCGGGCGGCTGCGCAGCCAGGGCCTCTTCGCGAACCGCCTCGGCGCCATCGACCGCTGGTTCACCGCGGAGCTGGAAGGGCGCTGGGACGGGCAGACCCTGACCTTCGACGAGACCTTCCACTACGAGGACGGCTTCACCGACCGGCGCCACTGGGAGCTGCGGCGCATCGCCCCCGCCCGCTGGCGCGGCACGGCGACCGACGCGGTGGGCGAGGTGGCGGCGGAGGAGTCCGGCAACGCCTTCCACCTCCTCCATACCCTCGACATGCCGCGCGCCGACGGCAGCCGGCGCCGCCTGTCCTTCGACCAGTGGTTCGTGCGCGTCTCGGAGGAGGAGGCGCTGTCCCGCGCCGCCGTCTCCTGGCATGGGCTGGTGCAGGTCGGCACGGCCCAGGTCGCCTTCCGCCGCCTGGGCTGAGCCGCCCGGGCACGCAACCGCCGGGCCCGCCGGGGCTTACCGCCCTGCGCGCCGGGCGCCGCCGTCACCGGGCCGGCGGCGGGCCGGGCTGCGCCAGGGACACGACGCTCGTCGTGCGGGCATGGGATGCACTACGTCGCGCTCGCGACCGACTACGACGGCACCATCGCGCATCACGGCGCCGTGGACGCCCCCACCCTGGAGGCGCTGGAACGCCTGCGCGCCGGGGCGCGGAAGCTGATCCTGGTGACGGGGCGCGAGCTGCCCGACCTGCTGCGGGTGATGCCGGATCTGTCCGTCTTCGACCTGGTGGTCGCGGAGAACGGCGCCCTGCTCTACCACCCGGAGACCAGGGAGGAGCGCCCGCTGGCCGAGCCGCCGCCGGAGCGCTTCGCCGAACGCCTGCGCGAGCTGGGGGTGGAGCCGCTCTCGGTCGGCCGCGTCATCGTCGCCACCTGGGAGCCCAACGAGACGGCGGTGCTCCAGGCGATCCGCGAGCTGGGGCTGGAGCTGCAGATCACCTTCAACAAGGGCGCGGTGATGGTGCTGCCGGGCGGCGTCACCAAGGCCTCCGGCCTGCGCGCGGCGCTGGAGGCGCTGGAGCTGTCGCCGCTGAACTGCGTCGCGGTCGGCGATGCCGAGAACGACATGGCGATGCTGGACTCCGTCGGCCTGCCGGTGGCGGTGGCCAATGCCCTGCCGTCCCTGCGGGAGCGCGTGGCGCTGGTCACGCGGGGCGAGCGCGGCGAGGGGGTGGCGGAGCTGGTCGACCGGCTGCTCGACACCGATCTGGCGGAGATCGACCTGGCGCCGGAGGGCATCCCCGAGGGCCCGGCGGCGCGGGAGCGGGTGGCGCTGGCCAAGCCGGAGGAAGGGCGCGTGCCCCTCCCGCTGGTGCCGCAGCGCGAGAGCCTGCTGCTGACCGGCCATTCCGGCGGCGGCAAGTCCACCCTGACCTTCGGCCTGCTGGAGCGGCTGCACGAGGCGGGGTTCCAGACCTGCATCCTCGACCCCGAGGGCGACTACGAGGGCACCAGGGGCACGGTGATGGAGGGCGCGCCGGACGCCCCGCCCGACCCCGCCCGGGTGGTGGAGCTGCTGCGCCGGACCCAGAACGGGGTGGTGGTGAACATGCTGGGCGTGAAGCTCGCGGATCGGCCGGCCTATCTCGCCGCCCTGCTGCCGGAGCTGATGGGGCTCCGCGCCCGCACCGGGCGGCCGCATGTCGTGGTGGTGGACGAGGCGCACCACATGCTGCCGGCGGATTTCGACCCCGGCGCCGCCGCCCTGCCGGGACGGCTCGAAGGCTTCCTGTTCATCACCATGCGGCCGCAACTGCTGACGCAGCGCGTGCTGGAGGGGATCGGGCGGATGCTGGTGGTGGGCGCCGAGCCCGGCGCCTCGCTGGCGGCCTTCTGCGAGGCGCGCGGCCTGCCCGCCCCCGGCGCGGTGCCGGGGATCGAGACGGGCCAGGCCCTCCTGCTGGACACCGCCGTGCTGGCGGAGGGCGGCGATCCCGCCGCGGCGGTGCGGCGGGTGGAGGTGATCCCGGGCACCGGCACGCGCCGCCGCCACCAGCGCAAGTACGCCGAAGGGAAGCTGCGCGACGACCTCAGCTTCTACTTCCGCGGCCCGGAGGGGCGGCTGAACCTGCGCGCCCACAACCTCACGCTGTTCGTGCAGATGGCCGAGGGGGTGGACGAGGAGACCTGGACCCACCACCGCCGCCAGGGGGACTACTCCCGCTGGATGGAGGCATGCGTGAAGGACGAGGAGCTGGCAGGCGAGGTCGCCCAGATCGAGGACAGCGAGGCCCCCTTCGAGGAGGCCCGGGCCGCGATCCGCGAGGCGATCGAGCGCCGCTACACCGCGCCCGGCTGAACCCTGCCCTGCGCCGGCCGTTGGCCGGTCGGGCTCTCCCCCTCTTGCCCGGCGCCCGGAAACGCGCTCCGGGCAGCATCGCTCTGGCGCCGCTTCCCGAGCATCCTTGCATGGCCACCCGATTCCGGCTGGCCACGTCCCATTCCAGGCCGGATGACGCGATGAACGCCCTGTCCCCCTCGCCCGAGACCCCCTGCCACGTCCTGGTGCTGCAGGGCGGCGGCGCCCTCGGCTCCTACCAGGCGGGAGTCTACGAGGCGATGGTGGAGAACTGCCAACCGGTGGACTGGGTGGCGGGGATCTCGATCGGGGCGATCAACGCCGCGCTGATCGCCGGCAACCCGCCGGGCCGCCGGGTGGAGCGGCTGCGCGCCTTCTGGGAGGAGGTCTCCTCCGCCATCCTGGTGGAGCCGCCGCCCCTGGGCGCGCAGGGCCGGGCGCTGTTCAACGAGGCCAGCGCCGCCTGGATCGCCGCGGCGGGCGTGCCGGGCTTCTTCGCCCCGCGCTGGCCGCCCGCGCTGCTCCGGGCGCCCGGCACGCCCGGCGCGCTCAGCATCTACGACACGGCGCCGCTGCGCCGGACGCTGGAGCGGCTGGTCGACTTCGATCGGATCCGCGACGGGGGGATGCGCCTCAGCGTCGGGGCGGTGAACCTGCGGACCGGCAACTTCACCTATTTCGACAGCCGGGAGACCCGGATCGGGCCGGAGCACATCATGGCCTCCGGCGCGCTGCCGCCGGGCTTCCCACCGGTGGAGATCGACGGCGAGGCGTACTGGGACGGCGGCATCGTCTCCAACACGCCGCTGCAATACGTTCTGGACGAGGAGCAGCGGCGCGACCTGACGGTGCTGCAGGTGGACCTGTTCAGCGCCCGCGGCCCCATGCCGCGCAGCCTGCCGGAGGTGATGGAGCGGGAGAAGGACATCCGCTACTCCAGCCGCACCCGGCTGAACACCGATGCGCAGATGAAGATCCAGCGCGCCAAGAGCCTGGTGCGGCGCCTGCTCGCCCGCCTGCCGGACGGTGTGCTGGAGGCGGAGGACGCCGCCTTCCTGGCGGAGATGAGCCACGCCAACCGCGTGACGGTGGCGCACCTGATCTACCGTCGGAAGCAGCACGAGCGCAGCTCGAAGGACTACGAGTTCTCCCGCCTCACCATGCTCGACCACTGGGATGCCGGCCGCGACGACATGCGCCGCGCCCTGGAACGGCCGGACTGGCAGGGCCGCTGCCGGGCGGAGAGCGGCATCGCCGTCTTCGACCTGAACGCCCTGACCGCCGCGGAGCGCGCCGGGGCGGATTGATCCCGACGGCGAGGCTGACCTGCCCTGTCGTGCTGTGGCGTTCGGGCGGGGACCGGGAGGGGACGCTGTCCCCTCCCAGACCCTCCCCTGCCGGGGCCACAAGCGGGCCCCGGTCCCCGCTGGGAGTCTGGTGCTGTGCGGTTGCCGTCAGTCTCCGGGCTGATCCCTGACGGAGCGCGGACAGGCGGGACTCTGAATAAAGCTTCAGAGCGCGTCAGCGAGTGCGGAGGCCGGTCCCGCCGAGGAGCATGGCTCCTCGGCGCCTCGACCCCGTGTCCGGCTGTCCCGCGGCAGCGCTGATCGGGTCCAGGGCCCGCAGGGTCCTGGCGGAGTGGGGGTACGGGGGCGAGGCAGAGCCTTGCCCCCGGGCCACGGGCGCATCCCGCGCCGGCACGGATCAAGGCATCCCGCTGCCCATATGAGGCGGGCGGCGCGTGCGGACGCGGCCGTCCCGGGGAGGCCGTCTCCTCGGCATGCCGAAGCGCCTGTGAAGGGGGGGCGGGGGCAAGGCGGAGCCTCTCCCCCCGGCGCCCGCCACGGGACGCAGCGGCCGGGCGGGGAGCCCCGCGGCTACAGCGCCAGTTGCACCTTCATCGCGCGGGACCGGTCGCTGGCGAGGTCGAAGGCGCGGATGGCCTCCGCGAGCGGCACGACCTCCGTCAGCAGGGGGGAGACGTCGATGGCGCCCGAGGCAAGGAAGCCCACGGCCCAGGCGAACTCCTCGTGGAAACGGAAGGTGCCGCGCAGGGTGATCTCCTTGGCGACCAGGGTGCTGAGCGGCAGGGGGACATCCCCGCCCGTGCCGATCTGCACCACGGTCGCGCCGGGGCGGGCGGCGGACAGGGCGTCCGCCAGGCCGGGGCCGCTGCCCGAGGCCTCGAAGACCACGTCGAAGTGGCCCTTGTCGGCGCGGAAGCGGTCCATCGCCGATGGCTCGGCCGCGGTGTTCAGCGCCTGCGCCGCGCCCAGGCGGCGGGCGAGGGCGAGGGGGGAATCGGCGATGTCGGTCACCACCACCTCGCGCGCCCCGGCATGGCGGGCGACCAGCAGGGTGAGCATCCCGATGGGGCCCACCCCCACCACCAGCACGCGCTGGCCCATCAGCGGCCCCGCCTGCCGCGCCGCGTGCAGGCAGACGGAGAGCGGCTCGGCGAAGGCGGCCGTCTCCGCCGCGACGCCCTCGGGCACCGGCACAGCCTGGCTGGCGTCGCAGACCAGCGCCTCGCGGAAGCCGCCCTGCACGTGCGGGAAGCGCATGGCCGAACCGTAGAAGCGCATGTCCAGGCAGTGGTTCTGCATCCCCGCCTGGCAGTAGCGGCAGGTGCCGCAGGGCAGGGAGGGGTTCACCGCCACCAGCTGGCCGGGCCGCACCCGCGTCACGCCGTCGCCGACCGCCAGCACCTCGCCGGCGACCTCGTGCCCCAGCGCCATGGGCTGCTGCAGCCGCACCGCGCCGAACCCGCCCTTGTGGTAGTAGTGCAGGTCCGAGCCGCAGATGCCGCCGGCCCGGATCCGGACCGCGACCTCGCCCGGACCAGGCTCGGCCAGCGCCATCTCCTCGATGCGCAGGTCGTGCGGGGCGTGCAGTACGGCGGCCTTGACCATGGCTGTCTCCTTCTGGCGGTCGGCGGAGCCGGCCCGTTTGCCTTGGCATCACGTTACCGGTAACCGGTGGCCATCGCCAGGACCCGCCCCAGCGGCTGGGCGGGGGGCGGGCAGGAGATGGCACGGGCATGGAGATCTTCGACCTGGCGGGGCGACGCGCCCTGGTCACCGGTTCCGGCCAGGGAATCGGGCTGGCCCTGGCCCGGGCGCTGTCCTCGGCGGGGGCGACGGTGGTGCTGAACGGCCGCGACGCCGCCAAGCTGGACCGCGCGGCGGCGCTGCTGCGCGAGGGCGGGGCGAAGGTGGAGACGGCGGCCTTCGACGTCACCGACGCGGCCGCCGTGACCGAGGGCGTGGCCCGCGTCGAGGACCGGGCCGGCCCGATCGACATCCTGGTGAACAACGCCGGCATCCAGCGCCGCACGCCGCTGGAGGACTTCCCCGAGGAGACCTGGCACGAGATCGTGCGCGCCAACCTCGACAGCGTCTTCTTCGTGGCCAAGGCCGTGGCGCGCCACATGATCCCGCGCGGGCGCGGCAAGATCGTCAACATCTGCTCGGTGCAGAGCGAGCTGGGGCGGCCGACCATCGCCCCCTACACGGCGACCAAGGGCGCGGTGAAGATGCTGACCAAGGGCATGTGCGCCGACTGGGCGAAGCACGGGTTGCAGGTGAACGGCCTCGGCCCCGGCTACTTCGCGACGGAGATGAACAAGGCCCTGGTCGAGAATCCGGAATTCTCCGACTGGCTGTGCAAGCGCACGCCCGCCGGACGCTGGGGCAAGGTGGAGGAGTTGGGCGGCGCGGCCGTCTTCCTGTGCTCCGCGGCCTCGGACTTCGTGAACGGGCAGATCCTCTACGTGGATGGCGGCCTGACCGCCGTGGTGTAGCGGGGGCGGCCCCGCCGGGCCGCCGGCGCGGCAGGGCAGGGTCGTGCGGGCGGGTCATGCCGCGGTGCAGCGATCTGCTCTAACCTGCCGGCCGCATGCTGCCTGACCCGACCCGCCGCGGCGCCGAGCCGCGCCATCCTCTCCCCGCGGAGCCCCGGCGGTGACGCCGGCCGCGGACGGGCTGCCGGTCCCCCGCCGCCACTGGGCCACCCTGGCGGCGGCGCTGGCCATCTGCATGGCGGTGATCGACGGCTCGATCGCCAATGTCGCCCTGCCCACCCTGGCGCAGGAGCTGCAGGTCTCCCCGGCCAGCTCCATCTGGGTGGTGAACGCCTATCAGCTGATCATCACCGTGCTGCTGCTGCCGATGGCCTCGCTGGGGGACATCTACGGCTATCGCCGGGTCTACATGGTCGGGCTGGCGGTCTTCGTCCTCGCCTCGCTCGCCTGCGCCCTGTCCGGCTCGCTTCCCATGCTGGTCGCGGCGCGGGTGGTGCAGGGGGTGGGGGCGGCGGCGCTGATGAGCACCAATGCCGCGCTGGTGCGCTTCACCTATCCGCGCGACCAGCTCGGCCGCGGCATCGGCATGATCGCGCTGGTGGTCGCCACCTCCTCCGCCCTGGGGCCCACGGTGGCGAGCGGCATCCTGGCCGTCGCCTCCTGGCCCTGGCTCTTCGCGGTGAACATCCCGCTCGGCCTGGCGGCGATGGTGGTGGGATGGCGCAGCCTGCCGGAGAGCCCGCGGTCCGGCCAGCGCTTCGACCTGGCCAGCGCCGTGCTCAGCGCCCTGGCCATCGGCCTGCTGGTCGGCACGCTGGACGGGGTAGCCCATGGCGCCTCGGCACCGGTCGTCGCCCTGCAACTCCTCGTCTCCCTGCTGGCGGGGGTGCTGCTGGTGCGGCGGCAGCGGCAGGAGAGGGCGCCGCTGCTGCCCCTCGACCTGCTGCGCATCCCCATCTTCGCGCTGTCCATGGGGACCTCCGTCTGCTCCTTCCTGGCGCAGATGCTGGCCTATGCCGCGCTGCCCTTTCACCTGCAGACGGGGCTGGGGCTCAGCGCGGTGGAGACGGGGCTGATGATGACGCCCTGGCCCGTGGCGACCGCCCTGACCGCGCCGCTCGCCGGCCGGCTGGCGGACCGCTACCACGCCGGGATGCTGGGTGGGCTGGGCCTCGCCATCTTCTCCCTGGGGCTGGCCAGCCTCGCCCTGCTGCCGGACCAGCCGGGCGCCTTCGACATCGGCTGGCGCATGGCGCTGGCGGGCATGGGCTTCGGCCTGTTCCAGTCGCCCAACAACCGCACCATCGTCTCCTCGGCGCCGCGCGAACGCAGCGGCGCCGCGGGCGGCATGCTCTCCACCGCCCGGCTGTTGGGCCAGACCACCGGCGCCGCCCTGGTCGCGCTGGTGCTGGCCCGGAGCGGGGCGAACGGGCCGCTCATCGCCCTCGGCCTCGGCGCCGTCGCGGCCGCGGTGGCGGCCGGGGTCAGCAGCCTGCGCCTCCTGACCAGCCGGCCGACGCCCGGCCGATAGGCGCCGCATCGAGGTGGAGCATGGCGCCGCCGGAGGCGGTTCGCCTCACCCCGCCGGACTGGACTGTGGACGGCGGATGCGCCGGCGCGGAGGGCGCCCGTGGCCCGGGGGCAAGGCGCTGCCTCGCCCCCGATACCCCCACTCCGCCAGGACCCTGCGGGCCCTGGACCCGAAGAGTGCTGCCGCGGGACAGCATGATACGGGGTCACGGCGCCGAGGAGCCACGCTCCTCGGCGAGTACAGTGTCCGAACTTGCTGACGCCTACTGAGCTTCTTTCGGAGTCCCGCCTGTCCACGTTCCGTCAGGGTTCAGCCCGCAGACTGACACCCACCGGAAGCGTCAGACTCCCAGCGAGGACCGGGGCCCGCTTGTGGCCCCGGCAGGGGAAGGTCTGGGACGGGGATCGACGCACGGCGTCGATGCCGCAGGCCGACGTCCCCTCCCGGTCCGACGCCGGACCACGGCAGCACGACGGGCGTTATCGGGTCGCGGGCCCTACAGCAGCGTGCCGCTCAGGATCGCCATTGCCACGGTGAAGTAGATGATGAGCCCCATGACGTCGACCAGCGTCGCCACGAAGGGGGCGGAGGCGCTGGCGGGGTCGAAGCCCAGCCGCTTGAGGAGGAAGGGCAGCATCGAGCCTGCGAGCGAGCCGAAGGTGACGATGCCGACCAGCGCGGTGCCGACCGTCAGCGCGACCAGCGGCCAGTGCGGCCCGTAGTCGTAGAGGCCGATCATCTGCCAGGCGGTCACGCGCGTCATGCCCAGAATGGCCAGGATGCCGCCCAGCGTCAGGCCGGTCGGCAGCTCGCGCAGGGCGACCCGCCACCAGTCGCGCAGCTTCACCTCGCCCAGCGCCAGGGCGCGGATGAGCAACGAGGTCGCCTGGCTGCCGGAATTGCCGCCCGAACTCATGATGAGCGGGATGAAGAGGGTGAGCACCACCGCCTTCTCCAGCTCGTCCTCGAAATGCTGCATGGCGCTGGCCGTCAGCATCTCGCCGACGAAGAGGATGCACAGCCAGCCCGCGCGCTTGCGGATCATGTCCAGGAAGCCGAGCTGGCTGTACGGCTCGTCGAAGGCCTCCATGCCGCCGAAGCGGTGCGCGTCCTCCGTCCCCTCCTCGACGATCGCATCGATCACGTCGTCCACCGTGACGATGCCCAGGATGCGGCGCGCATCGTCCACCACCGGCACGGCCAGCAGGTCGTGGCGGCGGATGACGCGGGCCACCTCCTCCTGCTCCATCAGCGGCGGCACCGTCACCGGCTCGCCCTCGCGCGCGGCGGACAGCACGGGGGCGGCGGGATCGGCGGTGATGAGGCGGCGCAGCGGCACGGCGCGGCGCAGCGCGCGGGTGCGCCGGTCGATGGCGTAGATGGCGTAGACCGTCTCGCGCGTGCGCTCCACCTCGCGGATGTGCTGCAGCGTGCGCGCGACCGTCCAGTCGTCGGGGACGGTCAGCACCTCCGTCGTCATGATGCTGCCGGCGGTATGGGCGGGGTAGGAGAGCAGGCGCTGCACCGCCTGGCGCATCTCCTCGCTCAGCCGGGCGAGCAGCAGGGCGCGCGGCGGCTCGGTCAGCTCGCGGAAGACGTCGGCGACGCGGTCGGCCGACATGGCGTCGAGCAGCGGCGCGGCGCGCTCCACCGGCAGGGCGGCGACGATGCCGGCCGGGTCCAGCAGCTCCGGCTTGTCCAGGATCTCGACGGCGCGCTCGGGCGGCAGGCGGGCGAGGGCGGCGGCCGCGGCCTCCGGCTCCTCCTCGTTCAGCCGCTCCACCGCATCCGCGACATGGCCGGCGGCCAGCAGCGTGACGAGGGGCTCCGGGTTCGGGCCAGGCTGGGACGGGCCAGGCTGGGAGGGACCGGGTTGGGAGGGAAGGGTGTTCGTGTCCATGGCTCACCTCGCCGTCGCGCCGCCGACGGCGGCGGGGGAGCCGATCCGGGGATCAGTCCGCAGCAGCCATCGACGGCACGAAAGATCGTCCGGGAATGTCGGGCATGATGCTCAACTGTTGCGGGGACCGCGCCGGGCCGGAGGCCGGGGGCGCGATGCGCGGCCAGTGAACCTCCGGCCCTGGCTTGTCAAGCCAAGTCCTGATGGCGGGGAGTCCGTGCGGGGCGGCGCCCCGGGCCGGACTCAGCCCAGCTCCTTCAGCACGGCGTAGAGCGCCGACTTCGCCTCGAAGCCGATGCCGGGCACGTCCGGCAGGCGGATGCGGCTGTCCTGCACGGGCGTGTCGTCGGCGAAGCCGCCGAAGGGGGCGAAGACCTCCGGGTAGCTTTCGTTGCCGCCCAGGCCGAGGCCGACGGCGATGTTCAGGGCGAACTGGTGGCCCCCGTGCGGCACGCAGCGGCGGGGCGACCAGCCGTGCTGCTCCAGCATCCGCAGCGTGCGCAGGTACTCCACCAGCCCGTAGGAGAGCGCGGGGTCGAATTGCAGGATGTCGCGGTCCGGCCGCAGCCCGCCGTGGCGGATCAGGTTGCGCGCATCGGCCATCGAGAACAGGTTCTCGCCGGTCGCGATCGGCGGGCCGTAATGCTCGGCCAGGGTGGCGTGGGTGGAATAGTCCAGCGGGTCCAGCGGCTCCTCGTACCAGCGCAGGCCGAAGGGCTGGAGCGCCGCGGCATAGGCCAGCGCGGCATGCAGCCCGAAGCGGCCGTTCACGTCCACGCAGAGCCGCGAGCCGTCGCCGCCCAGCAGCTTCAGCACCGCCTCGATGCGGCGGAGGTCGAGCGGCAGCGCCTCGCGCAGCTCCATCCCCGGCTCGCCGCCGATCTTCATCTTCACGGTGGAGTAGCCGAGGCCGAGGTAGCGCTTCATCTCCTCGACGAGCGCGGACTCGTCCTTGCCCGGGTGGTAGTAGCCGCCGGCCGCATAGACCCAGGCCGTGTCGTCCGCCTCGCCGCCCCGGAAGCGCTCCGCCAGCAGGCGCCAGAGCGGCTTGCCCTCCAGCTTGGCCGCGGCATCCCACAGCGCCATGTCCAGAACGCCGACGGCGACGGAGCGCTCGCCGTGCCCGCCCGGCTTCTCGTTGCGCATCATCGCCGCCCAGGCGCCGGCCACGTTCAGCGAGCCGTCCTCGTGGCTCACCTGCGCCTCGGTGGCCGCGAGCAGGCGCGGCACGAAGCGCTCCTTCAGCAGCCCCGGCTGGGCGTAGCGGCCGTTGGAGTTGAAGCCATAGCCGGTGGCGCGCTTCCCGTTGCCGTCCTCCACCGTCACGGCGACGATCGAGGCGGTCATGGCGGAGAAGTCGATATAGGCGTTGGCGATCTTGCTCGCGATCGGCGCGACGCCGTCCTTCACAGAAGCGATGCGCATGCGTTCCCCCTCTTCCACGGTCGCGCGGGCGGCGGCAGGGTGCGCAGCCCCTTCCGGGAGTGTCCAGAGGGCGGGAGCGCGGGGAGGTCGGCATGGCGGCGAGGACGCGGCGGGCGAGGAGGGCCGGCGGCACCCGGCGCTGCGCGTGACGATCCGCGCCTATCTCGCCGGGCCGGACGTCTTCCTGCCCGATGCGCCCGCCCATGCCGCGCGCAAGGTGGCCATCTGCGCCCGCCACGGCATCCTCGGCTGCCCGCCGCTGAACGAGGACGTGGCCAGCCTCGCCGCCATGCCGGAGGAGGCGGCCTGGCGCACCATCTTCGCCAAGGACCTGGCGATGATGGAATCCTGCCCCGTCGCCATCCTGAACCTCACCCCCTTCCGCGGCGCCTCGGCCGATGCGGGGACGCTGGTGGAGCTGGGCTGGTACCTCGGCCGCAACCGCCCGGTCTTCGGCTACTCCAACTGTGCCAGCCCCTTCGAGGCCCGCAACCGGGCGCAGGTGGCGGCGGTGCCCGACCCCTTGCCGGGCCTGGGGACCGGCGGCTTCGGCCTGCCGGACAACCTGATGATCGCCGGCGCCATCCTGACCGGCGGCCACCCCCTGGTGCTGCCGGAGGATGGGCAGGACCGTCCCTTCGACGCGCTGGACGTGTTCGAGCGCTGCGTGGCCCTGGCCGCAGCGACCCTCAGGGGCGGGGCCGGCCCGGGGGGGCCTGATCGGGATGCCTGATCGGGTCCGTCCGATCGGGCCGGTCGATTTCCCCGGCATACCCTGGCATCACCTGATCGGCGCCCGCTCCTCGGCGGGCCGACAATCCGGCCGGCAGGCCCGCTACACGGGAGGATCCCACGCATGAGCCCGACACGACGGCAGCTCCTGGCCGCCAGCCTCTGCACCGCGGCCGCTCCCGCCTTCGCGCAGGGCTATCCGGACCGCCCCGTGCGCATCATCGTCCCGTTCCCGCCGGGCGGCGGCACGGACAGCCTGGCGCGGCTGATGGCGGAGCGGCTGACGGCCACGATAGGCTGGACGATGGTGGTGGAGAACCGGCCGGGCGCCGGCGGCAACCTCGCGCTGGAAGCGACGGCCAGGAGCAGGCCGGACGGCTACACCATGGTGATGGCGCAGACCGACAACGTCGTGCTGAACCCCCTGACCTACCAGCGGCTGCCCTACGACCCCGACCGCGACCTGATGCCGGTGGTGTTCGTCGCCAGCGGCGCCGCCGTGCTGGTGGTGCGGGCCGACGCGCCCTGGAAGGACCTGGCGGCGTTCACCGCCGCCGCCCGCGCGCAGGCCGGGCAGCTCACCTTCGGCTCGCCCGGCATCGGCACGGTGTCGCACCTGATCCTGGAGCTGTGGCAGCGCAGCGCCGACATCCGGCTGAACCACATCCCCTATCGCGGCATCGCGCAGTCCCTGCCCGATCTCCTGAACGGGCAGATCGACAGCTACATGGGCTCCATCCCGACCCTGCGCGGGCATATCGAGGGCGGGCGGGTGCGGGCGCTGGCGGTGAGCTCCGCCCGGCGCTCGGCGGCGCTGCCGGAGGTGCCGACCTTCCGGGAGGCGGGGATCGAGGGGGTGGAGCTGGCCAGCGACTGGGGCCTGATGGCGCCGGCCGGCATGCCGGCCGAGATCGTCCAGCGGATCAATGCCGCCGTGAACCGGCTGCTGGAGGAGCCGGAGACCCGCCGGCGGATCGTGGAGAGCGGGGCCGATGTCCGCGGCGGAACGCCGGAGGACCTCGGCCGGTTCTACGCGGCCGAGCGGGAGCGGCTGGGCCGGGTGGTGCGCGAGGCCGGCATCCGGATGGAGTAGGGGCCGGCCGCCGCCTCCCCTGGCCCGGCATTTGCCTGCCGGGCGGGCGTGCCGGCGGCCCGTCTTGGTGGCCTGTCTCGGCGGCCCGTATCGACCTGCTGGATCGCCGTATGCCCCGCCTCGTCCTCCATCGCCTGTCCATGGCGCATCCCGGCGACGTCTCCGCGCTGGCCGGGCTGCTCGGCTCCGGGGCGCTCGACGCCCGCGACGTGCGCGCGGTGATCGGCAAGACCGAGGGCAATGGCGGGCTGAACGACTTCACCCGCGGCTTCTTTGCCCAGTCGCTGCTGCTCCTGCTCTCCCGCTGCACCGGCGAGGCGATGGAGGCGCTGGCGGGTCGCATCCCCTGCGTGCTCTCCGGCGGGACGGAGGGCGTGCTCTCCCCGCACTACGTCGTCTTCGCGGTGCAGGCCGCGCCGGATGCGGTGGGGGAGGGGCTGGCACTGGGCACCGCCTTCGGCCCGGTGGTCGCCCCCGGCGATGTCGGCAACGACGCGCAGATCGCCCGCGTCGCCGCGGCCACCCGCGCGGCGATGCGCGACGCCGGGATCGACGATCCCGCCCGGGTGGCGCTGGTGCAGGTGAAGTCCCCTGCCGGAGGGCCGGGGCTGCTGCTGCGCTCGGTGGCCGGCGGGGCCATGGGCGCGGCGCTGGCGCTGGGGGACGTGCCCGCGGGGGCCGCCAGGGGGGCGGCGCTGCTGGAGGACCTGTCGCTCTGGTCCGGCCGGGTCAGCGCCTCGGCGGGGGTGGAGGTGACGCGCGACGAGGTGGTGGTGCTGGGCCGTGCCCCGGGCTGGTCGGGCGGCTGGCGCATGGCGGTGCGGCCGATGGCCGATGCGCTGGACCTGGCGGCGGTGCAGGACGCCTTCCGCGGGGCAGGGTTGGACGCCGTGCCGGACGTGCCGGAGGAGCAGCGCGGCCGTATCGCCGCCGTGCTGGCCAAGGCGGAGCCGGACCGGCGGGGCACGGTGCGCGGCCAGCGCCACACGATGCTGGGCGATACCGACATCGACGCGCAGCGCCACCTGCGCTGCGCGGCCGGCGCAGTGATCGCGGCCGTCGCGGGGGATGGGCGCGTCTTCGTTTCCGGCGGCGCGGCGCATCAGGGGCCGCCGGGGGGCGGGCTGGTCGCGGTGATCGCGCGCGAGGCGCAGGAGGGGTGATGCGGATCGGGATCATCGGCACGGGCGTGGCCGGCAGCCTGCTGGCGGAGCGGCTTTCCGGCGCGCCGGGCATCGAGGCCGTGGCCTTCGAGCGCGTCCTGCCCGGCGAGCATGCGGAGGCCGGGACGGGGCTGAACCTGGGGCCGAACGCGCTGAAGGCGCTGCGCCTGCACGCCCGCCCGCGGCACGACGCGCTGCGCGCCGCGTCGCTGCCCTGGCAGCGCTGGACCGTGGAGCTGACCGACGGCACCTCGCTGCTGGACCTGGACATGCTCTCGGTGGCGGAGGAGCCGGGGGTGCGCATCCGCTGGTCCGAGCTGTACCGCGTGCTGCGCGCCCCGATCGCCGGGATCACCCGGCACGGCTATGCGCTGGAGGCGCTGGAGGAGGATGCGGCCGGGCGGCTGGTGCCCGTCTTCCGCGCCGCCAGCGGCAGGCTGGTGCGCGAGGGCGGCTTCGACCTGCTGGTCGGCGGCGACGGGCGCTACAGCCGCCTGCGGGCGCTGACCGCGGGCGAGCCGGAGTCCGAGCTGCTGGGCGTGTGCATCTGGCGCCTGCTGGTGCCCGATGGCGGCGGCTGTCCCTTCGACGACTACGGCCAGTGGTTCCAGGGCCATGCGCGACTGCTGGCGTTCCGCGTGCCGGGGGATGCCGTCTACGTCGCCGGGACCTTCCCCCTGCCGGGCAGTGGCGCCATCCCGCGGGAGGCGCGGACGGCGGAGTACCAGCGCCGGCTCTTCCTGCCGCCCGGCGCCCCGCCCAGCGCCGCGGTGGCCTGGATGCTGCGGCAGATCGAGCAGCGACTGCCCGAGATCCACTGGGCCCGCTCGCAGACCGCGCCGATCCTGCGCCATGCCGCGAAGGGGCGGGCGATGTTCCTGGGCGATGCGGCGCAGGCGATGGTGCCCACCCTGGGGCAGGGCGCGACCTCGGCGGTGGAGGATGGCGTGCTGGCCGCGGCCGTGCTGCGGGCCGGGGGCGGGGTGGAGCAGGTCGCGGCGCTGCGCGACCCGCGGGTGGCCTTCGTGCGCGACCTCTCCCTTGCCGCCAGCGACACGCTCCTGCCGGGCAGCGACGTGGTCGAGGACACGCGCAGGAAGGGGAGGGAGCCGTTCCGGTCGGCGCTGCGGCGGCTCTACACCGACGTGCCGGGGCCGGAGGCGATCCGGGTCTAGGACCGGGACGGGGGCGCGAAGCCGGCCCGCGCTCAGTTCAGCGCGAAGCCGCCATCGACGATCAGCGTCTGCCCCGTCATGAAGCGCGAATCCTCGGAGAGCAGGAAGGCGACGACGCCGTCCAGATCCTCCGGCACCTGGTCGCGCTTGAGCAGCCTGCGTTCGGCATAGTCGTCCCAGCGGCTGCGCGGGATGTCCTTCGTCGCCTCGCCGACCGTCAGGCCCGGGGCGAGGCAGTTCACGCGGATCATGCGCTCGCCCAGCTCGCGGGCGAGCGAGCGGGTCATGCCGGTGATGGCGGACTTGCTGGTCACGTAGTGCAGCAGCCGGGGGGCGCCCCAGTAGATGCCATCCGAACCCAGGGTGACGACGGAGCCGCCGGGCCGCATCAACGGGCCGATGGCGCGGATGGTCAGCCAGGTGCCCCGCACGTTGATGGACATCATCCGGTCCCACGCATCCGGCGGGATCTCGTCATAGAGGCGGCCGCCGACATTGTTGGCCCAGCCGGCATTGGTGACGAGGCCGTGGATGCCGTCCACGCCCTCGGCGGCGACCTTCGCCATCGCCGCCACGGATTCCTCGGAGCTGACATCGGTCTGCACGAAGCGTGCGTCGATGCCACGGCCGCGCAGCTCCGCCTCCGCCCTGGTGCCCAGCTCCGCATCCAGCTCGGCCAGGATGACGCTGGCGCCCTCGGCGCCCAGCCGGGCCGCGAAGGCGAAGCCGAGGCCCCGTCCGGAGCCGGTGATCACGACGCGCTGACCCTCGAACCGCTTCGACATGCGTATCAGCCCTTGCTTCCGGCGGCGCGCCGGACGGGCAGGCAGCCAGGACGGGATGCCGCGCCGTGCAGGCGGCGGCCTGTGCAGCATCGCCCCGTCGGCGGCCCTCCAGGCAGCCGGCGTGACGATGCCGCCAGTATGCAGGCCGGGTCGCGGGCGGGCAATGTGGAATCGGCCGAAAATACTAAAACACGAACTTGTCGTTCAAATAAGAACTATTGGCCGCCGAGTGATGGCATCCTGTCGCCGCCGGGCGCAGGCCCTACGCGCCTCCCCGGGCGCCCGGCGCCGGATCATCCTCCACGAAGCCCACCGCCCGGCACCAGCCGGCGGAGCCGCCCTTCACCTTGACCGGAAAGCAGGCGATCTCGAAGCCGGAGGCGGGCAGCGCCTCCAGGTTGTGCAGCTTCTCGATGTGGCAGTAGGCCCGCTCCATCCCGGCGCGGTGGCCCTCCCAGATCAGGCCGGGATCGCCCGTCGCCAGCCAGCGCTCCCGGGTGTGGACGAAGGGCGCGTCCCAGGACCAGGCATCCGTGCCGCAGACCCGCACGCCGCGGGCGGTGAGGTAGAGCGTCGCCTCCCGCCCCATGCCGCAGCCGCGCGAGACGTAGTCCGGCCGGCCATAGGCGGCGCCGGCGGCGGTGTTGACCACGACGATGTCGCCCGGCTCCAGCGCATGGCCGATGCGGGCCAGCTCCGCCTCCACCTCGGCGGCGGTCGCGACATGCCCGTCCGGCAGGTGGCGGAAGTCCAGCTTCACCCCGGGGCCGAAGCACCAGTCGAGCGGCACTTGGTCGATGGTCAGGCTCGGCCTGCCGCCATCCATGGTGGAATGGAAATGCCAGGGCGCGTCGAGATGGGTGCCGTTGTGGGTGGACATCCGCACCCATTCGATCCCCCAGCCCTCGCCGCCCGGCAGCTGGTCCTCGCGCATGCCGGGGAAGAAGGCGGTGACCTCCGCCGCCGTCTGCCGGTGGTGCCGGTACTCGATCTCGGGCGAATAGCCGGGCGGATCGGCCGCCGGGTTGTTCTCCAGCGGCACGGAGAGGTCGACGATCCGCCGGCGCGGGCGAGGGCTCATCGCGTCACGCTCCGCGCGTCCGGCCGGGTCGTGTCGCGCGCCCTCACCGGGTTGCGCTCCGCAGGGCGGGGCAGGCGCTCTCCTCGATCGGCTTGAAGGCGCGATCGCCCGGCACCGTCGCCAGCACCTCGTAGAGGTCGTCCGGCCCCTGCGAGGCGCCCGGCTCCTTCACCCGGAACAGGTAGTAGTCGTGCACCATGCGGCCGTCCGGGCGCAGCCGGGCGTTGCGCACCACCTCGTCCCGGATCGGCAGCTCGTGCATCTTCGCCACCACCGTCCGTGCCTCGTCGCTGCGGGCGGCCGCGACCGCGCGCAGGTAGTGCAGCGTGCTGGAATAGGCGCCCGCGTGGATCATGCTGGGCTTGCCCTTGCCATAGGCCGCCTCGAACCGGCGGGAGAAGGCGCGGGTGCCCTCGTCGATGTCCCAGTAGAAGCCCTCGGCCAGCGTCGTGCCCTGCGCCGCCGGCAGGCCGATGGCGCGGATGTCGGGCAGCATCAGCACGAAGGCCAGCACCTGCTGGCGCGACCGCGCGCCGCCGATCAGCCCGAACTCCCGGGCCTGCTTCAGGCTGTTCACCGCATCCGTGCCCGCATTGGCGAGCGCCAGCACGTCGGCGCGCGAGGACTGGGCCTGGAGCAGGAAGGAGGAGAAGTCGGTCGTCCCCGGGAAGGGGTGCCGCACGGCGCCCGCCACCGTCGCGCCCGCGCGCTGCACCAGGGCGGTGGCGTCGGATTGCAGCGCGTGGCCGAAGGCGTAGTCGGCGGTGACGAAGAACCAGCGCTGCTGCGGCTTCGCGGTCGGCACCACGGCGGCCGCGACCTGGCTGTAGGTGTCCCACATCCACTGCACGCTGTTCTCCGGCGCGCAATCCTCGTTGGTCAGCCGCGTGGTGCCGCCGGGATAGAGGGCGACGCGGTTCCGCTCCCGCACCAGCTGCTGCACCGCGAGCTGGACGGAGGCGTTCACCAGGTCGCCGAAGGCATCCACCTTGTCCTGGTCGATCCAGCGCCGCGCGATGGCGACGGCGGTGTCGGCGCGGTTCTGGTGGTCGGCGGAGATCACCTCGATCCGCATGCCGGCGCATTCCGCCTTCAGGCAGTCCTCGACCGCCATGCGGGTGGCGACGACGGACCCCTCCCCCGCCAGCGAGGCATAGGGGCCGGCGAGGTCGGTCAGCACCCCGATCCGCACCACCCCGTCCGAGATCTCCGCCCGCGCGGGCGGGGCGAAGGCGGCCAGGGCGGAAAGCGCGAGCGCAGCGCCCCAGCGCGGCAGGGTTCGGGCAGCCATGGTCCATCTCCTCCGGTGTCGAGCCTGTCTTGGTCGATCGTCCAAGGGAATGCTGGCGCGCACCGCGAAGGGATGCAAGCGCCTTTCCCGGCCTCTCGGAGTGGATTCCGGCGGTGGTCCGTCGGCGCCGGAAGCCACCCGCGGACAGGCGGGAGCGACTGGCCTCGTCGCATGGGCGCGGCCCCGTGGCATGGCAGAACGGTGCAGCCCGTGCCGTCGCCGGCGACTTTACCGCCGCCGATCTATTAGGCAGAATGAAAGCGCAACAAATCGCCGAGACGTTCCCGGAACGACAACCGGGGCGATTGCACCCCATTGAGGTCGTCGCTAGAGAGTACAACCAATTCTGGGGCGCAGACGACTCCGGCATGGCCGTTTCGGATTCTTGGCGCGTCCCGCACTGGACGTCGGTCCTCGTGCTCGGCTGCGACGACCGCGTGGTGGAAATCACCCGTGCGGCGCTTTCGGATTCCGGCATGCCCGGGGAGGTGCACCAGGTCGGCACCTCGCGCGAGGCGCTCTCGGCCCTGCTGGCGCCCGGCACGCCGCCATCCCTCCTGATCCTGCCGGACGACCTGGATGATCGCGGGCTGCAGGTGCTGCATGCCGCTGCCATCGACCCCTTCGGCCCCACCCGGATGGTGCTGCTGCGCGGCGTGTCGGACGAGCCGTCGGCCTCGGGGGTGATCCGGGCCGCGTTGCAGCCGCGGCAGCCCTCTCCCGGCCTGGACGATGACGGCGACCGGCTGCGCCAGGGACTGCAGCAGGGCAGCATCGTCCTGCGCTACCAGCCCATCGTGCGCATCGCCGACCGCCGGCCGGTCGGGGTGGAGGCGCTGGCGCGCTGGGTGGAGCCGCCCGAGCACCTGACGCCGGAGCGCTTCGTCCCGCTGGCGGAGCGGGAGGGGCTGGGGCGGGACCTGTCCATGGCCGTCGTCGGCGGCGCCGCCCGCGAGTTCGCCGCCCTGCAGCATGAAGGCCAGGCGCCGCCGCGCATGTCGGTGAACCTGCCGCTGTCCGTGCTGCTGGAAGCGGATGCGCGCAGCTGGCTGGCCAGGATCGTGGGCCGGGCCGGGCTGAAGCCGCGGGACGTGGTGCTGGAGCTGACGGAGACCATGCAGGTGCGTGATCACTCCGTGCTCGGGCGCGCGTTGCGGCGGCTGCAAGGCGCGGGCTTCGCCGTGGTGCTGGATGACCTGAGCCCGGAGGCCGACCGGGACGAGCAGCTCGACCTGCCCTTCGACGGCTTCAAGCTGGACCGGGGACTGGTGGCCGCCATGCCGCGCAGCCGCGCCGCGCGGGCGCGGGTGGAGCGGCTGATGGCGCGGGCCGCGCGGATGGGCATGACCGTGACCGCGGAAGGCGTCGCCGATGCCCGGCTGTGGCGGGCGGTGGAGACCGCCGGCGTGCACTTCGCCCAGGGCTTCGCCATCGGCCGCCCGGTGCCGGCGGATGTCCTGTCGTCCTGGGTGCAGGCCTGGCGCTCCGCCTGGGTGCAACCACGCAGCCGGCGGGGCTTTCCGGTCTGAGCGGGCGCAGGCGCACGCCGGGTGGCATGGACAGGCCGCCGCGCGTGCGGCGAGCATGGACGGGCCGGGCGACACGCGGGCCACCGGTGGCCGGGTAGGAGTGCGAGGCATGGCATTCGTGGTGGCGGTGGCGAGCCGCAAGGGCGGCGCGGGCAAGTCCACGGTGGCAGCGAACCTCGCCACCGCGCTGCGCGAGGCGGGCGAAAGCGTGGCGCTGATCGACACCGATCCGCAGGGCACGCTGGCCCGCTGGGCGGAGGCACGGCCGCAGGCGGCCCCCACGCTGGATTTCGAGGCGCCGTCCGGTTGGCGCGGGCCGCAATCGGTGGACCGCCGCCGCCGCCAGCCCGGCTTCGTCATCCTGGACACGCCGCCGCATTCGGACACCGATTCCAAGCTCGCGATCCGCGCCGCGGATCTGGTGCTGATCCCGTTGCAGCCCTCGCTGCCGGATCTGTGGGCGATCGACGCCACGCTGGCCACCGCCGCCGCCGAGCGCCGTCCCGTGGCCCTGCTGCTGAACCGCGTGCCGTCCCAGGGCAGGCTGCGCGACGAGGTGTCGGCCGCGCTGGCCGGGCGGAACCTGCCGGTGCTGCCCGCGCCGCTGGGCAACCGCACCGCCTATGCCAGCGCCTTCGGGCGCGGGCTGGGCGTGGTGGAGGACGCGCCGCGCAGCCAGGCCGCCGTCGAGGCCCGGGCCCTGGCCGAGGCGATCCTGCGCGAGGCCAGCCCTTGATGGCCGGCCCTTGATGGCCGGCCTCTGGCGGCCACGCCCGCCTCGGATCAGCCGAAGCTGCGCTGCAGCTCCGCCACTTCGTCGGTGCCCAGCAGGCGCGTGGGGATGCCGCGCAGGGTGACGACCAGCTTCGCCGTTTCCTCCAGCTCCTCCGCCGCGTAGACGGTGGCGGCGAGGTCCCGGCCGCTCACCACCGGACCATGATTGGCCAGGAGCACGGCGGCGTGCCGCCCCTCCAGGGCGCGGATCAGCGCGCCGCCCTGGGCGTCGCCCGGCCGGAAATAGGGCACCAGGCACACCCGCCCGACCCGCATCACGACATAGGGGGTGAGGGGGGGGATGCAGTCCTCGGGGTCCAGCCCGGCCATGCAGGACAGCGCCGTGGCGTAGGTGGAGTGCAGATGCACCACCGCGCCGGTGCCGGGGCGGGTGTCGTAGAAGGCGCGGTGCAGGAACACCTCCTTGGATGGCCGGTCGCCCGAGAGGTGGTTGCCGTGGTGATCCAGCTTGCTGATCCGCGCCGGGTCGAGGAAGCCGAGGCAGCTGTTGGTCGGCGTGATCAACAGCCCGTCCTCGACGCGCGCGCTGATGTTGCCGGCCGAGCCGACCGAGAAGCCGCGGTCGAAGAGCGACTTCGACAGCCGGGCCATGTCCTCGCGAAGCCTGGTTTCGTCCATAGCCTTGACGTCCTCCTGCGGCGCGGCCGCCATCCGCGCCAGCATGCCGCCGGGCCGCCGCGGAGGCGAGGCCGCGCCCCCCGGCCACAGGCGGCCGCGGCCCGCGGCGATCAGGTCGCGGTGATGTTGTTCGCCTTCACCACTTCGCCCCAGCGGGCATGGTCGCGGCGCACCATGGCGGCGAACTCCTCCATCGTCCCGCTGCCGGGCTCGTCGCCCTGGCTGGTGATGCGCTCGCGCATCGTCGGGTCCTGCAGCGCGGTGTTCTGCGCGGCGTAGATCTTCTGGACGATCTCGGCCGGCGTGCCCTTGGGCGCGAAGAGGCCGATCCAGGCGGTAAAGGTGAAGTCCTGCAAGCCCTGCTCCGTCGCCGTCGGGATGTCCGGGAAGGCGGGCGAGCGGTTGGCGCCGGTGACCAGGATGCCGCGCAGCTGCCCCGCCTTCAGGTAGGGCGCCATCACCGAGGCGCCGTCGAACATCAGGCTGAAGCGCCCGGCGATGAAGTCCTGGATGGCCGGGCCGCTGCCGCGATAGGGCACGCTCTCCATCTCCGGCCTGCCGATCCGCTCGCGGAACAGCTCCATGGCGCAGTGGGACAGGCTGCCGGCGGCGGGGGTGCCGTAGTTCACCCCGTTGCGCTGCGCCTTGATCCAGGCGGTCAGCTCCGCGACGTTGGTCGCCGGCACCGAGGGATGGACGCAGAGGATCAGCGAGCTTTGCAGCGTCAGCCCGATCGGGATCAGCTCCAGCGGGTTGATCGTCATGCTCGGGAAGGTGTGCGGGTTGATCGCGATCGGGCTCGAATTGCCGGCCAGCAGGGTGTAGCCGTCGGGGCGGGCGCGCAGCACCGCCTCGGTGCCGATGTTGCCGCCGGCGCCGCCGCGGTTCTCGATCACGATGGTCTGGCCCAGCGCCGCGCCCAGGCCGGGCTGCACGATCCGCGCCGCGAAGTCGGTCTGCCCGCCCGGCGGGAAGCCCACCACCACCGTTACCGGCCGGCTCGGCCAGTTGCCCTGCGCCCCGGCGCCGGACGGCAGGGCGGCGGCCGCCAGCCCGCCCAGGCCCGCACCCAGCGCCAGCCGACGCGTCAGCGGATGGCCCGCCCCTTCCTCGAACGTCATGTCCCCGGTCTCCCTGGCTTGGGCCGCGGCGTTCCCGCTGGCCTGCCGTCCCGCAGGCGGCTCGCCGGCATTACCATTCCGCCGGGCGGCGCCATACCGGGCGCTACTTCCCGATGCAGAACTCCCCGAACACAAGATCGAGCACCTGCTCCACCCCCACCTCCCCGGTGAGGCGCCCCAGCGCGCGGAGGGCGAGGCGCAGCGCCTCCGACGCCAGCTCCGGCACCGGGGCGGGCGGCACCTCCGCCAGGGCGCGCAGGCATTCCGCCAGCGCGGCGCGGTGGCGCGGCCGGGTCAGCAGCCCGGCGCCGCCCGCCTGCCGCGCCGCCTCGGCCGCCAGCCGCCCGCGCAGCGCCGCGAGCCCCTCGCCGGTGCGCGCGGAGACGGCGAGCGCCGCCTGCCCGGCATAGGCCGCGGGCGGGGCGGCGAGGTCGCAGCGGTTGGCCACCACCACCGCCTCGCGCCGTTCCAGCAGCGCCAGCGTCTCCGCATCCGGCGGCGCGTCGGCGGCGAAGACGGCGAGCACGATGTCCGCCGCCTCGCCCCGGTGCCGGGCGCGGCGGATGCCCTCGGCCTCGATCTCCTCCGCCGCCTCGCGCAGCCCCGCGGTATCGGCCAGCGTCACCGGCAGCCCGTCCAGCTCGATCCGGGCCTCGACCACGTCGCGCGTGGTGCCGGGGCGGGCGGAGACGATCGCCGCCTCCCGCCCCAGCAGCGCGTTGAGCAGGGAGGACTTGCCCACGTTCGGCGCGCCGAGGATCGCCACCTCCAGCCCCTCGCGCAGGCGCTCCGCCGCGCCGCCATCCGACAGTTGCGCCGCGATCTCCGCCGCCAGCCCCGCCGCGCCCTCCCGCACGCGCTCCTCCAGGTCCGACGGCAGCCCCTCCTCCGCGAACTCGATCGCCGCCTCCTGCTGCGCCAGCAGCCACGCCAGCCGCGCCGACCAGTCCCGCACCGGCCGGGCCAGCGCGCCTTCCGCCTGGCGCAGGGCCTGGCGGCGCTGCGCCTCGCTCTCCGCCCCGATCAGGTCGGCGATGCCCTCGGCGGCGGTCAGGTCCAGCTTGCCATGCAGGAAGGCGCGGCGCGTGAACTCACCCGGCTCGGCGGGGCGCAGGCCAAGGACGACCAGCGCGGCGGAGACGGCGGCGACCACCGCCCGGCCGCCATGCAGGTGCAGCTCCGCCGAATCCTCGCCCGTGTAGGAGGCGGGGCCGGGGAACCAGAGGGTCAGCGCCCGGTCGAGCACGGTGCCGTCCGGTGCCCGCAGCCGGCGCAGCAGCGCCCGGCGCGGCTCCCCCCGTCCGCCCGCCAGCGCATCGAGCGCCGGGCCGGCGCCGGGGCCGGAGAGTCGCAGCACCGCGACGGCCGCGCGCCCCGCCCCGGAGGCGAGGGCGAAGATGGTGTCGGCCGTGGCGACCGGGGTGGCTGCCGTCTCCGTCATGCCCGTGCTCTGTGCGGCCGGGCGCGGCTTGTCCAGCCCGCCGCCCGGCCGCGATCCCGGGATCGGGATTGAGACGTCAGGAAACGTTTCACGGTTCCGTCTATTATTCCTGTCATTCCTTCCACAGGTTCCTGTCATGCCGGACGTGACGCCGATCCCCCGCAACCTGTTGGGCGACGAGACCAGCCCGTACCTGTTGCAGCATGCCGCGAACCCCGTGCACTGGCGGCCGTGGGGCGCCGCCGCCCTGGCCGAGGCGCAGGCCGCCGGCAAGCCCATCCTGCTCTCGGTCGGCTATGCCGCGTGCCACTGGTGCCACGTCATGGCCCATGAATCCTTCGAGGACGCGGAGACGGCGGCGCTGATGAACCGCCTCTTCGTCAACGTGAAGGTGGACCGCGAGGAGCGGCCGGAGATCGACGCCGCCTACATGCATGCGCTGCACCTGCTGGGCGAGCAGGGCGGCTGGCCGCTGACCATGTTCCTCACCCCCGGGGGCGAGCCCTTCTGGGGCGGCACCTACTTCCCGCCGGAGCCGCGCTGGGGCCGGCCCTCCTTCCGGCAGGTGCTGGCGGCGGTCGCGGCGGCCCATGCCGGGGAGCCGGACAAGGTGGCGCAGAACGCGGCGGCGCTGCGGGCCGGGCTGGCGCGGATGGCGGCGGGGCGCCAGGGCGGGCTGCCGGACCGGGCGGCGATGGAGCGGGTGACGGAGGCGCTGCTGGGGCTCCAGGACCGGGCGCGCGGCGGGCTGCAGGGGGCACCGAAATTCCCCAACCCGCCGATCTACCGCTTCCTCTGTCAGATGGCGCGCCGGCTGGAGCGGCCGGAGGCCATGGCCGCCCTGCACCTGCTGCTGCAACGCATGGCGCAGGGCGGGATCTGGGACCACCTCGGCGGCGGCTTCGCCCGCTACAGCGTCGATGCCCGGTGGCTGGTGCCGCATTTCGAGAAGATGCTCTACGACAACGCCCAGCTGCTGGAACTGCTGGCCCTCGCCCAGGCCGACCGGCCGCATCCGCTCTACGCCCGGCGGGCCGCCGAGCTGGTGGGATGGCTGGAGCGCGAGATGGTGGCGGAGGGCGGGGCCTATGCCGCCTCGCTGGATGCGGACAGCGAGGGCGAGGAAGGACGCTTCTACGTCTGGACGAAGGCGGAGGTGGAGGCCGTGCTCGGCGCCGATGCCCCGGCCTTCGCGGCCGCCTATGACGTGACGGACGCCGGCAACTGGGAAGGGAAGGTGGTCCTCAACCGCTCCCAGCGGCCCGATTTGCAGCCGGAGGCGGCGGAGGCCGCCCTGGCCGCGGCCCGCGCGAGGCTGCTGGCGGCGCGGGAGGGACGCCCCCGCCCGGGTCGCGACGACAAGATCCTGGCGGACTGGAACGCGCTGGCGGTCTGCGGGCTGGTCCGCGCGGCGGCGGCCTTCGACCGGCCGGACTGGCTGGCCATGGCGCGCCGGGTCTTCGGGGCGGTGGCCGGGATGCTGGCGGCACCGGACGGCCGGCTGTGGCATAGCTGGCGCGAAGGCCGCCCCGGCGCGGCGGGGCTGCTGGAGGACCACGCCGACATGGCGCGCGCGGCCCTGGCGCTGCAGGCGGCGACCGGCGAGGCGCGCTTCCTGGACCTGGCCATCGGCTGGATCGACGCCTGCGAGCGGCACTTCGCCGCGCCCGATGGCGGCGCCTTCGCCAGCGCCGACGACGCGGCCGACGTGCTCTTCCGCGTGCGCGGGGCCGGGGACGGGCCGACCCCCGCGGGCAACGGCGTCCTGGCCGAGGTGCAGGCGCGGCTGTTCCACCTGACCGGCGATCCGTCCTGGGCGCGGCGCGCCGAGGCCACGATCGGAGCCTTCGCTGGCCAGCAGGACGGGCTGGCGGGCATGACCACCCTGCTGGCGGCGGCGGACCTGCTGGTGGAAGGGCCGAGCGTCGTCCTGGCCGGCCCGGCGGAGGGAGCGCGGCCCCTGCTGGCGGTGGCGTTGGCCACGCCCGACCCCGCGGTGACCGTGCTGCAGACGGCGACGGGGCAGGATGTGCCGGGGTCGCACCCGGCGGCCGGGAAGGGGCCCGTGGAGGGGAGGGCGGCCGCCTATGTCTGCCAGGCGGGGCGCTGCGGCCTGCCGGTGGTCCGGCCGGAGGAACTGGCGCGGCTGCTGGGGATGGGCGCGGGCGTGCCGGCCGGGGAGGGGGTGGCCTGACCCGGCGCGGCGGCCGGCCGGGGGAGGCGGGCCTCCTCACCTCGCGGCGGCCATGCGCGGTCGTCATTGCCCGCCCCGGCGGCCTGACGCATCGTGCGCGCACCTGCCCGCCGCCCGCCACCGAGGTGCCCCGCCGATGAACGAGATCCGCGTGCCGCGTCCGAACGACCTCGACGCCTTCTGGATGCCCTTTTCCGACAACCGCTACTTCAAGTCGAACCCGCGCCTGCTCGCGCGGGCAGAGGGCATGTCCTACTTCACCCCGGACGGGCGCGAGATCCTGGACGGCACCGCGGGGCTGTGGTGCTCCAACGCCGGGCACGGCCGGCGCGAGATCGTCGAGGCCATCCAGAAGCAGGCGGCGATCCTGGACTTCGCCCCGACCTTCCAGCTCGGCCACCCCATCGCCTTCGAGGCGGCGGCACGGGTCGCGGAGCTGACGCCGGCGGGGATGGACCGGGTCTTCTTCACCAATTCCGGCAGCGAGAGCGCGGATACGGCGCTGAAGATCGCGCTGGCCTATCACAAGGCACGCGGCCAGTCGCAGCGCGTGCGCCTGATCGGCCGCGAGCGCGGCTATCACGGCGTGGGCTTCGGCGGCATGTCGGTGGGCGGCATCGGCGGCAACCGCAAGCAGTTCGGCGCCATGCTGCCCTATGTCGACCACCTGCCGCATACGCACCTGCCGGCGCAGAACGCCTTCAGCAAGGGCCAGCCGGAGCACGGCGCGAACCTCGCCGACGTGCTGGAGAACCTGGTCGCCCTGCACGGCGACACCATCGCGGCGGTGATGGTCGAGCCGGTGGCGGGCTCCACCGGCGTGCTGGTGCCGCCTGTGGGCTACCTGGAGCGCCTGCGCGAGCTGTGCACGAAGCACGGCATCCTGCTGATCTTCGACGAGGTGATCACCGGGTTCGGCCGCCTCGGCACGCCCTTCGGCTCCGAGCGGCTGGGCGTCACGCCCGACATCATCACCATGGCCAAGGGGCTGACCAACGCCGCCGTGCCCATGGGCGCCGTCGCCACCAGCGAGGAGATCTACCGCGCCATCGTCGAGGGCAGCCCGGCGGGGATCGAGCTGTTCCACGGCTACACTTATTCCGGCCATCCGCTGGCGGCCGCGGCGGCGATCGCCACGCTGGACCTGCACCGGGAGGAGGACCTGCCCGGCCGGGCCCGTGCCATCGAGCCCTATTGGGAGGAGCAGGTGCACCAGTTGCGCGGCACGCCGGGCGTGGTGGACCTGCGCAACTTCGGCCTGATCGCGGGCATCGAGCTGGCGCCGCGCCAGGGGGCGCCGGGCGCCCGGGCGATGGACGTCTTCCGGCGCTGCTTCGATTCCGGCGTGCTGGTCCGGGTGACCGGCGACATCGTCGCCCTGTCGCCGCCGCTGATCGTGGAGAAGCCCCAGGTGGACCGCCTGCTGAACACCTTGGACGAGGCGATCCGCGCCGAGGCAGCCTGAGCGGGCCGGCCTGTCGCCTCCGTGAGGGCGACAGGCCGCCGCCCTGTCGAAGAAGAGGTGCGACCCACCCCTCGCCGGCCGGCAACGGAAGGCCGGCCAGCGTCCCGTTCAGGGTCGTCTCAATGCTTGGTGGCGTTCTCGCGCCGGGTCGCCGCCGCCTTGCGAGCGGAGGCGGAGCGTTCCTCCGGCGTCCGCCGGGCGGCGGCCTTCTTGGCGGAGGCCGACCGGGCGCTGGCAGGCCGTGCCGCCGACGACGCACCGCCCAGCCGGCCACCCTTGCGCGACGGCTCGTGGGAGACGGCGTGACCACGGCCGGACCCGCTCTTCTTGCCGCCGCCATCCTGCTTGTTCACCGTCGCCCAGGCGCGCGCCTCGGCTTCGTCCTCCGGGACGCCCCGGGCTTCGTAGCCCTCCTCGATATGCTGCGCCTGACGCTTCTGCTTGTCCGTATAGGCGTCCTTGCTGCCGCGGCCCTGTGCCATCCGCACCTCCCCGCCTGATCCGCCCGGCGAGGCATGTCGAGGCCCCGCCCTGCCCTATGCCGGCCTGCTCCGACGGCACGCCCACCGGAATGCCGGCTCCCACGGGAACGCCCTTCCGCGCCGGGCGGTTGCCCTGCCCGCGGCGTCGGAGCGCGTCGTGCCGGACACGGGTCGACAAGTTTACGCTGCATTGCAGCAAAGGCGGTTCCACCCCCGGGCGGGACGGGCTATGGTCCGGGCGACGCCGCGCAGCCCCGGACTGCACGGGCGGCCGTGCAGGACAGGTTCGACACATCATGGCGGAGCCGAAGCCCGAATCCATGCCCGCCCCGCCGCCGGGCGGGGGCCGCTCCTCGGCAGCCTTCAAGGGCGTCTTCTGGTCGGCCATCAACATCCTGGTGCCGACGGCGGCGAACCTGCTGGTCTTCGTCGTCACCTCCCGCCTGCTGACGCCGAACGACTTCGGCCAGGTCGCCCTGGCCGCGAGCCTGGCCGCCTTCGCCTCCGCCCTGGTGCCGGCCGGCTTCGGCGAGGCGCTGGTGCAGCGCAAGGACATGCGCCCGGAGCACATGGACGGCGTGTTCTGGCTCTGCCTGCTCTCCGGCCTCGTCACCTATGCGGCGCTCGCGTTTGCCTCGCCGGCCCTGGCGCGCTTCTTCGGCGCGCCCTCGCTCGCGCTGCTGCTGCCCGTGCTGGGGCTGCGCGTCATCTCCGACGTGGCCGCGGTGGTGCCGCAGGCGGTCGTGCTGCGCGCCCTGTCCTTCCACCTCGTCGCGCTGCGGACCATGGTCGCGACGCTGGTCGCCTCCATCGTCTCGGTGGCGCTGGTGCTGGCGGGTTTCGGGCTCTGGGCGCTGGTCTTCGCCCAACTCGCCAACTCCGTCGTGGCCACCATCAGCCTGTTCTGGACCGCCGGCTGGCGGCCGCGCTGGTCCTTCCGCGGCACCGCCCTGCGCGAGCTGACGGCCTATGGCGCCTATGCCTCCGGCACGCGGGCGCTGCAGTTCCTGATGAACCAGGCGGACCAGGCGGTGGTCGGCTTCGTGCTCGGCACGGTGCAGCTCGGCCTCTACAACTTCGCCCGCCGCGTCTTCGCCATCCTGAACGACGTCACCAGCGGCGCGCTGAGCGCCGTGGCACATCCGCTCTTCTCCGGCATCCAGGACGACCTGGACCGCGTGCGGCGCGGCTTCCTGACGGCGACGCTGCTGTCCAGCATCGTCGCCTTCCCCCTCTTCGTCGGGCTGGCGCTGGTGGCGGACCGTGCGGTGCCGCTGCTCTTCGGTGCGCAATGGGTCGAGGCGGTGTGGCCGATCCGCATCCTCTGCGGGCTCGGCATCATCACCTGCATCGGCATGCTGCAGGCGGGGCTGATCAACAGCCTGGGCCGCGCCAACTGGTGGTTCTGGTACCAGCTCTTCTCGGGCGTGACGAACTTCGCGATCGTCTTCGCCTTCGCCTCCCAGGGCACCACGGTCATGCTCGCCGTCATGGTGGCGAAGACCTACCTGTTCTGGCCCGTGCCCGTGGGCATGACGCTGCGCCTGCTGGCGATGCGGCCGGGCACCTATGCCACGCAGTTCGCCGCCCCGCTCGCCGCGTCCGCACTGATGGCCGCGGCGGTGCTGGCCGGGCGCGCGGCCCTGCCGGAATTGGACGCCCTGGCCGGCCTGGCCGTGGATGTGGCGCTCGGCGCACTCGTCTACGGGGCCGCGCTGGCGCTGCTCGCGCGGCGGCGCCTGCGTGACCTGGTGCAGGTGCTGCGCGGCGCAGCGAAGCGCAAGCGCCGGCCGGCCGAGGTTCCTGCGCCGGACGGCGTGGCCTGATCCCGACAGCGGGATGACCTGACCCGTCGTGCTGCGGTGTTCCGGTGGCGGACCGGGAGGGGACGCCGTCCCCTCCCAGACCCTCCCCTGCCGGGGCCACAAGCGGGCCCCGGACCCCGCTGGGAGTTGGCTCGGAGCGGTGGGCGTCAGCCTACGGGCTGAACCCTGACGGAACTCGGGCAGGCGGGACTCTGAAAAAGCTTCAGAAGGCGTCAGCGAGGACTGCGGCCTTACCCGCCGAGGAGCCAAGCTCCTCGGCGCCTCGACCCCGTATCCGGCTGTCCCGCGGCAGCGCTGATCGGGTCCAGGGCCCGCAGGGTCCTGGCGGAGTGGGGGTACGGGGGCGAGGCAGAGCCTTGCCCCCGGCCACGGGCCGCACCCCGCGCTGGCATGGACCGGCGCGTCCCGCCGTCTGTATGGGGCGGGCCGCCCTCAGCGCAGCACCCGTCCTACCGCCTCCCTCCAGCCGTCATAGCGTTCTTCCGCCTCCGTTCGTGCCATGCGGGGGGCAAAGCGGCGATCCAGGCGCCAGTGGGTCGGGGCGCCTTCGCCCGGGGCGGGGCAGAGCCCGGCCTGCAGGCCGGCGAGGTAGGCGGCGCCCAGCGCCGTGGTTTCCGCCACCTCCGGCACGTCCACCGGGGCGCCGAGCGCGTCCGCCAGGAACTGCATGGTCCAGTCGCTGCCGGTCATGCCGCCATCGACCCGCAGCACCGTTTCCGACAGGGCGGGCCAGTCCGCGCGCATCGCCTCCAGCAGGTCGCGGGTCTGCCAGGCGACGCTTTCCAGCGCGGCGCGGGCGATCTCGGCCGGGCCGGTGCCGCGGGTGAGGCCCAGGATGGCGCCGCGCGCCGCCGCATCCCAGTGCGGCGCGCCCAGGCCGACGAAGGCGGGGACGAAGTGGACGCGCTGCGCCGGGTCGGCGCGGGCGGCGAGGGGACCGCTCTCGGCGGCGGAGGCGATCAGCCCCAGCCCGTCGCGCAGCCACTGCACCACGGCGCCGGCGACGAAGATCGCGCCCTCCAGCGCATAGGCGCGCCGCCCGCCGAGCTGCCACGCGATGGTGGTCAGCAGGCGGTGGGCGGAGCGCACCGGCGCATCGCCCGTCACCAGCAGCGCGAAGCAGCCCGTGCCGTAGGTGGCCTTCACCATCCCCGGGGCGAAGCAGGCCTGCCCCAGCGTCGCCGCCTGCTGGTCCCCGGCCATGCCGCGGATCGGCACCGCCGCGCCCAGGATGCCCGGATCGGTCGTGCCGAACTCGCCGGCGCAGTCGCGCACCTGCGGCAGCACGGCGCGGGGGATGCGGAGGTGGCGGAGGAGGTCGTCGTCCCAGTCGCCGCGCCGGATGTCGAACAGCATGGTGCGCGCGGCGTTGGTCGCGTCCGTCGCGTGCGCCGCGCCGCCGGTGAGGTGCCAGAGCAGGAAGCTGTCGACCGTGCCGAAGGCGAGCCGGCCGCGCTCCGCCGCCTCCCGCGCGCCGGGGACCTCCTCCAGGATCCAGGCGAGCTTGGTGGCGGAGAAATAGGGATCGGCGAGCAGGCCGGTGCGCTCGGCGATCGTCTCCTCCAGCCCTTCCGCCCGGAGGCGGTCGCAGAGCGGGGCGGTGCGGCGGTCCTGCCAGACGATGGCGCGGTGCACCGCCTGGCCCGTGGCGCGGTCCCAGAGCAGGGTGGTCTCGCGCTGGTTGGTGATGCCGATGCCCGCGACCTGCCGCGCCCCGGCGCCGCTCGCCGCCAGGGCTTCGCGCAGGCAGGCGACGCTGTGGGCCAGCAGGTCCTCGGGCGCGTGCTCCACCCAGCCGGGGGAGGGGAAGTGCTGCGGCAGCTCCCGCTGGGCGGCCGCGCGGGGGCGCAGGTCGGCGCCGAAGGCGATGGCGCGGGTCGAGGTCGTCCCCTGGTCGAGCGCGAGCAGAACCGTCCCGTCCGCCATCCCCTTCCTCCCTGGCCTTTGCTTGTCCGGCATAGAGGGCCAGCATAGGGGGAGGGAGGCGGCGGCGGGAACCGCCGGCCCGGCGCGAGGGAGAGCGATCGCATGGCCATCCGGATGCACGACCTGTGCGGCAGCGACCCGGCCCGGCGCTTCAGCCCCTATTGCTGGCGGGTCCGCATGGCGTTGGCGCACAAGGGGCTGGCGGTGGAGACGATCCCCTGGCGCTTCTCCGACAAGGCGGCGATCGCCGATGCGGGGGTGGAGAAGGTGCCGGTGCTGCGCGACGGCGACCGGGCGCTGGGCGAGTCCTGGGACATCCTGGAATACCTGGAGGATACCTATCCGGAGCCATCGCTGTTCCAGGGACCGGGAGGCCGGGCGCTGGCGCGCTTCATGAACGCCTGGGCGGATTCGGTGCTGGCCGCCGGCATGGCGCGGCTGGTCGTCTCTGACATCCCGCGCTGGCTGGGGCCAGCGGACCGGGAGTACTTCGTCCGCTCGCGCGAGGCGCGCTTCGGCTGCACGCTGGAGGCGCTGAACGCCGATCGCGACCGGCAGGTGGAGGCCTTCCGGCGCGAGATCCATCCGCTGCGCATGATCCTGCGCGAGCGCCCGTTCCTGCACGGGGACGCACCGGCCGCGGCGGACTACATCGCCTTCGGCCCCTTCCAGTGGGCCCGCGTGGTCAGCGCCTTCCCGGTGCTGACCCCGGACGACCCGGTCTTCGCCTGGCGTGGGCGGCTGCTGGACGCCTTCGGCGGGCTGGCGCGGCAGGGTCCGGCCGAGGACACCGCGGCCGCCTGATCCTCCGCCCTGTCCGGAGAGTGTCGACCGGAGCCTGACGGCTGCCGGCGGTTTCATCACGCCCGCCCTCCGGTGATCGCGAGAAGGGCAGTCCGTGATCCGCGGGAGCGATTCCCGCATGCCCTCCGACCGGAAACGCTTGCTGCCGGCGCGACAGGGGAGCTAGCGTTGCGGTTACAGCAACATTCGTTCCATTTTTCGGAACTCATGACCACCCTGCTCAACGCCGCCGAAGTCCTGCGCTGCTTCTCCGCCCAGCGGCTGGAGCTGTCGGTGACCGAGGTCTCCTCCCTCCTGGCCATGCCGAAGAGCACGGTCTCGCGCCTGCTCCGCGCCATGCTGGGCGCGGGCTTCCTGGAGTCCGTGCCGGGGAGCAGCCGCTACCGCCCCGGGCTGCTGATGTTCGAGCTGGGCCACACCTACCGCCGTGGCTCCACCCTTCTGGCCCAGGCGCGCGCGGCGATGGAGCGCGTGTCGCGACGCTGCGGCCATACCGGCTATGTCAGCATCCTCGACGGCGGCGACGTGCTGGGCATCGCCGCCCATGAGGGGACGAAGGTGCTGCGCGCCGGCACGCCGCCGGGCATCCGCCTGCGCGCCTTCGCCACCGCCACCGGCCGCAGCCTGCTGGCGCGCCGCGACGACGCGGCGGTGCGCGCCCTCTACCCCGCGCCGCTGCAGCCGACCAGCGCGCATTCCCCCGCCGACATGGAGGCGCTGCTGCGCCACCTCGCCGCCATCCGCCACGAGGGCTTCGCGCTGTCCCAGCACGAGGCGAACGAGGGCGCGGAATCCCTGGCCGTCGCCGTCGGCGATCCGGTGACGGGCGAGGAGCTGAGCCTCTGCATCGTCTACCCGACCAGCATGGTCGAGGCGCCGGAGCGCGACACGATCCGCGACGCGCTGCTGGCCGAGTCGCGCGACATCGCCGTGCGCACCGGCGACCCCCTGTTCCCCGCCGGGCGCGCCGCCGCCCGCGCCGCCTGACGGAAGCCCCGCATGAACACGACCAACACCCGCTGGCGCATCGGCTTCGACATCGGCGGCACCTTCACCGACTTCATCCTCTACGACGCGGCAGAGGGCACGGTGCGGCTGCACAAGCGGCTGACCACCCCGCACGACCCGTCGGAGGCGGCGCTGATCGGGCTGGAGGAGCTGGTCGCCATGGCCGGCATCACCCCGGCGGATGCGGGCGAGATCATCCACGGCACCACGCTGGTCACGAACACCGTCATCGAGCGGACGGGCGCGAAGCTCGGCCTGATCACCACGCGCGGCTTCCGCGACCTGCTGGAGATGGGCACCGAGCAGCGCTACGACATCTACGACCTGTTCCTGGGCTTCCCCCAGCCGCTGGTGCCGCGCGACCGCCGGCTCGAGGTCGCGGAGCGGATGGACCGCGACGGCCGCGTCGTCGAGGTGCTAGACGAGGAGGCCGTGCGCGCCGCCTTCCGCGCGCTGCTGGCGGACGGGGTGGAGGCGGTGGGCGTCTGCTTCCTGCATTCCTACCGCAACCCGGCGCACGAGCAGGCGGTGGGCCGCATCGCCCGCGAGGAGTTCCCCGAGCTCGCCGTCTCCCTCTCCGCCGAGGTGGTGGCGGAGATGTGGGAGTACCAGCGCTGCGTCACCACCTGCGCCAATGCCTATGTCCAGCCGCTGATGGATCGCTACCTGAAGCGCCTCGAACGCGAGCTGGCGGCGCGTGGCTTCGCCGGCGCGCTGCGGCTGATGCACTCCGCGGGCGGCCTCGTCTCCCCCGCCACGGCGCGCGCCTTCCCGATCCGGCTGCTGGAATCCGGCCCGGCCGGCGGCGGGCTGGCCACGGCGCTGTTCGGCGATCTGGCGGGCCAGAAGGACGTCATCTCCTTCGACATGGGCGGCACCACCGCCAAGGCCTGCATGGTCGAGGACGGGCGCGTCGAGATCGCCCCGATGCTGGAAGCCGGGCGCGTGCACCGCTTCAGCAAGGGCTCCGGCCTGCCGATCAAGGCGCCCGTGATCGACATGATCGAGATCGGCGCCGGCGGCGGCTCCATCGCCGGCATCGACGAGGTCGGGCTGCTGAAAGTCGGCCCGCATTCCGCCGGCTCCGACCCCGGCCCGGCCTGCTACGGCATGGGCGGCACCAAGCCCACCGTGACGGATGCCAACCTCGTCCTCGGCTACTACGATCCGGGCTTCTTCCTCGGCGGCCGCATGGCGCTGGACAAGGGTGCCGCGGAACGCGCGGTGGCGAGCGTGGCGGCGCCGCTGGGCCTCGGCGTGACGGAGGCCGCCTGGGGCATCCACAAGGTCGTGGTAGAGAGCATGGCCGCCGCCGCCCGCGTGCATCTGGTGGAGAAGGGCAAGGACCCGCGCGCCTATGCCATGGTGGGCTTCGGCGGCGCCGGCCCGGCCCATGCGGCGGACGTGGCCCGCGCGCTGGGCGTGCGCGAGGTGATCATCCCGCCCGCCTCCGGCGCCGCCTCCGCGCTGGGCTTCCTCGCCGCCCCGCTCTCCTTCGAGCTGGTGCGCTCCCTGCCGCTGGAGCTGTCGGAGGGCTTCGACGCGCCGCGCCTGAACGCCTTGCTGGCGGAGCTGGAGGCGGAGGGCCGCGCGCGGCTGGCGGAGGCGGGCGTCGCCCCGGAGGCCGTCCGCGTCGAGCGTTCCGCCGACATGCGGCTGGTCGGGCAGATGCACGACATCGCCGTGGCGCTGCCGGCGGGCGAGATCGGTCCGGGCAGCCTGGACGCCATCCGCGACGCGTTCACCCGCGTCTATGCCGCGCGCTTCACCTCCGTCTACGAGGGCGCGCGGATGGAGGCGATCAACTTCCGCGTCCGCTGCATCGGGCCGGAGCCGAAGCTGTCGCTGACCGGCGCGGTCGGCGGCGGCGACACGGCCCAGGCGGTGAAGGGCACGCGCCGCGCCTGGTTCGAGGGCGGCTGGCAGGACGCCACCGTCTACGACCGCTACGCCCTGGCCGAGGGCGACGAGATCGCAGGTCCTGCCATCATCGAGGAGCGCGAGGCCACCACCATCGTCCCGCCCGGCGACGCGGTGCGCGTGGACGCGACGCTGAACCTGCGCATCGCCATCGCCGCCCCTGCCATGGCGGGCGAGCTGGTGACGGCGGAGATGCCGCTGGCCGAGGCCATGGCGCGGATCGAGGCGGACCCGATCGCGCTGGAGATCATGTGGTCGCGGCTGGTGAACGTGGTCGAGGAGATGTGGCTGACGGTGGTGCGCACCGCCTTCTCCCTCATCGTCTCCGAGAGCCAGGACTTCGCCTGCGAGCTGCTGGACCCCACGGGCGAGACGCTGGCGCATTCCCCGCGTGCCATGCCCGTCTTCAACCTGACCCTGCCGCGCGCGGTGAAGGCGCTGCTCGCGAAGTATCCGGCGGAGACGATGAAGCCGGGCGACGTGCTGATCACCAACGACCCGTGGCTCTGCGCCGGGCACCTGTTCGACATCGCCGTCGTCACGCCCGTCTTCCGGGAGGGTAAGGTGGTCGGGCTGATGGGCACGGTGGGCCATGTCTCCGATATCGGCGGCACCAAGGATTCCCTGAAGGCGCGCGAGATCTTCGAGGAGGGGCTGCAGATCCCGCCGATGAAGCTGTTCGACGGCGGCGTGCCGAACGAGGGCTTCTTCGCCCTGTTCCGCGAGAACGTGCGCAACCCCGACCAGGTGCTGGGCGACCTGCATTCCTTCGTCGCGGCCAACGCGCTGGGCGGCGAGCGCCTTCTCGCCTTCATGCGCGACTACGGGATGAGCGACCTGCGCGCGCTGGCGGCGGTGGTGCAGGGCCGGTCGGAGAAGGCGATGCGCGACGCCATTTCTGCCCTGCCCGACGGCGACTATTTCGGCGAGATCCGCAACAACCCGATGGGGCAGGAGCTGCGCTACCCGCTCAGGCTGACCGTCGCGGGGGATGCCATCCACCTCGACTTCGACGGCGCGCCGCCGCAGCTTCCCCAGGGCGGGCTGAACTCCACGCTGAACTACACCGCGGCGCACGCGACCTATCCGCTGAAATGCATGCTGACGCCCAACGTGCGCGGCAATGCCGGCTGCTACCGTCCCTTCACCGTGGAGGCGCCGGAGGGCTCCATCCTCAACCCCCGTCGCCCGGCGGCGGTGAACATGCGCACCCGCACCGGCTGGTACCTGGCGCCGAACATCTTCCGCGCCCTGTCCGACGCGGCGCCGGGGCTGGTGCAGGCGAATACCGGCCTGCCGGTGGCGACCAACGTCTATGGCCAGGATGCCTCGGGCCGCTACTACTCCGACCACCTGTTCATCGGCGGCGGCCAGGGCGCCTCCTCGCGCGGCGACGGCAAGTCCGGCCTGCTCTGGCCGACCTCCGCCTCCAACACCTCGATCGAGTTGTTCGAGACGCGGGCGCCGGTGCTGGTGGTGGAGAAGAGCTATGTCGCCGATACCGGTGGCGCCGGGCAGCATCGCGGCGGGCTCGGGCAGCGGGTGCGGATGCGCAAGCTGCTGGAGGACGGCCGGCCCGCGCTCTTCTCCGTCTATCCGGAGGGCGTGACCAACCCGATCGACGGGCTGTTCGGCGGCTGCCCCGGCTCCGGCGCGCGCGGCCGTGTGCTCGACCTCGACGGCAACGAGGTGCACGACTGCGGCAATGGCGAGATGGTCGAGACCACCGGCCCGCACGAGGTGGTGGAGGTCGTGGTCAATGGCGGCTCCGGCTACGGCGACCCCGCCGCGCGCGACCCCGCTGCCATCGAACGCGACCTGCGCCTGGGCCTGATCACCGAGGCGGCCGCCCAGCGCGACTACGGCTGGCAGCCCGCCCGCACCGAGGAGACCGCCCAGTGAAGCTTCCGCCCCTCCCCTTCACCGCCGTCCACTGGGACGCCCTGCCGGCCACCGAGCACAAGGGCGAGACGGGCACGGCGGTCTGGCGCACGCTGAACAACGGCGACGTGCGGATGCGGGTGGTGGAGTATTCGCCCGGCTACCTGGCGGACCATTGGTGCGACCGCGGCCACGTCATCTACGTGCTGGAGGGCACGCTGGTCTCCGAGCTGAAGGACGGGCGGCGCTTCACCCTCACCGCCGGGCACGGCTACACCGTCTCCGATTTCGGCGACAGCCCGCACCGCTCCTCGACCGAGACGGGCGCGCGTCTCTTCATCGTGGACTGAGCGGATGGCCGCCACCGCCGCGCATGGCGCGCCCAGCGTCTCCCGCCCCGCCGCCTGGCTCATGCTGGCGCCGGCGCTGGCGGTGTTCCTGCTGTTCTTCGCCGTGCCCTTCGTCACCATGGCGACCATGTCCGTGATGAGCGGCAATCCGCTGGTCAGCCCGACCGCCGGCTTCACCACCCGGCACTTCGACCGGATGCTGGAGGACACCTACTACCTCGAGACCCTGTGGGCGACGCTGCGCCTGGGGCTGCTGACCACGGCGGCGACGCTGCTGATCGGCTATCCGCCCGCGCTGTGGATCGCCCGCGCGCCGAGCCGCGGCACGCGCACACTGCTGATGATGGCGGTCCTCGCGCCCATGATGATGGGCCTCGTCGTGCGCACCTATGCCTGGCTCGCGATGTACTCCAACCGGGGCGTGATCAACGGCACGCTGGTGGGGCTGGGCATCCTGGACGAGCCGATCCCCATCCTGGGCAGCGAGGCGGCGGTGGTGGTGTCGCTCGCGCACATCTACGTCCCCTACATGATCCTGACGCTGACCGGCGTGCTGGCGCGCATCGACGTGCGGCAGGAGGAGGCGGCGCGCGGCCTGGGCGCCAGCCGCTTCCGCGCCTTCCTGGAGGTGACGCTGCCGCTCTCCGTGCCGGGGATCGTGGCGGGGTCGCTGCTGGTCTTCGCGCTGGCGATCAGCGCCTATGTGACGCCGATCGTGATCGGCAACTACGAGATCCAGACCCTGCCGATCCTGATCTACCAGCAGATCTCCTCCTCCTTCAATTTGGGCTTCGCCGCGGCACTGGGCGTGGTGCTGCTGGCGGTCGCGCTGGTGCTGGTCGCCGCCTACAACCGGGCGATGGCCCGCGCGGCGGGGGCGGCGTGAGATGAGCCGCCTCTTCCTCGCCGCCAACATCGCGATCCTGGCCTTCCTGCTGCTACCGGTCGCGATCGTCCTCCTCTTCGCGCTGAACCCGGAGCCCTTCATCGCCTTCCCGCCCAGCGGCTTCTCCCTGCGCTGGTACGCGAAGTTCCTGACCAGCCGCGACTTCATGGGCGCCTTCGGCCTCTCCCTCGGCCTGGGCGTGGCCACCGTGATCCTGGCGGGCAGCATCGGCACCCTGGCGGCGCTGGCCATCGCGCGCGGCAACCTGCCGGGGCGGCACGCGCTGACGGCCGTCTTCCTCTCGCCGCTGGTGCTGCCCGGGCTGCTGACGGGCTTTGCCATGTTCCAGCTCGTCATGGTGCTGGGGGTGGGGCGCAACACCTGGGTGCTGCTGGCCGGCCATACGGTGGTCGCCATCCCCTATGTGATGCGCACGGTGCTGGCCGTGCTGGCGAATGCCGACCGCTCGATCGAGGAGGCGGCGCGCGGCCTCGGCGCGACGCCCTCGGTGGTGTTCCGCGAGGTGACGCTGCCGCTGATCCGGCCCGGGGTGATCGCGGGCGGCCTCTTCGCCTTCATCACCAGCTTCGACCAGTTCCCGGTCAGCCTCTTCCTGGTGGCGCCGGGCAGCGAGACCCTGCCCATCACCATGTTCAACTACCTGCGCTTCGACTTCGACGGCACCATCGCCGCGGCCAGCACCGTCTCCGTGGCGCTGGCCGTCCTGCTGGTGCTGGCGATCGAACGCACGGTCGGCCTGCAAACCTCCTCGAAGTTGTGAAAGGGACCACGATGCTGAACCGTCGCGTCTTCCTGGGGGCCGCCGCCGGCACCCTGGCCATGCCTGCCCTGGTGGGCGCGCAGGCCGCCAACACGCTGCGCATCACCGGCTGGGGCGGGCTCTGGGGCGAGACCATGCGCGCCAACGTGATCCCCGCCTTCGAGAAGGCGCACAACTGCACGGTCGAGGTGGACACCGCCTTCCCCTTCGTGCCGAAGCTGCTGGCCAGTCCGCGCGGCCGCCCGATCTACGACGTGCTGCACACCAACACCAACGAGCAGTGGTCGGTCTTCGAGCAGGGGCTGGTGGAGCGCCGGCCGGACCTGTCGAAGATCCCCAACGCCGCGAACATCCACGCCTACGCCACCTCCGACCACATGGTGGGCGTCGCGATCTTCACCTCCGCCATCGGCATCGCCTGGCGCAAGGACCGCATCCAGGCCCCGCCGGTGGGCTGGGCCGATTTCTGGAAGCCGGAATTCGCCGGCAAGCGCGCCAGCTACGTCATCCCGGCGAACTCGCTGGGCCAGTCGCTGTTCATGATGGCGGGCCGGGTCTTCGGCAAGGGCTACCAGGACCTCGACGCCTCCTTCAAGGCGATGGAGCGGCTGCGCCCGGTGCGACTGTTCGACTTCACGGGCGGGGCGGAGAACGCGATCCTGGCCGGCGAGATCGACATCTGCGTCCTCCACGACACGGCCGTCTACCGCAACCAGGACAAGGTCCCGGCCGAGTTCACCGCGCCGACCGAGGGGGTGATGGCGCTGGAGCAGGTGCTCTCCACCACCAAGGGCACGCAGAAGACCGAGCTGGCGAACGCCTGGATCAACCACATGCTCAGCCTCGAGGTCCAGAAGCTGATGGCGGAGAAGGTGTGGTACAGCCCCGTCCGCAAGGACATCGACCTGGACGCGAAGTACCGCGGCAAGCTGCTGACCACGCCGGCCGAGGTCGCCACGCTGATCCAGCTCCCCTGGCGCTGGTACAACGAGAACAAGGACCGGATCGACGACCGCGTGAACCGCATCTTCCGGGGCTGATCCGGACATGAGCGGAACGGGCCGCGAGGGGCCGCGTCCCCTCGCGCTGGATGGGCTGCGCAAGGGCTTCGGCACCGGCGCGCCCGCTGTGGACGGGGTGAGCATGCGGATCGAGGAGGGGGAGTTCTTCTCCCTCCTCGGCCCCTCCGGCTGCGGCAAGACCACCACGCTGCGCATGATCGCGGGGTTCGAGCTGCCGGATGCGGGCCGCATCCTGCTGGGATCGGAGGACATCACCCCCCTGCCGCCGGAGCGGCGCGACATGGGGATGGTGTTCCAGAACTACGCCCTCTTCCCGCACCGGACCATCGCGGAGAACGTCGCCTTCGGGCTGCGGATGCGCGGCCTGCCGAAGGCGGAGATCGCCTCCCGCGTCGCCGAGGCCCTGGCCCTGGTCCGCCTGACCGGCTTCGGGGAGCGGCGCCCGTCGCAGCTCTCCGGCGGGCAGCAGCAGCGCGTCGCGCTGGCGCGGGCCATCGTCATCCGCCCCACCGTGCTGCTCTGCGACGAGCCGCTGGGCGCGCTGGACAAGAAGCTGCGCCGCGAGATGCAGTTCGAGCTGAAGCAGCTCCATCGCCGCCTCGGCCTCACCATGGTCTACGTCACCCACGACCAGGAGGAGGCGCTGACCATGTCCGACCGGATGGCGGTGATGCATGCCGGCCGGGTCGCGCAGCTCGGCCCGCCGGGCGAGATCTACGACCGTCCCGTCACCCGCTTCGTGGCCGACTTCATCGGCGACACGAACATCCTGGAGGGCGAGGCTTCTGGCGCCGGGCTGGCCATGCCCGGGGGCTGGCACCTGCCGCTTCCCGTTCCCCCGGCCGGCCGCACCGCCGTCGCCCTGCGCCCCGAGCGGGTGCGGCTGGATGCGCCCGGCCAGGGGCTGGTGGACGCGGCGGTGGAGGAGGCCAACTTCCTCGGCGATTCCGTGCTGCTCAAGCTGGCCCTTCCGGGCGGCACCCCAATGCTCGCCCGCGCGCCCCGGCACACCGAGGCGCCCTTCCTGCAACCCGGCGGCCAGGTCAGCCTGGCCTGGCTGCCCGAAGACCCGGTGGTGCTGGCCGATGCTTGATGCTCCGACGACGAACACGACCGCGACGCTGCGCGTGCTGGTGATCGGCCAGTCGCCGCGCCCGGAGATCGAGGAGCAGTTCGCCCTCGCCGTGCCGGGGATGCGCATTGCCGTCGAGGGCGCGCTGGACGGCATGACGCGCGAGGAGATCGCGCGCGACGCCGCGCCGCGTTCCGATGCGGACACGCTCTTCACCGTGCTGCCCTCGGGCGAGACGACGAAGATCTCCAAGGCGGTGGTGACGGAGAAGCTGGTGGGCAAGCTGGGCGTGCCCGGCCCGACGCTGCTCAACTGCACCGGCGCCTTCAAGGGCCTGCCGGAGCGCGCCGACCTGGTCCAGCCCTCCGCGGTGCTGGAGGGGCTGACGGCGGCGCTGCTGCCGAAGGGCCGGCTCGGCCTCCTCGTGCCCGTGCCGGAGCAGGTGGAGAGCCTGACCGCCAAGCGTGCCCGCCCGGGGCTGGAGGTGGTGGCGATGCCGCTGCAGCCGCTCTCCGACGAGGCCACAATCGAGGCCGCCGGCCGCGCCATGGCGGCGCACAAGCCCGACCTGCTGGTGCTGGACTGCATGTCCTACACCGCCGCCGACAAGGCGATCCTGGGGCCGATCGTCGGCTGCCCCGTGCTGGTCTCCATCGAGGTCGCGGCCCGTGCCGCCGCCTGCCTGCTGCCGGCCTGATCCATGCGGGAGCTGAGCCTGGAGGATGTGGAGGCGCTGTCCGTCGGCGCCTGGGTGCTGGGGACGGGCGGCGGCGGCTCTCCCTATCACGCCCTGCTGAACGTGCGCCGGGCCTATGCGGCGGGGAAGCGCGTCTCGCTGATGCAGCCGGAGGAGCTGGCCGACGACGACTGGGTCGCCGTCATCTCCGGCATGGGCGCGCCGCTGGTGAGCCAGGAGCGGCTGCCGGACAATGAGAGCATCGCCCGCGCCATCCGGCTGATGGAGGAGTATGCGGGCATCCGCTTCCGCGCGGTGATGAGCATCGAGATCGGCGGCAACAACGGCGTCAAGCCGCTGATGGCCGCGACCGAGCTGGGTATCCCCGTGCTGGACGCCGATGCCATGGGCCGCGCCTACCCGGAGGCGCAGATGACCAGCTTCGCGGTGGGCGACCTGCGCCCCTGGCCGCTCGCCATGGTCGATCCGCGCGGCATCGAGGGCATCGTCGCCAAGGTCCCGTCCTGGAAGTGGATGGAGCGCATGGCGCGCAAGATGTGCGTCGAGCTGGGCTCCACCGTCGCCAACTGCAAGGCGCCGCGCACGGGGGCGGAGGTGAAGCGCTGGGGCATCCTGCACACCACCACCCAGGCCATCGACCTCGGCAACGCCGTGCGCCGGGCGCAGCGCGAGCACAGCGACCCGATCGAGGCGGTGCTGCGCCAGCAGAAGGGCGTGAAGCTGTTCCGCGGCAAGGTGAAGGACGTCGCCCGCCGCACCACCGAGGGCTTCCTGCGCGGGACCTTGCAGGTGGAGGGGCTGGACGAGGACCGCGACAGCCGCTTCGAGCTGGCCTTCCAGAACGAATGGGCGGTGGGCTGGCAGGATGGCGTGCCGCGGGTGATGACGCCGGACCTGATCTGCGTGCTCGACACCGCCTCGGGCGAGGCGATCGGCACGGAGACCATCCGCTACGGCCAGCGCGTCACCGTCATCGCCCTGCCGGCGCCGCCGGTCTTCCTCACCCCCCGGGGGCTGGAGTTCGTGGGCCCGCGCGCCTTCGGCTACGACCTCGACTTCACCTCGGTGTTCCCGTCATGAGACGTATCGGCATCGATGTCGGCGGCACCAACACGGATGCCGTGCTGCTGGACGGCGATCGCATCGCCGCCGCGGTCAAGACGCCCACCACGGCGGACGTGCTCTCCGGCGTGCGCCAGGCGCTGCGGGAGGTGACGGCCTCGGCCGTCACCTCCGGACAACAACCGACGGCCTCGGCCGTCACCCCCGGACAACAGCCGACGGCCGCCGCCGGTACCACGGCGGTGCAGGCGGTGATGATCGGCACCACGCATTTCGTGAACGCCGTGGTGCAGCGGCGGGATCTGGAGAAGGTGGGCGCGATCCGGCTGGGCATGCCCGCCGCCGCCTCCCTGCCGCCCTTCTGCGACTGGCCCGCCGACCTGGCGCCGCTGGTGGAGGGCGCGGTGCACATGGTCGAGGGCGGCTACGACTATGACGGCCGGCCGATCATGCCGCTGGACGAGCGCGGCGTCGCCCGGGCCGCGCGCGCGATCCGCGAGGCCGGCCTGTCCTGCATTGCCATCAGCGGCATCTTCTCGCCGCTCGATCCCTCGATGGAGGTGCGGGCCGAGGCGATCGTGCGGCAGGAGCATCCGGAGGCCAGCATCACCCTCTCGCACCAGCTCGGCCGCATCGGCCTGCTGGCGCGCGAGAACGTGGCGCTGATGAACGCCTCCCTCACCCCGCTCGCGCGCCACACCATCCGCGCCTTCGAGGCGGCGCTGCGCGATGCGGGGATCGACGCCCCGCTCTACGTCACCCAGAACGACGGCACGGTGATCCGCGCGGCCATGGCGGAGCGCTTCCCCGTCCTGTCCTTCGCCTCCGGCCCGACCAACTCCATGCGCGGCGCCGCCTTCCTGACGGGGCTGAAGGACGCGCTGGTCGTCGATGTCGGCGGCACCACCAGCGACGTGGGCGCGCTGCGCGCCGGCTTCCCGCGCGAGGCCAATTCCGTCGTCGAGGTCGGGGGCGTCCGCACCCTGTTCCGCATGCCCGACCTGCTCTCCATCGGGCTGGGCGGCGGCTCGCACGTCTCCCTCGATCCGCTCTCCATCGGGCCGCGCAGCGTCGGCTTCCGCCTGCTCTCCGAGGCGCGGGTCTTCGGCGGCGCCACCCTCACCACCACGGATGTCGCGGTGGCGGGCGGGCGGCTGGCGCTGGGCGACGCCGCCCGCGTGGCCGACCTCTCCGCCGCCCAGGTCGAGGCGGTCTTCGCCCGGGCGGCGCGGATGCTGGAGGATGCGGTGGACCGGATGAAGACCGAGGCCGCGGACGTCCCGCTGCTCGCGGTCGGCGGCGGCGCCTTCCTGGTGCCGGACCGGCTCGCCGGCTGCTCCGCCGTGCTGCGGCCGGAGAACGGGCACGTCGCCAATGCGGTCGGCGCCGCCATCGCCCAGGTCTCGGGCGAGGTGGACCAGGTCTTCCAGGGCCTCTCCCGCACCGAGGCGATGGCCGAGGCCGAACGCCTCGCCCGTTCCCGCGCGGTGGAGGCGGGCGGCGCCGAGGCCAGCCTGTCGCTGGTGGATATCGAGGACCTGCCGCTCGCCTACATGCCCGGCGGCGCGCTGCGGGTGCGGGCGCGGGTGGTGGGCGACATCGCCGCGTGACGGCCGCCTGACCGGCCCCCGCGCTCCGCTGCCGGGGCGGGGGCCGGGCGTCAGCCGGCCGGGGAGGGGGGCTCGGCGGCCGCCGGGGCCTCGGGAGGGGTGTCGGGGGCGGGCGCCTCCTCGACACTGGCCACGGGCACGGGGGCCGGAACCTCCGTCAGCCGGCGCAGGGCGCGGGTGGCGCGGTTGAGGGCGATGGACTCGCCATCCTCCGGCTCCAGGGCGAACAGCAGCACGGAGCGGCCGGTGACGAGGTACTCGTCGCCGCTGCCGAACAGCTCCGCCTCCAGCCCATCGGGCAGGTTGGTGTCCATCAGGCAGTGCCAGGTCTTGCCGCCGACCACCTCCGGCAGCCGGAACTTCACCACGTCGTGGTGCGCGTTCAGCACCAGCAGGGCGGTGGCGTCCATCGAGGGCCGGTGCAGCCCCGTCGCCCGGGCCCGGCCGTCCAGCAGCATGCCCAGGCAGCGGGCGCTGGCATCGTCCCACTGACCCTGCTGCATCGGCTCGCCGGTGGGCGAGATCCACTCCACGTCCTTCACGTCCAGCTCGGCATTGTGCCGCCCCGTCAGGAAGCGGCCGCGGCGCAGGATCGGCAGGGTCTTGCGCAGGGCGATCAGCTTGCGGGTGAAGGCGATCAGCGACTGGCCGTCCTCGTCGATGCCCTCCCAGTCGATCCAGTTCAGCTCGTTGTCCTGGCAGTAGGTGTTGTTGTTGCCCTGCTGCGTGCGGCCCAGCTCGTCGCCGGCCAGGATCATCGGCGTGCCCTGCGAGAGCAGCAGGGTGGAGAGCAGGTTGCGCTTCTGCCGCTCGCGCAGCGCCCGGATCTCCGGGTCGTCGGTCGGACCCTCGACACCGCAGTTCCAGGACTGGTTGTCGGAATGGCCGTCGCGGTTGTCCTCGCCATTGGCCTCGTTGTGCTTCTCGTTGTAGCTGACGAGGTCGTGCAGGCAGAAGCCGTCGTGCGCGGTGACGAAGTTCACCGAGGACCAGGGCCGCCGCCCGCGCTTGTTGAAGGCGTCGCCGGAGGCGGTGAGCCGCGTGGCGAGGCCGGGCAGCTTGCCCTCGTCGCCCTTCCAGTAGCTGCGGACCGTGTCGCGGAACTTGTCGTTCCATTCCGCCCAGCCGGGCGGGAAGCCGCCGACCTGGTAGCCGCCGGGGCCGATGTCCCAGGGCTCGGCGATCAGCTTGACGGAGGAGAGCACCGGGTCCTGGCGGCAGGAATCGAGGAAGCCGCCGCCCTCGTCGAAGCCGTAGGGCTCGCGCCCCAGGATGGTGGCGAGGTCGAAGCGGAAGCCGTCGACGTGCATCTCCTGCACCCAGTAGCGCAGGCTGTCGGTGACCATCTGCAGCACGCGCGGGTGGGAGAGGTTCACCGTGTTCCCGGTGCCCGTCTCGTTGATGTAGTAGCGCTGGTTGTCGGGGATCAGCCGGTAGTAGCTGGCGTTGTCGATGCCCTTGAAGGAGAGGGTCGGCCCCTTCTCGTTGCCCTCGGCGGTGTGGTTGTAGACCACGTCGAGGATGACCTCGAGCCCCGCATCGTGCAGCCGCGCCACCATCTCCTTGAACTCGGCGAGCGAGCCTGTCGCGGAGTAGCGCAGCTCCGGCGCGAAGAAGCCGATGGTGTTGTAGCCCCAGTAGTTGGCCAGCCCCTTGTCCGTCAGGTGCTGGTCCTGCACGAAGGCGTGCACCGGCAGCAGCTCGACCGAGGTGACGCCGAGCGAGCGGATGTAGTCCACCACCTCCTTCTGCCCGAGCCCGGCATAGGTGCCGCGCAGCTCCTCCGGCACGGCGGGATGGCGCTGGGTGAAGCCCTTCACATGGGTCTCGTAGAAGATGGTCTCGCCCCAGGGGATGCTGGGCGAGCGGTCGCGGCCCCAGGTGAAGGCCGGGTCCACGACGCGGCACTTGGGCATGAAGGGCGCGCTGTCGCGCTCGTCGAAGGAGAGGTCGTCGCCGCTCTCCATGGCGTAGCCGAAATGGGACGCATCCCAGCGCAGCTCGCCGCTCAGCCCCTTGGCATAGGGGTCGAGCAGCAGCTTGTTCGGGTTGAAGCGATGCCCGTTCGCCGGGTCGTAGGCCCCGTGGACGCGGTAGCCGTAGAGCGTGCCCGGCCGTGCATCGGGCAGGTAGCAGTGCCAGACCTCGTCGGTGAATTCCGGCATCTCGATGCGTTCGAGTTCCGTCTCCCCCTTCCGGTCGAAGAGGCACAGCTCGACCTTGCTGGCATGCGCGGAGAACAGCGCGAAGTTGACCCCCAGCCCGTCCCAGGTCGCTCCGAGCGGGAAGGGATTGCCCTCCCGCATGCGCAGGTCGCGGCTGATCGACGCGCTCGCCAAGGGAGCGCGGCCGTTGGTCGGCTTGGTCTCGGGCATGCGGGGAGGGGGCCTCGAAAGCGATGTTCGTCCAGAACCCCGTCCCCCGGGGGCCGGTTGCGGCCGGCGGCCCATCCTTGTGCGATGCGGCATCGCTGTGGCCGCCGGGTCACGCCGCCCTGGCCATGGCGCCACCCGGCGCGGACGCGGAACGATACTGCCTTGCAACAGGGTGGACCCGCCCTACCTCCCGGAGGTTGGACGACCCGGCCTGCGTGGCGTGGTCTCTCGCCGACGTGGCTGCCTCCAGGCGGGCCTTCCATGGCATCGCAGCATCCCGCCCGGCCCCGGGCGGCAGGGAGGGAGGCAGACCTTATGGCCAGCGTCTGGACCATGGACCGCATGGCCGATCCGGCCGCGCCCGCCATCCGCCGGATCGGCAACAGGGATGTCTGGGCGGCACTGGCGCAGGGTTGGCAGGATTTCCGCGAGACGCCGACGCAACTGGTCTTCCTGGCCCTGCTCTATCCGATCCTGGGCCTGGTCCTGGCGCGGGCGACCTACAGCGGCGCGCTGATGCCGCTGCTCTGGCCGCTGGTGTCCGGCTTCGCGCTGCTCGGGCCGGTGGCGGCGCTGGGCATCTACGAGCTGAGCCGGCGGCGCGAACAGGGGCTGCCCACCTCCTGGGCCAATGCCCTCGACGTGCTGCGCTCTCCGGCCATGCCCTCCATCCTGGCCCTGGCGGTGCTGCTGCTGGCGCTCTTCGTCGCCTGGCTGGGGACCGCGCGGCTGATCTACGACGCCACGGTCGGCGGCTTCGCCCCCGCCAGCCTGGGCGGCTTCCTGCGGCATGTCTTCGAGTCGCCCCAGGGCTGGCACCTCCTGCTGGTCGGCAATGCGACCGGCGCCGCCTTCGCCCTGGTGGTGCTCACCCTGACGGTGGTGTCCTTCCCGATGCTGCTGGACCGCAATCCCGGCGCCGGGGCGGCGGTGCTGACCTCCATGCGGGCGGTCATGGCCAATCCTGGCCCCATGCTGCTCTGGGGCATCATCGTCGGGGCGTTGCTGGTCCTGGGCTCGATCCCGCTCTTCGTCGGCCTGGCGGTCGTCCTGCCCGTGCTGGGCCATGCGACCTGGCACCTGTACCGGCGCATGGTCGCCTCCTGACCCGGGGGGCGGGAGGCTCAGGCACGGCGGCGACGCCCGGGGCCAGACGGTGCCTGCCCCGGGCCGGGGGACTGGCGAAGCGAGCCGCCCGCGTGGCCGGCCGTCACGCCTGCCCTGGGAGGATGTCAGGTGCCGACGCGGAGGGGCGCGACCAGGCCCTTCAGGCAGGCCAGCAGCGACAGCGGGGTGATCCGGCCGGTGCGCGGGTTCTCCTCGCTGGGCACGTTCTCGATGGTCATGGTCAACCGCGCGGCGGCCGCCTCGACGCGGATGGTGTGGGTGTTCCGGGTCACGCCGGGATCGGCCCAGATCTCGACCCTGGTCCGCTCCGGGCCGATGCCCGCCAGGGCGAGGGCGGCCGCCACGTTCACATTCGCGGGGAAGCCCTGCGCGGCGTCGAAGGCATTGCCGGCGAAGACCCGCAACGGCCCGGTCAGGCCCGTGACGGCGATCCCGTGCTCGACCAGGTAGGGCGCGCCCTCCAGCCCGCGCGGCGGCTTGCGGGTTTCCAGCGTGACGCTCTCCACCGGGCCCTCGGCCGCGGCGCGCACGGCATCCAGCCCCAGCAGGGCGCCGGTGGGCACCACGATCCGGGCGCCGCTGCGCCGCGCCTCCTCCACCAGATGCATCCGGGGCAACAGCGCCCCCACCGAGGCCGGGACGAAGATCCGCCCCCGCGCGATGGCGGAGCGGGCGAGGGCTTCGAAGACGCTGGCCGGGGCCGCCTCGACCACGATCTCCGCCTGTTCCGCCAGCGCTTCCAGGGGCACCACGCGGGGCGGGTCGCGGAAGCCGGCCAGCTTGGCCGTGGCGCGCTCGGGGTTCCGCGCGGCGACGGCCGTCAGGCGCAGGCCTTCCACCCCGGCATCCAGCGAACGGGCCAGGGGCAGGCCGATGGCACCCAGCCCGGCGATGGCGACGGTCCTTGGGGACATGCGAAGAGTCCTCGTCCGAGCCGGGTGCCGGCGGCACCCCTGGCGGCGCAGGTGCCGCACCGTCCCCCTGTCCTCTCCCGGTCGTGGAGGCAAGGCCAGGGCGAAGGCCCGACGGCCCGTCCGGGCCGGCCCGCGGGACCCTCCGGCCGGACCCCCGGACGCCGGGGACGGACCAGGCGGGCGGATGGCGGGAGGGGAGGCTGGGGCGACCTACGGGATTCGAACCCGTGACATCCAAGACCACAACCTGGCGCTCTACCAACTGAGCTAAGGCCGCCACACAGCGGGCGGGGTTTACGGCCGCGACCGGGATCGCGTCAACCGGCGGCGGAGAAGGGCGGGGGGATCTCCCGCCGCCCCCGGCCCCCCCGGCGCTCAGCCCGTCGCGCGCGCCTCGCCGGCGTTGCGCGCCTGCTTCCAGGCCGCCAGCCGTGCGATCGCCTCGTCCAGCACCGTCTCCCGCTTGCAGAAGGCGAAGCGGGCGTAGTGCGTCGGGGCGTCCGGCCCGTCGTAGAAGGCGCTGACCGGGATGGCCGTGACCTTCGCCGCCTCGGTGATGTGCCGGCAGAAGGCGACGTCGTCCCCGGCGAAGCCCAGCGGGCGGAAGTCCGCGGTGATGAAGTAGGAGCCCTGGGCCGGCAGCACGCCGAAGCCGAGGCCCGTCAGCCCGGCGGCCAGCCGGTCGCGCTTGGCCTGCAGCGAGGCGGAGAGGCCCTCGTAGTAGTCGTCGCCCCTGGCCAGCCCGACCGCCACCGCCCGTTGCAGGTTGGGCGCGGTGGTGAAGGTCAGGTTCTGGTGCGCCTTGGCGACGTTGGGGGCGATGGAGCGGTCGCAGGTGACGTAGCCCACCTTCCAGCCGGTCAGGCTGAAGGTCTTGCCGGCCGAGCCGATTCGCAGGCAGCGCTCCCGCATGCCCGGCAGGGTCATCAGCGGGATGTGCTTCCAGCCGTCGAAGGTCAGGTGCTCGTATACCTCGTCGCAGACGGCATAGGCGTCGTGGCGCTGCACCAGCTCCGCGACGAAGGCCAGCTCGGCGGCGGTGAAGACCTTGCCGGAGGGGTTCATCGGGCTGTTGAGCAGGATCGCCTTGGTCTTCGGGCCGAAGGCGGCGGCCAGCTCGGCGCGCGGCAGCTCCCACCTCGGCGGCGTCAGGCGGACGAGGCGCGGCACGGCGCCCAGCAGCCGCACCACCGGCAGATAGGTGTCGTAGAGCGGCTCGATCAGCACCACCTCGTCGCCCGGGTTGAGCAGGGCCATGAGGCTCGCCGTGATCGCCTCGGTCGCGCCGGAGGTGACGACCACCTCCGCCGCCGGGTCGATCTCCAGCCCGTAGAAGCGGCGGTTGGCCGCGGCCACGGCCTCGCGCAGCTCCGGCACGCCGGTCAGGGGCGGGTACTGGTTGCGGTTGTCCAGCAGCGCGTCGGCGGCGGCGCGGACCACGTCCTGCGGACCCTCCTGGTCGGGGAAGCCCTGGCCCAGGTTGATAGCGCCGTGCTGCACCGCCAGCGCCGACATCACGGTGAAGACGGTGGTGCCGGTGTTGGACAGCAGCGTGTTCTGCGGCTTCATCCCGGGAAGGACCTCCCTGCGCATGTTCCAGGGCCCCGGCGGCCCCGCGGGCCGTCCCGGCGGGCACCCCGGCGGGGCGAGGTTGCGGATAATGGGCCGCCCCGCCCCCCGCAACAACCGCGCTTCCGGCGGGGCTGCCCCCAAAACGGGCAGCCTGCCCCGGACGGTGGCGGAAGGCTGTTGCCGAAGTGACGAAAACCCCGCCCGCCCGGCATTGCCGGCCCGGCACGGGCCGTGCAACACCGCTCTGGCGGGTCATGCGGCGCGGCCCACCGGCTGCCGGCCCGCGGGCCGAGGCCGGCGCAGCCCGGCGGGTCCGAGGAAGCGACCTGCCGTGCCGCCCGCGGCGCGGGGCAAGAAGACACGGAGCCGATGAAGAAGATCGAGGCCATCATCAAGCCCTTCAAGCTCGACGAGGTGAAGGACGCGCTGCACGAGATCGGCCTGCAGGGGCTGACCGTGGTGGAGGCGAAGGGCTTCGGCCGCCAGAAGGGCCATACGGAGCTGTACCGTGGCGCGGAGTACGTCGTGGACTTCCTGCCGAAGGTGAAGATCGAGGTGATCTGCCCCGACGACCTGGCCGAGCGCGCGATCGAGGCGATCACCGCCGCCGCCCGGACGGGTCGCATCGGCGACGGCAAGATCTTCGTCTCCGACGTGCAGGAGGTGATCCGCATCCGCACCGGCGAGCGCGGCGACGACGCCGTCTGAGCGAGCGAGATTCCGGCAGCCCGCCGGCTGGCCCCGAGGGGCCGGCGCGCGGGGGCCGGCGCCTGCGGGGCGACCCGCTGAGTAACGGGCGGGGGGGACCCGCCTTGGCCAAACATCTGCGGCCCCCGGTCGCAGCTTGAGGGGAACAGGACAGAGCACGATGGCGAAGAAGCCCGCAGCACCCGCAGCGCCGGCGATGCCGGAAGGCGTCTCCAGGGTCATGGACATGATCCGGGAGAACAGCGTCGAGTACGTCGACTTCCGGTTCACCGACCCGAAGGGCAAGTGGCAGCATACCGCCCAGCATGTCTCGACCATCGAGCCTGAGGTCTTCCAGGACGGCATCATGTTCGACGGCTCGTCGATCGCCGGCTGGAAGGCGATCAACGAGTCCGACATGATCCTGATGCCGGACACGCTGAACGCCTGCATGGATCCCTTCTCGGCCAAGCCGCAGCTGATCCTGTTCTGCGACATCGTCGAACCCTCGACCGGCCAGCTCTACTCGCGCGACCCGCGCGGCACGGCGAAGAAGGCCGAGGCCTATCTGCGGTCCTCCGGCATCGGCGACACCGCCTTCTTCGGCCCCGAGGCCGAGTTCTTCGTGTTCGACGACGTGAAGTTCGGCACGGGCGGCAACTTCGGCCACTACAAGCTGGAGAGCATCGAGGGCCCCGGGGCCAACATGAAGGACTACCCCGAGGGCAACATGGGTCACCGCCCGCTGGTCAAGGGCGGCTACTTCCCGGTCAACCCGGTGGATTCCGAGGTCGACCTGCGCGCCGAGATGCTCTCCACGATGATGGAGATGGGCGTGGCAGGCGAGAAGCACCACCACGAGGTGGCGCAGTCGCAGCACGAGCTGGGCACCAAGTTCGGCCCGCTGGTGACCCAGGCCGACCACATGCAGATCTACAAGTACGTGATCCACAACGTGGCGCATTCCTACGGGAAGACCGCGACGTTCATGCCCAAGCCGATCTACGGCGACAACGGCTCTGGCATGCACGTGCACCAGTCGATCTGGAAGGACGGCAAGCCGCTCTTCGCCGGCAACGGCTATGCGGACCTGTCCGACTACGCCCTGTGGTACATCGGCGGCATCATCAAGCACGCCAAGGCGCTGAACGCCTTCACCAACCCGTCGACCAACTCCTACAAGCGCCTGATCCCGGGCTTCGAGGCTCCCGTGCTGCTGGCCTACTCGGCCCGCAACCGCTCCGCCTCCTGCCGCATCCCCTACGCGACCAGCCCGAAGGCCAAGCGCGTGGAGGTCCGCTTCCCCGACCCGACCGCCAACCCCTACCTCGCCTTCGCGGCGATGCTGATGGCCGGTCTCGATGGCATCAAGAACAAGATCCATCCGGGCGAGGCGATGGACAAGGACCTGTACGACCTGCCGCCGGAGGAGCTGAAGGGCATCCCGACGGTCTGCGGCTCGCTGCGCGAGGCGCTGGGCGCGCTCGAGGCCGATCACGAGTTCCTGCTGGCCGGCGACGTGTTCGGCAAGGACCAGATCGACAGCTACATCGAGCTGAAGTGGCAGGACGTGTACCGCTTCGAGCACACGCCGCACCCGGTCGAGTTCGAGATGTACTACTCCGTCTGAGACGGCCCGTCCGGGCGCGTTTCGGGAAAGGGGGGCGCCGCAGGGCGCTCCCCTTTTTCACGACGGCACACGCGGTTGCGAACGGCGCGCCGCTGGCCAAACGGGGAGGCATGCCGGAGGATCGGCGGCTATCGCCCGTATGAACGCCATGCCCGCTCCCGTCCTGTCCGCGCTGCGGGCCGCCACCGAAACCCTCCATGCCCGGCTCGAGGAACGCTTCGACCTCGACCGCTGCCTCGCCTCGCGGGCGGATTACGCCGCGATGCTGGGTACCCTGCTGGGCGTCATCGCCCCGCTCGAGGCCGCCCTCGGCCGCTTCGACTGGCTCGCCGCCGGCCTCGATCCGGAGGTGGCCTGCTGGCGAACCCCGCGCATCGAGGACGACCTGGGGGCGCTGGGCCTCGGCCGGCCGGAGATCGAGGCCCTGCCGCGCTGCGCGGCTTTGCCCGGCCTGCCCTCGCCCGATGCCGGCTTCGGCGCCCTCTACGTCCTGGAGGGCTCCGCCCTGGGGGGCCAGCTGATCCTCCGCCGGGCCCGCGAGGCGCTGGGGGTCTCTCCCGGGGACGGCGCCTCCTTCCACGCCGCCCTCGGCCGGCCGCCGGTCGGGGAGGGGTGGCGCGCCTTCCGGGCCGCCCTGGAAGCCCATTGCACCGATATCCCGGCCGCGGCCGCGGCCGCGGCCACGACCTTCCAGCTGATGGAAGGCTGGGCAGCGGCGCGGGCGGCGGCGGCCTGCGACCGTCGGACGCTGTCCATGGCGATGGCCGCCCCGTGACGGGCGTGGGGTCCGGGCAACCCGCCATGTCCTTTGCCGGCAAGGTCGACCTGACCAATTGCGACCGCGAGCCGATCCATGTCCCGGGCTCGATCCAGCCGCACGGCCTCCTGCTGGTGGTCGACCCGGACGAGCTGCGCGTGCTGCAGTTCGCCGGCGACACCCAACGCCTGCTCGGCCGTGCCCCCGGGAGCCTGCCGGGCGCCAGCGTGGCGGAGCTGCTGGGCGAGGGGCTGGCCGCCGGCCTGCGCGGTGGCTGGGTCAAGCCGGCGCCCGGCACCGCCGCCCATCCCATGACCTTCGAGGCGGCCGAGCTCGCCCCGGGCCGGCGCTTCGACGTGGTGGTGCGGGAGAACCCGGCCGGGCTGCTGCTCGAGCTGGAGCCGCTGTCCGATCTGGGCCCCTCGCATCGTCCCCAGGCGCTGCCCCTGGTGCGCGCCATGATGCTGCGGCTGCAGGGCGCCGCGCGGGCGCAGGACTTCCTGCAGGAGGCGGCCGACGAGGTCCGGCGCGTCACCGGCTTCGACCGGGTGATGATCTACCGCTTCCTCGGCGACGACAGCGGCGCCGTCATCGCCGAGGCGCGCGATCCGGGGATCGGGGCCTATCTCGACCTGCATTACCCGGCCGCGGACATCCCGAAGCAGGCACGGGCGCTCTATGTCCGCAACTGGGTGCGGCTGATTCCCGATGCCGGCTACGCGCCCCTGCCGCTGCAGCCCCAGATCAGCCCGCGCACCGGGCAGCCGCTGGACATGAGCGACTGCGCCCTGCGCAGCGTGTCCCCCATCCATCTGGAGTACCTGCGCAACATGGGGGTGGTCGCCTCCATGTCGCTCTCCATCATCCGCGGCGGGCAGCTCTGGGGGCTGATTGCCTGCCACCACCGGACGCCCTGGCACCTTCCGCCCATGCTGCGCAGCGCCTGCGAGCTCTTCGCGCAGATGGTCTCGCTGCAGCTCGAGGCGCTGGAGCAGCAGGCCGCCCATGCCGAGAGCGCCCGGATGCGCCGGGTCTACGAGCAGCTGGTGCAGGTGATGACGCGGGAGGAGGATCTGGCCGAGGGGCTGATCCGCTACCGCCCCAACCTGCTCGACTACCTTCCCTCGGCCGGCGTCGCGCTGCTGATCGACGGGCGCTACGCGAGCACCGGGGTGGTGCCGCAGGAGGCGCAGGTGCGGGCCCTCGCCGGTTGGCTGGCCGAGCGGGCGGGCGATGGCGTCACCGCCCTGGACCGGTTGCCCGAAGCCTATCCGCCGGCGCTGGAATTCGCCGACATCGCCAGCGGTGTGCTCGCGATGTCGATCAGCCGTGCGCCGAACGCCTTCATCCTGTGGTTCCGGCCGGAGCTGGTGAAGACCGTCACCTGGGCCGGCAACCCGAACAAGCCGACCGAGCCCGGCCCCTCCGGGCACATCGCCCCCCGCAGCTCCTTCGCCGCCTGGCAGGAGGAGGTGCGGCACCGCGCCGAACCCTGGAAGCCCTGGGAGATCGAGGCGGCGCAGGCGCTGCACGTCAGCCTGCTGGAGGTGGTGCTGCGCCGGCTGGACCAGGTGGCGCAGGAGCGCAGCCGCGCCCGGGCGCAGCAGGACCTGCTGATGGCGGAGCTGGACCACCGGGTGAAGAACACCCTGGCCAACATCCAGGCCCTGGTGCGCCACACCCGCAGCGGCGCCGGCAGCCTGGAAGGCTTCGTCCACGATTTCGACCGCCGCATCCGGGCCATGGCGGTCGCCCACAGCCTGCTGACCACCAGCCGCTGGGAGGGGGCGGACCTCCGCGCGCTGGTCGAGGAGGAGCTGCGCCCCTATCGCGGGACCGTCGGCAGCAACACCGACCGGGCCTCGATCATCGGGCCGGAGCTGCGGCTGCGGCCCAAGGCGGCGCTCGCCCTGAGCCTGGCCCTGCACGAGCTGGCGACCAATGCCGCCAAGTACGGCGCGCTGTCGATTCCCGGGGGGCATGTCACCGTCTCCTGGACCGTGCACGAGGAGGAGGCGGCGTTGGACTGGGTGGAGAGCGGCGGGCCGCCCGTCTCGCCCCCCAAGCGCCGCGGCTTCGGCTCCACGGTGGTGGAGCGCGGCCTGTCCTACGAGCTGGGCGGCCGTTCCACCCTGAACTTCGACCCCGCCGGCCTGCGCTGCATCGTCACCATCCCGCTGCAGCAGCTGGTGGACACGGCGGGCAGTGCCGCGCCGGCGCCGGCGCCCGCCGACCCCGAACCACCGCAGGCCTCGCTGGCCGGGATCCGGGTGCTGGTGGTGGAGGATGGGGCGCTGGTGGCGATGGAGGTGCGCGATGCGCTGGCGCGGAACGGCGCCGTGCCGCTCGGCCCCGCCGGCACCCTGCCGGCCGCGATCCATCTCGTGGTCACCGCCGCGCCGGATGCGGCGGTGCTGGATGTCGACCTGGACGGGGAGGCCGTCTACCCGGTGGCCGACCTGCTGGTGGCCCAGGGCCGTCCCTTCCTCTTCACCACCGGCTACGACGCCCCCACGGTGATCCCGGAGCGCTTCCGCGCCATGGCAGTGGTGAGCAAGCCCTATACCGGCGAGGAGGTGGCGGAGGCCCTGGCCCGGGTGATGGCGAAGTCCGGCCGCGGCTGACCCCGCCGCCGCCGGGGCCAAGCGGCCCCGGGCTTGCTTGCCCCCCTGTGACGCACTGTTACCGTGGCAGTGACTTGCATGGGGGACCTGCACAGTGGAATCGCTCTTCCGACTGCGCGAGCACGGCACGACGCCGCGCACGGAGATCATGGCCGGCCTCGCGACCTTCATGACGATGGCCTACATCGTCGTGGTCAACCCCGGCATCATGGCTGCCGCCGGCATCGACCACGGCGCGGCCTTCGCCGCCACCTGCATCGCGGCCGCCATCGGCTCGGCGCTGATGGGGCTGCTGGCCAACTACCCGATCGCATTGGCGCCGGGGATGGGGCTGAACGCCTACTTCGCCTTCGCCGTGGTGGGGGGGATGGGCATCCCCTGGCAGGTGGCGCTGGGAGCGGTGTTCCTCTCGGGCGTCATCTTCCTGGCCGTCTCGCTGGCGGGCTTCCGGGAATGGCTGATCAACTCCATCCCGCTCTCGCTCAAGCTCGGCATCGCCGCCGGCATCGGCTTCTTCCTGGGCTTCATCGGGCTCCAGGGCATGGGGCTGGTGGTGGACCACCCGGCGACGCTGGTCGCCATGGGCAAGCTGGGCAGCGCCAAGGTGATCCTTTCCTGCGCCGGCTTCCTGCTGATCGCGGGGCTGGTCGCGCGCAAGGTGCCGGGCGCCATCATCCTGGGCATCCTGGTCATCGCCTTCGCCGGCGTGCCCTTCGGGCTGACCACCTTCAACGGGGTCTTCTCCCTGCCGCCCTCGCTGGCGCCGACCTTCCTCCAGCTCGACATCCCCGGCGCCATCGGGCTGGGGGTCGCGGGCATCGTCTTCACCTTCTTCCTGGTGGATCTGCTGGACAATGCCGGCACGCTGATCGGCACCACCCACCGGGCGGGGCTGATGAACCGCGACGGCTCCATCCCCCGGCTGGGCAAGGCGCTGGTGGCCGACAGCGGCGGGGCGATCATCGGCTCCGTCCTCGGCACCTCCACCACCACCAGCTACATCGAGAGCGCGGCCGGCATCCAGCAGGGCGGCCGGACCGGGCTGACGGCGCTGACCGTGGCGGTGCTGTTCCTGCTGACCCTGTTCCTGGCGCCGCTGGCCACCGCCATCCCCGGCTACGCCACCGCGCCGGCGCTGGTCTACGTCGCCTGCCTGATGGCCAAGTCGCTGGAATCGCTGAACTGGGCGGAGGAGACGGAGTACCTGCCGGCCATCGTCACCGCGATCGCCATGCCGCTGACCTTCTCCATCGCCACGGGAATCGGCCTGGGCTTCATCACCTACGCCGCGGTCAAGACCCTGGCCGGCAAGGCGGGCGAGGTCGGCGGTGCGGTGTGGCTGATCGCCGCTCTCTGCGTCGTGAAGTTCGCCATGGCCGGGTAGCGGGACGGCCGCCGGGGTGGGGCGGTTCGCGGGGCGGTTCCTCCCCGCCCCGGCGGCCCCGCATCACTGGCTGGTCTGGATGACCTCGCGCACGAGCGGGTAGATCTCGTTGGCCCAGCGGTGGCCGTTGAACACGCCGTAATGGCCGACGCCCGTCTGCAGGTGGTGGCGCTTCATGGTCGGGCGCAGGCCGCGGCACAGGTCGAGCGCGGCGCCGGTCTGGCCGATGGAGCAGATGTCGTCCCGCTCCGCCTCCACCGTCAGCAGGCTGGTGCGCCGGATCGCCTCCGGCCGCACGAGGCGGTTGCGCCAGGTCAGCCTGCCCTCCGGCAGGGAGTGGTCCTGGAAGATGGTCTTCACCGTCTCCAGGTAGAATTCCGCCGGCAGGTCCATCACCGCCAGGTACTCATCGTAGAAGCGGCGATGAGCCTCGGCCTTGCCCGTGTCGCCGGTCACCAGGTTGCGGAACTGTTCCGCATAGGCGCGCTGGTGCCGCTCCAGGTTCATGCTCATGAAGGCCGCGACCTGCACGGCGCCCGGGTAGACCTTGCGCCCGGCCCCGGCGTAGCGCCACGGCACCTCGCTGATCAGGTTCTTCTCGAACCATTCGATGGGGCGGGAGGTGGCGAGCTGGTCGACGCGCGTCGGATTGACCCGGGTGTCGATCGGTCCGGCCATCAGGGTCAGGCTGCGCGGGGTGGCGGGGTTGTTGTCCTCGGACATCAGGGCGGTGGCCGCCAGCACGATCGGCGCCGGCTGGCAGACCGCGACGACATGGGTGTCGTCGCCCATCGCCTCGAGGAAGCGCATCACGTGCTCGATGCATTCGTCGAAGCCGAAGCGCCCCGCGGAGGCGGGAACGTCCCGGGCATTGTGCCAGTCGGTGATGTAGACGTCGTGCTCGGGCAGCATGACCGCCACGGTGCCGCGCAGCAGCGTGGCGAAGTGTCCCGACATGGGCGCGACCACCAGCACCTTCGGCTGCGGGATGTCCGTATCCTTGCGGAAATGCAGCAACGTGCCGAAGGGGGTGGTGAGGGCGGCCTCCTCCTGGACGGCGACGATCCGGTTGCCCACCGCGACGCTGTCGAAGCCGAAGGGCGGGCGCTTGTGGGTGGTCCGGGCCTCCCCGAAGATCTCCAGCGCGGCGGTGACGCGGCGAAGCTGGAACACGTCCGGCACGGTGCCGTGGAGTTGCCGGAGAAAGCTGCCGGCATTGCGGGCGAAGTCCTGGAACGGTCCGACGAGGTCCTGCTGCGCCTGGTAGGCTTGGTAGATCGTCATCAAGACCTGTTTCCCCACCACGGCCCCGCGAACAGCTCGCCGGCCCCGGCCCGTTCATGCCATCACCGTCTCTAACGTGGGGTTTCCGGAAGGGTTAGGGCAAGCCCGCGTGATGAGACGGTTTCCAGAAACCTGCCAGGGAGCGGTTCCCCCTGGCATGGCTCCTGCTAGACTGGGATCGGGAACGCCGGAACGGAGCCGCCCGATGGCCGAGGCGAAGCTGCTCATCAGCAGTCGGAACTATTCCTCCTGGTCCTTGCGGGGCTGGCTGCTGCTCCGCCTGTCGGGCCTGCCCTTCGTGGAGGAGGTGGTCTCGACGGACGATCCCACCGCGCGGGCGGAACTGCTGCTCCAGGCCTCCTCGATCCGGGTGCCCTGCCTGATCCACGACGGGCTGGAGATCTGGGACACCCTGGCCATCGCCGAGTACCTGCACGAGCTCCAGCCCGAGGCGGGGATGTACCCGGCCGAACGGGCCGCCCGCGCCCTGTGCCGTTCGATCGCCGGCGAGATGCATTCGGGCTTCGCCGCCCTCCGCTCCTCCCTGCCGCAGAACCTCCGGGCCCGGGTGCCCGGCTTCCGGGTCTGGTCCTCGGCCCAGGCGGATATCGACCGCATCACCGCGATCTGGCGCGAATGCCTGGAGCGTTCCGGCGGCCCCTACCTGTTCGGCGACCGGCTGACCGTGGCCGATGCGATGTACGCCCCGGTGGTCATGCGCTTCGTCACCTACGACGTGGCGCTGCACCGCGACGTCCAGGGCTATGGCCGCGCCATCCGGGAATGGCCGGACCTGATGCGCTGGGTCGAGGAGGCCCGGCGCGAGCCGGAGACCATCAGCGAGCTCGAGCTCGCCTCCGACTTCTGAGGCGGGCCGCCCCGCCTCCGGCAGAGTGTGGCCAGGAGCGGGCGTAGCTGGCATGACGGTCGGTGCAGGGAGGGGTGCGCGTGCCCGGTTGGGGCACGGCGCCATGGCACGGGCCGCGTGGCCCGGCGCCTCCCGGCCTAGCCGACGATACCGGGAGTCCCATGCCACTTCCCGCCGCCTTCGTTCCGCTGCGTCATCCGGCGTTCCGCCTGCTCTGGTGCGCGACCCTGGTCAGCAACCTGGGCGGCTGGGTGCAGAACACCGGGGCGGGTTGGCTGATGACCTCCCTGGACGGGCGGCCGCTGATGGTCTCGCTGGTCCAGGCGGCCAGCCTGCTGCCGGTCTTCCTGCTGGCCCTGCCGGCCGGGGCGCTGGCCGACATCGTGGACCGGCGGCGCTTCCTGATCGGCGCGCAGCTCTGGATGTCGGCGGTGGCGCTGACCCTCTGCCTGCTCACCGCCGCCGGGCTGGTGGGGGCCTGGGGGTTGCTGGGGCTGACCTTCGCCCTGGCGATCGGCGCCGCCATCAACTTCCCCGCCTTCGCCGCGGTGGCGCCGGAGCTGCTGCCGCGCCAGGACCTGGCGCAGGGCATCGTGCTGAACGGCATCGGCTTCAACCTGGCCCGGGCGCTGGGGCCCGCGCTGGGCGGGCTGCTGATCGGCGTCGCGGGGGTGCAGGCGGCCTTCGCCCTGAACGCGCTCTGCGTGCTGGTGCTGGTGGTGGCGCTGTTCCTGTGGCGGCGGGAGGAGCGGGACCACCCCCTGCCCAACGAGCATTTCCTCTCCGCCATCCGGGCGGGGCTGCGGTATGTCCGTGCCAGCCCGGTGCTGCGGGGCACGATCGCGCGCGCCATGGTCGCCTTCTTCGCGGGGGCCGCCGTCTGGGGTCTGCTGCCGCTGCTGGTGCGGCAGCGACTCGGGCTGGGGCCGGAGGCCTATGGGCTGATGCTGGCCGCCATGGGCGCCGGCGCGGTGGGGGGCGGATTCCTGCTGCCGCGGATGCGGCAGCGCTTCGACAACTCGTCCATGGTGGTGCTGGGCTCCGTGGCGCTGGGCGTGGCGCTGGCCGTGCTCGGCCTCTCCACCCACTGGCTGCCGGCGGGGCTGGCCATGCTGGCCTATGGCGCCTCCTGGATCACGGTCGCCAGCACGCTGAGCGCGGCGGCGCAGCTCTCCTCTCCCTCCTGGGTCCGGGCGCGGTCGATGGGGTTGTTCCAGGTGGCCACCTTCGGCGCGATGGCGGTCGGCGCCACCCTGTCCGGCGTGCTCGGCGGGCTCATCGGCATCCCGGCGGCGCTGACCGGCTTCGGGGTCGCGGGGGCCCTGGGGGGCTGGCTGCTGCGCCGCATGCCGATGGAGGCCATGGCAGCCCCGGCCGCGGGCAACGGCGCCGCCGCGGCGCTGCCGGAGGCGCCGTCGCCGGAGCTTGCGCCGCTGCTGCACCAGGGGTCGGGCCAGCTGATGGAGTCCGTGCACTACCTGATCGACCCGGCCGACCGTGCCGCCTTCCTGGAGGTGATGCGGGAGGTGCGGAGGGTCCGGCAACGCTCCGGTGCCGTCGCTTGGCGGCTGGCCGAGGACATCGCCCATCCCGAGCGCTTCGTGGAGGTCTGGACCATGGAATCCTGGACGGACCACCTGCGCGAGGGGGAGAGGCTCACCCCGGACGACGCCGCCATCCTGTCCCGGGCCGCCGCCATGCACCGCGCGCAGGGCGGCCCGGAAGCAGGCCGCTACCTGAATGTGGAGCCGTGAAACCATCCTCTGTGGCGCGGCGCTCCGAGGCTGGACGATGGGCAAGTGCGACCCGTGCCCCGTAGGCTGGAAGGGCCGCCTGATCCGGCGGCAAGAGCAGGAAGGAAGTTGATCTGATGGCCAAGACCAAGGCGGATGCGACAAGCGGCACGCGCTGGTCCACCCGCAACAGTGTCGGCGAGAACGCCAAGAACGTCTCCCTGACCACGCTGCAGGCGCTGCTGGTCGATTCGATCGACCTCTACAACGCGACCCGCATGGCGCACTGGAACCTGAAGGGCAGCAACTTCATCGGCGTCCACGAGATGCTGGAGAAGTTCTACGACGCGCTGAACGAGCAGACGGACATGCTCGCCGAGCGGGCCGTGCTGCTGGGCGGCGTGCCCAACGGCACCAGCCAGAACGTCGCCGGCTCCTCCCGCCTGGCGCCCTATCCGGCCGACCTGCTGGACAGCATGGAGCACCTGCGCGAGCTGGCCGACCGCTATGCCCAGGTGGGCAAGGCGCTGCGCGACGGCATCGACGAGACGGACGATGCGGGCGACGCCGACACCTCCGACCTGCTGACGGAGCTGTCGCGGGCGATCGACAAGAACCTGTGGATGATCGAGGCGCATCTGCACGGCCACGGCTCCGGCGGGCGCTGAGGCCCGGCCGCTCCCCCCGCCCCGCCGGGGCGGGGTGGGCAAAGGTTGCGATTCCACCCCGGGCGGGGTAGCTTCCGCCCAGGGGACCGGAACACAACATGAACGACTTGTTCGGCGGCCGAGCCCCCAAGGCAGCCGCCAACCAAAGCTACTCCGCGGCCGACATCGAGGTGCTGGAGGGGCTGGAGCCCGTCCGGCGCCGCCCCGGCATGTATGTCGGCGGCACCGACGAGAACGCGCTGCACCACCTTGCGGCCGAGATCATCGACAATGCGATGGACGAGGCGGTGGCGGGCCATGCCGACCGCATCGAGGTGACGCTGGAGCCGGGCAACTGGCTGACCGTGCGCGACAACGGCCGCGGCATCCCGGTCGATCCGCACCCGAAATTCCCCAAGCTGTCGGCGCTGGAGGTGATCTTCACGACCCTGCATTCGGGGGGGAAGTTCTCCGGCAAGGCCTATGACACCTCGGGCGGGCTGCACGGGGTGGGGTCGTCGGTGGTGAACGCCCTGTCGGAGCGGCTGGAGGTGGAGGTCGCCCGCGACCGCACCCTCTTCACCCAGGCCTATGAGCGCGGCCGGCCCGTCGCGAAGCTGAAGAACGCCGGTTCCGTGCACAACCGCCGCGGCACGCAGATCCGCTTCCTCCCGGACCCGGAGATCTTCGGCAGGCAGCTCTTCTCCGCTACGCGGCTGTACCGGCTTTGCCGGTCCAAGGCGTATCTGTACCGCGGCGTCGAGATCCGCTGGGCCTGCGACCCGTCGCTCGCCGTCGAGGGCACCCCCGCCCAGGCCACGCTGCACTTCCCGGGCGGGCTGTCGGACTTCCTCTCCGCCGCCATCGAGGGCCGCTCGCCCGTCGTTCCCGCCCCCTGGGCCGGGGAGGTGAGCTTCCCCGATGGCCAGGGCCGCGCCGAATGGGCCGTCACCTGGCTGGAGCAGGGCGACGGCTTCCTGAACACCTATGCCAACACCATCCCGACGCCGCAGGGCGGCACGCACGAGGCGGGGCTGCGGGCGGTGCTGGTGAAGGGGCTGCGCGCCTATGGCGAGCTGAAGAAGGAGAAGCGCGCTGCCACCATCACCGCCGAGGACCTGTTCGGCAGCATGGCGGCGATGCTCTCCGTCTTCATCCGCGAGCCGCAGTTCCAGGGCCAGACCAAGGACAAGCTGACCTCCCCCGAGGCCGCACGTCTGGTCGAGGGGGCGCTGCGCGACCATTTCGACCACTGGCTGACCGGCGACACGCGCAACGCGGACAACCTCCTCGCCTGGGCGATCGAGCGGGCGGAAGACCGGCTGCGCCGGCGCGAGCTGAAGGACACGGCGCGCAAGTCCGCCACCCGCCGCCTGCGCCTGCCGGGCAAGCTGACCGACTGTACGCTGGAGAATGCCGAGGCGACGGAGCTGTTCCTGGTGGAGGGCGATTCCGCCGGCGGCTCGGCCAAGCAGGCGCGCGACCGCCAGACCCAGGCGGTGCTGCCGCTGCGCGGCAAGATCCTGAACGTCGCCAGCGCCTCCGCCGACAAGCTGCGGCAGAACCAGGAGCTGAAGGACCTGATCGAGGCGCTGGGCTGCGGCGCGGGCGACCGCTTCGACGCCGCCCGCCTGCGCTACGGCCGCATCGTCATCATGACGGACGCGGATGTGGACGGCGCCCATATCGCCGCCCTGCTGATGACCTTCTTCTACAAGGAGCTGCCGGAGCTGGTGCGCCAGGGGCGGGTCTTCCTGGCGCAGCCGCCGCTCTACCGCCTCCAGTCCGGCAGCACCTCCGTCTATGCCCGCGACGACGCGGATCTGGAGAAGGTGCGCAGGAAGCACTTCAAGCCGAGCCAGAAGGTCGAGGTCAGCCGCTTCAAGGGCCTGGGCGAGATGCCCCCGGCTTCGCTGAAGGAAACCACCATGGACCCGCGCAAGCGGACCCTCCTCAAGGTGGTGCTGCCGCCCGAGGAGCGGGCCCGCACGGCGGAACTGCTGGAAGCGCTGATGGGCCGCCGCCCGGAACTGCGCTTCCGATTCATCCAGGAGAATGCGGCCAGCCTCGACGCGGCAGCGGTGGACGCCTGATCTCCGCCCAAGCCCGATCCGGCGCCCGGCCAGGATCGCCTGCCGGAGGCACGTCGCCCGGTCTCGGCGCGGGGATGGTGCCGGGTAGGATCTGATCCCGACGGCGGGATGAACTGACCTGTCGCGCTGTGGTGTTCGGGCCGTCGGACCGGGAGGGGACGCCGTCCCCTCCCAGACCCTCCCCTGCCGGGGCCACAAGCGGGCCCCGGACCCCGCTGGGAGTCTGGTGCTTCCGGTAGGCGTCAGCCTGCGGGCTGCACCCTGACGGAGCTCGGACAGGCGGGACTCCGAAAAAAGCTTCAGAGGGCGTCAGCGCGGGCTGAGGCCGTACCCGCCGAGGAGCCATGCTCCTCGGCGTCTCGACCCCGTCGCAGGCTGTCCCGCGGCAGCACCCATTGGGTCCAGGGCCCGCAGGGTCCTGGCGGAGTGGGGGTACGGGGGCGAGGCAGCGCCTTGCCCCCGGGCCACGGGCCGCACCTCGAGTTGGCACGGATCGAGGCATCGCGCCGCCTGCATGATCCGGCCCGCGGCCGTGGGGAGGCGTGGTCCTTAGGCTGGCTCGTCAGCCGCCGGACGTTCGAGCGTCACCACGCCCCAGTAGGATTGCGAGCGCAGGAAGGGCAGGCGGTGCACTGTCGCGTCCACTGCCGAAAGCAGTTGCTGGGCAGGACGCTTGTGCAGTGGCGGCACGTAGCTGAGCATGCGGAACATCAGCGTGCTGGGATAGTGGAATCGCACGCTGTCGCCGAAGCTGCGGCGCAGCAGCGCCTCCGCGGCGGAGGCGAGGGGGGCCTCGTCGTCGCTGCTGGCCTTCTCGATGCCGAGCCGGCCGGGCAGCATCCGGCGCGCCGTCATCAGCAGCGCGCTGTGGCCGCAGGTCTCGATGAAGGCGGCCCGCCCGCCGGGGCGCAGCACGCGGCGCAGCTCCGGCGCCGCCGTCGCCAGGTCCAGGTGGTGCAGGACGAAGGCGCCGCAGAGGGCGTCGAAGCTGGCATCGGGGAAGCCCAGCGCCTCGGCCGGCATCACGTGGAAGCGGATGCGGTCGGCCACGCCGCTGATTTCGGCGCGGTGGCGGGCGATCGCGACCGAGGCCGGGGAGATGTCGAGGGCATCCACCTCCGCACCCTGGGCCGCCAGCAGCGAGGCAAGGAACCCGGTGCCGCAGCCGAGGTCGAGCACCCGTCGGCCCTTCAGCTCGCCCAGATGGTCGAGCACCGTCTGCACCTGCTCGCGGAAGCCCAGATAGGGCAGCCAGGGCACGCTGCGGTCATCGCGGTCGCTGGCCGAGACGCGGTAGAGCGCCGGGTCCAGCGACCCGGTTTCCGTCTGCTTCGCGTCCCAGAACTGGCTTTCCCGTTCCAGCTTCGACTGCGCGGTCATCGCTCCGCCTCCATGCCCGGGGTTGCCGGCAGCGTTCTTCCCTATACTATTTCGTATTCGCAATGTCAGTCGCGAAGTAGCGGATGGCGCTGCCCACGTGCCAGCGCCACGTCTGGCTGAAGGGTCTGGCAGCGCTGCTGCGCTGGTGCTCGTGCCGGAAGATGAGGCCGGGATAGAGCTGGACGGACAATCCCTTCCGCCGCAGCCGCCGCGCCAGGTCCACATCCTCGTAGTACAGGCGGTAGGCAGCGTCGAAGCCGCCGACTTCCTGGAAGAGCGCGCGGCGCAGCAGCAGGAAGGCGCCGAAGGCCCAGTCCACCGTGCAAGGCTGCTGCGCCGTCATCACCGAAGTCCCCGGCTCCCGCATCAGGCCGCGCCGGTAGAAGCCGGGCTGCCAGCGCCAGCGGTCGCCGCCGAGGCCGCGCACCAGCAGGAAGAGCGGGCTGGGAAAGCGCCGCGTGTTCTGCTGCACCGTGCCGTCCGGGTTCAGCAGGCGGCAGGTCAGCATCCCCGTCCCGGGCTGGCCGTCCAGGTAGCGGATCGCCTCGGCCAGCCGGCCGGCCTGGTGCTCGGTATCGGGGTTCAGCACCAGCAGGTGGCGGCCCGTCGCCGCGGCGGCGCCCCTGTTGACGTTGGCGGCGAAGCCCAGCCGGCGGGTGTTCTCCAGCACCGTCACCGGCCGGCCGCGCATCGCCGCGGCGACGCCGCCGGCCTGGAGGTTGTCCACCAGGATGATCTCGGCCCGCAGCCCCTCCAGCGCCGGCGCCAGGGAGTCGGCGCAGCGCGGCAGCATCGCCTCGTGCCCATGGCTGACGATGACGATGGAGAGGTCGGGCGCCTCGCTCATGCCGCGCGCGCCGCGCCGCCCACCGCCCCGTCCCCCGCTCCCCCTGGCATCTGCGCGTAGAGTGCGGCGATGCTGCGGCGGAAGGCGGGGAGCGAGTACTCCTCCTCCACCCGGGCGCGGCCGCCGGCGGCGATGGCGCGGCGCTTCTCCGGATCGGTCAGGAGGCTGGTGACGGCCTCGGCCAGCGCCCTGGCGTCGCGCGGCGGGGTGAGCAGCCCGCTGACGCCGTCGCGGATGATCTCCATCGGGCCGCCGGCGCGGGCGGCGATGGCGGCGCAACCCATCGACATCGCCTCGATGATGACGAGGCCGAAGGGTTCCGGCTGCGACGAGCTGGTGTGGCAGAACACGTCCAGGCTCGCCATCAGCGCCGGGATGTCATCCATGCGGTAGCGCCAGCCGAGGAAGCGCACGCTCTCCCCCAGGCCCAGCGAGCGCGCCCGCTCCTGCATCGCGTCGCGATAGGGCTCGAAGCCCGCGGGCGCGTCGCCGGAGACGAGGAAGACCGCCTCCGGCACGCGCTGCCGCACCTGCGCCGCGGCATCGAGGAAGACGTCCAGCCCCTTCCAGGGATCGAGCCGCGCGACGAAGCCGACCACCGGCGTTCCCGCCGCGATGCCCAGCTCGTCGCGGATGGAGCGGTGGACGTGCTCGCGCGACCAGGTGCCGAGGTCCAGCCCCTCGGAGAGGTAGCGGATCTTCGCGTGCTCCGGCCCCGGGCCGAACAGCCCGTCGGTGCAGGCGCGGGTCATGCACAGCACGATGTCGGACAGCGACAGCACCATCCGTGCCAGGGCGGGCCGCGCCACGGGGATGTTCGGGGGGATCTCGCGGACGTGCCACAGGTGCGGAACCTTCGCGACCCGCGCGGCGAAGGCGCCGTAGAGGCAGTAGAGCGAGTTGCTGTGGACGAAGTCGATCCGCTCCTCGCGGATCAGCCGCGCGATCGCGCGCACCGTCGGCCAGATGCGCGCCAGGTAGCGCGCCTGGTAGCCGGGCGAGGGGAGGGTGCGAAGCTGCATCATCGGGACGAGGTGCAGCGCCGCCCCGGCCGCGCGCAGCCGCGGGGCCAGCGGCCCTTCCTTCGGCAGCAGCACGACGGGCTCGTAGCGCGTGCGGTCCAGCGCCTCGACGAAGCGCAGCAGGGCGAGATCGGAGCCGCCGACCTCGCTGTTCGGCTGGACGAAGAGGACCCTACGCCGCGGCACGGACCATCCCCTCCTTCTCCGCCAGCAGCGTGTCGCAGAAGCCCTCGAGCTGGCGCAGCATCGCCGCCGGGCTGTAGCGCGCCGCCAGCGTCTGCCGCCCCGCCGCCGCCAGCCGTGCCGCCAGCGCCGGATCGGCGATCAGCCGGGCGATCGCAGCCTCCAGCGCCTCGGCCGAGCCGACCTCGACCAGCAGCCCGTTCTCCCCGTCGCGGAAGGCCAGCGGCAGGTCGCCGGCGCGGGAGGCCACCACCGGGCGGGTCACGCTCATCGCCTCCATGGCGGTCAGCGGCAGGCTGTCCTTCAGCGAGGGGACGCAGACGATGTCCATGGCGCAGAGATACGGCAGCTTGTCCGGCACCAGCCCGGCGAAGACCACCGCCTCCGCCACGCCCAGCTCCGCGGCCAGCGCACGGTACTCCGCCTCCGCCGGTCCCTCGCCGACCAGAAGGGCGCAGGCGTCGTGGCCCTTGCGCCGCAGCTCCGCCAGGGCGCGGATCAGCAGCGCGTGGCCCTTGCCCGGATGCAGGCGCCCCAGCAGCCCCAGCACCGTGCCGCCCGGCCCGACGGGCAGGCCGGAGCGCAGCGCCGCGGCCTCGGCGGCATGGGCGGCGGGATCGGCCAGGGGGACGCCGTTGGTGACGATGCCCACGCGCCTCGCCCCGGCGATGCGCGCCTCCTCGGCCATCGCCTCCGAGCCGACCAGCACCAGGTCCGCGCCGCGCACCAGCATCCGGTCGATGTCCTCGTAGACCTTGTGCTTCCCCGAATGGGTGTGGCGCAGCCAGCCGTGGACATGCGCGATCCAGGGCACCCGGCGCACCCGGGTCAGCAGGAAGCCCAGCAGGTCGGCGCGCATGTCGTTGGTGTGCAGCACCGCGCCGGGGCGGTCGCGCAGCAGCCGGTCCAGCGCCCGCACCGCGCCGGCCGTGCTGCCCAGCCCGGTCCAGGGCAGGCGGGTGGAGGGCAGGCTCGCCGCCACCTCCGCCAACACGGGCGGCAGTTCGGCGCCGGGGCGGGCCAGCAGCGCCAGCAGCGGGCGATAGCGCTCGCGGTCCAGCTCCGCCGCGATCATCTGCAGCAGGGTCTCCGGGCCGCCCGCCTTGTCGTAGGCGCCCTTCACCATGACGATGTCCCGGCTCATCCACCTTCCTCCAGCGCCGGGGCCAGCAGCGGCGCGGCCCCTCGCCGCAGCACCTTCCACAGCGCCATGGCCAGAAGCACGAAGCCGGCGAGGGTGGTGATCCCGGCGATCACCAGGTTGGTCGGCCACACCAGCCCGGCGGCGTTCAGCCCGGAATAGGTGCCGGTGGCGACCAGCGGCATCGCCGCCAGGGCGGGCAGGTTCCGCCGCCGCACCGGCGCGCCCATCCGGTCCAGCAGGTCGCCGCCGCCCGCTTCGCCGCGCGCGCGCGCGCGGTTGCGCCGCCCGGCCCAGGCCAGCAGCAGCGCCAGCGGCAGCAGCACCAGCGGTGCGATGGGGATGGCGGGGGTGGTGACCAGCCCGAGGAAGGCGAGGACGAGCGCCACCGCCGGCACCACGCCCCAGCGCGAGGGGTCGAAGCCCTGCGGCCGCCCGGCCGTGATGGCGCCCTGTGCCAGGGCCAGCAGCGCCGTCGCGGCCGCGGCATGGGCCAGGAACTCGCCCGGCGTGGCCAGGATGGGCGGCGTCTCCAGCGCCCAGGCCACCGCCCAGATGCCCCAGAACAGGCCGAAGCCGCAGGAGGCGGCCAGCGCCGGCCCGATCCCCGGCGCCTGGAGCGCCCGGCGCAGCCCGTACCAGCCCAGCACCACGGTGATCGGGGCGTGCCAGGCCAGCGCCGTCCAGGAGATGGTCAGCGGGAAGGGGATGCCGGGATAGCCGAACAGCGTCATGGCGTAGACGCCTTCGCCCAGCCAGCCGAAGAAGGCCCCGGCCAGGAAGAGCGACCAGAGGTCGCCCACCCGGAAGAAGCGGATGGCGGCGAGCAGCAGGTAGCCGAAGAAGCTGTAGAGCAGCCAGCCGCCGAGCATCGCCGGCCACGCGTCCCCCGGGCGCCAGAGCGACCAGAACACGCGCTCGGAGAAGAAGAACAGCACGTAGCCGCTGCCCAGCAGCAGCGCGGCGCCGCGCAGGATCCGGCGCAGCCGGGTCATCGTGGCGCCGGCCGCAGCACGGGGAGCGCCTCCGGCAGCGGGTTCCCGCGGGTCAGCGCCACGCGGCGCAGCGCGGCCGCCAGGCCGCCCAGGATCCAGATGCTCTTCAGGAAGGCGAGGTGGCCGAACAGGGCGCAGACCAGGAAGCCCCATGTGCTGGCCAGCAGGCAATCCGCCAGCTCCGCCTGCGAGGCGGTGCCGTGGCGCCGCGCGGTGGCGAGGTCGCGCAGGATGAACCACACGAAGGCGCAGAAGGGGATGAAGCCGAGCAGCCCGTACTCCACCCAGATCTGCACCACCGTGTTGTGGGGCATCACGTATTCCTCGCGCTCCTCGTCGTTGTCGACGCGCTTGCGCAGCTCCCTCGCCCAGTCGTCCACGGATTCCGAGACGTTGTGCTGGTGGTCCAGCCAGCGGAAGAAGTTGGGCCCGTACTGGCCGTAGCCGTAGCCGGCCAGGGGCTGCGCCAGCATCAGGTCCTTGCCGCCCAGCAGCAGGTAGGTGCGGACCGGGGTGCTGCCCTCCCGCGCGTATTCCGGCGAGAAGATCCGCTGCAGCCCGGGCGGGTTCCAGGCCAGGATCCCGGCGGAGCCGATCACGGCCGCCAGGACGAAGGGCATCACCGGCAGGCGGCGGCGCCAGAGCAGGATCAGCACGGAGACGGCGAGCGCGATCAGCGCGGAGCGGGTGTAGGACAGCACCACGCCCATGCTCTGCAGCGCGGCCGCGGCCAGGATGAAGCCCCGCATCGCCGGCCCCTGGTAGCGGCGCAGCAGGTAGAGGTTCAGCGGCAGCGCGGCGACGAGCGTGTAGGCGAACCAGTTGGAATCCGACAGCCCGCCGGTGATGCGCCGGATCTCCACCCCCTCGAAGGAATCGCGGTCGATGATGGCGCCGACATTGCCCTGCTCCAGGCTGGGATCGTCGGATTCCAGCGCCAGCGAGGGCAGCAGGAACTCCGCCATCCCGATCAGCGAGGAGACCAGCATCGAGCCGGTGAAGGCGAGGCAGGCGAGATCCAGCGGCGTCTCGCCCTCGCCCGCGATGTTGGCGATCATGAAGAACAGCAGGAAGAGCTGCACGTAGCGGAACAGCCCGTCCCGGGCCATCAGCGGGTCGGGCGCCCAGGCGGTGGAGAGCAGCAGCACGGCCGCGAAGACGGCCAGCGCCGGCAGCTGCGGCGACCAGGTCAGCGGCTTGCGCAGCAGCAGCGAGCGCGCCGCCCAGGCCAGCAGCGTGGCCGCCCCCGCCGCCTTGCCCAGGCTGGTCGGCAGGCCGGTCAGGTGTTCGCTGCCCAGCACCTGCAGCGCCGTGCCGGCCAGGATCATCAGCGCGACGCCGATGACGGGCAGGGCGAGGATCGCCGCCAGCAGCGCCACGCCCATGACCGCGCCGGCCGCCAGCGTCGCCCCGGCCCCCGCGCCCAGCAGGCCCAGCAGCGCCAGGATGCCCCCCAGCGCCAGCAGGTCGTCGCGCCGGATCATCGCAGCGGCACCGCCCGGGGCGGCACGGCATCCTCAGCCGGGGCCACCATCGGGGCCACCATCCGCCGCGCCAGCAGCAGCACCAGCAGCGCGACGCTGGCCCGCATGACGAAGACCGCCTGCGCCATGCCGACCAGCCCGAGCCGGGGCAGCAGCAGAAGCCCGCCCGCGAGCACGATGCCGGACTGCACCACGGTCAGCAGCGCCAGCCGCCGTGGCGCCTGCACCGCCACCAGGGTCAGCGGCAGCGGCGTGACGGCGAGCCAGAACAGCGTCCCCGCCAGCAGCCAGTGGAAGGCGGGCAGGGCAGGGAGGTAGCGCGGCCCCAGCACCCAGCCGATCACCGGGCCGGAGACCGCGAGCGCCACCACGAAGCCCAGCGCGCAGACGGGCAGCGAGGCCATCAGGAAGCGGCGCAACTGGACGGGGAAGCGCCCGCCGGACTGCATCGCCACGATGCGCGGCTGGAGCAGGGTGGAGAGGCAGCCGGCGATGATGTCGGGCACCAGCGCCAGGGTGATCATCGCGCCATAGAGCCCCGCCTCGTCGGGGCCGCGGAACAGGGTGACGAGGAAGATGTCCAGCCGCTCGTTCAGCGCCGCCAGCACCATCGCCGGCACCACCCATTTCAGGTAGTGGACGAGGTCGAGCAGGTCGTCCCGGCGCACCCGCCACCCGCGCAGCAGCGGCCGCGGCAGCGCCAGCATCCCGGCCGCCGCCGCCAGCCAGGGGATGGCGGCGTAGAAGGCCAGCACCCGCGCCACGTCCATGCCGCCGGCCGCCCAGAGCAGCAGGATCGAGACGAAGCGGCCGAGCTGCAGCAGCGCCTCGACCATCACGAAGCGGCGGAAGCGCTCCTGCGCCTGCAGCACCACCAGCACGGCGCGGAACACCGCATCCCCCAGCGCCGCCAGCGCGGCGAGGCGCAGCACCGGCGCGGCGGCCGGGTCGTGCAGCACCAGCTCGGCAAGCCAGGGCGCCAGCGCCGCGCCCGTGGCGGCCATCACCGCGACGGCCGCGAAGCGCAGGCCGAAGGCGGCGCGCAGCACCTCCCAGGCGCGCTCCGGCGCCTCGCGCAGCAGGGGCGGGACGCGGCGCATCACCGCCAGGTCCAGCGGATCGGAGACGACGCCGGAGGCGATCTTCACCGCCGCGATCGCCACCGCGAACTGCCCCGCCTGGGCCAGCCCCTCCGGGCCCTGCCCCAGGCCGCGATAGACCAGCATGACGGCAACGAACCAGAAGCCGACGAAGGCGATCCGTCCGCCGGTGACCAGCAGGGCCTCCAGCGCGGCGGGACGGCGGATCACGGTCAGCGGCCCTGCTCGTCCACGGCGCGGGCGACGGAGCGGCGGTGCCGCACCTGCTGCAGCCGGCGCATGGCCCCGGCCGGCAGCATCCCGAAGCCGATCCGGGCCCAGCTGCGGGGCTTCAGCAGCACCTCCGGCACGGCGCGCGACACCTCGCCCAGGTTGCGCAGGTAGCGCAGGCGGCCGTCGGCGCGGCTGAGGTGCATCACCTCCAGCGCGATGCGGGCGATGTGGCGCTCCGCCGCGCGGCGGTAGCCGGCGGCCCCGATCGCCACCGCCTCCGGCCAGGCGAAGCATTCCCGCGCCGCCGTCATCTGCCGCCGGAACATCAGGTTCTGCCGGTACATGGGCATGGACATGGCCTCGGCATGCACCCGGTACTCCACCAGCACGCGGGCGAGGTAGCCGATGTCGCCGACGAGGCACATGCGCAGGAACAGCCAGAGGTCGATCACCTCCTGCCAGCGCTGGTCGAAGGCCCCGGTGGCGCGGATCGCCGCCGTGCGCATCAGCATGGTGGAGAAGCAGAAGCCGCTGCCGAAGGCGCCCAGCATGGCGCGGGGCCCCGGCGTCAGCCGCGGCCAGGCGTGGCCGGTGCCGCCGAAGCGCCGCCCGTCGCGGTCGATCCAGGCGGCGGGGCCGTGCACCAGGGACACCCGCGGCTCGGCGTCGAGGAAGGCCACCGCCTCCTTCAGGAAGTCCGGCTCCCAGCGGTCGTCGGCGCCGAGGAAGACGATGTACTCGCCCCGCGCCAGGCTGCAGCCGCGGTTCACGTTGCCGGCCAGGCCGAGATTGGCCTCGTTGCGTCGATACGCCAGGCGCGGGTCGCCGTAGCGCGCCATCACCGCCGGCGTGTCGTCGGTGGAGACGTTGTCCAGCACCAGCAGCTCGTAATCCGTGAAGGACTGGGCCAGCACGCTCTCCACGGCCGCCGGCAGGTACTCGGCCATGTTGTGGGTCGGGATGGCGACCGTGACCCTGGGGGCAGGCGCCCCGGGAGCGAGCGGGCTCACGCCACGGCCCACCCGGCGCCCGCCGCGCGCGCGGCGGCGGTGTAGCCGGCGATCTGCGCGATCGAGAAGTCCCGCATCTCCGTCCCTCCCGCCAGATGGGCCCGGTACCAGTCGATGGTGGCGCCCAGCGCCGCCTCCGCCTCCCAGGCGGAGCGCCAGCCGAGGCGGTGGACCGCCTTGCTGGAATCGACGCGCAGCACCTGCGCCTCCTTCCCGGCCGGGTCGCGGCGGATCACCAGCCGCGTGGAATGGCCGGGCCAGCGATCCAGCACCAGCCGCACCAGCGCCGCCGCCGGCAGGGGCACCAGCTCGCGCGGGCCGAAGTTCCAGCCCTCCTCGGCGGTGCCGGGCTCGGTCAGCAGCCGGGCGCCGAGGTGCAGGTAGCCGGAGAGGCAGTCCAGCACGTGCTGCCAGGGCCGCGTCGCCTCGGGGTTGCGCACGACGATCTCCTCGCCGGCGGCGATGGCGCGCACGATGTCGGGCACCAGCCGGTCCGCCGCCCAGTCGCCGCCGCCGATCACGTTGCCGGCGCGGGCGGAGGCGACGGCGAAGCCGCGCGGGGCTTCCGCGTGGCGCTGGAAGCGTTCGTCGCGGTAGACCTCCGCCACCAGCTCGGCGCAGGCCTTGCTGCCGGCATAGGGCTCGTGCCCGCCCAGCGGGTCGGTCTCCCGATAGGCCCATTCCCAGCCGACGTTGCGGTAGCACTTGTCGCTGGTGGCGACGAGCGCGGCCCGCACCGAGGGGGTGCGGCGGGCCGCCTCCAGCACGTTGACCGTGCCCATCACGTTGACCTCGAAGGTCTCCCGCGGGTCGACGAAGGCGCGCCGGACCAGCGGCTGGGCGGCGAGGTGGAAGACCATCTCCGGCGCCTCCGCCGCGAGGATGCCGGCGAGGCGCGCGTAGTCCCGCACGTCGCAGCGCAGGTCCGCCAGCTGCCCCGCCATGCCGCAGGCGGCGTAGTGGCTCGGCGTCGTGGGCGGGTCGAGGGAGACGCCGATCACCTCCGCCCCCAGCTGGCGCAGCCAGAGCGAGAGCCAGGAGCCCTTGAAGCCGGTATGGCCGGTGACGAGCACCCGCCGCCCGGCATAGGCCCCGAAGAAGTCGGCGCCGGAGAGCGGGGCGCTCATGCCACGGCCTCCGCCGGCAGGCCCATGCGGTGGCGCTGCCAGGCGATGGTGCGCCGCAGCCCTTCCTCCAGCCCGGTGGTCGCGTGCCAGCCCAGCACCCGCGCCGCCTTGGCGGCGGAGGCGCGCTTGATCGAGATCTCCCCCGGCGTGCTGCGCCCCAGGGCCGGCGCCAGGTCCGGGCGCCCGGCCAGGGTGAGGACGCGTTCGACGATCTCCAGCACGGTATGGGCCGCCTCATCGCAGAAGTTGAAGGCCTGGCCCGCGATGCCGGGCCGGTCCAGCGCCTCCGCCAGCGTCAGCAGCGCCTCCGCCGCGTCATCCACATAGAGGTAGTTGCGCATGGAGCTGCCGTCGCCGCGCAGAACCTGGCGGCGCCCCTCCAGGGTCGCGACGATGGTGCCGGCCATCAGCCGGATCAGCGCCACGTCGCCCGGGCCGTAGAGGTTGCAGAAGCGGGCGATCGCCACCGGCAGGCCGTAGGTGACGTGGTAGCAGCGCGCCGCCGTCTCGGCGCAGACCTTCGACGCCTCGTAGGGGAAGCTGGCGCCGAGCGGGCTGTCCTCGGTGAAGGGGGTGCCGTCGTTCTCGCCATAGACGGAATCGGTGGAGGCCAGCACCACGCGCGGCGGGACGGGCGCGCGCCGTGCCGCTTCCAGCAGGTTCCAGGTGCCGCGCGCATTCAGCTCGAAGGCCGGGGCGGGGTTGTCCCGCGCCACCGTCGGCAGCGTCTGCGCCGCCAGGTGGAAGACGGCATGCAGCCCCGGCCGGGCCAGCAGCGGCGCCAGCGCGGCGGGGTCGCGGATGTCCGCCGCCGCCAGCTCCACCCCCGGCATCCCGTCGGGCCGGGCATGGGCGCCGGCGGGGTTGAGCAGCCCGACCACCCGCGCCCCGCGCTCCGCCAGCAGCCGCGCCAGCGCGCCGCCCAGGAAGCCGCCGACGCCGGTGACCAGCACCGCCCGCCCGGCCCAGCCGGGCGCCTCCACCGGCCGGGGCATCGCCGCTCCGGTCACGGCAGGGCCCTGGTGGACCAGGGCGCTTCCCCCGTGGCCCAGATCTCGTTGAGCTGGCGGTAGTCCTTGAAGGTGTCCATGCACTGCCAGAAGCCGTCGTGGCGGCGCACCCGCAGACCGCCATCCGCCGCCAGCCGCGACAGCGGCTCGCGCTCCAGGATGCAGCCCTCGTCGGCGTCGAGGTAGTCGAAGAACTCGCGGCGGAAGACGAAGAAGCCGCCGTTGATCACCGCCGTCGTGCGCGGCTTCTCGGCGAAGGCCCGGACCCGGTCGCCCTCCACCCCCAGCACGCCGAACTGCGAGTTCGGCACCACGCCGGTCACCGTGCCGATCGCGCCGTGCGCCAGGTGGAAGTCCAGCAGCGCGCCGATGTCGATGTCGGACACCCCGTCGCCATAGGTCAGCATGAAGTGCTCCACCTCGCCGACATGGCGCTGCACCCGCTTCACCCGCCCGCCGGTCTGGGTCTTGGCGCCGGTGTCGACGAAGCTGATGTCCCAGTCGTCCTTCTGCCGGGCGTCGAGGTAGCGCGGCGTGCCCTCGTCCAGGCGCAGGGCGAAGTCGCGCAGCCGCGGCTCGTACTGCAGGAAGAAGTCCTTGATCATCTGGCCCTTGTAGCCGAGGCACAGGACGAACCGCTTGAAGCCGTGCCGGGCGTAGAGGTTCATGATGTGGCACAGGATCGGCCAGCCGCCGATCTCGGCCAGCGGCTTGGGGCGGTACTGGCTCTCCTCGTGGAAGCGCGTGCCCTCCCCGCCGCAGAGGATCACCACGGGGATGTCGCGTGCTGGCGCCCGTCCGTCGCTCATCTTCATCCTCCGGTAAGGGGGCGCCGGTTCAGGCGCAGCAGCTCGCGCAGCAGGACGAAGCCCGCCGCCGCCACCAGCCCGCCAGCCAGCCCCATGATCAGGAAGCGCCGCACGTTGGGGGAGGAGGGCAGCACCTCCGCCGTCGGCGGCATGATGATGCGCAGGTTGGTCAGCGCCGCCTGGCCCAGCGCCTCCGCGATGCGTGCCTCCTCCACCCCGCGGTCGTAGCGCGCGCGCAGGCTCCGCAACCGCTCCACCTCGCCCTCCGCCTGGGCGATGCCGATCTCGGCCGCCGCGGTCTCGCGCAGCAGCTCCCGGACCTGGCGCAGCTGCGCCTCCAGCTGCCCGGCGCGGGCGTTCAGCCCGTCCAGCGCGCCCTGCTTCGCCACCACCTCGCGCGACAGGCTGTCATACTGCTGGTTGGCGCCGCGCGTGACCTCGGCCACCAGGTATTCGGGCTCGCCGGCCAGGTCCCGCTCCAGCGCCGCGATCTGGCGCTCCACGTCGCCGACCTCCGGGCTGCCGGGGGCATAGCGCGCGCGCAGGTTCACCAGCTCCAGCCGCAGCTGCAGCAGCCGCGCCCGCATCTCGTCGCCCGCGCGGTTGCGGGCCTGGGTGCTGGTCACCACCGTCTCGGGGGAGAGCCCCGCCAGGGCGCGCTTCGCCGGCTCCAGCTCCGCGGCGACCTGGGCCGAATCGGAGCGGGTCTGCGCCAGTTGCAGCTGCAGGTCGCCCTCCGCCTTCAGCAGCAGGCTGCGCTGCTCCGGCGCCGACCAGGCGGCCGCGCGCTGGCCGCGCAGGCCGAGCAGCCGCTCCTCGGCCGCGCGCAGCTGCGCCGCGACCGCGTCGCGCTCCCGCCCGAAGAACTCGCCGACCGCGGGGCTGCGGTGGACGCGCAGGTGGCTCTCCACCGCCTTGTCGAGGAAGCGTTGCAGCACCAGCTCCCCGCCCTCGCGGTCCGGGAAGCGCAGCGTCACCTCGATCACGTCGGACTTGCGCACCTGCTCGATCTGCAGCGCCCCGCCGATGGCCAGCACGACCCGGTCCAGCGGCGTGGTGCGCGGCCGCAGCCCGAGCATCACGTTGATCTCGCGCAGCGCGTCGTTCGCCTTGCGCATGAGGGTCTTGGGGACCCACTTGATCCACTGCCAGAGCGTCGCCGGCTCCGTCTCGGCGAGGAAGAAATCCGCCCCGAGGTCGTCCACCACCTGCCGGATCAGCCGGGGGTCGGTGAGGATCTCCACCTCCAGCGCCACGTCCTCCGGGCGGCGGCTGGCCGGCATCACCTGGGCGCCGTCGCGCACGCCGAGCACGGGTGGCGCGGTGGTCTCCTGGCCCTGCTGCACCAGCACCTTGGTCGTGACGGCGTAGATGGGCGAGGAGATCATCATCACGCCGAGCATCGCCAGCACGCCCGCCCCGGCCCCGGCCAGGAGCAGTCGCCAGTGCCGCACCAGGACGCGCAGCATCCCCATGGCGTCGAGCGGCGTCCATGTGGCGCGCGGCAGGCCCTGCAGGGTCCGAAGCTCGGTCACGATCGGCGCGGTTCCATCAGGCGAAGCATATCCCAAAAAAAGAGAAATTCGACGACGTTCAACGGCGACCGGAATCAGGGAGCCCCGCCGGCCCGGGGCATCGCGCCCGGAGGGCGGCGACGTCAGGCGCCCGTCGCGCCAGGCCCCGGTTCAGGGCACGAGATACATGGTCGTTTCTGGTGCGCAGATCGGGCTATACAGTCCATTCCATGCAACTTGACACGGTGTCTGGCACGCTCCGCAAATGGTTGCAAATGGTAATGAGTGAGGTAATGTTTCTTTGCCGACACAAAATGCGGCGCGGCCTATGCACGCAGAAGTTGTAATGACGAAGCTCTGACCGGGACCGATCGATCAATGAACTGGACAGGCAAGCGGGTGCTGGTGACGGGCGCCGGCGGTTTCATCGGCAGCAACGTGGTGGAGGCGCTGGCCACCCGCGGCGCCGCCGTCACCGCCTTCCTGCGCTATCGCTCCGGCGGGGACCTGGGCACGCTGGCCTTCGTGCCGCGGGAGATCCGCGATTCGCTGAACATCGCCTACGGCGACCTAGCCGACCCGGGGACCGCCGCCGCCCTGCCGCGCGGCCAGGACATCATCGTCCATGCCGCCGCGCTGATCGGCATCCCCTACAGCTATGTCCACCCGGTCGAGGTGGTGCGCACGAACACCCTGGGCACCACCTACCTGCTGGAGGGCTGCCGGCGCGAGGGGATCGAGCGGATCGTCTGCTTCTCCACCAGCGAGGTCTACGGCACGGCGCTCTACGCCCCGATCGACGAGGACCATCCGCTCCAGGGCCAGTCCCCCTATTCGGCCAGCAAGATCGGCAGCGACCAGATCGCGCTGAGCTACCACCGCTCCTTCGACCTGCCGGTGGCGATCGTGCGGCCCTTCAACACCTACGGGCCGCGGCAATCGACCCGGGCGGTGATCCCCACCATCATCAGCCAGGCGCTGCGCGGCGGGGCGGTGAAGCTCGGCGCCGTCAGCCCCACGCGCGACCTCTGCTACGTCGGCGACACAGCGGAAGGCGTGGTGCGGATCTGCGAGAGCGAGGCGGCGCTGGGCGAGGTGATCAACATCGGCACCGGCCGGGAGATCTCCATCGGCGAGCTGGCGCAGATGATCTTCCGCCTGATCGGCCGGGAGCCGGAGATCGTCACCGACGAGAAGCGGCTGCGCCCCGGCAAGAGCGAGGTGATGCGGCTGATCGCCAGCCAGGAGAAGTGCCGCCGCCTGCTCGGCTGGGCGCCGGGCGTCACGCTGGAGGAGGGGCTGGGCCGGACCATCGAGTGGATCCGCGCCAATCCCGGCTTCTTCCAGCACGCCGACTACCATGTCTGAGGAAGGATGAGGCGATGAAGGCGGTCATCCTGGCCGGCGGCAAGGGCACGCGCCTGGCGCCCTATACCACCGTGCTGCCCAAGCCCCTGGTGCCCGTCGGCGGCATCCCGATCGTGGAGACGGTGCTGCGGCAGCTCCGCCACCACGGCTTCACCGAGGTGGTGCTGGCGGTGGGCTACCTCAGCCCGCTGATCCGGGCCTATTTCGATCCCAACCCGCTGACCCAGCGCATGTGGATCCGCTACCACCAGGAGAGCGAGCCGCTCGGCACCGCCGGCGCGCTGGCCAGCATCGAGGGGTTGAACGAGGATTTCCTCGCCATGAACGGCGACCTCCTCACCACCCTGGACTACGCGGCGATGATGCGCTTCCACCGCGAGCGCGACGCCACCCTGACCGTCGCCGTCACCGACCGCCGCTACCAGATCGAGGTCGGCGTGCTGGGCATCGAGCCCGACCAGCGGATCACCGGCTACACGGAGAAGCCGGTCCAGATCTTCCCCGCCAGCATGGGCATCTACATCTGCTCGCCGCGCATCTTCGGCTTCATGGAGCCGGGCAAGCCGCTGGACGTGCCCAGCCTGGTGGTGCGCCTGATCGAGGCCGGGCAGCCCGTCCTGGCCTATCGTTCCGAAGCGTCCTGGCTCGACATGGGGAACCCGACCGACTACGCCCGCGCCAGCGAGGCCTTCGAGGGGAACCGCAGCGCCTTCCTGCCGGACGGAGCGTGAGACGGGCGCGGCAGGGGGCGGCGCCTGATCCGCTCGGCGCGATGCGCTGACGCCTGCCAGCGTGGCGCCTGTGGCCGGGGGCAAGGCGCTGCCTCGCCCCCGTACCCCCACTCCGCCAGGACCCTGCGGGCCCTGGACCCGATTGGTGCTGCCGCGGGACAGCCTGCGACGGGGTCACGGCGCCGAGGAGCCACGCTCCTCGGCGAGCACGGCGTCCGCCCTCGCTGACACCTTCTGAGCTTTTTCAGAGTTCCGCCTGTCCGTGTTTCGTCAGGGTTCAGCCCGCAGGCTGACGGCATCTCCGGAGAGCCATGTGTGGACGGCCCCCTTGGTACAAGTGGGATGGGACGTTGAGAGGCCGCGGTCGGGTGCGGTCATGTGTCCGGCCTGTTGATGCGCCTGTTGACCACTGCCCTGATGCAGTCCGCGGCCCGGCTCCCAACCAAACTCCTGCCGGGGACCGGGGCCCGCTTGTGGCCCGGCAGGGGAGGGTCGGGGACGGGGATCGACGCACGGCGTCGATGCCGCAGGCCGGCGTCCCCTCCCGGTCCGACGCCCGAACACCACAGCATGACGGGTCATCCCGCCGTCGGTATAGGCCCCGCCCTATCGGCATCCCTGTGGCCGGGGGCGCCAGCCCAGGCGGCAGTCCCGCTCGGTGTTGCAGCGCCGGCAGGCCACGGCGAGGTTGGCCGGGCGGTCGGTGCCGCCCAGCTTGCGGGGCAGGATGTGCTCGAAGCTCGGCCGGTCCGCGGGATCGGCGGCGGTCTCCTCCATGCGCTTGCCGCAGTGGCAGCAGCGGTGGTTCTGCTCGCCCGAGAGCCGCTCGCGGAAGCGGGGCGTGTTCCAGCGCGTGTCGCCGGTCAGCCGGGCATCCTCGCACAGCAGCCGCAGGTGCCGCTCCTCCCAGGGATTCGCGGCGACCGCTGCCTCGCGGTCGGGGCCGCGATGGCAGGCCCAGGCGGCGTCCATCTCCTGGCGGCGTCGTTCCGCGTCCCGGGTGATCATGGCCCCACCATGCCTCATGGTGGCTGAACGTCCTGGGGTGGCGCCGGGGTTCCGGCGCTGCCCCCGGATCGCTCAGCGTCGCAGGAAGACGGGCAGGCCGCCAGCCTGCCCAGGCGCCAGGCCGGCCGGGCCGCCCCGGTCCGGCGGCGCCGTCCGGGTGGCGGTGGTCATCGCCAGGGCGGGCGGCCACCCGGTGGCCGGGGCGCTACCGCCGTGCTCAAGGGCCTTTCCGGCCAGCGCCGGCACTGCCGCCGCATCGACCGGGAGAGCCACGGCCGCAGCGAGTCGAGAGAGGACGAGGGGCATGGCAGCCGCTTCCCTGGGCCGCGGGCCCCATTGCCCGCCGGCTCCGTGGATATGTGTTCTCCATTCGATCTGAAGAACCGCTGAAATTCCGCAATCCGGCATCGCAAGACATGATGATTCGCATGGCTTCCGCGCAAACTGTCTACAAGATGCAGCATGGGTGGTAGCAGAGTGCCGGAATTGCCGTGTAACCCGGTCAGAAATGCCGATTCTTGTCGACAACAAACCAATGGCGGGCCTGTCCCCGGCGGAGCCGGGTAGCGATACCCTGGCGGAGGCCCTGGTCCAGCGCATCGGCGATGCGATCATCCAGGGGGAACTCGCCCTGGGCTCCCGCATCAGCGAGCCCACCCTGGCGCGCCGCTACCAGGTCAGCCGCGGACCCCTGCGGGAGGCGCTGAACCGGCTGCAGGAGCGGCGGCTGATCGACCGGGTCCCGCGCCTCGGCGCGCGGGTCGTCACGCTGTCGGCGGAGACGCTGCGCCAGATCTACGGCGTCCGCGGCGCGCTGGAGGGGATGGCGGCGCGCGAGGCCGCCTCCGTCATGGCGCCGGAGGACCTGGCCGGGCTGCGCCGGCTGCTGGCGGCGCAGGGCGCGGCGCTGGAGGCCTCGGGCGACGACGCCCCCAATGCGCTGGGCCGCGCCGACGAGGATTTCCACGCGCTGATCGCGCGCGCCAGCGGCAACGCGCTGCTGGTGCGGCTGCTCTGCGACGACCTCTACCAGCAGCTCCGCCTCTACCGCTCGCAGCTGCGCCGCGTCGCCGGGCGTGGGCGGCGCGCGGTGGAGGAGCACCGCCGCATCCTCGACGCGATCGAGGACCGCGACCCCGAAATGGCCGAGTTGCAGATGCGGCGGCACATCGCCGCCTCCTATGCCGCCCTCGTGCCCAGCTTCGCGCCGGATGGCGCGGCCGCGCCACGTCGGCGCAGGAAGAAGGAACGCCCGGAATGAACTCGGCCCCGCGGAAGAGCCTGCGCGTCGGCGGGCAGGACTACGCCATCACCAGCCTGCGCGACGCCGCGGGGACGGAGGCCGCGCTGCGCGCGCTGCCCTATTCCCTGCGCGTGCTGCTGGAGAACCTGCTGCGCCACGCCGACGGCGACACGGTGACGGAAGCCGACATCCAGGCCGTGCTGGCCGCCGGGCGCGGCGAGGTCCTGCCGGGCGACGTCGCCTTCCGCCCGGCGCGGGTGCTGATGCAGGACTTCACCGGCGTGCCCGGCATGGTGGACCTGGCGGCGATGCGCGATGCCTGCGCGGCGCGCGGCGGCGACACGCGGCGGGTGAACCCGGTCATCCCCGTGGACCTGATCGTGGACCACTCGCTGATCATCGACCGGGCCGGCAGCGACGACGCCATGGCGGCGAACGTCGCCAACGAGTACCGCCGCAACGCCGAGCGCTATGCCTTCCTGCGCTGGGCCCAGGGCAGCTTCGGCAATTTCCGCGTCGCGCCCCCGGGCGGCGGCATCCTGCACCAAGTGAACCTGGAACACATCGCCCAGGTGGTCTGGACCCGCGAGGAAGGGGACCGGACGCTGGCCTATCCCGACACGCTGGTCGGCACGGACAGCCACACCACCATGGTCAACGCGCTGGGCGTGCTGGGCTGGGGCGTGGGCGGGATCGAGGCGGAGGCGGCGATGCTCGGCCAGCCGCTGGTCTTCCGCCTGCCGGAGGTGGTGGGGGTGCGGCTGACCGGCGCGCTGCGGCCCGGGGTGACGGCGACGGACCTCGTGCTGACGCTGACGCAGCGGCTGCGCCGGCTGGGCGTGGTGGAATGCTTCGTGGAGTTCACCGGCCCCGCGCTGGACGGCGCGCTGACGCTCGCCGACCGCGCCACCATCGCCAACATGGCGCCGGAATACGGCTCCACCTGCGGCTTCTTCCCGGTGGATGCGGCGGTGCTCGACTACCTGCGCCGCACCGGGCGGCCGGAGGCGCAGGTGGCGCTGGTGGAAGCCTATTGCCGCGAGCAGGGGCTGTTCCGCGAGCCGGGGATGCCGGAGCCCACCTTCTCCCGCCTGATGGAATTCGACCTCGCCGAGGCGGAGCCCAGCGTCGCCGGCCCGCGCCGGCCGCAGGACCGCGTGCCGCTCGGCCGCGTGCGCGAGAGCTTCCGCGACGCCATGCGCCCCGGCAGCACGGCGGAGGCGGGGTGGGAAGATGGGTCCTTCGGGGATGGCGCGGTGGTGATCGCCGCCATCACCTCCTGCACCAACACCTCCAACCCGGCGCTGATGGTCGGCGCCGGGCTGCTGGCGCGCAAGGCGGTCGCGCGGGGGATGGCCGTGCCCGGCTGGGTGAAGACCTCGCTCACCCCCGGCTCGCGCGTGGTGGCGCGCTACCTGGAGGCGAGCGGTCTGCAACGCGACCTCGACGCGCTGGGCTTCCAGCTCACCGGCTTCGGCTGCGGCACCTGCGGCGGCAATTCCGGCGCGCTGGACGAGGCGGTGGCGGAGCGCATCCGGGCGCGCGACCTGGTCGCCTGCGCCGTGCTGTCCGGCAACCGCAACTTCGAGGGCCGCATCCACCCGCTGGCCCGCGCCGGCTACCTGATGTCGCCGCCGCTGGTCGTGGCCTTCGCCCTGGCCGGCCGCGTGACGCTCGACCTGGAGACGGAGCCGCTGGGCGCGGACCGCGACGGGCGGCCGGTCTTCCTGCGCGACCTCTGGCCGGAGGCGGCGGAGATCGAGGCGGTTCTGCACGGCGCCGTCACCCCGGACCTCTATGCCGGCACCTATGCGCGGCTGTTCGAGGCCGATGCGGACTGGGCGGCGCTGCCCCAGGCCGGGGATGCGCGCTTCCGCTGGAATCCCGGCAGCACCTATATCCGCCGCCCGCCCTATTTCGACGACCTGCCCGAGGGCGATCCGCCGCCCCCCGCGCTGCTCGGCGCGCGGCCGCTGCTGATCCTGGGCGACAGCATCACCACCGACCACATCTCGCCGGTCAGCGCCATTCCCGCCCATGCCCCGGCGGGGGAATACCTCTCGGCGCACCAGGTGCCGCCCGGCGAGTTCAACGCCTATGGCGCGCGCCGCGCGAACCACGAGGTGATGATGCGCGGTGCCTTCGCCAACATCCGCCTGCGCAACGCCATGGTCCCCGGGGTGGAGGGCGGCTTCACCCGCCACATGCCCTCGGGCGAGGCGATGACCATCCATGCCGCCGCGGAGCGCTACCGCGCCGAGGGCGTGCCGACGGTGGTCTTCGCGGGGAAGGAGTACGGCACCGGCTCCTCGCGCGACTGGGCGGCCAAGGGCCCGCGCCTGCTGGGCGTGAAGGCGGTGGTGGCGGAGAGCTTCGAGCGGATCCACCGCTCCAACCTCGTCAGCATGGGCGTGCTGCCGCTGGAGTTTACCGGCGGCGTCACGCGGCTGACGCTGGGCCTGGACGGCAGCGAGGTCCTCGACATCCCCGATCTCGACGCCCAGGCCGGGCCGGGCGCCGCGATCCGCGCCGTGCTGCGGCGCGCGGACGGGAGCACGGAGGACCTGACGCTGCATGCCCGGCTCGACAGCGCCTACGACGCGCGGGTCTGGCGGGCGGGCGGCATCCTGCCCTTCATGCTGCGCCGCATGACCGCCGGGGAGATCGCCGCGTGAGCCTGATCCGCATCCCCGCCGTCTACATGCGCGGCGGCACCAGCCGCGCGCTGTTCTTCCACCAGCGCGACCTGCCGGCGGAACGCGCGGCCTGGGACGCGATCTTCTGCGCCGCCCTGGGCAGCCCGGACCCGAACGGACGGCAGCTCGACGGCATGGGGGGCGGCATCTCCTCCCTCTCCAAGGTCGCGGTCATCGGTCCGCCCAGCCGCGACGATGCGGATGTGGACTACACCTTCGCCCAGGTGCAGGTGACGGAGGCGCTGGTCGGCTATCGCGGCAACTGCGGCAACATCTCCTCCGCCGTCGGGCCCTTCGCGCTGGAGGAGGGGCTGGTCGCGGCCTCCGGCGACCGCGCCACGGTGCGCATCCACAACACCAACACGCGCAAGGTGATCGTGGCCGAGTTCCCGTTGCGCGACGGGCTGCTCGACCCCGACGGCGATTTCGCGCTGCAGGGGATCGGCGGCACGGCGGCGCCGATCCGCCTCGCCTTCCGCGAGCCCGGCGGGGCCGCGACCGGCCGCCTGCTGCCCTCCGGCGAGGCGCGGCAGGTGCTGGAGGTGGAAGGGCTCGGCGCGCTGGAGGTATCGCTGGTCGATGCCGCCAATCCCGTGGTCTTCGTCGCGGCGGAAACCCTCGGCCTGACGGGCTCGGAGAAGCCGGACGCGCTGACCGCCGATCCCGCGCGCCTCGCGCAGTTCGAGGCGATCCGCGTCGCCGCCGCCGTCGCCATGGGGCTGGTGGGCGAGGCGGAGGAGGCGCGGCGCAAGGTGAAGAACGTGCCGCAGGTGATGCTGGTGGCCCCGCCGCGCGACGCGCCCTCGGCCACCGGCGCGACGCTGCGCGCGGAGGAGATGGACGTGCTGGTGCGCGCCGTCTCCGCCGGGCTGCCGCACAAGGCGACGCCGCTGACGGGAGCCATGTGCCTGGCCGTCGCGGCGCGCATCCCGGGCTCGCTGCCGCAGCGCCTCGCCCGGCCACGCAGCGAGAGCGAGGACCTGCGCGTCGCGCACCCCTCCGGCATCCTGCCCGTGGCCGCGCGCACCCGCGTCGAGGATGGCGCCGTCATCGCCGAGGAGGCGGTGGTCTACCGCACCGCGCGCCGGCTGATGGAAGGCCGCGTGCTCGCCCGGCTGCCGTGATGCGCGGCGGGCCGGAACGCGCGCCGCAGGCCGGGGCCATCGCCGGCTGCCCTCGGCCGGCGGGCGGGTCTATGCTCCGCGCAAAGGCCGACGGCGCACGGAATGGCGCCGCGGCGGGAGGAAGCGAGGAACGCCATGGCCCGCATCGCCATCGAGCACGTCACGGAATACGCCTACCACAACCCGGTCGGGCTCACCCGGCACCGGCTGATGGTGCGGCCGCGCGACAGCCACGACCTGCGCCTGCACGGCGCGACGCTGAAGGTCGATCCGGCACCCGCCTCCGTCCACTGGGCGCACGACGTCTTCGGCAACTCCGTCTGCCTGCTGCAATGGCCGGAGGAACTGCGCACGACGCGGCTGCGCATCGTCTCCACCCTGGACCTCACGCACTACCCGGACTGCCCGGACCTGCCGGCGCCGGCGCTCTACCCCTGGGCGGAGAGCTTCCCCTTCGCCTATCCGGAGCTGGAGGCGCCGGACCTGGCCCTGCTGGCCACGCCGCAATTCCCCGATCCGGAGGGGCGGGTGCGCGACTGGGCGCGGCGCTTCGCCGGCGAGGGCGCGCGCACCCTCGACCTGTTACGCGACATGACGCGGGCGATCAAGGCGGAGTTCGGCTACGGCGCCCGGCACGAGGAGGGCACGCAGCCCCCGGCCGAGACGCTGGCGCTGGGCACGGGGACCTGCCGCGACTTCGCGCTGCTGATGATGGAGGCGCTGCGCCATCTGGGCGTCGCGACGAAGTTCGTCACCGGCTATCTCTACGACGATTGCGGCACCACGCGGGGCGGCGGCTTCACCCATGCCTGGTGCAGCGTCTACCTGCCCGGCGCCGGCTGGGTGGAATACGACCCGACGAACGGGCTGATCGCCGGCACGAACCTGGTGCGCATCGGCGTGACGCGCGGGCCGGAGCAGGCGATCCCCATCGCCGGCGGCTACTACGGCGCGGCGGGCGACACCAAGGGTCTGCACGTGAACGTCACGGTCACCGCCGTGCCCGAGGCGCCGAAGGCCGGCGAACCCTCGGCCGGCCGGCTCGTGGTGCCGCAGCAGCAGCTTCGCGCGACGCCCGCCTGACACCCGGCCCACCCCGCCACGGGGCGAGGCCGGTCCGGCCGCGGGGCCGCGACACCCGGGAGCGACGGACGGGGCTGCCCGGGCGGCGCCCCGGTTCGCGGTGCCGTGCGCTCCCTCCGAACCACCCGACCAGCAAGACAGGAAACGTCCCATGCAACGACGCCAGCTTCTCGCCGCCACGGCGCTGCTCGCCGCCGCCGGCCCCGCCGCCCGCGCGGCGGAGCCCGCCTCCTCGCTGAACATCTTCGTCCCCGCCGCGCCCGGCGGCGGCTGGGACGGGCTGGGCCGCGCCATCGAGCTGGTCGCCCGCCCGGGCGGGCTGGTGCAGTCCGTGCAGTTCGAGAACCTGGCCGGCGGTGCCGGCACGGTGGGGCTGGCGCGCTTCGTCGCCACGCGGCGTGGCCGGGCGGACAGCCTGTTCATCGGTGGCGCCTCCCTGGTGGGCCCGCCCATCGTGAACCGCTCGCCGCTGAGCCTGGCCGACATCACCCCGATCGCGCGGATGACGGAGGAGGCGGCGGTGGTGGTGGTCCCCGCCGACAGCGAGTTCCGCGACATGCGCCAGCTCGGCGACGCGCTGCGGGCCGAGCCGAAGGGAATCCCGATCGCCGGGGCCGGCGGCGGCACGGTGGACCACGTCATCCTCGGCCTGCTGTTCAAGGCGCTGGGCCGCAAGCCGCTGGACGCGCAGTTCGTTTCCTTCCCCGGCGGCGGCGCCACCACGGCGGCGGTGATCGGCGGGCAGGTGAAGGCGGCCGTCGCCGGCTGGGGCGAGTTCAGCGAGTACGTGAAGACCGGCCGGGTCCGGGCGCTGGCCACCTCCGGCGAGCGGCGCCTCTCGCCGGAGGTGCCGACGCTGAAGGAGAGCGGCTACGACGTGGTCGCCACCAACTGGCGCGGCCTCTTCGCGGCGCCGGGCATCACGGCCGAGGCGAAGGCGGCGCATGTCCGCTTCGCCACGGCGCTGCATGCCCTGCCGGCCTGGAAGGAGCTGCTGGACACGCGCGGCTGGGACGACGCCTTCCTGACCGGCGGGACCTTCGCGGACTTCCTCGCGCGCGACCGCAAGGATACGGAGGGGGTGCTGAAGGATCTCGGCCTCGCCTGAGCCGGGACGCGACGGACGCGCCGGGACGGGCCGGCGCGTACCGCATGACGGGAGGAAACAGGAATGTCCGTATTCGTGCGCCGTGCCCTGCTGGCACTCGCGGCCGCCCCGCTGGCCCGGCCCTACCTCGCCCACGCCCAGGGCAGCTGGCCGAACGGCCCGGTCCGGCTGGTGGCGCCGTTTCCGCCGGGCGGCAGCGCCGACCTTCTGTGCCGGCTGCTCCAGGCGCCGTTGCAGGCCTCGCTGGGCGTGCCGATCGTCGTCGAGAACCGGCCCGGCGCCAGCGGCGCGCTGGGCACGGCAGTGGTCGCCCGCGCGCCGGCCGACGGGCAGAGCTTCGTGCTGGTCTTCGACACGCATGTGGTGAACCCGGCGCTGAACCCCACGCTCGGCTTCGAGCCGAAGGACCTGCGCGGCGTGATGCTGGTCGCCAGCGCGCCAATGCTGGTGGCGACCGCGAAGGCCAAGCCCTTCGCCGACCTGCCGGCGCTGATCGCGCGGGCGAAGGCGGCGCCGGAGACGGTGACCTATGGCACGGTGGGCATCGGCAGCCTGGCGCACCTGACGATGGAGCGGGTGCAGGACGTGACGGGGACGAAGATGATCCACGTCCCCTACCGCGGCGGCGGGCCGATGAGCACGGCGGCCTCGGCGGGCGAGATCGACCTGGCCGTGGCGAGCGTCGTCGGGCTGGGCGGGCAGGTGGGCACCACGCTGCGCGCCCTGGCGCAGACGGGTGAGGCGCGGTCCCCGCTACGGCCGGATATCCCGACGCTGATCGAGGGCGGCGTGCCCGGCGTCTCCGCCAAGGCCTTCTGGGGGCTGATGGCGCCGGCGGGGCTGCCGGACGCGATCCTCGCCCGCTTCCACGCGGCGCTGGTCGAGGCGCTGCGGCAACCCGCCATCCGCCAGCCGCTGGAAGGGCAGGGGGTGGACGTGGTCGCCTCCACCCCGGCGGAGTTCGACCGCTTCCTGGAGCAGCAGGCGGCGATCTGGACCCAGGTGGTGCGGGAGAAGCGCATCACCGCCAACTGAGCCGGTCCCGGGGGGAGGGGGCCCCGTGCGGGACTGCCCCCCCGGGCCGCGCGTCTGGCCACCGGATGGGCACGGCCTGTCCAGATGGACGGCAGGGTGCCTAAAACAAACAGGCTTGACTGTATCTTCCCATCCGGACGAACCTTCCGCCATCGGATGGAGGCGGAATGGACCGCAGCAACAGCCGCAGGACGCAACAGGAGCGCAGCGCCGACACCACGGCGCGGCTGCTGGACGCGACCATCGACCTGCTGCACGACCGCGGGCTGCACCGCATGTCCACCTCGGACATCGCCGCGCGGGCCGGGGTTTCCCGCGGCGCGCTGACGCACCACTTCCCCTCGCGCGAGGAGATCGTCGCCGCGGCGATCGCGCGGCAACTGGGCGGCTGCACGCGCGACCTGCACGAGATGGCGCGCGGCATCCGCCGCTCCGGCGGCAGCAGCGACGGGATCGTCGACCACCTCTGGCGGATGATGAACGACCGGCTCTTCTACGTGACGCTGGAGTACCTGCCGGAAGCCCGGCACAACCCCGAGTTCCGCGACCGGATCCTGCCGGTGGTGAAGGAGTTCCATCAGGGGCTCGACGCCGTCTGGGCGGAGCTGGCGTCGCAGGCTGGGGTGGAGGCGGGGCGCGCGCTGGTGCTGATGAACGCGACCATGTGCCTGATCCGCGGCATGATCGCCCAGACCACGGTGCGGGAGGACCCGCCCTACTTCCAGGCCCTGCTGGAGTTCTGGAAGGAGCAGCTGCGGCGCGAGTTCCCCCGCGCCCCGGCGCGGCGGGACGCCCCCGCCCTCGCGGGGGCCGACCGGTGAGCGCCGCCGCGCGGGAGGCCCCGGCCTGGCCGCTGGTGGCCGAGGACATCCGCCTCGCCTTCGGCGGGCTGCACGCGCTGGACGGCGCCGGCTTCCACGTCGCGCCGGGCCTCGTCACCGGGCTGATCGGCCCGAACGGCGCCGGCAAGACCACGATGTTCAACGTGCTCTCCGGCCTGCTGGTGCCGGATGCGGGGCGCGTCACCTTCTTCGGCGAGCGGATCGAGGGCGAACGGCCGCACCGCATCTCCCGGCGCGGGCTGATCCGCACCTTCCAGATCGCGCGCGGCTTCCCGAAGCTGACGGTCTTCGAGCACCTGATGGCCTATGGCGCGCGCCAGCCGGGCGAGGCGCTGTGGCCCGCGCTGCTGGGCACGGCGGCGGCGCGGCGGCGGGAGGCGGAGCTGGCGGAGCGGGCGCTGGGGATCGCGGGGCGGCTGCGCCTGTCGCACGTGCTGGACAACCGCGTCACCGACCTGTCGGGCGGGCAGAAGAAGCTGCTGGAGATCGGCCGCGCCCTGATGGCCGAGCCGCGCATGATCCTGTTCGACGAGCCCGCGGCGGGGGTGAATCCGACGCTGGCGGAGGAGATCGGCGACCACCTGCTGGCGCTGGCGGAGGTCGGGCTGACGGTGCTGATCGTCGAGCACGACATGGCGCTGATCGAGCGCATCTGCGCCCGCGTCATCGTCATGGCGCAGGGCCGCACGCTGATCGAGGGCAGCTTCGACGAGGTGCGCGCCGACCGCGCCGTGCAGGACGCCTATCTCGGGGGCCGGCGGTGAGCGCCCCGGCCACCGCGCTGCTGCGCGCCGAGGGCATCGTCGGCGGCTATGCCTCCGCCGAGCAGGTGGTGAAGGGCGTGCACCTCGCCGCCGATGCCGGCGAGCTGGTGACGGTCATCGGCCCCAACGGCGCCGGCAAGTCCACCGCGCTGAAGCTGGTGACGGGGCTGCTGCGCCCCTCCGCCGGGCAGGTCCTGCTGCAGGGCGAGGCGCTGGCCGGCCGCTCCCCCCAGGCCATCGCCCGGGCCGGGATGGTGCTGGTGCCGCAGGAGCGCAACGTCTTCGGTGCGCTCTCCGTGGCCGAGAACCTGGAGATGGGCTGCCTCTTCGAACGGGCGGAGACGCGCCACCGCGCCGCCGCGCTCTACGACCGCTTCCCGATGCTGGCCGAGAAGCGCCGTGCCCCGGGGCGCAGCCTCTCCGGCGGGCAGCGGCAGATCCTCGCCGTCGCCATGGCGCTGATGGCGCAGCCGCGCGCGCTGCTGCTGGACGAGCCCACCGCGGGGCTGAGCCCCAAGGCGGCGGAGGAGCTGTTCGCGCTCATCCGCCGCATCGCCGATGACGGGCTGGCGGTGCTGATGGTGGAGCAGAACGCGCTGGAATCCCTCTCCATCTCCGACCGGGCCTATGTGCTGGTGGATGGCCGCAACCACCTCGACGGCCCGGCCAGGGCCGTGGCCGACGACCCCGACATCCGCCGCCTCTTCCTCGGCGGGCGCAGCCAGAATCCGTCCCCCACCCCTCCCGGAGCCTGACATGACCGACCTGTCCCGCCGCCAGCTTCTGGGGGCCGGCGCCCTCCTCTCCGCCCCCCTCGCCCTGCCGTCCCTGGCGCGGGCCCAGCCGGCCGGCGCTTCCGGCGAGCCGATCCGGCTCGGGACGCTGACGCCGCTGACCGGCTCCGGCGGCTCCTACGGGCCCGCCATGGCGGAGGTGGTGCGCAAGGCGGCGGCGGAGATCAACGCCGCCGGCGGCGTGCTGGGCCGGCCGCTCGCCATCATCTCCGAGGACGACCAGACCAATCCCGAGGCCGGGCTGCGGGCCGCGCGCAAGCTGATCGACATCGACAAGGTCGCCGCCATCATCGGCACCTGGGCGTCGTCGGTCACCACGGCGGTGGCGCCGGTCTGCTGGCAGTCGGGCACCTTCCTCGCCACCGTCTCGGGGGCGGATTCCATCACCCAGCTGCCGCACCAGGGCTTCCTGATCCGCACCCAGCCCAACACCACGCTGCAGGGCCGCAAGTTCGGCGAGTTCGCGCTGGAGATCGGCGGCAGGACGGTGGCCTTCGTCTCGCCGCAGACGCCCTTCACCGACAGCCAGTTCGGCGAGCTGAGCAAGGCCGTGGAGGCCGCCGGCGGCAAGACGAGCAAGCTGATCTACGACGACAAGAAGACGACGCTGCGCACGGAGGTCGACCAGGTGCTGCGCGGCCGGCCGGACGTGATCGTGATGGGCGGCTACACCACCGACACGGCCGTGCTGGTGCGCGACCTCTACCGGGCCAGCTTCCGCGGCAAGCTGGTGGGCTTCGCCTATGCGGTGAACAAGCAGCTGGTGGATTCCCTGCCCGCCGATGTCAGCGAGGGCATCTACACCCTCTCGCCCTCCCCGGCGGAGGGGGCCGGCGGCTATGCCCATGTCGGCCGCCTGCTGGGCAATGCCACGCCCGACACCTACAGCTGCCAGGTCTTCGACCACCTGAACCTGATCGCCATGGCCATGGCGGCGGGCAAGGGAACCACGGGCACCGTCATCAAGGACAGCATCCGCACCGTGTCGCAGGGTGGCGGGCAGCGGGTGGACAACGCGGTGGACGGGCTGCGGCTCATCGCCGCCGGCACCAGGGTGGACTATGACGGCGCCTCCGGCCCCTGCGACTTCACCCCGGCGGGCGACATCACCGACGCGAAGTTCCGCTACGAGCAGGTGAAGGGCGGCAAGATCACCCTCCTCAAGATCGCCTGATGGGCGAGGCGGTCCTCCAGGCGCTGGTGAACGGCGTCGTCTCGGGGTCGCTGCTGGCGCTGCCGGCGCTGGGATTCAGCGCCATCTTCGCCGTGCTGCGCTTCCCGAACTTCGCCATCGGCGCGCTGGCGACCGCCGGCGCCTATGCCGCCTGGGCGGCGAACGTCCCGCTGGCCATGCCCATCGGGGCGGGCCTGCTGGCGGCTTTCGCCCTGGCCGCCCTGCTCGCCGTGATCCTGCAGGCCGGGGCGCTGGAGCGGCTGTCGCGCGGCGGGGCGTTGATGCAGGCGATCGGCTCCCTGGCCCTGGCCATGGTGGTCGAGAACGCGTTGCGCTTCGCCTTCGGCAACGACCTGCAGGCCTTCGACCTGCCGCTGGCGCGCGACCTCGTGCTGGGGCCCATCCGCATCGGGCCGCAACAGGTGACCAACCTGCTGGTGGCGCTGGGGGTGATGGGCGCGCTCTGGGCCTTCCTGGCGCTGACCTCCGTCGGGCGCTCGATGCGCGCGGTGGCGGACAACCCCGACCTGGCCCGGCTGCGCGGCGTCGACCCGCGCCGCGTGGCGCTGCTGACCGTGGCGGTCGGCGGCGGGCTCTGCGGGCTGGGCGGCACGCTGATCGGGCTGGACACCGCCATCGACCCGCTGCTGGGCGGGCGCGTGCTGCTCTCCGTCTTCGCCGCCGCGGTGCTGGGGGGGCTGGGCAGCATCCCCGGCGCGGTGGCGGGCGCCTTCCTGATCGGCATGGCGGAGGAGTTGACGGTGCTGGCCCTCTCGCCCGCCTACCGGCTGGCGGTGGGCTTCCTGGTGATCCTCGCGGTGCTCTCCGTGCGGCCCGCCGGGCTTCTCGGCAGCCGGGCGGGCTGAGCGCGTGGAAACCTACCTCCTCTTCACCCTCGTCATCGGCTCGGTCTACGCGCTGCTGGCACAAAGCCTGGTGCTGTCCTGGGGCATGGCCGGGCTGGTCAACCTGGGCCTGGCCGGCTTCTTCGCGGTCGGCGCCTATGCCTCCGCCATGCCGACCACCTGGGCCGGGATGCCGGTGCCGCTCGGGATGCTGGCCGCCATGCTGGCGGGCGGCCTGGCGGGGCTGGTGGTCTGCTTCACCACCCTGCGGCTGCGCGACGACTACCTCGCCATCGTCACGCTGGGCTTCGCCGAGATCGTGCGGCTCGTCGCCTCCAACGAGGTCTGGCTGACCGGCGGCACGGACGGCATCGCGGGCGTCCCGGGCTTCGTGCGGCGGGAGGCGGGGCTGGGCTTCCACCTCGGCTCGCTGGCCGTCGCGGTGGCGGCGGTGGCGGCGGTCTATGCGCTGCAGCGCCGCCTGCTGCACGCGCCCTGGGGCCGCGCCCTGCGTGCCGTGCGGGAGGACCAGGTGGTCGCCGCGGTGGCCGGCAAGAACGTGGTGCGCTTCAAGGCGCAGGCCTTCTGCCTGGCCGCCGCCGTCGCCGGCCTCGCGGGCGCGATCTACGGCCACTACACCAGCTACGTCGCGCCGGACCAGTTCCAGCCGCTGATCACCATCTACATCTTCCTCGCCGCCACGGCGGGCGGGCATGCGCGGCCCGCCGGGGCGGTGCTGGGCGCCTACCTGCTCGTCGCCTTCCTGGAGGCGACGCGCTTCCTGGCGGAGCTGGCCCCGGCGCTGTCCGCCGTCCAGCGCGCCTCGCTGCGCGAGATGCTGGTGGGGATCGGGCTGGTGCTGGTGCTCAGCCTGCGGCCCGACGGGCTGCTTCCCGAGAGATCCCAGAAGGCCCCGCTGCCTTGAGCCCCCTGCATTGAGGATGCGCCGATGAAAGACCGCCTGCTTCCCGAGCTGCTCACCGTCACCGACGCCATCGCCCGCGACGGCGCGCCGGAGGCCGCCTTCGCCGCGGTGGACGCCGCCATCGGCCGGCTGCTGGACCACGGGCTCTTCACCATCCTGACCGTCTGCGAGGGGGGCGAGGAGGTGGAGCGCATCTACTCCTCCGACCCCGGCTCCTATCCCGTGCAGGGCCGCAAGCGCATGGGGCCGACCCCCTGGGGCGATCTGGTGCTGACGCGGAAGCAGACCTTCCTCGGCCCCGACGTCGCCGCCATCCGCTGGGCCTTCCCGGACCACGAGCTGATCGAGAGCCTCGGCCTGGGCAGCGTGATCAACGTGACGGCGCAGCTGGGCGGCGAGGTGCTGGGCACGGTGAACGTGCTGGACCGCGAGGGCGCCTACACGGGCGAGGAGCAGGTGTCGCTGGTGCGCGCCTTCACCCCGCACCTGATCCCCGCCCTTCTGGCCAAGCGCGCCTGACGGAGGCCGAGCATGACCGCGATCCTGTTCCGCAACGCGACGCTCCTCGACGGCACGGGAGAGGGCGCCCTGCCGGGCCATGACCTGCTGGTGGAGGGCGAGGAGATCCGCGAGGTCTCCGACCGGCCGATCAGGGCCGCGTCCGCCCGGGTGGTCGACCTGGCCGGCAGGACGCTGATGCCCGGGCTGATCGACTGCCACGTGCACGTCATCGCCAGCATGGCCAATCTCGGCGCCAATGCGGAGCTGCCCAACACGCTGGTGGCGCTGCGCTCGGCGCGGATCATGAAGGAGATGCTGCTGCGCGGCTTCACCACCGTCCGCGACCTGGGCGGCGCCGATATCGGGCTGGTGATGGCCATCGAGGAGGGGCTGATCGAGGCGCCGCGCCTGATGATCTGCGGCAAGGCCCTGTCCCAGACCGGCGGGCACACCGACTACCGCGGCCCCTACCACGCGCGCGACGTCGCCTACTACGCCGAGCGCGCGGGCACGCTGGGCCGGGTCGTGGACGGGGTGGATGCCCTCCGCCGCGCGGCGCGCGAGGAGCTGAAGACGGGCGCGCAGTTCATCAAGATCATGGCCAATGGCGGCGTCTCCTCGCCGACCGACCCGATCCACTTCCTGGGCTTCTCCGCCGACGAGGTCCGCGCGGCGGTGGAGGAGGCGGGCAATGCCGGCACCTACGTCGCCGCCCACCTCTACACGGACGACGCGATCCGGCGGGCGGTCGAGCTGGGCGTCGTCTCCGTGGAGCACGGCAACCTGATCACGCCGGAGACGGCGCGGCTGGTGAAGGAGCGCGGTGCCTATGTCGTGCCGACCAACGTCACCTTCGACCGGCTGGCGAAGGAGGGGGCGCAGCTCGGCCTGCCGCCCGCCTCCGTCGCCAAGATCGAGGTGGTGCGCGGCCAGGGCATCGAGGCGCTGGGCATCCTGCACGAGGCGGGGGTGATGATGGCCTATGGCTCCGACCTGCTCGGCCCCATGCACCGGCACCAGTCGGACGAGTTCACCCTCCGCGGCCGGGTGTTGCCGGCGATGGAGGTGATCCGCTCCGCCACCGTCAACGCCGCGAAGGTGGTGAAGCAGGAGGGGCGGCTGGGCGTGCTGGCTCCCGGGGCGCTGGCCGACCTGATCGTGGTCGACGGCGATCCGCTGGCCGACCTGTCCCTGCTGACCGGCCAGGGCCGGCACATGCCCGCCATCCTGAAGGGCGGGCGCTTCGTCAAGGACGAGCTGGGCGCCTGAGCGTGCCACGGACGGAACGGGAGGCCCGCATGCGGCTGAGCGACTACAAGGTGCTGACCTTCGACTGCTACGGCACGCTGATCGACTGGGAGGGCGGCATGGTCGCGGCGCTGCAGCCGCTGGCCGACCGCGCGGGGCGCGGCCTGACGCGCGACGCCATCCTGCAGGCGCATGCGCGGCACGAATCCGCGCAGCAGGCGCAGACGCCGACCAAGCCGTACCGGGAGCTGCTGGCGATCGTCTACAAGCGGCTCGCCGAGGAATGGGGTGTGGCGGCGGACTGGGAGGAGTGCGTCCGCTACGGCCTCTCGGTCCGGGACTGGCCGGCCTTCCCGGATTCGGCCGAGGCGCTCGCCTACCTCAAGCGCTTCTACAGGCTGGTCATCCTGTCCAACGTGGACAACGAGACCTTCACGTACAGCAACCGGCGCCTGGGCGTGGAGTTCGACGCCATCATCACGGCGGAGGACGCCGGCAGCTACAAGCCCAGCCTGCGCAACTTCCGCTACATGCTCGACCGCCTGGGCAGCATGGGGCTGGGAGCGGGCGAGGTGCTGCACACGGCGGAGAGCCTGTTCCACGACCACAAGCCGGCGAACGAGGTCGGCCTGGCCTCCTGCTGGATCCACCGCCGCCACCAGCAGGAGGGCTTCGGCGCGACCATGGATCCGGGCGAGCGGCCCCGCTTCGACTTCCGCTTCGAGAGCATGGCGGCCCTGGCGCGGGCGCATGCGGCGGAGCAGGCGGGCTGATCCCGGCGGGCCCGCCATCCGGGCGGGCCCCGGTCCTTCAGGCCGCGGCGGCGTGCAGCGCGCGGATGTCGCGCAGGAGATCGCCGACGGCATTGAGGGCGAAGCGCAGCGCCGCCTCCTCCACCAGCTTGCCTTCGGAGACCTTCTTGTCCGCCTGGGCGATGGCCACCTCGGGCCGGGTGACGATGCGGGATTCGGTCGAGAAGAGCGTGTCGCGCAGCTGGCTCTGCGCGCGCGCGCCGCCGGTCGAGGCAGGGGAGGCGGTCATGATCAGCACCGGCTTGCCCTTCAGCTTCGACTTGCCATAGGGGCGGGACGCCCAGTCCAGCGCGTTCTTGATCACCCCGGACATGCCGCCATTGTATTCCGGCGAGCAGATCACCAGCCCGTCGGCCCGGCCCACCGCGGCGCGCAGCATCTTCACGCCCAGCGGCGGGTCCTCCGTGTCCAGGTCCTGGTTGTAGAGCGGCACCTCGTCCAGCGGCAGCAGCTCCATCCGTGCCTGCGGCGCCGCCGCCTCCTGCAGGGCGCGCAGCACGGCCGTGCAGTGCGACGCCTTGCGCAGGCTGCCCGACAGGCCGAGCAGCAGCGGCAGGTCCCCGGTTTCGCTCATCCATCCGTCTCCGTCTTGCTGCCCCGCAGCATGCGGATGATTCCGGAGAAATCCACCCCGCCATTTCCGTCCCCGACGAAGCGCTGGTACAGCGCCAGCGCCTGGGCCCCCAGCGGGGTCTGGGCACCGGTTTCCCCCGCCGCCTGCTGCGCCAGCCCGACATCCTTGGCCATCAGCGCGGCGGCGAAGCCGGGGCGGTAGTCGCGGTTGGCCGGACTGCCCGGCACCGGCCCCGGTACGGGGCAGTAGGTGGTCAGGGCCCAGCACTGGCCGGAGGATTTCGAGGCGACGTCGAACAGCGCCTGATGCGACAGGCCGAGCCGCTCCGCCAGGACGAAGGCCTCGCAGGTGCCGATCATGCTGATCGCCAGCAGCATGTTGTTGCAGGCCTTGGCCGCCTGCCCGGCGCCGGAGGCGCCGCAATGCACGATGGTCCTGCCCATGGCGGCCAGGACCGGCTCGGCCCGGGCGAAGGCGGCGTCGGGGCCGCCGACCATGAAGGTGAGGGTGCCCGCCTCCGCCCCCATCACTCCGCCGGAGACGGGGGCGTCCAGCATCGCCCGGCCGCTGGCGGTCGCCACCTCGCGCGACGTTGCCACGTCGATGGTGGAGCAGTCGATCAGCACCGCGTCGCCCGCGCAGGCATCGGCCATCCCGCCGGCGCCGATCCAGGCCTCGCGCACATGCTGCCCGGCGGGGAGCATGGTGAGGACGAACTCCGCCCCCCGCGCCGCCTCGGCGGCGGAGCCGGTCTGGCGGGCGCCCGGGACATGCGCCATGGCCTCGGCCGAGAGGTCGAAGACCGCCAGCTCGTGGCCGGCGCGCAGCAGGTTGCGCGCCATCGGGCCCCCCATGTTCCCCAGCCCCACGAAGCCGATCCGTGCCATGCCCGCCCTCCCTGTCCGCCGCCTGTGCCCGTTCCCGGGCGGCCCCCGCCGGCGTGCCGGGGGTCTCGCCCTCCTCCCGCCGTGGGCGCCGGCCCGCGGCGGGGCGCCGTCCTCAGTCGAGATCCGTGACCGTCACGTAGCGGCCCGGCGCCGGCTCCAGCGGCGGCAGGGCAGGGCTGCCCGGCTCGCGCGCGGCCACCTCCGTGTCGTCCAGCCCCGTCACCCAGCGCTGCCAGTCGGGCCACCAGGAGCCGGCCAGCTCCGTCGCGCCTTCCAGCCACTGCTCCGGTTCCTTCGGCAGCTCGCCGCCGACCCAGTGGCTGTACTTGCCGGCCTCGGGCGGGTTCACGACGCCGGCGATATGGCCGGAGGCGGCGAGGACGAAGCGCGTCGGCCCGCCATAGAGCTGCGTGGCGCGATAGGCGCTCTTCCACGGGGCGATGTGGTCCTCGCGCGTGGCGAGGACGTAGCTCGGCACCCTGATCTTCCGCAGGTCGAGCGCGACGCCGTCCAGCGTCACCCCGCCCGGCTTCACCAGGTCGTTCTGCTGGTACATGCGGCGCAGGTAGAAGCTGTGCATCGCCGCCGGCATGCGGGTGCTGTCGTCGTTCCAGTAGAGCAGGTCGAAGGGGAAGGGCTCCTGCCCCAGCAGGTAGTTCTGCACCACGAAGGACCAGATCAGGTCGTTGGCGCGCAGCATGTTGAAGGTGGCGGCCATCTCGCGGCCTTCCAGGAAGCCGCGCCGCTCCATGCGCTCCTCCAGCGCCTGGAGCTGCTCCTCGTCGATGAAGACGCCGAGCTCGCCCGCCTCCTCGAAATCCACCATGGTGGTGAAGTAGGTCGCCGAGCGGATGCGCGTGTCGCGCTTCGCCGCCATGTGCGCCAGCGTCGCCGCCAGCAGCGTGCCGCCCAGGCAGTAGCCGATGGCGTTCACCTGCCGCTCGCCCGTCGCCTTCTGGATGGCGTCCAGCGCCTCGTAGGGACCCTGGCGCATGTAGTCCTCGAAGCCGCTGGCCGCGAGCGTCTCGTCCGGGTTGACCCAGGAGATGACGAAGACCGTATGCCCCTGCGCCACCGCCCAGCGGATGAAGGAGTTCTTCGGCCGCAGGTCCAGCACGTAGTACTTGTTAATCCAGGGCGGCACGATCAGCAGCGGCCGCTTCAGCACCGTCTCGGTCGTCGGCGCGTACTGGATCAGCTCCATCAGCGCGTTGCGGTACACCACCTGACCGGGCGTCACCGCGAGGTTCCCGCCGACCTCGAACTTGCTGTGGTCGGTCATGCTGATGCGCAGGTTGCCGCGCCCGCGCTCCAGGTCGCCCAGCAGGTTGGACAGCCCCTTCAGCAGGTTCTCGCCGCCCGTCTCGGCGGTGCGCCGCAGCACCTCCGGGTTGGTCAGCAGGAAGTTGCTCGGGCTCATCGCGTCCACGAACTGGCGGGTGTAGAAATCCACCTTCTGAACGATCCGCGGATCGAGCGTCTCCTCCGTCCCGCGCACGACGTTCTGCAGGTAGCGGGCGGAGAGCAGGTAGGATTGCTTGATGAAGTCGAAGACCTCGTTCTCGCGCCAGGCGTCGTCCTTGAAGCGCCTGTCGCCCTTCGGCTCGGCGATCACCGGCTGGACCGGATCGCCCATCATCCGCCGCGCCGTGTTCTGCCACAGCGTCAGGTAGTCCTGCCAGAAGCCGATCTGCGCCTGCATCAGCCGGGCCGGGTTGGTCATCAGCCGCGCGGCCATCTCCATGAAGGCGCCGCCCAGGTTCAGCGGGTCGAGCGGGTTGCTCCCCGCATCCGGCCTTCCGGGCGGCAGGATGTCGCGCTGCCGCTTGAGGAAGTCGGCGACGATGCGCTGCCCACGCTCGGCGACATCGGCCATGGTGCGGCTGACCAGGGCCGGATCGGGCATGGCGAAGGGCTTGTCGGTGGAACCGGAATCCTGGCTCATCGTGCTCGTCGTTCTCGCGCTTCCTCGCCTCCGGCCCCTTCCCGCCGCGTCGCCCGCACGGCCTGCCGAAGGCGCTTCACGGCTCTTCGGTTCTGCGGCAAACCGGCTTGGAGTAGCGGGACGGTTGCGGGATGGACCACAGGCAGGACGAAACTAGGCGGGGCGGCAGGGGGCGGCAAGGATGGTGGGCCGCATGGCCGCTGCCCCCCCTGCTGCCGGCCTGCCGGCCGCTGCCGGGCCTCCTGTTACCGGGCCTCCTGCTGCTGGCCGGCTGCGTCGGCTCCCCCGGCGAGGGGCCGCTGGAATTCTACCGCCAGGTCTCCGGCGAGGCGCTGGACGGCCGCGCCATGCCGCCCGGCCTGGACGATCGCTACCCGAACCTGGCCAACGTGCCGCAGCGCCCGGCCCGCGGGGAGGCCTCGGCCCGCGAGGCGCTGTCCCGCGCCCTGGCCGACTACCGCGCCCAGTCCCGCAGCCCCCTGCCGTCGGACGTTCCGCTGCCCGACCCGCCGGCCACCCCGGGCGCCGCGGAGGTCCCCCGCCAGCCGCCGGCGCCGGCCCGCCTGGCCGCCGCCCCGCCGATCGGCCCCAGCCCGAGCAGCGAGGTGCTGCGCGGCGACACGGCGGACCCCGGTCCGCAGGCCCCGGCCGCCCCGCCGGCCGAGCTGCTGGCCCCGCCGGCCCCCGACCTCTCCGCCCCGCCCCCGCCGCCGGCGCTGCTGCGCAACCCCTAGCCGCCGCCCCGGGGCGGCGCGGGCGGCGGGGTTGCCGCGACGCCGGGCCTCGCCCTGGAGCGGCGGTGGGGCTACACGTGGCCGGATCGATAACCCGGACTGCCATCATGAGCGACGAATTCCACCGCATCCGCCGACTGCCGCCCTATGTCTTCGCCGAGGTGAACGGCGCCAAGGCCAAGGCGCGGGCGGCGGCGGAGGACATCGTGGACCTGGGCATGGGCAATCCGGACAGCCCGACGCCCCCGCACATCGTGGCCAAGCTGGTCGAGGCGGTGCAGGACCCGCGCACCCACCGCTATTCCGCCTCGAAGGGCATCCCCGGGCTGCGCAAGGCGCTCGCCGGCTACTATGCCCGCCGCTTCGGGGTGAAGCTCGACCCGGAGACGGAGGTGGTCGCGACCCTGGGGTCGAAGGAGGGGCTGGCGAACCTGGCCCAGGCCATCACCTCGCCGGGCGACACCATCCTGGTGCCCAACCCGTCCTATCCGATCCACCAGTTCGGCTTCATCATCGCCGGCGCGTCGGTGCGGTCCATCCCGCACACCCCGGATGACGAGATGCTGGCGGCGATCGACCGGGCGGTGCGGCATTCCGTGCCCAAGCCCACCGCGCTGATCGTGAACTTCCCGTCCAACCCGACGGCGCTGCTGGCCGATATCGAGTTCTACCGCGAGGTGGTGCGGATGGCGAAGCAGCACGACCTGTTCGTGCTGTCCGACCTCGCCTATGCGGAGCTGTATTTCGGCGACAAGGTGCCGCCCTCCATCCTGGAGGTGCCGGGGGCCAAGGACGTGGCGGTGGAGTTCACCTCCATGTCCAAGACCTACAACATGCCCGGCTGGCGCATGGGCTTCGCCGCCGGCAACCCGAAGCTGATCGCCGCCCTGACGCGGGTGAAGTCCTACCTGGACTACGGCGCCTTCACGCCGATCCAGGTCGCCGCCACCGCCGCGCTGAACGGGCCGCAGGACTGCGTGGCGGAGATGCGGACCCTGTACCGGGAGCGCCGCGACATCCTGGTGAAGGGGCTGAAGCAGGCCGGCTGGGACGTGCCCTCGCCCGAGGGCTCCATGTTCGTCTGGGCGCCGATCCCGGAGCGCTTCCGCCACCTGGGCTCGGTCGAGTTCTCCAAGCTGCTGCTGGCCAAGGCCAAGGTCGCCGTGGCACCCGGAATCGGCTTCGGCGAGTATGGCGACGGCCATGTCCGCATCGCGACCGTGGAGAACGCCCACCGCATCCGCCAGGCGTTGCGCGGCATCCGCACCTTCCTCGCCGCCGACAATGGCGGGCCTTCCGCCGAGGCCCCCACGGATCTGGCCCCCACGGAGCTCGCACGGGCGTGAGCCGTCCCCTCGCCATCGGGCTCGCGGGCCTCGGCACCGTGGGCGCGGGCACGCTCGCCCTGCTGCGTGCCAATGCGGAGCTGATCGCCGCCCGCGCCGGCCGGCCGCTCGCCGTCACCGCCGTCGCCGCGCGCGACCGGGCGCGCGACCGCGGCCTCTCGCTGGAAGGGCTGCGCTGGTACGAGGACCCGGCCGCCCTCGCCCACGACCCGGACGTGGAGGTGGTGGTCGAGGCGATCGGCGGCGCCGAGGGCCCGGCCCGCGCCACGGTCGAGGCGGCGCTGGCCGCCGGCAAGCCCGTGGTCACCGCGAACAAGGCGCTGCTCGCCGTCCATGGCGCGGAGCTGGCCCGCGCCGCCGAAGCCAGGGGCGTGCCGCTGGCCTTCGAGGCGGCGGTCGCGGGCGGCATCCCCGCCATCAAGGCGCTGCGCGAGGGGCTGGCGGCCAACCGCCTCTCCCGCGTCACCGGCATCCTCAACGGCACCTGCAACTACATCCTGACCGTGATGCGCGAGCAGGGGCGCGAGTTCGCCGAGGTGCTGGGGGAGGCGCAGAAGCTCGGCTACGCCGAGGCCGACCCCTCCTTCGACGTGGACGGCATCGACGCCGCGCACAAGCTGGCCATCCTGGCGGCGCTGGCCTTCGGCCGGCCGGTGGATTTCTCGGCCGTGCATGTCGAGGGCATCCGGCGCATCTCGGCGCTCGACATCCGGCTCGCCGACGAGCTGGGCTTCCGCATCAAGCTGCTGGGCCTCGCCCGCAGCACCGCGGCGGGGATCGAGACCCGCGTCCATCCCTGCATGGTGCCGGTCGCGCATCCGCTGGCGCGGGTGGACGGGGTGTTCAACGCCGTGGTGGCGGAGGGCGACTTCGTCGGCCGCGTGGTGCTGGAGGGCCGCGGCGCCGGGGCGGGACCCACCGCCAGCGCGGTGGTGGCCGACCTGATCGACATCGCCCGCGAGCGCCACACCCCCGTCTGGGGCGCGGGGCTGGAGGCGCTGAGCCCCGACCCCTCCGTCCCGATGGCGGAGCGCGCCGGGGCCTACTACCTGCGGCTGATGGTGGTGGACCGCCCCGGCGTGATCGCGGACGTGACGGGCGCGCTGCGCGATGCCGGCATCAGCCTGGAATCCATGATCCAGCGCGGCCGCGCCCCGGGCGAGGCGGTGCCGGTGGTGCTGACCACGCATGACGCGACGGAGCGGGCGATGCGCGCCGCCCTGTCGCGGATCGAGGCGCTGGAGACGGTGCTGGAGCCGCCGGCGCTGATCCGAATCGAGACCTTCTGAGGCACGGGAGCCGGGACCATGTCGGACATCACGCGCGACGCCACCCATTCCGACCGCAACCTCGCCCTGGAGCTGGTGCGGGTGACCGAGGCGGCGGCGCTCGCCGCCTCCGCCTGGATCGGGCGGGGCGACAAGAACTCGGCCGACGGCGCCGCGGTGGACGCGATGCGCCGCGCCTTCGACGCGGTGGCCATCACCGGCACGGTGGTGATCGGCGAGGGCGAGATGGACGAGGCGCCGATGCTCTACATCGGCGAGAAGGTCGGGGCCGGCGGCATGGCGGTGGACATCGCCGTGGACCCGCTGGAAGGCACCTCGATCACCGCCAAGGGCGGCCCCAACGCGATCGCCGTGCTGGCGGTGGCGGAATCCGGCGGCTTCCTGCACGCGCCCGACATCTACATGGACAAGATCGCGGTGGGCCCCGGCCTGCCGGCGGGGGTGGTGGACCTGGACGCCACCCCGGCCCAGAACCTGCGCGAGCTGGCACGGGCCAAGAAGTGCGACATCAACGACTTGGTCGTCTGCACCCTGGACCGCGACCGCCACAAGGAGATGATCCGCGCCTGCCGCGAGGCGGGCGCGCGCATCATGCTGCTGGGCGATGGCGACGTGGCCGGCGTGGTCGCCTGCTCCCAGCCCGAGGCGGGGGTGGACATCTACATGGGCTCGGGCGGCGCGCCGGAGGGCGTGCTGGCCGCCGCCGCCTTCCGCTGCATCGGCGGCCAGCTCCAGGGCCGGCTGCTCTACGAGGATGACAGCCAGGTCGAGCGCGCCAAGGCCATGGGCATCCTCGACCCGCACAAGAAGTTCTCGACCCACGAGATGGCGCGGGGCGACGTGATCTTCGCCGCGACCGGCGTGACCACCGGCGCCTTCCTGCGCGGCGTGCGCAAGACCGGCCAGGGCGCCGTGACGCATTCCATCGTCATGCGCAGCAAGACGGGCACCGTCCGCTACATCGAGGGCCACCACAACCAGACCCTGAAGCCGGGCCGCTTCTTTGCCTGACGGGGAGCCCGGCAGAGCGGCGGGCGCCGAACCGGTCCTCGGCGTCGCCCAGAGCGTCACGGGCCGCCGCTGGGTCTGGCGCGGCGGCGACGAGCGGCTGGGCCTCGCCATCGCCCAGCGCCTGGCGGTGCCCGAGCTGGTCGGGCGCCTCCTCGCCGGCCGGGGCGTGAGCCCGGAGGCGGCGCCGGACTTCCTCGACCCGACGCTGCGGGCGCTGCTGCCCGACCCCTCCTGCCTCGTGGACATGGACGCGGCCGCCGACCGGCTGGCGCGCGCCGTGCGCGAGGGCGAGCGGGTCGCGGTCTATGGCGACTACGACGTGGACGGCGCCTGTTCCGGCGCGCTGATGGTGCGGGTGCTGCGCGCCCTGGGTTGCGAGGCGGAGCACTACGTCCCCGACCGCATCCGCGAGGGCTACGGCCCCAACCCGGCCGCCATCGCCCGGCTCTGCGAGGACGGCGCGACGCTGATCGTCTGCGTCGATTGCGGCATCGCGGCGCACGAGGCGCTGGAGGCGGCGCGCGGCCACGCCGAGGTGGTCGTGCTGGACCACCACAAGGCGGAGGGCCCGCCGCCCCGGATCGTCGCGGCGGTCAACCCCAACCGGATCGACTGCACCTCCGGCCTGAACCATCTCTGCGCCGCGGCGGTGGGCTTCCTGGCCGCGGTGGCGACCCAGCGGGTGCTGCGCCGCTCCGGCTTCTTCGCCCATCGCGACGAGCCGCGGCTGCTGGAGCTGCTGGACCTCGTGGCGCTGGCCACCGTCTGCGACGTGATGCCGCTGACCGGGCTGAACCGCGCGCTGGTCGCGCAGGGGCTGAAGGTGATGGCCCGGCGCGAGCGCCCCGGCATCGCCGCGCTGCTGGAGGTGGCCGGGGTGAAGGAGGCGCCGACCGCCCATACGCTCGGCTACGTCCTCGGCCCCCGCATCAACGCCTCCGGCCGGATCGGCGAGCCGGACCTCGCCCTGCGGCTGCTGGCCGGGGACGACCCGGTCGAGGCCCGCGCCATGGCGGAGCGGCTGGACGCGGTGAACCGCCGGCGCCAGGAGGTGGAGGCCGACGTCCTGGGTGCCGCCATCGCCGAGGGCGAGCGGCAGGCGGATGCGGGCAGCCCCGTGCTGCTGGTCTCCCGCGAGGGCTGGCATCCCGGCGTGGTCGGCATCGTCGCCGGCCGGCTGAAAGAACGCTTCAACCGCCCGTCCCTGGTGGCCGGCATCGCCGACGGGGTGGCGCGTGGCTCCGGCCGCTCGGTCCCTGGCGTCGACCTGGGGGCCGCCATCATCGCCGCCCGGCAGTCAGGTTTGCTGCTGACCGGCGGCGGGCATGCCATGGCCGCCGGCTTCTCCTTCGCGCCCGACCGGGAGTCGGAGCTGCGCGCCTTCCTGGCCGAGCGGCTGAGCCACGCCAACGCCCTGCCAGCCGCGGCCGACCTGGCGGTGGAGGGCACGCTGTCCGTCCAGGCCGCGACGGCCGAGATGGCGGGGCAGGTGGGACGCCTAGCGCCCTTCGGTCCGGGCAACGAGGAGCCCCTCTTCGCCTTGCGCCGGGCCCGCATCGTGCGCGCCGACCGCGTCGGACGCGAGGGCGGGACGGTGCGCGCCTTCCTGGAAGGGGAGGGGGGCGGACGGCTGAAGGCCATCTGCTTCCGCGCCAAGGACGGGCCGCTGGCGCAGCTCCTCCTGACCTCCGGCGGGGCGCCGGTCCACCTGTGCGGCGCGCTGCGGGCGGAAAGCTGGAACGGCACCGTCACCACCAGCCTGCACGTGCAGGACGCCGCCCGCGCCTGAGGTCCCGGCCCGAGAAAGGGGACCTGATCCGGACGGCGGGATGACCTGGCCTGTGGTGCTGTCGTGTTCCGGCGTGGGACCGGGAGGGGACGCCGTCCCCTCCCAGACCCTCCCCTGCCGGGGCCACAAGCGGGCCCCGGACCCCGCTGGGAGTTGGTTCTGTGCGGTGGGTATCAGTCTGCGGGCTGAACCCTGACGGAGCGCGGACAGGCGGGACTCTGGAAAAACTTCAGAAGGCGTCAGCGAGTGCGGCGGCCGGTCCCGCCGAGGAGCATGGCTCCTCGGCGCTGTGACCCCGTGTCAGGCTGTCCCGCGGCAGCGCCAATCGGGTCCAGGGCCCGCAGGGTCCTGGCGGAGTGGGGGTACGGGGGCGAGGCCGCGCCTTGCCCCCGGGCCACGGGCGCCGGACGCCAACGCATCCCGCCGCACGCATGAGGTCTGCGCCTGGACAAGGGGCGCAACTGTCGGCGCCCCCTCTGCCACCGGGCAGCGAAGGCATGGCCCTCGCCGCCCGCTGGCCTTCAGTACATGTGCTGGCCGCCGTTGATCGACAGCGTGGAGCCGGTGATGAAGTCCGCCTCGTCCGCGGTGAGGAAGGCGACGCCGCGGGCGATGTCCTCCGCCGTGCCGAGCCGGCCGCGCGGGATGCGGGCGATGATCTTCTCCAGCACGTCGGGCGGCACCGCGCGGACCATCTCCGTGTCCACGTAGCCGGGCGCGATGGCGTTCACGGTGATGCCACCCTTGGCGCCTTCCTGCGCCAGCGCCTTGGTGAAGCCGTGGATGCCCGACTTGGCGGCGGCGTAGTTCACCTGACCGTACTGGCCGGCCTGGCCGTTGATCGAGCCGATGTTGACGATGCGGCCGAACTTCTTGGCCGTCATGCCGTCCCAGACCAGCTTGCACAGGTTGAAGCAGGAGCCGAGGTTGGTGTCGATCACCTCGTCCCACATCTTCCGGTCCATGCGCTTCATGGTGCCGTCGCGGGTGATGCCCGCATTGTTCACCAGCACCTCGATCTGGCCGAACTCCTCGGTGATCGCCGCGACCGCCGTCCGGCAGGCCTCGAAGTCGCCCACGTCGAACTTGCGGGTCGGGATGCCGGTGCGCTCGGTGAAGGCGGCGGCGGCCGCCTCGTTGCCGGCATAGGAGGCGATGACCGTCCGCCCCTGCGCCTTCAGCGCCTCGCTGATGGCGGCGCCGATCCCGCGCTGCCCGCCCGTCACCAATGCTACGCGTGCCATGGAGATTCCTCCTTGCTGTGAAGCCCCAAACGTTCCGACGGCCCGGACCGGGCCGCCGGTCACTTCTCGCGCTTGCCGCCGGTCGCTCCGGCGGAGCCACCCATGTTGCCGAACGGCGCGCGCATTATGTTGGCCATCATCTCCTGCGCCTGGGCGGGGTTCCAGGGAGAGAGCGGCATCCATGCCTTGAACAGCGCCTCCGGCGTCGTCGCCGACAACGCCTCCAGCATCTGCTTCTCCATCCGGGCCATGACGGCGTCCTGCATCGGCTTCACGTCGGGCAGGCCGAAGAAGCTTCGCGCCTCCTCCGGCGTGCAGTCCACCTCGATGTTGAACTTCATGGCCCGAACCCTTTCCCGGCTACTTCTCCATCACGTAGTCGCCCGGCGCGTCCATCAAGGGGGGATGGGACGCGCTGCCCATCGGCGGCGGCGGGCCCTTGCGGCCGGAACGCTGCGCCAGCCAGGCGGTCCAGTCCGTCCACCAGCTGCCGTCGTGCCGTTCGGCGGCGCGGCGCCACTCGCCCGCCGTCGCCACCTCCGGCGCCTCCGCCGGCTGGGTCCAGTAGGTGCCCTTGCCGCCGGGCGGGTTGATGATGCCCGCGATGTGGCCGCTGGAGGCGAGGATGAAGCGGACCTCGCCGCCCGCCAGCTTGGTGATGCGCCAGGCCGCGTCCCAGGGGACGATGTGGTCCTTCTCCGCGCCGACGGCGTAGAGGGGGAGGGTGATCTTCCCCAGGTCGATCGCCTCGCCCTTGAGGCGGATCGCGCCCGGCTTGATCAGGTTGTTCTCGCGGTAGGTGTTGCGCAGGTACCAGCTGTGCGCGGCGCGGGCCATGCGCGTGCCGTCGCTGTTCCAGTAGAGCAGGTCGAAGGCCGGCGGCTTCTCGCCCATCAGGTAGTTGTTGACGACGTTGGCCCAGATCAGGTCGTTCGAGCGCAGCAGGTTGAACATGTTGGACATCTCGCGGCTGTCCAGGTAGCCGCGTTCCATCATCTGCTGCTCCATCAGGTCCACCGCCGGCTCCTCCACGAAGACGGCGGTGTCGCCGACCTTCGAGAAGTCCTGCAGCGAGACCATGAAGGTCGCCGAGGCGAAGCGGTCGTCCCCCTTCGCCGCCAGCCAGGACAGCGCCATCGCCAGCATGGTGCCGCCGATGCAGTAGCCCATGATGTTGACCTTGGCGCTGCCGGTGATGTCGCGCACCACGTCGCTGGCTTCCAGCACGCCCAGGTCGATGTAGTCCTCGATGGTGGTGCCGTCCATCGAGGCGTCGGGGTTCTTCCACGACACCATGAACACCGTGAAGCCCTGGTCGTTCAGGTGCTTCACCAGGCTGTTCTTCGGCTGCATGTCGAGGATGTAGAACTTGTTGATCCAGGGCGGCAGCAGCAGCAGCGGCACCTTGTGCACGCTTTCCTGCGTCGGCGCGTACTGGATCAGCTCGATCAGCTTGCTGCGGTGGACGACCTTGCCCGGCGAGAGGGCGAGGTTGCGCCCCGGCGCGAAGGCGGTGGCGTCCACCATGGACAGCCGCCCCTCGCGCAGGTCGTTGGCGAGGTTGCGCGCGCCGTCGGCGAGGCTGGCGCCGCCCGTCTCCATCGCGCGCCTCAGCGCGGCGGGGTTGGAGAGCAGCATCAGCGACGGGCTGGTCGCATCGACGAACTGGCGCAGGTGGAAGTTCAGCCGCTGCCGCTCCGCCTCGTCCATGTCGCCGCTCTCCCCCTGGCGCAGCAGCCAGTCGGAGGCGAGCAGGTAGGCGTCCTTCAGCGTGCGGTAGGCGGGGTTGTTCTGCCATTCCGGCGCGGCGAAGCGCTTGTCGCTGCCCTTGGCCTCCGGCGCCGCGGCCTCGGCGGTGCCGAGCCAGCGGCGGCTCGCCTCGTTCCAGTTCTCCATCGCCGTGCGCCAGAGCGAGGCGTTCAGCTCCGCCGCCGCGGCCATGGCGGTGGCCGGGTTGCCGAGCGAGCGCAGCCAGACGGTCCGCAGCGCGCGGGCGATCTCCGCCCAGTCCACCGGCACCACCTGGCGCAGCGGGTTGGCGTTCCACACCTTGTCCACGGCGCGCAGCACGGGGTCGCGGGCCAGCGCCTCGTTCACCTGCCGCACCCCGCCGGCCAGGAAGGCGCCGGCCATCTCGTCGCCCGCGCCCTGCCACCAGGCGGCGCTCGGGTTGCTCCAGGCGGGCGTGGCCCCGGACATGGCCCGCATCCAGGAGGACCAGAGGCCCAGCATGGCATCGGGGCCCGGCGGGCCGCCCGTCTCGGCGCCCGCCTCGGCGGGCGGCGGCTCCGGCGGGGTCCAGCCCGGCGGGGCGTCGGGTCCCTTCGCCTCGGGCGGGCGCACGTCGCCGTCCGGGGCCTGGAGGGCCTCGGCGGGCGGCGGCTCGGGGATCTCCTCGGCTGCGGGAGACACCTTCCTGCTTCTGGGGCTGCGTGCCATGGCGTTCTTCCCGTTCCTCCCCGTCCGGCTGTTCTGGGGCGCCGGCCCCGGGATCGCCCCGGGGCCGGCGCGTCACCGCCTCAGGCGGCTTCCACGCACATGGCGACACCCATGCCGCCGCCGATGCACAGCGTGGTCAGGCCCTTCTTCGCGCCGCGCCGCTTCATCTCGTAGAGCAGCGTCGTCAGCACGCGCGCGCCCGAGGCGCCGATCGGATGGCCCAGCGCGATGGCGCCGCCGTTCACGTTCACCCTGTCCGGGTCCCAGCCGAGGTCCTTGTTCACCGCGCAGGCCTGCGCCGCGAAGGCCTCGTTCGCCTCGATCAGGTCGAGGTCCTGGATGTTCCAGCCGGCCTTCTTCAGCGCCTTGCGCGACGCCGGGATCGGCCCGGTGCCCATGATGGTCGGATCGACCCCCGCCGTGGCCCAGGAGGCGATGCGCGCCAGCGGCGTGATGCCGCGCTTCGCCGCCTCGGACGCCTTCATCACCACGAAGGCGGCGGCGCCATCGTTGATGCCCGAGGCGTTGCCGGCCGTCACCGTGCCGTCCTTGGAGAAGGCGGGGCGCAGCTTGGCCAGGATCTCGGCGGTCGTCTCCGGCTTCGGGTACTCGTCCTTGTCCACCACCGTGTCGCCCTTGCGGCCCTTCACGGTGACGGCCGTGATCTCCTCGTCGAAGCGGCCCGCCTTCTGCGCCTCGCCTGCCTTGCGCTGGCTGGCGGCGGCGAAGGCGTCCTGCTGCTCGCGGGTGATCTGGAAGGCCTTGGCCACGTTCTCGGCTGTCGTGCCCATGTGGTAGCCGTTGAAGGCGTCCCACAGCCCGTCGCGGATCATCGTGTCGACGAAGGCCAGGTCACCCATCTTCTGCCCGTTGCGCAGGTGCGCGGCGTGCGGCGACTGGCTCATGCTCTCCTGCCCGCCCGCGATCACGATGGACGCGTCGCCGGTCAGGATCTGCTGTGCCGCGAGCGCGACGGAGCGCAGGCCGGACCCGCAGACCTGGTTGATCGCGAAGGCGGTGCGCTCGACGGGGATGCCCGCATTCACCGCCGCCTGGCGGGGCGGGTTCTGCCCGCCCAGCGCGGTCAGGACCTGGCCGAGGATCACCTCGTCCACCTCCTCCGCGCTCACCCCCGCACGCTCCAGCGCGGCCTTGATCGCGATGGTGCCCAGCGCCGAGGCCGGCAGCCCGGCCAGGGCCCCGTTGAACGCGCCCACCGGCGTCCGCGCCGCCGAGGCAATGACGATGTCGTCCATCTCTCGCTTCCTTCCTTGTCGGGAAACCGTCAGTGCAGCTTCACATGCGGCTCGGTCCGCCGCGTGATCAGCCGCGCCAGGGTCGTCAGCGCCACCTTGGGCCAGCCGTGCAGCGCGCGTTCGTGCATCTTGTAGAGCGACTGGTACATGATGCGGGCGACGAAGCCCTCGATCATCATGCTCTTGCCGGAGAGGAAGCCCATCAGGTTCCCCACCGTCCGCTCCTCGCCCAGCGAGACCAGCGAGCCGAAGTCGCGATAGGTGTAGGGCTCCGGCGCCTCCCCGCGCAGCCGGCGGCGGAGCTGGCGGAACAGGTGCTCCGCCTGCTGGTGCGCCGCCTGGGCGCGGGGCGGGACGGGGCGGTCGTGCCCGGGCCGGGGCGCCGCGGCGCAGTCGCCGAAGGCGAAGACGTCCGCATCGCGCGTGGTCTGCAAGGTCGGCCCGACGACGAGCTGGTTGGTCTTCGTCACCTCCAGCCCGTCGAGCTCGGCCAGCACCGCCGGCCCCTTCACCCCCGCCGCCCAGACCACCAGCTCGGAGGGGATGAAGCCGCCATCGGCGAGTTGCACGCCATCGGCGCGGACCTCGCTGACCTTGGCGTTCACCCGGATCTCGACGCCGAGCCGCGTCAGCACGCCGGTCGCGGCGGCGGAGATTCGCGGCGGCAGGCCGGGCAGGATACGCTCCGCCGCCTCGATCAGGGTGATCTGGATATCGCGCTCCGGGTCCACCCGGTCCAGGCCATAGGCGATGACGGTGCGCGTCGTGCGGTGCAGCTCGGCCGCCAGCTCCGACCCCGTGGCGCCGGCGCCGATGATGGCCACGTGGAGCTGCTCCGGCCGCACCGGCCCGTGCTGGGTATGGGCGCGCAGGCAGGCGTTCACTAGGCGCCGGTTGAAGCGCTCCGCCTGGGCCAGGGTGTCGAGGGCGATGGCGTGCTCCGCCACGCCGGGGGTGCCGAAATCGTTCACCACGCTGCCGACGGCGATCACCAGCGTGTCGTAGGGAATGGTGCGGCGGGGCGTGATCTCCCGCCCCTCCTCGTCCAGCGTGGGAGCCAGCAACACCTGCTTCGCGGCGCGGTCGAGGCCGATCATCTCGCCGTAGCGGAAGCGGAAATGGTGCCAGTGCGCCTGGGCGAGATAGTCCAGCTCGTGCTCGTCCACGTTCATGCTGCCGGCCGCGACCTCGTGCAGCAGCGGCTTCCACAGGTGGCGGCGGCCGCGGTCGACCAGGGAGATCTCCGCCTCGCCGCGCCGGCCGAGCGTGTCGCCCAGCCGCGTCGCCAGCTCCAGCCCGCCGGCGCCGCCGCCCACGATGACGATGCGGTGCAGGCCGGGATCGGGCCGGGTCTCGGGCGCGCGGGGGGTGGCGGCCACGGCCGCGGCGCCGCCCTGCTCCCGGTCCGACATGCCCGCCCTGTCCGCCATCGCCAGCCCGTGCGACGCTAGTGGGACTGGCGGCTGGCGAGGGTGGTCTCGCCCGCCGCGTCATGCGCGATCGCCACGTCCTCCGGCGCGTCGGCCTCGGCCTCGGTCTCGCCGTTCAGCACCCGGTTCAGCCGGGCCATGTCCAGCGCCCCCTCCCACTTCGCGACCACGATGGTGGCGACGCCGTTGCCGACCAGGTTGGTCAGCGCCCGTGCCTCGGACATGAAGCGGTCCACGCCCAGGATCAGCGCGATGCTGGCCACGGGCACTGTGCCCAGCGAGGCGAGGGTGGCCGCCAGCACGATGAAGCCGGAGCCGGTAACGCCCGCCGCGCCCTTCGAGGTGAGCAGCAGGATGCCGATCAGCGCCAGCTCCTGCCCCAGGGAGAGCGGGGTGTTGGTCGCCTGGGCCAGGAAGACGGCGGCCATGGTCAGGTAGATACAGGTGCCGTCGAGGTTGAAGGAGTAGCCGGTGGGGATCACCAGCCCGACCACGGACTTGTCCGCGCCCGCGTTCTCCATCTTGGCCAGCATGCGCGGCAGGACGGATTCCGAGGAGGAGGTGCCGAGCACGATCAGCAGCTCCTCCTTGATGTAGCGGATGAACTTGAGGATCGAGAAGCCCGACAGCCAGGCCACGATGCCCAGCACGCCCAGCACGAAGATCAGGCAGGTCACGTAGAAGGCGGCCATCAGCGAGGCGAGCGAGACCAGCGTGCCCACGCCGTAGCGCCCGATGGTGAAGGCCATCGCCCCGAAGGCGCCCAGCGGCGCCAGCTTCATCACGTAGCCGACGATCTTGAAGAAGACGTTCGCCGTCAGGTCGATCAGGTGCAGCACCGGCTGGCCGCGCGGGCCGAGCGCCTGGAGCGCGAAGGCGAAGAGGACGGCGAAGAGCAGGACCTGGAGGATCTCGCCCTCGGCGAAGGCGCCGACGACGGTGTTGGGGATGATGTGCAGCAGGAAGTCGACGGTCGTCTGGTGCGCCGCCTGGGAGGTGTAGGTGGCGATGGCGCGCGTATCCAGCGCCGCCGGATCGACGTTCATCCCCGCGCCCGGCCGCCACAGGTTCACCACCACCAGCCCGATGATCAGCGCGGCGGTGGTCATCACCTCGAAGTAGATCAGCGCCTTCAGCCCGACGCGCCCGACCCGCTTCATGTCGTCCATGCTGGCGATGCCATGGACCACGGTGAAGAAGATGATCGGCGCGATCAGCATCTTGATCAGCTTGATGAACCCGTCGCCCAACGGCTTCATCGAGGCGCCGATCTCCGGCCAGAAATGCCCCAGCAGCACGCCGAGGGTGATGGCGACCAGCACCTGGGCATAGAGGTTCGAATACCAGCGGTGCGGCTTGCGGGGCGGCGGGGCCGGAATCGGCGCGGCGTGGGCCGGCATGTCCATGACGGCGGTTCTCCTAGGCCGGGCCTCGGGCCTCGGCCCGGGGATGGCGCGTCGCGGAAAGGTAGTGCCTGGAGGCCCGGTCCGCCATGGCCGCCCGCATGGCGGCTCTTCCGGGAGCCGGCGGCCGGACGGCCCCCACCCGCGCAGCCCCGGTCGGGGCGGGGCGCGGTTGTCGTCCGGCCGGGGTGGTCATGCCGGCCTCAGCCCTTCTTCTTCGGGATGTAGAGGTCGGTGATCGTGCCCTCGAACACCTCCGCCGCCATGCCGATCGTCTCGGACAGGGTGGGGTGGGGGTGGATCGTCAGGCCGATATCCTCGGCATCCGCGCCCATCTCGATGGCGAGCGCGGCCTCCGCGATCAGGTCGCCCGCGCTGGGCCCCACGATGCCGCAGCCGACCAGGCGGTGCGTCGCCTCGTCGAACAGCACCTTGGTGATGCCCTCGTCGCGGCCAAGCGAGAGCGAGCGCCCGCTGGCGGCCCAGGGGAAGACCCCCTTGCCGAGCTTGATGCCCTTCGCCTTCGCCTCGTTCTCCGTCATGCCGACCCAGGCCACCTCGGGGTCGGTATAGGCGACGGAGGGGATGACCTTGGCGTCGAAGAAGCTGGCCTTGCCCGAGGCCGCCTCCGCCGCCACGCGCCCCTCATGCACCGCCTTGTGGGCGAGCATGGGCTGGCCGACCACGTCGCCGATGGCGAAGATGTTCGACACGTTGGTGCGCTGCTGCCGGTCCACCGGGATGAAGCCGCGCTCGTCCACTGCGACGCCCGCATTCTCGGCGCCGATCAGCTTGCCGTTGGGGCGGCGGCCGACGGCGACCAGGACCCGGTCGAAGGTCTCGCTGCTCTGGCCCTTCGGCCCCTCGAAGGTCGCGACCAGCCCCTCGGCCGTCGCCTCGACCTTCAGCACCTTGGTCTTGAGTAGGATGGCGGCGTAGCGCTTCTCGATCCGCTTCATCAGCGGCGTGACGATGTCCTTGTCGGCGCCGGGAATGATCTGGTCCATCAGCTCGACCACCGTCACGGCGGAGCCGAGGCTGTGGTAGACCGTCGCCATCTCCAGCCCGATGATGCCGCCGCCGATGACGAGCAGCTTCTTCGGCACGTCCGCCAGTGCCAGTGCGCCCGTGCTGTCGATCACCCGCGGATCGCCATGCGGCACGAAGGGCAGCGTCACCGGCTCCGACCCCGCGGCGATGATCGCCTGGTCGAAGGTGATGGTCTTGCGCCCGGCCTCGCCCTCCACCGTCACCTCGTTGGCGGCGGTGAAGCGGCCCAGCCCCTGGACCACCGTGACCTTGCGCTGCTTGGCCAGGCCCGAGAGCCCGCCGGTCAGGCGTTTGACCACGCCGTCCTTCCAGCCGCGCAGCGCGTCGATGTCCACCGAGGGCTTGGCGAAGGTGATGCCGGCATGGCCGACCTCCTCCGCCTCGTCCAGCACCTTGGCCGCGTGCAGCAACGCCTTGGACGGGATGCAGCCCACGTTCAGGCAGACGCCGCCCAGGCTCGGCCAGCGTTCCACCAGCACCACCTGCTTGCCGAGGTCCGCGGCGCGGAAGGCGGCGGTGTAGCCGCCGGGGCCGGCGCCCAGCACCAGCACCTCGGCATGCAGGTCGCCCTTGCCGGCGGCGGGCTTCGCCGCCGGGGCGGCGATGGCTGGGGCGGCCTGGGGCGCGGGGGCGGCCGGGGCAGGGGCGGCGGCACCGGCCGCGCCCTGCAACGTCAGGATCAGCGTGCCCTGGCTGACGCGCTCTCCGACGGCGACCTTCAGCGCCTTCACCACGCCCCCGGCCGGGGCGGGGATGTCCATGGTCGCCTTGTCGGATTCCAGCGTCAGCAGCGGGTCGTCCGCCTGGATCGTGGCGCCGGCGGCGACATGCACCTCGATCACCGGCACGTTCTTGAAGTCGCCGATATCGGGAACGCGGACTTCGATCTCCGCCGCGCCTGCGGGGGCCGCGGAGGGGGCCGCTGCCTGCGCCACCGCGGGCAGGGCCGCCGCGGCGCCCCCCTCCGCCCCGTCGAGCAGCAGGATCGGCGTGCCCTGGCTGATCCGGTCGCCCGGCTTGACCAGCAGCTTCGCCACCGTCCCCGCCTGCGGCGCCGGGATGTCCATGGTGGCCTTGTCGGATTCGAGCGTCAGCAGCGGATCGTCCACCGCCACCGTCGCACCCTCGGCCACGTGCACCTCGATGACGGGCACGTCCTTGAAGTCCCCGATATCGGGGACCTTGATCTCCACGCTCATGCGCGCCGCCTCCCTTCCATTCCCGTCACAGCACCAGCCGGCGCACGTCCTCGAGGACATGGGCGAGGTGGCGGGTGAAGCGGGCGGCCAGCGCCCCGTCGATCACGCGGTGGTCGTAGGAGACGCAGAGCGGCAACATCAGCCGCGGCTGGAAGGCCGCGCCATCCCAGACCGGCGCCATCTTCGAGCGCACCACGCCCAGGATCGCGACTTCCGGCGCGTTCACGATGGGGGTGAAGCCCGTGCCGCCGATGCCGCCCAGGGAGGAGATGGTGAAGGTGCCGCCGGACATGTCCGCCGCGCCCAGCTTGCCGTCGCGCGCCTTCTTGGAGATGGCGCCCATCTCCTGGCTCAGCTCCACGATGCCCTTGCGGTCGGCATCCTTGATGACGGGCACGACCAGCCCGTCCGGCGTGTCCACCGCGATGCCGATATTGTAGTACTTCTTGAAGATCAGCGCGTCCTTCTCCGGGCTCAGCGAGCTGTTGAACTCCGGGAAGGCGCGGAGCGCGGAGACGCTGGCCTTGATGAGGAAGGCGAGCAGGGTGACGCGGTAGCCCTTCTCCTTGCCCGCGGCGTCCAGCTCCTTGCGGTACTTCTCGATCTCCGTGATGTCCGCCTCGTCATTGTGGGTGACGTGCGGGATGTTCAGCCACGACCGGTGCAGGTGGGGCCCGGAGAGGCGCTTGATGCGCGCCAGCGGCTTGCTCTCGATCGCGCCGAACTTGGAGAAGTCGACGGCCGGGATCTCGGGGATGCCCGAGCCGGCGGCGGGGGCCGGAGCCGCCGCGGCGGCGGCCGGCGCGGGACCGCGCAGAAAGGCCTTCACGTCGTCCGGGGTGATGCGGCCCTTCTCGCCGCTGCCCTTCAGCGCGGTCAGGTCCACGCCCAATTCGCGCGCCAGGCGGCGGACGGCGGGGCTGGCATGCACGCCGGAGAAGTCGGGCGAGGTGCCGCCGGCGCGGGTGCTGACCGGGGCAGGGGCGGGAACCGGGGCCTTGTCCTGCGGCGCGGGCTCCTGCTGCGCGATGACGGATGGGGGCGGGGTCACCGGCGCCTCGGCGGCGGGGGCGCCGCCCTCCAGCACCAGCAGCGGCGTGCCCTGGCTGACCCGGTCGCCGACCTTGACCAGCACCTGCGCGACCTTGCCGCCGGCACTGGCCGGGACCTCCATGGTCGCCTTGTCGGATTCCAGGGTGATCAGCGTGTCGTCCACCTGGACCGTGTCCCCGGGGGAGACGTGCACCTCGATGATCGGCACGTCCTTGAAGTCACCGATGTCGGGGACCGTGATCTGGCTCATCTCTGGCACCTTCGCCGTGTTTCCATCCCGGCCGGGCGGCGGGGTTTCCGCCGCCCGGGACGCGCAGTGGGGTAGGGGGATTCAGACCTTCGCCGGATTCGGCTTGTTCGGGTCGATCCCGTACTTCGCGATCGCCTCGGCCACCTTGGCGGCCGGGATCGCCCCGTCCTTGGCCAGGGATTCCAGCGCGGCCACCGTCACCCAGCGGCGGTCGACCTCGAAGAAGTCGCGCAGCCGGCGGCGGTAGTCGGAGCGGCCGAACCCATCCGTGCCGAGCACCCGGTAGCGGCCGGGGACATGGGCGCGGATCTGCTCCGCATAGAGGCGCATGTAGTCGGTCGCCGCGATCACCGGGCCCTGGCGGCCGGCGAGCGAGGTCTCGACATGGCTCCGGCGCGGCGTCTCCGTGGGGTGGAGCAGGTTCCACCGCTCCGCATCCACCGCGTCGCGGGCCAACTCGGTGAAGCTCGGCGCGCTCCAGACGTCGGAGGAGACGCCCCAGTCCTGCGCCAGCAGGTCGGCCGCCGCGATCACCTCGCGCAGGATCGCGCCCGAGCCCATCAGCTGCACCCGCGGCGCCTTCTTGTCCGACGCCTCCACCGACTTCAGCGGGTAGAGCCCCTTGAGGATGCCCTCCGCTGCGCCCTCGGGCAGGGCCGGGTGCTCGTAGTTCTCGTTCAGCGTGGTGATGTAGTAGAAGACGTCCTCCTGCGCCTCCAGCATCCGCCGCAGGCCCTCCTGCACGATCACCGCGACCTCGTAGGAGAAGGTCGGGTCGTAGGAGACGCAGTTGGGGATGGTGGCGGAGAGGATGTGGCTGTGCCCGTCCTCGTGCTGCAGCCCCTCGCCGTTCAGCGTGGTGCGGCCGGAGGTGCCGCCGATCAGGAAGCCGCGCGCCCGCATGTCGCCCGCCGCCCAGGCCAGGTCGCCGATGCGCTGGAAGCCGAACATCGAGTAGTAGATGTAGAACGGCACTGTCGGCTGGTCGGAGGTCGAGTAGGAGGTCGCCGCCGCGATCCAGGAGGACATGGCGCCCGCCTCGTTGATCCCCTCCTGGAGGATCTGGCCGCGCTTGTCCTCCTTGTAGAACATGAGCTGGTCGGCATCCTGCGGGCGGTAGAGCTGCCCGACCTGCGAGAAGATGCCGAACTGGCGGAACATCCCCTCCATGCCGAAGGTGCGGCTCTCGTCCGGGACGATCGGCACGATGCGCTGGCCGATGCCCTTGTCGCGCAGCAGGCTGTTGAGGATGCGCACGAAGGCCATGGTGGTGGAGATCTCGCGCCCCTCGGTGCCCTTGGTCTGGGCCTCCAGCGCGGAGAGCGGCGGCGCCTTCACCTGCACCGAGGTCTTCGCCCGGCGCTGCGGCAGCGAGCCGCCCAGCGCGGCGCGGCGGGCGCGCAGGTAGTCCAGCTCCTTCGACCCCTCCTCGAAGCGCAGGAAGGGGATCTCCTTGAGCTGCGCGTCGGTCAGCGGCAGGCCGAAGCGGTCGCGGAACTCCTTGAGGTGCGTCTCGCCCATCTTCTTCTGCTGATGGGTGATGTTCTGCCCCTCGCCGGCCTCGCCCATGCCATAGCCCTTGACCGTCTTGGCCAGGATCACCGTGGGCTTGCCGGTGGTGTTCACCGCCGCGTGGTAGGCGGCGTAGACCTTCTGCGGGTCGTGGCCGCCACGGGCGAGCGACCAGATCTGCTCGTCCGTCATGTTGGCGACCCGCGCCTTCAGCTCGGCGTGCTTGCCGAAGAACTTCTCGCGGACATAGGCGCCGTTCTTCGACTTGAAGTCCTGGTACTCGCCGTCGACCGTCTCCTCCATGGTGCGGACGAGCAGCCCGTCATCGGAGGCGATCAGCGGATCCCAGCCGCCGCCCCAGATGACCTTGATGACGTTCCAGCCGGCGCCGCGGAAGTTGCCCTCCAGCTCCTGGATGATCTTGCCGTTGCCGCGCACCGGCCCGTCGAGGCGCTGCAGGTTGCAGTTGATGACGAAGACGAGGTTGTCCAGCTTCTCGCGCGAGGCCAGCGAGATCGCGCCCAGGCTCTCCGGCTCGTCCGTCTCGCCGTCGCCCAGGAAGGCCCAGACCTTGCGGTTCGCCGTGTCGGCCAGGCCGCGGCCCTGGAGATACTTCAGGTAGCGCGCCTGATAGATCGCCATCAGCGGGCCGAGGCCCATGGAGACGGTCGGGAACTGCCAGAAATCCGGCATCAGCCAGGGGTGCGGGTAGGAGCTGATGCCCTTGCCCTCGGTCTCCTGGCGGAAGTTGAGGAGCTGCGCCTCGGACAGCCGGCCTTCCAGGAAGGCGCGGGCATAGATGCCGGGCGAGATGTGGCCCTGGGCATAGATCAGGTCGCCGCCGTGATTGGCCGAGGGCGCGTGCCAGAAGTGCTGGAAGCCCACGTCGTAGAGCGTGGCGGAGGACTGGAAGCTGGCGATGTGGCCGCCCAGCTCCGAGCTTTCCTTGTTGGCGCGCAGCACGATGGCGAGCGCGTTCCAGCGGATGTAGGAGCGGATGCGGTGCTCGATCTCCCGGTCGCCGGGGTGCTTCGCCTCCAGCTCCGTCGGGATGGTGTTCAGGTAGGGCGTGGTGGCGGAGTAGGGCACCGGCGCGCCGCGCTGGCGCGCCCGCCGCATCAGCTCGTCGAGCAGGTAGGTGGCGCGGAGCTGCCCGCCCACCTCGATGACGCCTTCGAGGGAATCGAGCCACTCCCGGGTCTCGATCGGGTCGATGTCGCGCAGCTGCTCCATAGGTCTCCTCCCAGGGGCGGCGCTTCGCACGCGACCCCACCGGCCGCGACCCGGAGACTGGCCCGGGAAACGGACGCAACTTCCTTCTGCCGAATCACCATAGGGTGTCACAAATCGACAAGGAATAGGGGGGAGGGCGTAATATTCGTGTCAATTCGCATGGGCTGACACGGCGGCTTCCGTCCCTGTCGACGTGTTCTCCTGGCTGGCGATGCCGACACTCGAATGGCCTCACCTAGAGGCGCCGGCGGCAACCCCACAAGATCGTGGCCGACGCCCGAAAGGTTTCGGACTATCGGCCGGGGCGGATGGTTGCGCAACCGACACGCTCATTTGCCTGAGTTGATCTTTGTCTTTTAGAAGAATGCGGTGGCTATCCGGCCTCGCCCAGTTGGCGCACGGCGGTTTCGCAGCCCCGTGCCAGGGCCTCCCATCCCGCGCGGTCGTTGGTCAGGCCGCGCGCGTCCAGGGCGGGCCCGATCACCAGGCGCAGCGGCCCTGGCCGCGGCAGGCCGCGCCCCGCGGGCCAAGCGGCATGCGCGCCGTGGAGGTGGCAGGGCACCACCGGCACCGCCGTGCCCGCGACCAGCGCGCCCAGCCCCGGCTGGAAGGGCCCCATCCGACCGTCCCGGCTGCGCGTGCCCTCGGGGAACAGGATGTAGACCAGCCTGTCCTGCACCAGCCGCTCGCGCAGCGTCGCGATGTCGCGCCGCCCCGTGCGCTTGCGCCAGACGGGCAGGGCGTTGACCGCATAGGCGGCGAAGGCCGAGGCGGCGGCGTTGCCGAAGAAGTAGTCCCCCGCCGCCAGCACATGCGCGCGCCGCGCCGCCTCGCCGCTCAGCACGGCGGAGAGGGTCAGCGCGTCGAGGTGGCTGCAATGGTTGGCGACCAGCACGAAGGGTGGCGAGGCCGGCAGGTTCTCGCGCCCTTCGACGCACAGGGAATGGGCGGCGCGCAGGTAGCCCCGCACCAGCCGGCGCCAGACGCCCTGCAGCAGCGCGCCGCCCAGCCCCGCCTCCCGCATCTGGCTGCGCAGCCGCTCGCCCGGCGCGAGGCCGAGGTCGCGCGCGGGCTTCATCTCCCACTTCACCTCACGACCCCCCGGTCAGCACGCGCGTCGGCTGGTCCAGCCCGAAGCCGACGAGGTAGCCGATCAGGTGGAAGGCGATGGGTGCCACCAGCAGCAGGCTGTTGAAGCGGTCCAGGATGCCGCCATGGCCGGGCACCGCGGCCCCCATGTCCTTGATGCCCAGGTCGCGCTTGATCGAGGACAGCATCAGGTCGCCGCACTGTCCCCCGATGCTGACCAGCAGGCCCAGCAGCACCAGCAAGGCCGGGTTCGCCATCGGCGTTCCGGCGAAGATGCGCGCGCCCACCAAGGCGACCAGCGTGGTCGTCGTCGCCAGCGCCCCCAGCGCGCCCGCGACGGTCTTGTTCGGGCTGGTGGCGGGCAGCAGCTTGCGGCGTCCGAACAGCTTGCCGAAGGTGAAGGCAGCCACGTCGTTCAGCGCGACGGCGGTCAGCAGCAGCAGCACCAGAGGACGGTAGCCGGGATCGTTGGCCATGTAGCCGAGATGCGCGAGCCCCGCGCCGAACAGCATGAAGGCGAAGACGCCCAGCGCCACGCGCTGCACGTAGCCCTCCGGCCGGTCCTGCGGGATGGTGCCGATGGCGATGGCCGCCGTGGTCAGCGGCCAGAGCGCGACGAAGAAGCCGTACCAGTGGTCCAGCGCGGCGAGGTTCACCAGCAGGATGCCCAGCGCGACGATCGCCACCAGCACGCGCTCGCGGAACAGCCCCGTGGCGCGGTCGAACTCGCGCAGGCAGGCGAGGCCGAGGACCGTGACCGCGCCGATGGTCCAGGCGCGCCCAGCCAGCACCGGCCCCAGCATCAGCGGCAGCAGCACCATCCAGGCGCCGAGCCGCAGCCACAGCTCCCGCCGCAGCGCGGGCGACAGCCGGCCCGCGAGCTGCAGTCCGCCGATCGCCAGGGCCGCGAGCAGCAGCACGGCGGCGGTGGCGGCGACGATGCCCTGCGTCACCGGATGCTCGAAGGCGCGGGCGAAGCCCTCGGGGGCGGTCGGACGGTGCAGCATCACGCCCGCCGCAGCGCGCGCGCCGTGCCCGCCAGCCGGCGCAGGGCCGTGGCGAGCGACAGCAGCAGGATCAGCCAGAGCGCCCAGGCGGGCAGGGCGGCCGCCGCCTGCCAGGAGAACGGCGCCAGGGCCCCCCAGGCACCCAGCGCGGTGACGAGGGCCATGCGCTGCTGCTTGGCCATGGGGCCGCGGAAGTCGCTCGGCGCCCCGGCCGCCTTGCCCACGGCGCGGACATAGGCGGTCGCCATCGCGGCCAGCGCCGCCCCCAGCCCCAGCGCGGGCGCCCCCGCCGCCACGCCCAGTCCCCAGAGCACGGCGGTGTCGGAGACGCGGTCCGGGACCTCGTTGAACAGCTCCCCCAGCGGCGAGGCGATGCCGCGCCCGACCGCCACCATCCCGTCCAGCAGGTTGGCCAGCAGCCGCAACTGCACCAGCACCGCACCGGCCAGCCAGAGCGGCCGCGCCGCCTCCGGCGCCCAGGCGGTGCCGGCGAAGGCGAGACCCGCCAGCACCCCCGCAGCCATGCCGGCGAGCGAGATTCCGTCCGCCGAGGCCCGGCGCCGCACCAGCCAGGCGGCCACCCGCCCCGTCACCGCCAGATCCCGCGCCGCGATCGGGCGCCTGTCGCCCGGCGCCCGCATCCCGCCCGCTTCTCCTCCCTGCTCCGCCGTCACCGCAGCATCTCCCGGATCGTTCCCTTGGCCGTGTGGCGCCGATCCTGGCACGGGTCCGACCTCCGGTCAGTCGGCCGCCGATTCCCGGTGGCGGGGCGGATGGTGGCGGAGCGGGTCAGCCCTTCCGGACACGAGGTTTCCCTGAGAGGCGCGAATGATTATCGTCTGCGCGATCGATCCGTTGCGAGGCGCTCCTTGACCCTGCCTTTGCCCCGGCGCGGCCTGCTGCCGCTCGCCGGCCTCCTGGCCATGCCCGCCCTCGGCCGCGCCGCCGGGGCCGTGACCGTGCGCGACGTCGTCGGCCGCGAGGTGACGCTGCCCGCCCCGGCCAGGCGGCTGCTGCTGGGGGAGGGGCGCTTCATCCAGCTCCTCGCCCTGCTGGAGCGGCAGGACCCGGCCGGGCTGGTCGCCGCCTGGATGGGCGAGTTCCAGCGCACCGATCCCCAGGGCCATGCCCAGTTCGTCGCCCGCTTCCCGGCGGCGGCGCGGATCCCCGTGGTCGGCGCCTCGGCCGCCGAGACCTTCTCCATCGAGCGCGCGCTGGATGCGAGGCCGGACCTCGCCATCCTCGGCCTGGACGGGCACGGGCCGGGCAAGGCCGCCGAGGCGGTGGCGCAACTGGAGCGCGCGGGGGTGCCCGTCGTCTTCATCGACTTCCGCCAGGAGCCGCTGGAGAACTCCGCCCGCAGCATCGGCCTCGTGGGCCGGCTGATCGGGCGGGAGGCGCAGGCCCGGGAGTACCTGGATTTCGTCCAGGGCCGGATGGACCGGATCCGCGCCGCCCTGGCCGCCGCCAACCCCGCCCAACCCGCCGTGCTGATGGAGATGCGGGCGGGGGGCGGGCGGGAATGCTGCGGCTCTCCCGGCCGCGGCAACCTGGGCGAGTTCATCGCCTTCGCCGGCGGCCGCAACATCGGGGCTGACATCATCCCCGGCGCGCTGGGGCAGCTCAACACCGAATACGTCGTGGCGCAGCAGCCGGCGGTCTACGTCGCCACCGGCGGCACGGGCGGCGGCGCCGATGGTGCGCCGAAGCTGGGCGCCGGCGTCACCGAGGCGGAGGCGCGCGCGGCGCTGCGCGGCACGGTGGCGCGCACGGGCATCGCGGGACTTCCGGCGGTGCGGGAGGGCCGGGCCCACGGCCTGTGGCACAGCTTCTACAACAGCCCGCTGAACATCCTGGCGCTGGAGGCGATGGCGCGGTGGTTCCACCCGCAGATCTTCGCCGATCTCGACCCCGGCGCGACCCTGGCCGCCATCAACGCGCGCTTCCTGGCCGTGCCACTCGATGGGACCTACTGGGTGTCGCTGCGTTGAGCGCCGCCACCGCCGCGGCGGGCTATCGCCGCCTGCTCCTGCGGCGCCAGGCGCTGCTGGCGCTGCTCGCCGTGCTGCTGGTCGTGGCGCTGTCCTGCGACGTGCTGACCGGGCCCTCCCGCCTGCCGCCGGGGGACCTGCTGGCGGTGGTCTTCTCGCCCTCCACCGCGACGGGGCCGCTGCGCGTCATCGTCTGGGACGTGCGCCTGCCCTATGCGCTGATGGCCGTCCTCGTCGGCGCCTCGCTGGCGCTGGCGGGGGCGGAGATGCAGACGGTGCTGAACAACCCGCTGGCCAGCCCTTTCACCCTCGGCGTCTCCTCCGCCGCCTCGCTGGGCGCGGCGCTGGCTATCGTGCTCGGGCGCGGCGTGCCCTGGGTGCCGCAGGACTGGCTGATCCCGGCCAATGCCTTCGTCTTCGCCTTCGGCTCGATGATGCTGCTGCACTTCATGAGCCGGCTGCGCGGGGCGGGGGTGGATTCCCTCGTGCTGTTCGGCATCGCCCTGGTCTTCGCCTTCAACGCGCTCGTCGCGCTGCTCCAGTTCGTCGCCACCGAGCAGGCGCTGCAGCAGCTCGTCTTCTGGTCCATGGGCAGCCTGGCGCGCGCCACCTGGCCCAAGATCGGCGTGGCCGCGCTGGCCCTGGCCGTCTGCGTCCCCTTCCTGGTGCGTGCCGCCTGGAAGCTGACGGCGCTGCGCCTGGGCGAGGACCGGGCGCGCTCCTTCGGCGTGGATGCCGCCGCCCTGCGCCGCGGCGCGCTGCTGCGCGTCAGCCTGCTCGCCGGCGTCTCCGTCGCCTTCGTCGGCACCATCGGCTTCGTCGGGCTGGTGGGCCCGCACGCCGCGCGGCTGATGGTGGGCGAGGACCACCGCTTCTTCCTGCCGGCCTCGGCGCTCTGCGGCGCGCTGCTGCTCTCGCTCTCCTCCATCGCGGCCAAGCTGCTCGTCCCCGGCCTGCTGATCCCGATCGGCATCGTCACCGCCCTGGTCGGCGTGCCCGTCTTCATCGCGCTGGTCTTCGGCCGGGGGCGCGCCGCGTGACGGAGCACGTGCGCGCGCCGCTGATCGCGGAGCACATCTCCGTCGGCTATGGCCGGCGGCAGGTGATCCGGGACCTCTCCCTGGCGCCGATGCTGCCGGGCACCCTCACCGCCCTGGTCGGGCCGAACGGGGCGGGGAAGTCCACCCTGCTGCGCGGCCTCGCCGGGCTGGTGCCGGCGAAGGGCGCCATCCGCCTGGGGCCGCTCGACCTCGCCGCCATGTCGATCGGGCAGCGGGCGCGCCACGTCTCCTACATGCCGCAGGGCCTGCCCCAGGGCGTGGCGCTGACGGTGCTGGAGACGCTGGTCGGCGCGCTCAAGGCGGTGGCCCCCGCCTCGGGCCCGGTCACCGGCGAGGAGGCGGCGCGGCGCGGCCTCGCCCTGCTGGAGCGGCTGGGCGTGGCCGACCTGGCGCTGCGCGGGCTGGACCGCCTCTCCGGCGGGCAGCGCCAGCTCGCGGGCCTGGCCCAGGCGCTGATCCGCGAGCCGGAGGTGTTGCTGCTGGACGAGCCGACCAGTGCGCTGGACCTCCGCTTCCAGCTCTCGGTGATGGGGCTGGTGCGGGAGATGGTGCTGGAGCACGGGCTGGTCGGCGTGGTGGTGCTGCACGACCTGGTGCTGGCCGCGCGCTTCTCGGACCGGGTGGTGATGCTGCACGACGGCGCCCTGGACGCGGACGGCACGCCGGAGGAGACGATGACCTCCGCCATGCTGGCCCGCGTCTACGGGGTGCAGGCGCGGATCGAGCGCTGCTCGCAGAACCACCTGCTGGTGCTGGCGGACGCGGCCCTGCCGCGGGAGGACGGCGCGGCCCGGGCCTGACCGGCCGCGCCCGGCCCGGCCCGGGGGCACCCTCCCCAGCCGGCGCCGGAGGGGCTACACCGGGCATTCCACGCCGCGGAGGGAGGATGCCCGAGGGCATCGCGCCACAGGGCCTGTCGCCGGCCCGCCTCGCCGACCCGTCCGTCACCCCGGCCAGGGCGGGGCGAGGATCGTCCTGGCGCGTCTCGCCGCTGCTGCGGCGGATCCTGCTGCTGAACGCCCTGCCGCCCTTCCTGCTGGCGGCCTCGCTGCTCTACCTCGACCAGTACCAGAACGGGCTGCTTGCGGCCGAGGTCGCGGGGCTGCGGACCCAGGCGCGCATCTACGCCAACGGCGTGGCCGAGGCGGCCGTGCGCATGCGCGACGACAAGCCGATCCTGGACCCGGAGGCGGCGCGCCCGCTGCTGCGCCGCCTGGCCGAGCCGAGCCCCAACGTGCAGGCCAAGCTCTTCGACATCAACGGCTTGCTGGTGGCGGACAGCCGCGTGCGGGAAGGCTCGGGCGGCAGCATCGTGACCGAGCCGCTGCCGCCGCCCGACCCGCCCGGCGCGGTGCGCGGGCTGGCGGACTGGCTGGTGACCAGCCTGCTGCGCTGGGGGGGCGCGCCGCGGGCGCCGAACGACGTCGTGGTGGACCTGCGTCCCGATGCGCCGTCCTTCGACTGGCAGCCGGAGTTCGGCGGCCAGAACGGCAATGAGCGGCGCGAGGAGCTGCGCCTCGCCCTGGAGGGCGGGGTGAACCCCTATGTCCGCCGCACGGGCGACGGCCGGCTGCTGGTGTCGGTGGCGGAGCCGGCGCGGCGGGCCAACCAGTCCGTGGGCATCGTGCTGCTCACCGGCGAGGCGCGGGAGGTGGACCGCCGGCTGGTGCAGATCCGCGGCAGCGTGCTGGGCCTGTTCGTGCTGGCGCTGGCAGTGACGGTGGGCCTGTCCTTCTACCTCGCCCGCACCCTGGCCTCGCCGATCCTGGCCCTGGCCCAGGCCGCCCGGGCGATGCGCCAGGGCAAGGGCCGCGCCGGCTCGGTGCCCGCGCCGCTGCTGGCGCGCGGCGACGAGATCGGCACCCTGGCCCGTGCCTTCCAGGAGGGGGCGACGGCGCTCTGGGCGCGGGTGGACAGCAACGAGCGCTTCGCGGCGGATGTCGCGCACGAGCTGCGCAACCCGCTCACCTCCGTCCGCTCCGCCATCGAGACGCTGCGGCGGATCGAGAACCCGGAGCACCGCAACCGTCTGCTGGCCATCATCGCCGAGGATGCGGTGCGCATGGACCGGCTGATCGGCGACATCGCCGATGCCTCGCGCGTGGATGCGGAGCTGTCGCGCACCGCGACCGAGCCGGTGGACATCGCCCCGATCCTCTCCGCCCTGGCCGAGCTGCACGCGGCCACGCGGCAGGGCGAGGACGCGCCGCAGCTGGTGCTGGAGGCGCCGGCCCAGGGGCTGGTGGTGCGCGGCGTGGAGGGACGGCTGGTGCAGGTCCTGCGCAACCTGCTGGGCAATGCCGTCTCCTTCTCGCCGCCCGGCGGCACGGTGACGGTGCGGGCGCGGCCCACCGGGGCGATGGTGGAGATCTGCGTCGAGGACGAGGGCCCCGGCATCCCCGAGGCCAAGCTGGAGCACATCTTCGACCGCTTCTACAGCGAGCGGCCGCTGGGCGAGCGCTTCGGCCAGCATTCGGGCCTCGGCCTGTCCATCTGCCGCCAGATCGTCGAGGGGCTGTCGGGCCGCATCATGGCGGAGAACCGCCGCGACGCCGCGGGTCACGTGGCCGGGGCCCGCTTCGTCGTGCGCCTGCCCGCGAGCTGACGCGGCCGTACCCCCCCATCCGGACCGAAGGCATGAACGAGGCCCTGATCTACACGATGGTCCGCGGCGAGGACTGGCGCGCCGCCGAGGCGGCCGGCGCCTACCACGGCTCCGCCGACGACCGGCGCGACGGCTTCCTGCACTTCTCCACCGCCGCCCAGTTGCGGCAGAGCGCCGCGAAGCACCGCGCGGGCGAGGCGGACCTGTGGCTGCTGGCGGTGCCGGCCGCCTCCCTGGGCGCGGCACTGCGCTGGGAGCCGGCGGCGGGCGGGCGGCGGCCCGGCCTCTTCCCGCATCTCTACGGCGCCCTGCCGGTCGCGGCGGTGGAGGCCGCGGTCCCCCTGCCGCTCGGCCCGGACGGGCTGCACCAATTTCCGCCCGGCATCCCCTGACCGGCTGCCGCCGCGCCTCATACGCGCGGTGCGATACCTCGATCCGTGCCGGCGTAGCGCGGGTGGCCCGGGGGCAAGGCGCTGCCTCGCCCCCGATACCCCCACTCCGCCAGGACCCTGCGGGCCCTGGACCCGGAGGGTGCTGCCGCGGGACAGCCTGCGACGGGGTCACGGCGCCGAGGAGCCATGCTCCTCGGCGGGACCGGCCGCCGCACTCGCTGACGCCCTCTGAAAGCTTTCTTCGGAGTCCCGCCTGTCCGCGCTCCGTCAGGGTTCAGCCCGCAGGCTGACGGCAGCCGCGCAGCACCAGACTCCCAGCTGGGACCGGGGCCCGCTTGTGGCCCCGGCAGGGGAGGGTCCGGGACGGGGATCGACGCACGGCGTCGATGCCGCAGGCCGGCATCCCCTCCCGGTCCGCCGCCGGACCATGACGGACAGTTCAGGTCATTCCACCTTCGGTATCAGCGACTCGGCCGGGGCGTCCAGGGCCAGTCCGGCAGGACCACCGGGGGCAGGGGCATCGGCACCGCGGCAGGCGGGGCAGGGTCCGGGCAGGCGGGGCGGAGCGGGCCGCAATCCCAGCGGAACCCGTCCTGGCGCCCGGTCAGGCTGCCACCACGCTCGAAGCGGCAGAGGCATTGCTTGCCGCCAAGGCAGGCCGCCACGCCCTCGCGCGGGGCGTTGCAGACGGGCATGGGCGGGGCGCCCTGGGGGAAGGCGTCGCCGAAGCCCTCACCCACACCATCCGCCCAGGCAGCGCCGCCGAGCAGGAGAAGGCCGGAGAGCAGGATCGGAAGGGAATGCATCCTTCCCGCAGCCTGAGGCAGGGCGGGCTGCCATGCGGTTAACGCCGGGGCCGGGCGCCGGCGGTGCCCGAGGGAAGGATCACCTTTCGCGCAGGTCTGTACACCTTTGGACGCCGCGCGCATTCCTCCTTGAAAGCGGCTACCCTTAGAACTGATATTGCACTGCACAAGAAGGCCCTGCCAGAGCTGGGCCCGCCAGGAGTGGAGACCCCGACATGGATCAGCCTGCGGCCCGGCCCCTGCAAGCCACGCCCGCGCGCTGGGTGCCGGGGCGTCACGTGGCCACGGCTGCGCCCCTTCCGAGCTTCTGGACCATGCTGGGCCGGGGGGCGGTGAACCGGTGCCCGGTCTGCGGCGAGGGCCGGGTGTTCCAGGGCTACCTGACGGTCGTGCCGGAATGCAGCGTCTGCCACGCTCCCCTGGGCTCGCTGCGGGCGGACGACGCCCCGCCCTATTTCACCATCTTCCTGGTCGGCCACCTGCTGGTGCCGGTGGTCTTCTGGGTGGAGCGGAACTGGGAGCCGCCGATGTGGGTCCACATGGCCGTGTGGCTGCCGCTCTTCGCCATCGCCTCTACCCTGCTGCTGCGGCCCGTCAAGGGCGCGACGGTGGGGCTGATGCTGCGCCTGGGCTTCGGCGGCAGCGCGCCGGCCCCGGCCTCCTCCCCGGATGATTCGCGGCGTGACGTCTGACCAGCGCCTGGCGGAGATCCGCCTGCCCCCGGGGGTGGCCTCGCCCAGCGCCTATGCCGAGGCCGATCGCAACCAGGCCGTGGCCGACCTGCTGGCGGAGAACCGCTTCGACCCGCCCGGCCTGCCCCCCGGTCCCTACCGGCTGAATCTCGACCTGCGGGACGGGCGGCTGCTGCTCGACATCCGCGATGCCGCGGACACGCCACTGCACGGCTACGCCCTGGCGCTCGGTCCGTTCCGCCGGCTGATCAAGGACTACCTGATGGTGGTCGGCAGCCATGAGGAGGCGGTGGCCGGGGGAGGGCCGGACGCGCGGGTGCAGGCGATCGACATGGGCCGCCGCGGCCTGCATGACGAGGCGGCGGAACTGCTGCGCGAGCGCCTCGCCGGGCGGGTGGAGGTGGACTTCGCCACCGCCCGCCGGCTCTTCACGCTGGTCTGCGCCCTGCACAACCGGGTATAGGGCGGCGGGGCGCCGCCGGCCGGACGGCTGGCCCCACGCCGAACCTCAGCCGGCCGCAGCCGCTACCCCGCTTCCGCCAGCCGGCGCCCGGCCCGTTCCAGCAATGCCGAAACCGGCAGCGGGGACGCCGCCCAGGGCGCCGAGGTGACCAGCACGTCCGCTCCGGCCCGCGCATAGGCCGCCGCGTTCGCCTCCGTCACGCCGCCGGCGGCGGCCAGCAGCGGCCGGCGCGGATGGCGGCCCAGCGCCTTGGACACCTCCGCCACCTGCTCGGGCTTCAGCCCGGCGAGCTGGACGATGTCCACGTCGGCATGGGCCAGCTGCACCGCCTCGTCCACGCTCGCCACCTCGACGGCGATGCGGCGGGCGGGCTCCGCGGCGCGCAGCCGGGCGACCCAGAGATAGGGCGGCTCGCGCCCCAGCAGGGCGCGGTGCTGCGCCAGCACCAGTACCGCATCGGACAGGCCCAGCCGGTGCGGCACGCAGCCGGCCGCCATCACGGCCTTCAGCATCGCGTCGCGCGTCCCCGGCAGGTGGCGGCGGGAGCAGGCGACCGAGACCTCCGCCCGCACCTCCTGGGCCGCCGCGCGGATACTCGCCGCCCGCGTGGCCACGCCGGAGGTGGCCCCGAGCAGCGACTGCGCCACCGGGGCGGCGCGATGCAGCGCGCCGAGCATCCCCTCGGCCTGCAGGATCGGGCTGCCCTGTTCGAGCTGCGCGCCGGTGGTGCAGAAGCGCCGCACCTCCGTGGCGCCTGCCAGGCGGAACAGGCTTTCCGCCTCCTCCGGGCAGCAGACGGTCATCGGCGCCCCGGCCCGCAGCACGGCACGCCCCGGGACCTCGGCCAGCCGCAGCGCGGCGGTGGTCAGGTCGCCATAGGGAGAGTCCTCCTGGAGCATGGCCTCCAGGCGGGATGGGGCGATGGCGAAGCTCATGGGCGGCGTCCTCTCGCCGCCGATAAGGCGCCGAAACGCCAGGGCGGCTCAAGCGCCGCGCGCGCGTTGCCGGGCTGCGCCGGGCACAGGCGTTGCGGGCGGCCGCCTACCGCCAGTGCGCCATGGGCAGGCCGGCGACGGGGCTGGGGAAGCAGGGAATCGTGGTGCCGCGCAGGCTGCCGATGCAGGCGGTGCGCAGGTCCGGCCCGGCGAAGGTGATGCTGGCGAACCAGGGCGCGAGCCGCCCGCCCGCGGCCAGCATGTCCGCCGGCGTGGCGGTGCCGGCGCGGAACGCCGCCTCCAGCGCCGCGGTGGCGGCGGGATCGCCGTCGTCCAGCAGGGTCAGCAGCTCGCCCTCCGGCGTCAGCGCCAGCACGCGGTCGGCCATCACCTGCGCGATCCAGAGGTTGCCGAAGGCGTCGAAGGCAATGCCGTCGGGAAAGCCCGGGGCGATCTCGCTCGGTCCGAAGACCTCCCGCCCCGTGACCGCGCCGTCGTCGCCGATGCGCAGGCGGGTGATGCGCCGCCCCGTGGTCTCGGCGACGTAGAGCCATTCCTCCGCGGCGTCGAAGCGGATCTCGTTGGTGAAGGCGAAGCCCTCCGCCACCACCCGCAGCCCGCGCCCGTCCGCCATGGCGACATAGCCGTCGCCGGGCCCGGGGCGCATCGCCTCCATCCAGTTCCGCCGGCGGGTGGAGACGGTCAGCCAGACCCGGTCGCGGCGGTCGCGCAGCACGAAGTTCACCTTGCCGATCGGCATCCCGTCGATCGAATCGTGCAGCACGCGGGAGGTGCCGTCGCGCTCCATCAGCTCCAGCCGATCGGTGCCGAAATTGGCGATCAGGAAGCGCCCCGCCCGGTCGAAGGCCAGGCCGTTCGGCAGCGTGCCGGTGGTGAAGCGCTCCGCATCGTCGGCGGCGGCCGCGAAGGCGGGCGTCCGCTGCCCGACGAAGCGCTGCGTCCCGTCCGGGGCGATGCGCATCACCCCGCCGCGCGCATCGGCCGACCAGAGCGTGCCGTCGCGCTCGGCCAGGATGCATTCCGGCCGTTGCAGGTCACGCCCGACATGGCGGATCGCGGCCGGGTCCACGACGAAGCCGCGCAACGGATTGCCTGCCCCTGGCCCTGCCCCTGGCATGGATCTTCCTCCTGGTCTTGGACGTTCGACCAAGAGAAGCCCCGCGGCCCGGCTTTGACAAGCGCCCGGGGCCCCCGCGTGATGCCCGCGATGAGCGAGACGACCCGCGACCGCATCCTCGATGCCGCCGAACGGCTCTTTGCCGCCGGGGGCGGGCCGGACGGGGCCTCCATGCGCGACATCGCGGCCGAGGCGGGGGTGCGCCTGTCCCATGTCACCTACTACTTCGCCGCCAAGGAGGCGCTGTACCGCGCGGTCTTCGCCCGGCGGGCGGAGGCCCTGGCGGCCGCGCGGGCCGCCGCGCTGGCCGAGGCCCCGCCTGGCGACGTCACGGCGCTGATGCGTGCCTTCGTCGGCCCGTCCGTGCGGCAGCGCTTCGGCACCGGGGCCCAGGGCGCGGCCTTCGCCCTGTTGACCGCGCTGGAGGCCACCAGCCCGCGCGAGGCGGAGCGTGGCATCATCGCCGACTTCTTCGACCCGACCGCCGAGCGCTTCCTTGCCGCCCTTGCCCGCCTCCACCCGGATGCGCCGCGCGACGCGCTGGTGGAGGCCTATCTCTTCGCCATGGGGGCGCTCGTCACCGCGATGGCCGGGACGGACCGGCTCCGCCGCCTGACCGGCAGCCTCACGCCGGAGGAGGCGCCGGAGGCCCTGGCGGAACGCCTCGCCCGCTTCTGCGCGGCCGGGGTGGAGGCGATCCTCGCGCCGGCCTGACGCGGCCCCGGGCCGCACCATGGCGCTTGACAGCCGCCATGGCCGTAGGATGATCGGTAAACCGCTTTACAAGGCGTGCTGGCATTTCCGCCGACCGAACCCTTCCGGCCCCAGGGCAGGGGCGCCGCCCTGATCGCACGGGCGCGGCGCGGCTGCAGGACGTGGCCGCGCTCGCCGGCCTGTCCCCGGCCGCGGTGTCGCGCTTCCTCAACGGCGGGCTGCACCTGCCGGAGGAGACGGCGCGGCGCATCCGTGCGGCCGTCGCGGAGCTGGACTACCGCCCCAGCCCGCTCGGCCGCCGCCTGAGCCTGGGGCGCAGCGACACGCTCGGCCTGGTGCTGCCCGACATCGCCAACCCCTTCTTCGCCGCCCTGGCCGACGCGGTGCAGGCGGAGGCGGAGGCGCAGGGCCAGGACCTGCTGCTCTGCGCCACCCGCAACCGCCTGGGGCGGGAGCTGGACGACCTTGCCCGGCTGCAGCGTGCCGATGCGGATGGCGTGCTCTTCGTCACCAACCACGCCGACGACGGCACCCTGGCCACGGCAATCGCCCGGCACGGCCAGGCGCTGGTGCTGCTGGACGAGGACGTGGCCGGCGCGCGGGTGCCCAAGGTCTTCGCCGACAACCTGGCCGGCGGCCGGCTCGCCGCCGAACACCTGCTGGCGGCCGGGCACCGGCGCCTGGCCCTGCTGGGCGGGCCGCCGGGGGTGATGAGCGCGGCCGAGCGCGCCGCGGGCTTCCGCTCCGCCGTCACCGCCGGCGGCGGGGCGGTGGTGTTCGAGGCGGCGGGGGACTACCTCGCCGCCGCCGGCCATGCCGCCGGGCTGCGCCTCCTCGCCATGGCCGAGCCGCCCACGGCGGCCTTCGCCAGCTCCGGCGAGACCGCGCTCGGCCTGCTGCTCGCGGCGCGGGAGCGCGGCGTGGCGGTGCCGGGGAGGCTGTCGGTCGTGGCCTTCGACGATGTCGGCCCGATGGGCCTGATGCAGCCGCCGCTGACCGCGATCCGCCAGCCGGTCGCCGAGATGGGCCGCCAGGGGGTGGCGTTGCTGCTGGCGCGGCTGCGCGGCGGGCCGGTGCCGCAGGCGCCGCTGCGCCTGCCGGTGGAACTGATCGCGCGCGGCTCCGTCGCGCCGCCCGGATGCTGAGGGGAGACGCCGTTTTGCCCAAGACCAAGGTCCTGCTGGTCGGCGAGAGCTGGGTCAGCGCCGCGACCCACTACAAGGGATTCGACGCCTTCGGCAGCGTCACCTTCCACAAGGGGGCCGAGCCGCTGGCCGAGGCGCTGCGGGACAGCGCGTTCGACCTGACCTACATGACCGCGCACGAGGCGGCGGAGGGCTTTCCCTTCACCCTGGAGGGGCTGTCGGACTACCGCGCCATCCTGCTCTCCGACATCGGCGCCAACACGCTGCTGCTGCCGCAATCCGTCTGGCTGCATGGCCGGCCGACGCCGAACCGCCTGAAGCTGATCCGCGACTGGACGGCGGCCGGCGGCGGGCTGGTGATGATCGGCGGCTACCTGACCTTCCAGGGCTTCGACGGGCGCGGCCGCTGGCACCGCACCCCGGTGGAGGCGGCGCTGCCCGTCACCTGCCTGCCCTATGACGACCGTATCGAGGCCCCGGAGGGCTTCCGTCCGGAGATCACCGGCCCCGCCGACCACCCCATCCTGCGCGGGCTGGAGGGGGAGTGGCCGCTGCTGCTGGGCGCCAACGAGGTGATGGCGCGGGAGCGGGAGGACGTGCAGATCCTGGCGCGGCTGCCGGCGGAGCAGGGCGGCCATCCGCTGCTGGTCACCGGCCGGCATGGCGAGGGGCGGACCCTGGCCTGGACCTCCGACATCGGCCCGCACTGGCTGCCGGAGGATTTCGTCCGCTGGCCCGGCTATGCGACGCTGTGGCGCAACGTGCTCTCCTGGGTGACCGGGGCGCGCTGATGCCGGGCAGCCCCTCCCACCCCGCGGCGCGGAGGCCGCCACGCCGGTGAGCCGCCTCTGCGTCCTCGGCAATGCAGGACTTGACCTGCGCCTGCCCGTGCCGCGCCTGCCCCGTCCGGGCGAGACGCTGGTCGGCGGCGCGGCCAGCCGGGCGCCCGGGGGCAAGGGGCTGAACCAGGCGGTGGCGGCCGCCCGCTGCGGCCTCGGCCCCGTGCGCTTTTGCGCGCCCCTGGGCACGGATGCGGAGGGCCGGGAGGTCGCGGCGCGCCTCGCGGCGGAGCCCCTGGACGCGACGTTCCACCACCCCGGCCCGCCCACCGACCTGTCGGTGCTGCTGGTCTCGCCCGATGGCGAGAACGCCATCGTCACCGCCGGGGCCTGCGCCGATGCGCTGGGGGCGGCGCCGGCCGCGGCCTTTGCGGCGGAGGCCGGCGCCGGCGGCTGGGTGCTGCTGCAGGGGAACCTCTCGCTGGACGCCACCGCCGCCGCCCTCGCCGCGGCGCGGGCGGCCGGCGCGCGATGCCTGCTCAACCTCGCGCCGCTGCGCTGGCCGGCCATGGCGCTGCTGCCGGGCCTCGACCTCGCCGTCGCGAATGCCGTGGAGGCGCGCGACCTGACCGGGCTGGAGGCGGAGGCGGCGGCGCTGGCGCTGCACCGGGCCGGCGCGGCCGTGGCGGTCGTCACGCTCGGCGCCGCCGGGCTGGCCATGGCCACCGGGGCGGGCGTGCGCCGCCTGCCGGCCGCGCCGGCCCGGGTGCGCGACACCACAGGGGCGGGCGATGCCTTCTGCGGCGTGCTGGCGGCGATGCTGGCCGCCGGCGCGGCGCCGGAGCCGGCCCTGGCCGCGGCGCAGCGCGCCGGCGCCCGGACGGTGGAGCGGGAGGGCGCCTTCGACGCCCTGCCGGACGGGCCCACCCTGCGCGCCCTGGCGGCAGCATGACCCCGGCGCTCCCGCCCCCGACCCTGTGGCTGGAGGACGTCACCATCGCCCTCGGCCCGCCAGGCCGGCGCGTGCCGGTGGTGGAGGGGGTTTCGCTGCGCCTCGATCCCGGGCGCATCCTCTGCGTGGTGGGGGAGAGCGGCTCGGGCAAGAGCGTCACCGCCATGGCGCTGATGCGGCTGCTGCCGCCGGGCATCACCGCCGTCACCGCGACGGCCCTGCGCTTCGCGGGCACGGACCTGCTCGCCCTGGACGAGCGCGGCATGAACCGCCTGCGCGGCGACCGCATGGCGATGATCTTCCAGGAGCCGATGACGTCGCTGAACCCGGTCTTCACCATCGGCGACCAGATCGGCGAATCCCTGCGCGTGCATCGCGGCCTGTCCGCCGCCGCGGCCCGCGCCCGTGCGCTGGAGGCGCTGCGCGCGGTTGGCGTGCCCGCGGCGGAAAGGCGGCTGGACGCCTACCCGCACGAGCTGTCGGGCGGGCTGCGCCAGCGCGCGATGATCGCCATGGCGCTCGCCACCGAGCCGGCGCTGATCATCGCGGACGAGCCCACCACCGCGCTGGACGTGACGGTGCAGGCGGGCATCCTCGCCCTGCTCGCCGAGCTGCGCGACCGCACCGGCACCGCCATCCTGCTGATCACCCACGACCTGGGCGTGGTGGCCGAGGTCGCCGACGCCGTCTGCGTCATGTATGCCGGGCAGGTGGTGGAGCGCGCGCCCGCGGCCACGCTGTTCCAAGCGGCGCAGCACCCCTACACCCTGGCGCTGCTGGCCGCCCGCCCCTCCCTCTCCGACACGGTGGAGCGGCTGGAGCCCATCCCCGGCCGCATGCCCGCCCCCGGGACCGCCCCGCCCGGCTGCCGCTTCGCGCCGCGCTGTCCCTTCGCGGCGGAGATCTGCGCCGAGCCGCCGCCGATGCGCGCCTTCGGGCCGGAGCACGACGCCGCCTGCTGGCGCGCGCCCGTGGACACCCTGGCGGAGGCGCCGGCATGACGCCGCTGCTGCGGGCCGAGGGGCTGCGCAAGAGCTTCGCCCTGGCCGGCGGACGGCGCCTGCTGGCGGTCGACGGCGTGGACCTGACCCTGGAGCGCGGCGAGACCCTGGCCGTGGTGGGGGAGAGCGGCTGCGGCAAGTCCACCCTGGGCCGGCTGCTGCTGCGGCTGGAGGAGGCGGATGCCGGGCGCATCGCCCTCGACGGCGCCGATCTGCGGGCCCTGCGCGGGGGCGCTCTGCGGGCGGCGCGACGGCGCCTCCAGGTGGTGTTCCAGGACCCCTATGCCTCGCTCGATCCGCGCCAGCGGGTGCGGGACGTGCTCTGCCGCCCCATGCGCCTGCACGGGCTGGCCGATGCGCGGGAGGCGCCGCGCCGCGCCGCCGCCCTGCTGGAGCGCGTCGGCCTGGCGCCCACGGCGCTGGACCGGCTGCCGCACGAGTTCTCCGGCGGGCAGCGGCAGCGCATCGCCATCGCCCGCGCCCTCTCGGTGCAGCCGGAGGCGATCGTCTGCGACGAGCCCGTCTCCGCCCTCGACGTCTCCGTGCAGGCGCAGGTGGTGAACCTGCTGCAGGGGCTGCAGCGCGAGACGGGCGTGGCGTTGCTGTTCATCTCGCACGACCTTGCGGTGGTGCGTCACCTCGCCCACCGGGTGGCGGTGATGTATGCCGGGCGGGTGGTCGAGACGGGGCCGGCGGCGCGCCTCTTCGACCATCCGTCGCACCCCTATACCCGCGCCCTGCTCGCCGCCGCGCCGCGGGCGGAGACGGGGGCCCGGCGCCATGCCCCGATCGCCGGCGAGCCGCCCGATCCCACCGCGCCGCCGCCCGGCTGCCGCTTCGCCTCGCGCTGCCCCGAGGTACGCGACGTCTGCCGCGCGGGCGAGCACCCGCCGTTGCGGCCGTTGGGTGGGGGCCACGCCTCCGCCTGCCTCTTCGCCGAGATGCTGCCGGAGCCCGCGCCGCGCCCCCCCGAGGCGGCGGAGCGGGGGCCGCTCGCCGCCCGGGTCGCCGCCTACCGCCGGGCCCGCGACCGGGCCGGGGCGGCCGCCTGATGCGGCCCGCGGCCAAGCGTCCGTGGGGGATCCCCCGGCCTATCCCCCGGCCTATCCCCCTGGGCGCCGTCGCGCGGCGGCTGCTGGCCCTGCTGCCGGTGCTGTTCGGCCTCTGCCTGCTCTCCTTCACCCTGCTGGCGCTGGTGCCGGGCGATCCGGTGACCGCCATGCTGGGGCTGGAGGCCGATCCGGCCGCCGTCGCCACGCTGCGCGCGAAATACGCGCTGGACGAGCCGCTGCCGGCGCGCTTCCTCGCCTGGTTCGGGGCGGTGCTGACCGGGGACCTCGGCCGCTCGATCCAGACGGGGCGGCCGGTGCTCACCATGGTGGGCACGGCGCTGGTGCCCACCCTCCAGCTCGCCGTGGCGGCGATGACGGTGTCGCTGCTGATCGCCATTCCCGCCGGCATCGTGGCCGCGACGCGCCGCGACCGGCCGGCCGACCTCGCCGCCTCGCTGCTCGCCCTCTGCGGCCTCTCGCTGCCCTCGTTCTGGCTGGGGCTGCTGCTGATCCTGGGGCTGTCGGTGCACCTGCCGCTGCTTCCCTCCTCGGGCTACGTGCCCTTCAGCACCGATCCGCTGGCGGCGCTGCGGCATCTGGTGCTGCCGGCGCTGACCCTCGGCGCGGCCATGGCGGCGGCGACGATGCGCATGACCCGTTCGGCCATGATCGAGGCGCTGTCGGCCGACTACATCCGCACCGCCCGGGCCAAGGGCCTGCCCGCCCGCCGCGTGGTGTGGCGCCACGCGCTGCGCAACGCGCTGCTGCCGGTGGTGACGCTGGTGGGCCTCCAGTTCGGGCAGGTGCTGGGCGGGGTGGTGATCACGGAGAGCGTCTTCTCCTGGCCCGGCATCGGCAAGCTGACGGTGGATGCCATCTTCGCCCGTGACCATCCCGTGGTGCAGGGCGCGATCCTGGTGACCGCGACGCTCTTCGTGCTGATCAACCTCGCCACCGACCTGCTCTACGCCGTGCTCGACCCGCGGCTGCGGCGGCGCGCATGAGCGCCACGGCCACCACGGCCCGTGCGCCACGCCGGCGCCTCGTCTCCGGGCCGCGCGCCGGGCTGGGCCTCGTCCTCGTCGTGGCGGTGCTGCTGCTCGCCCTGCTCGCCCCCTGGATCGCCGGCCATGCGCCGGAGGAGCCGGACTTCCTCGCCACCCTCGCGCCGCCCTCCGCCGCGCATTGGCTGGGCACGGACGATCTCGGCCGCGACGTGCTGGCGCGTATCCTGGCTGGGGCGCGGGTGTCCCTGCTGGTCGGCGTCGCCAGCGTCGGCGCCGCGCTGCTGCTGGGCGTGCCCATCGGGCTGGTGGCAGGCTATGCCGGCGGCTGGGTGGACGCGGTGCTGATGCGCTGCATGGACGTGCTGCTCGCCTTTCCCGGCATCCTGCTGGCGCTGGGCATCACGGCGGCGCTGGGTGCCTCGCTGGTCAACACCGTCATTGCCATCGCCGCGGTGAACCTCCCGGTGCTGGCGCGGGTGGCGCGCGGGCAGGCCATGGCGGTGCGGTCGCTGGACTACGTGGCGGCGGAGCGGGCGCTCGGCTTCGGCGAAGTGACGATCCTGTGGCGCTGCGTGCTGCCCAACACCCTCTCGCCGATCCTGGTGCAGGGCTCGCTGCTGCTCGCCTCCTCCATCATCACGGAATCCTATCTGTCCTTCCTGGGGCTGGGCGTGCAGCCGCCGACCCCGACCTGGGGCAACATGCTGCGCGATGCCGTGGGCTTCCTCGACCAGGCGGTGTGGCTCGCCTGGTTTCCCGGCCTCGCCATCTTCCTCACCGTGCTGGGCTTCAACCTGCTGGGCGACGGCTTGCGCGACCGGCTGGACCCGCGCGGATGACGTCACGCCAACCCCGAACCGCTGGAGTGCCGCTGCCATGACCGGAACCACCCGACGCGCGCTGCTGGGCACCGCCCTCGCCGCACCGGCCGCCCTCGCCCTGCCGCGCGGCGCGGCGGCGCAGGAGAATGGCGGGACGCTGAGCATCGGCGTCGTCTCCGACCCGGTGACCCTGGACCCGGCCTTCGCCGGCTCCTTCTTCGAGAACCAGGTCCTCTACAACCTGCACGAGACGCTGCTGGTCGCCCGCCCGGACGGGCAGGTCTTCCCCGGCCTCGCCACGCACGAGCAGAAGGACCCGCTGACGCATGTGCTGACGCTGCGCGAGGGGCTGACCTTCCACGACGGCACGCCGCTCGACGCGGAGGCGGTGAAGTTCAACATCGACCGCTATACCGACCCGGCGGGGGGCTCCATCCGCCGCTCCGACTTCGGGCCGCTCGCGGGCGTCGCCGTCACCGGCCCGCGCACGGTGGAGATCCGGCTCTCCGCGCCCTATGCGCCGCTGCCGCTGGTGCTGACGAACCGCGCCGGCATGATGGTCTCGCCCAGCGCGGTCCGCTCGCTCGGCGCCGACTTCGCGGCCAGGGCGGTCGGGGCCGGGCCCTGGAAGCTCGCGAGCTGGACCAAGAACAGCGAGCTGGTGCTGGAGCGCTTCCCCGGCTACTGGGCGGGCGACGGCCACCCCTTCGCGCGGCTGGTCTTCCGCCCGCTGCCGGACGAGACGGTGCGCCTCGCCAACCTCCGCTCCGGCACGCTGCAGCTGATCGACGCGATCCCGCCCCAGTCCGTGGCGGCCTTGCAGCGGGAGGCGAACCTGCGCGTGTCGCAGATGCCCTCGCTCGGCTTCAACGCCTTCGCCTTCAACTGCACCCGCGCGCCCTTCAACGATCCGCGCCTGCGCCGGGCCTTCAGCGCGGCGGTGGACCCGGAGGTCATCCACCGCGTCGTCTACTTCAACACCGGCCGCGTCGCCCGCGGGCCGCTCTCCCCCGCCGTGCCCTGGGCCTTCGACGAATCCGCCACCGGCATCGCGCACGACCCGGCCCGCGCCCGCGCCCTGCTGGCCGAGGTGGGCGCCACGCAGCCGGTGCCGGTGACCGTGACGGTGACCAACTCGCCCCAGATGGTGCGCATCGCCCAGGTGCTGCAGGCGGCCGGCAACGTCGCCGGCTTCAAGGTCGAGGTGCGGCAGATCGACCCGACCAGCCTCATCACTGTGCTGCGCCAGCGCGACTTCGACATCTGCATGGCACCGTGGTCCGGCCGCTACGACCCGGACGGCAACATGTACTTCTATTTCACCAAGGGCGGGCCGAACAACTTCGCGGGCTACGAGAGCGATGCGGTGACGGAGCTGCTGCAGCGGGCGCGCGCCACCTCCGCCCAGGCGGAGCGGGCCACCCTGTATCGCCAGGCACAGCGGCAGGTCCAGGAGGACGCGCCGATGCTGTTCCTGCACTTCGACGCCATCCTCCAGGCCTCGGTCGGGCGGCTGCGCTGGACGCAATACCCCGACGCCGTGTTCCGCCTGTTCGACGCCAAGGCCACCTGAGCGGAAGCCCCGCCCGGGGTGATTCCCCCGGGCGGCGATATGCTCTAGGGATCGCGCGGCACGGCGGGCCGGCGGCAGGCTGCTGCCGTCCGAGCCATCGCGCTGCGCCGCCGCATCGGGCAGAACAGGGGGAATGTCATGCGCCTGAAGGACAAGGTCACGCTCGTCACCGGTGCCGCGTCCGGCTTCGGCGAGGGGATCGCCCGCCTCTACGCCGCCGAGGGGGCGAAGGTCGTGGTGGCCGATCTCAACCTCGAGGGGGCGAAGCGCGTGGCGGGCGAGATCGGCGGCACGCCGGTGGGTGGCGACGTCGCCCGCACCGCCGACGTGCAGGCCATGGTGGACACGGCGCTCCAGGCCCATGGCCGGCTCGACGCGGTGGTGAACAATGCCGGCTGGACCTACCGCAACCAGCCGTCGCTGGACGTCAGCGAGGAGGAGTTCGACCGCGTCTTCGCCATCAACGTGAAGTCGCTCTATTTGATGGCCCGCGCCGCCATCCCCGCCATGCGCCGCAACGGCGGGAAGGGCGGGTCCTTCATCACCGTCTCCTCCACCGCCGGGCTGCGGCCTCGCCCCAACCTCACCTGGTACAACGCCACCAAGGGGGCGGCGAACACCATCACCCTGGCGATGGCGCAGGAATTCGCGAAGGACAACATCCGGGTGAACGCCGTCTGCCCGGTGATCGGCGCCACCGGTTTGCTGGAGAGCTTCATGGGCATGCCGGACACCCCGGAGAACCGGCAGCGCTTCCTGGCCACCATCCCGCTCGGCCGCTTCTCCACCCCCGCCGACATCGCCAATGCCTGCCTGTGGCTGGCCGAGGACTCCTCCTCCTTCATCACCGGCGTGCTGCTGCCGGTGGACGGCGGCCGCTGCGCCTGAGTAGGAAGGAGAGGCCATGAACATCCTCTCCATCCAGTCCTGGGTCGCCTACGGACACGTGGGCAACGCCTCCGCCGTCTTCCCGCTGCAGCGGCTGGGGGCGGAGGTCTGGGCGCTGAACACGGTGCAGTTCTCCAACCACACCGGCTACGGCGCCTGGCGCGGCCAGGTCTTTGGCGCGGAGCTGATCCGCGACCTGGTCACGGGGATCGAGGAGCGCGGCGTGCTCGGCAAGGCCGATGCCGTGCTCTCCGGCTACATGGGCGATGCCGCGATCGGCGAGGCCATCCTGGACGCCGCCGCGCGCGTGAAGGCGCTGAACCCGAAGGCGCTCTACTGCTGCGACCCGGTGATCGGCGATGTCGGGCGGGGCATCTTCGTCCGCCCCGGCATCCCGGAATTCATGCGCGACCGCGCCGTCCCAGCCGCCGGCATCGTCACGCCGAACCAGTTCGAGCTGGAATGGCTGACCGGCCGCCCCGTCAACACCCTGGCGGATGCCCGGCGCGCCATCACCGCGCTCCAGGCGAAGGGGCCGCGCATCGTCCTCGTCACCTCGCTGCACGTCGAGGACACGCCGGCGGATTGCATCGAGATGCTGGCGGCGGACGGTCCCGCCTTCTGGCGCGTGCGCACGCCGCTGCTGCCCATCTCCGTCAACGGCGCGGGGGACGCCATCGCGGCGCTGTTCCTGTTCCACTGCCTGCGCTGGCGCGATGTCCGCGTGGCCGTCTCCTCCGCGGCGTCCTCCATCCATGGGCTGCTGGCCCGCACCGCCGAGGCAGGGTCGCGCGAGATCCTGACCGTTGCCGCCCAGGACGAGTTCGTGCGGCCCAGCCAGACCTTCGTCGCCGAGCCCTGCTGAGGCCGGTCCCCGGATGCGGGCGCAACGCCCGGATGGCGCCGTCCGGGCCGGACATGGGAGGTAGCGACATGCGCGATACCCCAGACCTGATCCCGGAAGCCAACCCGGCCGGCACCCGGCCGGTGGAGGAGGAGGCGCTCTGGGCCTCCCTGCAAAGGCGCGAGGCGCGCGGGGACGCCGTCTATGCCGTCACCACCCAGGGCGTGTACTGCCGCTTCGGCTGCCCCTCCCGGCCACCGCTGCGCCGCAACACCCGCTTCTTCGCCGATGGCCCGGCCGCCGAGGCCGCCGGTTTCCGCGCCTGCCGCCGCTGCGACCCCCGCGGCGAGCGGGCGGCGCTGCAGGCCGAGGCGGTGCGGGCCGCCTGTGCCCTGATCGAGCAGTCGGAGACCATCCCCTCCCTGGCCCGCCTGGCGGAGCGGGCGGGCTATGCCCGGCACCACTTCCTGCGGCTGTTCCGGGACATTACCGGCGTTACCCCGCGGTCCTATGCCGAGGGGGTGCGGGCCCGGCGCCTCTCCGCCGCACTGCATGACGGGGCGCGGGTCGCCGATGCCGTGGCGGAGGCAGGCTTCGGCAGCGAAAGCCGGGTCTACGAGCGGCCCGGCCGCGTTCTGGGCATGACGCCCGGCGCCGCCCGTCGCGGCGGGCAGGGCGAGGTGATCCGCACCGCCCTGGCCGAGAGCGCCCTGGGGCCGTTGCTGGTGGGGGCCACGGAGAAGGGCGTCTGCTTCCTGGGCTTCGGCGAGCCGCCGGAGGCGCTGGAGGGCGACCTGCGCGCCCGCTTCCCTCAGGCCAGGATCGAGCCCGCGGAGCAGGCCCTGGCGGAGATCGTCCGGTCCGCCGTGGCGTTCGTGGCGGAGCCGCGGGCAGCGCTGGACCTGCCCCTGGACCTGCGCGGCACCGCCTTCCAGCGCCGGGTCTGGGAGGCGTTGCGGGCCATCCCCCTGGGCGAGACGCGGACCTATGGCGGCCTGGCCGCCTCGCTGGGGGCGCCGGAGGCGGTGCGGGCGGTGGCCCGGGCCTGCGCCCGGAATCCCGTCTCGCTCGCCGTGCCCTGCCACCGGGTGGTCGGCAAGGACGGCGCCCTGACGGGCTATCGCTGGGGCGTGCCGCGCAAGCAGGCGCTTCTGGCGGGCGAGGCGGCGGCCCGGTCCGGGCGCGGGGGCTGAGGCCGGCCCTCCACCCGCGCCGCCGGGGTGGATCCGGCGGCGCCGGACCCGTCAGGCAAGCGCGGCCCGGTGCCGCAGGGGCAGGCCGCCGCTGGTCAGGACGAACTCGGCGATCTCGGCGACGCCCTTGTTCTCCTTCAGGTTGGTGAAGAGGAACGGGCGGCTGCCGCGCATCTTCCGCGCGTCGCGGTCCATCACGCCGAGGTCGGCGCCCACCAGCGGGGCGAGGTCGATCTTGTTGATCACCAGCAGGTCGGAGCGGGTGATGCCCGGCCCACCCTTGCGCGGGATCTTGTCGCCGGCCGAGACGTCGATGACGTAGATGGTCAGGTCCGCCAGCTCGGGCGAGAAGGTCGCGGCCAGGTTGTCGCCGCCGCTCTCGATGAACAGCACCTCCAGCGCGGGGAAGCGCTCCGTCATCTCGTGTACGGCGGCAAGGTTGATCGAGGCATCCTCGCGGATGGCGGTGTGCGGGCAGCCGCCCGTCTCGACGCCGGTGATCCGCTCGGGGGCCAGGGCGCCGCTGCGGGTCAGGAACTCCGCATCCTCGCGGGTGTAGATGTCGTTGGTGATGACGGCGATGTCGTAGTGGTCGCGGAGGTGCTTGCACAGCCGGTCGGTCAGCGCCGTCTTGCCCGAGCCCACGGGCCCGCCGATGCCGACGCGGAAGGGGCCGTGCGCCATCCGATGACCGGAGTGCCCCTCGGGCACGGAGGTCTGAATCGGATGGCCAGGCGAAGCTGCGGTCATGAGCGGAAGAGCCTCGTGTATTGCGTCTCGTGGCGCATGGAGAAGAGGTCCAGCACCGGGGCGGCGGTGCCGATGTCGTCGAGCGCCGCCGCCAGCGCAGCCCCGGTCGCGGCCTGCACATGGGGCAGCAGCGCGGCGGTCGCCACCTGCCCGTCCGTCTGGCCCAGCGGCACGAGGCGCACCCCGGCGGAAACCAGGTTGGCCGCGAAGCCCGCCAGCCAGCCGAAGGCGGCGTCGCGCAGCGCCACGCCCTGCCACGCCGCCGCCGCGCCGAAGGCCACGGGATGGGCGAGGCGGCGCGGGTGGCGGGCCATCAGGGCGGCGAAGCGCGGATTGGGCCAGGCGGCGGCGGTGACGGCCGCGAAGGCGTTGCCCTGGGCGAGGCTCTCCAGCGCCGTCTCGGCCGTGCCGCGCCAGGCCGCCGCCAGCTCCGCCGCCGCGTCCAGCGCGGCGTCGTCCCCGGCGCTCGCCGCGCGCCAGGCGGCGGCGAGGAGCGGGCCGTCCACCGCCCCCGCACCGGCCGTCAGCGCGGTCGCGACGTAGGCGACGAGGCTGTCGCGGTCTCGCACCGCCCCATCCTCCACCGCCGCCTCCAGCCCGTGGCTGTAGCTGAAGGCGCCGATCGGATAGCCGGGGCTGAGCCAGGACAGCAGCCGGTAGAGAGCGGCCGGGTCCGTGGCTGTCCCAGGGGGCTCAGTGATGGTGGTCACCGTCGCCGTGGTGGTGTTCATGGCCGTGGCCATGGTCGTGGCCGCCCGGGCCGTGGGCATGGCCCGCCGCGCGGAAATGCTGGTGGTCGCTGCGGTTGTGCTCGCCATAGGCGCCGCCCTCCGGGTCGAAGGGGGCGGAGACGGGGCGCAGCGTGGCGCCGAGGCCCGTCAGCATGGCGGTGATCACGTGGTCGTCGCGGATCAGGATGCGGTCGGCCGAGAGCTGCGCCGGCAGATGCCGGTTGCCCAGGTGCCAGGCGAGGCGCAGCAAATGGTGCGCGTCGCGCGCGGTGATCTCCACCAGTGGCTCCGGCGCGGCGCGGACGGCGATGACGCCGCCGCCCTCCAGCAGCAGCCCGTCGCCGTCGTGCAGCACCACCGCCTCCGGCAGGTCGAGCAGGAATTCGGTGCCGCCCTCGGCCAGGTAGCGCTTGCGGCGGCGGAAGCGGTCGTCGAAATCCAGCGTCACGGTGTCGCGGGCGGTGCGTGCCACCCACCCCCCGGCAGGGAGGATGGTGGTGGCGCGGCGCAGGCTGGCGTCCCCGGCCATCAGAACAGGAAGTACCGCTGCGCCATCGGCAGGACCTTGGCGGGTTCGCAGATCAGCAGCTCGCCATCGGAGCGCACCTCGTAGGTCTCCGCATCCACCTCGATCCGCGGCAGCGCGCCGTTGTGGACCATGTCCGTCTTGCGGATGCCGCCGCGGGTGTTGCGCACCGGCAGCAGCGGGCGGGTGAGGCCGAGGCGTCCGGCGATCCCCGCATCCAGCGCCGCCTGGGAGGTGAAGGTGACGGCGCTGTGCAGCATCGCCTTGCCGAAGCCGCCGAACATCGGGCGGTAGTGCACCGGCTGCGGCGTGGGGATGGAGGCGTTGGGGTCGCCCATCGGCGCGCAGGCGATGGTGCCGCATTTCAGCACCATCTCCGGCTTCACCCCGAAGAAAGCCGGGCTCCACAGCACCAGATCCGCCAGCTTGCCGACCTCCACGCTGCCGACATGCTCCGCGATGCCCTGGCTGATCGCGGGGTTGATCGTGTACTTCGCGACGTAGCGCCTGACCCGGGCATTGTCGTTGTCGCCCGTCTCGGCCGGCAGGCGGCCGCGCTGCACCTTCATCTTGTGCGCGGTCTGCCAGGTGCGCATGATCACCTCGCCCACCCGCCCCATCGCCTGGCTGTCCGACGACATCATCGAGATGGCGCCGAGGTCGTGCAGGATGTCCTCCGCCGCGATGGTCTCCTTGCGGATGCGGCTCTCGGCGAAGGCCACGTCCTCCGGGATGCGGGGGTCGAGGTGGTGGCACACCATGAGCATGTCGAGATGCTCGTCCAGCGTGTTCACCGTGTAGGGCATCGTCGGGTTCGTGCTGCTGGGCAGGACGTTGGCCTCGCCCACCAGCTTCAGGATGTCCGGCGCGTGGCCGCCGCCCGCGCCCTCCGTGTGGAAGGCCTGGATGGTGCGGCCGGCCATCGCCCTGATCGTGTCCTCGACGAAGCCCGCCTCGTTCAGCGTGTCCGTGTGGATGGCGATCTGCACGTCCAGCGCATCGGCGACCGCGAGGCAGGTGTCGATCGCCTTGGGCGTGGTGCCCCAGTCCTCGTGCAGCTTGAGGCCGGCGGCGCCCGCAACGATCTGCTCTTCCAGCCCCGCCGGCAGGGCGGCGTTGCCCTTGCCGAGGAAGCCGAGGTTCATCGGGAAGCTCTCCGCCGCCTGCATCATGCGCGAGAGGTGGAAGGCGCCCGGCGTCGCCGTCGTCGCCAGCGTGCCGTGCGCGGGGCCGGTGCCGCCGCCGAACATCGTCGTGACGCCGGAGGCCAGCGCCTCCTCGATCTGCTGCGGGCAGATGAAGTGGATGTGCACGTCGATGCCGCCGGCGGTGAGGATCTTGCCCTCCCCCGCGATGATCTCCGTCCCCGGGCCGATGACGATGTCCACGCCTGGCTGGGTGTCGGGGTTGCCGGACTTGCCGATGGCGGCGATGCGGCCGTCGCGCAGCCCGACATCCGCCTTCACGATCCCCCAGTGGTCCAGGATCAGGGCGTTGGTGATCACCGTGTCCATCGCGCCGGCCGCGCGCGTGACCTGGGACTGGCCCATGCCGTCGCGGATGACCTTGCCGCCGCCGAACTTCACCTCCTCGCCGTAGGTCGTGAGGTCCTTCTCCACCTCGATGACCAGCTCGGTATCGGCGAGGCGCAGGCGGTCCCCGGTGGTGGGGCCGTACATGCCGGCATAGGCGCTGCGGGAAATCCTGGCGGGCATGGGATCAGACCTTCCCTTCCGTCTCGCCGCGGAAGCCGTGGATGACGCGGGCGCCGGCGATCGGCACGAGGTTCACGCTGCGGGTCTGCCCCGGCTCGAACCGCACCGCGGTGCCGGCGGCGATGTCGAGGCGCTGGCCCCGCGCCTTGGTCCGGTCGAAGGACAGGGCCGGGTTGGTCTCGGCGAAGTGGAAGTGGCTGCCGACCTGGATGGGGCGGTCGCCGGTGTTGGCGACCTCCAGCGCGGTCACGGGGCGGCCGGGGTTCAGTTCGATCTCGCCGGAGGCGGGGAGGAGTTCGCCGGGGATCATCGGCAGGAATCCTGTCGGGCCATGCGATTCACGCTCCGCTCCTCGCTGCGCTGCGGGGCTCGCGACCGCCTGGCGCTCATCGGATGGGCTCGTGGACGGTGACGAGCTTGGTGCCGTCGGGGAAGGTCGCCTCGACCTGGATCTCGTGGATCATCTCCGGCACCCCCTCCATCACCTGGTCGCGCGTGAGGACGGTGGCGCCGTCGCGCATCAGTTCCGCCACGCTGCGACCGTCCCGCGCGCCCTCCACCACGTAGTCGGTGATCAGGGCGATGGATTCCGGGTGGTTCAGCTTCGCGCCGCGCTCCAGCCGGCGGCGCGCCACCATCGCCGCCATGGCGACGAGCAGCTTGTCCTTCTCGCGGGGGGTCAGGTGCATGGGCGCATGGGTCCGGCCTGTGTCGCGGTGCAGCGGAGGTTAGGGGCGCGGCGCGGGTGCGGTCCAGGGGTGGGGGTCATGGCCAGGCGTGCCGGACGGAGAGGGGGATGCGGGCGCGGCCTGCCGCCGTGCGGTGAAGGGCGCGGAGGGTGGCGAGGAGGGCGCGCAGCGGGCCGCGCTGGCCGTGCGGCGCGGTATCCGGGTCCGGAATGGGGGTGCGGGCGAGGGTTTCGGACAAAAGGGGATCGGGGAGGAGCCAGGGCGGTCCGTTCAGGGCGGAGCGGAGGCCGAGGCGTCGGATCAAGACAAGGAAGGGGAAGCCGAGGAGGCGGGCGGCGCGTCGGCAGGCGCGGCAGATGGCGTGCTCGATGGTGCGGAGGGGGTGGGCGGAGTCGGCCTCGGCAAGGGCGAGGAGGAGGCGCTGCCAGAGGCCGGCATGGGTGAGGCGGCGGAAGTGCCGGGCGACGGTGTCGGGCTTGCCGAAGCGGGGCGGGAGGGCGGCCCAGGGGGCGCGGGAGAGGGCGGCGTGGAAGATGGCGTCCATGCGGGCGCGGAGGTCGGGGACGGGGCGGCCGCGCGGGTCGGCGCGGGCGAGGTGGGGGAGGAGGGCGGCCCAGGCGGCGTCGGAGAGGGGGGACCAGGGGGTGGGAGGGGAGAGGCGGGGGGTGTGGGGGAGGAGGGACATGGGAGGAAGGGTAGCAGAAAGCCGAGTTATAGGCAAGTTTTCCTACGTCTTGTGCTTCGAAAAATCTACAACAAGTCTTTTCTTTATGGTAATGATAGGAAAAAGATGGAGTGTCATCATGATGGCCAAAAAATTTTTGTGGCCCTGCGTATTACTGTCCGCCATAGGCTGTTCTAATGCTCGCGAAGAACCAATGACGGAGCTTCACGTTCCCGGATTATTCACCCGCAGCACGGCAGAAATTGGTGTTATATCTACGGGCGCTTCATATAGAATCGTGACCTTCCGCGTAAATCCATTGGATAGGGGCGACGGCAATAGTCAGCCAGCAGGTTCCTTTTGCGCCGAACCTCCACCGGATGCAGCTGAAGCGGTGGCCTCACGAATCGCCACTTCATTTGAAGCAACTGGAACAGTTAATGCCGCAGCAGGTGAGAGCGGAAATGTACAAGGGGCAGGCTCGTACGAGAGAGCCCTCGCAACTGCCGTCATGGCCATGACTCGCCGATCTCAAGGTTTGCAGTTTGCGCGCGACCAAACAACTTCGGTCTGCCAAGACTATTTGAATGGAAGGATCGGGCGAGAGGAATATTTGAGATTGCGGCGGGAAATTATTGCTGCAAGCGTGCCTCTAATAAAGGCCGAAATCGACAAGCTTCCAAACCTGAATGTTTCCGTGGTTTCAGCGCCCAGTATTGCGCCGAGTGATAATAAGCCGCGGTCTCCCACACAAAACTAGAGGTCGCAACGGATGCTCCGCCATTCGAAGCGCCGCGCTGCATGGCTCCCCCAGACCAGCATGAGGGAGCCAGCATCACAGCTTTCTGCGATGCTTTCGGCCGAGGCGCCCTGTCAAGTTGTCAGCGAGGATCGCAACCATGGCAGGAAAGGATGGGACTGCGGCGATGACCGATCAGCGGCGGCGATGACGGCGTCGTGTCATGGCCGCCCCTACTCACCCACCAACGCTCGCACCACCGCCTCCGGCTCGCGCTCGATCACCCGCAGCAGCGTCCGCGCGGCCGGGTCCGGCTTCCGCAACCCCTGCTCCCAATCCCGCACGGCACTGAGCCTGAGCCCGAAGCGCTCCGCGAAGGCCTCGCGGGTCAGCCCCATACGGGTCCGGATGGCGCGCACATCGGGCACGTCCGGCGCCAGGTGAACCCGCGCAGGCTCAGCCGCTCCCCGCAGGATGGCGGCGGCCTCCTCCAGCGAGGCGATCAGGTCGCGGCCGAACTCGGTATCCTTGTCGGTGTCGTGGCTCATTTCCGGCCCTCCTTCATGGCCTTGGCGAGGGTCAGCACCGCCGCCCGCTGCGCGGAGCTGAGGTCGGCCTGCTGGTTCTTGCCGTAGAGCAGCAGGGCCAGCACGGGCAGATCGTCGGTCAGCAGATAGTAGATCACCCGGAAGGCACCGCTCTTGCCCCGACCCTTCGGTGCCCAGCGCAGCTTCCGGACGCCGCCCAGACCGGGGATCACGTCGCCGGCCAGCGGGTCGGCGGAAAGTGTGTCGATCATCTCGGCGCGCTCGTCGCGGGCCAGCAGGGCATCCGCCTGTCGTGTGAAAATCGACGTTTCAAGGATGGAGTGCTTCGGCGGCACACGGAAAGAATACAGCATTGCTGTATCCGATGAAACAGTGGACTTTGCGGGTCATCACCTTCGGACACCCCACCTTCCGGTGGCGCACGGCCCGGCACTGCCTACAACAGGCGATGACGTCCGCCAGACCGCCTCGCCTGACCCGCCGAACCCCTCCACCCCGCGTCAGACTCCGGGAGGTGCACGAACCTGAGCTTCCTGCCAGGGTGCAGGGGGCAGCGCCCCTGCCTGCGACAGGTCAACCAGCCCTCACCGTACCGACAGGTCCTCCGTCGCTGGCCACGAGCGGGACGGCGCGCCACCCCCTTCCACCCGGCACACCTCACGCAACGCCATCCCGCATCCCGCTCGCACGCGGCGTGAAGGCCAGCCCCGCCGGCAGGGCGCGGAGAAGCTCGCGCCCCTTCGCCTCGCCCGCCACGTCCACGAACAGCGTCCCCCTGCCTCTCGCCTTGAGGGCGATGCGGGTGCCGAACGGCGTCCAGGGCGCGTCCACCCGCTCGATGGCGCTGAACGGCCAGTGGTCGGGTCGGAAGACCTTGAAGCGCACGCCGTCGCGCCCGATGGCGAAGCGCGGGCTGATGCTGTTCCGCGAATAGGCGAAGGCGGAGAAGCGGCGCGACAGGCCCCGCACGGGGATCACGACGCTGCCGTCCGGGCCGTGCGAGAGCGGCTGGTCCGAGGCCCGGCGCAGCCGGCGCATCAGCCACAGCGCCAGGCCGCCGGACAGCAGGAACACCGCCACGAACATCCCGACGCCCAGGAGGATGATGGTCTCGCCGTCCATGCCGCCCCGCCGGTGGAGGACGCCGCGCGGGTCGCGGCCGCCATGCCCGGCACGGTCGCGCGCCGAACCGCGCCGCGTCAACGCGCCTTGTGCCGCGCAGCGGCAACAAGCGCCCCGTGCCGCTCCGCGCCGCGGCAACGCATCGCGGCACAGGGCGGCCGCGCCTCCGCGCCTACCCCTCGAACAGGTCCCGCAGAGCCAACGCCACCACCTCCGTCGCCTTGTACAGATCCGCCAGCGGCAGGCGCTCATCCGCCCGGTGGGCGTTCGCCTCCTCGATCGTGCGCGGCCCGGCCCCGTACAGGACGATGGGCACGCCGGCCGCCGCGTAGTGGCGGGCATCGGTGTAGAGCGGCACGCCCTTCGCCGTGATCGCCTCGCCCATCACCGCGCTGGCCCGGGCGCAGAGCCGTTCGGTCAGCCGCGTCCCGCCCGGCAGCGGCACCAGCGGCTCGGCCAGCAGGATGCGGCGCACGGTGACGGTGGCCCGCGGGAAGGCGGCGGCCGCCCGGGCGATCACCGCGCGCAGCTCCGCCTCGACCGCCGCAGGCTGCTCCTCGGGGATCATGCGGCGGTCGAGGCGGAAGGTGACGCGGTCCGGCACCACGTTGGTGTTGATGCCGCCCTTGATCAGCCCGACGGTCATCTGCGCCGCGCCGATGCCCTCGATGGCGGAGACGCGCTGCGCCAGCCCCTTGCGCCAGTCGTAGAGGCCGCCGAGCAGCCCGGTCGCCGCCTCCAGCGCATCGACCCCGGTGAAGGGCATGGCGGCGTGGGCGGAGCGGCCGTCCACCTGCACCTCCAGGTGCAGGCAGCCGTTATGGGCGTTGGTGACGGCGTAGGAGAAGCCGGCGCCGATGGCCAGGTCGGGCTTGCTGATCCCCTCGCGCAGCAGCCAGCCGGGGCCGATCTCGCCGCCGGATTCCTCGTCATAGGTCAGGTGCAGCTCGACGGTGCCGGCGCTGAGCCCGCCTGCCTCGCGCAGCGCCAGCAGCGCCCAGGCATAGGTGGCGAAGTCGCTCTTGGAGACGGCGGCGCCGCGCCCGTACATCCATCCGTCCACGACGGCGGCGCCGTAGGGGTCCTGGGTCCAGCCCTCGCCCGGCGGCACCACGTCGCCATGCGCGTTCAGCGCCACCACCGGGCCGGGGCCGAAGCGGTGGCGCACGACCAGGTTGGTGGCCGAGACCATCCCGTGCTCCCGCGCCAGGGCCTCCGGCACGACGTGGCGCTCGACGACCAGGCCCAGCCCCTCCAGCAGCGCGGCGGTGCGCTCGGCATGGGCGGTGCAGTCGCCGGGCGGGTTGTCGGAGGGGACCTTCACCATCTCCGCCAGGAAGGCCGTCTGTGCCTCCCGCTGCCGGGTCAGCCAATCGCGGATCGCTTGGTCCTGGGGTGCCGCCATGGGGTGCTCCGGTGCGCGGGGGTGTCCGTTCCCGCATAGGGCCGAAGGGCGGGGGAGGGGAACCACCCCCGGCGCCGCACCGCGCCTCCCGGCGAGGGGGCGTCGGCGGCGCTGGCCGGCCATCGGGATCCGCCCCGGACCGGGGGGAGGCGGCCTCCGCCGGGGGCGGGCCGGGGCGGCGGCGCCCCCGGCCTTACCGTCCGCCGTTCAGCCCGCCGCCTGGGGCAGGCGCATCCAGGCCGGGATCCGCGGCGCCACGCGTGCCTCCCCGGCCAGCAGCGGACCGGCGGCGTCCAGCGCGTCGAGGCGGAGGAGGGCGAGGGCGGTGCCGTCGCGGCCGGAGCGCACCTCCCCCACCTCGCGCTCGCCGGCACGGATGGGGGTGCCGGGCGCGGGCAGGGGGCCGTCCACGGCGACGGGGACGAGGCGGCGCTTGAGCAGGCCGCGGTACTTGGTCCGCGCGGTCAGCTCCTGGCCCATGTAGCAGCCCTTGGTCCAGGAGACGCCGTGCAGCTCGTCGAAGCCCGCCTCCAGCAGGACGGACTTCTCCGCCTCCATGTCGCGGGAGCCGTCGGGCAGGCCGAGGGCCAAGCGGTGGCGGTCGTAGTCGGCGGCGCTGGCGTCGGCGGCGAGGGGCGTGCCGGCGGGGAGAAGGAGGCGCCAGCCCGCCTCGGGCAGGCGCGGGTCGGGGGCGGCGAGGGCGCCGGCGGGCGGGGCGGCCCCGCCCCAGGCGGCGGCCACGGTGAAGTCGGCAGACGCGTCGCGCAGGGCGACGCGGGCGCGCAGGCGGAAGCGGGACAGGCGCTGGAGCAGGGCGGGAAGGAGCGCGGCCTCGGCATCCAGCAGCAGGCGGACGCCGTCGGACAGGAGGAAGAAATCCGCCAGCCACTTGCCCTGAGGGGTGAGGAGGGCGGCCCAGACGGCGGTGCCGGGGGCGGCGCCGGTCACGTCGCCGGGAGCGGCTCCGGTCACGTCGCCGGGAGCGGCGCCGGTCACGTCGTTGGAGACGAGGCCCTGGAGGAAGGGGAGGCGGTCCTCGCCGGAGATCTCCAGCACGCCACGGTCGGGGAGGGTCGCGATCGGCATGGGGGGAGAGGTGGCGCGGGGTACCGGCGAGGGCAATGGAAAATGCGCGGGGGGGAATGCGCGGGGCGCAGGGCCGGCGCCTGCGACGGCGAGGGGCGGCAAGGGCGGCGGTCCGTGCTATGGCCCCCGGCACGATGCGTGTGCTCTTCGTCACCTCGACCCGGATCGGCGATGCCGTCCTCTCCACCGGGCTGCTCGACCACCTGCTGCGGGCCCATCCGGAGGCACGGTTCACCATCGCCTGCGGCCCGGTGGCGGAGGGGGTCTTCGCCCGCCTGCCGCGGCGGGAGGCGACGATCGTCCTGGCCAAGCGGCCGCTCTCCGCCCACTGGCTCGACCTGTGGCGGCGGGTGGTGCGGACGCGCTGGGACCTGGTGGTGGACCTGCGCGGCTCCGCCCTGTCCTGGCTGGTGCCGACGCGGCGGCGGGCGGTGATGCGCGGCGGGCGGCGGCGCGGGCACCGGATCGGGCATATCGCGGCGGTGCTGGGGCTGTCGCCGCCGCCCGCGCCGGTGGCCTGGACCGCACCGGCGGACGAGGCGCGGGCGGCGGCGCTGCTGGATGGGGCCGACGGTACCGTCGCGGCCCCCATCCTGGCCCCCATCCTGGCCCTGGGACCGACGGCGAACTGGTCCGGCAAGGTCTGGCCGGCGGAGCGGTTCGAGGCGCTGGCGGCGGCGCTGACGGCGCCGGGCGGGCCGCTGCCGGGAGCGCGGATCGTGCTGCTGGGCGGGCCGGGGGCGCAGGAGCGGGCCATGGCGGCGCCGCTGGTGGCCGCGCTGCCGGGGGCGCTGGATCTGATCGGCCGGCTGTCCCTGCCGGAGGCGGCGGCGGTGCTGCGGCGCTGCGCCCTGTTCGTGGGCAATGATTCCGGGCTGATGCACCTCTCCGCCGCGGCGGGAACCCCGACGCTGGGGCTGTTCGGACCCACCCCGGCGGAGGAGTACGCGCCGGTCGGCCGCGCCGCCCGGGCCGTGGTGGCGCCGGACGGCACGATGGCGGGCCTGGAGGTGGAGGCGGTGCTCGCCGCGGCGCGGGCGCTGCTGCCGCGGCAGGCCGGGCCGGATGCGGGACGCCTGGATCCGGGGGGCGTCGCCGCGTGAGGGTGGCGCAGGTGATGGCCGGCGCCGTGCTGGGGGGGGCGGAGACCTTCTACGAGCGCCTCTGCATCGCCCTGCACGCCGCGGGCGAGGAGGTGCTGCCGGTGGTCCGGACGGAGCCGGGGCGGATGGCGCGGCTGCGGGAGGGCGGGCTGGCGCCGCTGGGGCTGCGCTTCGGCGGGCCGCTGGACCTCCTCACCGGGCCGCGGCTGCGCAGCGCGCTGCGGGGCTTCGCGCCGGCGGTGACGGTGGCCTGGATGAACCGCGCCGCGCGCTTCGCGCCGAAGGGGCCGTGGACGCTGGTGGGGCGGCTGGGGGGGTATTACGACCTGAGGCACTATCGCCGCTGCGACCATCTGGTCGGCAACACGCGCGACCTGGCCCGCTGGATCGCGGCGCAGGGTTGGCCGGCCGATCGGGTGCACCACCTGCCGAACTTCGCGCCCGACCTGCGCGGCGCGGCACCCGCCGCCCTGCCCGCGCCGCCGGGGATGCGCCGGCTGCTGGCGCTGGGCCGGCTGCACCGGAACAAGGCCTTCGACGTGCTGCTGCGGGCCCTGGCGGGGCTGCCGGGGGTGCACCTCTCCCTGGGCGGGGAGGGGCCGGAGCGGCCCGCGCTGGAGCGGCTGGCGGCGGAGCTGGGCGTGGCGGAGCGCGTGGCCTTCCTCGGCTGGCGGCGCGACACCGGGGCGCTGCTGGCGGCCTGTGACGTGCTGGTCTGCCCCTCCCGTCACGAGCCGCTGGGGAACGTGGTGCTGGAGGCCTTCTCGGCCGGGCGGCCGGTGGTCGCCGCCGCGGCGCAGGGGCCGGGCGAGGTGATCCGCGACGGGGAGACGGGGCTGCTGGTGCCGGTCGACGATGCGGGCGCGCTGGCCGCCGCGCTGCGCCGCGTGCTGGAGGAGCCGGCGCTGGCCCTGCGCCTGGCCGCCGCCGGGCGCGCCGAGTACGAGGCGGTGCATGCGGAGGCGCCGGTGATCGCGCGCTGGCGCGGCTTCCTCGCCGCCGTGGCGCCCACCATGGCGCCCCCCGGGGCCGGGGAGGCGCGCTGACATGTGCGGCATCGCCGGCCTCGCCCTGCAAGCCGGGCAGACCCCCGACCCGACGGTGCTGGAGGCGCTGACCCGCGCGCTGGCGCATCGCGGCCCGGACGGGCGTGGGCACCACGTCTCCGGCAACGTCGCGCTGTCGCACACGCGGCTGGCCATCATCGACCTGGCGGGCGGCGACCAGCCGCTCTTCGCGGGCGCGGCCGCGCTGGTCGGCAATGGCGAGGTCTACAACTACCGGGAGCTGCGGCAGGAGAACCTCCTCTCCTGCGTCACCGGCAGCGACTGCGAGCCGCCGCTGCACCTGTGGCGGCGCGACGGGCTGGGCTTCGCCGACACGCTGCGCGGCATGTGGGCCATCGCCATCCACGACCGCGCCGCGCGGCAGGTGGTGCTGTCGCGCGACCCCTTCGGCATCAAGCCGCTCTACTGGGCGGAGGTCGCGGGCGGCATCGCCTTCGCGTCCGAGCCGCAGGCGCTGCTCGCCGCGGGGCTGGTCGCGCCGCGCCTGCGCGCGGAGGCACGGGACGAGCTGCTGCAGCTGCAGTTCACGACCGGCGCCGAGACCATCTTCCAGGGCATCCACCGCGTCCTGCCCGGCGAGACCCTGGCCATCGCCGAGGGCGCGGTGGTGGAGCGGCAGCGGCGCGACGCTCTGCCGCCGGGCGCGCCCGAGGAGGTGGACGAGGAGACGGCGCTGGCCCGCTTCGGCACGGCCTTCCGCGAGAGCGTCGAGTTCCACCAGCGCTCCGACGTGCCCTACGGCATGTTCCTCTCGGGCGGCACGGACAGCGCCGCCGTGCTGGCGATGATGGCGCGGCTGAACGACCGCCCGGTGCTGGCCTTCACCGCCGGCTTCGACACCAGCGGCCACGGCACGGACGAGCGCGAGCAGGCCGCCGCCGCCGCCGCCGCCGCGGGCGCCCGCCACGTCCGGCTGGAGGTCGGCGAGGCGGAGGTCTGGCAGAACCTGCCGCGCATCGTCGGCGCCATGGACGACCCGGCCGCCGACTACGCCATCATCCCCACCTGGTTCCTGGCGCGCCGCGCGCGGGAGGAGGTGAAGGTCGTCCTCTCCGGCGAGGGCGGCGACGAGCTGCTGGGCGGCTACGGCCGCTACCGCGCCGCGATGCGGCCCTGGTGGCTGGGTGGCAAGGCGATGCGGGCGCACGGCACCTTCGACCGGCTGGACGTGCTGCGCGACCCGCCGCGCCTGTGGCGCGACGGGCTGACCGCGGCGGAGAGCGCCGTCGCCCTGCCGGGCCGCACGCGGCTGATGGCGGCGCAGGCGCTGGACGTCGCGGACTGGCTGCCCAACGACCTGCTGACCAAGCTCGACCGCTGCCTGATGGCGCATGCGGTGGAGGGGCGGGTGCCCTTCCTCGACCAGGGCGTGGTGGAGGCCGCCTGGCGCCTGCCGGATTCGCTGAAGGTGCGGCGGGAGTCCGGCAAGTGGCTGCTGCGCCGCTGGCTGGAGCGGGAGTTCCCCGCCTCGAAGCCCTTCGCGAGGAAGAAGGGCTTCACTGTCCCGGTCGGCGCCTGGATCGCCGGGCAGGCGGACCGCCTCGCCCCGCTGGTGGCGGCGCAGCCCGGCGTGGCGGAGATCGCCAGGCCCGGCCGCATCCTGCCGCTGTTCCGAGCCGCCGCGAACAAGCGCGAGGGCTTCGCGGCGTGGCACCTGCTGTTCTACGCGCTGTGGCACGCGCGGCATGTCGAGCGACGCAGCGACGCCGGGAACGTGTTCGAGGTGCTGGCGCAGCGGTAGGGCGCTTGGCGCGGGGAGAGGCCAGGCCCTTCCCGCCTTCCCCCAGGACGGCAGGAGACGGCGCTTCTCCGTCAGGACATCGACGACGGCGCGCAGTTCGGCCGGCATCTGCTCGCGCGTCGGGATATACAGCTGGAAACCGTCGAAGGGCGGGCACCATGGTTCCAGCACCCGGACGAGCAGGCCGCTGGCGAGATGCGCCCGCACGGCGAAATCCATGTGCATGACCAGCCCGATCCCCTGAGGGCGGCGCTCGTCATCACGTCGTCGCTGTTGGTGACGAGATGGCCCTGCGGCTCGATCGACAGGTCGCGCCCATCGCCGGGATCGGTGAACTCCCGTCGGTAGAGGACGGCGCTGGCGGTCTGCCGGTACCCGATGCGGTTGTGGCGGGCGAGGTCCTCCGGGCCGGCGGGTGGCTGGTTCGCCGCGACATAGGCGGGCGAGGCCACCACCGCCATCGCGACCGGCGGCGTGACCGGTATGGCGATCATGCTGTCCGGCACCGCTTCCAGCAGGCGTATGGCGGCGTCGCAGCCGTCCCGGACGATGTCGCCCAGCCCGTCATCCACGACCACCTCCAGCCGGATCAGGGGATGACGGCGGGCGAACTCCCCGAGGTGGGGCTCGATGAACGACGGCACGACGAGGAGCCATGCTCCTCGGCGGGTAGGGCCTCCGCTCGCGCTGACGCCTCTGATGTTTCTTTCAGAGTCCCGCCTGTCCGCATTCCGTCAGGGTTCCGCCCGCAGGCTGACGTCTACCGGAAGCACCAAACTCCCAGCGGGGACCGGGGCCCGCTTGTGGCCCCGGCAGGGGAGGGTCTGGGAGGGGACGGCGTCCCCTCCCGGTCCGACGCCGGAGCACGATAGAACGACAGGTCAGGCCATCCCGCCGTTGGTATGGGCCGCGACGCGCGCCGGGCCGGGTCGCTCCAGGGGGTGCCGTGGCGTTCGTGGGGCGATGCCTCGCGGGTGGCGGGGGGCTTCGCCGGGTCGTCCGGCCGCAGCGCCGTGGCGCCGGGCCACGGGGCGACCCCGGCGTCGCAGAGCAGGGCCTGGCGTCGCAGGGCAGGAGGCCCGGCGCGAATTTTGCCTCGCATCGTCCATTCGGAGGGTGCCGGCCAGCGGCGGGGGGTCCAGAACCACTCCTCGGCAGGACGCCGCGCGTCCGCGGCACGCCATTCCTGAAGGAGCCATGGACCGGCAGCGCCGGCCTGCATGGATTCATCGTCTCAAATTCATGCCGCAAAATTAATTCAATCCATATTCGTTAACATTTCTTGACGAATGGCACGCTGCTCGTTACGAAGCTCGAACCTTTGCACAGACGTCGCAAGGAGTTCGGACCATGGCTCAGTGGATGCCTGCCCAGAAGCAAGGCTTCGACCTGCTGATCGTGCTGACGGCCGCGGTCTTCGCGATCCCCGTCCTCGCCATCGCCGCGCTGCTGATCCTGGCGCTGGAGGGCCGGCCGGTCCTCTACGTCTCGCGACGACGCGTCTATCGTGACATCACCATGCCGGTGGCGAAGTTCCGGACCATGCGGCGCAACGCCGACCGCCTGATCAACCGTGACACGGTGCCGGTGGCGGGCGTGCGGTTCCTCAACACGCCCAGCGATTCCCCCGTCTATACCCCCATCGGGCGCTGGATCGAGCGGCTGATGCTGACGGAGATGCCGCAGCTCTGCTACGTGCTGCTGGGCAGGATGAGCCTCGTCGGCAACCGGCCGCTGCCGGAGAACGTCATCGCCTCGCTGCGCGAGGAGTACCCCGATGCCGAGACGCGCTTCCTGACCCCCGCGGGCCTGACCGGCCCGGTGCAGCTGATCGGCCGCGACCACATCTCCGACCGCGACCGCCTGATGCTGGAGACGACCTATTGCCACGTGGTGGAGCATGCCTATTCGCCCCTCCTGGACCTGCGCATCCTGGTCGGCACCGTGCTGGTCGGGCTGGTGCCGGGCTACCGCTTCACCCCGGAGCAGGTGATGGACCTGCTGCTGAGCCATGCCCGGCCGCGCCCGCATGCCGCGGCGGGCCTGATCTGACCCCGCGGACGGCCATGGCGGCCGGGCGCCGGCGGCACCGGACGGGCAGGGGGGGCCGCACGGCCTTCCTTGCCCTTCTGCTTGCCGGTTCCCTCGTCGCCGGGTCCCCGTTCGCTGGTTCGCTGGTCGCCGCGCCGGCCCGGGCGGAGACGCCGGACTTCCTGCTCGGCCCGGGCGACCGCGTCGCCGTCTCGGTCTTCCGCCGCCCGGATCTCTCGGGCGAGTTCCGCATCCTGCCGGGCGGGACCCTGTCCCTGCCCTTCCTCGGCAGCCTGCCCGCTTCCGGCCTGCCCCTCTCCGCGCTGCGCGACGCCATCCAGGCGCGGCTGAAGGAGGATGCCTTCCTGCTCGACCCGCGCGTCACGCTCGACCTGGTCGAGGCGCGGCCGGTCTTCGTCGCGGGCGACGTGCGCCGGCCCGGCAGCTATCCCTTCCAGTTCGGCATGACGGTGCTGCACGCGATCACCGCGGCCGGCGGGCCGCGCGCCGTGGATACGGAGGAGCTGGGCGCGCAGATCGAGATCGGCAACCTGCGCGAGAAGCTGCGGCAGGCGCAGCAGGGGATCGGCCTCGCCCTGATCCGGCGCGAGCGGCTGCAGGCGGAACGCGACGGCGCCGCGGATTTCACCGCCCCCGACACGCGGCGCTACCTCTCCGAGGAGAAGGCGGCGGAGGTGGTGGCGAGCGAGCGGCGCATGATGGCGCAGCGCGACGAGGTGATCCGCACGCAGAAGGCGATGATCGCCGACCAGACGGCGCTCTACCGCGCCGAGATCCAGGCGCTGACCGAGCAGGCGGAATCGAAGCAGCGCGAGGGCGATCTGGTGCTGGAGGAGACGCGCTACGCACAGAACCTGCTGCGCCAGGGGCTGACGCCGCGCACCCCCCGCATCAACGAGCTGCAGCGCCTGTCCATCCAGCTGGAGAGCGACCGCCGCCAGATCGCCGCCCAGATCGCCCGCGCCCGGCAGGAGATCGTGCGCCTGGAGCAGTCCGCGAACGGGCTGGAGCAGCAGCGCCAGATCGAGGTGACGGGCTGGCTGCGCGACAACGCGGATCTGCTCAACGGCCTGACCGTCACGCTGGAGGAGAGCCACGCCTCCCTGACCCGCGTCGGCGAGGCGCTGCCGGCGCCGGGCGGCGCGCGCGACGCTGCCGACCGCTTCGTCATCCTGCGCCAGTCCGGCGGCGGGACGGAGCGGATCGCCGCCCGCGCGGACACGCCGCTGCGGCCGGGCGACCTGGTCGAGACCGCGGCGCGTTGACGGGCGCGCCGGGCGGAGGCGGTATGGTGCCATGACCGCCCGGACCCGCGCCCTGGCCCTGTCGCTGGCCCTGCTGCCCCCGGCGGCGCTGCCCCCGGCCCTCTGGCCCGCGACCGCCCTGGCGGCCGAGCCGCAATGCCGCTTCCCCGGCCCCTGGCAGCGGGTGGAGGTGATGCGCACGCTGGCCAACGGGCCGCTCAGCCCGCTGCGCATCGCCGCCGATCCCTCCGTGCTGCACGAGGGCGGCCGCTACCGGCTGTGGTTCACCAATGCCGACAGCCGGCAGCGCACCGGCATCGCCTATGCCGAGAGCGCGAACGGGCTGACCTGGCGCATCTGGAAGAAGGCCTCCGCGCCGGACCGGGTGATGGACCTGGTGCTGGCGCCGCCGGCCGATGGCTGGGACGCGCCGGGGATCGAGACGGCGAACGTGCTGCGCACGCCCGAAGGCGGCTACCGCCTGTACTATTCCGGCAACCACCGGCCGCAGGGCAGCATCACCTACGCCATCGGCATGGCGGAATCGCCGGACGGCATCACCTGGACCCGGCGTTCCCAGCCCGTGCTGGAGGCGCAGCAGGACTGGGAGAAGCCGCTCTGCGGTAATCCCGCCGATCCCGCCACCTGCCGCATGGGCGGGGTGCTGGAGCCCAGCGTGCTCTACGACCCCGCTGCGCGGCTCTACCGCATGTGGTATGTCGGGCTCGGCGAGCCGCGCGGCTCCTTCCGCACCTACCGCATCGGCCACGCCACCTCGCCGGACGGCATCGCCTGGACGCGCCGCCCCGCGCCCGTCCTGACCCTGGGCGGCAAGGGCGCCTGGGACGAGATGTGGACCACGCATGTGAACGTGGTCGCGGATCCGAAGGCGGGCTTCCACATGTTCTACTTCGGCAGCGCCCCCGCCGATTACCGGGACGGCGTCGAGATCCAGCGCGGGGCCATCGGCCATGCCTGGAGCGCCGACGGCATCGCCTGGCAGCGCAACCCGGCCAACCCCATCCTGTCGCCGCGCCCCGGCCAGCCGGATGCCTGGTCGCTGGGCGGGCCGCATGCGCTGATCGAGGACGGGCGCGCGCGCCTGTGGTACTTCGCCAGCCCGAGCAGCGGCCTGGAATCGCAGATCGTGCTGGCCGAGGCACCCTGCGGCCCATGATGCCGTGCCGCCCGGCATGACGCGGCACGGCTGACGTGGCGGCGCTGCGCCCCCTGTTGCTGCGCCTGCTCGCCGGGCTGCGGCTCGATGCGCTGGCGCGGCCGCTGCATGGCGGCGCGGGCGCGGTGCTGATGTTCCACCGGGTGCAGCCGGACGATCCCACGCTGACCTTCGGGCCCAACCGCCGGAACAGCGTCACGCCCGGGCTGTTCTGCCGCCTGCTGGATGCGCTGGCGGCGGCAGGGATCGCCGCCGTCACGCTGGAGGAGGCGGCCGCGCGCCTGGCCGCGCCGCGGCCGGGGCGCTTCGTCTGCCTGACCTTCGACGACGGCTACCGCGACAACCACGACATCCTGCTGCCGATCCTGGAGGCCCGGCGCGTGCCCGCGATCGTCTATGTCGCGCCGGGGCTGGTCGACGGCACCGCGCCGCTGTGGTGGTACGGGCTCGACCAGGCCATCGCGCGGGAGGGGGCGCTGCGCCTGCCGCTCGACGGCGCCGCCGAGTTGCCCGCGGCGGAGGGGCGCGCAAAGCACGCCGCCTATGCCCGCGCCGCCGCCGCCATGCTGCGCGCCCGGCCGGATGCCGTCGCCGCCGTGTCGACCACGCTGGCGGAGCGCTACGGCGTGGACTTCGCTGCCCTGGCCCGCCGGCACATGATGGGCTGGGACATGGTGCGCCGCCTCGCCGCCTCGCCCTGGGTGACGATCGGCGCGCACACCCTGTCGCATCCCAGCCTCGCCACCCTGGACGAGGCGGCGGCGCTGGCCGAGATGGGCGGCAGCCGCGAGCGGCTGGAGGCGGAGACCGGACTGCCGGTGCGCCACTTCGCCTACCCCTTCGGCACCCCCGTGACGACCGGCCCGCGGGAGGCCCGGCTGGCCCAGGCCCTCGGCTTCCGCACCGCCGTCACCACCCATCCGGGCAACCTCTTCCCGGCGCATCTCGGGCAGCCCTGCGTCTGGCCGCGCCACGGCATCGGGCCGGAGGACGGGCCCGAGGCGGTGCGCGTCAAGCTCAGCGGCCTGGCGAACGCCCTGCGCCGCCCGCTGCGGCGCGTGGTGACGGCGCCGCTGGGGTGAGGCGGCGCCCCCCCCCCGCGGGGTCGGGTCAGAAGGCCAGCAGATTGTCGCGGAACTGGTCGTGGGCGTAGTGGCGACGGGCCAGGCCGCGGCGTTGCAGGGCGGGCACCAGCCCGTCGGTGATCTCCGCCACGCTGCGGCGGGTGGTGTCGGCCAGGGTGAGCAGGAAGCCGTCGCCGCCGACCTCCTCCATCGCCGCGCCCATCCGCTCCGCCACCTGGTCCGGGGTGCCGACCAGCTCGATGGAGCCGGTGCGGGCATAGTCCACCAGCAGCTCGCGCAGGGTGCGGCCGCGGTTCTTGCCGATGAACTGCTCCAGGCTCTGCTGGTGGCCGTTGGTCCGCAGCTCGCCCAGCGGCCGGTCCAGGTCGAACTCCGCGAAGTCGATGTTCGTCACCTTGCTCAGGTGGGCGAGGCGGATGTGCGGGTTGTCCGCGTGGAACTCGGCGTTGCGGCGCTGCCGGGCCAGCGCCTCCTCCTCGGTCGCGCCGAGGATGGGCGAGACGAGGAACAGCACCTTGCAATGGTCGGGATTGCGGCCGAACCGCGCCATGCGCTCGCGCACGTCGTCGCGATACGCCTTCATCGCCTTCGCCCCCTTGGTGCTGGCGACGATGGTGTCCGCCCATTTCGCGGCGAAGGCGCGGCCGGCGGGCGAGCCGCCCGCCTGGGCGATCACCGGCTGGCCCTGGGGGCAGGGGCCGGAGTTCAGCGGGCCGCGGCAGCGGAACCAGCGGCCCTCGAAGTTCACCGCATGCACCTTGCTCGGGTCGATCAGCGCGCCGCCCTCGATGCCGCCGGTGATGGCGCCGGGTTCCCAGGAACCCCAGAGCTGGCGGACGAGGTCCATGTACTCCTCCGCCATCTCGTAGCGCAGGTCGTGCTCCGGCATCCCCGGCAGGCCGAAGTTCTGCGCGGCATAGTCGGAGGAGCCGGTGACGGCGTTCCAGCCGATCCGCCCGGCCGAGACCTGGTCCAGCGTGCCGATCAGCCGTGCGAGCAGGTAGGGCGGGTAGGCAAAGGTGCCCAGCGTGGGAACGATGCCGATGCGCGAGGTCTCCCGCGCCAGCAGCCCGGCCACCACCGCCGGGTCCTGGCGCGGCACGGCGATGCCGTTCTCCAGGTACACGTCGCGGGAGGAGCCGTAGCTTTCCCCGACATAGGAGGAATCCTCGAGCAGCACGTAGTCGAAGCCGGCGCGCTCCAGGTTGCGCGTCATCTCGACGAAGAACTCCGGCCGCATCCAGGTCTCGGCCACGTTGCCGGTCCATTCCTCGCCCCAGGACTGGATGCTGGAGCCCTGCAGGAACCAGCCGAGGTGGAAGCGCTTGTCGGTCATCGGAACTCCGGGAGCGGGCAGGGGCGCGGGCGTGGCGCCCGGCGCGGGACGGGGAGGGAGGATGCCGCGCCATGCGCATTCCGTGCCAGGGGGCGCCCGGCGCCTGCCCGGCCGGCCGGGCTTCCGTCCTGGCCCGCATCCTGCGAAGACATCCGTTCCGTTCCCGGGAGATCCTCCATGCGCCGCCTCTCGCTCTGCTCCACCCTCGCCGCGGCGGGCCTGGCCCTCGGCCTCGGCGCCGCCCCGGCCCCGGCCGAGACGGTGCTGCGCGCGGTGCTGATCAACGAGCTGACCAGCATCGACCCCGTGGTCTCCACCGCCGCCTTCGTGCGCAACCACGGCTTCTTCATCTACGACCAGCTCTTCGCGCTCGACAGCAAGGGCGTGGCACAGCCCCAGATGGTGGGCAGCCACAGCGTGTCCGACGACCGCATGACCTGGCGCTTCACGCTGCGCGACGGGCTCGCCTTCCATGACGGCGCGCCGGTGCGGGCGGCGGATGCCGTGGCCTCGATCCGGCGCTGGGCGCAGCGCGACGTGGTCGGGCGGGCCCTGGCCGCGGCGACCGCCTCGCTGGAGGCGGTGGACGACAAGACCTTCGAGCTGAAGCTCTCCCGCCCCTTCGCCCTGGTGCTGGAGGCGCTGGCGCGCCCCACCGGCAGCGCGCTGTTCGTCATGCCCGAGCGGGTGGCGCAGACCCCCGCCACCACGGCCATCACCGACACCACCGGCTCCGGCCCCTTCGTCTTCCCGCGCGACCGCTGGCGCATCGGCGACCGCGCCGTCTACCAGCGCAACCCGACCTACCGGCCGCGTCCCGAGGCGCCGGACGGGCTCGCCGGCGGCAAGGTGGTGACGCTGGACCGGGTGGAATGGCTGGCCATGCCCGATGCCGCCGTGGCGGTGAACGCGCTGACCACGGGGGAGATCGACTTCATCGAGCAGCCGCCGCCCGACCTGGTCCCGCAGCTGGAGCGCAACCGGCAACTGCGCGTCGCCCCGATCAACCCCATCGGCTACATGGTCTGGCTGCGGATCAACCACGCCCAGGCACCCTTCAACGACCCCCGCGCGCGGCAGGCGCTGCTGCATCTGCTGAACCAGCAGGAGGTGCTGGAGGGGATGGGCGTGCGCGCCGCGGAGCAGGTGCCCTACTGCCCCGCCTTCTTCATGTGCGGCACGCCGCTGGAGACGGCGGCCGGCGCGCGCGGCCTGCGCCAGCCGGACGTCGCCCAGGCGCGGCGGCTGCTGCAGGAGGCGGGGTATGACGGGCGCAAGGTCGTCTTCCTGAACGCCACCGACAACCCGTTGAACAATGCCGCCACGCTGGTCATGGCGGAGGCCTTCGGCAAGGGCGGGCTGGTCATGGACGTGCCCTCGATGGACTGGGGCACGCTGACGCAGCGGCGCAACCGGCGCGAGCCGCAGGCGGAGGGCGGCTGGAACCTGTTCGTCACCATCGCCAACGCCTTCGACGCGGAGAACCCGCTCTCCAACCTCTACCTCGCCAGCCCCTGCGAGGGTGGCCTGGCCGGCTGGCCCTGCGACGCGGAGCTGGAGCGGCTGCGCCGGTCCTGGTGGGAGGAATCCGACCCCGCCAAGCGGCGCGCCCTGCTCGACCAGGTGCATGCGCGCGCCTACGAGGTGCTGCCCTACATCAATGCCGGGCAGTTCCGCACCAACGCCGCTTGGCGCTCCAACATCACCGGCATCCGCCCGACCACCGTGCCAGTCTTCTGGGGGGTGGAGAAGAACTGATACGGACGGCGGGATGCGCTGATCCGTGCCGGCACGAGGTGCGCCCGTGGCCCGGGGGCAAGGCTCCGCCTCGCCCCCGTACCCCCACTCCGCCAGGACCCTGCGGGCCCTGGACCCGATGGGCGCTGCCGCGGGACAGCCTGCGACGGGGTCGAGGCGCCGAGGAGCATGGCTCCTCGGCGGGTATGGCCGCAGCATTCGCTGACGCCTTCAAACCTATTCTGGAGTCCCGCCTGTCCGCGCGCTGTCAGGGTTCAGACCGGAGGCTGACACCCCCCGAAAGCACCAAACTCCCAGCGGGAACCGGGGCCCGCTTGTGGCCCCGGCAGGGGAGGGTCTGGGAGGGGACGCCGTCCCCTCCCGGTCCGCCGCAGGACCACCACAGCACGACGGATCAGGTCAGCCCGCCCTGGGTATCAGCCGGGGACGTCACGCTCCTGGCCCGAGGGGGCGGGCGCTGCCCTTTCTCCTTTCACGGAGGCTGGGGAACGCGGCCGGGCGCGCCCGTCCTTTGCCGCTCAGGCGATGGGGGGCAGCAGGGTGTCCAGCGTCTGCCAGAGCCGCTTCAGGTCGGAATCGCGCGACAGGCGATGGTCGCCGTCCTTCACCAGGGTCACCGCCACGTCGTCGCCGGCCAGCGCGTCGGCGATGCGCAGCGCGTGCTGCCAGGGCACCTCGGCATCCCGCATGCCCTGGACCAGCCGCACCGGCCCGGCATAGTCCAGCGGCCCGCCCAGGATCAGGTGGTGGCGCCCTTCCTCCAGCAGCTGGGCGGTGATCGGCAGCGGCTCGCCATAGGCGGAGGGGCGACGGACGATGCCGTCGCGGGCCAGGGTCTCCCGCTCCTCCGCCGTCAGCTCGGCGGGGATGAGGTCTTCGGTGAAGTCCGGGGCGGCGGCGATGCCCAGCACCGCCCGCACCCGCTCCGCCCCCCAGCGCCGGGCGAGGAGCAGGGCGATCCAGCCGCCCATGGAGGACCCGGCCAGCACGACCGGCCCGGGGGCGCGGTCGTCGATGACGGCCGCGGCATCCTCCAGCCACCCGCCGATGGTGCCGTCCTCGAACAGCCCGCCGCTGATGCCGTGGCCGGCATAGTCCAGGCGGAGGAAGGCGCGCCCGCGCTCGCCGCAGCGGTCGCGCAGGAAGAGCGCCTTGCCGCCTTCCATGTCGGAGCGGAAGCCGCCGAGGAAGACCACGGTCGGCCCGTCGCCCTCCAGCGCCGCCCAGGCGAGGGGGGTGCCCTCGCGCTCCAGGGTTCCCCGGTGCTCCCTCATGGGCGCTCCCTCATGCATCGGCCAGCGGCAGCCCGCGCGCGGCCAGGCTGCGGAACAGCGCGCCCGTGCCGAAGCGCCAGGGCGGGCACTCGTCCGTGCGCGCCACCGTGTTGCTCAGCGCGCCGAGGCGGGGGGAGGAGATGGTGACCACGTCGCCGGGCCTGTGGGTGAAGCCCATGCCGGGGGCGCCGCGGTCCTTGCTGGGCGAGAAGGGCGTGCCCAGGAACAGCACCAGGCCGTCCGGGTACTGGTGGTGGGCGTTGCTGGCCTGCGCCACGAGGTCGGCGGGGTCGCGGCTGATCGCGTCCACCCGGCCGCGCTCGTCCAGGGTGAAGCCGTCCTCCCCCGAAATGGTCAGCCGGACCTCCGCCTGCCGCACGTCCTCCAGCGTGAAGCCTTCGTCGAACAGCCGCAGCACGGGGCCCAGGGCGCAGGCGGCGTTGTTGTCCTTGGCGCGGCCGAGCAGCAGGGCCGAGCGTCCCTCGACGTCGCGCAGGTTCACGTCGTTGCCCAGCATGGCGCCCACGATCGCGCCGCGTGAGTTCACCGCCAACACCGCCTCCGGCTCCGGGTTGGACCAGTCCGAGGCGGGGTGGACGCCGATGCGGGCGCCGGGCCCGACCGCGCTCATCGGCTGCGCCTTGGTGAAGACCTCCGCATCCGGGCCGATGCCGACCTCCAGGTACTGGCTCCACCAGCCCTTCTCCACCAGCGAGCGCTTGACCGCCATCGCCTCCGGGCTGCCGGGGCGCAGGTTGGTCAGGTCGTCGCCGAGGATGCCGCGCACCTCCGCCCGGATCGTCTCCGCCTGGGAGGCGTCGCCCCGGCAGCGCTCCTCGATCACCCGTTCCAGCATGGAGCGGACGTAGGTCACGCCGCAGGCCTTGATCGCCTGCAGGTCGATCGGCGCCAGCAGCCGCCCCTGCGCCAGCGCGGCCGCCAGGTCGAAATCCAGGCGGCGTCCCCGCCCGCGGATCGCCGCCACCGGGTCGGGGGAATCCAGCCACGCGCTGGCGGTGCCGAAGGCGTGGGTGAGGTCGTGGGCCTCGCCCCCCTGCACGCCCAGCACCACGGGGCCTTCCGGCGTGTCCAGGCGGGCGGCGAAGCTGCCGCGGGTCCAGTCGTCGGGCAGGCGCGATGTCATGCGGCGTACTCCCACCGTTGCGGGCCGCTGCGGCCCTTGGCTTGGCCGCGGCCCCGGCGGCGCCGGGGGCGGGGCACCCCCTGTGTAGCCGCCCGCATTGGCGCTTGCCATCCGCCCCGGCCCGGTCGAGCATCCGGGCCATAAGCCCGGCCGGAAGCCGGGAAAGCCAATCGGGGGTAGGACGATGTCCAAGGTCACGCGGCGCGTGGCGCTGGGGGCGGGGGCGGCCCTGCTGGCGGCGCCGGCCCTGGTCCGGCAGGGCCATGCCCAGGGGGCTGCCGACCGGGGGGCCGCCAACCGGGGGGCCTTCAACTGGAAGCGTTTCTCCGGCGAGCGGATCGAGGTGAGCCTGACGGCGACGCCGCGCTCGCAGATCCTGGCACAATACAACAAGGAGTTCGAGGACCTCACCGGCATCAGGGTCGGCGTCGAGCAGATCCCCGAGCAGCAGCACCGGCAGAAATTCGCGATCGAGTTCGCCTCCGGCCGGCCCTCCTTCGACGTGGTGACGATCAGCCTGCATGTGAACAAGCGCCAGGTCGGGCGCGCGAAGTGGTGCATGGACCTGCGGCCCCTGCTCCAGGATGCCAGCCTGACCTCGCCGGAGTTCGACTTCGCCGATTTCAGCGCGGGCGCCGTGGCCTACAGCACCCAGTCGGACGGGCGGCTGGACACCATGCCGCACGACAACGACCTGTGGATCATCTACTACAACAAGGAGATGCTCGCCCAGCGCGGCCTCGCCATGCCGAAGACCTGGGACGAGTTCTACACGGCGGCCAAGGCGCTGACCGATCCGTCGAAGCAGCAGTACGGCTTCGTCGGCCGCGGGCTGCGCAACGCCAACGTGCCTGTCTATGCCTCCTTCCTGCTGGGCACGCAGCAGCGCGATTCCGTCGACCCGGCGACGATGAGGCTGATGACGGACACGCCCGATGCCATCTGGGCCGGGCAGATGTACCAGAAGCTGCTGCGCGAATGCGCGCCCCCCGGGGTGGTGGGCTTCAACTGGAACGAGAGCCAGACGAGCTTCATGCAGGGCCGCGCCGCCTTCTGGCTGGACGGCGTGGGCTTCGCCGCGCCGCTGGAGGACAGGCAGCGTTCCCGCGTGGCGGGCAAGGTGGGCTATGCCGTCGTCCCGGCCGGGCCGGCGCACCACCATTGCGCCCTGTTCGGCACGGGCATGGGCATCAGCGAGATGTCCAGCAAGAAGGAGCCCTCCTGGCTCTACGTGCAATGGGCGCTGAACAAGCAGAACCAGCTCCGCTTCCTCACCTCCGGGGCGGGCGCCCCGGCCCGCAGCTCGGCCTATCGCAACGAGGAGGCGATCGCCACCAGCCGTTTCCCGCGCGACTTCTTCACCACCCTGATCGAGAGCGGCAAGATCGCCCGCCCCGGCCTGCCGGAGATCGTGCCGGTGACGGAGTTCCGCGACACCATCGGCACGGCGCTGACCAACACGATCGGCGGCGCGGACGTGGCGGCGGAGCTGAAGCGCGCCACCGAGGCCTTCCGCCCGGTGCTGGAGCAGTCCGAGAGGGCGAGCTGAGCGCGCCGGGTTGACGTGGCGGCGCGGGGACGGCACCCCGCGCCGCGAGGCTTGTCCGAGAGAAGGCAGAACGATGAAGCAAGTGTCTCGCCGCATGGTGCTGGGGGCCGGCGCCTCGCTGCTGGCGGCCCCGCCCCTGGTGGAGCGCGCCAACGCCCAGTCCCGCTTCGACTGGAAGCAGTTCAAGGGCGAGAAGATCGAGGTCAACCTCGTCACCAACCCGCATGCCGCGCAGATGATCGCCGGCATGAAGGAGTTCGAGGACCTCACCGGCATCCGCGCCGCCGTGGAGCAGGTGCCGGAGCAGCAGCAGCGCCAGAAGTTCGCGATCGAGTTCGCCTCCGGCCGCCCCTCCTTCGACGTGGTCCTGGCCAGCCTGCACGTGAACAAGCTGCAGATGGGGCGGGCGAAGTGGTGCGCCGACCTGCGGCCGATGATCGCGGACGCGCAGATCACCTCGCCGGAGCTGGACCTCGCCGACTTCAGCCAGGGTGCGCTGGCCTATGCCACCCAGCCGGACGGGCGGATGGATTCGCTGCCCTTCGACGTGGATCACTTCATCCTGTACTACAACAAGGACCTGCTGGCGCAGCGCAACATCGCCGTGCCGAAGACCTTCGACGAGCTGTACACGGCGGCCAAGGCACTGACCGACCCGGCGAAGCAGCAATATGGCTTCGTCGGCCGGGGCCTGCGCAACGCCAATGTCGTGCTGTGGATGAACATCCTGCTCACCACGGCGCAGCATGGCGCGCTGGACGCGAACGGCAAGCTGGCGACGGATTCGCCGGACGCGGTCTGGGCCGGGCAGATGTACCAGAAGCTGCTGCGCGAATGCGCCCCGCCCGGCGTGGTCGGCTTCAATTGGAACGAGTGCCAGACGACCTTCATGCAGGGGCGTGCGGCCTTCTGGATCGACGGCGTCGGCTATGCTGCGCCGCTGGAGGACCCGCAGCGCTCCCGCCTCGCGGGCAAGCTGGGCTATGCCGTGGTGCCGGCCGGGCCGGCGCACCAGCATTCCTCCTTCTTCTGCTCGGGGCTCGGCATCGCCGAGGCGTCGCGCAAGAAGGGGCCGGCCTGGCTCTGGGTGCAGTGGGCGACGAGCAAGCCCAAGCTGATCCAGACGCTCAACACCGGCGCCGGCGCCCCGCCGCGCATCTCCTCCTACCAGAGCGAGGAGGCGCGCAAGGGCAGCCGTTTCCCGGCGCAGTACTTCGACACGCTGGTCGAGAGCATCCGCCTCGCCCGCCCGGGCCTGCCGGAGATGCTGCCGGTGACGGAGTTCCGCGACACCATCGGCACGGCGCTGACCAACACCATCGGCGGCGCGGACGTGGCGGCGGAGCTGAAGCGCGCCACCGACGCCTTCCGCCCGGTGCTGGAACAGTCCGAGAAGGGGACCTGACCGATGAGCGGCGTCGTGGCCACCGGCCCCATCGCTACCGCCCCGGTCGCCCGGCGCCGCAACTACGCGCGCCACTACGGCTGGTTCATCGTGCCGGCCGCGGTGGTGGTGATCGGGGTGATCCTCTTCCCCTGGATCTTCACCCTCTACATGTCGGCGCATGACTGGAAGATCGGCGGCGGCCAGACCTTCGTGGGGCTGGACAACTACCGCAAGCTCTTCACCGACGAGCGCTTCCTCTGGGCCATCCTGCGCACGCTCTACTTCACGGCGCTGGCCGTCATCCTGCCCATGGTGCTGGGCGTGCTGGCGGCCATGGCCTTCAACCGGAAGTTCCCCCTGCGCGGGCTGGCGCGGACCATCTTCATCCTGCCGATGATGGCGACCCCCGTGGCCGTCGCGCTGGTCTGGACGATGATGTTCCACCCCCAGCTCGGCGTGCTGAACTGGCTGCTGACCAGCCTGGGCCTGCCGCCCTCGCTGTGGATCTACGACGCCAAGACGGTGATCCCGACGCTGGTGATCGTGGAGGTCTGGCACTGGACGCCGCTGGTGATGCTGATCACGCTGGGCGGCCTCGCCTCCCTGCCGCAGGACCCCTACGAGGCGGCGAAGATCGACGGGGCGACGGCCTGGCAGAGCTTCCGCCACATCACCTGGCCGCTGCTGTTCCCCTTCGTCGTCGTGGCGCTGATCATCCGCACCATCGACGCGCTGAAGGCGTTCGATACCATCTACGTCATCACCCAGGGCGGGCCGGGCACGTCGAGCGAGACGATCAACATCTTCCTCTACCTGCAAGGCTTCGCCTACTACAACATGGGCTTCGCCTCGGCGGTGGTGGTGGTCTTCTTCTCCATGATCGTCCTGCTCGCCATGGGCCTGCTCTGGACCCGGCAGCGGGCGAAGGCGCTCTGACATGAACCACCGCCTCTCCCGCCTCCTGGAGCGCATCGGCTTCGGCTTCGCCGTGCTGATGCTGATCAGCCCGGCGCTGCTGGTCTTCCTGTGGATGCTCTCGCTCTCGCTGAAGAACGAGCTGGACAACACCGCCTTCCCGCCGGTCTTCATCCCCGACCCGCCGACGTTGGACAACTTCCGCTCCGTCTTCGAGCGCAACGACTTCCTGCTCTACACCTGGAACAGCATCGTCGTGTCCTTCGCCGCCACCGGCCTCGCCATCCTGATCGGCGTGCCGGCGGGCTACGGCATCGCCAAGATGAAGGCGACGCGGATGGCGGCGCTGATCCTGCTGGCGCGCATCACGCCGGGCCTGTCCTACCTGATCCCGCTCTTCCTGCTGTTCCAGTGGCTGGGGCTGACGGGGACGCTGACGCCGATCATCGTCACCCACCTGGTCATCACCGTGCCCATCGTCGTCTGGGTGATGATCGGCTTCTTCGAGGGGCTGCCGGGCGAGCTGGAGGAGGCGGCGCTGGTGGACGGCGCGACCATCTGGCAGGCCTTCCGCCACGTTGCCTTCCCGCTGGCCAAGCCTGGGATCACGGTCGCGGTGATCCTGTCCTTCATCTTCTCCTGGAACAACTTCGTCTTCGCCATGGTGCTGGCGGGGCGCGAGACCCGCACCCTGCCGGTGGCGGTGAACAACATGCTGACCTTCGAGCAGGTCTCCTGGGGCCCGCTCGCGGCCGCGGCGCTGCTGGTCACGCTGCCGGTGCTGGTGCTGACGCTGCTGGCGCAGAAGCAGATCGTCGAGGGGCTGACCGCCGGCGGCGTGAAGGGCGGCTGATCCCGGCGCGGGCGGGGGAGGGCACTCCCCCGCCCGGTCGGCGCGGCCTGTTCTCCAGACCTGGCCGGTTCGGCACTATGCCGCCTCGGATGCCAGGGACGCAGGACGCATGACCATCCCCATCATCGATGTCGGCGGCCTGCGCGACCCCGCCGCGCGCCCGGCCACCGTGGCGGCGCTGGGTGCCGCCTGCCGGGACACGGGTTTCTTCCTGGTGACCGGCCATGGGGTGCGCGATCCGGCGGCAGGCCTGTTCCCTGCCGCCCGGGCGTTCTTCGCCCTGCCGCCGGCGGCCAAGGACGCCGTGTCGATCCGGCGCTCCCCCCACAACCGGGGCTATGTCGCCCTGTCGGAGGAGCGGTTGCAGGCGGATGCCGCGCCGGACCGCAAGGAGGCCTTCAACATCGGCCTCGACCTGCCCCCGGACGATCCCGAGATCGTGGCGGGAATCCCCTTCCGGGGGGTGAACCTCTGGCCCGACCTGCCCGGCTTCCGCCAGACCCTCCTCGCGCATTTCCGGGAATGCTGGCGGCTCGGCCGGTTGCTGCACCGGGGCTTCGCCCTGGACCTGGGCGTGGCGGAGGATTTCTTCGAGGACAAGCTGGACCGCCCGATCGCGACCCTGCGCCTGCTCCGCTACCCCGGGGGCGGCCCGGAGGGTGGCGATGCCGCCGCGCCCGGTGCCGGGGAACATACCGACTACGGCAACGTCACCATCCTCGCCACCGACGGCACGCCCGGGCTGGAGGTCCGCACCCGGGCCGGCGAGTGGATCGCGCCGCCCGCCATGCCGGGCGCCTTCGTCTGCAATATCGGCGACTGCCTGATGCGCTGGTCGAACGGCACCTACCTCTCCACCCCGCACCGCGTCCGGGTGCCGGAACGGGAGCGCTTCTCGGCCGCCTTCTTCCTCGACCCCAATCCGGAGGCGCCGGTCGTGGCGCTGCCGCCCTGCGTCCCGGCCGGGGAGGCGCCGCGCTGGCCGCCGACGACCGGGGCCGACTACCTGCGGGAACGGCTGGACGCGACCTATGCCCACCGCAATGCCCCGGGGCGCGCCCCGGCCGGGATGTAGCCGGCCCCGGTTCACCTGCCGGGCGATCCGGCCTATTCCGGCCGGCGCATGTCCCAGCCCCCCACCGTGCTCCAGGTGCTGCCCGCCCTCGTCTCCGGCGGCGTCGAGCGCGGCACCGTGGAGATCGCCGAGGCCCTGGCCGGCGCCGGCTTCCGCGCCCTGGTCGCCTCGGCCGGCGGGCCGCTGGTGGCGGAGCTGGAGGCAGTGGGCGCCCGCCACGCCACCCTGCCGCTGGACCGCAAGTCTCCCCTGGCCCTCGCCGCCAATGCCCGCGCGCTGGAACGGCTGATCCGGGCGGAGGGGGTGGACATCGTCCATGCCCGCTCCCGCTTCCCCGCCTGGTCGGCGCTGGCGGCGGCACGACGCACGGGCGCGCGCTTCGTCACCACCTTCCACGGCGTCTACAGCGAGAGCTTCCCGGGCAAGCGGCTCTACAACTCCGTCATGGTGCGCGGCGACCGGGTGATCGCGATCAGCGAGCACGTCGCCGGCATCATCCACGCCCGCTACGGCACCGGTCCCGACCGTCTGCGCATCATCCCGCGCGGGGCGGACGTGACCCGCTTCGACCCCGCGGCGGTCCCCTCGGACCGGGTCGCCGCCCTGCGCGCGGCCTGGGCCGTGCCGGAGGGGCGGCCGGTGGTCCTGCTGCCCGGCCGTCTCACCCGCTGGAAGGGGCAGGCGGTGCTGCTGCGCGCCCTGGCACGGCTGCTGCCCGACCCGCCCTTCGGGCTGCTGGTGGGCGAGGGGGGGATGCGCGCCGAACTGGAGGCGGAGGCGCGCCGGCTCGGCCTCGCCGGCCACGTCGCCCTGCCGGGGCTGACGCGGGACATGCCGGCGGCGCTGCTGCTGGCGGATCTGGTGGTCCATGCCAGCACCGCGGCCGAGCCCTTCGGCCGCACCGTGGTCGAGGCCCAGGCGATGCGCCGGCCCGTCATCGCCGCCGATCTGGGCGCCCCGCGCGAGACGGTGGAGGAGGGGGTAACCGGCTGGCGCGTCCCGCCGGACGACCCGGAGGCGCTGGCGGCGGCCATCCGCCGCGCCCTGGCCCTGCCGCCCGAGGCCCGCGCCGCCCTGGGCATCCGCGCCCGGGCCGCCGTGCTGGCGCGCTACACCACCGCCGCGATGCAGGCCGCGACGCTGAACGTGTACCGGGAGCTGCTGTGAGCGACGCCGGGCAGATCCTCGTCATCAAGCTGGCCGCGCTGGGCGACATGGTGCAGGCCTTCGGTCCCTTCGCGGCCATCCGCGCCCACCATCCCGGGGCGCGCATCACCCTGCTGACCACCCCGCCCTTCGCCGAGCTGGCCCGCCGCTCGCCCTGGTTCGACGAGGTCTGGACGGAGGGCCGCCCGCCCGCGGGGGACTGGCGGGCGCTGTGGCGGCTGGCGCGGCGGCTGCGGGCCGGGCGCTTCGACCGGGTCTACGACCTCCAGACCTCCGGGCGGTCCTCGCGCTATCGCTGGCTGGTCGGGGGCCGGGCGGAATGGTCGGGCATCGCCCGCGGCGCCAGCCACCCGCATGCCAACCCGGCGCGGGACACGATGCACACGCTGGAGCGCCAGCGCGAGCAGCTGGAGATGGCGGGGCTGCGCGACTTCCCGGAGCCGGACCTCTCCTGGCTCGCCGCCGACCTGTCACGCCTGGGCCTGCCGGACCGCTTCGCCCTGCTGGTCCCCGGCGCCAGCCCCGGCCGCCCGGCCAAGCGCTGGCCGCACTTCCCGGCGCTCGCCGCCCGGCTGCCGCTGCCCGTCGCCGTGGCCGGCGGACCGGCGGAGGCGCCGCTGGCCGAGGCGATCCGCGCCGCCCGCCCCGATGCGCTGGACCTGACGGGGAAGACCTCGCTTTTCGAGCTGGGCGCGCTGGCCCGCCGCGCCGCCCTGGCGGTGGGCAACGACACCGGCCCAACCCATGTGGCCGCGGCGGTGGGCTGCCCGACGCTGGCCCTGTTCGGCGCCGACAGCGACCCGGCGCTCTCGGCGCCCCGGGGGCCGCGCGCGGCCGTGCTGCGACGCCTGCCGCTCGAGGCGCTGGAGCCGGAGGCGGTGGTCGCGGCGCTGCAAGCAATGGGAGCGCTGGCAGAGGGCGGAGAGGCCGGGGGGATGCCGCCCCTGCCAGGCTCCGTCTGATACGGACGGCAGGATGCCCCGATCCGTGCCGGCGTGGGGTGCGTCCGTGGCCCGGGGGCAAGGCTCTGCCTTCCCCCCGTACCCCCCATCCGCCAGGACCCTGCGGGCCCTGGACCCGATCAGCGCTGCCGCGGGACAGCCGGACATGGGGTCACGGCGCCGAGGAGCCATGCTCCTCGGCGAGTACGGCCGCAGCCCGCGCTGACGCCTTCTGAAGCCTTTTCAGAGTCCCGCCTGTCCGCGCTCCGTCAGGGTTCAGCCCAGAGGCTGACGCCCACCGGAAGCACCAGACTCCCAGCGGGGACCGGGGCCCGCTTGTGGCCCCGGCAGGGGAGGGTCTAGGAGGGGACGGCGTCCCCTCCCGGTCCGACGCCGGAACATGACGGCACGACAGGCCAGGTCATCCCGCCGTTGGCATGAGCGCCCCTCGATCCACGGGGGGTGCGTGACCATCTACCGTTCACTGCCCCGGGGGCCGGCGCGGAACGGACGCGCTGGTGCGGCCCGTGGCAGTGGGACGCTGCCGCGCGCGCGCCTCGCTTGACGCATGGCGACGCGCGCCGCAAAGGTCGCGCCCCTTTACCCCTGTACCAGAGGACTGGCCTTTTCCGATGCCCGTGATCACCCTGCCTGACGGATCCTCCCGGTCGTTCGACGGGGCGGTGACGGGCACGCAGGTCGCGGCCGATATCGGGCCGGGCCTCGCCAAGGCGGCGCTCGCCATGGTGCTGGACGGGAAGGTGGTGGACCTCGCCACCCCGATTGAGGCCGATGCGGCGGTGCGCTTCGTCACCCGCAAGGACCCGGAGGCGCTGGAGCTGATCCGGCACGACGCGGCGCACGTGCTGGCCGAGGCGGTGCAGGAGCTGTTCCCCGGCACCCAGGTCACCATCGGCCCGGCGATCGAGGACGGCTTCTACTACGACTTCGCCCGCAACGAGCCCTTCACCCCGGAGGACTTCCCGGCGATCGAGGCGAAGATGCGCGAGATCGTCGCGCGCAACGCCGGCTTCGTGCGCGAGGTCTGGCCGCGCCAGGTCGCCATCGACTTCTTCGAGGCGAAGGGCGAGCGCTACAAGGCGGAGCTGATCCGCGACCTGCCCGAGGACGTGCCGATCAGCATCTACCGCCAGGGCGAGTGGCTCGACCTCTGCCGCGGGCCGCACATGCGCTCGACCGGCGACATCGGCTCCGCCTTCAAGCTGATGAAGGTGGCCGGGGCCTATTGGCGCGGCGACCACCGCAACGCCATGCTCTCGCGCCTCTACGCCACCGCCTGGCGCGACCAGAAGGAGCTGGACGCCTACCTCCTCCGGCTGGAGGAGGCGGAGCGCCGCGACCACCGGAAGATCGGCAAGGAGATGGACCTGTTCCACCTCCAGGAGGAGGCGGTCGGCTCCATCTTCTGGCATCCCAAGGGCTGGAAGCTCTACCGGGTGCTGGAGGACTTCATGCGCCGCCGGTTGGATGCGGCGGACTACCAGGAGGTGCGGACCCCGCAGCTCGTGGACCGCAAGCTCTGGGTGGCCTCGGGCCACTGGGAGAAGTTCCGCGAGAGCATGTTCATCGCCACCGTCGAGGACGAGTCCGAGAAGGACCGCGTGCTCGCGCTGAAGCCGATGAACTGCCCCTGCCACGTGCAGATCTTCAACCAGGGCCTGCGCAGCTACCGCGAGCTGCCGTTGCGCATGGCGGAGTTCGGCGCCTGCCACCGCTACGAGCCCTCGGGCGCCCTGCACGGCATCATGCGAGTGCGCTCCTTCACCCAGGACGACGCCCATATCTTCTGCACCGAGGAGCAGATCGCGGGCGAGACCGTCCGCTTCGTCGACCTGCTCTCCTCCATCTACCGCGACCTGGGCTTCGACAGCTTCCGGGTGAAGTTCTCCGACCGGCCGGAGAACCGCGCCGGCACGGACGCGACCTGGGACCAGGCGGAGGGCGCGCTGCGCGACGCCTGCATGAGCGCGGGCGTCGAGTACGAGCTGAACCCGGGGGAGGGCGCCTTCTACGGCCCCAAGCTGGAGTTCGTCCTGCGCGACGCCATCGGCCGCGACTGGCAGTGCGGCACCCTGCAGGTGGACTTCGTCCTGCCGGAGCGGCTGGAGGCGGAGTACGTGGCCGAGGACGGGTCGCGGAAGCGCCCGGTCATGCTGCACCGCGCGATCCTGGGCAGCTTCGAGCGCTTCCTGGGCATCCTGATCGAGCAGCATGCCGGACGCTTCCCGCTCTGGCTGGCGCCGGTGCAGGTGGTGGTGGCGACCATCGTCAGCGACGCGGACGGCTTCGCCCGCCAGGCGGTCGAGGCCCTGCGCGCCCAGGGCATCCGGGCGGAGCTCGACCTGCGCAACGAGAAGATCAACCGCAAGGTCGCCGACCACATCGCCGGGCGCGTCCCGGTGCTGGCGGTGATCGGCCGGCGCGAGGCCGAGGAGGGCGCGGTGGTGCTGCGCCGGCTGCCGGGCCGCGAGCAGGAGACCGTCCCGCTGGCCGAGGCGGTGCTCCGGCTGGCGGAGGAGGCGACGCCCCCGGACCTGCTACCCCGCGCGGCGGCGCCGGGGCAGCCGCAGAAGGTGGTTGCAGCGGCCTGAGCCGCGCACCATAAAACGCAAAACGATCGAAACCAAAACAGGAGCAGACCCTGGCCCGAGGCCCTATCCCGAACCAGCTTCCCACCCGCGACGGCCCTCGCGTGAACGAGGAGATCCGCGTCCCGCAGGTCCGCCTGATCGACCAGGACGGCGAGATGCTGGGCGTCATGAGCGCCCGCGACGCCCTCCTGCGCGCCTATGACGCCGGCATGGACCTTCTGGAGATCAGCCCGAACGCGGTCCCGCCGGTGTGCAAGATCACGGATTTCGGGAAGTTCAAGTACGAGCAGCAGAAGAAGGCCAACGAGGCCCGCAAGAAGCAGAAGGTCGTCGAGATCAAGGAGATCAAGGTCCGTCCGAACATCGACGACCACGACTACGAGGTGAAGATGCGGGCCGCGAAGTCTTTCATCGAGGAGGGCGACAAGGTGAAGGTCACCCTTCGCTTCCGCGGCCGCGAGATGGCGCACCAGGATCTCGGCGCCAAGGTGCTGGAGCGCATCCGCACCGAGCTGAGCGAGATCGTGAAGGTGGAATCCATGCCCCGGCTGGAGAACCGCCAGATGGTCATGGTGCTGGCGCCGAAGTAACGGCCGCCCCGCCTGCGCGACGCCCGTGCCGGGCCCGGCCACCGCCGGGACCCGGTGCCGTCGTCTTCAGGCTCCGTCTTCAGGCAACGGCCTCGCCCCGGCCCAGCCGCAGCAGGGCGTGGAAGGGGCAGCCGCCGGACTTGCGACGCTTGCGCACGGTGGCGGCGTAGCGGCCGGGGCGGTGCTCCGCCTCCTGGCTGGGGGCGACCACGTCGCGCATCCAGCCCTCCCATTCCTCCGCCGTCAGGGCCGCCAGCCCCGCCGTGGTCTCCGACCGGTCCAGCACCGGCTCGGCATAGGCCGCCTGGGGCACCGGCACGGCCTGGAGGAAGGGCATCCCCCGCCGGAAGCTCACCGGCTCCCCGGTGCGGGCGATCCGGAAGTTGGCGAAGAGCGGACCGGCCCAGAGATCGGTCTCCACCACCCCCTCGAAGGCCACCGCCCCCGCCACGCCGGGCATGTTCGCGGGCGCGCGCAGCCACAGGCTCCAGCCCGGGGCGGTGCGGGCGAGCAGCCCCGTCCAGACCTGCACCATGCCCGCTTCCGGCAGGGCGGTGAGGAAGGGGGGCGAGTAGCCCTGCGCCGCCTCGGGCGCCGCCGCGTCGAAGGCCGCGGCGAAGTGGGGGAACTGCGCCGCCTCCAGCGGCAGCCAGCCCTCGAAGGCCTCCGCGCAGGCCCACCAGACCCGCTCGCCGTCGAAGAGCAGGTCGAAATCCGTCGGCGGGGAGAGCCACCAGCCGAACCCCGTGGCGGTCGTCACTGCGTCGCACCAGCGGGCGGCGCGCACCGGCAGCATGCCCAGCGCGTCGCGCCCGGCCCGCTCGGGCAGGGGCATGCCGGGGATCACGGCGCGGAAGCGGATGGTGGGGCTTTCGGTCATGGCCGTCATCGTGTCCGTGTCTCTCACCGATCGCGGGGTGGCCGGGCGCGGGAGGGGGCCCCGCGCCCGGCCCGGGCTCAGCCGCGGCGCAGCCCGGCGCCGACGCGGACCTTGCCCGCATCCGCCACGGCGGCGGGGCGCAGCTTCAGCCCGGCACCCACGCGGACCTTGCCGCTGTCGGCCACGGCGGCCGGGGTGGCGGGGCGGCGCAGACCGGCGCCGACGCGGACCCGGCCCTGGTCGGCGATGGCGGGGAGGGAGGCGAGCGGGAAGGTCATCGGAATCTCCATGTCAGGAGCGGCCCGGGGGGTGCCGCCCGTGGTATCGGACGCCGGGGAGCGGCCGATGACGGGACGATAATCCTAGGAATTTAGAGCCGTCAACGGGAATATTGACCTATTAATCCGCCTTTTGTCCTTGACGGCGTTTTCACGCGCGGCGCATCCCTTCTCACGCGCGGATTCACGGCGCCGGGACGAAGCTGTGGCCACCGACAGGGAAACCTCCGCGATGGCCGGCCCGATCTCCGACGATCACGACACGTTGCTGATGGAGGTGCTGGTCGCCGCCCGCCGGCTGCTGGCCTTGCAGTCGCGCCTGGATTCCGGCGCGCGAGCCGCCGGCTGCCTGGCCGAGGCCATCGACCGCGACTTCCTCCTCTTCGACCTGCACGACGCGGCGCGCGACCTGCGCGAGGCGGTGGAGGCCGCGGAGGCGATCACCAGCGCCCGCTCCCTGGGCGGGCTGCTCCCGAAGACCCGGCCGGTGCAAGCCATGAGCGGCTGAGGCGCCGGGGTCCGGCGCGCCGCCCCCGGAACGGGCGCGGCCACCGCCGGTCGGCGCGGCCGCTGCCGCGCGACCGGGTTGGGCGCCGGGCGGAACAATACAGGGACCGTCTTCCTTGGCGGCGGCGCTGCGCTAGGCTGCGCCGCGCATGTGCGTGTTCGTTCCTTCCCTGCGGTTGCGCCTCACCCTGCTCGGCGCCACCGATGCCTGGAGCCTGACCAGCGAACGGGTCCTGCCCCGCGGCCGCAAGACGCGGGCGCTGCTGGCGATCCTGGCCCTGGCGAACGGCCAGCCGGTCTCCCGGCTGCGCCTGGCTTCGCTCCTCTGGTCCCGCAGCGCGGTCGAGCAGGCCCGCGGCAGCCTGCGCCAGGCGCTGCATGAGCTGGCCAGCGCCCTGGCACCGGCCGGGCCCGGGCTGCTGAGCGCCGGGCGGGATGCTGTCACGCTGGACGCGTCCCAGGCCTGGGTGGATGCGCTGGAAGGGCTGCGCGCGACCCCCGATCGGCCGGAGGCGCTGGAGCTGCTGGGGGCGCCGCTGCTGCCCGACCTGGACGGGCTCTCCCCCGCGCTCGATTCGTGGCTGGCCGACGAGCGGTCCCGCCTGCAGGCGCAGGCCAGGGCCCTGGCCGGCCGGATCCTCCAGGCCGGCCCTCCCGCCGCGCAGGCCGCCGCTGCCGCCTGCCTGCGTCGCCTGGAGCCGGCGTTGGCGGTCGTCCCGGGCGGCGTGCCGCAAGGGCCGCCGTCCCGCCCCGCCGCCCCGCGCCGCGGCATCCGCCTGGGCGTGCCACCGCTGGCCGTCTCCGGCGGGACGGAGGACGCGCATCTGGCGGCGGCGCTGGCCGAGGAGATCACCGCCGGGCTGGCGCGCTTCCGCTGGCTCTTCCTGGCCGATCCCGCCACCCTCGCCGCCAGCCCCGACCCGGTCGCCATGGCCGGCCGCATGGGGCTGGATGCCGTGCTGCTCGGCTCCGTGCAGCGGGACGGGGCGCGGGTGCGGGTGGCACTTCGCCTGGTCGAGCCGGAATCGGGCGACCTGCCGGCCGGCGCGGCCGGGCCGATGCAGCGCGCCGTGCTGTGGTCCGCCCGCTTCGACCGCGAGGGCGAGGACCGCTTCACGCTGCAGGACGAGATCGCCGCGGCCGTGGTCGCCCGGCTCGACCCGGAGCTGCTGCTGATGGAGGGCCGCCGTGCGCTGTCCCGGCCGCCCGCCGATGCCTCGGCGCACGACCTGCTGCTGCGGGCGATCCCCGCGCTGCACGCGCTGGAGCGCAACGCCTTCGAGGAGGCGGGCCGTTCGCTGGAGGAGGCGATCCGGCGCGACCCCGACTATGCCGCGGCGCATGCCTGGGCGGCCTGCTGGCACATCCTGCAGGTGGGCCAGGGCTGGGCCCCGGATCACGAGGCGGCCCTGGCCCGGGCGGAGGCGCTGGCCGCCCGCGCCACCGCGCTGGACCCGGCCGACGCGTTGGCGCTGACCGTGCGCGGCCATGTCCTGGCCTATCTGCACCACCGGCCGGAGGAAGGCTGCGCCCTGCACGAGCGCGCGCTGGCGCTGAACCCGAACCTCGCCATGGCCTGGGTCTTCTCCGGCCTGGCCCACAGCTATTGCGGGCGGCACGAGGCCGCACTGGACCGGCTCGCCCGCTACGCCCGCCTCGCGCCGCTGCACCCGCTGGCCTTCTTCTTCGACGCGGCGCAACTGGTGCCGCTGATGCTGCTGGGCCGGCACGAGGCGGTGATCGAGGCGGCGCGGGCCGTCGTGGCCCTGCACCCCGCCTTCTCCTTCCCGCTGCGCCCCTGGCTGGCGTCGCTGGGCTGGCTGGACCGGCCGGAGGCGGCGGAGGTGCGGACCCGGCTGCTGGCGCTGGAACCGGGACTGACCATCCGTGCCGCCCTGCGCCGTGCCCCGCTGCGCGAGGCGGACCGCGCGCTCTACGCCGAGGGGCTGCGCCGGGGCGGGCTGCCGGAAGGCTGAAACGCGCTCCGGCGAACGGCCGCGGGCGCCGTGCCGGTCCGGGCGGCCGCGTCATACGCGCGGCGTGAGGCCTCGATCCGTGCCGGCGTGGGGTGCGCCCGTGGCCCGGGGGCAAGGCGCTGCCTCGCCCCCGTACCCCCACTCCGCCAGGACCCTGCGGGCCCTGGACCCGAGGGGCGCTGCCGCGGGACAGTCTGCGACGGGGTCGAGGCGCCGAGGAGCCATGCTCCTCGGCGGGTACGGTGTCCGCACTTGCAGACGCCTTTGAAGCTTTATTGGAGTCCCGCCTGTCCGCGCGCCGTCAGGGTTGAGCCCGCAGGCTGACGGCAGCCCTGTAGAGCCAATTCCCAGCGGGGACCGGGGCCCGCTTGTGGCCCCGGCAGGGGAGGGCCTGGGAGGGGACGGCGTCCCCTCCCGGTCCCCCGCCCGAACACCACGGCACGCGGTATCACTCGACCGTCGCGCCGGAGCGGCGGACGATCTCTGCCCAGCGTTTCACCTCGCCCTGGACGAACGCCTCGAAGGTCGCCGGGCTGGTGCCGCCCTGGGGCGTCAGGCCGGGGGGCATGCCGCCCAGGTCGGCCAGCCTCGCGGCCGTCTCGGGCTCCCGCACGACCGCGTCGATCTCCGCGCCCAGCTTCTCTACGATAGGGCGGGGGGTGCGGGCGGGGGCCTGGATGCCGAACCAGGCCGTGGCCTCCACACCCGGCAGCCCTTCCTCGGCCGTGGTCGGCACGGCGGGTAGGGCGGGGGTGCGCTGGGCCGTCGTCACCGCCAGCGCGCGCAGCCGGCCGTCCCGGGTATGGCCGATGGCGGAGGGAAGGTTGTCCACCCCGGCCTGCACGCGGCCGGCGATCACCTCGGCCAGCATGGGCCCGGCGCCGCGGAAGGGGACGTGGATCATGTCGATCCCCGCCTCCACCTTCAGCAGCTCTCCCGTCATGTGCAGGGAGGTGCCGGCACCGGAGGAGCCATAGTTCACCTTGCCCGGATTCGCCTTCGCATAGGCCACCAGCTCGCGCAGGGTCTGCACCGGCATCTCGTTGGTCACGAAGATGACGTTGGGCACCTTCACCGCGAGGCCGACGGCGGTCAGGTCCTCGGGCCGGTAGGGCATGCGGGTGCCGTAGAGCGCGTAGTTGATGGCGCCGCTGCTGATCGTCTGCATCAGGATCGTGTAGCCATCCGCCTCGCCCTTCGCGACGAGGTCGGAGCCGATGTTGCCGCCCGCGCCGGCGCGGTTCTCGATGGGGAAGGGCTGGCCCAGGCGCTGCTGCAACCGCTCCGCCAGGATGCGCGCTACGAGGTCGGTCGTGCCGGCCGGCGGGAAGGGAACCACCAGCCGGACGGCGCGTGTTGGCCAGTTTGCCGGGGCCTGGGAGAAGGAGCGGCGCGGAACGAGGCTCGCGGCGAGCAATCCGAGAGGGACGGCGGACAGCCGGCGGCGGGTCGGATGGGTCATGCTTCCTCCTGTGCCGGCCTCTCGTCGGGGCGTTGTGGATTCCGCCCGGTGCCGGCTTCGGCACCTGTCCTGCCGCAGCTGACGCCGCTCTTGCAAGGTTTCCCGTCCTGGCCGGTACTGGGCGCGGACGGAGGATGCAGCCGGATGGGATTCGTACGCCTCTATGCCCGGGTGCTGGGGGTCCTCGCGCCCGACCGATGGGTGGCGATCGGCCTGGCCCTGTCCGCGCTCGCCCTGGCCGGGCTGCAGTTCCTCGAGCCGGTGCTGTTCGGCCGGGTGGTGGACGTGCTGTCCTCCACCGACCGGCTGCCCGCCGACGAGGTCTGGCGCCAGGCCGTCGCCCTGCTGGTGGTCTGGGGCGCGGTCGGGCTGACGGGCATCGCCGCGAACGTCGCCACCTCCCTGCTCGCCGACCGCATGGCGCACCGCAACCGCCTGACCGCGATGCACCGCTACTTCCAGCATGTCCTGGCCCTGCCGCTCTCCTTCCACGGGGACACGCAGTCGGGCCGGGTGATCAAGGTGATGCTGGTCGGCACCGACCACCTTTTCTCCGTCTGGCTGTCCTTCTTCCGCGAGCACCTGGTCACCTTCATCTCCGCGCTGGTGCTGCTGCCGCTGACGGTGATGCTGAACTGGCGGCTGTCGCTGCTGCTGATCGTGCTGGTGGTGGTCTTCGTCGCCGTCTCCACCTGGGTGATCCGCAACACCCAGGAGGCGCAGGAGCATGTGGAAGGGCTGCAGACGCAGCTCGCCGGCAACGTGCAGGATGCCCTGTCCAACGTGGTGGTGGTGCAGGCCTTCACCCGGATGAATGCCGAGAGCCGGATGTTCGGCGACATCATCCGGCAGGTGCTGGACCACCAGTTCCCCGTGCTGAACTGGTGGGCGGTGGTGTCCGTGCTGACGCGCGGGGCCTCCACCATCTGCGTCATCGCCATCTTCCTGCTGGGCACCGTCCTGCACATGCGCGGGCAGGCGACGGTGGGCGAGATCGTCTCCTTCATGGGCTTCGCCAACATGCTGATCGCCCGGATGGAGGGCGCGGTCGGCTTCGCCTCCCGCCTCGTGCTGCAGCGCCCGGCGCTGGAGGAGATGTTCGAGGTGCTGGACGCCCGCTCCACCGTGCCGGAGAAGCCGGGGGCGATCGAGCTGGGCCGCGCGCGCGGCGAGGTGCGGTTCGAGAACGTGGCCTTCGGCTATCCCGGCGGCCCGCGCATCCTGAAGGACGTCTCCTTCACCGCGGAGCCCGGCCGCACCCTGGCGCTGGTCGGCCAGACGGGGGCGGGCAAGTCCACCGCCATGTCGCTGCTCCAGCGCCTGTGGGATCCGGTGGAGGGGCGGGTGCTGCTGGACGGGCACGACCTGCGCGACATCAGCCTGGACAGCCTGCGCAGCAACATCGGCGTGGTGTTCCAGGATTCGATGCTGTTCAACCGCACCATCCGCGAGAACCTGCTGGTCGGCCGCCCCGATGCGACGCAGGAGCAGATCGAGCACGCCTGCCGCATGGCGGAGGCGCACGACTTCATCCAGCGCCAGCCCAACGGCTACGACACGATGATCGGCGAGCGCGGCAGCACGCTCTCCGGCGGGCAGAAGCAGCGCCTCTCCATCGCCCGCGCGCTGCTGAAGGACCCGCCGGTGCTGATCCTGGACGAGGCGACGAGTGCGCTGGACACGGCGACGGAGGCGCGGGTGCAGAAGGCGCTGGCCGCGTTGATGGCCGGGCGGACCACCTTCATCATCGCCCACCGCCTCTCCACCGTGCGCGACGCCGACGAGATCCTGGTCTTCGAGGCCGGGCTGATCGCCGAGCGCGGCAACTTCGACGAGCTGGTGGCCCTCGGCGGCCGCTTCGCCGAGCTGGTCCGCACCCAGCTCGCCGGCACGGCGGCGGCGCAGCCGCGCGTCCCCGCCCCGGTGGGCTGAACGCCCGGGCCCGATCCCGCGGCGGGGCCGGCGCCGGTCGCGCAGGGGTGAGGGGCGGCCATCCCGTTCTTCTTGCGCTGCTGCAATCAGCGGTGGCAGCATCTTCCGTCCACAACGGCGTGCCGGCGCCGCTGCGGCACAGCGTGGCGCCGGGCCGACCGCAACGGGAGGCTGTACCATGACGATTGCCGAGATTCTGAAGGGCAAGGGCGACCAGGTGGTCTCGGTCTCGCCGGGGGACAATGCGGCGTCCATCGCCCGGACGCTGGCCCAGTACCGGATCGGTGCCGTCCTGGTGCGCGGCAGCGGCGGCGAGGTGCTGGGCATCGTCAGCGAGCGTGACATCGTCCGCGCCTTCGCCTCGCATGGCGAGGAGCTGCCCCGCATGACGGCCGAGGCCCTGATGACCCGCAACCTCACCACCGTCACGCCCTGCACCGCCGTCCTGGAGGCGCTGGGGACCATGACGGACCGGCGCATCCGCCACCTGCCGGTGATGGTGGAGGAACGGCTGGCTGGCATGGTCTCCATCGGCGACCTGGTGAAGGCCCGCATCGGCGAGGTGGAGTACGAGGCGGAATCGCTGCGGACCTACGTCGCCACCGGCGGCTGAGGCGGTCGGCCGGCGCGGCGCAGCCTGCCTGTCGTGGCGGCGGCGCTGCCTCCCGGCGGGGCAGGCGTCGGCCGGCTGGCGGCGGGCCGGCCCGCGAGGGCCCTTGCGGAGCGGAAGGCGTGGCCCCGATAGTTTGCGGGTTCGCGTCATCCCCTGCCGGAGAGGGACCCGCCGCATGCCTGTCACCCGTCGTACCCTGGCTGCCGCCTTGGCCGCCCCCTTGGCCGGCCTCGCTGCCGCCCCGCTGCTGGGGCGCGCGGCGCAGGCGCAGACGAAGTGGCAGTTCGCCACCCCCTATCCGGACGGCAACTTCCACACGCGCAACATCCGCGCCTTCGTCGAGGCGGTGCAGCAGGCCTCGGGCGGGAAGCTCGCGATCCAGCTCCACACCAACGGCGCGCTGCTGCCCATGCCGCAGATCAAGCGCGGCGTGCAGCAGGGGCAGGTGGAGCTGGGCGAGATCCTGCTCTCCGCCTACGGCAACGAGGACCCGTTCTTCGAGGTGGACGGCATCCCGCAGCTCGTCGCCGACTATGCCCAGGCGAAGCGGCTGATGGAGCTGGCGAAGCCCAAGATCGAGGCGCGCTTCCAGCGCCAGGGCCTGTCGCTGCTGTTCATGGTGCCCTGGCCGCCCTCGGGCTTCTACAGCAACACGCCGATCGAGACGATCGAGGCGCTGCGCGGCACCCGCATGCGCACCTTCAACGTCATGACCAACCGCTTCGCCACCCTGGTCGGCGCCGCGCCCACCCTGGTGCAGGCGGCCGAGATTCCCCAGGCCTTCGCGACGGGGGTGGTGAACACCATGGTCACCAGCGCCGCGACCGGGGTGGACAGCTCCGCCTGGGACTACGCCAAGATCTTCACCCCCGTCGGCTTCACCCTGACGCGCAACGCCGTCTTCATGTCCCGCCGCGCCTTCGAGGCGCTGCCGGCCGAGGTGCAGCAGGCGGTGCGCGCCGCCGCCGCGACGGCCGAGGCGAATGGCTGGACGCTGTCCGAGGAGGCCGCCACCAGTGCCCAGGCGACGCTGGCAGGCAAGGGCATGACGGTGAACCAGCCGACGCCGGCCCTGCTCGACGGCATGGCCAAGGTCAGCCAGACGATGGTCGACGAATGGCTGACCCGCTCGGGCGAGGACGGCAAGGCCCTGATCGCCGCCTATCGCCAGGGCGGCTGAGGCGTGCTCCGCCGCGCGCTGGACGCGCTCTACCGCGCCAGCGCCGGCCTCGCCGCGCTGTCGCTCCTGGGCATCTTCCTGGTGATGATGGGGCAGGTCGCGCTGCGGGAGCTGGGGCGGCAGCTTCCGGCGGCCGACGACATCTCCGCCTATCTCTGCGTCGCCACCACCTTCTTCGCCCTCGCCCATACCTTCCGGCGCGGCGAGCTGATCCGCGTGGGGCTGTTGCTGGAGCGCCTCTCCCCCGGGCCGCGGCGGATCGCGGAGCTGGTGGCGCTGGCGCTGGCGGCGCTGCTGGTGGGCGCCATCGCCTGGCACACCGGGCTGGACGCGATGTTCTCCTGGGAGATCGAGGAGGTCGCCCAGGGCACGGTGCCGATCCCCCTGTGGATTCCCAAGCTCGCCATGCCGCTCGGCGCGGGCATCCTGCTGCTGGCCATCCTGGAGGAGTTCGTGGACGTGCTGCGCGGCCGCATCCCCTCCTACGTCGCCGCCGCCGCGGAACGCGCGGCGGCCGGCGACTTCTCCGCGGAGGTGTGAGGCGCCTTGGACCTGCTGACCCTCTCGCTGCTGCTGCTCTTCCTGCTCTGCCTGCTGCTGGGCGCCGGGCTGTGGATCGCCCTCGCCCTGACCGGGGTGGGCTGGGTCGCGACCGCCCTGGTCCATCCGCAGCCCGGCACCTTCCTCGCCGCCGCGATGTGGGAGAGCACCGGCTCCTGGACGCTCGCCGCTCTGCCGATGTTCGTCTGGATGGGCGAGATCCTGTTCCGCACGAAGTTGAGCGAGGAGCTGTTCAACGGCCTCTCGCCCTGGGTGCGGCGCATCCCCGGCCGGCTGCTGCACGTCAACATCCTGGCCTGCGGCATCTTCGGCAGCGTCTCCGGCTCCTCCGCCGCGACCTGCGCCACCGTCTCCAAGATCGCGCTGCCGGAGCTGAGGCGGCGCGGCTATGACGAGGACACGGCGATCGGCAGCCTCGCCACCTCCGGCACGCTGGGCATCCTGATCCCGCCCTCGATCATCATGGTCGTCTACGCCGTGGCGGCGGAGGTCTCGATCGTGCGCGTCTTCCTCGCCGGCATGATCCCCGGTGCCATCGTGATGGGGCTGTTCAGCGCCTACATCATCGTCTGGGCGCTGCTGAATCCGGCCAAGCAGCCGCCGCCGGAGCCGCGCATGGGGCTGGGCGAGAAGCTGCGCGCCTCCGCCCAGCTCATCCCCTGCGCGCTGCTGATCGTCGCCGTGATCGGCACCATGTTCGTCGGCTGGGCGACGGCGACGGAGGCCGCGGCCTTCGGCGTGCTGGGCAGCCTGGTCCTGGCGGCGGTGACGGGGATGTTGAGCTGGCGCTCCTTCCTCGACAGCCTGGCCGGCGCGACGCGGCTCTCCTGCATGATCATGTTCATCCTGGCCGGCGCTGCCTTCCTCACCAAGGCCATGGCGCTGACGGGCATCCCGGCCGCGCTGGCCCAGGCGGTGGCGGCGCTCGACCTCGGCCCCTACGGCATCATCGCCCTGCTGACGGTGGTCTACGTGGTCCTGGGCACGGCGCTGGACGGCGTGTCGATGATCGTGCTCACCACCTCGATCGTCGTGCCGATGGTCCAGCATGCCGGCTTCGACTTGGTCTGGTTCGGCATCTTCATCGTGCTGCTGGTCGAGATCGCCGAAATCACGCCGCCGGTCGGCTTCAACCTGTTCGTCATGCAGACCATGACGGGGCGGGAGCAGACGGACGTCGCCTGGGCCTCGCTGCCCTTCTTCCTGATGCTGGTGCTGACGGTGGCGATCTGCACCGTCTTCCCCGTGCTCGTCACCTGGCTGCCGGACGTGCTGCTGTCGCGCTGAATCGCGGGGGTGAAACGGGGCGGCGAAAACGGGGCGGCGAAAAAGGAAACGCCGCCCCCGGCTGCTGCCGGGGACGGCGTCCCGCATCGCCGGTTCCGGGCCGGCCGGGGCCGGCCCGTCCGGTGTCAGTTCACCGGGCGGAGCGTGCCGTCCGGGCCGCGCTCGAAGACGCCGCCGCCGCCCATGAAGGCGGAGTTCATGCTGCCCGTATGGGCGGGCATGCTGCCGTAGGTCGGCGCGGGGGCGGCCGGGGCCGCTGCGGGCGCCGGCTCCGGCGCGACGCCGCGGCGGCGGGAGCGCGGCACGAACTGGCCCGTGCCGGGGCCGCCGGTGGCGGAGACGCTGTTGCCGTCATTGACCTGCGGGCCGCCGCTGCCGAAGCCGCCCGCGCCGCGGTTCACCCGGACGCGCGGGTTGCCGCTGGCCGAGGCGCTGCGGCTCTGGTCCATCGGGCTGGCGCCCGGCGTGTTCTGCGTCGTCGGCACCGTGCCGAGCCCACGACCCGTGCTCCGCGCCGAGGCGCTGTTGCTCTGGTCCATCGGGCTGGCGCCGACGCCGGGCAGCGCCGTCGGCACGCGCGTGTCCGCGCCCGGCGGCTGGATCGGCGGAGTCGGCTGCTGCGCCGCCGCGCCCCAGCTGGCGAGAGCCAGAACCAGGGCCGCCGCTGTGGCGCTGCCGTAGGTGGTACGCTTACTCATCGTGGTCTCTCCCAAAAACAGGACGGCCTTATTGCCGGGACAGTATGATCCGGCTTCCTGCAACTGCAAGGCGGCGGATCATGACCGTCACGCCCCTGCTGCGCTGCATGTCCCCGGATGGTCGGGCTTCCGGACGGTTCCATGGCCCGGATGTCGCTGCGGCAAATCGATTCGCCGTCTCTGGACTATGATCCTGGCGATACCGCCCGTGTTGCCACAAGGGGCAGCATGGAGGCTGGTGCTGCATTGCGGTGCCGCACGGCAAAGCCGGGCCCGGAGAGGCCCGTCTTCGCCGAGCGTGCCCCCGTCCGTCAGTTGACTGGCTGGAGGCGGCCATCCGGGCCGCGCTGGAACACGCCGCCGCCGCCCATGTACACGCCATCGGCACTGGCCGTGGCGCGCGTTCCGCGACGCTGGCTGCGCGTCGCGACCGGACCGGTGCCCGGCCCGCCCGCGGCCGAGACGCTGTTGCTGCTGTTGATCGCCGGCCCGCCATGGACCGGCACGTTCCGGTTGACCCGCACCCGCGGCGTGGCGCGTGCCGAGGCGCTGTTGCTCTGGTCGGTGGGCGAGGCGCCCATGCCAGGGCGGGAGGTCCGGGTGGCGCCCATGCCGCCGCCGGTGGTGCGGGCGGAGGCGCTGTTGCTCTGATCGGCGGGCGAGGCGCCCATGCCGGGCATGGTGGTGGAGACATGGCTGTCCCGGCCGGTCGGCTGCATCGTCTGCGCTTCGGCGGACACAGCCCAGCTGCCGAGCGCGAGGGCCAGGGCAGCGGCGGTGGCGGTGCGGAACATCGGGACTCCTGCTGTTGCCGCCGCTGCCGGGGGTGGCGGGCGGCTGCGACGGCAACGTGGCGCCGCGCGCGAGGTTGCCGCCCTGCCCGGCCTCCAGCCCTGGACGCCGGCCCTGGACGCCGGGATGCTGGCGCGATGCGGTGCAGTGTGGCCGCATGGGCCGGCGAATCGGTCAAAGTGACGAGGAGAACCACCATGCAGCCCCCCATTTCCCTGCGGGAGCCCGCCTGGCTCCGGGAGTTCAAGGCGTTCATCACCCGCGGCAACGTCCTCGATCTCGCCGTCGGCGTGGTGATCGGCGCGGCCTTCACCACCATCGTCGGCAGCCTCGTCGAGGACATCATCAACCCGGTCATCGGCCTGCTGGTCGGCGGAATCGACTTCTCCAACCTGTTCATCGTCCTGCGCGGCGAGCGCGCCCCGTCCCTGCAGGCCACGCGCGACAGCGGCGCCGCGGTGATCGCCATCGGCCAGTTCATCAACGCGGTGATCAAGTTCCTGATCGTCGCCATGGCGATCTTCTGGCTGCTGAAGGTCCTGGCCCGCGCCGGGCTGACCAAGGCCAAGGAGGAGCCGAAGGGGCCGCCCGAGCCGACCCTGACGGAGACGCTGCTGATGGAGATCCGCGACGAGCTGAAGGGCCGTCCGCCCGTGGCCGCCGTCCTGCCGCCGCCGGGGCCGGCGAACCCTAACCCGATCGCCTGATCGACCGCCCTGCGCGCACCGCATCCTCCCCGAAGCGGGCGCGCAGGGCCTCCATCGCCTGCCAGCGCGCCGCCCGCTTCGGCGCGTCCGGATCGGCGAGGTCGCCGCGATCGGCCTCCGCCGCATCCACCACCGGCTGCGCGCCGATGCCGATCAGGCGGAAGGCCGTCCCGTCCGCCTCCCGCGCCAGCAGCGGCCGGGCGGCGGCGAAGAGCGTCTCCGGCACCAGCGAGGGCGAGGCGAGGCGCGCGTTGCGCGTGCGCAGCGCGAAGTTCGCCGTCTTCAGCTTCAGCACCACCCCGCCCGCGGCCAGCCGCTTCTCCGCCAGGCGGCGGGCGACCTTCTCGCACAGCCGCCACAGCGCCGGCTCCAGCGAATCGGCGCGCACGAGGTCCGTCTCGAAGGTGGTCTCGGCGCTGACCGACTTGGTGTCGCGCCCCGGCTGCACGGGCCGCGAATCCTCGCCCCGGGCGCGGGCGACCAGGGCTGGCCCGTCCTCGCCCAGCCGCCGCAGTGCCTCGCGCGGGGAGAGCGCCTGCAACTGCCCCAGCGTGGCGAAGCCGGCGGCGGACAGCCGGCGCGCCAGCGCCGGCCCGACGCCGGGCAGCAGCGTCACCGGCTCCCCCGCCAGCAGCGCCGGCGCCTCCGCCGCTCCGATCACGGCGAAGCCGCGCGGCTTGTCGCGCTCCACCGCGATCTTGGCGAGCAGCCGGTTGGCGGCGAGGCCGACGGAGACCGTCACCCCCACCTCCCGCTCCACCGCCAGGGCGAAGCGCGCCAGGGTGGCGGCGGCGGGGGCGCGGTGCAGGGCCTCCGTGCCGCGCAGGTCCAGCACCGCCTCGTCGATGGAGAGCGGCTGGACCAGGGGCGTGAGGGATTCCATCAGCCCGCGCACCTGGCGGGAGGCGGCGACGTACTTCGCGAAATCCGGCTTCACCACCACCGCGTCGGGACAGGCGGCCAGCGCCTTGAACATCGGCATGGCGGAGCGCACGCCGCGGGTGCGCGCGACGTAGCAGGCGGCGGAGACGACGCCGCGCTTCCCGCCGCCGACGATCACCGGCCGCGCCCGTAGCTCCGGCCGGTCGCGCTTCTCGACGCTGGCGAAGAAGGCGTCGCAGTCGATATGCGCGACGGTGAGGTCGAACAGCTCCGGATGCGCGACCAGCCGCCGCCCGCCGCAGCCGGCGCAGCGCAGGGCGGCGCCCTCCGTCCGGGCCAGGCAGTCGCGGCAGAGCGCGGGCATCGCCGCGTCATAGGCCGGCGGCCCGGAGTCCCGCCAGCATCCTGGCGCGTGGCCGGCCGCGCCGATGCGCCGCCCCGGCGGCGTCCCCGGTCCCGCGCCCGGGCAGCACGGGGCGGGAGCCGGGCGGGGTCAGCCGTGGTCCCAGAGCCGGGCGGCGCCGAAGACGCCGGAGCTGTCGCCGTGCCGCGCCCGGCGCAGGTTCACCGCCTTGGCATCGCCGAAGATCCAGGGCGCCATCAGCCTGGGCACCTGCTCGTAGAGGCGGGGCAGGTTGGACACGCCGCCGCCCAGCACGATCACGTCCGGGTCCAGCACGTTCACCAGGCTCGCCAGGGCGCGGGCCAGCCGGTCGGCATGGCGTTCCAGCCCGGCGCGGGCGGCGGCGTCGCCGGTGGCGGCGCGGTCCTCCAGCCGGGAGGCGTCCCGGTGGCCCGGCCCGTCCGTGTCGCAGGCGAGGCCGGGGCCGGAGAGGTAGGTCTCCAGGCAGTTGGGCCGGCCGCACCAGCAGGTGGTGCCCGGCAGCTCCTCCGGCCGCATCCAGGGCAGGGGGGTATGGCCCCATTCGCCCGCCACGCGGTTCAGCCCGTCCAGCGGCCGGCCGTGCACGATGATGCCGCCGCCGCAGCCGGTGCCCAGGATGACCGCGAAGACCACCGGGAAGCCCGCGCCGGCGCCATCCGCCGCCTCGCTCATCGCCAGGCAGTTGGCGTCGTTCATCACCCGCACCTCCCGCCCCAGCGCGGCCGCCAGGTCGCGGTCCAGCGCCTGCCCGTTCAGGGCCTGGGTGTTGGCGTTGCGGACCAGCCCGGTGGCGGGGCTGATGCTGCCGGGGATGCCGACGCCGACCGTGCCCCGCGCGCCCAGCTCCCGCTCCGCCTCCTCCACCAGCGCCGCCATGGCGTCGACGATGCCGGCATAGGGGCCGGGGGTGGGCCGGCGGCGGCGCAGCACGACCTTCCCCGCCCCGTCCAGGGCGACGATCTCCGTCTTGGTGCCGCCCAGATCGATGCCCAGCCGGATCCGCATGCCGCGCCCCCTCCCATCCGCGGCCAGATGTGCCCGATCGGCCCATGGCGGGAAAGGACCGGCGCCGGGCGGGGCGTGGCCGGCGCTGGACAGCGCCCCGGCCGGGTGATGGACTCGCGCGGGAGGCCATGGAGAGGCGCGCGGGATGAGCGAGACGGTGCTCGACGTACAGGGCCTGACCTGCCCGCTGCCGGTGCTCAAGGCCAACAAGGCGCTGCGCGGCCTGCCGCCCGGGGCGCGCCTGACGGTGCTCGCCACCGACCCCGCCAGCGTGAAGGACTTCCAGGCCTATGCGCGGGAGACGGGCCATGCGCTGGTCGGCTTCAGCGAGGGCCAGGGCCTCTACCGCTTCACCCTGCGCAAGCGGGAGGACGCGCCCTCGGCCGAGGCGGCGGCCGCGCCGAAACCCGCGCCATGAGCCTGCTCCTCCTCACCCATCGCGCCTGCCTGTCGCACGACATGGGGCCGGACCACCCCGAATGCCCGGAGCGCCTGCGGGCGGTGATGCAGGCGCTGGAGGCGCAGGCCTTCTCGACCCTGGTGCGGGAGGAGGCGCCGCTGGCGACGGTGGAGCAGCTCTGCCGCGTCCATCCGGCCGCCCATGTGGAGGCGGTGCTCGCCATCCGCCCCACAGGGGAGGAACGCGTGCCGCTGGACGGCGACACGCTGATGAGCGCGGGCAGCGCCGAGGCGGCGTTGCGCGCCGCCGGGGCCGGCATCGCCGCGGTGGACGCGGTGCTGCGCGGCGAGTTCCGCCGGGCCTTCTGTGCCGTCCGCCCGCCCGGCCACCATGCCGAGCCGGACCGTGCCATGGGCTTCTGCCTGTTCTCCAACATCGCCGTCGCCGCCCGCCATGCCCAGGCCGCGCACGGCGTCGCGCGCGTCGCGGTGGTGGATTTCGACGTCCACCACGGCAACGGCACCCAGGCGGCGTTCTGGGATGCGCCGGACCTGTTCTTCGCCTCCTCGCACCAGATGCCGCTCTACCCCGGCACCGGCTCGGCCCGGGAGCGCGGGGTGGCGGGCAACATCGTCAACGCCCCGCTGGTGCCCGGCACCAAGGGCGAGGAGTTCCGCGCCGTCTGGCGCGACATCGTGCTGCCGGCGCTGGAGGCCTTCGCCCCCGGGCTGATCCTGGTCTCGGCCGGCTTCGACGCCCATGCCCGCGACCCCCTCGCCCAGCTCCGCCTCCAGGAAGCGGATTTCGACTGGGTGACGCGCGCCATCTGCAACGTGGCGCAGCGGGTCTGCGGCGGCCGCGTCGTCTCGATGCTGGAGGGGGGCTACGACGTCCAGGCCCTGGCCCGCTCCACCGCCGTCCATGTCCGCGCCCTGATGGAGGCGTGAGGCGGCGCGGCCCTCGATTCCGGCCCCTGCGCACGGCCCGCACGATGGCGTGAGGCGGCCGCCCGGCCCGGCCCGCCGCCGGAGGGGCGCCGGTAGGCTGCTACCCCGCCTCTGGACCGGCACGCCGTCGCCTGTATGGTCCGGGGCATGCCGGATGAGCAGAGCATGACGACCGACGCCCCGCCCGTGGAGAGCCTGAGCTTCGAGGAGGCGCTGCGCGAGCTGGAGGGCATCGTGCGCGGGCTGGAACGGGGCGAGGCCCCGCTGGAGGAGGCGATCGGCGCCTATACCCGCGGCACCGCGCTGCGCGCCCATTGCGAGCGCAAGCTGAGCGAGGCGGAGCAGCGGGTGCAGGCCATCGTCCCCGGCGCCGCCGGCCCCGCCCTGCGCGAGATGGACGAGTGAGCGACGCGGAGACAGGCCCGGGGGGCACGGACCGGACGGGCACGGACCGGACGGGCACGGACCGGACGGGCATGGACCGGACGGGCATGAGCGAGGCCCTGGCGGCCGCCCTGGCCGAGGCGCAGGCGGAGATCGAGGAGGCGCTGGACACCCTGCTGCCGCCCGCGGAGGGGCCGGAGGCGCCGCTGCTGGCGGCCATGCGCCATGCCGCCATGGGCGGGGGCAAGCGGCTGCGCGGCTTCCTGGTGCTGGAAGGCGCGCGGCAGTTCCGGGTCGCCCGCGCCTCCGCCCTGCGGGTCGCCGCGGCGATCGAGATGCTGCACGCCTATTCCCTGGTGCATGACGACCTGCCGGCGATGGACGACGACGACCTGCGCCGCGGCCGGCCGACGGTGCACAAGCAGTGGGACGAGGCGACCGCGATCCTGGCCGGCGATGCCCTGCAGACCCAGGCCTTCGCCGTGCTGGCGGCGCCGGACACGCATTCCGACCCGGCGGTGCGGGCCGAGCTCTGCCTGCGCCTGGCCCAGGCGGCCGGGGCGCGCGGCATGTGCGGCGGGCAGATGCTGGACATGCTGGCCGAGGCGGCGACGGAGCCGCTGGGCGAAGCCGCCGTGGCCCGGCTGCAACTGCTGAAGACCGGCAAGCTGATCGAGTTCTCGGCCGAGGCCGGGGCCATCCTGGGCAAGGCGCCGCATCCGCAGCGGGTGGCGCTGGCCGCCTATGGCCACGACATCGGCGCCGCCTTCCAGATCGCCGACGACCTGCTGGACGCCACGGCGACGGAGGCGGAGGCGGGCAAGCGCACCGGCAAGGATGCCGGGGCGGGCAAGGCGACGCTGGTCGGGCTGCTGGGCGCCGGGCGTGCCGCCGCCCAGGCGGAGCGGCTGGTGGAGCAGGCCAAGGCGCATCTCGACGGGATGGGCGGGGAGGCCGGGCTGCTGCGCGCCCTGGCGGATTTCGTGATCGCGAGGCGCGCCTGAGCCGAGGCCGGAAGGCGGTGGCGCCCGGAGCGGGGGCCCGCCCCGTGGAGGGTCCGCCGCGGCCTGGTCCCGCCCCGTCGGACCGGCGCCGCATCGCCGGGCCAGGAAGCAGAGGCCGGGGTGCTGCCCCCGGTCCGGTCGGAGAATGATCTGATGCCACGACCCCGCACCCCGCTGCTCGACCGTGTCCGGGTGCCTTCCGACCTGCGCAACTTCTCGGGCGAGCAGCTGCGGCAGGTCGCCGACGAGCTGCGGGCGGAGACGATCGACGCGGTCAGCACCACGGGTGGGCATCTGGGCGCCAGCCTCGGCGTGGTGGAGCTGACGGTGGCCCTCCACGCCGTCTTCGACACGCCGCGCGACCGGCTGATCTGGGATGTCGGGCACCAGGCCTATCCGCACAAGATCCTCACCGGCCGGCGCGACCGCATCCGCACCCTGCGCCAGCCGGGCGGGCTGTCCGGCTTCACCCGACGGTCGGAGAGCGAGTACGACCCCTTCGGCGCGGCGCATTCCTCGACCTCCATCTCGGCCGGGCTGGGCATGGCGGTGGCGCGCGACCTGAAGGGCGACGACCGCCAGGTGATCGCCGTCATCGGCGACGGCGCGATGAGCGCCGGCATGGCCTATGAGGCGATGAACAACGCGGGCGCGATGAAGTCCCGCCTGATCGTCGTGCTGAACGACAACGACATGTCGATCGCCCCGCCCGTGGGCGCGCTCTCCGCCTATCTCTCGCGCACCATCTCCTCGCGCCCCTTCCTCTCCGTGCGCGAGGTGATGGCGCGGGTCGCCAAGCGCTTCCCCGCGCCGCTGGCCAAGGCGGCGGAGCGCGCGGACGAGTATGCCCGCGGCATGCTGACCGGCGGCACGCTGTTCGAGGAGCTGGGCTTCTACTACGTCGGCCCCATCGACGGGCACGACCTCGACCACCTGCTACCCGTGCTGCGCAACCTGCGCGATGCGGAGGAGGCGCATCCCGTCCTGCTCCACGTCGTGACGCAGAAGGGCAAGGGCTACGCGCCCGCCGAGGCCTCGGCCGACAAGTACCACGGCGTGCAGAAGTTCAACGTCGTCACGGGCGAGCAGCAGAAGGCCCCGCCCGGCCCGCCCGCCTATACCAAGGTCTTCGCGAACGCCCTGATCGCCGAGGCGGAGCACGACCCGCGCATCGTGGCCGTCACCGCCGCCATGCCCTCCGGCACGGGGCTCGATGCCTTCGGCAAGCGCTTCCCCGACCGCACCTTCGACGTGGGCATCGCCGAGCAGCACGCCGTCACCTTCGCCGCCGGCATGGCGACGGAAGGGATGCGGCCCTTCTGCGCGATCTACTCGACCTTCCTCCAGCGCGCCTACGACCAGGTGATGCACGACGTGGCGCTGCAGAACCTGCCCGTCCGCTTCGCGCTCGACCGCGCCGGTCTGGTGGGCGCCGATGGCGCGACGCATGCGGGCGCCTACGACATCGCCTATCTCGGCTGCCTGCCGAACATGGTGCTGATGGCGCCGGCCGACGAGGTGGAGCTGGTCCACATGACCGCCACCGCCGCCGCCCACGATGCCGGCCCCATCGCCTTCCGCTACCCGCGCGGCGAGGGCACCGGCCTCGCCCTGCCGGCGCGGGGCGAGGTGCTGCCGATCGGCAAGGGCCGCATCCTGCGCGAGGGGACGGCGGTGGCCATCCTCTCCTATGGCACCCGGCTCGCCGAGGCCCTGCTGGCCGCCGAGGAGCTGGCGACGCAGGGCCTGTCCTGCACCGTGGCCGATGCCCGATTCGCCAAGCCGCTCGATACCGCGTTGGTGGAGCAGCTCGCGCGGCACCACGCCGTGCTGCTGACCGTGGAGGAAGGGGCGACCGGCGGCTTCGGCAGCATGGTGGCGCACCACCTCGCCTGGGCCGGGCTGCTGGACAGCGGGCTGCGCTTCCGGCCGATGACGCTGCCGGACCGCTACATCGACCACAACGCCCCGAAGCGGCAGTACGAGGAGGCGGGGCTGAGCGCCGCCCAGATCGCCCAGGCGGCGCGCGATGCGCTGGGCCGGGACAGCGGGGCGCGGCCCGCCCGCGCGTGAGCGGCCGGCCGGCACCGGGGATCGCCCCCCGCGCCGGGCGGCCGGCGCTATGCTGCGATCCGACATGCTGCGATCCGACCCGAGGGAGGATGCCGTGCCGCAATCCCTAGCCGGCCCGGCCGCGGCCGCCGCCCCGAAGCCCGCGAAGCAGCGGGCCGACCAGATGCTGGTGGATCGCGGCCTGGCGGAGAGCCGCACCCGCGCGCAGGCGCTGATCCTGGCGGGCAAGGTCTTCTCGGGCGAGGCGCGGGTGGACAAGCCCGGCCAGGTGCTGAAGCCGGACACGCCGCTGGAGGTGCGCGGCCAGGACCATCCCTGGGTCTCGCGCGGCGGCATCAAGCTGGCCCACGCCCTGGCGCATTTCGGGCTGGACCCGAAGGCGCGCGTGGCGGTCGATGTCGGCGCCTCGACCGGCGGCTTCACCGACGTGCTGCTGCAATCCGGCGCGGCGAAGGTCTACGCCGTGGATGTCGGCCACGGGCAGCTCGCCTGGAGCCTGCGCCAGGACCCGCGCGTGGTCGTGCTGGAACGCACCAACGCCCGCTGGCTGGACGCGACGCAGGTGCCGGAGCCGGTGGGCGCCGTCGTCTGCGACGCCTCCTTCATCGGCCTGCGCACCGTCCTCCCGGCGGCGCTGGCGCTGGCGGAGCCGGGCGCCTGGGCGGCCGCCCTGATCAAGCCGCAGTTCGAGGCAGGGCCGGGGCAGGTGGGGAAGGGGGGCGTGGTGCGCGACCCGAACGTCCATCGCGCGGTCTGCGAGACGATCCGGCGCTGGTGGTCGGCGCTGCCGGGCTGGACGGTGCTGGGGGTGACGGAAAGCCCGATCACCGGGCCGGAGGGGAACCGCGAGTTCCTGATCGCCGCCATGCGCGGCTGAGCCGCCGCCCGGCGCAGGGGCGGCGGGCGGTCAGGCGGAGGGCGGCAGCGCGACCGTAGCCGGCAACGCGGGGATCTCCGGCGGCACGCAGGGCGACACCTCGTCCAGGAGGGTCCAGACGCGGTCCGGGTCCATCCGCGTCTCCGGGTCGTTCAGGAGGCGTTCGAGTTCCAGAAGGCGCTGCTCCAGCTCCGTCTCGGTCATCGGGGGAGGAACCTCCTCGCCAATTTTGCTGCTATGCAGCATATGGTACTGTGTCCCGTATTGCCAAGGATTTCGAAAGTCATCGCACCGTAACGCCGGGGTACCGTGCCGGTTGGGCGCCCGCCTACACGGAGGAGGCGATGGCGGGCAGCAGCGCCGGCAGCCTCGCCTGGGGGTGGGACGGGTTGCGGAAGCGCAGCTCGCCATCCGGCGCGGCGTCCGGCACGGGCAGGTCCAGCATCTCCGCCCGCGAGGCGCAGGAGACGGCGACCAGCGGGCGCGCCTCCGGCCGTGTCAGGAAGCGGCGCACCGCGCCCTCCAGCTCCAGCCGCTCGCGCAGGCCCCGCCACTCGCCGCGCTCCAGGTCGTCCAGGAAGATGGCCAGCAGCGCCGGCCGCGTCCCGCTGAGGCGGCCGGCGGCCGCGGCGGCCAGGCGGCGGCAGACCGCGGCGGAGATGTCGTTCTCCCGCCCCGAGCGCGCGGCGATGACGAAGACGCTGCCGCCGGAAGGATCGCCCGCCACGGCCAGATGCGCCTCCGGCCCGAACTGCGCGCGCAGGCTGCCCGGCAACGCGGCCTGGGCGCCGGCCACCAACAGCGGGTCGAGCTTCAGGATCGCCGCCTGATCGGCATCCTGCCGGCGCTGCGCGGCCAGGAGGGCCATGATCCGCCGGTGCAGTTCCGCGACCTGCTGCGCCTCGCGCAGCCCCTCGGGCAGCGTCACCTTCAGCACGTAGCGGCCGGGATGGGCGGACAGCCAGGTGTGCAGGTCGGGGTTCACCCGGTCCACCAGCGCGCACCAGTCGGTGCGCGGCATGTGCCGGCCATCCTCGGCCGAGACGGTCTCGCAGGCGATCTCCAGCGCCTCGCCCTCCCGGGTGCAGAGCAGGTCGTAGGACGCGCCGTCGATCAGCCCGGCATGATGCACCGTGAAGCCGCGGGCGCGTTGCAGCGCGGCGACGCGCAGCAGGTGGAGCAGCGGCATGAGGCAGGCCGGGCCCGTCAGCCCGGCGGCGAGGCGCTCCCGCAGCCGCTCGCCGGCGGGGCGGGGCAGCGCGCGGGCCAGGGTCACCGCCTCCTGCGCCAGGGCGACGAAGCGCCGCTCGGCCGCGGTGGCGCCGGCCAGGGCACCGGGGGTGCCGAGGCGCGCCAGGGCCAGCTCGGCCATGTGGCGCTGCTGCGCGGCACGGGCGCCGAGGGTGCGGGGGGTGATGGCCTGGCCGAGGTCGCGCAGGCGCCGGTTCCAGAGCGGCCGGCCGACGAGGTCGAGGAAGTCGCGTACCGCCGCCGCATCCACCCCTGGCTCGGCGACGGGCATCCGTGGACCTCTCGACGGTATGTTACGCTTCTTGTCCTAATTCCGAGCGTCAGGCTCGGTCAACGCAACGTTGTCGTGAGCGCCGCCATCAGTTCCGCGGCAGGCGGGCGCGGTCCGGGGCGTGCGGGTTCTGCGCGCGGTGGCGCAGCAGGTGGTCGGCCAGGACGCAGGCCAGCATCGCCTCGCCCACCGGCACGGCGCGCAGCCCGACGCAGGGGTCGTGCCGGCCCTTGGTCACCAGCTCCACCTCCTGCCCGTGCCGGTCCACGGCGCGGCGGGGCGAGAGGATGGAGGAGGTGGGCTTCACCACGAAGCGCGCCACCACCGGCTGGCCGGTGGAGATGCCGCCCAGGATGCCGCCCGCGTGGTTGGACAGGAAGCGCACCGTGCCGTCCGGCTCCATGCGCATCTCGTCCGCGTTCTCCTCGCCCGACAGGGCGGCGGCGGCGAAGCCCTCGCCGATCTCCACCGCCTTGACGGCGTTGACGGACATCAGCGCGCCCGCGATGTCCGCATCGAGCTTGCCGTAGATCGGCGCGCCGAGGCCGGGGGGGACGCCGTCCGCCACCACCTCCAGCACCGCGCCGATGCTGCTGCCGGCCTTGCGGATGGCCATGAGGCGGTCCGTCCAGCGCGCGACGCTGGTCGGGTCGGGGCAGAACAGGTCGTTGCGCCCGACCTCCTCCCAGTCCCAGGCGGCGCGGTCGATGCCGTCGGCGCCCAGCGAGACCATGGCGCCGCGGATGGTCACGCCCTCGCCAAGTACCTTGCGCGCCACCGCCCCGGCGGCGACGCGCATCGCCGTCTCCCGCGCCGAGGAGCGGCCGCCGCCGCGATAGTCCCGCACCCCGTATTTCAGGTGATAGGCGAGGTCGGCATGGCCGGGGCGGAAGCGCTCGGCGATCTCGCCGTAGTCGCGCGAGCGCTGGTCCTGGTTGGCGATCTCCAGCGCGATCGGGGTGCCCGTGGTCAGCCCCTCGAACACGCCGGAGAGGATGCGGACCTCGTCCGGCTCCTGGCGCTGGGTCACCAGCTTCGACTGGCCGGGGCGACGGCGGTCCAGCCAGGGCTGGATGTCCGCCTCGGACAGCGCGATGCCGGGGGGGCAGCCGTCCACGACGCAGCCGATGGCCGGGCCGTGGCTCTCGCCCCAGGTTGTGACGCGGAAGAGGTGGCCGAAGCTGTTGTGGGACATGAGGGGTCCGCGCGCCGGGCGGCGCGGCTCAGTGCTTCTCGACGGTGATGTCGGGCGCGTCGGGATGCTTCATGCCGACGACGTGGTAGCCGCAATCGACGTGGTGGACCTCGCCGGTCACGCCGCCCGACAGGTCGGAGAGCATGTACAGCCCGGCGCCGCCCACCTCGTCCAGCCCGACGTTGCGCCGCATCGGCGCGTTGTACTGGTTCCACTTCAGGATGTAGCGGAAGTCGCCGATGCCGCTGGCGGCGAGCGTCTTGATCGGCCCGGCGCTGATCGCGTTCACCCGCACGCCATCCGTGCCCAGGTCGGCCGCCATGTATCGCACGGAGGCCTCCAGCGCCGCCTTGGCCACGCCCATGACGTTGTAGTGCGGCATCACCCGCTCCGCGCCCAGATAGGTCAGGGTCAGCAGCGAGCCGCCCTTGTCCATCAGCGCCGCCGCCCGCCGCCCCACCGCGACGAAGGAGTAGCAGGAGATGTCGAGCGCCTGCAGGAAGGCCTCGCGCGGGGTGTCGAGGTACCGCCCGCGGAGGAAGTTCTTGTCGGCGAAGCCGATGGCATGGACCAGGAAGTCCAGCCGCCCCCAGCGCTCGCGCACCGCCTCGAAGGCCGCGTCCATCGAGGCGTCGTCGGCCACGTCGCAGGGCATCACCATGTCGCTGCCGACGCTGGCGGCGAGCGGGCGGACGCGCTTCTCCAGCGCCTCGCCCTGGTAGGTGAAGGCCAGCTCCGCCCCCTGGGCGGCGACGGCGCGGGCGATGGCCCAGGCGATGGAGCGGTCGTTCGCCACGCCCATGACCAGGCCGCGCTTGCCGGCCATCAGGGTGCCGGTGGCGGGTTCGTTCTCGGTGCGGGCATGGCTGTCGGGCATGGCGTGGAACCCCCTTCGGGGTCTCCCGTTGCACCCTTCCCCCCGGGGTCTCCCTGGGGGAACGGCGGATACGTTGCGGCGGCGGGGCAGGGGTGGCACATGCCTTCCGCCCCGGCAAGAGGGAGGCACCCCTGGATACCACCGACGCTCCCGGCCACCCGAAGGCGATTCCCGACCCCGCCGACGCCGGCCCCGGCCTGGACGGGCGGGAGGAGCCGATCCGGCTCTTCGAGGCCTGGATGGCCGAGGCCGCGGTCAGCGAGCCCAGCGATCCCAATGCCATGTGCCTGGCCACCGCGACGCCGGAGGGCCGCCCGGCCGCCCGCATCGTGCTGCTGAAGGGGCTGGATGCGCGCGGCTTCGTCTTCCACTCGCACTATGACGGGCGGAAGGGGACGGAGCTGACCGCCAACCCCTTCGCCGCGCTCTGCTTCCACTGGAAGACCCTGGGCCGCCAGGTGCGGGTCGAAGGCCGGGTGGAGCATGAGGGGGCGGCGGAATCCGACGCCTACTTCGCCACCCGCCCGCGCCTGTCGCGCCTCGGCGCCTGGGCCTCGCAACAGTCGCGGCCCCTGCCGGAGCGGGCCGCGCTGGTCCGCCGGCTGGAGGAGGCCCAGGCCCGCTTCCCCGGCGAGGCGATCCCCCGCCCGCCCCACTGGGGGGGCTTCCGCCTGCTGCCGGACCGCATCGAGTTCTGGCAGAACATGCCCTTCCGCCTGCACGACCGGCTGGTCTACCGGCGGCCCGCGCCGGGCGAGGCCGCCGGGCCGCACGGCTGGGCCATCCAGCGCCTCTATCCTTGACGGCGGGCCCTGCGGGGGGCGCCTCGGCCGCCGCCTTCCCCGGCATCCCCGCCGGCCAGCGGGAGGCCGCGGCGCTCTGCGCCCGGCTGACCGGGGCGGCGCAGCCGGTGGAGACGCATAACTCCGCCGTCTTCGTCGGGCCGGACCGCGTGCTGAAGCTGAAGAAGGCGGTCGATCTCGGCTTCCTGGACTTCACCACCCTGGCGGCGCGCGAGCGCTTCTGCCGCCGCGAGCTGGAGATCAACACCCCCGCCGCGCCGGAGGTCTACCGCACCGTCCATGCCGTCACCCGCGGCGCCGACGGCACGCTCGCCCTCGATGGCGCCGGCGAGCCGGTGGACTGGGTGCTGGAGATGGCCCCCCTGCCGCAGGACGGCTTCCTCGGCGGCGTGCTGGCCGGCGGCGGCGGCGGCCCGGCGCTGCTCGACGCGCTGGGCGACATGGTGGCGGCGCTGCACGCGGCCCAGCCGGTGGCATCGGGCGTGGACGTGCCGGCCTCCCTGCACGGGCGGGTGGAGGGCGACCTGCGCTCCGCCCTCTCGGCCGGCCTGCCGGAGTCGCGGATGCGCGCGCTGGCGGCGGCGCAGCACGGCTGGATCGACGCGCATGCGCCCTGGCTCGCGGCGCGCGGCGCGGCGGACTTCGTGCGCCGTTGCCATGGCGACCTGCATCCGGGGAACATCGTGCTGTGGCGCGGCGCGCCGCTCGCCTTCGACGCGTTGGAGTTCGACGAGTCGATGGCGACCATCGACACCGGCTACGACCTCGCCTTCCTGCTGATGGAGCTGGACCGGGGCCCCGGCCGCGCCGCGGCGAACCGCGTGCTGGGACGCACCGTCGCGCGCAACGGCGATGCCGCGCTGGTCGGCGGGCTGCCGCTGTGGCTCTCGCTGCGCGCGCTGGTGCGGGCGCATATCCGCGCCCGCACCGGGCAGGACGGGCTGCCCTGGCTCGATGCCTCGGAAGGCTATCTCCGCCCGGTGCGACCGCGCCTCGTCGCCGTGGGCGGGTTGCAGGGCACCGGCAAGACCTGGCTCGCCCGCGCCCTGGCGCCGGGGATCGGCGCCGCCCCGGGCGCGCTGCACCTGCGCAGCGACGAGATCCGCAAGCGCCTCGCCGGCGTCGCGCCGGAAACCCGCCTGCCGCCCGAGGCCTACACGCCGGAGGCCGGCGCGGCGGTGCAGGCGGAACTGCTGCGGCTGGCGCGCGAGTCGCTGGCGCTGGGGCATTCCGTGATGGCCGACGCCACCTTCCGCGAACCGGCGGCGCGGGCGGCGCTCGCCGCGCTGGCGCGCGACTCCGGCGTGCCCTTCCAGGGGATCTGGCTGCAGGCCCCGGCGGAGGTGCTGCGCGCGCGGCTGGCGGAGCGCCGCGGCGATGCCTCGGACGCCGATGCCGCGGTCATGGAGCAGGCGGCTCAGCGCGATCCGGGGCCGGTGGACTGGGCATGCCTGGACGCCTCGGCTGATCCGCGTCCCGCCGCGCTTGCGCTCCTGGCCGCACCTGTGTGCTAGTCTCCTGCCATCGTCGGGCACAAGGAGCCGACCATGGCCTATCGCCGTATCCTGTTGCCGCTCACCGGCACCTCCGCCGGGGAAGCGGCCCTCGCCACCGCGCTGATGATCGCGCGCATCTGGCACAGCCACGTCCACTGCCTGCACGTCCGGGTCGATGCGCGCGATGTCGCGCCGCTGGCGGGCGAGGGCCTGTCGGGCGCGATGATCGAGGAGATGATGGCGGCGACGGAGCGCGAGAGCGGCGACCGCGCCGCCCGCGTCCGCGCGCTGTTCGACCGCTTCGTCGACGGCAAGGACGTGGTCATCGCCGACAACGCCGAGACCGCGAACAAGTCCGAGGCGCAGGCCACCATGTCCTTCGAGAGCGTGGCGGGCCGCGAGGAGGATCTCGTCGCCCAGCGCTCGCGGCTCTACGACATGGCCGTGGTGCCGCACCCCGAGGCGGGCGAGGACGTGTCCAGCAGCGACGCGCTGCACGCGGTGCTGTTCGACAGCGGCCGCCCGGTGCTGATCGCGCCGCGCGAGGCGCCGAAGACCATCGGCATCCGTGTCTGCTGCGCCTGGAACGGCTCGGCCGAGAGCGCCGCCGCCATTGCCGCGGCGCTGCCCTGGCTGCACCATGCCGAGGCGGTGCAGGTGCTGTATTCCGGCGACTACCAGCGGCGCGGCCCGGCCTTCAACGGCATCCTCGCCTATCTGCGCTGGCACAACATCACGGCCGAGGCGCGCGAGTTCAAGCCGGTGACGAAGGAGGTGGGCGCCGGCCTGCTGGGCGGCGCGCGCGACTTCGGCGCCGACCTGCTCTGCATGGGCGCCTACAGCCACTCCCGCCTGCGCCAGCTGATCCTGGGCGGCGTGACGCGGCACGTGCTGGAGAACGCGGAGCTGCCGGTGCTGATGTGCCGCTGAGGGCGTCTCCGGGGGCCTGAACCGGCCCCCGGGGCCCAGGGACGCCGCGGCTGCAGGACGGGCCGCGGCCGCCTACCCCGCCCGCGTCACGCCTGCTTGCCGCGCAGCGGCGGGGCGACGACGTCCTTCGGGATCGGGCAGGCATAGGCCCGCCCGCCCGTGCGATGCTTCAGCTCCGCCTTGGCGCGCTCCAGCAGCTCCGACTCGCGGAAGGCGTCCAGCGCCGTGGCGGCCATCGCCTTGGCCGCCTGGACCATGCCCTTGTGGGCGGCCGGGCTCTTGCCCTGCGCCACCGCCTGCCAGGTGTGGAAGGGCGTGCCGATCGCCCAGGTCGCCCCCCAGCACTGCACCACCGGCACGATCTGGCTGACATCGCCGACATCGGTGGAGCCGCTGCCGGGCAGGGTGGTGCCGTCGAAGGGCAGCACGCCCTCGTGCAGCGGCTGCGCCCCCACCTCCGGCGCGGCGCCGACGGTGGCGGTGCTGCTGGCGATGTCCTCCTCGCTCAGCGTCGCGCGGATGGCTTCGGCGAAGGCGCGGTCGGCGGCGTCGAAGGCGGGGGCGCCGAGGTGCTGGAGGTTCTGGTGCATGCGCATCTCCAGCACCGTGTTGGGCACGGTCTCGGAGCAGGCCTTGTCCACCTCCATCTCCCAGCGCGTGCCGGTCATGATGGCCGCGCCCTCGGCGCAGGCCTTCACCCGCTCGAACAGCGCCTGGGCCTGGGCCACCTTCGGGCCGCGGATCAGGTAGAGCACCTCCGCTTCCGCCTGCACCACGTTGGGCGAGTTCCCGCCGCTGTTGGTGATGGCGTAGTGGACGCGGCAATCCAGCGGCATGTGCTCGCGCAGGTAGTTGACGCCGACGTTCATCAGCTCGACTGCGTCCAGCGCGGACCGCCCCAGCCAGGGCGAGCCGGCGGCGTGCGAGGCGCGGCCGCGGAAGCGGAAATAGACCTGGAAATTGGCCATCGACGCGCTGGACATCACGCTGCTGACCACGCCGGGGTGCCAGCAGATCGCGGCGTCGAGGTCGTCGAACACCCCCTCCCGCGCCATGAAGGTCTTGCCCGAGCCGCCCTCCTCGCCGGGGCAGCCGTAGTAGCGCACCGTGCCCTTCGCCCCGCTGGCGCGCAGGGCGTCGCGCGCGGCGACGGCGGCCAGCATCGCGCCCGCGCCCAGCAGGTTGTGGCCGCAGCCATGGCCGGTGGCGCCCGGGGTGGCGGTGCGCGGCTCGGCCACGCCCGCCTCCTGGCTCAGCCCGGCCAGCGCGTCGAACTCGCCCAGGAAGCCGATCACCGGCCCGCCCTCGCCGCTCTCCGCCACGAAGGCGGTGGGGATGCCGGCGACGTCGCGCGTCACCCGGAAGCCGGCGGCCTCCATCTGCGCGATCTGCTCCTCGACGGATTCGTGCTCCAGGAAGCGCAGCTCGGCATGGCCCCAGATACGGTCGCTCATCGCGACGTAGTCGGGGCTCAGCGCCTCCACCTCCGCCGAGAGGCGGTCGAGTTCGAGCGGGTCGTTGCGGGTGATGCTGTCCATGATCCCTTTCCGCCGCCGGTCCACCCGGCGGTGCCTTTCCTCCGTCAGTCGATCGCCACGATCAGCTTGCCGAAGTTCTTCCCGCCCAGCAGGCCGAGGAAGGCGTCCGGCGCCTTCTCCAGCCCCTGGACGACATCCTCGCGGTACTGCAGCGCGCCCTCGCGCAGCCAGCGCGCCCCGGTGCGCCGCCATTCGGCGAAGGCGTCCGGGTGGTCCATCACGATGAAGCCGCGCAGCGACAGGCGCTTGCGCACCACCTGCATCAGGCTCGGCCCCGGCGCGGGCGGGCGAGTGTTGTACTCCGCCACCATGCCGCAGAAGGCGACGCGGCCGAAGTCACGCAGCAGCGGCCAGACGGCGTGCTGCACCGCCCCGCCGACATTCTCGAAATAGACGTCGATCCCCTCCGGGCAGGCGGCGGCCAGGCGGGCGGGGAAGTCCTCCGCCCGATGGTCCACGCCGTCGTCGAAGCCCAGCGTGTCCGTCACGAAGGCGCATTTCTCCGGCCCGCCGGCGATGCCCACCACCCGCGCGCCCATCCGCTTCGCGATCTGGCCCGCGACCGAGCCCACCGCGCCGGAGGCCGCCGAGACGACGAAGGTCTCGCCCGGCCTCGGCACGGCGATGCGGGTGGTGCCGACCCAGGCGGTGGTGCCCGGCATGCCCAGCACGCCCAGCCAGGCGGTCAGCGGCGCGGCCTCCGGGTCCAGCTTCAGCAGCCCGCCCGCCGGCACGGCGGAGAGGCGCTGCCAGCCCTGGCCGCCCAGCACCCAGTCGCCGGGGGCGAAGCCCGGCACGGTGGAGGCGACGACCTGCCCGACGCTCTGCCCCTGCATCACCTCGCCCAGTCCGACCGCGGCGGCGTAGGACTTCGCGTCGTCCATCCGCCCACGCATGTAGGGGTCGAGCGAGAGGTAGCGGTGCCGCACCAGCACCTCGCCCGGAGCCATGTCCGGCGGCGCCGTCTCCACGAGGCTGAAGTCGCCCGGCTGCGGCGCCCCTTCCGGCCGGCGGGCCAGGCGGATCTGCAGGTTGGTCTCGTTCATGCCGCCTCGCTCCGACCGATCGCCCGGAAGGTCCCGGACCGCCGCGCCGCCGCGCCGCCGCGCCCGCATGGCCCGGTTTGCGGCGGCCCTGCCGGTCATATATGCGCGGGCGATGGTCCTGACGAGGCAAGCACCCCCTCCGCGCGTCCTCGGCCTGGCCGGCTGGAGCGGGGCGGGCAAGACGACGCTGCTGACGCGGCTGATCCCCTGCCTGCGCGGGCGGGGGTTCACGGTGTCCACCGTCAAGCACGCGCATCACCGGTTCGACCTGGACCAGCCCGGCAAGGACAGCCACCGCCACCGTGAGGCCGGGGCGGAGCAGGTGCTGGTCGCCTCCGCCACGCGCTGGGCGCTGATGACCGAGCTGCGCGGGGCGCCGGAGCCGGACCTCGCCTTCCTGCTCGCCCGCCTGTCGCCGGCCGACCTGGTGCTGGTGGAAGGGTTCAAGCGCGACGGCCATCCGAAGATCGAGGTCCACCGCGCCGCCAACGGCAAGCCCTGGCTGCACCCGGAGGACCCCGCCATCGTCGCCCTCGCCGCCGACGCGCCGCCCCCGTCCGGTGCCCCGCCCTGGGTGCCGCTGGACGCGGTGGAGCGGGTGGCCGACCTCGTGCTGGAGCATGCCCGGCCATGGCCCAACTGAGGGACGACTGCTTCGCCGGGGGCGAGGCGGTCCTGGGGGTGGAGGAGGCCGCGGCCCGGGTCGCCGCCGGCGTCCTGCCGTTGCCGGGGGAGGAGCGGGTGGCGCTGCGCGCGGCGCGCGGCCGCGTGCTGGCGCGCAACCTCATCGCCGGGCAGCACCTGCCGCCCTTCTTCAACAGCGCCGTGGACGGCTATGCCTTCGCCCATGCCGACCTGCGCCCCGACGGCGCCTGGCTGCGCCTCGCCGGGCGGGCGGTGGCCGGGCAGGCCGCCCCCGCCCTGGCGCGGGGGCAGGCGCTGCGGGTGATGACCGGCGCCCCCATGCCGGTGGGGGCGGACACGGTGATAATGCAGGAGGATGCGGCGCTGGACGGCGGCACGCTGCGCCTGCCCCCCGGCCTGCCGCGCGGCGCCAATTGCCGCCCGGCCGGGGAGGACGTGGCGCGCGGGGCCATCGCCCTGCCGAAGGGGCGCCGCCTCGGCCCGGCGGAGATCGGGCTGGCCGCCGCGCTGGGCCTCGCCGGCCTGTCGGTGACGCCGCGCCCGCGGGTGGGCGTGTTCAGCACGGGCAACGAGTTGGTCTCGCCCGGGAGGACGCTGGGGGGCGCCCGCATCTTCGACAGCAACCGCTTCGCCCTGCTGGCCCTGCTGGACGGGCTGCCGGTGGAGGCGGTGGATCTCGGCATCCTGCGCGACCGGCCGGGGGAGCTGGCCGGCGCCATCGCCGCGGCGGCCGCCTCCCACGACCTGCTGATCACCTCGGGCGGGGTGAGCGTCGGCGAGGAGGACCACACCCGCGCCGCGATCGAGGCAGCGGGGTCGCTGGCCTTCTGGCGGCTGGCCATCAAGCCGGGCAAGGCGGCGGCGATGGGGGTGGTCGGCGGCACGCCCGTCCTCGGCCTGCCGGGCAACCCGGTGGCCGCCATCGTCACCTTCCTGCACCTGGCCCGGCCGCTGATCCTGCGGCTGGCGGGCGCCGCCCCCGCGCCGCTGCCGCGCTTCCCGGCCGTGGCGGATTTCGCCCACCGCAAGAAGCCCGGCCGGCGGGAATACCTGCGCGTCTCCCTGGTCCCCGGCGGGACGGTGCCGCTGGCCCGCAAGGAGGCGCGCGACGGGGCGGGGCTGCTCTCCTCCCTGACCCGCGCGGACGCCTTCGCCGAGCTGGCAGAGGACCGGGAGTCGGTGGAACCGGGCGAGGCCGTCACCGTCCTGCCCTTCGCCGCGCTGCTCTGATACCGGCGTCGGGATGATCTGACCCGTGTTGTGCTGTCGTGGTCGGGCGGCGGCACTGGGAGGGGACGCCGTCCCCTCCCAGACCCTCCCCTGCCGGGGCCACAAGCGGGCCCCGGTCCCCGCTGAGAGTTGGTTCTAAGCGGTGGGCGTCAGCCTGCGGGCTGAACCCTGACGGAACACGGACAGGCGGGACTCTGAAAAAGCATCACAGGCGTCAGCGCGGGCGGACACCGTACCCGCCGAGGAGCCATGCTCCTCGGCGTCTCGACCCCGTCGCAGGCTGTCCCGCGGCAGCGCCTCTCGGGTCCAGGGCCCGCAGGGTCCTGGCGGAGTGGGGGTACGGGGGCGAGGCAGAGCCTTGCCCCCGGGGAACGGGCGCACCCTATGCCGCCACGGATCAACGCATCCCGCCGTCCGTATGACAGGGGGCGCGGGCGGCGTGGCGCTCAGCGCGCTCCGGCGCGCCTGTTCTCCAGCCGCGACAGCACGCGCACCAGCGGCCAGAGCAGCAGGAAGTACGCGACGGCGGCCGCCACGATGGGCGAGGCGTTGTAGGTCACGCTCTGGGCCTGCCGGGCCTGGAACAGCAGCTCCGGCAGCGCCACCACCGAGGCGATGGAGGTGAGCTTCACCACCTCCAGCACGTTGCCCAGCAGGTCGGGCAGCACGTTGCGCGCTGCCTGCGGCAGCACGACCAGGGCCATGCCCTGCCAGGGGCGCAGGCCGAGGGCGCGGGCGGCCTCGGACTGGCCTCTGGGCACGGAATCCAGGCCGGCGCGCAGCACCTCGCCGAAATAGGCGCCGGTGTTGAGCAGGAAGGCGATGGCGACGGCCGCCCAGGCGCTGACCTCCAGCCCGGCGAAGGGCAGGCCGGCATAGACCAGCACCAGCAGCACCAGCGGCGGCAGGGCGCGGAACAGGTCCACCCAGGCGGCGAGCGGCCAGCGCACCCAGCGGCTTTCCGCCCGCGACAGCAGCGCCAGCGCCAGCCCGGCGAGGAGGCCGAGCGGCACCACCAGCAGCGAAAGCAGCAGGGTCTGCTGCAGCCCCATCCACAGGATGGGCATCGCCTGCCGGACGATGCCGAGGTCCAGGAAGGCGGCGCGGAAATCCTCGAGGGTCATCATCGGACCGGGGCCGTCACCGCGTGCGCACCGCGTAGCGCGCCTCGATCCAGCGGCCGAGGCAGACGACCGGGATGAACAGCAGCAGATAGGCCGCCGCGCCGAGGATCAGCGGCGAGGGGTTGGCGGCGAAGGCCACGGCGGATTGCGAGGCGCCAAGGATCTCCGACACGCCGGCGACGCTGCCCAGGGCGGTGTTCTTGGTGATGGCGATGGTGCGGTTGGTCAGCGGCGGGATGACCATCCGCACCGCCTGCGGCAGCACCACGAGGAACAGCACCGGGACGGGGCGCAGGCCGAGCGCCGCCGCTGCCTCCGGCTGGCCGCGCGGGACAGCGGTGATGCCCGCCCAGAAGATCTCCTCGGCGAAGGCCATCAGGACCAGCGTCAGCGCCAGCCAGGTGGCGGCGAAGCCGGACAGCTCCGCCCCCGCCGCCGGCAGGCCGAAGAAGAACAGCACCACCAGCACCAGCGGCGGCACGGCGCGGAACAGGTCGACGAGGAAGAGGATGGGCAGCGCCATCCAGCGCCCGCCGCGCCGGTCCGTCAGCAGGGCGCGCAGCACCGCCAGCGCCAGGCCCAGCGCCAAGCCGCACGTCACCACCAGCGCCGCCAGCTCCACCGTCACCACGAAGCCGGCGGCGATGGCGGGCAGGTAGGTCGCCATCACCGCCCCGTTCAGGAAGGTGAAGGCGAAGTTCTCCCAGCCGCTCAAGCGGAACGGGCCTAGCCGCAGGTCACCTCGTGCGGCGTCGGGTCGTAGCCCGGCAGGTCGGGCACGCCGTAGCCGGGGAAGGCGACGTTCTCGGCATCGTCGGCGGCGGGCTTGGTGCCGAACCACTTCTCCGACAGGGCGGCCAGGCTGCCGTCCTTCTTCATGCACTCCAGCACCCGCTCCACCGCGTTGCGCAGCTCCACGTTGTCCTTGCGGAAGGGCGCGGCCCAGTGGGCGCGGGTCTCGCGGATGGTGAAGTCCGGCACCAGCAGCCGCACCTGCTGCGCGGCGTAGCGGACCACGGTGTTGCCGGCGAGCACGGCATAGGCCCGGTTGGCGACCACCGCCTGCACCGCGTCGGGGTTGGTGTCGAAGGTCTGGTAGGTGAAGCCCAGCCGCTGCGCGTTCGCCTGCGCCCAGGCGTCGTAGGCGCTGCCCTTGTTCACCGCGATCACCTTGCCGCGCAGGTCGTCGAGCGAGGTGATGGGCGCGTTGCCGCGGCGGATGCCGAACTGGAAGGCGGTGTAGAGGTAGCCTTCGGTGAAGAGCAGCGCCTCCGCGCGCTCCTTCGTCACCGTCACCGGCGCGGCGAGGAAGTCGTACCGGCCGGCGTTCAGCGCCGGCACCAGGCCGGAGAAGGAGGCGCTGTCGATGGTCACGTCGCGCCCCATGCGGCGCGCCACCTCCTGGAACAGGTCCACGTTGAAGCCCTGCACCCCGCCATCGAGCTTGGGGAAGGCATGCGGGGCGAAGGTCCCGTCGACGGCGGTGCGCAGCGGCGGCTGGGCGCCGCCCGTGCCCTGCGCCAGGGTCGCGGTCCCGGCGCCGAGGGACAGCCCGGCCAGTAGCAGGGTCAGGGGAAGGAAGGGACGCATCGCGGGTTCTCCGGCGGTCGGGGCCTTGTCCGGACGGGGCGGATGCCGCGGCCGGGTCGGGTCAGGCTGGCAGCAAGAAGCGTGCGACGGCCAGCCCCCGCACGCCGGAAAGCCTGCATCCCCGGACACCGGCCCTGGGGGCGGGAGAGGCGAGGCCGGCGAAGGGGAGCCATGCGGCCGGCCCGGGACCGGCCGCATTCCTGCCACAAAGCGGACCTCGCGGCGCCGCGAGCGGGGCGTGTCCTTCCCCTCGGCCGCGACACGGCCCTTCACCCCGGCCCCGGGAGGCCACCATGTTCCGCTTCGCCCTTCTCCTCGTTGTCCTCGGCTTCGGCACCATCCTGACGCTGACCGCCCGGCTGCTCGGCGGGCTGGCGACGCAGCAACTCGATGCCCTGCCGATCGCGCTCAGCGCGCTGGCCGCCTGCTCCATGCTGGTCGGCGGGCTCGGCCTGCTGGAACGCCGCGCCCATGGGCAGCGCGCCCGCTTCCTGGTCGGCTGATCCGGCCGCGGGGCGAAGCCCCGCCATCCGTGGGCGGAGGCCGCTCGCCTCCGCCCGGGGGCGCGTCAGGCGTTCGCCACCGGCGGCATGACGCCGGCCTGCGCCCGGCGGGACTGCCACAGCGCCACGAAGTCGATCGGCGTCAGCAGCACGGGCATGAAGCCGCCCTCGCGCGTGGCATCGGCCAGCACGTTGCGCGCGAAGGGGAAGAGCAGGCGCGGGCATTCCACCAGCAGCACTGGCTCTAGGCTCTCCTGCGGCACGTTCACGGTGAAGATGCCGCAATAGACCAGCTCGGCGATGAAGGCGGTGGTGTCGCCCGACTTGGCGTCGCAGCGGATCTGCAGCGCCACCTCGAAGACGTTGCCGTTCTGCTGCAGCGGCCGCGCCTGGACGTCGAGCGCGATGTCGATGCGCGGCTGCTCGCGGAGCTGGGTGAAGACCTCCGGCGCGCCGGGGACCTCGAAGGACAGGTCCTTCACGTATTGCAGGTTCACCACCAGCGGGCCCTGCGGGGCGGCCTCGCCATTGGGGACGTTACCGGCGGGCGCGATCGGATCGGACATGACAGGGACCTGCGTCTGGTTCGGGAAGGGCCGGGGCGCGGTAGCACGCCCCCCGCCTCACCGGAAGGCCGGCCCCGGCCCGTGCTCAGGCCCGCAGCAGAGGCCAGAGCGCCATCCCCACGCAGCCCAGCAGGGCCAGGCCGACCGCCGTCTCCATGCGGTGCCCGGCGCGGAGGTACAAGGCGCGCCAGCAGGGCAGGGACAGGACCCGCCCCAGCAGCAGGAACCAGCTTCCGGCCAGCAGGAAGACCGAGCCGCAGGCCACCGTCGCCGCCACCGCGTCCCCCGGCGGGATACGCCCCAGGAAGAAGCCGGCGAAGAAGGGCACGGTGAGCGGGTTGGACATGGCGCTGAGCAGGCCGAGGCGGAAATGCCCGGCCGTCCGTGCCGGCCCCGGCGACTCCGCCCGGATCTGGCCGGCGCGCCGCAGGCTCCGCCACCCCGCCCGCGCCAGGAGCGCGGCGAAGACGATCCGCCCCGCCAGCTCGACGCCCTGCAGGCCGAGCAGCAGCGTCCCGCCCAGGATGGCGACGGCCGCGGCGAGCGACGCCTCGCAGGCGATGCAGAGCGCCGCGGCCACGGCCGCCCGGGCGGAGGGTTCGAGGCTGGCGCGCAGAATGAGGAGAAGGTTGGGCCCGGGCGTGGCCATCACCAGCAGGTACGGCAGGGCCAACTCCACAGGCACGACCAGGATGTGCATGGGCTTGGCTCACGGCAGGAAGGGTGAGCCAAGACAAGGCCAGCCGCCCACGCCGCCGCGTCCTCCGATCGGGCGACCCCGGCGGCCCGCGGTCCCGGCGGCCTTCCCGGACCGTCCGGCTCATACCAACGGTGGGATGACCTGACCCGTCGTGTTCGGGCGGCGGACCGGGAGGGGACGCTGTCCCCTCCCAGACCCTCCCCTGCCGGGGCCACAAGCGGGCCCCGGTCCCCGCTGGGAGTCTGGTGTTGGCGGCTGCCGCCAGCCTGCGGGCTGAACCCTGACGGGGCGCGGACAGGCGGGACTCCAGAATAGCTTTGAAGGCGTCAGCGAGGGCTGAGGCCGTACCCGCCGAGGAGCATGGCTCCTCGGCGCTGTGACCCCGTCGCAGTCATCTGCGCGGCAGCGCTGATCGGGTCCAGGGCTCGCAGGGTCCTGGCGGAGTGGGGGTACGGGGGCGAGGCAGCGCCTTGCCCCCGGGCCACGGGCGCACCCCGCGCCGCCATGGATCAACGCATCCCGCCGTCCGTATCAAGCGGGCGGCTGTTCCGCCGCGCCGCCGGCCGGGTCCGGGCGCGCCGCCGCCGGGTGCCGCTCCCGTCCGGTCGGGCACAGGTCCAGCAGGGTGCACCGCCCGCAGGCGGGGTTGCGGAAGAAGCAAACGCGCTGCCCGTGCAGCATCAGCACCTCGTGGTTGTCGTAGACCTGCTGCGCGTCCCATTCCGGGGGCAGCATGGCCTCCAGCACCCGGTGCGCCGGTCCCACCGCCAGGCCCGGCGGGATCAGGCCCAGCCGTGCCGCCACGCGATGGTGATGGCTGTCCACCGGCAGGGCGCGCCGGCGCAGCACGCTGAAGGACAGCACCGCCGCGCTGGTCTTGGGCCCGACGCCCGGCAGGGCCTCCAGCCAGGCCCGCGCCTCGGGGACCGACAGCTCCGCCAGGTGGTCCAGGCTCAGCCGGCCCTGCCGTTCCGTGATGACGCGCAGCGTCCGTTGCAATGCCGGGGCCTTCGCCTCCGGCCAGGTGCAGGGGGCGAGCGCCGCCTCCACCGCCGCCACCGGCGCGTCGCGCACCGCCGCCCAGTCCGCGAATCCCTCGCGGAGGTTGCGGAAGGCGCGGGCGCTGTCGGCGTTGCGGGTGCGGTGGGAGAGCAGGGAGGAAACCAGCTCGTCCAGCGGCTCCAGCGCGTGGAAGTAGCCGATCGGGCAGCGGTAGAGGGCGCAGAGGCGCGCCTGCACCTCCAGCAGCAGGGCGGGGGCACCGGGCGGCGCGGCCGGGCCTTCCGCATGCGTCGCTCGGGCCAAGCGTGCCTCCCCTGCCGGCAGGACGGGACAACGCGGCGGCGGTGCGCGGGGCTGCGGGCTGCTTGACAGGAACGGCGCCGACGGGCTGAGGGGAGGGTGCCGTCCCTCGCGGGCGGCCACCGAACATGCATCAGCGCCCGCACGGGTGCGCCGGGAGACGTCGTGATGATCACCCCTCTTCGCCGAGGCCTGCTGGCGGCGCTGCTGCCGCTGGCGGCCCTGCTGCTGCCGGGCGCCGCCTCCGCCCAGGACTACCCGACCCGCCCGATCCGCGTGATCGTGCCCTTCGCGGCCGGCGGCACCACCGACCTGGTGGCGCGGCTGGTGACGACGGAGATGGCCAAGCGGCTCGGCCAGCCGGTGGTGGTGGACAACCGCGCCGGCGCCGGCGGCAACATCGGCAGCGACATGTGCGCCAAGGCGGCGCCCGACGGCTACACGCTGTGCATGGGCACGATCAGCAGCCACGCGATCAACGCCAGCGTCTACCCGAACATGCCGTTCAACAACCTGACGGACTTCGCCCCCGTCGCCCTGCTCGCCACCCAGCCGAACATGCTGGTGGTCGCGAAGAACGTGCCCGCCACCACCGTCGCCGAGTTGATCGCGCTGATGAAGAAGGAGCCGGGCAAGTTCAACTACGGCTCCTCGGGCGTCGGCACCTCGATCCATCTCGCGGGCGAGCTGTTCCTGCAGATGACCGGCACCCAGGCGGAGCACGTGCCCTATCGCGGCAGCGGCCAGATCATGACGGACATGCTGGCCGGCACCCTGCCCATGGCCTTCGACAACTTCTCCTCCGGCTGGCCGCATGTGCGCGAGGGGCGGCTGACCGGCCTCGGCGTCGGCTCGCGCGAGCGGCTGCCGCAGGCCCCGAACATCCCGACCATCGCCGAGACCCTGCCGGGCTTCGAATCCCTCTCCTGGCACGGACTCTTCGCCCCCGCCGCGACGCCGCCCGCCATCGTGGCGCGGCTGAACCAGGAGGCGCTGGCGGCCTTGCAGACCCCCGCCGTCGCCGCCCGCTTCGAGGAGCTGGGCATCACCGCCGGCCGCACCTCGCCGGCCGAGTTCAAGACCTTCGTCGCCGCCGAGACGGAGCGCTGGGGCGCGGTGGCCCGCCGCTCGAACATCCGGGCCGAGTGAGCCCGGGGCCGGGGGGCGCCGCCCTCCGGCCCGCCACGGCCGTCAGCGCTGCCGCCAGGGCAGGCCCTCCGCCTTCCAGCCGGCCACGGTGCCGCGATGGCCGGAGCCGTCCACCGGCCCCTCGAACCCATCCGCCACGTTCCAGGCATGCGGGAAGCCTGCCGCCTGCGCCGCCTGCGCCGCAGCCAGGGAACGCGCCCCGGAACGGCAGAGGAAGTACAGCTTGCTGAGCGGCGTGGCCCCGGCCTTGCGCAGGTGGTCCGAGAAGGCGCCGTTCACCTGCATCGACGGATAGACCTGCCAGGGGATCAGCAGCGGCTGCCTGCCCAGGCCGGAGAGGTCGGGAAGGCCGACGAAGTTCCATTCGGCATCGGTGCGCACATCCACCAGAAGCGCCTCCGGATCCTCGCGCAGCGCCTCGAAGGCCGCACGGGGGGGGACATCCTCGACCGGCATCACGCTCTCCTGGTCCTGGGCTGAAGCACGCCGCACAGTCTGGGTACGCGGCCCCGGCGCGTCCACCCCGCCCCCCACCGCGGCAGGCCACCATGGAGCCTGGCCGGGCGGCGGATTCACGCGCCCAGGCGATCCCGCGCGCCGGCGATCTGCCGTAGCCTGCCCGAGACACCCGGAGCCGCCTGCCCGCATGCCCCATCCCCCGTCGCCCGCCGCCCCCGTCACCCAGGGGCACACCGAGGGGGGCGGGAGGGAGGCCGATGCGTTGCCGCCCGCCGGGCTGCGCCGGGTGCCGGTGCTGGCGGCCGCCTCCTTCGCCACCTCCACCCAGGCTTTCGTCATGGCAGGGCTGCTGAACGAGCTGGCGGCCGATCTGGGGATCTCCGTCGCCCAGGCCGGGCAGCTCGCCACCGTCTTCGCCCTGGCCTTCGGCATCTCCGCCCCCTTCGTCACCGCCCTGACCGCTGCCTGGCCGCGGCGGGGACTCCTGGTCGGCGCGCTCGGGGCGATGGCGCTGCTGAACCTGCTGATCGTGCTGACCCATTCCTACGCGGCCGTGCTGGGGCTGCGCCTGCTCTGCGGCGTGGCCGCGGCGCTGGTGGTGCCCGCCGCCGCGGCCACGGCGGCCGGGCTGGCGCCTCCGGCGCAGCGGGCACGGGCCCTGGCCATGGTCATGGCCGGAACCACCGCCGCCTTCCTGTTCGGCCTGCCGATGGGCTCGGTGACGGGGGAGGTCTTCGGCTGGCGCGGCGCCTTCGGCTTCGCCGCCCTGCTGGCCGGGGGGGCCGCCCTGGCGATCCGGCTGCTGCTGCCCGACGTGCCGGGGGAACGCAGCGGGCTGCACGGCTTCCGCGCCCTGCGCCGCCCCGGGGTGGGCGGCGGGCTGGCGCTGACCTTCACCACCTACGCCGCCGTCTTCTCCATCAGCGCCTTCGTCGGACCGGCGGTGAACCGGGTCAGCGGCCTGACCGGCGGGCAGGTGGGGATCATGCAGGCCCTGGCCGGCGTCGCCTCCCTGGCCGGCGTGCCGGCAGGCGCCTGGATGGCCGAGCACGGGGGGCTGCGCCGGGCCTGGGTGCTGCCCCTGCTGGTGGCCGGGGCGGGGGCCACGCAGTTCGCCCTGCTCTCCGGCGCCGCCGATGGGATGCGCCTCGCCCCGGTGCTGCAAGGGGCCGCGATCCTGGCCGCCGCCGGCTGCCTCTTCGCCCTCTCCCCGCTGGTGCAGTCCTACCTCGTCGGGCTGGTGCCGGAGGCCCGCGGCGTGGTGCTGGCCGTGAACTCCTCCGCACTGTTCCTGGGCCAGGCCGCCGGCGCCGCACTGGGCGGGCTGGGCATCGCGCTGATCGGCCTGCCCGGCATCGGCGCCGCCGCCTTCCTGATGGCCGGCCTCGCCCTGGTGGTCGCGCTGCTGCAACGGCCCCGCGCGGGGGGCTGACGCGGCGGCCGTCGCGCTGTGGTGTTCCGGCGTGGGACCGGGAGGGCACGCCGTCCCCTCCCAGACCCTCCCCTGCCGGGGCCACAAGCGGGCCCCGGACCCCGCTGGGAGTCTGGTGCTGCGCGGCTGCCGTCAGCCTGCGGGCTGAACCCTGACGGAGCGCGGACAGGCGGGACTCTAGAATAGCTTCAAAAGCGTCAGCGCGGGCGGACCCCGTACCCGCCGAGGAGCATGGCTCCTCGGCGCTGTGACCCCGTATCCGGCTGTCCCGCGGCAGCGCCGATCGGGTCCAGGGCCCGCAGGGTCCTGGCGGAGTGGGGGTATCGGGGGCGAGGCAGAGCCTTGCCCCCGGGCCACGGGCGCACCCCGCGCCGGCACGGATCGAGGTATCCCGCCGTCCGTATCACTCGATGGCGCGGAAGCCGGTCGCCCGCACCACCTCGGCCCAGCGTGCCGTCTCGTCTCGAATCAGCGTGGCGAAGGCGGTGCGGCCCTGGCCGGAGACGCGGAAGCCGGCCTCCTGCATCCGCGCGCGCAGTCCCGGCGCGGCCAGGGCGCGCAGGGTCGCGGATTCCAGGGCTGCCTGCACCGGCTCCGGCGTGGCACGGGGGGCGACCAGGCCGAACCAGGAATGGAAGGAGAGGGCGGGCTGGCCCAGCTCCGCCATGGTCGGCACCTCGGGCAGCAGCGGCGAGCGCGTGGGGCCGGTGATGGCCAGGGCGCGCAGCCGTCCGGCCTGCACATGCGGCGCCACCAGCGCGACCGAGCCGAACATGCCCTGGACGTTGTTGTTCAGGATCGCCGTCATGGCGTCGCCGGTGGAGCGGAAGTGCACCGCCTCCGCCTTCAGCCCGGACCCGGCGGCCAGCATGGCCGCGCCGAAATGCCCCGGCGTGCCGGCCCCGAAGGTGCCCAGGAACAGGCCCGGCTGCGCTGTCGCCCAGGCGAGGTAGGCGGGCAGGTCCCGCGCCGGGACGCCGGCGGGGACGACGAAGGCGAAGTCGATGGCCGCCACCTCGGCGATCGGGGCGAAGTCGCGCGCCGGGTCGTAGGGGAGGCGGGCATAGGTGCTGGGCGCCATGGCGAGCTGGCCGACCTCGCCGAGCAGCAGCGTGGTGCCGTCCGGCGCGGCGGTCCGGGCCACCTCCTGCGCGGCGATGGCACCCGCCGCGCCCGGGCGGTTGTCCACCACCACCCCGGACGGCACGGTCTCCTTCTGCCCGTCCGCCAGCAGCCGGGCGACGACGTCGGGGCCGCTGCCGGGCGGGAAGCCGAGCACGAGGCGTACCGGCCGCTCCGGCGGCGCCGCCCGGGCGGAGGCTGCGGACAACAGGGCGAGGCCGGCGAGGGCCGCGCGGCGGGTCGTCTGGGGCAAGGGAAGCGTCCTCCACATTATTTGTTATGCTGCATAAAGGAATATCGCGGGCCGGAGTCCGGTGCCAGGGAAATGGACGCAGGCCCGCGGAGGCACCGGGGGGGTCGCGTGGCGGCACGGGTCCCGCCCGGCGGGATGCCCCGGCGCCGGCGGCCGGCGGTTGCGCGGGCGGTCCGCGCGGTGTGACCGGTAACTGCGTTGACGGGCCGGAATCCGCCGGGTTTATGCCACGAATGACGTGCAGGACGGCCCGGCGCGGGCCAGATCCGGCCCGCATCCGCAACGGAGGCTTTCCACTTCATGGCCGCATCCCCCCTCGCTGGCACCGGCGTCAGCGCCGGCACCGTCCATGCCAACCTGACGGCCCCCGGCCTGATCGCCCATGCGATGCGTCGGGGTGAGGGACGGCTGTCGGCGGACGGTGCCTTCATCGGCGTCACCGGCCAGCACACCGGCCGGTCCGTCCAGGACAAGTTCGTGGCCGACGACCCCGAGGCGACGGCGGAGATCTGGTGGGGCAAGGTCAACCAGAAGCTCGCGCCCGCGAAGTTCGAGGCCTTCACGGCCCGGGTGCGCGGCTACCTGGGCGAGCAGCCCGAGCTGTTCACCGAGGACCTCTACGCCGGCGCCGATCCGAAGTACCGCATCAAGGTGCGGCTGGTGACGACCAATGCCTGGCACGCGCTCTTCGCCCGCAACATGTTCATCCGCCCGCCGGTGGAGGAGCTGGAGGGCTTCACGCCGGACTACGTCATCCTGCACGCGCCGGAGATGGAGGCCGACCCGAAGGTCGATGGCGGCCGCGAGGGCTCGACCACGCTGATCGCGCTGTCCTTCGCGAAGAAGATCATCGCCATCGCCGGCACCAGCTACGCCGGCGAGATCAAGAAGAGCATCTTCACCGTGATGAACTGGCTGCTGCCCCCGCAGGGCGTGCTGCCGATGCACTGCTCGGCCAATGTGGGCCAGGCGGGCGACACGGCGCTGTTCTTCGGCCTGTCCGGCACGGGCAAGACGACGCTCTCCTCCGACCCCGAGCGCAAGCTGATCGGCGATGACGAGCACGGCTGGTCGCCCGAGGGCGTCTTCAACTTCGAGGGCGGCTGCTACGCCAAGGTGATCAAGCTGTCCCAGGAGGCGGAGCCGCAGATCTGGAACGCCTCCCACCGCTTCGGCACGGTGCTGGAGAACGTGGTGGCGGACGAGCGCGGCCACCTCGACCTCGACGACAACAGCCTGACCGAGAACACCCGGTCCTGCTATCCGATCGAGTTCATCCCCAATACCCAGCCCAGGGGCATGGGCGGGGTGCCGAAGAACGTGGTGATGCTGACCGCCGACGCCTTCGGCGTGCTGCCGCCGATCAGCCGGCTGACCCCGGCGCAGGCGATGTACCACTTCCTCTCCGGCTACACCGCGCGCGTCGCGGGGACGGAGAAGGGGCTGGGCAAGGAGCCGCAGGCGACCTTCTCCACCTGCTTCGGCGCCCCCTTCCTGCCGCGCCACCCCGAGGTCTACGGCCGGATGCTGGCCGAGCTGATCGAGACGCACGGCGCCCAGGTCTGGCTGGTGAACACCGGCTGGTCCGGCGGCGCCTATGGCACCGGCAGCCGGATGAGCATCAAGCACACCCGCGCCCTGCTGCGCGCGGCGCTGGACGGCTCGCTGGCCAAGGGCGAGTTCGAGACGGAACCGTTCTTCGGCCTGGCCATCCCCAAGGCGGTCGAGGGCGTGCCGGCCGAGGTGCTGAACCCGCGCGAGAGCTGGGCGGACAAGGACGCCTATGACCGCACTGCGCGCGACCTGCAGGGCCGGTTCGAGAAGAACTTCGAGACCTTCGCCGGCGCGGTGGACGAGAGCGTGAAGGCCGCGGCGATCAAGGCCGCCGCCTGACGCCGCGCCGGGGCTGACCGGAAGGGGGCGGGGCCGCGCGGTCCCGCCCCCTTCCGCCGGTTGCGGCTGATTCTGGCCCTGGCCCGGCGTCCTGCCGGGCCAGGGTCGCCTCCGGGCTGGCGCCCGCGCATGATGCCGGCGATGCCCACACCCCTCGCCGGCGTGCTTCTCCAGCTCTGCGCGCTGCTCCTCTTCGTCTCCCTCGACACCTGCACGAAATGGCTGGCCCAGCACCACGAGGTGCCGCAGCTCATGTTCCTGCGCTTCCTGTCGCACGTGGTGCTGGTGGCGCTGGTGCTGCGCCTCGTCACCGGGCGCGTGCCCTGGCGGTCCCGGGCGCCGGTGCTGCAGACCGTGCGCGGGGCCATGCTGGCGGGGGCGAACCTGCTCTTCACCACCGCCCTGGTCTTCGTGCCGCTGGCCGATGCGGTGGCGGTCGGCTTCGCCTCGCCGCTCATCACCGTGGCCCTGGCGGCGCTGTGGCTGCGCGAGCCGGTGTCGCCCCGCCGCTGGTCGGGCGTGGTCCTGGGGCTGGCCGGGGTGCTGGTGGCGCTGCGGCCGCCCTTCCTGACGGGTGAGGCGCCGCCGCACTGGGCGATCTTCCTGCCGCTGGGCACCGCGGCGCTCTTCGCCGTCTACCAGATCCTGACGCGGCGCCTGGCCACGGTGGACGACCCGCGCACCACCATCCTGCACACGGGCATCGCCGGCGCCTGCCTGACCGCGCTGGCCCAGCCCTTCGTCTGGACGGAGCCCACGGCCTTCTCGTGGGTCCTCCTGCTGCTGGCAGGGGTGCTCGGCCTGGGCGGGCACGGGCTGCTGATCATGGCCTATGCCCGTGCCCCTGCCAGCCTGCTGGCGCCGATCTCCTACAGCCAGCTCATCGGCGCGGTGATCGCCTCCGCCCTGGTCTTCGGCGACCAACCGGACCTCTGGACCCTGGCCGGGGCCGCCATCGTGGCGGCCGGCGGGTTGCTGGTGGCCTGGCCCTCGCGCCGCGACGGCGGCTGACCAGGGCGCCCTGGCGGCCGCGATCCGTGGGGCCGCGATCCGTCAGGCCGCGGCGCGGGAGGGCGCCGAGAGGCCGGGCGCCAGCTCCGCCAGCAGGGCGAAGGACCGCAGCCGGGCCGCGTGGTCATGGATCTGCGCGGTGACGATCAGCTCGTCCGCCGCGGTGGCCTCGACCAGCTGCTGCAGGGCGCGGCGGACCGTGTCCGGCGCCCCGACGGCGGAGACGGAGAGGGCGTGCCCGGTCCCGGCCTGCTCGGCCGGGCTCCACAGCCCTTCCAGGCTGTCCACCGGGGCGGGCAGGGGGCCGGGCCGGCCGCGCCGCAGGTTGACGAAGGCCTGTTGCAGCGAGGTGAAGAGCCGTGCCGCCGCCGCATCCGTCTCCGCGACGATGGCGTTGGCGGCGACCATGGCATGCGGGCGCTCCAGGGTCGCGGAGGGGCGGAAGCCCTCGCGGTAGAGCCGCAGCGCCTGCATCAGGTGGTCGGGGGCGAAATGCGAGGCGAAGGCGAAGGGCAGCCCCAGCATCGCCGCCAGCTGCGCCCCGAACAGGCTGGAGCCGAGGATCCAGACGGGCACCTCCAGCCCCTCGCCCGGCACGGCGCGCACGGCCTGGCCCGGCTGGGCGGGGCGGAAGTAGGACATCAGCTCCACCACGTCCTGCGGGAAGCTGTCGCCGTCGCTGCCCCCGCCCGGGCCGAGGTTCCGGCGCAGGGCGTGGGCGGTGCGCAGGTCGCTGCCCGGGGCCCGGCCGAGGCCGAGGTCGATCCGGCCGGGGTGCAGCGCGGCCAGGGTGCCGAACTGCTCGGCGATCACGAGCGGGGCGTGGTTGGGCAGCATGATGCCGCCGGCGCCGACCCGGATGGTGCTGGTCCCGGCGGCGACATGGGCGATCACCACCGCCGTGGCGGCGGAGGCGATGCCCGTCATGTTGTGGTGCTCGGCCAGCCAGTAGCGGCGGTAGCCCAGCCGCTCGGCATGGCGGGCGAGGTCGAGGGTGTTGCGCAGCGCCTGACCCGCATCGGCACCGGCCGGGATGGGGGAAAGGTCGAGGACGGAGATCGGAAGGGAGGTCATGCGGTGCAGATAGGAGCGCGGCGGGCCGTGCCGTAGCCCCCGGGACCGCCGCCGGCCGATCCCTCGCCGCTGCGGGCTTTCCCCGGGGCGGCCGCCCCCAGGGTGGCATTGTGGCAACGCTGACGGCCCCCTGTTGCCGCAGTGCCACATCCACCCTTCACGCCCCCGGGTGGGGTGCTTATCTCCCGGCCAACCGGATGGATGACGGATTGCCGATGACCAGCCTGACCGGACGCCGCACGATTCTGCTCACCCTGCCGGGCCTGGCCGTGGCCGGCTGCGCCGCCCAGGCGCAGCGGGCCGCCACCTTCGACTTCGCGGACCTGGCCGAGCGCGTGCTGCCATCCGTGGTGAACATCGCCGTCACCAGCGAGCAGACGGTGCAGATCCCGCCGGAGTTCCGCGGCACCCCGCTGGAGCGTCCCTTCCGCGACCGCCGCGGCGGCGGGCGGCAGCAGGTGCAGGGGGCGGGGTCCGGCTTCGTCATCGACAGCTCCGGCCTGATCGTCACCAACAACCACGTGGTCGGCGGCGCCAGCCGCGTCGTGGTCGGCCTGCAGGACGGCACGGAGCTGACGGCCCGGGTGGTCGGCACGGACGAGCTGACCGACCTCGCCCTGCTGCGGGTGGAAAGCCGCACCAGCCTGCCGGCCGTGCCCTGGGGGTCGAGCGGGGCGCTGCGCGTCGGGCAGTGGGTGCTGGCGGCGGGCAATCCCTTCGCGCTGGGCGGCACGGTGACCAGCGGCATCGTCTCCGCCCGCGGGCGCGAGATCGGCGCGGGGCCCTTCGACGACTTCATCCAGACCGACGCCGCCATCAACCCCGGCAATTCCGGCGGGCCGCTGTTCAACACGGCCGGCGAGGTGATCGGCATCAACACGGCGATCTTCTCGCCCTCCGGCGGCTCGGCCGGCATCGGCTTCGCCACCCCCTCCGACCTGGCGCGCCCGGTGATCGAGCAGCTGCGCCGCGACGGCAAGGTGGAGCGGGGCTGGCTGGGCGTCGCGGTGCAGGACGCGCCGGAGGACCGCGGCCGCCGCGGCGTGCTGGTGCAGGGCGTGGAGCGCAACAGCCCCGCCGCCCGGGCCGGGCTGCGCCAGGGCGACATCGTGACGGCGCTGAACGGCGACCGGGTGGACACCTCCCGGGCGCTGATCCGCTCCGTGGCCGGGGTGCCGCCCGGCCAGACCGTCCGCCTGACCCTGCTGCGCGACGGGCGGCAGCAGGAGCTGACGGTGCAGGTCGGGCGCCGGCCGGCCGGGGCGGGCTGAGCCGCCGGCCGGTCCCGCCGGACGGAGGAGGCCCTCAGCCGCGCCCGAGCATGTGGAATTCCGGGTTCGGCCGCAGGTCGGTGGCATTGGCCAGCCGGTTCGACATGGAGAAGAAGGCGGCGATCGCGGCGATGTCCCAGATCTCCTCCTCGTCGAAGCCCGCGGCGCGCAGCGCGTCGCGGTCCGCCTCCTCCACCCGGTGCGCCTCCAGCGCGACCTTCAGCGCGTAGTCCAGCATCGCGCGCTGCCGCGGCGGCAGGCCCGCCTTGCGGTAATTCGTCGCCACCAGGTCGGCGATGCGCGGGTCCTTGGCCCGCACGCGCAGAATGGCCCCGTGCGCGACCACGCAATAGAGGCAGTTGTTCGCCCCGCTCACCGCGACGACGATCATCTCGCGCTCGGCGGCGCTCAACCCCTCGCGCTTGTCCATCAGCGCGTCGTGATAGGCGAGGAAGGCACGGAACTCGTCCGGGCGGCGGGCGAGCAGCAGGAAGACGTTGGGCACGAAGCCCGCCTTCTCCTGCACCGCCAGAATGCGCTCGCGGATGTCGTCGGGCAGCGCGTCCAGCGCGGGCGCCGGGTAGCGGCTGGGGGCGGGCGTCGGCGTCGTCATGGCGTTCCTCCTGTCCCCGGCCCGGCCAGGCCGGGCCGGCGGTCGTCCCTTTGCTCTAGCGGCAGGGCCGGCCGGGCGCCAGGACGCCGGGCCCCGGGGCACGGCGCGGGCCGTGGTGCGGGGGGCCGGCAAGGGCATCGGCCGGTTTCCCGCCGCCGGGCCTTGTCGGGCGCGCCGCGAAGCCCCACATGGTGACCGTCAGTTTCGTCGGTTCGGCCTGCCTCCTTGCCCCTCCCGGGGCGCCGAGCCCGGTGTCCGTCTCCCCTCGAAGGTTGATCCGTTCCGTGGTCGTCACGGATCGGGACCTCATTCCATACGGAACACCATCATGGCCATCGGCACCGTCAAGTGGTTCAACCCGACCAAGGGCTTCGGCTTCATTCAGCCGGATGACGGCTCGAAGGACGTCTTCCTGCACATCTCCGACGTGCAGCGCGCCGGCCTCCAGGAGCCGCGCGAGGGCGACAAGATCCAGTACGACCTGCAGAGCGGGCAGCAGGGCAAGGTCTCTGCCGGCAACCTGAAGGCCGCCTGACCGGACGGGGGCCCTCGCGGCCCCCGTCGTTCCCCGGGGCGACCGGCCGCGAGGCCGGCTGCCCCGGACCCCCGGCCGGGGTCTCCGGCCGGCTCCTCCCCGACCGCCGCGGGGCCTGCCGGTTCCCTTCCCCGGGAATGGCGGCCCGATCGCCCCGGCCCCGGGGCCATCCGGATCGTCCAGGGAGGCCATCCATGCAGGTCCATCGCTTCCAGATCGGCGAGAACGTCGAGATCGTCGCCAACGCCCTCACGGCGCGTCACGCACCCGGCCAGTACACCGTGGTCCGGCTGATGCCCAATGACGGCGCCGACCGCGAATACCGCGTGCGCCACAACCATGACGGCCACGAGCGCGTGGTCCGCCAGAGCGAGATCCGCCGCGGTCCCCTCGCCGCGCTGGGGCGCAGCCTGCCGCCCGCCGAGTGACCATCGCGCCGGCCGGCCAACGCCGTCCGGCCCCAATCCCGTTGCAGAAACCGAGGACATCCCGTGGAGCGAACCAGGACCGCGCCCGACACCGCCAGCAAGCCGGCGGCCGAGGGGATCGAGGAGACCATCGCCTATCTGGCGAAGCGGCACCGCGTCTCGCCCGCCATCGTGCGGGAGATCGCGCGCAAGCTGGGCTCGGGCGAGCGCAGCGCCATCGAGCGCGAGATCGCGCGCGGCAAGTCCCGCCGCTAGGGCCTTCCCGGCCTGGCGCGTCCGGCCGGGCGGCGCCGCCTCGCCGGACGGGGAGGGCCGGCGGTCAGCGCCCCTCCACCAGCGCCTGGCCCGCCTCCCGCAGCCCGGCCCGGGACTCGTCGGCGGCGTAGAACATGTGCCCGCCCGGGAAGGTCCGCAGCGCCACCCGGTCTCCTCCGGCCGAGGCGGGGATCTGGTCCAGCAGCAGGCGGCTGGCGAAATAGGGCGTGACCAGGTCGTAGAGCCCGTGCGCCACCACCACGCGCAGCGCCGGGTCCAGCGCCAGGGCGGTGCGCAGCGCGCCCAGCGATTCCACCCCGCGCCGCCCGCCGCGCCCCCAGCCCCATTCCCGGTTCACCTGCTGGTTCAGGACGCTGTAGCGGCGGTCCGCCGGCAGCCATTCCAGCCGCTCGCGGTAGAGCGTCAGCATCGCCGAGGTCAGCGGCGGCACCAGCCCGTCGAGCACCGGGTCGGGGATGTCGGCGGCGATCGCCAGCGGGAAGGGGTCGGCCCGGGTCTCCGTGGCGTCGTAGGCGCTGGCGACGCGGCCCTCCGCCTGGCCCGGGCCGCGCAGCAGGGCGTCCCAGGGCATCCGCCCCTGGAAGCGGCGGACGAAGCCGGGATCGAGTCCCGTCACCGCCGCCACCTGCCGGTTCAGCCGTTCCACCGCCTCGCCGTCGCGCACCCCGCGCAGCAGGTCGCGCAGGTAGTCGCCGGCGGCGTAGCGCTCCGCCTCGGCCAGGAACTCCGCCGACGGCGGGGCGCCGCTGGCGGTGGCGCGGGTGGCCGCGGCGAGGCTGGGCAGGCGCGCCACCAGGGTGAGCGGGTCGAAGGCCGAGCGCCCGCCGAAATCCAGCACGGGCGACACCAGCACCAGCCCGCGCAGCCCCACTCCCTCCTGCTCCGCCAGGACGCGGGCCAGGCGCGGGCCCCGGAAGCCGCCATAGCTTTCCCCGACCAGGAATTTCGGCGAGCCCAGCCGGCCGTTCCGTTGCAGCCAGATCCGGATCGCCTCGGCCAGGGAGCGGATGTCGCCCTCCACGGACCACAGGCTCCGCCGTGCCTCCTCGCCGCGCCCCAGCACCTCGCTGAAGCCGGTGCCGGCGGGGTCGAGGAAGACCAGGTCGGCGAAGTCCAGCCAGGTCTCGGCATTGGGCAGCAGCGCGGGCGGCGCGGAGGGCGTCGCGGCATCCCCGCTCATGGGCAGGCGCCAGGGCCCCAGCGCGCCCAGCTGCAGCCAGGCAGAGGAGGCGCCGGGGCCGCCGTTCACCGCGAAGGCGACAGGCCGCCGCGCCGGGTCCGGCGTGTCGAGGCGATAGGCGATGAACGCGATGTCCGCCCGGGGGGCGCCGGCCTCGTCCGTGAGGCGCAGGCTGCCGGCGGTGGCCACCACCGCGAGGCTGCGCCCGGGCAGGTCCAGCCGGTGACGGGTGGTCGCCTCGGCGGGCAGGCGGCGCTCCGGCACGGCCGCGGCGGGCGGCGCCGGACCCTCCCGGCGCGGTGCGTCCTGGCCCGTCGCCTCCCGGCGGCGCGGATTGGCGTCGTCGCGCGGCACCGGGTCGGCGGCGGCCTGCGCCAGGGCGGGCGCGGGCAGGGCCAGTGCCGCCAGCAGGGCGAGGCGGAGGAGGCGCCCGGCCGGCCCGGATGCCGGGGCGGCCGGACGCCGCGGCGGCGTGGCGGACCGGCCGCCGGGCGGCCTCGGCGGCGCGGCCCGGGTCATCGCCCGCCCGGCCGGGGCGGCGCTCAGCGGGATTGCTCCAGCACGTAGACGTGCGGCGCATCGGCCGGCAGCGTCTCCGGCGTCAGCTCCAGCGTCGGCCCGCCGACCCGCGTGACGGAGTCCGGCGGCAGGCGGTCGAGGAAGGTCTCCACCGGCTCGATCTTCAGGATGCCGCGCGGGTGGAAGTAGTGCATCGGGATCACCACGCGCGGGCCGATCGCCGCGATGGCCGCGTCCAGGTCGTCCAGCGCGATGGTGGCGTGCGCGCCGGTGAGCGCCAGCAGGATGTCCACCTGCCCGGCCAGCGCCGCGAGCTGCGCCGGATCGACCGGGTTGCCGATGTCGCCCATGTGCAGCACCCGCAACCCGCCCAGGGTGAAGAGATAGAGCGCGTTGGCATCCGGATCGCGCCCGGCGGCCGCCTGGAAGTCGAAGGTGTGGCTCTCGTAGGCGGGGAAGGACCGGACGGGGATGCCGCGCACCACCGTGCCCTCGGGCGGCAGCTCCAGCGTGTTGACCACCACCGGGTCGCCCCGGACGTGGCTGGGGTCGGAGTGGAACTCGTCCGTCGCCGAGCTCATCAGCACCACATCCGCGGGCTCGTCGATCGGGTGGAAGCGGCTGAGCGCGGGCTTGTAGGGGTCGGTGACGACGACGAGCCCGTCCGCCTCCAGGCGGAAGCTGGCATGGGCGTAGAAGGTGATCTTCACGGCGTTCCTCCCGTCCGGCTGGGCGCGGCGGTCAGGCTGCCGCCGGGGCGCGCCCATGGCCAGTGACGACTTCGCTGGCACGCCCGCCGGACGGCGGGGGAGGGGGCCGGCGGCATGGGCGGCGGCGCCCGGCGGGGAGGGCCGGGGCGCCGGGCCTTCCCGGCCCCGGCACGGGGACGCGGGCGCCGCCCGGGGGCCTCGCCGCTGCGGGAGGAGCGGAGGGCGCCGGACTGGCATCCTCCCCCTCCCATGGCCGCCACCCCCGGACCGCCCATGCCCGGTCCCGGCACCCGCTCCCCCCGCCGAGCCTGGGAGGCGCCCTGGCGCGTCAGCCGCGCCGCGCCGCCGCGATCGCGGCGACGTCGATCTTCGTCATGGTCATCATGGCGTCGAAGGCGCGCCGCGCCTCCTCCCCGCCGGCCGCCATCGCCTCGGTCAGCACGCGCGGCGTGATCTGCCACGAAATCCCCCAGCGGTCCTTGCACCAGCCGCAGGCGCTCTCCTGGCCGCCATGGCCGATGATGGCGTTCCAGTAGCGGTCCGTCTCCGCCTGGTCGTCGGTGGCGATCTGGAACGAGAACGCCTCGCTGTGCCGGAAGGCCGGTCCGCCGTTCAGGCCGATGCAGGGGATGCCCGCCACGGTGAACTCGACCGTCAGCACGTCGCCCGCCTTGCCGGCCGGGTAGTCGGCGGGAGCGCGGCGCACGGCGTGGACGGCGCTGTCGGGGAAGACCCCGGCGTAGAAGCGGGCGGCCGCCTCGGCGTCGCCGTCGTACCAGAGGCAGATCGTGTTCTTCGGCATTGTGTCGCCCACCCTCCCATATCGGTCCCGGCGCTCCGGAGCGGCCGCGGGCGCCCTCCCAACGCGCGGCCTCCGGAGGAGGCTGCCACCAGCGACGAGGCCCCCCGGGCGGTGTCCGCGTCCCTGCGGCCCCGGGCGGGCCGGCGCGATCCGGTCACTCCCGACGGACAGGCCGGGTGCATCGCCATGGCGGCGCATCGGGCGACGCCCGGGCCCGTCCGGCCCGGGGCCCGGCGGCTGGCGCGCCGCGCCCCTCCCGGCCCCCGCCTGCCCGCGCCTCACGCCGCCCGCGCCCGCCACCCGGCCAGCAGCCCCCGCCGTGGCGCGAAGACCAGCGCCAGCCCGAACAGCCCGGTCAGCGCCAGCACGATGCAGCCGGCGGTCGACGCGTTGAGGTGGTAGCTGGCCAGGATGCCCAGGGCATTGGCCAGCACGGCGGAGCCGGCGGCGATGGCGGCCACGCGCCCGAAGCGTTCGGCCAGCAGCAGCCCGATGCAGCCCGGCGTGATCAGCAGCGCCACCACCAGGATCACCCCCACCGACTGCACCCCCGCCACCACGGCACCGGAGAGCAGCGCCAGGAACAGCAGGTGCAGCCGGTCCGGGTTCAGCCCGATCCCCCGGGCGTGGGTGGGATCGAAGGCCGCCAGGATCAGGTCGCGCCCGAACACCGCCAGCACCGCCAGCGTCGCGCCGCCGGCGACCAGCGCCTGGACCCGGTCGGCGGGCTCGATGCCCAGGATGTTGCCGAACAGGATATGGGTGATGTGCGCCTCGGTGGTCAGGAAGGCGAGCAGCACCAGGCCGATGGCGAACATGCCGGTGAAGACCACGCCCAGCGCCGCATCCTCCTTCACCCGGCTGCGCGACTGCACGAAGCCGGCGGCGAGCGCGCAGACCAGCCCCGCCGCGAAGGCCCCCAGCGCCAGCGGCAGCCCGGCGGCGGAGGCCAGCACCACCCCCGGCAGCACGGCGTGGGAGACGGCGTCGCCCAGCAGCGACCAGCCCTTCGGCACGATCAGGCAGGAGAGCAGCGCGCAGGCCACCGAGACCACGCTGCCGACCAGCAGCGCGTCGCGCAGGAAATCATGCGCGAACGGCTCCAGCAGCCCGCTCATGCCACCACCGCCGCCTGGCGCCGCGCCCGCCGGGCGGCGAGCAGCCCGTGGCGCGGCGCCCAGACCAGCACCAGGGTGAAGACCAGCGCCTGCAGCGCGACGATCACCCCGCCGGTCGAGCCGTCGAGGAAGTAGCTGAGATAGGCCCCCAGCGCCGCCGTGCCCGCGCCCATCCCGGCGGCGAGGCCCAGCATCCGCGCGAAGCGGTCGGTCAGCAGGTGCGCAGCCGCCCCCGGCGCCACCAGCATGGCGATCACCAGCACGGCGCCGACGGTGACCATCGCCGCCACCGCCACCGCCGCCGTCATCGCCAGCAGCAGCATCTGCAACAGGCCGGGGTTCAGCCCGATGGCCCGGGCCTGGGTGGCGTCGAAGGCCCAGAGCATCAGGTCCCGCCCCCGCAGCGCCAGCAGGGCCAGCACGGCGCCGACGACGATCAGCAACTGGGCGATGTCCTCCGGCGCGATGCCCAGCACGTTGCCGAACAGGATGGTCCGCAGGCGCAGGTTGCTGGGGTAGAGGCTGAGCAGCACCAGCCCCAGCCCGAAGAAGGCGGTGAAGACCACGCCGATGGTCGCATCGGCCGGCAGCCGGCTGTGGCGGCGCAGCGCGCCCATCGCCCAGGCTGCCAGCAGCCCGGCGGCGAAGGCCCCCAGCGCGAAGGGCAGCCCCCAGATCCAGGCCAGCGCCACCCCCGGCACCACGGCGTGGGAGAGCGCGTCGCCCATCAGCGACCAGCCCTTCAGCGCCACGAAGCAGGAGAGCAGCCCGCAGACTCCGCCGGTCAGCGCGCTGACCCACAGGGCGTTGCGCAGGAACTCGTAGCCGAAGGGCTCCAGCAGCAGCGCCGTCACGACGCCGCCTCCTGCACCCCCGCATGGCGTCCGCCCCCGTGCCGCCCCGCATCCGGGCGGGCGGCGGCGAGGCGGCCGAGCAGCGTGCCGTCGGGTGCGAGCACCAGCGTCTCGCCCTGCGGTCCCTCGGCCAGCCGCGCCTCCGACTCGCCGCCCGCCAGCGGCAGGGCCTGCGGCCGCAGCGCTTCGCCGAAGGCCAGGGCGAGGTTGGCGGCGGTGAAGACCTGCGCCACCGGCCCCTCGGCCAGCACCGTGCCCTTCACCAGCGCCACCCGGTCGCAGAGTTCCGGCACGCCGGCCAGGTCGTGGGTGGAGACGAGGATGATCCGCCCCTCCGCCCGCAATTCGCGCAACAGGGCGGCGATGCGGTCCTGGGTGGTGACGTCCACGCCGCCGAAGGGCTCGTCCAGCAGGATCACCCGCCCGTCCTGCGCCAGCGCCCGCGCCAGGAAGACGCGCTTGCGCTGCCCGCCGGAGAGCTGGCCGATCTGGCGGTCCGCGAAGCCCTCCATCCCCACCCGGTGCAGCGCGGCCTCCACCGCTGCGCGGTCGGCGGCGCGCGGGATGCGCAGCAGGCCCATCCGACCGTAGCGGCCCATCATCACCACGTCGCGCACGGAGACGGGGAAGTCCCAGTCCACCTCCTCGCTCTGCGGCACATAGGCGACCCAGCCGCGCCGCTGCGCCGCGGCCAGCGGGGCGCCGCCGATGCGGACCTGCCCGGCGGCGGGGCGGACCATGCCCATGATCGCCTTGAACAGGCTGGACTTGCCGCTGCCGTTCACGCCCAGCAGCCCGCAGATGGTCGGCCCGCCCAGCCGCAGCGAGGCATCGCGCAGCGCCACCTGCCCGTTGGGATAGGCGACGGTGACGCCGGACACCTCCAGGGCCGGGGGCGGCCGCGGCGCGGCGCGGGGGGCGTCCGTGAGAGCGGCGCCGGGGGAGGTGGCGCCGGAGGCATCCAGCGGCATGGCCGTCATCGCTCCGTGAGGCCGCGCAGGAGGGTGGCCGCGTTCGCCTCCAGCAGCGCGACGTAGCTGGGCGCGGGGCCGTCCGGCGCGGTCAGGCTGTCCACGTGCAGCACGCCGGCGAAGCGCGACTTCGCCTCCCGCGCCACCTGCCGCATGGCGCGGTCGCTGACCGTGCTCTCGCAGAACAGGGCGGGGATGGCATTCTGCCGCACCGTGTCCACCACCTTGCGGATCTGGCGCGGGGTGCCCTCCTCCTCCGCGTTGATCGGCCAGAGGTACAGCTCGCGCAGGCCATAGGCGGCCGTCAGGTAGGAGAAGGCGCCCTCGCAGCTCACCAGCCAGCGCTGCGCCTCGGGGATCTGCGCCAGCCGCGCGCGGATCGGCGCGTCCAGCGCGCGCAGGCGGTCGGCGTAGCGGGCGGCGTTGGCGTCGTAGACGGCGGCGTTGGCGGGATCGAGCGCGACCAGCGCCTTGCGGATGTTCTCGACATAGACCAGCGCATTGGCCGGCGACATCCAGGCATGCGGGTTGGGCCGGCCGGCATAGGGGCCCTCGGTGATGACGATGGGGGCGATGCCCTCGGTCAGCACGGCGGAGGGGACGCCCTTCAGCCGCTGGAAGAAGCGCTCGAACCAGCGCTCCAGCCCCATCCCGTTCCACAGCACGAGGTCGGCGGACTGCGCCTTCACCACATCCTGTGGCGTCGGCTCGTAGTCGTGGATCTCGGCCCCCGGGCGGGTGATGGATTCGACCACCGCCGCTTCCCCCGCCACGCTCTGCGCCATGTCCTGCAGGATGGTGAAGGTGGTCACGATCCGCTTCGGGGCGGCCTGTGCCATCGCTGCCCCCGCCGGCATGGCCAGCCCGATCGCGAGCAGCCCCCCCAGCAGCCTGCCCAGCCGTCCCCCGGCGACGCGGCGCGGCCACTGGCCGGACGAGGGTCGGTTGCCTGGTCGCATCGGCTCTCTCCTGTAGCATGGACGCTTACTTCGGGTTCGGGATTAAATATGTAGCTTAGGCTACATGACAAGCGTCTTGCCGAGCTTCGCCCGAGAGGCCAGAGAAGCTGGCGATGCCGTCCCGCCCCATCCGCGATCCGGCCCGGATTCGCTCCGCGGTGCCGGCCGACCCCGCGCCCCACCTCCTCCCGGCCGAGGACGACCAGGCGGCGCGGCATGCCAGCGCCCGGGCCGGCCGTGCCTCCGCGGTGCTGGAGGATTATGTCGAGCTGATCGACGACCTGCTGGCCGAGGGCGGCGAGGCGCGGCCGACCGACCTGGCCCGCCGCTTCGGCGTCTCCCACGCCACCGCGATCAAGAGCATCGCCCGGCTGAAGGCGCTGGGGCTGGCGCATTCGCGCCCCTATCGCGGCGTCTTCCTGACCCCCGAGGGCCATGCCCTGGCCGAGCGGGTGCGCGCCCGCCACCGCGTGGTGGTGGACCTGCTCCTCGCCGTCGGCGTGCCGGCGGAGGTGGCGGAAACCGATGCCGAGGGCATCGAGCACCATGTCAGCGACGCCACCCTAGCCGCCTTCGCCCGCTTCCTGGCCGGGCCGGGTAGGGGGCCGGGCGATACGGGGCCGGCCGGGAAATAGTACGGATGGCGGGATGCCCCTTGATCCGTGCCGGCGGGGGGTGCGCCCGTGGCCCGGGGGCAAGGCTCTGCCTCGCCCCCGGTCCCCCACTCCGCCAGGACCCTGCGGGCCCTGGACCCGATGGGCGCTGCCGCGGGACAGCCTGACACGGGGTCACAGCGCCGAGGAGCCATGCTCCTCGGCGGGTACGGCCGCAGCACTCGCGGACGCCTTCTGAAGCTTTTCCAGAGTCCCACCTGTCCGCGCTCCGTCAGGGTTGAGCCCGCAGGCTGACGGCAGCCATGAAGCACCAGATTCCCAGCGGGGACCGGGGCCCGCTTGTGGCCCCGGCAGGGGAGGGTCTGGGAGGGGACGGCGTCCCCTCCCGGTCCGACGCCAGACCACCACAGCATGACGGGTCAGATCATCCCGACGTCGGTGTGAGCGCCGGAATCATCCGAACGGATGGCGCGGCGGCCGCCGGGGTGGCGTAGGCAGTCTGCTCCGCGCGGGCGCGGGCCCGCCCCGGTGCCGGGCGGCCATCTGCCACGGCCCGGACGGGCTTCCCCGCGGCTGGTGTGGAGCAGGGCCATGGACATCCAGCGCATCGCCGCCTTCTCCGCCGGAGCCACCGGCGGCAACCCGGCCGGCGTGGTGATTGAGGCCGCGCTGCCGGCCCCCGCGACGATGCAGCGCGTCGCGGCCGAGCTCGGCTATTCCGAGACCGCCTTCGCCGCGCCGGACGGGGAGGGGTGGCGCGTGCGCTACTTCTCGCCGGAGACGGAGGTGCCGTTCTGCGGCCACGCCACCATCGCCCTGGGCGCCGCGCTGGCCCTGCGCCATGGCGACGGTGCCTTCGACCTGCGGCTGAACGAGGCGGCCATCACCGTCGAGGGCCGGCGCGACGGCCCGACCCTGGCGGCCACGCTGTGCTCCCCGCCCACCCGCAGCCGTCCCGTCGCGCCGGAGCTGGTGCGCGAGGCGCTGGCGCTGTTCGGCTGGAGCATCGCGGCGCTGGACCCGCGCCTGCCGCCGGCCCGGGTGCATGCCGGGGCGGACCACCTGCTGCTGGCGCTGCGCGAGCGCGGGACGCTGTGCAGCATGTACTACGACCTGGCCTCGGGCCGGGCGCTGATGCGCGAGGCCGGGCTGGTGACGATCATCCTCGCCCATGCCGTGACGCCGCGCCGCTTCCGCATGCGCAACCCCTTCGCCTCGGGCGGGGTGTACGAGGATCCGGCGACCGGCGCGGCGGCGGCGGCGCTGGCGGGCTACCTGCGCGACCTCGGCTGGCCGCATGAGGGGGCGATCGAGATCCAGCAGGGCGACGAGATGGGGATGCCCTCGCGCCTGCGGGCGGAAATCCCGCCGGAGGTCGGGGCGCCCGTGCGCGTCTCGGGCACGGCGCGGGTGCTGGCGGGCTGAGGGCCCGCCGGCGGCCCGGCCGCCGGACCGGGGGCGCGGCGGTGCCGTGCCGCGGCGATCCGCCCTATGCTCCTCGGCGACGAGACGAGGGCGCGCCCGGACATGGACCATGCCGCAACGCCGCCGCCGGGGACGGGCGACCCGGAGGAGGTGGCCGAGGACAAGCCGCTGCGGCTGGGCAGCTTCCTGCCCTATCGCCTCTCCGTCGCCGCGGAGGCGGTCAGCCGCGCCTTCGCCGCCCGCTATGAGGCGGAGTTCCACCTCGGCATCCCCGAATGGCGGATCATGGCCGTGCTGGGCGAGGCCGGGACGCTCACCACGCAGGAGGTGATCCGGCGGACGGAGATGGACCGGGTGAAGGTCAGCCGCGCGGTGATCCGGCTGGCCGACAAGCGGCTGCTGGCGCGCGCGCCGCTTCCGGAGGACCTGCGCGCGCACCGGCTGCGCCTGACGGCCCAGGGGACGGCGCTCTACGCCCGCATCGTCCCCCGCGCCCGCGCCCTGCAGGCGGAGCTGGCGGAGGTGCTGACGGCGCGGGAGCTGGCCGAGCTGTCCGCGATTCTCGCCAAGGTCCACGACCGCGCCGCGGCGCTCCTGCGGCGGCGGGAGGAGGGCGAGGGCCACCAGGACGGCCGGGAGGACGGGGAGGCGGAGCGATGAGCCTGGGGGCGGCCGCCCCCGCTCAAGGACCTGTGATCCTGTATTGCGACTGATTATCAGAATCTCTATCAAGACGAGGAGTCCCGCATACAGGAGTCCCCCCGTGCCGCTGTCCCGCCGCCCGGTCCGCCCGGCCGTGCTGTCCCTGCTCCTCTGCCCCGCGGCCGCCTGGGCGCAGTCCGCGGGTTCCGGAGACAGCGTCGCCCTGCCCGAGATGGTGGTGACCGGCTCACGCGAGGAGCGCGCGATCGAGGACGTGCCCGCCACCATCAGCGTCATCGACCGCCAGCAGCTGGACCGGCAGAACGCCACCACCCCCCGCGACGCCATCCGCTACGAGCCGGGGGTGAGCTTCGGCAACCAGCCGGCGCGCGGCGGCGGCACCAACTTCGTCATCCGCGGCATCGGCGGGAACCGCGTGCGGGTGCAGGTGGACGGGGTGCGCCTGCCCGACTTCCCCGAGAGCAACATCGGCGCGGGCAACTACACCCGCGACTTCGTGGACCTGGAGACGATCAAGCGCATCGAGATCCTGCGCGGCCCGGCCTCGGCGCTCTACGGGTCGGACGCGCTGGGGGGCGTCGTCGCCTATGTCACCAAGGACCCGTCCGACTACCTGACGGAGCCGGGGCGGAACGTCGCCTTCGGCGGGCGCCTCGGCTACAGCGGCGCCGACCAGTCCCTCTACCAGTCCATCCTCGGCGCCGCGCGGGCCGGCGACGTGGAGGCACTGGTGCAGTACGGCGCCCGCGTCGGGCACGAGGTGCGCCCGAACGGCAATGTCCTGCCCAACCCGCAGAACTACACGGACCAGAGCTTCCTGGCGAAGGTGGTCTGGCACCTGACGCCGATCGACACGCTGCGCCTGACCGGCGAGATCTTCCAGCGCGAGCTGGACACCACGCTGAACACGGACAGGCCCGGCTCGGCCGGCGCCTACGTCCTCGATTCCAGCGGCGACGACTACACCCGCCGCGCCCGCGTCAGCCTGGACTACACGCATGAGGGGCCGGTGCTCTTCGCCGACCGCGTGCAGGTCCGCGGCTGGTACGTGGACCTCGACCGCAGCGAGCGGACGGAGCAGTGGCGCTCCACCGCCACCAGCCTGGCCGCCGCGACGATCGGCGGGCCCAACCGCCTGCGGTTCACCAACAGCGGCTTCGACCAGAGCCTCTATGGCGGCGAGGTGCAGTTCGGCAACAGCTTCGAGCTGCTCGGCGGCCAGCACCGCCTCGTCTACGGCGCGACGCTGGAGCGCATCGAGACCTCCCGCCCGCGCGACCGCTTCGAGCAGAACCTGCTGACCGGCAGCGTCGCCACCACCGTCGCGGGCGAGACCTACCCGAACAAGAACTTCCCGGACACGACGACGACGCAGCTCGGCGTCTACGTGCAGGACGAGATCACGCTCGGCCGCTTCACCCTGGTCCCCGGCGTGCGCTTCGACAACTACCAGCTGCGCCCGCATCCGGACGCGGACTTCCTGCGCTCCTCGGGCAGCGGCACCGCCTCGCAGGTCAGCGACCTCGACGAGTTCGCCGTCTCGCCCAAGCTCGGCGCCATCGCCCGGCTGGACGACCGCCTCTCCGCCTATGGCCAGTACGCCCGCGGCTTCCGCGCACCGCCCTACGACACGACGAACTTCGGCTTCACCAACCGCGCCTTCGGCTACGAGATCCTGCCAGCGGCCAACCTCGATTCCGAGACCAGCGACGGCTTCGAGATCGGCCTGCGCGGCCGCTGGCCCGACCGCAGCAACTTCCAGGTCGCCGGCTACTACAACCTCTACCACGACTTCATCGACACCCGGGTGGTGGGCAATGCCGGCGGGCTGCAGCAGTTCCAGTACGTGAACGTCAGCAACGTCCACATCTACGGCGTCGAGGCGCGGGGCGAGTGGTACTTCCACCCCAACTGGGCGCTGCGGGGCAGCGCCGCCTATGCCCGCAGCGAGGACAAGGACACCGGCCGGCCGGTGGACAGCGTGGACCCCGCCCGCTTCGTCGCCGGCCTCGCCTGGGACTCCGGCTGGGGACTGGGGGCGGAGGTGAACCTGACCCATGCGCTGCGGCACAACCAGGTCAGCTCCCCCACCTACTTCCGCGCGCCCTCCTACACGGTGCTGGACATCGCCGCGCATTACGACCTGGGGAGGAACCTCTCCATCAATGCCGGCCTGTTCAACGTGACCAACGAGAAGTACTTCCTGACCCCCGACGTGGCCGGGGTTTCGGCCACCAGCGCCACCCGCGACCTCTACGCGCAGCCCGGGCGCTACGCCGCCGTCAACCTGGTGCTACGCTGGTAGCCATGTCTGAGGCCGAGGAGGGACCCGACGCGATGGACGACCTGCCCCACCGCCACGCTTCCTTGCTGCGCGAGCAGCCCCGCCTGCGGGCCCGGGACGCCGCCCGCGCCCTGGGCACGACCGAGGCGGCGCTGGTCGCCAGCGGTGCCACGGGGCCGGCGGCGCCGCTGCGCCCCGACTGGGCCGCGCTGATCGGCGCGCTGCCGAAGGTCGGCGGCATCATGGCGCTGACCCGCAACGAGCACGCGGTGCACGAGCGGCACGGCGCCTTCCGGGACGTCTCCTCCGGCCCCGGGCACATCCTGGTGCTGGGGCCGGACATCGACCTGCGCCTCTTCCCCGGCGGCTGGGCCTATGCCTATGCGCTGGGGGGCGAGCGGCCCTCGATCCAGATCTTCGACCGGGACGGGGAGGCGGTGCACAAGGTCTACGCCACCGGCGAGACGGACCGCGACGCCTGGGCCGCGCTGTGCCGCGACTTCGCCGCGCCGGCAGCCGGGCCCGGTGCCGCCCGGCCGCCCCTGGCCCCGGCCGTGCCGGAGCCGCCGCCGACGGAGACCCTGGTGGATGCCAAGGGGCTGCGCCAGGACTGGCTGGCGCTGCAGGACACGCACGACTTCGTCACGCTGCTGAAGCGGCACAAGGCGAGCCGCCGCCAGGCCTTCCGCCTGGCCGGCGACGACCTGGCCCGGCCGCTCGCCACCACCGCCGGATCCGCCACGCTGCGCCTCGCCGCCGCGCGCGAGGTGCCGGTGATGGTCTTCGTCGGCAACCGCCACGCCATCCAGATCCACACCGGCCCCGTCCACCGCCTGGTGGACGTGCCCGGCTGGTTCAACGTGCTCGACCCCGCCTTCAACCTGCACCTGCGCGAGGCGGGCGTGACCGAGGCCTGGCGCGTGGTGAAGCCCACCGTGGACGGCGTGGTCACCTCGATCGAGCTGCTGGACGAGGCGGGGCGTCCGGTCGCCCTGCTGTTCGGCGCCCGCAAGCCCGGCCAGCCGGAGCGCGAGGACTGGCGGGCGCTGGCCGCCGAGATCGCCGAGGGCGGCCCGGGCGGCGGCTCCCGCGCGGCGGTCGACGCGGCGGCGTGATGCGCCGGCGCGCCCTCCTCGCCGCCGCGGCCGCGTGGCCGGCCCTCCGCCCCGCGCCCGGGCGGGCGGCGGGCCCCTCGCGGATCGTCTGCGTCGGCGGGGCGCTGACCGAATGCGTCTTCGCGCTCGGCCAGGGGGACAAGGTGGTGGGGGTGGATTCGACCAGCCTCTTCCCCGCCGCCGCCCGCGCGCTGCCCAACATCGGCTACATGCGCGCCCTGCCGCCCGAGGGCGTGGTGTCCCTCCACCCCGACCTGCTGCTGCTCTCCGACGAGGCGGGGCCGCCCGGGGCGGTGGAGACGCTGCGCGCCGCCCATCTGTCGCTGCACTCCATCCCCGACCAGGCCGGGGGCGAGGCCGCGGTGGCCAAGCTGCGGGCGGTGGCCGGGGCGCTGGGCGTCTCGCCCGAGCCCGTGGCCGGTGCCCTGGCCGCCGACTGGGCGGCGATGGACGCGCCGATCGCCGCCCTGGCCGGCCGTCCCCGCGTGCTCTTCCTGCTGGCGGCCAGCAGCGGCGCGCCGCTGGCCGCCGGCCGCGGCACCCATGCCGAGGCGGCCATCGCCTCGGCCGGGGCGGTGAACGTGGTCGGGGGCTTCGCCGGCTACCGCCCGCTCTCGGCGGAGGCGGCGGCGACGCTGGCGCCCGACACGATCCTGCTGATGGACCACGCCCTGCAGGGTCTCGGCGGCCGCGAGGCGCTGCGCCGCATCCCCGCCGTCGCCGTCACCCCGGCCGGCGCGTCCGGCCGCATCCTGACCATGGACGGCGCCTACATGCTCGGCTTCGGGCCGCGCGCCGCCCATGCCCGCCGGGACCTCGCCCTGCTGCTCCATCCGGGCGCGACCCTGCCGGAGCTGCCCGACCGGCCCTGGCTGCGGGGATGATGCGCGGCGCCTCCCCGGCCCCCGGCGATGTCCGCCATCCTGCCCGCGGCCCCGCATCCCGTCCCGGCGTCCCGCCTGTCCGCGCCCTCGCCGCCGGCACGCCGCAGGCTGCGCGGGATGCCCGCCCTGCACCCGGGGCAGGCTCCGCCGGGCCGCGGACCCTCCGGCGCAGGGCGGCGGGGCCGGGCGGGGTCCCCGCCCGGCCCGCCGCCCCCGGGCCATGAGTGCCGCGCGCCTGACACCCCCCCGCGCCCGCGCGACGCTGATCGCGGCCGTGCTGCTGGTGGCCTCGCTGCTGGCGGCGGTGCTGTTCGGCCCGGCGCATGTCTCCGCGGCGGGGCTTCTCGCCGTCCTGCGGGATCTGCTGGGGCTGGGGGCCTTGCCGGCGGAGCATGCGCGCGACGCCGCGGTCCTGAACGTGGTGCGCGCCCCGCGGGCGGTGGTGGGCGCGCTGGTCGGGGCGGGCCTGGGCTGCGCCGGGGCGGTGCTGCAGGGGCTGTTCCGCAATCCGCTGGCCGATCCGGCGCTGATCGGCGTGTCCTCCGGCGCCGCGCTCTTCGCCGTGGGCGGCATCGTGCTGGGGCATGGGCTGGTCGGGCTGGCGGGCGGGGCCTTCGGCCTGTGGCTGCTGCCGGGGCTGGCCTTCCTGGGCGGGCTGGCGGCCACGCTGCTGATCGCGCGGCTGGCCACGCGCGGCGGCGCGGTGGGGGTCGGCACGCTGCTGCTGGCGGGGATCGGGGTGAACGCGCTCTGCGCCGCGGGGCTGGGGCTGTTCATCGCCATCGCCGACGACCGGCAGGCGCGGGACATCAACTTCTGGATGCTGGGCAGCCTGGCCGGGGCGCGCTGGCCGCAGGTGCCGGTGCTGCTGGTGCTGGTGCTGGGGCCCTGCCTGGGGATGCTGGGCCTGGCCCGGCCGCTGAACGCGCTGATGCTGGGCGAGCGCGAGGCCTTCCACCTCGGCGTGTCGGTGGAGCGGGCCAAGCGCGCCGCGATCCTGCTGGCGGCGCTGGCGGTCGCGGCGGCGGTGGCGTTCAGCGGGATGATCGGCTTCGTCGGGCTGGTGGTGCCGCATCTGGTGCGGATGACGGTGGGGCCGGACCACCGGGTGGTGCTGCCCTGCGCGGCGCTGCTGGGGGCGGCGCTGCTGGTGGCGGCCGACCTGGTGGCGCGCAGCCTGGTCGCCCCGTCCGAGCTGCCGATCGGCGTCATCACCGGGCTGGTGGGGGCGCCGTTCTTCCTCTGGCTGCTGCGGCACCGGCGGGTGGGCCCGTGATCGCGGCCGAGGGCATCGTGCTGGAGGCGGATGGGCGGCGGCTGCTCGACGGCGTCTCGGTGACGATGCGGCCGGGCGAGGTGCTGGCGGTGGTCGGCCCCAACGGCGCCGGGAAGTCCACCCTGCTGCACGTCCTGGCCGGCGACCTGCGCCCGGCGGCCGGCCGGGTCGCCCTGCAGGGCCGTGCCCTGCGCGACTGGACGGCGGGCGACCTGGCGCGGTGCCGGGCGGTGATGGGGCAGCAGGCGGCGCTGGCCTTCGACATGGCGGCGGAGGAGGTGGTGGCGCTGGGGCGCATGCCCTGGCAGGGGCTGCCGCCATCGGCCCGCGACGCGGCGGCGGTGCGGGACGCGCTGGAGCGGGCCGGGGTCTCGGACCTGGCGCGGCGCATCTATGCCACCCTGTCGGGCGGCGAGCGGCAGCGGGTCCAGCTCGCCCGCGCCCTGGCACAGCTGGACGGCGCGGCGCGCCCGGCGGCGCTGCTGCTGGACGAGCCGACCGCCAGCCTGGACGTGCGCCACCGCGCCGCGCTGCTGCGGACCCTGCGCGGACTGGCGGGGGAGGGGATGGCGGTGCTGGTGGTCCTGCACGACCTGCAGGAGACGGCCGCCTGCGCCGACCGGGTGCTGGTGCTGCATGACGGCCGCGCCGTCGCCTGCGGCCCCGTGGCGGAGGTGCTGGAGCCGGAGCGGCTGCATGCCGTCTACGGGCTGGGCTTCCGGCGGCAGGCGGATGGCAGCCTGGCGCCGGACTACTCGGGGGCGCTGGGCCGCTAGAGGCGAGGCGAGGCGAGGCGCGGTCCGGTCGGGACGGCGGCGTTCCGCCCCGGGACGCTGCTTTCAGGGCCGGCCCACGCCTCCGCGTGCGTCCGCTCCCGGCGGACGGCGCGAAGCCGGACGGGCCCCGGGGGAGGGGGCAGGCACCGGGCCTTCCGGACGCAGGGGTGGGGGCGGCGGGCGCAGGCGGCGGACGCACGGCAGGGCCGGCGCCAGCCCAGGTTGACCCCTCGTTGCGGCGCTGCGAAACACCCTGGCCTGCCGGGTCCCCGGGCGGCTTCCCACCACCCACGCGACAAGAGGGCGAACCAGGCCATGCGCGACAAGGGCGAGTATCTCTTCACCTCGGAATCCGTCTCCGAGGGCCACCCGGACAAGGTCGCCGACCGCATCAGCGACACGGTCCTCGACGCCTACCTGCGGGAGGACCCCTATGCCCGGGTCGCCTGCGAGACGATGGTGACGACGAACCGCATCATCCTGGCCGGCGAGACCCGCGGCCCCGGCAGCGTCACGCCGGAATACCTGATGCACCTCGCGCGGCTGGCGGTGCACGACATCGGCTACGACCAGGAGGGCTTCTCCTGGAAGAACGCGCATGTGGAATGCCACCTGCACGCCCAGTCGGCCCATATCGCCCAGGGCGTGGACGCGGCCGGCAACAAGGACGAGGGCGCCGGCGACCAGGGCATCATGTTCGGCTTCGCCTGCGACGAGACGCCGGAGCTGATGCCCGCTCCGCTCTACTACGCGCACCTGATCCTGCGCCGGATCAGCGAGCTGCGGCACAATGACGACAAGTCCGTGGCCGGGCTGCTGCCGGACGCGAAGTCCCAGGTCACGCTGCGCTACGTGGACGGCAAGCCGGTCGGCGCCACCTCCGTCGTGCTCTCCACCCAGCACGAGGAGGCGCTGAGCCAGGAGCAGGTCCGCGCCATCGTCCAGCCGATCATCGAGAGCAGCCTGCCCCGGGGCTGGATGCCCGCGGAGGAGGAGCTCTACGTCAACCCGACCGGCACCTTCGTCATCGGCGGGCCGGACGGCGATTGCGGCCTGACCGGGCGCAAGATCATCGTCGACACCTATGGCGGCGCGGCCCCGCACGGCGGCGGCGCCTTCTCGGGCAAGGATCCGACCAAGGTCGACCGCTCGGCGGCCTATGCCTGCCGCTACCTGGCGAAGAACGTGGTCGCGGCCGGGCTGGCCAGCCGCTGCACCATCCAGGTCTCCTACGCCATCGGCGTGTCCAAGCCGCTCTCGGTCTATTTCGACCTGCACGGCACGGGCCGCGACGTGGACGAGGACAAGCTGGCCCGCGTGGTGAACGAGATGGTCAACCTCTCGCCGCGCGGCATCCGCGAGCACCTGCAGCTCAACCGGGCGATCTACGTCCCCACCTCGGCCTATGGCCATTTCGGCCGCACCCCGGACGAGGAGAAGGGCACCTTCACCTGGGAGCGGACGGACCTGGCCGCCGAGCTGAAGCGCGCCTTCGGCCGCTGACGTGACCCCGGACGCCGAGCCCGGGGCGCACCCCCCGGCGCCCGGCGCGCCGGAGGGCGGCCCCCCCGCGGTCCCGGACCGGCTCTACGGCCGGCGCCGGGGCCATCCCCTCCGCGTCCGGCAGCAGCGGCTGCTGGAGGCGGGGGCGCCGCGCCTGTCGCTGGACCCGGCGCGGCTGGACGATCCGGCCGCCGCCTTCGCGACCCGGCCGGCGGCGCTGTGGCTGGAGATCGGCTTCGGCGGCGGCGAGCATGCCGAGGCCCTGGCCCGCGCCAACCCGGGCGTCGGGCTGATCGCCGCCGAGGTCTTCGAGAACGGCATCTGCTCCCTCCTCTCCCGCCTGTTGCCGGAGGGCGAGGAGGCCACCGCGCCCGGCCTGCCCAACCTGCGGCTCTGGACCCGGGACGCGCGGCACCTGCTGGCGGCGTTGCCGGAGGGGGCGCTGGACCGGCTCTACCTGATGTTTCCCGACCCCTGGCCGAAGGCGCGCCATGCCAAGCGGCGCTTCGTGCACCCGGCCACCCTGCCGCTGGTCGCCCGCGCCCTGCGCCCCGGCGGGGAATGGCGGATCGCCAGCGACCACCTCGTCTACCAGGGCTGGGTCGAGGAGGTGATGGGCGCCCAGGCGCTGTTCGAGCCCGTCTCGGATTCGCTGCAACGCCCCGCCGACGGCTTCCCCACCCGTTACGAGGCCAAGGCCCACCGCGAGGGCCGCACCCCGCGCTACTGGAGCTTCCGCCGGCGCTGATCCCGCCGGGGCGGTGGTCCCCGGCCGCGGCCCGGTGGGGGAGGGGCGTCCGGATTCCCCTTGCCCCGGGCGGCGGGGGGGACTACATCCACCCCGTTGACAATCCGCCTGTACCAGGGGGGTGGCCTTCGCGGGCCGCCTTTTTTTGTTGCCGAAGCCTGACGCTGCCGACGAATCCAACCTCCATGAGGGGCTCGAGGCCCGTCTTGCGCGGACCATCACCCCGACCCTGACCGGCATGGGCTACGAGCTGGTGCGCGTGCAGGTCAGCGGCACCCGCACGCCCACCGTGCAGGTGATGGCCGACCGGGCGGACGGCACGATGATCGGCGTGGAGGATTGCGAGGCGATCAGCCACGCGCTGGGTGCGGTGCTGGACGTCGAGGACCCCTTCTCCGGCGAGTGGAACCTGGAGGTCTCCTCGGCGGGGATCGACCGGCCGCTCACCCGCACCAAGGACTGGGTCCGCTTCGCCGGCCACGTCGCCACCGTGGAACTGCTGGTGCCGCAGGACGGCCGCCGCCGGTTCCGGGGCATCATCCTGTCCGGCGACGACGAGCGGGTGCGGCTGCGCCTGGACGACGGCAGCGATGCCGAGCTGGCGCGCGATGTCATCCGCCGCGCCAAGCTGGTGCTGACCGACGAGCTGATCGCCGCGACCGCGGTGCCTGCGGCGGAGGAGGAGGACGGCGCCGATGCCCCGGCCCCCCGGCCCGGGAAGCCGCCCCCGAAGAACAAGGGCCCCAAGGGCCCTAGCAAGAGGAACTGAAGACGATGGCCCTGGACGCCTCCGTCCTTCGCCCGGAACTGCTGCAGGTGGCCGACGCCGTCGCGCGCGAGAAGATGATCGAGCGCGACGAGGTGCTGGAGGCCATGGAGCAGGCCATCCAGAAGGCCGGCCGCGCCAAGTACGGCGCCGAGAAGGACATCCGCGCCACCATCGACCGCCGCTCCGGCGAGGTGAAGCTCTCCCGCTGGACCGAGGTGGTGGACGCCGATTCGGTCGAGAACGAGGAGACGCAGATCCCGCTGCGGATCGCGCTGAAGTTCCGCCCCGGCATCTCCGCCGGCGAGTACATCGTCGACCCCCTGCCGCCGATCGACTTCGGCCGCATCGCCGCCCAGACCGCCAAGCAGGTGATCGTGCAGCGGGTGCGCGAGGTCGAGCGCAAGAAGCAGTTCGACGAGTACAAGGACCGCGTCGGCGAGGTCATCAACGGCGTCGTCAAGCGCACCGAGTACGGCAACCTGATGGTGGATCTCGGCCGGGCGGAGGCGCTGCTGCGCCGCGACGAGACCATCCCGCGCGAGGCCTTCCGCAACGGCGACCGGGTCCGCGCCTATATCTACGACGTGCGCGAGGAGGCCCGCGGGCCGCAGATCTTCCTCTCCCGCACCCATCCCGGCTTCCTGGCCAAGCTCTTCGCCCAGGAGGTGCCGGAGATCTACGACGGCATCATCGAGATCAAGGCGGTCGCCCGCGACCCGGGCTCGCGCGCCAAGATGGCGGTGATCAGCCGCGACAGCTCCATCGACCCGGTCGGCGCCTGCGTCGGCATGCGCGGCTCGCGCGTGCAGGCGGTGGTGGCGGAGCTGCAGGGCGAGCGCATCGACATCATCCCCTGGGCCTCCGACCCCGCCACCTTCCTGGTGAACGCCCTGGCCCCGGCCGAGGTGAGCAAGGTGGTGCTGGACGACGAGGGGCGGCGGGTTGAAGTCGTGGTCCCCGATGACCAGCTTTCCCTTGCCATCGGGCGGCGCGGCCAGAACGTGCGCCTCGCCTCCCAGCTCACCCGCTTCGACATCGACATCCAGACGGAGAGCGAGGAGAGCGAGCGGCGCCAGGAGGATTTCCGCAAGCGCACCGGCCTCTTCGTCGAGGCGCTGGACGTGGACGACGTGATCGCCGGCCTGCTGGTGGCCGAGGGCTTCTCCTCCATCGAGGAGATCATCGAGACCGAGGACGAGGAGCTCGCCAACATCGAGGGCTTCGACGAGAGCGTGGCCCAGGAGCTGAAGCGCCGCGGCCTCGCCTGGCTGGAGCGCCGCGACGAGGAGCTGGACGCCAAGCGCCGCGAGATGGGCGTGGAGGACGCGGTCGCCGAGGCCGGCGGCTTCACCCCCGCCATGCTGGTGGCGCTGGGCGAGAAGGGGGTGAAGACCCTGGACGACCTGGCCGACCTCGCCTCCGACGAGCTGGTCGAGATGCTCGGCGAGGGCGCGGTGGACGAGGAGACGGCGAACGCCATCATCATGGCGGCGCGTCAGCACTGGTTCGAGGGTCAGGGCGGCGAGGCGGGCCAGGCCACGGCCCCGGCGGCGGAGGGCCAGGCCCCGGGCGCCCCGGAGAGCGGGGAGGCGGACGACGCAGCCCGCGCCTGACGAGCAGCGCCCCGGGGCGGATGCGGCGGGCCCGCTTGGCCAGCCGGAGCCCGAGGGCAAGGGCCCCCTGCGCCGCTGCGTGGCGACGCGGGAGAGCCTGCCCAAGGAGGGGATGATCCGCTTCGTGCTGGGACCGGCCCGCGAGCTGGTCCCCGACCTGGGCGGGAGGCTGCCCGGCCGGGGAATGTGGTTGAGCGCCCGGTCCGATGTGCTAGAAGCCGCGCTCAAACGCGGTGCCTTCGCGAAGGCGGCCCGCGGACCGGTGCACCCACCCCCCGACCTGAGCGCGCGGATCGAGGACGGCTTGCGGCATCGCATCCGCGACCTGGCCGGTTTTGCGCGGCGCGCCGGGCAGGCGGTGAGCGGCTTCCAGCAGGCTCGCGAGTGGTTGCAGGCCGGCCGCGCCGGGCTGGTCCTGCAGGCTTCCGATGGCAGCGCCGCCGAGCGGGCGCGACTCGTCGGAGGGCGGGAAGTCCCGGTGGTCGCCGTGCTGACGGCGGCGGAGCTGGGGGGTGTTTTCGGGCGCGACCACGCGGTTCACGTCGTGGTGGCGCAGGGCCGTCTGGCCCAGGAGATCGCGCGGGAGGCGGTGCGGCTGGAAGGTTTCCTTCCACGCGGCCCCTCCGGTGCCGTGGAGAGAATGGGTGGCTGACGAGAATTCGGGTTCAGGCGGCGGGCGGATGAGCGACCAGAACGACCAGGATGCGGCCAAGGGCCGGCTGAGCCTGCGGCCTGGCGGGCGGATGGAGCTTGGCAGCAAGACGGTGGACGCGGGCAGCGTCCGCCAGTCCTTCAGCCATGGCCGCAGCAAGACCGTGCAGGTCGAGGTGGTGAAGAAGCGGAACCCGGCCCCGGGTGCCGCGGCCGGCGGGGCACGCCCCGCGGCCGCCGGCCCGACCGGGGGCGGTTCCGGCGGCCGCGCCGCGGGTCCGGGTGGCCGGGCCGGTGGCCCCGCCGCGCGTGGCCCCGCGCCGCAGGCCGGGCGCCCGCTGACCCAGGCGGAGCAGGCCAACCGCCAGCGCGTGCTGGAGGAGCAGCGCCGCAACGAGCTGCAGCGCCAGCGCGAGGAGCGCGAGCGCCAGGCGCTCATGCTGCGTTCCGCCGCCGAGGAAGCGGCCCGCCGGGCCGAGGACGAGGCGCGCCAGGCCGAGGAGGCCCGCCGCCAGGCGGCCGAGGACGCCGCGCGCCGTGCCGCCGCCGAGGAGGAGTCGCGCCGTGCCGCGGCGGCTGCGGCCGCTGCCGCCGCGGCCCGCCCGGCCGCCCCCGAGGCGGCGCCCGAGCCTCCCGCAGCGCCTCCGGCGCGCCCGGCCGCGCCGCCGCCCGCGCCGATGCAGGCCCGCGCGCCCCAGCGCGACGAATCCGTACGCGAGGATCGCCCGGTCCGTGACGACCGCGGCCCGCGCGACTACGGCCGCGACCGCGATGCCGGCGGCCCGCCGCGCGGACCGGGCGGCTATGCCCCGCGTCCCGCCGGCGGCGGCTATGGCGCCCGCGCCCCGGGCGGTCCCGGCGGCGGTTACGCCCCGCGCGGCCCGGGTGGCCCGGGCGGTGGTGCCGGCGGCGGCTATGGCGCCCGCGGTCCCGGTGGTGGCTCCGGCGGCGGCTATGGCGCCCGCGGTCCGGGTGGTCCCGGCGGCGGGGGCGGTGGCTACGGTGCTCGCGGCCCGGGTGGTCCGGGTGGCGGCGCCGGTGGTGGCTATGGTGCCCGCGGCCCCGGCGGCGGTGCCGGTGGCGGCTATGGCGCCCGCGGCCCGGGTGGTCCGGGTGGCGGAGCCGGCGGCGGCTATGGCGCGCGTGGCCCGGGTGGCGGAGCCGGCGGCCCTGCCGCGCGCCTCTCCCTGACGCCACGTCCCGCCGAGGCGACGGAGGATCCCGATCGTCGCACGCCGCGCCGGCTGGGCCCGCCCGCCGCGCCGTCCGCGCGCCGGCCGACGCCCACCGCGCCGCGCAAGCCCCCGGTCGGCGCCGACAAGCGCCGCGAGGGCCGCATCGACGTCCAGGCGGCGATCGAGGGCGAGGACGACCGGTCCCGCTCCCTCGCCTCCGTCCGCCGCGCCCGCGAGCGCGAGCGGCGGCAGGCGGAGCTGGCGCGCCTGCGCTCGGATGGGGTGAAGGTCGTCCGCGACGTCGTCATCCCCGACGTCATCACCGTGCAGGAGCTGGCGAACCGCATGGCCGCCCGTGGCGGCGAGGTGGTGAAGGCGCTGTTCCGCATGGGCGTGATGGCGACGCTGACCCAGTCCATCGACGCCGACACGGCGGAGCTGGTGGTGACCGAGTTCGGCCACCGCGCCCGCCGCGTCTCCGAGTCGGATGTGGAGCTGGGCCTGGAAGGCGCGCTGGACCAGGACGAGGAGCTGCTGCCGCGTCCGCCGGTCGTGACCATCATGGGCCATGTCGACCACGGCAAGACCTCGCTGCTCGACGCGCTCCGCAAGACGGACGTGGCGGCGCGCGAGGCGGGCGGCATCACCCAGCACATCGGCGCCTACCAGATCGAGGTGCCGGACGGGACGAAGGTCACCTTCATCGACACGCCGGGCCACGAGGCCTTCACCGCCATGCGCGCCCGCGGCGCGTCGGTGACGGACATGGTGGTGCTGGTGGTCGCGGCCGATGACGGCGTGATGCCCCAGACGGTCGAGGCGATCCGCCACGCCAAGGCGGCGAACGTCCCGCTGATCGTGGCGGTGAACAAGATCGACAAGCCGGGGGTCAACCCCGACCGCGTGCGGCAGGAGCTGCTGCAGCACGAGATCGTGGTGGAATCGCTCGGCGGCGAGACGCAGGAGGTCGAGGTCTCCGCGCTCAAGGGCACCAACCTCGACAAGCTGCTGGAGGCGATCTCCCTGCAGGCCGAGGTGCTGGACCTGCGCGCCAACCCCGACCGCGCCGGCGAGGGCACGGTGATCGAGTCCAAGCTGGACAAGGGACGCGGCCCGGTGGCCACGGTCCTGGTCCAGAAGGGCACGCTGCGCCAGGGCGACATCGTCGTGGCCGGCACCGAGTGGGGCCGCGTCCGCGCCCTGGTCGACGACAAGGGCCGCAACGCCAAGGAGGCGCCGCCCTCCCTGCCGGTGGAGATCCTGGGCCTCTCGGGCGTCCCCTCGGCCGGCGAGAACTTCGTCGCGGTCGAGGATGAGGGCCGGGCGCGCGAGATCTCCGAGTTCCGCCAGCGCAAGCTGCGCGAGAAGCAGGCGGCGGCGCTGGGTGCGGCGCGCGGCACGCTGAACGAGATGCTGGCCCGCATCCAGGCGGGCGAGCAGAAGGAGGTGGCGGTCGTCGTCAAGGCGGACGTGCAGGGCTCGGCCGAGGCGCTCGGCGTCACCCTGGCCAAGCTGTCGCGCGACGAGGTCCGGGTCCGCCTGCTGCACAGCGGCGTGGGCCAGATCACCGAGACGGACATCCAGCTCGCCAAGGCGTCCGACGCCGTGGTGGTGGCCTTCAACGTCCGTGCCACGACCCAGGCCCGCGAGCTGGCGCAGCGCGAGGGCGTGGAGATCCGCTACTACTCGATCATCTACGAGGTGGCCGACGACATCGAGAAGCTGGTCAAGGGCAAGCTCGCCCCGATCCAGCGCGAGAAGTTCCTGGGCTACGCGCAGATCCTGCAGGTCTTCGAGGTCAAGCGCCTCGGCAACATCGCCGGCTGCCGCGTGACCGAGGGCGTGGTGAAGCGCGGCGCGGGCGTCCGCCTGCTGCGCGACGGCGTGGTGATCCATCAGGGCACCCTGGCCACGCTGCGCCGCTTCAAGGATGACGTGAAGGAAGTGTCGAACGGCTACGAGTGCGGCATGTCCTTCGCGAACTACAACGACATCCGCGTCGACGACCAGATCGAGTGCTACGAGACGGAGACCGTCGCGGCCGACTGATCTTTCTAGAATTTGAATAGAAATAGGCTCCCATGGTTATGCCGTGGGAGCCTATTTTATTTGTAGAACAAAAAGTAAAGAAGTAAGCGATGTGGCCTTGGTCCGCAGAAATGTCCGCTTCAGTAGCCGCTTTGGCTGCACTGTTATCCGGCGCTACAAGCTTGGCGTTAGCTTGGTTTACTTGGCGTCTGGTTATTTTGACGAAAACTCTCGCTGAAGAGACTAGGCTGACGCGTCAAGTCAATGAGCGAGCTGATGTTCAACTTGCGATCGAACCTCATCCAAGAGGCGGAAATATTTTTGAACTTGTTATTGCAAACACTGGTAAAGCTGCTGCAAAAAACCTTATCGTGCAGATTGGCGAGGACAGTTTAAGCGAAAGAAGACGTGGTACTGGTCCTGTAAATAGATCTATTACTACGCTGCTTCCCGGGTCGCAGACCGCCATATTCCTTGGGCCATTTTTTGGAGACGAGGCAAAAGCGAAAATCGTTCGAGCACGAGCAACTTATCAAGATTCATTTGGAAATCATACTTTGGAGATCGAACAGAAAATTTCTGGTTGGTTTGGGCCGCACCGATTGTCCAGGTATCCTGACTTCAAGGCGGCCGATGCGCTGGAAAAAATATTCGAAACAATGAGAAGTTGGTCTGGCTCGTCTCGGCTCAATGTTGATATTCATACGCGTCAAGACAGAAATTTCGAGCGAGCAGAAATGGAACGTATATGGAGTGAACAGGCTTCTGCCGAACAGTCTTTAGAGGAAGGAGAGGGCAAAGATGAGCAAAAGAGCACCGACTAACGCACCCTCCCAGCGCCAGCTTCGCGTCGCCGAGGAGGTCCGCCACGCCCTGGCCGCCGTCCTGGCCCGCGGCGACCTGCGCGACATGGAGCTGGCCGAGGCGCGCGTGACCGTCACCGAGGTCCGCGCCTCGCCCGACCTGAAGCACATGACGGTCTTCGTCTCGCGCCTCGGCCGCACCGCGGACAAGGCCCTGCTGGATGCGCTGAAGCGCAGCCAGCCGGAGCTGCGGACGCAGGTCGCCCGTGCCGTCCGCCTGCGCGCGGCGCCGGAGCTGCACTTCCAGGCGGACACCGCCCTGGACCACGCCATGCACATCGATGCCCTGATGCGCCGGCCGGAGGTGGCCCGCGACCTGGCCGGCCCGCGCGCGGACGACGAGGAATGAGCCAGCCGGAGGAGGAACCCAGCCTCCCCGATGAGGCGCCGCTGATCCGCACCATCGCCATGCCGACGGACACCAACCCGTCCGGCGACATCTTCGGCGGCTGGCTGATGGCGCAGATGGACCTGGCCGCCGGCAACGCCGCCGCCCGCCGCGCCCGCGGCCGCTGCGCCACCGTGGCCGTGGAAGCGATCACCTTCCACTCCCCGGTGAAGGTGGGCGACGAGGTCAGCCTCTATGCCGAAATCCTGAAGGTCGGCCGCACCTCCCTCCGCATCCGCGTCGAAGCCTGGCGCCGCGAACGACACAGCGACGACAGCAACCGCGTGACCCAGGCGGTCTTCACCTTCGTCGCCCTGGATTCGACCGGGCGCCCGCGGACCGTGCCGGCGGCGTAGCGCCCGTGGCCCGGGGGCAAGGCTCTGCCTCGCCCCCGATGCCCCCACTCCGCCAGGACCCGCTGATCCCCTTTGGGGGCCCTGGACCCGATCGGCGCTGCCGCGGGACAGCCAGACACGGGGTCGAGGCGCCGAGGAGCTTGGCTCCTCGGCGGGACCGGCCTCCGCCCTCGCTGGTGTCTTACGGGGCCGGTCATCTCGCCGTCGACATCAGGGTTCAACCCGCAGGCCGATCCCCTGCCACGCAGCGCCAGACTCCCGCCGGGGTCCGGGGGCCGGCTCGCCCCCGGCGGAGGGGGTATCGGGGGAGGCGGCGCCTCCCCCGGGGAACGGGCGTGCCCCGTCAGGCCTGCTTCATCTCGATCAGCGAGCGGCGGATCTTCCGCCCGCGTTCGATGCGGTCCTCGATGAACTCCACCTCGCCGCGGCGCACCGCGCGGCCCAGGGCGGCGGCGTCCTCGGTGAAGCGGGCCAGCATCTCCAGCAGGGCCTCGCGGTTGTTCAGGAAGACGTCGCGCCACATCGCCACGTCGCTGGCGGCGATGCGGGTGAAGTCGCGGAAGCCGCTGGCGGCGAAGCGGAAGACGCCCTCCGGGGTCTCCTGCGCCAGGTCGTCGGCGGTGGAGCAGATGGTGAAGGCGATCAGGTGGGGCAGATGGCTGACGATCGCCACCACCCTGTCGTGGGTCGCCGCATCCATCCGTTCGAGCTGCGAGCCGGCGCGGCGCCACAGCTCGGACACCTTCTCGATCGCATCCGGGTCGGTGCCGGGGGGCGGGGTCAGGATGCACCAGCGCCCCTGGAACAGGGTGCTGAAGCCCGCATCGGGTCCGGAATACTCCGTCCCGGCCATGGGATGCGCCGGCACCAGGTGGACCCCCGCCGGCAGCAGCGGCAGCAGGTCGCGCAGCACGCTGCCCTTGGTGCTGCCGACATCGGACAGGACGCAGCCCGGCGCCAGGTGGGGCGCGATCCGCACCATCACCTCGCGATAGGCGCCGACCGGCACGCAGAGGATCACCCCGTCGCAGCCTTCCACCGCCCGGGCGGCGTCGGCCTCCACCACGTCGGCGAAGCCCAGCTCGCGCACGCGCTCCAGGGTGCGCTCCGTCTTGGCGGTGACGACCAGGGTGCGGGCGATGTCGCCGCGCTCCTTCGCCAGCCGCGCGATGGAGGAGCCGATCAGCCCGGGGCCGATCAGGCACAGGCGCTCGAACAGGGCCTCAGCCATCGGTGCGCGCGAACGCCGTCAGCGCCTCCGTGACGAGGCCGCATTCCTCGGCCGTGCCGATGGTGACGCGCAGGTAGGCGGGCAGGCCGTAGGAGCCCATGGCGCGCACGATCAGCCCGCGCTGGCGCAGGGCGGCATCGGCGCGCTTCGCCCGCTCGGCCGAGCCGAAGCCGACGAGGAGGAAGTTGCCCTCGCTGGGGCGCACCTCCAGCCCGGCGGCGGTGAGCGCCTCCGCGACCTTGCCGCGCCACTCGGTGTTGTGGGCGACGCTCTTCTCGATCCAGCCGGGCTCGGCCAGGGCGGCAATGCCGGCGGCCATGGCGGCGGCGTTCACGTTGAACGGCCCGCGCACCCGGCCCAGCACGTCGATCACCGCGGGCGGGGCATAGGCCCAGCCGAGGCGCATCCCGCCCAGCCCGTAGATCTTGGAGAAGGTCCGGGTCATCACCGTGTTGGGCGTCGAATCCACCAGCCCCACGCCCGGGTCGTAGCCCGGCTGGGTGACGTATTCGGCATAGGCGCTGTCGAGCACCAGCAGGATGTCCTCGCGCAGGCCGGCGCGCAGCCGCTCCACCTCCGACTGCGGCAGGATCGAGCCGGTCGGGTTGTTGGGGTTGGCCAGGAAGACCAGCTTCGTGCGCGGGCCGCAGGCGGCGAGCATCGCGTCCACGTCGGCGGTCAGGTCGCGCTCCGGCACCTTGATGACGCGGCAGCCGGCCCAGGTGCCGGTCAGCTCGTACATGGAGAAGCCGTAGGCGGACATGACCAGCTCCGTCCCCTCGCCGCCATAGGCGAGGATGAGGAGGGCGATCAGCTCGTCCGAGCCGTTGCCGCAGACGATTCGCGCCGGGTCCAGCCCGAAGCGCGCCCCGATCGCCTGGCGCAGCGCGGTGGCGCCGCCGTCGGGGTAGCGGTGCGCCTCGGTCGCCATCCGCCGGATCGCCTCGATGGCCGAGGGCGGCGGCCCGAAGGCGCCCTCGTTGGAGGAGAGCTTGATGATCCGGTTCACGCCGGGAAGCTTCGACTCGCCGCCGACATAGGGCTCGACCGCCAGGATCGAGGGGCGTGGCATGAGGGCGTTCATGGCAGGGTCTCCGGCTCGGCGAAGGCGCCCAGCAGGTCGGCGCGCAGGGGGGGGAGGCGGGGGTCGTCGGCGGCCAGCAGCCCGGCCACCTCGGCCAGGGCGTGACGCGGGCCGGGGGCGGCGTCGCGGTGGAGGATCAGGCGCAGCGGCGGTAGCCCGGCGGCGGCCAGCGCGCCGGCCAGGGCATCGCGCGACTGCTCCGGCGCATGCTCCAGCCGCAGCAGCGAGCGGTCCCGGCCGGTCGGGTCGGCGGCGGAGGCGGCGACCACCAGGGCCTTCGGCCCGCGCCCGCCGGCCGGCAGCAGGAAGGGCAGGGCGGCGACCACCTGCAGCCGGGGCGCCTCCAGCCGGGGCCACCAGGCGGTGCCGGGCGCCTCGCCCTCCTCCGGGGCAGGCAGCACGGCCACGGTGGCCTCGCCCGAGGAGACGGCCGCCAGCGCCCGGGCCGGGGTGGGATGGGCGCGCCAGGGGGTGTTGAAGCCGAAATGCCCGCGCGCGAGGTCCAGGGCCGGGCTGTCCGGCTGCGGCGCCAGCACCGCCACGCTGAAGTTCCCCTGCTGCGCCAGGGAGGAGGCGATGATCTCCCGCCAGATGCGCAGCAGCGCCGCCGGGGGCAGGCCGCCCGAATGCCGCGCCAGCAGCCGGCGGAAGATCGCCGCCTCCCGTCCCGGCCGGAAGCTGCCGCCCTGGCCCTTGATGCGCTCCGCCGCGAGCCGGCCGGTAATGGCGGCGCGGCGTATCAGCAGGTCGTGCAGGCCGTCATCGATCGCATCGATCCCGGCGCGCAGCGTGGCCAGGTCGGGGGGAGCCGGGGCGGGGAGGGGCTGGTCTGGCATGATGGAACGGTTCCCATAGAACCCGCCGCGCCTCGCGCCAAGGTGAGGCGTCCGGCGGCGCGCGCGTCCCGCCGCGCAGGGGGCCCGGCGCATCGGGGCGGTTCCCCCCGCGCCGCGCCGGCGCTAAGCCTGCCGCCCGTGAGCGACACCTCGACCGAAGCCCCCGCCGAGCGGGGCCCCGCCCCGACCCAGGCGCCCCTGCCGGCGGTCGAGCATCAGCGTGCCGTCTTCGCCGACGGGCTGGGGCTGGATTGCGGCGCCATCATCGCGCCGCTGGCCGTCGCCTACCGCACCTATGGCCGGCTGAACGCCACCCGCTCCAACGCCGTGCTGGTCTGCCATGCCCTGACCGGCGACCAGTACCTGGCGGAGGAGCATCCGCTGACCGGCAAGCCCGGCTGGTGGGACGGGGTGGTCGGGCCGGGCATGGCCATCGACACGGACCGCTTCTTCGTCGTCTGCGCCAATGTGCTGGGCGGCTGCATGGGCAGCACGGGCCCGCGCGAGGAGATGACGGACGCGCAGGGCCGGGGGCTCGGCCGCCCCTGGGGCACGGATTTCCCGACCATCACCATCCGCGACATGGTCCGCGCCCAGGCCCGGCTGGTGGAGCACCTGGGGATCGGCCGGCTGCTGGCGGTGGTCGGCGGCTCGATGGGCGGGATGCAGGCGCTGGAATGGGCGGCGACCTTCCCCGACCGGGTCTTCGCCTGCGTCGCCATCGCGACCGCCGCGCACCATTCCGCGCAGAACATCGCCTTCAACGAGGTCGGCCGCGCGGCCATCCACGCCGACCCGGACTGGAAGGGCGGGCGCTACTGGGAGGATGGCCGCATCCCGGCGCGCGGCCTGGGCGTGGCGCGGATGATGGCGCACATCACCTACCTCTCCGAGGCGGCGCTGGCCCGCAAGTTCGGCCGGCGGCTGCAGGGGGCGTCGGCGATGACCTTCCTGGAGGACGTGTTCCAGGTGGAGAGCTACCTGCGCCATCAGGGCAGCACCTTCGTCCGGCGCTTCGACGCCAACTCCTACCTGACCATCACCCGCGCCATGGACTATTTCGACCTGGCCGCGGAGCATGAGGGCGACCTGTCCGCCGCCTTCCGGGGCACGGGGACCCGCTTCCTGCTCGCCTCCTTCAGCAGCGACTGGCTCTTTCCCACGGAGGAATCGCGCGCCGTGGTCCGGGCCTTGAACAAGGCGGCGGCCAACGTGTCCTTCGTCGAGATCGATTCCGACAAGGGGCACGACGCCTTCCTGCTGGACGAACCGGAGTTCCGCCACACGCTGGGCGGCTTCCTCCGCGGCGCGGCGGAACGCGCGGGGATCTGAGCCGGGGCGGCTCCGCGGAGGCAGGGCGCAGCGCCGTGCCGAAGGAAGCGGCACCCGCGCCCCCGTGCCGCCGGAATCCCCGTCTCGCCGCCCTTGCCGCCGCGCGGCCCGGGCGGTTCACTGCCGGCCCATGCCGGAATACCGCCTCGCCGCCGATATCGGGGGCACCTTCACCGACCTGGCGCTGGAGCGCCGGGAGCAGAACGCCACCGACCGCTGGACCGCGAAGGTGCTCACCACGCCGGAGGCGCCGGAACGCGGCGTGCTGGAGGGCATGGCGCTGGTGCTGGAGCGGGCCGGCATCCGGGCGGAGGAGGTGGCGCTTTTCGTCCACGGCACCACGCTGGCGACCAACGCCATCATCGAGCGCAAGGGCGCGCCCACCGCGCTTCTGACCACCGAGGGGTTCCGCGACGTCCTCGCCCTAGGGAATGAGAGCCGCTACGACCAGTACGACCTGAACATCGTGCTGCCGGAGCCGCTGGTGCCGCGCCGCTGGCGGCTTCCCATCCCCGAGCGGCTGGACAATGAGGGCCAGGTCCTCCTCCCGCTGGACGAGGCGGCGGTGCGCGCGGCCGTCGGCCAGTTGCGCGGCGAGGGGATCGGCGCGCTGGCGATCGGCTTCCTGCACAGCTTCGTCAACCCGATGCACGAGCGGCGCGCGGCGGAGATCGTGGCCGAGGAATGGCCGGGGCTGCCCGTCTCCCTCTCCTCCGACGTGTCGCCGGAGATGCGGGAGTGGGAGCGCTTCTCGACCACGGTGGCGAACGCCTATGTCCAGCCGCTGATGGCCAGCTACCTGCACCGGCTGCGCGACGGGGCGCGGGCGGCGGGGCTGTCCTGTCCCCTGTTCCTGATGCTCTCGGGCGGCGGGCTGACCACGCTGGAGACGGCGGCGCGCTTCCCCATCCGCCTGGTCGAGAGCGGCCCGGCCGGTGGGGCCATCTTCGCGGCGCAGGTGGCGCGGCAATGCGGGCTGGAGAAGGTGCTGTCCTTCGACATGGGCGGCACCACGGCCAAGGTCTGCCTGATCGACGGCTACGCGCCCCAGACCGCCCGCACCTTCGAGGTCGCGCGGGTGGGGCGCTTCCGCAAGGGCTCCGGCCTGCCGCTGCGAATCCCCGTGATCGAGATGGTGGAGATCGGCGCGGGTGGCGGGTCGCTGGCGCAGGTGGACGGGCTGGGGCGCATCCAGGTGGGGCCGGAGAGCGCGGGGGCCATGCCGGGCCCGGCCAGCTACGGGCGCGGCGGCACGCGGCCGGCGGTGACGGATGCGAACCTGCTGCTCGGGCGCTACGAGCCGTCGCTGTTCGCCGGCGGCACGCTGGCGCTGGACGTGGGCAAGGCGCGCGACGCCATGGCGGCGGCCGTCGGTGGTCCGCTGGGCCTGTCGGCCGAGATGGCGGCGCTGGGCGTGGTCGAGATGGTGGACGAGAACATGGCCAACGCCGCCCGGGTGCACGCCATCGAGAGCGGCAAGGGCTATGAGGGCCGCGCGGTGATCGCCTTCGGTGGCGGCGGGCCGGTGCATGGCACGCGCGTCGCGGAGAAGGTGGGCGCGGTGCGGGTGCTGGTGCCCAGCGGCGCGGGGGTGGGCTCGGCCATCGGCTTCCTGCGCGCGCCGGTCGGGTACGAGGTGGTGCGCTCGCTCTACCAGCGCTTCCGGACCTTCGACCGCACGGCGGTGAACACGCTGCTCGCCGACATGCGGGCCGAGGCGGAGCGCGTGGTGGCGGAGGGGGCCTTCGGCGCGGAGGTGGCGGAGCGCCGCATCGCCTTCATGCGCTATGTCGGCCAGGGCCACGAGATCGCGGTGGAGCTGCCCGTGCGTGACCTGGAGGAGGCGGACGTGGCCGCCATCCGCGCCGATTACGACGCGGAGTACGCGCGCTTCTACGACCGGCCGGTGCCGGGGAGCGACGTGGAGATCCTCTCCTTCGCCGTCACCGTCGCCACCCTCCCCGAGACGCTGGAGCCCGCCGCCCCGGCCGCCGATTCCCCCGCCCCCGCGCCGGTGCGGCACCAGTCGGTGCGCGACACGGTGACGGGCGAGGTGGCGGAATGGCCGGTCTACGACCGCGAGGGCTTCCCGCCCGGGGCGTCCGTGCGCGGGCCGTGCATCGTGGCGGAGGCGGAGACGAGCACGCTGGTGGGGCCGGGCTGGTCGTGCCGGATGGATGGGTTGGGGTATCTGGACCTGACGCGGGAGACGGCGTGATGAAGGAGATGGGTGCGCTGGCGTCGATCCAACGCCAGATCCAGTGGAACCGCCTGATCGCGGTCGTCGAGGAGCAGGCGCAGACGATGATCCGCACCGCCTTCAGCACCACGGTGCGCGAGGCGGGTGATCTCTCGGCCGGCATCTTCGACCTGCACGGCCGCATGCTGGCCCAGGCCGTCACCGGCACGCCGGGCCACGTCAACTCCATGATGGAGAGCGTCGGCCATTTCCTGGCGAAGTTCCCCGCCGCGACGATGCGGCCGGGCGACCACTACATCACCAACGACCCCTGGCTCGGCACGGGGCACCTGCACGACCTCACCGTGGTCACCCCCGCCTTCCACGAGGGGAGGATGGTCGGCCTCTTCGCCAACACCGCGCATGTCATCGACGTGGGCGGGCTGGGCATGGGGCCCGAGGGGCGCTCCGTCTTCGAGGAGGGGCTCTACATCCCCATCGTGAAGTGCTTCGACCAGGGCAAGGCCAACGAGACCTTCTTCGACATCCTGCGCGCCGGCACCCGCACCCCGGCCGAGCTGGAGGGTGACGTCTACTCCCTCTGTGCCTGCAACGACGCGGGCGTGCGCCGCCTGGTCGAGATGATGGACGAGTTCCGCATGGGCAGCCTGGACGAGCTGGCCGGCTGGATCTTCGACAGCAGCCTGCGCGCCACCCAGGCGGAGATCGCGAAGCTGCCGCGCGGCACCTACCGCGCCGAGATCCGCTCCGACGGCTACGAGGCGCCGGTGACGCTGCGCGCCGCCATGACCATCGGCGAGGATGCGATCGAGGTTGATTATGCCGGCACCTCCGGCCTGTCGCAGCGCGGCATCAACGTCCCGGCCGCCTATTGCCGCGCCTATGCCTGCTTCGGGATCAAATGCGTCGTCGCACCGGAGATCCCGAACAACTGGGCCAGCCTCCAGCCCTTCCGGATGGTGATCCCGGAGGGCTGCATCCTCAACGCCCCGCGCCCCTACCCCGTGGCGGTGCGGCACGTGGTCGGCCAGCTCCTGCCCGACCTGATGATGGGCTGCCTGCACCAGGCGGTGCCGGACCGGGTGACGGCCGAGGGCTCCTCCTGCCTGTGGAACCCGCCGCTCCGCGGCGGCGCCCAGGTCAGCGGCCCGGAGAGCCCGCTGCCGGAGTTCGAGGTGATCACCTTCAACTCCGGTGGCACCGGGGCGCGGCCGGGGCTGGACGGGCTGGACGGCACCGCCTTCCCCTCCGGCGTGCGCACCATGCCGGTGGAGGCGACGGAGAACGTCGCCCCCGTGGTCTTCTGGGCCAAGGAGTTGCGCCCCGATTCCGGCGGCGACGGCCGCACCCGTGGCGGCATGGGTCAGGTCATGGTGATCGGCAGCAAGGGCGAGGCGGAGTTCGCGGTGAACGCCATCTTCGACCGCGTGGCCAACGCCCCCAAGGGCCGCGACGGCGGCCAGGACGGCGCCCCCGGCTGGGTCGGGCTGGATGACGGCACCGTACTCCGCACCAAGGGGTTCCAGGTGATCCCGGCCGGGCGGCGGCTGCGCCTGCTGCTGCCCGGCGGCGGCGGCATGGGCGACCCGGCGGCGCGCGATCCGGCGCTGCGGGCGCGCGACGTGGCGGACGGGCTGGTGAGCGGGTGACGAAGCCCGAGATCCCCGCCGCGGCGCGGCCCGAGATTCACGTCGACGGCGACGCCTGCCCCGTGCGCGAGGAGGTGTTCCGCGTCGCGGAGCGACTGGGCCTGACCGTTCATGTCGTCTCCAACGGCGCGCGCGGCGTGCGCCTGCCCGATGCGCCCAACATCCGCCGCGTCATCGTGGCGGAGGGGGCGGATGCGGCGGACGACTGGATCGCGGAGCACATCCGCCCGCTCGATGTCTGCGTGACCAACGACATCCCGCTGGCCTCGCGCTGCCTCGCCGCCGGGGCCAAGGCCATCGCCCCCAGCGGCAAGGTCTGGGACACGACGAACATCGGCAGCGCGCTGGCGGGGCGGGAGCTGTCGCGCCACCTGCGCGAGATGGGCGGCGGCGGCGGGCCGGCGCCCTTCGGCACGCAGCAGCGGTCCCGCTTCCTCCAGGCGCTGGACGCGGCCTTGCAGGATTCCCTGCGCGGCCCGGCGCCGCCGAAGCGGCCCATGCCCGACTTCTTCTCCTGAGGCCGCGCGGCTACAGCAGGAAGTCCCCGCGGGACAGGCCGGTCGCCCCGCCGGCGAGCACCACGTCGATGGCCAGGTCGGCCAGGGCGTCGCCGTTCACGTCGGCGAAGACCGTCAGCGCGCCTCCCGTCGCCAGGCTGGTCCGACGGAGTTCGTCGCCGGCTGGGTGCCCGAGAAGCCGAACGCGGCGTCGCCGGCGTAGCCCGGGTGGGAGTCGATCGCGGACAGGTCGATCCGGTCCTGTCCGACCTCGAAATCCGTGATCCGGGCGCTGCTGGCCGGCGCCGTGGTTCCAGCGCCTGATCGCGGCTCTCTCGCTGGCGACGGGGGTCGAGACGGTGGTGGTGCTACGGGACGTCTGCGGCCTGCCGGAGGCGGAGGTCGACGCCACGGCGCGCTGGATGGCGGGAACGCTGGTCCGGGGTGGGCTGGCCGGGGGAGAGCCGGGCTCGGGGGCATGCGCTGCGCCGGAGGTCTGGCATCGGGCGGAGCGCCCGATCCATGGCTCGCCGGGCCGGGTCCCGGCCGGGCAGGGGCAGGAAGCGGCCCGGGACGCAGGGGCCGCTGGCCGGCAGCGGGACGCCCGGGCCGGGCGCTGGCCGGACCCGGGCGGCACCCGGGTCCGGCGGTGCCGGCCTACTTCTTGGCGGGCGGGTTGAGCGCGTCGCGCACCGGCTTGGCCGGGGTGAAGGCAAGCTTCTTGGACGCCGCGATCTCGATGGTCTCGCCGGTCGCCGGGTTGCGGCCCTGGCGCGCGGGCCGCTCGCTGACCTTGAAGCGCCCGAACCCGGAGAGAGAGACTTCCTCGCCCGACTTGGCCGCCTCGACGATGGCCGACAGGACAGCCTCGACCAGAGCCTTGGCCTGCCCCTTGCCCAGGTCGTGCTCGGACGCGACGCGCTCGGCCAGTTCAGCGGTGTTCATGGAGTTCCAGTCCTTCGCAGCTTGCGCAGGAGGGCAGCTAGCAGGCTCCGGCAGGGCTTGTCACGATGGGGGGCGGATCATTCGGGGCGCGGCCCACGGTCCCGCCGGGCCTGTGGCCCCGCTCCCACGGCCCCGGCGGGACCGTGGGCCGCGGGCCGGTGCTTCGCCGGAACGTGTCGGACACCGGAACATCCGCCGCGGGCGGCCCGCCTCCGGGGCCCGCCATGGCGGCAGGCCGGCCCCGTTGATCGCCTTGCTGCGAGCGGCACCTTGCGGCTTCGTGCTTCGACCGAACATGGACAGTCCTACAGGTCAGACGGACACTTCCGCCCACCATGAATGCGCTTCCTCCCGCTCCGGCGATCCACAGGCCGCGGCCCCATGTCGCCGTGGTCGGCGCGGGCCCGGGGGGGCTGGCCGCGGCCATGCTGCTCGCGGCCCACGGCACCCGCGTCACCCTGCTGGAGAAGGACGGGGTGGTGGGCGGGCGCACCCGGACGCTGGCCGCGCCCGGCGGCTACCGCTTCGACCTGGGGCCGACCTTCTTCCTCTACCCGCGCATCCTGGAGGAAATCTTCCGCGGCTGCGGCGCGGAGCTGCGCGAGGAGGTGGAGCTGATCCGCCTCGACCCCCAGTACCGCCTGATCTTCGAGGATGGGGCGGGCGGCACGGTGCTCGACGCCACCCCCGACCTGGACCGGATGGAAGCGGAGGTCGCGAAGCTCGACCCGCGCGACGCCGCCGGGGTGCGGCCCTTCCTGGCGGAGAACCGCGCCAAGCTCGCGCGCTTCCGCCCGGTGCTGGAGCGCGCCTTCACCCGGGCGGCGGACGTGATGGGGGCGGACATGCTGCGCGCCCTGCCGCACCTGCGCCCGACGCGCTCGGTGGATTCCGACCTGCGGCGGCACTTCCGCGACCCGCGCACGCGCCTCGCCTTCTCCTTCCAGAGCAAGTACCTGGGGATGAGCCCGTTCCGCTGCCCCAGCCTGTTCACCATCCTCTCCTTCCTGGAGTACGAGCACGGCGTCTTCCATCCGCGCGGCGGCTGCGGCGCGGTGTCCGAGGCGATGGCGCGGGTGGCGGAGCGGCTGGGCGTGGAGATCCGCCTGGACTGCCCGGTGGAGACCCTGACCTTCAGCGGCCGGCGCGTGGACGGGGTGGTGGCGGGCGGCCGGCGCCTGGCGGTCGACGCGGCCGTGCTGAACGCGGATTTCGCCCATGCCGTGCCGCGCCTGATCCCGCCCGCGCTGCGGCGACGCTGGTCCGACCAGCGCATCGACCGGGCGCGCTACTCCTGCTCCACCTTCATGCTCTACCTGGGCGTGGAGGGAACCTTCCCGCGCCTCGCCCATCACACCATCCTGCTGGCCGAGGACTACCGGCGGAACATCCGCGAGATCGAGGAGGGGACCATCCCGGACATCCCCTCGGTCTACGTGCAGAACGCCGGCGCGACGGAGGCGGGGATGGCCCCGCCCGGCCATTCCGCCCTCTACGTGCTGGTGCCCGTGCCGAACCTGCGCCACGGCAGCGACTGGGAGTCGGAGGCGCCGCGCTACCGCCGCCTCGCGCTCGACCGGCTGAAGGCGGTGGGGCTGGGGGACATCGAGGGCCGCATCCGCTATGAGCGCATGGTGACGCCGCGGGACTGGCGGGACGAGTTCGCCGTGGGCTACGGCGCCACCTTCAACCTGGCCCACGACCTGCGGCAGATGCTGCTCTTCCGGCCCGGCAACCGCTTCAACGACGTGGACGGGGTGTATCTGGTCGGCGGGGGCACGCATCCCGGCTCCGGCCTGCCGGTGATCTACGAGGGCGCGCGGATCAGCACGGACCTGTGCCTGCGCGACCTGGGGCTGCGCGGCGTCGACACGCGGCTGCCCGGGGCAATGCCGTCGGCGGCGGAGCTGCCGGGCTTGGCGACGCGGGCCTGAGGCCGAGGGAAGGAGGACGCCGATGGCGCGTGTGATGGTGATCGGCTCCGGCCTGGGCGGGCTGGCGGCGGCGGCGGTGGCGCAGGCGCGCGGGCACCAGGTGACGGTGCTGGACAAGAACCCCTGGCTGGGCGGCAAGGCGGCGGTGCTGCATCTCGACGCGCCGGACGGGTCGGGGACCTTCCGCTTCGACATGGGCCCGACCATCCTGACGGTGCCGCGCGTCCTGCGCCGCATCTTCGCCGAGGCCGGGCGCGACCAGCAGGCGGAGCTGCCGCTGATCCGCCTCGACCCGCAATGGCGCTGCTTCTTCGAGGACGGCACGCAGATCGACCTGATGGAAGGCGTGGAGCCGATGGCCCGCGCGATGGACGCCTTCGCGCCCGGCCAGGGCATGGGCGAGGGCTACCGGAAGTTCCAGAAGCTGTCGGAGCACCTGCACGGCGTGTCGGAGAAGTTCTTCTTCTGGAAGCCGGTGGAGGACCTCTTCGACACCATCGACTGGAAGAGCAACCTGCAGCCCGGCACGATGAAGGACGTGCTGAGCCTGCGCATGGGCCAGACGGTGGCGAAGGTCATCCGCGGCCGCGTGCCCGACGGGCGGCTGGCGCAGATGCTGGACCACTACTGCCAGTATGTCGGCTCCAACCCCTACCAGGCGCCGGCCGTGCTCTGCGGCATCGGCGACATGCAGAGCACGGAGGGCGTCTGGTACCCCATCGGCGGCACCCGCGCCGTCGCGGAGGGGCTGGCGCGGCTGGCGGGCGAGCTGGGCGCCGACCTGCGCCCGGGCGTGGAGGTGACGGGCTTCGACATCGAGGGTGGCGCGGTGAAGGGCGTCGTCGCGAATGGCGAGCGCATCGCCTGCGACGCGGTGATCTCCAACATGGACGCGATCCGCACCTACAAGGAGCTGGTCGGCGGCGGCACGGGCGAGAAGTACGCGCGCAAGGGCTTCGAGCCCGCCTGTTCCGGCGTGGTGCTCTATCTCGGGCTGAACCGGCGCTACGAGCACCTCGCCCATCACGACTTCGTCTTCTCCCGCGACGCGGAGGAGGAGTTCGACGCCATCTACCGCAAGGGCGAGCCGGCCCCCGACCCCACCGCCTACCTCGCCGCGCCCTCCGTCAGCGACCCCTCCGCGGCGCCGGAGGGGGGCGAGGCGCTCTACGTCCTCGTCCACACCCCCTACCTGCGGCCGCACCACGACTGGTCGCGGATGCTGCCCGCCTACCGGCGGGTCATCCTCGACAAGCTGAAGCGCACCGCCGGGCTGGAGGACATCGAGGAGCGCATCGTGGTGGAGAGCCGGCTCACCCCCGTCGACATCCACGAGCGCTACAAGGTGCTGAACGGCGCCATCTACGGCCTCGCCTCGCACGGCGCCTTCCTCGGCGCCTTCAAGCCGGGCAACCGGTCGCGCGCGGTGAAGGGGCTCTACCTGGCCGGGGGCGCCGCGCATCCCGGCCCTGGCATGCCCATGGTGATGATGTCCGGCTGGATCGCCGCCGATTCGCTCGACCGCGACTTCGGCGGGCGCGGCATGGACGAGGCGGCGGAGCGCGCCGGGCAGCGCGACGCCCTGCGCGGGGCCGTGGAAGCCCCCCTGGCCCCGGCCGCGGAGTAGGGCCCGGGGGTGGCACGCCGGCCCGGCCAGGGCCAGGATGCCGCGACCGGATACCGGGGCCGGAATACCGGGGCCGGAATACTGGGACCGGATGCCGTGGCTGGGATGATGGTCTGCCGGAACGATGTCCGGCCGGCTGACGTGGACAAGGGAGGGCGACCAAGCGCGATGCCGGCGGCAGGGCCCCAGGACCATGGCAGGCCGCCCCCGGCGGAGGATCCCGTGGCGCTGCATGATCCGCGTCGCCACGCCTTCTTCCACGCCGCGTTCCGCCGCTTCTTCCGCCGGCACATGCGCGCGCTGCGCCTGCCGTCCTGGGGCCTGCCGCGGCCGGGGCCGGGGGAGGGACCGCTGGTGGTCTTCGCCAACCATCCCTCCTGGTGGGACGGGGTGGCCTTCATGCTGCTGGGCCGGACCCTGGACGGCTGGCGCATGTTCACGCCGATGGAGGCCGCGGCCCTGGCCCGCTACCGGTTCATGCGCCGGATCGGCGTCTTCGGCGTGGAGACCCGCACGACGCGCGGCGCCGCCGCCTTCCTGCGCACGGCCCGGCACGTCCTGGCCGCGCCGGGCCGCAGCCTGTGGATCAACGCCCCCGGTCGCTTCCAGGACCCGCGCGAGCGCCCTGTCCTGATCGCGCCCGGCCTCGTCCGCCTGCCGGAGCTGGCGCCCGCCGCCCGCTTCCTGCCCCTGGCGCTGGACTATCCCTTCTGGACGGAGCGCAAGCCCGAGATGCTGGCCGCCTTCGGTCCCCCGATCCCCGGTGCGGAGCTCGTCGCGCTGGACCGCGAGGCGCGGGCCGAACGGCTGCGCGCCGCCCTGACGGAGACGATGGACCGCCTCGCCGCCGAGGCCATCACCCACGACCCGGCCCGGTTCACCGTGCTGGTCCAGGGGCAGGAGGGGATGGGCGGGGTCTACGACCTGTGGCGCAGGCTGCGCGCGGCGTTGCGCGGCCGGCGCTTCGATGCGAGGCATGAGGCGCGATGAGATCCGCTGCGGGCGCCTGTGGCCCGGAGGAGAGGCGCCGCCTTTCCCCCATGCCCCCTCTCCGCCGGGAGGCCGGCCGGGCGCCCGGCGGCGGCCCCGGCTCGCCCATCCGTGCGCACGCCGCCCCGGCGCGGGCCGGGGGCGCCGGTGCCGCCTCCGGGGGGACCGCATGACCCTCCTGGCCCTCGTCCTCGCGCTTTTCCCGCTCAGCCTGGCGGCGCTGAACCTGTGGCTGGTCCGGGCGCCCCACGAGGCGGCGCTGGACGGGACGCTGGTCTCCATCCTGATTCCCGCCCGCGACGAGGAGGCGCATATCGCCGCCTGCGTCCGCGCCGCCCTCGCCTCCACCGGCACGGCGGTCGAGGTGGTGGTGATGGATGACGGCTCGCGCGACCGCACCGCCGCCCTCGTGCTGGAGCTGGCCGAAGCCGACCCGCGGGTCCGGCTTCTCGCCGCGCCGCCGCTGCCCCCGGGCTGGACGGGGAAGGTGCATGCCTGCGCCCGGCTGGCCGAGGCGGCGCGGGGGACGCACCTGCTGTTCATCGATGCCGATGTCCGCCTGGCCCCGGAGGCGGCCGCGGCCCTGGCCGGCCATGCGGAGCGGCACAACCTGGCCCTGGTGACGGGCGTACCGCGGCAGGAGATCGGCACGCTCGGCGAGGCGCTGACGGTCCCGGCGATCAACCTGCTGCTGCTGGGCTACCTGCCCGGGGGCGGGCGGGCCTTCACGGCGCTGCCCGCCCTGGCGGCGGCCTGCGGCCAGCTCATCCTGGTCGAGACGCATGCCTATCGCGACGCGGGCGGCCATGCCGCCGTGCGCGGCGTGCTGCATGACGGGCTGGCCCTGGCCCGGCGGCTGCGGGTCCAGGGCCACCGGACGGAGGTGGTGGACGGCGCGCCGCTGGCCACCTGCCGCATGTACCGCGGCTTCCGCCCGGCCTGGGACGGCTTCCTGAAGAACGCGCGCGAGGGGATGGCGACGCCGCTGGGCCTGCCGGTCTGGACGCTGCTGCTGGGCGGCGGGCACCTGCTGCCCTGGCTGCTGCTGCCGGCGCCGATGGCGGGGGCGGCGCTGCTGGCGAGCTATGCCCTGCGCGCGGCGATCACCTGGCGCGCGCGGGAGCCGTCCTGGACCATCCCGCTGCACCCGGCCACGGTCGCCGTGGCGCTGGCCATCCAGTGGACCGCCCTGGCCCGCAGCGCGCTGGGCCGCAAGGCCGGCTGGAAGGGCCGCGCCTATGCGCCGGAGGCGCCGGGGGATAGGAAGGCCGAGCGGCTGAACGGAACGGGGAAGGAGGCAGGCCGGGCGTGAAGGCGACGCCAGCCGGTGAGCCGGCCCCCCCCGAATCGCCCGCCCTGGAGCCCACGCGCGACCCCGGCAGCGAGAATTTCCCCGTCGCCTCCTGGCTGCTGTCGCGGGAGGTCCGGCCGAAGGTGCTGGGCTTCTACCGCTTCGTGCGTGCGGCGGACGACATCGGCGACCACCCGGACCTGACCCCCGCGCAGAAGCTGGCGCGGCTGGATGCGCTGGAAGCCGCCCTGGATGACCCGGCGACGGCCGTGCCGGAGGCGGTGGGTCTGCATGCCGCCGGCGCGGGGACGGAGGAGGCGCGGAGCATGCTCTCCGCCTTCCGCCAGGATGCGTCCCAGGGGCGCTACGCCGACTGGGCGGAACTGCAGGGCTACTGCGCCCGCTCCGCCGCGCCGGTGGGGCGGATGCTGCTGCGCCTGCATGGCGAGGACCCGGCGCTGCACCCGGCCGCCGATGCCTTGTGCGAGGCGCTGCAAATCCTGAACCACCTGCAGGACCTGGTGCCGGATCGCGCCGCGCTGGACCGCGTCTACCTCCCCGTGCCCTGGATGGACGAGGCGGGCGGCGAGGCCGCCTTCTTCGCCCCCGGGACCGATCGCCGCCCGGTGCTGGATGCCGCGCTGGACCGGGTGGAGGAGGCGCTCGACCGGGCCTCCGGCCTCGCGCGCGGGCTGCGCTCGCGCCGGCTGGCGCTGGAGACGGCCGTCACCCTCGGCTGCGCCCGTACCCTCCTGGCCCGGCTGCGCGCGGCCGATCCGGTGGCGGGCCGGGTGGCGCTGACCAAGGGCGACTTCGCCCGGGCGCTGGCGGCGGCGCCGCGCCTCGGGCCGTCCGACGCGGCGCTGGTGCGGGCGCGGGTGGCGCGCTCCGGCTCCTCCTTCGCGCGCGGCATGGCGGCGCTGCGGGGCGAGCGGCGGCGGGCGCTCTGGGCGGTCTATGCCTTCTGCCGCGCCGTGGACGACATCGCCGACGGCGCCATGCCGCTGCCCGAGAAGCGGCTGGCGCTGGCGCAGTGGCGGGCGAAGCTGGCGGCCCCGGACTGCGCCCTGTCGCGCGAACTGGCCTGGGCGCGGGCGCGCTTCGCCCTGCCGGTCGCCGAGTGCGAGGCGATGATCGCCGGCATGGAGACGGATTCCGCCCCGCGCCTGCGCCTGCCGGACGAGGCGGCGCTCGACCTCTACTGCCGCCGCGTCGCGGGCAGCGTCGGCGCCATGGCGGTGCGCATCTTCGGCGAGCCGCGCGCGGAAGGCTTCGGCCTGGCGCTCGGCCGCACCTTCCAGCTGGTGAACATCCTGCGCGACCTGGACGAGGACGCCACGCGCGACCGGGTCTACCTGCCGCTCTCGCTGCTCGGCGGCGACGGTACGGCCGGGGCGCTGCTGGCCTCGCCCGCCCTGCCGCGCGTGGCGGCGGCGCTGGCGCGGCGCGCCCGCGACGGCTTCCGCGCCGCCGAGGCGGAGCTGGCCGGGCTGGACGCCCGCGCGATGCGGCCGGCGCGGGTGATGATGTGGGGCTATGCCCGGCTGCTGGACCGGCTGATCGCGCGCGGCTTCGCCCGGCGCGGCGAGCGTCCGCGGCTCGCGCCCGGCGAGAAGGCGCGCATGGCCTGGTTCGCCCTGACCGGGCGGCTGCCGGCCAGCGTGCTGCCGGACTGGCGCGACGAGCCTGCCCAGGACCCCCAGGGATCGGGAAGCGGCAGGCCGGCGGCACCGCGCGCCGCATGACGGGCGCCACATGATGGGCGCCGCATGACGGTCCATGTGATCGGGGCGGGGATGGCCGGGCTCTCCGCCGCGCTGCTCCTGGCCCGGGCCGGGCGCCCGGTCGTCCTGCACGAGGCGGCGCCCGAGGCGGGCGGCCGCGCCCGCGCCCTGCCGGACGGGACGGACAACGGCACCCATGCCCTGGTCGGCGCCAACCATGCGGCGCTGCGCTTCCTCGACGCGATCGGCGCCCGCGCGCGCTGGATCGAGCCCGAGCCGGGCGGACTGCCGGTGCTGGACCTGGCCGATGGCCGGGCCCGCCGTGTGGCGCTCTCGCCCGCCGGTTGGCGCGACCCGGCGCGGCGGCCGGACGGCGCCTCGCCCGGCGGGGTGCTGGCCCTGCTGCGGCTGGCGCTGCCCGGCCGCGACCGGCCCGTGGCCGAGGCCTTCCGCGGCCACCCCGCCCTGCTGCGCGGCTATGTCGAGCCGCTGACCGTCGCCGCGTTGAACACCCCGGCCGCCGAGGCCTCCTCGCGCCGCCTCGCCGCCGTGCTCCGCCGCACCGCCGTGCCCGGCGCCGCGCGGCTGCTGGTCGCCGAGCGCGGGCTGGGCCCGGACCTGGTGCAGCCGGCGCTCGATGCGATCCGCTCCGCCGGCGGCGAGGTCCGCACGGGCCACCGGCTGAGGGAGCTGGCGGTGCAGGAAGGCCGTGCCGCGGTGCTGCGCTTCGATCGGCCCCTCCACCTGTCCGGTGCCGATGCGGTGCTGCTCGCCACCCCGCCCTGGGAGAGCGCGCGGCTGCTGCCTGGCCTGCCCGTGCCCGGGGCGCATGCCCCCATCCTGAACCTCCACTTCGCCCATCCCGTCCCCGGCCCGGTGCGTTTCCTGGGTGTCCTTGGCGGGCTCTGCCAATGGGTGCTGACCCGCCCCGCCGGCATCGCCGTCACCGTCTCCGCCGCCGATGCCGAGGCGCAGGAGGCCACCGACGCCCTCGCCCCCCGCGCCTGGGCCGAGATCCGCGCCGCCGCCCGCGCCTTCTCCCTCCCCGGAGACTGGCCCGAGGCGCCGCCCCCCGGCCGCGCCATCCGCGAGCGCCGCGCCACCCCGCGCCACACCCCCGGCCCGCCGCCCCGCGCCCCGGCGCGCCCGCTGGCCAATGCCTGGCTCGCCGGCGACTGGACCGACCCCGTCCTGCCCGCGACCATCGACGCCGCCATCCGCTCCGGCACCGCCGCGGCGCGTCGGGTGCTGGCGGCAGGGTGAGGGCCGGCGTGGTGCCCGCGGCCCCAGGGAGGGCTCCGCCCCCCTGGTCCCCCCGCCAGGAGCAGAGCCCCTGGACCCCCATTCGTATTGGTGCTGACGATGGCCGGGGTCTCTCGGCGTGGCGACGCCGTCGGGAGGCCCCGGCCGCCGCCAGCGCCACACTGTTCCGAACGGAGGGTCCAGGCATCCCGGTTTCCTGGCGGGGGGGTGCGGCGAGAGCAGAGCCCTCGCCAGCGGACCACGGGGACGGCGCCAGGCCATGACCCCCGCCGATGCCCTGGCCGCGCTACGCGACGCGGCGCCGGAGCGACCGACGCTGGCCGAGCGGCGGCGGCGGCTGGGCGCACTGGCACGGGTGCTGGTGCGGCGGGCGGGGGAGGTCGCGGCGGCGGCGGATGCGGATTACGGCGGGCGGGCGGCGGAGGAGACGCTGGTCGCCGACGTGCTGGTGACCGTGCAGGCGGCGCGGCGGGCGCGGCGGTGGCTGCGGTGGTGGGCGCGGCCGCGGCCCGTGCTGGCGCCGCTGCCGTTCCAGCCGTGCTGGGCCTGGGTGGAGCCGGTGCCCAAGGGCGTGGTGGGGGTGATGGCGCCGTGGAACTACCCGGTGCAGCTTTGCCTCTGGCCGGCGCTGGAGGCGGTGGCAGCGGGGAACCGCGTCTGCCTGAAGCCGAGCGAGCACACGCCGCGCACGGCGGCCCTGATCGCGGAGATGGTGGAGGAGGCCTGGGGGCCTTCCGTCGCGCGCGTCGTGCAGGGGGGGCCGGAGGTGGCGGCCGATTTCGCGGCGCAGCCCTGGGACCACCTGGTCTTCACCGGCGGGACGGAGACGGGGCGGCTGGTCGCCCAGGCCGCGGCGGCCGGGCTGGTGCCGGTGACGCTGGAGCTGGGCGGGCGCTGCGCCGCGCTGGTGCTGCCGGGCGCGCGGCTGGACGCGGCGGCGCGCGCGATTCTGGCGGGCAAGGCGGTGAATGCCGGGCAGACCTGCGTGGCGCCGGATACCGTGCTGCTGGTCGGGCATTCGCGCGCGGACTTCGCCGCCGCGGCGCGGGCGACGGGGATCGCGGCGGAGACGCGGGTGGTGCCGTGGCAGGCGCCGCGGCAGGCGCGGCTGGCCGAGGGAACGGAGCGGCTGGCGCCGGGGCCGGTGCCGCTGCGCCTGGGCGGCGATCCGGGGGAGGAGAGCTTCGGTCCGGTGCTGGGCGCGGTGGAATGCGACGGGCTGGACGCGGCCCTGGCATGGCTGGCCGCGCGCCCGGCGCCGCTGGCCCTGTTCCTGTTCGGTGCGACCGGGGCGGAGGAGGTGCGGATCGCCGCCGGGACGCGCAGCGGGTCCATCGCGACGGGGCGGACGCTGGACCATGTCGCCTTCCCCGGACTGCCCTTCGGCGGGGTCGGGGCTTCGGGGTCGGGGCGCTACCACGGGCGGGCGGGGTTCGACGCCTTCAGCGACTGGCGCGCCCGCGTGCGGCACGGGCCCTTCGCCCTGGCCCGGCTGCTCGACGCCCCGCGCGGCGAGCGCGCGCGGAAGCTGGCGCGGCGCCTGGTGCGATAGTGCGGGACGCCCCGGGCTGGATTTCCACGTTCGACGGGCGTATTTCCGACGCCTCTTCGTCAACGGTGAGGATCGTTCCCCTTCCATGCTGCTCCGCCAGGACCGCGCACTGACCGCCGTGGCCGTCATGCTCGACGTGGCCTTCCACGCCGGGCGGGGTGGCGGGGTGGCAAGCGGCGCGGACATCGCCGAGCGGCTGGGGGCGGCCAAGCGCGGCATCGAGCCGGTCTTCCAGATCCTCTCCCGCGCCGGCCTGCTGGAGAGCACGCGCGGCCCGCGCGGCGGTTACCGCCTGGCGCGGCGCGGCCGGGATATCCGCCTGTCCGAGGTGGTGGCCAGCGTGGCCGATGACGGCGGGACGCCGGAGCTGCACGGGCGGCTGCAGGCGGTGATCGTCGGGCCGCTATGGCGGGAGCTGGATGCGGCGCTGCGCGAGAGGCTGGAATCCATGACCGTGGAGGATCTGCTGCGCCGGGCCCAGGCGGCCGGGCTGAAGCGCCCTTCCACCGAGCCGCTGAACTTCGCGATCTGACGTCGCGCTTCCAGGGACCAAGGGGGGGCCACGGGAAGCGGCGTTCAGCCCGTGGCGGGGTTGTAGGGGATGGGCGGCGGCACCGCGGCGGCCTTGCGTCGGCAGACATGCCCGTTGAAATAGCCTTCGACGCGGTAGCGCACGCCGCCCATCGGCTTCGCGTCCACCACGTGCACCTGGCCATCGCCGGGATCGCAGAGGAAGAGTTGGGTGAGGTCGCCGCGCCCGTCCACCGTATCCGCCACCACCACGTGGTGCGTCCCGTTGGACCAGCTGATCCCGACGATGACCGGGTCGCCCTGGCGGAGGCTGTCGGCCACCAGCTTGCCGGAGGCGATCGGCGGGACGGCGACGGTCTCCCACTCGCCCAGGCCAAGGTGACGCAGGATCTTGGGCAGTTCCGCGACGAGGATTGGCTCGTTGCCATCGTAGTACGATCCCCGGATGGCGCCGTAGGCGGCATAGACCTCGGGTTCCGTCTTCACCGCGTAGTCCACGGCGGTCTGCATCAGCTGCGGCCCGATCAGTCCGCCGAAGACGGGGATGATGGCGCCGCCCGCGGCGGCCGCGGCGGCGCCCAGCAGCAGCGCGCCCTTCCTGATCTTGAAGTTGACCATCAGCGTGCAGGCGATGGCGCAGGATTGTGGCTGGTCCTGTTCCTTCACCATGTGCACGGTGCCGTGGCTCGTCAGCCGGGTATGCCAGTCCTTCTTCGCCATTCTGCCGCGTCCAAATGTTACGTATACAGAATGATATTGGGCGCTTGTCGGAATCCACAAGGGCGGCGGCATGGCGGATGACGCAAGAAATCGGCATCCGGCCGTCGTCCCGGCATGGGGCGGCCCGTCCCTGTGCCACCCTGCGGGCCATGCGGCGGGACCGCGGGCGCGCGCGGGCATCCGGCCCGCGCCGGCCGGGGCCCATGCACCCCGCCGTCAGAAGGCACGGCGCAGCCCGACCAGCTTCTCGATCAGCACGACGCCGGCGAAGGCCAGGATCACGGAGATGGTGGCCGCCGCCGCCGCCGTCGGATCGAAGTCGTAGGCGAGGAAGTCGAACAGCGCGAGGGGCAGGGTGTTGCCGCCGATCGGCTTGAGCAGCAGCGAGACGGTGAAGATGTCCATCGAGACGATGAAGGCGAAGAGCGCGCCGGTCATCAGCCCCGGCTTCATCAGCGGCAGCAGCACGCGGCGGAAGGTCTCGAACCCGCCGGCGCCGAGGCTGTCGGAGGCTTCCTCCAGCGCCGGGTCCACCTGCTCCAGCGCCGCGACGATGGAGAGGAAGGCGAAGGGGAAGGCGATGACGACGTGGCCGATCTGCAACCCCAGCAGCGACTTCCCCAGCCCCACCTTGTAGACGAAGAACAGCAGCCCGATCGCCGTCAGCAGCTCCGGGAGCAGCAGCGGCAGCGTCATCGCCACGCGGAAGGCGGCGCCGAGCCGGCGCGACAGCGCGCGGTGGCACAGCGCCGCCAGCGTCGCCAGGACGCACACGCACACGGTCGTCGTCAGCGCCACGCGCAGCGAGAGGGTCAGCGCCTCCATGAAGACGACGTTGTCGAAGAAGCGCCCGAACCACTTCAGCGAGAAGCCCTGGGGCGGCACGCGCATCAGCTCGCCCGCCGTGACGGAGGCGGCGACGACGGCGATCAGCGGCACCAGCAGGAAGGCGTAGACGGGGATCAGCACGGCGGCGGCGCCGATCCGCGCCCAGCGTTCGCCCGCCCTCATGCCGCGTCCCTCATGCCCGCGTCCTTTCCGCCAGGCGCTGCGTCGCGAGGGTGAAGGCGGAGACGATGACCAGCGTGGAGGCGGCCATCACCACCGCCAGCGCCGCGCCGAAGGGCCAGGCGAAAGAGCCGGTGAGCTGCTGCACGACGATCGAGGGCATCAGCGCCAGCCCCTGCCCGCCCAGCAGCGCGGGCGTGACATAGGCCGCGACGGAGAGCACGAAGACCAGCACCACCCCCGCCTGGATGCCGGGGAAGGAGAGCGGCAGGGTGACCCGGCGGAACGTCTCCCACCGCCCCGCGCCGAGGGAGGCGGAGGCGTCGCGCAGGCTGTCGTTCACTCCGCGCAGCGCATTGGCGATGGGCAGCACCATGAAGGGTGTGAAGACATGGACCAGCGCCATCACCACCACGCCCTGGTTGAACAGCAGCCGCATCGGCGCGGAGATGATCCCGGCCGCCATCAGCCAGCGGTTCAGCGGCCCGTCCACGGCGAGGATCACCATCCAGCCGAAGTTGCGCACCAGCACCCCGATCATCAGCGGCGAGACGATGCAGGCATAGAAGACGACATGCCAGCGCCCCTGCAGCCGCGAGAGATGCAGCGCCAGCGGGTAGGAGAGCAGCAGGCACAGCAGGGTGATCGCCGCCCCCGTGCCCAGGCTGCGCGCCAGCGCGCCCAGGTAGTACGCATCCCCCAGGGCCCGGCCGTAATGCGCCAGCGTGTGGCCCTCGCCGAAGGGCGCATCCGGCGCCGCGGCGCGGAAGCTCATCGCCACCATCTCGACGTAGGGCAGCACGAAGAAGACCAGCAGGAAGCCCGCGGCCGGCAGGCCGAGCAGGATGCGGAACAGCTGGCGCCGGCTCACGGGGCGCCCCTCACGGTGCGACCTTCGGCATCAGCCAGCCATGCTCGGCCTCCACCGCCAGCGATACCGCCCCCTCGGCGGGCAGGACGGCGTTCGGCGGGGCGAGGAAGCGCAGCCGCGACCCGTCGGCCAGCACCACCTCGACGTTCTGCGCCGCGCCCAGGAAGGCGGCGGTGGCGATGCGGCCCGTCAGCGCGCCGGTGCCGTCGGGGGCCAGCGCGATCGCCTCGGGGCGCAGCATCAGCTCCGCCTCCGCCGGCAGGTCGTCCGGCCCCGGCATGTCCAGCAGCGCCCCGCCGGCGGCCACGCGGTACCAGCCGGGCGCCAGGCGGGATTCCACCCGGGCGGGGAGGAAGTTGGCCTCGCCGGTGAAGTCGGCGACGTATCGCTCGGTGGGGCGCTGGTAGATCTCGCGCGGGGTGGCGAACTGCGCCACCTGGCCGTGCTTCATCACCGCCACCCGGTCGGAGATCGCCATCGCCTCCGCCTGGTCGTGGGTGACGTAGAAGGCGGTGGTGCGGGCGGCCTGCTGCACCTCGCGGATCAGCCAGCGCACCTCGTGCCGCAGCCGGGCGTCCAGGTTGGCCAGCGGCTCGTCCAGCAGCAGCAGGCGCGGGCGGATCACCAGCGCGCGGGCCAGCGCCACGCGCTGCTGCTGCCCGCCGGACAGCGCGCGGGGCAGGCGCTGCTCCAGCCCGGTCAGCCGCACCATGGCCAGCGCCTCCGCCACGCGCGCGCGCCGCTCCTCCGCCGGTACGCGCCGGGCGACCAGGCCGTAGGCGACATTGTCGAAGACCGTCAGGTGCGGGAACAGCGCGTAGTTCTGGAACACCACCCCGAAGCCGCGCCGGTTCGCCGGCAACCCCAGGATCGAGGCGCCGTCCACGCGGATGTCGCCGCCATCGGGGTCCATGAAGCCCGCGATGCAGCGCAGCGTCGTCGTCTTGCCGCAGCCCGAGGGGCCGAGGAGGGAGATCAGCTCACCCTCCTCCGCCCGCAGGGTCACGCCGTCGAGGGCGGTCGCGCTGCCGTAGCGCTTGCGCAGCCTCGCCACATCCACCTGGGCCATGCGAGGTGCTTCAGATGGCCTTGGCCCAGGCATCGGAGAGGGCAGGAGCGATCTTCGCCGCCAGCGCCCAGTCGAAGCGCATCGCCTTGGCCATGTGCGCCGGGGTGATCGGCATGGTCTCGGCGATCTCGGCCGGCAGGACGACGTCCCGGTTCACCGGCGCCTGCTGGAACTCCCGCGCGAAGAGCAGCTGCATCTCCGGGCTCAGCATGAAGTCCAGGTACTTGTAGGCCGTCTCCTTGTCCGTGCCGTTGGCGAGGATGGAGAAGGTCTGGTCGAAGATCATCATGCCCTCCTCGGGCAGGACGAACTCCACCGGCACGCCGCGCTTCTTCATGCCGATCACCTCGGCGAGGTCCAGCGGCGCGATGCCGACCTGGCCCTGGGTCAGCAGCGGCGTCATCTGGCCGGAGAAGGCGACCTGCGGGAAGGGCTTCAGCGCGGCGAACTTCGCCACCGCCGCGTCGATGTCGTCGGGGCCGCGGCCGAAATGCTGCCCGGCCCACATCAGCAGCATCATCGAGGCGGAGTTGGTGATGGAATAGAGCGCGAGCTGCCCCTTGTAGGCGGGGTTCCACAGGTCGGCCCAGCCCTTGGGCGGCGTGCGGACCATGTCCGTGCGGTAGGCGATGCCGATCGGGCCGATCATGCCGGTGACCGACTTGTTGTCGGGGAAGCGCGCGGCCTCCACCACCTTGGCGAGGTTGGGGACCTTGCTCTCGTCCAGCGTCTCGAAGAACCCCTCCTGGCGCAGCAGCACGACGTAGCGCTCGTTGGCCATGAAGACGGAATAGGGCGGCTTCTCCCTGCCCGCGGCGCGGAAGGCGGTGACCCAGCCGGTGCCCAGCCCGATGTCGAGCTGCGTCGCCCGCCCGCCGATGGTGCGGGAGAAGCGCGGCATGATCTGGTTGCGCCAGATCTGCTCCCACCGCCCGCCATAGGTGTTGGCGGTGAAGGGGCCGGGGGCCTGGGCGAAGGCGCCACCGCCGGACAGAGGCAGGGCGGCGCCGGCCAGGCCGGCCAGCGCGGAACGGCGGGTCAGGATCATCGGGATATCCTTGGGAAGCGGATCAGGCCGAGGACTTCTGGCGGTAGGCGTAGTTCTTGTTCAGCCGCTCCAGCAGGTAGTCGCCGTAGCGCACGGGCGGGAAGCGCGGCGGGTTGTCCGGGCCCGTGCAGCTCGGCAGGCATTCCACCGTCGCGTCCATGTCCATGTCGAAGAAGTAGGGGCAGGAGTAGCGGTCCTTGCCCGACAGGTTCTTCACCCGGTGCGGCGTGGACTGCCAGCGCCCGTTGGTCCAGCGCGAGAGCATGTCGCCCACATTGACCACGAAGGTGCCGGGGATGGGCGTGGCCTTCAGCCAGACGCCGTCGGCGCGCCGCACCTCCAGCCCGCCCAGGCTGTCCTGCGCCAGCACGGTCAGGAAGCCGTAGTCGGTGTGCGGCGCCGAGCCGAAGGCGTCGTCGGGCGAATCGGGCGCCTGGGGCGGGTAGTGCAGCAGGCGCAGGAAGGTGGTCGGCTGCTCGAAATAGGGCAGCAGCGCGTCGGGCGGCAGGTTCAGCGCCAGCGCCATGGGGCGCAGCAGCTTGCGGCAGAAGGCTTCCATCGCCGCTTGGTACGTCAGCACCGCCTCGCGGAACGCCGGCAGCCCCTCCGGCCAGGGGGTCGGGCCCTGCAGCGGCAGGCCGAAGCGCGGGTCCCCGGCCGGGACCTCGTGCATGAACATGAAGCTCTCGGAGAAGTTCGGCTTCGTCACCTTCGCCACGGAGGAGGTGGCGATGACGGAGGTGTTGGGCGCCATGTAGCCGCGGTGGAACTCGTTCATCGACACGGCGCGCTTCTGCTCGTCCGGCAGGGCGTGGAAGGCGCGGGAGGCGGCGAAGATCTCCGCCTGCTGCTCCGGCGTGACCGGGGTGCCGGCGAAATAGGCGAAGCCGACCGTGCCGAAGGCGGCGTCCAGCGCCTTCGCGATGGCGACGTCGCCCGCCGCGCTGCCCAGGCCGGACAGGTCGATGACGGGGAGGTCGGGGGGCGTGGCGGAGTCGAGCATGCGCGCAGCCTAAGGCAATCCGTGTGCCGGGTGCCAGGAGACGGGCCGGGCCATGGGGTGGCGGCGCCCGCGGAATTGCCGCCGGGCTGGCCGGCATGGGAGGCTGGGCGGGAACCCTGGCGGACCCGCGCGATGCCCGACCCGGCCTATCCCCCGCTCGACACGCTGAAGCCGGTCGCGGAGGGGCTGTGGATCGTGGACAGCGCCCCGCTGCATGTCGGGCCGCTGGAGTTCCCGGTGCGGATGACCGTGATCCGCTTGGCGGACGGCTCGGTCTGGCTGCATTCCCCGACGCGCTGCACCCCGTCCCTGCGCGCGGAGATCGGGCGATTGGGCCCGGTGCGGCATCTGGTGGCGCCCAGCATCTCCCACTGGATGATGGTGCGGGACTGGCAGGCCGCCTTCCCCGGCGCGGTGAGCTGGGCGGCGCCTGGCCTGCGCGACCGGCGGGCGGTGCGCCGCTCGGGCCTGCGGCTGGACACCGACCTGGGCAACCGGGCGCCCCCGGCCTGGGAGGGGGAGATCGACCAGGCGGCGGTGACGGGCGCGCTGGGCTTCCACGAGATCGCCTTCCACCACCGGGCGTCGCGGACGCTGGTCCTGACGGACCTGATCATCAACCTGGAGGGGGAGAGGCTGCCCTGGTTCTCTCGCCAGTGGATGGGCATGGCCGGGGCGCTGGCGCCGGACGGGCGTGCCCCGGCCTATCTGCGCTGGCTGGTGAAGGCCGGCGGCGCGGCGCCGCGCGCGGCCGCCCGGCGGATGCTGGGCTGGGCGCCGGAGCGGGTGATCTTCGCCCATGGCCGCTGGTACGAGGCCGATGGCACGGCGCGGCTGCGGCGGTCGCTGGACTGGCTGCTGTAGGCGGAAGGGCCGGTCGGCCCTTCACCCGTCCCGTTCGATGAGCTCCACGCGCACCCGGTCCGGCGCCTCGAGGAAGGCCACCCGGATACCCGGCTTCACCGTGTTCGGCGGCGTCGCCACCCTGGCCCCCCGGGCCACCGCCCGCTCCACCAGCGTGTCCAGGCCCGTCACCGCCAGCCCGATATGCTCCATCCCGCGGAAGGGTGGCTCCGGCGGCAACGGGGTCTCCGCGGGCACGGTCTCCAGGAACAGCAGGGTGCCGCCGAGGCGCAGCGCGACCCGGACCGTCCCCCCCGTGACCCGGCGGTCCACAGGCTCGGCGCCCAGCGCCTCCACGTAGAAGGCGCCGGCCGCATCGGGATCGGCGCTGCGCAGGTGCAGGTGGTCCCAGCCCAGGACAGGCATGCCTCAGCTCCGGAAATAGGTGCGGGACTGGGTGTCCGCCTCGTGGAGGAAGGCGGTGAAATCCGCGATGCCGCGGAACCGCATGTCGAAGCCCTGCTGCGCCATCACCGAGGTGAAGCGCGGGTCCGCCATGGCCAGTCGCACCGTCTCCTCCAGCCGCCGCTGGATCGGCTCCGGCACGCCCTTGGGCAGGGCCAGGCCGCTCCAGTTGCTGACCACCACGTCGAGGCCCTGCTCGGCCGCGGTGGGGACCTCCGGGAACAGCCGGTGCCGCTCGCGCCCCGTCACCGCCAGCATGCGCAGGTCGCCGGAGGCCACCTGGCCGCGCAGCTCCACCGCGCTCGCCATGGTGGCGTCCAGGTGCCCGCCGAGCATGTCCCGCACCACCGGCGCGGCCCCGGCATAGGGAACGTGGGTGAGGGCGATGCCCGCCTTCTTCTCCAGCTCCAGCACGGCGATATGGACCGAGCTGCCTTGGCCGGTATTCCCCATCCGCACCGCCTCCGGGTTGGCGCGGGCGAAGGCCAGCAGCTCCGGCAGGGTCCGCCAGGGGGTGCGGCCGCCGACGGTCACGGACAGCACGTCGGCCTTCAGCATCGCCAGCGGCTGCAGGTCCTGCCAGGTGACCGGGGTGGGGCCCAGCAGCGGCGCCGCGACGAGCTGAGGCCCGATGACGCCGAAGGTCAGCCCGTCATGCGGCGACTGGCGGATCTGCATGTGCCCGACCACGCCGTTGCCGCCGGGGCGGTTGAGCACGGTCACCGTCGTCCCCAGCAGCTCTCCCATCACCGGGGCCAGGGCGCGGCCGATGGTGTCGGTGCCGCCGCCGGCGGTCCAGGGGATGATGAGGGTCAGGGGGCCGTCCGGCCAGGTTGCGGCGCGGAGCAGGGAGGGGCGGGCGAGGGTGGCGGCGAGGCCCCCGGCCGTCAGCAGCAGGTTGCGTCTGCTGGGCATGGACATACTCCCGGTTTCGCGGGCCGGTTGCTCCGGCCCGCATGATTCGTCTTGTCGAGCCGGGCTATGTTATCGGTAACATGATGGGGCGGCAAGCCGTCCGCCCCCACGAAGGTGGCGCCTGACCCCCGCTGGCCGGCGCCCTGTCCGCGACGGGCTTGCAGGCCGTCCCGGCGTCCGGGGTACCGCCAGGGAAGGGTCGCGGCCTTCGGACGGCCGCGACGCAATGCCACGTCCTGCTGTGGGGGGCGGCCCACCCCTGTCCCGATGTCTTCATCGGGGCGGCTCCGACCCGTCGCGCGGCGCGGCGTCCCGCTCCCGGGCGAGGATGGGGCCCCCGGAGCCCTTACGCCCCCCGCGTCACGTTCAGCGGCAGGCTCATCCCGCGCCGCGCCATGGTGAAGTTGCTTCGCCGCGCCACGTCCACGAAGTACTGCCCCAGCGGCCAGTAGGGCACGTCCTGGAAGAACTGCGCCTGGATCTGCCGCCCGATCGCCTTCTGCGCCTCGGCGCTCGGCGCCTCGAACCAGGCGTCGCGCAGCTCCTCCAGCCTCGGGCTGGTGGGCCAGCCGAACCAGGCATCCTGCCCGTTGCCGCGCAGCAGCGGGTGGCCGCCGGGATTCGCCAGGTCCTCGCCGCCGAACAGCACCACCACCGCGTTCCACCCGCCCTCGCTGGGCGGGGTCTTGCGCCCGCGCCGCTGCAGCAGCGTGCCCCAGTCGGAGACGGCGTCCTCCGGCTCCAGCCCGACCTTGCGGAACATGTCGATGGCGACCGCGGTCAGGTTGCTGTTGTTGATCTGGTCGGCGGGGTTGAGGGTGACGACCTTCGCCCCCAGCTTGCCCGCCGCCTGCAAGGCCGCGCGCGCCTTGGCGAGGTCGCGCGGCCCGGTCAGCGCCGCCATCCCCTCGTCCGAGGCGAGCGCGGAGCCGGCCGGGAAGGCGCCCACCCCGTCCTGCCACAGCGACCGGTCCGGCCCCATCACGGCGGACATGTAGTCGGACTGCACGATGGCCGGCCACAGCGCCCGCCGCACCGCCGGGTCGTCGAAGGGCGGGTGCAGGTGGTTGGGGCGCAGCATCACGACCGTGCCGTTGGTCTCCACCCGGTCGATCACCACGTCCCGCCGGCGGGAGAGGACGGAGCGCAGGTCGGGGGCCATGCGCTCCCAGATGTCCACCTCGCCCGCCTGGAGCGCCGCGCCGGCGGTGGCGGGGTCGGAGATGATGCGCCACTCCAGCCGCTCGAAATTCGCGAGCTTCGGCCCGGCGGTGACGCCCGGCGTGCCCACCGGGGTCGGCACGTAGCGGCCGTACTTCTGGTAGACCACCTGCGCCCCCGACCGTCGCTCGCCCGCCAGGAAGCGATAGGGGCCGGAGCCCACCACCTCCGTCAGCGGCGTGGTGAAGGGCGTGTTGGCGAAGCGCTCCGGCATGACGAAGCAGGGGTAGGAGGAGGATTTGCCCAGCGCGTCCAACATGGCGCCGAAGGGCTTCTTCAGCCGCAGCTCGAAGCGCCGGTCGTCAAGCGCGCGGATCTCGTCCAGCCGCGCGGCGAGGGTCTGGCCGTGCGTGTCGCGCCCCATCCACCGCTTGATGGAAGCCACCGCATCGGCCGCCCGCACCTTCTCGCCGTCGTGGAAGGTCGGCCCGTCGCGCAGGGTGAAGACCCAGCGCTTGCCGTCATCCTCCACCGTGTGGCCCTCGGCGAGCTGAGGCTGCGGGCGGAAGTCGGTGTCCAGCCCGTAGAGCGTGTCCCAGACCATGTGCCCGTGGTTGCGCACGGCATAGGAGGTGGTGGCCAGCGGATCGAGCGTGGTCACGTCCGCCTGGGGGATGAAGCGCAGCACATGCGCGGCATCACCCTGGGCAAGGGCCGGACGACCCAGTCCGGTGGTCCCGAGCCCGGCGGCGAGGCCGGCGGTTCCGGCAAGCAGTCCGCGTCGCGTGGCGAGGGGCATGGGATCGTCACTCCGGCTGTGTGGGGCTGCGTCGCGCCCGGGGCGGCGGAGATTGCACAAGACGGGCCGCGAAGCCCAGCGACCGGTGCGGGTGGGACGGCCGTCGCGCCCTCCCGCGCCCGGCGCCGCGCTTCCACCCCCGGCGGGGGCGCCCTATATGCCGGGACGTGCTCATCCCCTTCCGCAAGATGCACGGCCTCGGCAATGACTTCGTCATCCTGGACGCCCGTGCCGCCGACCTGCCCCTGACCCCCGAGCGGATCGCCGCCATCGGCGACCGTCGCCGCGGCGTGGGCTTCGATCAGCTCATCGTGCTGGAGCCCGGCGCGGCGGGCCACGATGCCTTCATGCGCATCGCCAACCCGGACGGCTCCGCCTCCGGCGCCTGCGGCAACGCCACGCGCTGCGTCGCGCATCTGCTGATGGCGGAATCCGGCGGCGACCAGGCGGTGATCCGCACCATCGCCGGGGATCTGCGCGCCGTGGCCCGCGAGGGCGGGCTGATCGAGGTGGACATGGGGGCGCCCCGGCTGGACTGGCGCGACGTGCCGCTGGCGCGGGCGATGGACACGCTGCACCTGCCGCTGGCGCGGCCCGGCTTCGAGCATGCGGGGGTCGCCGATCCCGCCGCCTGCTCCATGGGCAATCCGCACGCGACCTTCTTCGTGCCGGACCTCGCGGCGATCGACGCCGGGGCCCTCGGCCCGGGGCTGGAGCACGACCCGCTCTTCCCGGAGCGCGCCAATATCGGCTTCGCCGAGGTGCTGGGCCCCGACCGCATCCTGCTCACGGTCTGGGAGCGGGGGGCCGGGCTGACGCTCGCCTGCGGCTCCGGCGCCTGCGCGGCGCTGGTGAACGCCCATCGCCGCGGCCTGACCGGACGCGAGGCGACCGTCATCCTGCCCGGCGGCGAGCTTCGCATCGCCTGGCGCGAATCGGATGGCCACGTGCTGATGACCGGCCCGGTGGCGACCGCCTTCCAGGGCACGCTCGAACTCTAGTGGCCGGGCCGCGTTCGCCCGGTCGGCCATCGTCCCGCGCCGGCCGCCGGCCGGCCGTTTGTCCAGCGTGCCGAGGCTTCCGTGCCGCGTGGGCAGCACCCACGGGGGATGGAAGCGGCACAGCAGAGGAGCCCGCCGCATGGCGCTGAAGGACCTGTGGGGCCGGCTGACCGGCCGGGAGGCCAGCCCGGCCGCACCTGCCTCCGAGCCGCCCCCGCCCGGGGATTCCCCCGCCGAGGCACCCCTGTCCAGCATCCTGGAGCCGGTGGCGGAGGACGCGGACCTGCTGATCCTGCCGCCCGAGGTCGAGGCGCTGCTGCTGGAGGAGGTGCGGGCGGAGGACGCCCCCTTCCGGAGCCTGCGGGGCGGGGACCCGGTGCCCGAGCCGCCGCCGGTGCAGGAGCCGCCGAATCCCATACCCGTCCCGCCCGACGACGACGAGCCGGATGTGGAGGAGCCGCCACCGGCCGACATCCCGGATACCCCGCCCGCCGAGGAGCCCGGGACCCCGCCGCCCATCCAGGACCCCCCCGCGTATACCAGCGCGGGGGTTGCCGTTTCCGGGGCGCTGCCGCCGTGGCCCGTGGTGCCGCCCGCCGCCCCGCCGCTGGGGACCGTGCCGCCCGCCTGGCCACCCGTTCCCCCGGTGCCGGACGCCCCGCCCGCCTTCTCGCCGGCCTTCCCGCCGCCCGCCGTCCCCCCTGTCCCGGCCGGCGAGCCGCCGGCCACGGTCGGCTTCTTCGGCCGGCTGAAGGCGGGCTTGCAGCGCTCCACCCAGCGGCTGACGGAGGGGCTGACCGGCCTTTTCACCAAGCGCAAGCTCGACGATGCCGCGCTGGAGGATCTGGAGGACACGCTGGTCGCCGCCGACCTGGGCGTCGCTGCCTCCCGCCGCATCGTCGGCGAGTTCCGCCGCACCCGCTTCGGCCGCGAGGTCTCGGACGAGGAGGTGAAGGGCGCCCTGGCCGAGGAGATCGCGGCCATCCTGACACCCGTGGCGCAGCCCTTGGTCCCGATGCCGGGGGTGAAGCCCTACGTCGTGCTGATGGTGGGGGTGAACGGCACGGGCAAGACGACCACCATCGCCAAGCTTTCGGAGCAGTGGCGGGCCGAGGGACGGCGGGTGATGCTGGCGGCCGGCGACACCTTCCGCGCCGCCGCCGTCGAGCAGCTCCAGGTCTGGGGCGAGCGCACCGGCGCGCCCGTGGTGGCGCCCGCGAAGACCGGCGCGGATGCCGCAGGCCTGGCGCACGAGGCGCTGGACCGCGCGGTCGCGGAAGGCATGGATATCCTGCTGGTCGACACCGCCGGCCGGCTGCACAACAAGGCCGGGCTGATGGAGGAGCTGCGCAAGATCATCCGCGTGCTCCGCAAGAAGGACCCTGCCGTTCCCCACGCCGTGCTGCTGGTGCTGGACGCCACCACCGGCCAGAACGCCTTGCAGCAGGTGAAGGTGTTCCGCGAAATGGTGGACGTCACCGGCCTCGTCGTCACCAAGCTCGACGGCTCGGCCAAGGGCGGCGTCGTCGTCGCGCTGGCGCAGGAGTTCGGCCTGCCCGTCCATGCCGTGGGCGTGGGCGAGAAGGCCGCCGACCTCCGCCCCTTCGAGCCGCACGACTTCGCCCGCTCCCTCGTCGGGTTGGGCTGATACGGACGGCGGATGTGCCGGCGCGGGGGGGCGCCCGCTCCCCGGGGGCAAGGCTCTGCCTCGCCCCCGTACCCCCACTCCGCCAGGACCCTGCGGGCCCTGGACCCATTTGGCGCTGCCGCGGGACAGCCTGCGACGGGGTCGCGACGCCGAGGAGCTTGGCTCCTCGGCGGGACCGGCCGCCGCAATCGCTGACGCCTTCAAAGCTATTCTGGAGTCCCGCCTGTCCGAGCTCCGTCAGGGTTCAACTCGCAGGCTGACGCTCACCGCGCAAAGCCAACTCCCAGCGGGGACCGGGGCCCGCTTGTGGCCCCGGCAGGGGAGGGTCTGGGAGGGGACGGCGTCCCCTCCCGGTCCACCGCAGGAACACGGCAGCACGACGGGTCAGGTCATCTGGTGGAGGGGGAGGGTGCCTCCCCGGGCAATGGCCCGAAGTCCCGGGTTTCGCGGACCCGAGCGGTGTCAGCCGGCCCCTGCAGCCGGCGCGGCTAGGCCGAACAGCCGGGCGACGCCGCGGAAGTCTGCCGCGCGGGGGTGCCGGTCCGTGGCCTGCGTACCGTCCTCGGGGCGGACCAGCTGGCAGGCGGCGAGGCCGGCGGCCGTGGCGGCGTCCAGCTCCTCGGCCACGTCGGAGAGGAACAGGATCTCCCGCGGCGGCAGGTGCAGCCCGGCGGCGATGGCGGCGTAGCTGGCGGCCTCGCGCTTGGCGCCGATGCGGGTGTCGAAGAAGCCCTCGAACAGGCGGGTCAGGTTGCCCGCGACGGAGTGGCCGAAGAGCAGCCTCTGCGCCTCGGCCGAGCCGGAGGAGTAGACGCAGAGCCGCAGGCCGGCGCGCGACCAGGCGCGAAGGCAGGGGGCCACGTCGGGGTAGAGGTGCCCGTGCAGCCGGCCATCCTCGAAGCCCGTGCGCCAGATCAGGCCCTGCAGCGCCTTCAGCGGCGTGACCTTGGCATCCGTCGCCATCCAGCCACGCAGCGCCGCGCGCGGGTCCTGGCCGGGGGCGAGGTGCCCGACCTCGGCCAGGATGGCGGCGACCTCCGGCTCGGTGCCATGGGCATCCAGGAAGCCGTCCAGCGCCGCTGCCGCGAAGGGGAACAGGGTCTCCTTCACGAAGCTGATGGCGCTGGTGGTGCCCTCGATGTCCGTGACGACGGCGGCGATCGGCGCCGCCGGCGTGGTCTGGGTCATTCCGCGGCCCTGGCCGGCGCGGCCGCGGTGGCCGCCGGGAAGCGCTCGGCCATGTCCGTGCCGGTGTAGTGCGGCGTCCAGCCGGTGGTGTCGGTGAAGACCCGCAGCACGGTGAAGGAGGGCTCCGTGCCCGCGTCGAACCAGTGCTGGCTGTTGGCCGGCACGGAGATCAGGTCGCCCCGGGTGCAGTGGGCGTCGTAGACCTTGCCGTCCACGTGCAGCACGAAGTTGCCCGAGCCCTCGTGGAAGAAGCGGACCTCGTCCTCCGTGTGGGTGTGCTCGGAGAGGAACTTCGCCCGCATCGCATCCTTCTGCGGATGGCTGGGGTCCAGCTTGATGACGTCCGCCGTGCCGGCGCCCGTTTCGCCCATGAAGGCGTCGAGCTGCGGGCGATAGGCCTCCAGCACGGCCTCGGCCGCGGCGCCGGCGGGCAGGGGCGCGACCTCCCACCGTTCGAAGCGCACGCCGATCGGGCGCAGCGTGTCGGCGATGACCCGCGCATCCTGCGTGTCCAGCAGGACGGACTGGGACTTGGCGTCGTGAACGACGAGACGGCTCATGCGGGCGATCCTCCTCGGGCCTGGAGCGCGGCGAGCTCGCAGGCCAGCATGAATTCAAGGGCTTCCATCCGGGCCAGGGCGCCGGGCATGTCGGGGCCCCATACATAGATGCCGTGACCCCGGATCAAGTAGCCGGGAGGGATGGGCAGGCCGTCCGCGGCCATCTCCTGCCAGCGGGCCTCGACCCGGCCTTGCAGGCGGGGGATGTCCTGGTCGTTCTCGAAGACCGGGACCTCGACCGTCGCCTCGTGCGTCGGCAGGCCGGGGAAGGCCTTCAGCAGCTCGTAGCCCTCCAGCAGCACCACGTCGCCGGAGAGGCGGGAGAGGACGGTGTTGGCCGGACTGTGCCCGTGCAGCACCGCCCCCGCGTCGGGGAAGCGGCGATAGGCGCCGCAGTGCAGCAGCGTCTCGGCGGAGGGGCGCAGGGCGGCATCCTCCGCCGTTCCGTCCAGGTCCACGATCATGACCTGCCCGGCGTCGAGGAAGCCCTTGTGGCTGCCGGAGCGCGTGATGGCGATGCGGCCATCCGCCAGGCGGAGGGAGATGTTGCCCGCGGTCGCCGGCACCCAGCCCAGCCGGTCCAGCCGGTTCCCGGCCGCGACGATGGCCTCGGCGGCCTCCTGCTCGGTCATTCCCAACCCCCCCTTCCGGCCTCCCAGGAATTCTGGGGCAGGCCCGGCCCTGGGCGCGCGTCGTGACGGGAGGGCGCCGGCGCGTCAATCGCGCGCCGATGCCCAGGGGCGCCGGCAGCCATGCGCTGCCACCCTGTGGCCGGAGGCTGTCCCCGGGCCGCGGGCGACGCGGGCCCCAAACGAAGCGGGCCCGGTGGGGCCGGGCGGCGCCATGGCCGTCCCGGCCCCACCGGGCCCGGAAGGGGGCGCCGGACGGGGCCAGCGGCCCGGCCGGCGGTTCGCCTGCCTTACGCCGCGGGGCGCGACGGATTGGCGGTGGTGGTCGCGTTGCCGGTCCCGGTGGTCGGGGCGCCCGGCGTGCCCGGCGGCGGCAGGTTGCCGGCCGGCGGGGTGTGGGTGCCATCCGCCATGGAGGCGTCCTCGTCCTCGCGCATGTTCTTCTTGAACGACTTGATGCCCGTGGCGAGGTCGCCCATCAGCCCGCTGATCTTGCCGCTGCCGAAGAGCAGCAGCACGACGAGCAGCACGACGAGCCAGTGCCAGATGCTGAACGAACCCATGGTGAAGCCTCGATCCCCGTGACTGTCGCGGGACGCCCCCGGTGGCGCCCTGGATATTCGGGCCGACACTAGTGGCGCGGGCGGTCCGGCGCAAACCGGGCCGCGACGAATCAGGTGGGGGGCCGGGGGGGCCGGGGCAACCGGGGCCGGCCCGATGGCGTGCAACGCTTGGTAACGGGGCTGCGACCGGCCGGCAGGGGCCGGCCCGAATGCGGGGGCGCCCCTGGGCGGGCAGGGGCCCCACGGGTCGGTCCGGATGGCGTCGCGGCCCAGGGCCGCCCCTATTCCGCCGGCACGGCCCGCGCGGCCGGGGCCTTCGCCGCCCGCCCGCGCCGCCCGCGGGCCACCCAGGCGACGCCGCGTCCGACATCGTCCATCAGCGTATAGGCGGCCGGCACGAAGACCAGGCTGAGCAGGGTGGAGGTGATCAGCCCGCCGATCACCGTCACCGCCATGGGCGAGCGGAACTCCGCATCCGCCCCCAGGCCGAGGGCGATGTGCGCCATGCCCGCCGTCATGGCGATGGTGGTCATCACGATCGGCCGGGCGCGCTTGCGGGCCGCCTCCAGCAGCGCCTCGCGCACCGGCAGGCCGGCGCGCTGGCTCTCGATCGCGTATTCCACCAGCAGGATCGAGTTCTTGGCGACGATGCCCATCAGCATCAGCACCCCGATCACCGAGGAGACGCCCAGCGCCTGCTGCGCCAGCAGCAGCGCGACCAGCGCGCCGCCGAGCGAGAGGGGCAGGGCGGTCATGATGGTCAGCGGCTGCAGGAAGCCGCCGAACAGCACCACCAGCACCAGGTAGACCAGCAGCACGCCGGCGCCGAGCGCCATGACGAAGCCCTGGAACAGCTCCGCCATGATCTCCGCGTCGCCCACCGCCTTCTCGTGCACGCCGGGGGGGAGGGCCTGCATCACCGGCAGGCCGGCGACCAGGGCGCTGGCCTCGCCCAGCGGCATGCCGGACAGCTCCGCCTCCACCGTCACCTTGCGCGCGCGGTCCAGCCGGTCGATCTGGGTCGGGCCGCTGCCCAGCCGGATCTCCGCCACCGCGTCGAGCGGCACGGAGCGGCCGTTGCTGCCGGTCACGCGCAGGGTGCGCAGCACGGCGAGGTCGTCGCGTGCGCCCTCGGTCAGCATCACCCGGATCGGCACCTGCCGGTCGGGCAGGCTGTACTTGGCGAGCTGCGCGTCGATGTCGCCCAGCGTCGCGACGCGCGCGGTGTTGGCGATGGCCGCGACCGACACGCCCAGCTCCGCCGCCCGCTCCGAGCGCGGGACGATCTGCAATTCCGGCCGGGCGAGGCTGGCGGTGGAGCGGGCGCCGGGGAATTGCGGCAGGGCGCGCATCTCGCTCTCCAGCCGGCGGGCGGTGGCGATCAGCGCCTCCGGGTCCTCGCCGACCAGGGTGGTGGTGATCTTGGTGCCGCTCTCCCCCGCCGCGCCGAAGCGCAGCCGCACGCCGGGGATGGCGGCCAGCGCCGGGCGCACATCCGTCTCGAACTGCGTCTGGGTCAGGGCGCGCCTGCCGCGTGGCACCAGGTTGACGATCAGGGTGGCGTTGCGCGGGTCGCCCGCCTGGCTGCCGCTGACGGGCATGCCGCCATCCGCCTGGAAGGTGCCGATGGCGGCGAAGACGGAGGTCACCTCCGGCCGCGCGCGCAGGATGGCGGTGGCCTGGGACACGGCGGCTTCCGTCTCGGCCAGCCGGGCGCCGGGCGCCAGCTCCAGGTTGAGGGTGGAGCGGTTCATGTCCGGGGCGGGGACGAAGTCCTGCGGGATCATTGGCACCAGCGCGACGGAGCCGGCGAAGAACAGCACCCCCCCGGCCAGGGTCACCCAGCGATGGCGCAGCGACCAGCGCAGCAGGCGGAGATAGCCGCGCATCACCCGGCCCTCGCTGTCCTGGTGCCCCTCGGCATCCTTCGGCCGCAGAAGGTAGGCCCCCATCAGCGGGGTCAGCAGCCGCGCCACCACCAGGGAGAAGGCGACGGCGGCGGCGACGGTCAGGCCGAACTGGCGGAAGAACTGGCCCGGGATGCCGGGCATGAAGGCGACGGGGACGAAGACGGCCAGGATGCAAGCGGTGGTGGCGACCACGGCCATGCCGATCTCGGCCGAGGCTTCCAGCGCCGCGCGGCGCGGGGTCAGGCGCTGCCCGTCCGGCCCGCGCCCGGTGCGCAGGTGGCGGACGATGTTCTCGATCTCCACGATCGCGTCGTCCACCAGCACGCCGACGACGAGGGTGATGCCCAGCAGCGTGACGTTGTTCAGCGAGTAGCCCAGCGCGTACATCGCCGCGAAGGTCGGGACCAGCGACAGCGGCATGGCGATGGCCGAGATCAGCGTCGCGCGGAGGTTGCGCAGGAAGACCCAGACCACCAGCGTCGCGAGGCCCGCGCCGATCAGCAGCGCCTCGATGGCCCCGTGATAGCCCTCGATGACGAATTCCGTGGTGGAGGCGACGCGGGCGATCTCCGTCCCCGGCCGCGCGGCGGCCAGCTTCGCCACCGTCGCCGCCACGCGCTCGGAGACGGCGACCTCGCTGGAGCCGCGCGTGCGCATCACCTCGAAGGCGACGACGGGCGCATCGTTCAGCCGGGCGGCGGTACGGATCTCGGCGGTGGCGTCGGTGACGGTGCCGAGGTCGGACAGCCGCGCGGTGCGGCCGCCGGGAAGGATGATCGGCCGCTCGCGCAGCGCCTCCAGGCTGGGCGCGCTGCCCAGGGTGCGCACCGCCTGTTCGCCCGCGCCCAGCGTGCCGCGCCCGCCGGGGCGGTCCACGTTGAGGTCGCGGAGCTGCGCGTTCACCTCGGCCGCGGTGATGCCCAGCGCCGCGAGGCGGTCGGGATCGAGCGCGACCCGGACCTCCCGGTCCGCGCCGCCGACGCGGTTGACCTGTGCCACGCCGGGGATGGCGAGCAGCGCCTTGGCCACGGTGTCGTCCACGTACCAGCTCGTCTCCACCGGGGAGAGGCCGGGGACCCGCACGGTGTAGGTGCCGATCGGCGCGCCGGTGATCTCGACGCGCGTCACCTGCGGCTCGCGGATGTCGGCCGGCAGGTCGGAACGGATGCGCGAGAGCCGGTCGCGGATGTCGCTGACCGCCTGGTCGATGTCCTTGCCCAGCGCGAACTCGACCGCCGTGGTGGAGGCGCCGTCCGTCACGGTGGAGGTGATGTGGCGCACGTCGCCCAGGCCGGAGACGGCGTCCTCCACCCGCCGCGTCACCTGGGTCTCCAGCTCCGACGGCGCCGCACCCGGCTGGGCCACGGTGACGACGACCGCGGGCAGGTCGATGTCCGGGTTCACGTTGATGCGCAGGAAGGGGTAGGAGGCGATCCCCGCCACGGTCAGCAGCAGGAACAGCACCAGCGTCTGCACCGGGTGGCGGATCGCCCAGCCGGAGATGTTGTTGAAGCGGCGCTCCTCCGCCTCGGGCGCGGCGCTCACCGGCGGGCCTCCGCCCGCGCGGCGGGCTCGGCGAGGCGGACCCGGTCGCCGTCGTTCAGGAAGCCGGCGCCGGCGACCACCACCCGCTCGCCGGGGGACAGGCCGGCGCGCACCTCGACCCGCCCGTCGAGGTCGGCCATGCCCAGCTCCAGCCGGCGCAGCGCCACGCGGTCGCCCTCGACGGCGAAGGCGACCGGGCGGCCGTCGCGGTGCAGCAGCGCCTCGCGCGGGATGGTCGGGCTGTCCGCCCGGCCGGTGACGATGGCGGCGGAGGCGAACATGCCGGGGCGCAGGCCGGAATCGGGCGGCAGGGAGAGGTGCACGATGCCCAGCCGTGTCTCCGGTGCCACGGTGGGAGCGATGGCGCGGACGGTGGCCGTCACCTCCCGTCCCCCGTGCCGCACCCGGGCCGCCTGGCCCGGGGCGATGGCGGCCAGGTCCAGCTCCGGGACCCGGGCGTCGAGTTCGATCCGCCCGTCGCGGATCAGGCGCAGCATCTCCTGCCCCAGCGACACCACGGTGCCGAGCTGGGCGCGGCGGGTGGTGACGATCCCGTCCGTGGGCGCGAGGATCCGCGTCTGGGCCAGGCGCGCCTCGGCATCGTCGCGCTGGGCACGGGCGGCGGCGAGGCGGGCCTCCGCCCCGGCCGCGTTGGCCTGGCGCTGCTCCAGGGTCTGGCGGGCGGCGTATTCGCCGCGCTGCAGCTCCTGCACCCGGCGCAGCTCGGCCTGGGCGAGGCGCAGGTTGGCCTCCGCCTCGGTCACGGCGGCGGCGGCCTGGGCGGCCTGGGCGCGGAGGACGGCATCGTCCAGCCGCACCAGGAGCTGGCCCTGGCGCACGCGGTCGCCCTCCTCGGCCCCCAGCTCCACCACGCGCAGCCCGGCCACCTCCGCACCCAGCACCAGCTCCTGCCAGGCGACGATGGAGCCGTCGCCGCGGACGCTGCGCTCCACCGCGCGAATCTCCACCGGCGCGGCGGCCACGGTCAGCGCGGCCGGGGGCGCGGCCTGCCCCTGCGCCAGGGCGGCGTGCGGGGCCGGCAGCCCTGCCGCCAGCAGGACCGCGGCCGACAGGGCGAGGCGCCGCCAGGGCGGGGCGGGGAGGGTGGAGGGCTTGTGTCCGGCGTCCATGCGTTCTTACCGACCGATCGGTCAATATTGGACCGGAAGATGTGGGCGCGGGTCTCCGCGGTCAACCGTTTCCCGCCTATCCTGCATCACGGCCCAGGGAGTTGGGTGCCATCGTGAGCAGCGCGGAAGACGACGAGGCGGCGCCGGCGCGCCCGGGGCCGGCGACGGGTTCCCCCCCGCGCCGCCGCCTGCCGCCCGCCGAGCGTCTGCCGCAGATCCGGGAGGCCGCCTTCGCCGAGTTCGCCGCCTCCGGCTACGCCGCCGCCAGCATGGGCCGGGTGGCCCAGCGCGCCGGCGTGGCCAAGAGCCTGCTCTACCACTACTTCCCCGGCGGCAAGGCGGATCTCTTCAAGGACGCCGTCCACAGCGTGATGCAGCCGGTCTTCGAGGATGCGGAGCGCCTGATCGCCGGGTTCGAGGGGCCCCGCCTCGCCCTGCTGGAGCGGCTGATCGACCATGCCTACACGGTGATGGTGGACGACGCGCGCGAGGCGGTGGTGACCAAGCTGCTGATCGCCGAGGGCGAGCGCTTTCCCGAACTCGGCGCCTTCTACCGGGCGGAGGTCATGCCCCGGAGCCTGACGCTGCTGCGGCAGGTGCTCCAGGACGGCGTCTCCCGCAGGGAATTCCGGCCGGAGGCGGCCGCCTGGCTGCCGCAACTCCTGGTGGCGCCGGCGGTCCTCGCCTCCACCTGGCGGCTGGCCTTCGGCCGGCAGGAGCCGCTGGACGTGGCAGCGTTGCGGCGCGGCCATATGGAGATGCTCTCCCATGGTCTGCTGGCAGCTCCCCCGCGTCCGGCGCCGGGCTGATCTGCCGGTAAATTCATTGTCAACGCGCAGGCTGTGGGTTTATTTTGCATCCACTGGTTGAATCGCGCGGAAAACTACAACGCCGCCTGGTTCGTTCGTGCGGAGATCATGGGCATTGTGCACCTGAACGGGTCGCCATGGGTCTGAAGCCGGCTTCTCCCCACTGCCGGGCTGGACACTGCCCCCATGCCCTGCCGCCGGCCGGGGCTCCATGAACGCGGACCCCTACTTTGCGCGCTCCCTGGCCGACATGCTCGACGGGCTGGAGGTGGCCGCCTACCTGCTGGATGATTCCGACCGCGCGGTGCTCTGGAACCGTACCTTCCTGCGCTTCTTCCCCGAGCATGACGGCCGGGTCAGCGTGGGCGAGCCCTATGCCGAGAACCTGCGCCGCTTCTACAGCGGACGGCTGGAGCCGGGGGAGATGGGCCGGCTGGAGCAGTACGTCGCCGATGGCATCGCCCGGCACCGTGCCCAGGACCGGCCCTTCTGCTTCTCCCACCATGGCCGTTGGCTGCTCGCGGCCTGCCTGTCCATGCCGGGCGTGGGGCGGATGCGGACCTGGAAGACGCTGCGCTCCCCCGGGCTGGCCAGCCCGGACTGGACCCCACCGGAGGCGGTGCCGGAGGATGTCGGGCCGCTGCTGCATCGGATCGCCGACGGGATGCTGGTGCGCGGGGATGACGGCCGGACCGTCTCGGTCAACGAGCAGTTCCTTGCGCTCTACGGGCTGGACAGCGCGGCGGATGCGATCGGGCACAGCTTCCAGGAGATCCTGGACACGGTCTGGCACCGCCAGCTGCCTGGGCCGGAGGAGGCCCGGGCGCGGGAGGCCTGCGTGTCCCGGCTGCTGGAGAACGGGCGCTTCACCGGCGCCCCCTTCGAGGTGCCGCTGCCGTGGGACCGCTGGGTGCGGGTGGTGGAGCGGCGGGACGCGGATGGCCGCATCCTGGCGACCCATTCCGACATCTCCGACCTGAAGCGGCAGCAGCGCGAGACCGCGGAGGCGCGGGACGCCGCCGCCCGGGCCAGCCAGGCCAAGTCCGTCTTCCTGGCCATGATGAGCCACGAGATCCGCACGCCGATGAACGGCATCCTCGGCATGACCAGCCTGCTGCTGGAGACGCCGCTGGACGAGGTGCAGCGCGGCTATGCCGAGGCGGCGCAGAAATCCGCCTCCGCCCTGCTGACCATCATCAACGACGTGCTCGACGTCTCGAAGCTGGAGGCGGGCAAGCTGAGGCTGGAGGCGATCGTCTTCGACCTGGCGGAGCTGGCCGAGGACGCGGTGGCGCTGCTGGCGCCGCGCGCCCGGCAGCGCGGGCTGGAGCTGTCCTGCCGGATCGATCCCACGCTGCGCCGCGCCTTCATCGGCGACCCGACCCGGCTGCGGCAGGTGCTGCTCAACCTGCTGTCCAACGCGGTGAAGTTCACCTCCGAGGGCCGGGTCGAAGTCGCCCTCCTGCCCGACGAGGCGCAGCCCGGACAGGTCCGCTTCGAGGTGCTGGATACCGGCATCGGCTTCGAGCCCGCGGTCGCCGGCAGGCTGTTCGACATGTTCGAGCAGGCGGATGGCAGCATCGCCCGGCGGTTCGGCGGCACCGGGCTGGGCCTCAGCATCTCCCGCCATCTCGTCGAGCTGATGGGCGGGCGGATCGGGGCCGAGAGCCGCGGTGGCGGCGGCAGCCGGTTCTGGTTCTCCGTGCCGCTGGAGCCCGCCAGCGGCGTCCCCGCCCTGGCCGTCGGTGCCGCGCCGGTGCCGGGACTGGCGGCGCCGGCCGAGCCGCGGGAGGTGCTGGTGGTGGAGGACAACCCCACCAACCAGATCATCGCCGAGACCATCCTGCGCAAGGCGGGCTTCCAAGTCCGCGTCGCGGTGGACGGGGCCTCCGCCCTGGCCTGCGTCTCCGCCTCGTGGCCGGACCTGATCCTGATGGACCTGCAGCTGCCCGACATGGACGGTTACGAGGTGACCCGGCGCATCCGCGCTGCCATGCCGTTCGGCCGCACCCTGCCGATCATCGCCCTGACGGCCAGCGCCATGGAGGAAGACCGGCAGCGCTGCCTCGATGGCGGGATGGACGACTACCTGACCAAGCCCTTCAAGCTGCCCGCGCTGCTCGCCGCCGTGGACCGCTGGCTGGCCCACGCGGCGCATTGAGCCGCACAGCCTGCCAGCGGCGCGGCCTCATGCCGGTTGCTGGATGGCCTGACCCGTCGTGCCGTGGTGTTCCGGCGTCGGACCGGGAGGGGACGCCGTCCCCTCCCAGACCCTCCCCTGCCGGGGCCACAAGCGGGCCCCGGTCCCCGCTGGGAGTTTGGTGCTTCCGGTAGATGTCCGCCTGCGGGCTGATCCCAGACGGAGCGCGGACAAGCGGGACTCCAGAATAGTTTTGAAGGCGTCCGCGAGGGCGACGGCCGTACCCGCCGAGGAGCCAAGCTCCTCGGCGCCTAGGTCGTGGACTCATAAGATTTGAGCCACAGACGTGTTGAGGCGAGGAGAATGGCGGCGAGGAAGTTGCGCGCGAGCTTGTCGAAGCGGGTGGCGATGCGCCTGAAGTGCTTGAGCTTGCAGAAGAAGCGTTCGACCTGATTGCGTTGACGGTAGAGGGTCGGATCGACGGAGCGCTGTATCTTCCGGTCCCGCTGGGTCGGGATATGGGCGCAGCCTCCGCGATCCCGAACCAGATCGAGGATGGCCTGCGCGTCATAGCCCCGGTCAGCGACAAGGGCTTGGGCGGGCGGCAGGCCGTCGATCAGGGCCTCCACGGCGGCCTTGTCTGAGGCTTGTCCAGCCGAGAGCACGATCCGCAGCGGCAATCCATCCTGGTTCACCAGGACGTTGATCTTGGTGCTCAGTCCTCCACGAGAACGGCCGATGGCGTGATCCGGGCCCCCTTTTTTCCACCGGCGGCATGCTGGTGGGCCCGGATGATGGAACTGTCGATCAGGTGCAGGGATTGAGGCGATGTTGCCGCCAGAGCCTCAAAGACCCGCAGCCAGACCCCGGCCTTCGCCCACCGGTTGTAGCGATTGTAGATCGTGGTGGAGGGACCATAGCGGCTCGGCAGGTCCCGCCATGGCGAGCCTGTTCGCAGCACATAGAAAATCCCGTTGATCACCCGACGATCGTCCACCCGGGCCACCCCGCGGGGCTTGTTCGGCAGCAACGCCTCAATCAACCGCCACTCCGCCTCGCTCAAATCGTACCTCGCCATCCAAGGCTCCTTCCCAGTGAACCGCGCCGGGTTTGGCGGAGGCTCCAACCGTTGAGAGGATGGAGCGATGACGGCGAAGAAGACGGCGGCGAGCTACTCGCCTGAGGTTCGGGAGCGGTCGGTGCGGCTGGTGCTGGACGGCGCCGGGGAGCATGGCTCGCAATGGGCGGCGATTGGCTCGATCGCGGCGAAGATCGGCTGCACGGCGGAGACGCTGCGTCGCTGGGTCCGGCAGGCCGAGCGTGACCGCGGCAAGCGTGCCGGGCCCACGAGCGAGGATCGGGATCGCATCAAGGCGCTGGAGCGGGAGAACCGCGAGCTGCGCCAGGCGAACGAGATCCTGCGCAAGGCATCAGCGTATTTTGCCCTGGCGGAGCTCGACCGCCGGTCGAAGCCATGATCGCCTTCATCGACGATCATCGGGGCGTGTACGGGGTCGAGTCGATCTGCCGGGTTCTGCCGATCGCCCCGTCCACCTACCACGCCCATGCCGCGCGCCGCGCCGATCCCACTCTGGGCTCGGCCAGGTCGCAGCGGGACAGCATGCTGCGGGCGGAGGTGCGGCGGGTCCACGCCGAGAACTTCGGCGTCTACGGCGTGCGGAAGGTCTGGCGCCAGCTCGGCCGCGAGGGGACGTCGGTCGCCCGCTGCACGGTGGCGCGGCTGATGCGCCAGATGGGCCTGCGCGGCGTGGTGCGTGGCAAGGAGACCAGGACGACGGTGCCCGACAAGGGCGCGCCATGCCCGGCCGACCGGGTAAACCGGCAGTTCCTGGCGCCGCGGCCGAACCTGCTCTGGGTGTCGGACTTCACCTACGTCGCGACCTGGCAGGGCTTCGTCTACGTCGCCTTCGTCATCGACACCTTCGCGCGGCGGATCGTCGGCTGGCGGGTGTCGCGCACCTCCCATGCTGGCTTCGTCCTGGATGCCCTGGAGCAGGCGCTGCATGACCGGCGGCCTGTCCAGGGCATGGGGCTGATCCATCACAGCGATCGCGGGGTCCAATACGTGTCTATCCGCTACACCGAGCGCCTGGCGGAAGCGGGCATCGAGCCGTCGGTCGGCAGCGTCGGCGACAGCTACGACAACGCGCTGGCCGAGAGCGTCATCGGCCTGTTCAAGACCGAGGTCATTCGGCGCCGCGGCCCGTGGCGCAGCCTGGAGGGCGTCGAGTTCGCCACCCTCGAATGGGTGGACTGGTTCAACAACCGCCGCCTCCTCGAGCCGATCGGAAACATCCCGCCCGCCGAGGCGGAGGCGCGCTACTATGCCGCCCAGGAGGCCATAGCCCTGGCGGCCTGACTCACGCCAAACAGCCTCCGCCAAACCCGGCGCGGTTCACAGAGACTTGAATCAGCCTCCCGCTCAACCAGCAAGCTTTATGAGTTCAGAACCTAGACCCCGTGTCAGGCTGTCCCGCGGCAGCGCTGATCGGGTCCAGGGCCCGCAGGGTCCTGGCGGAGTGGGGGTACGGGGGCGAGGCGGAGCCTTGCCCCCGGGGAACGGGCGCACCCCACGCCGGCGCGGATCAGGGCAACCCGCGCTCCGTCATCACTCCGCCGACAGGTGATCGACGCGCCGGCCGCCCTGCATCACCAGCCCCACATGCTCCAGCGCGGCGATGTCGCGCAGCGGGTCGCCGCGCAGGCTGATCACGTCCGCCAGCTTGCCCGGCTCCAGCGTGCCGACGCTGTCTGCCATCCCGATGGCCTCGGCGGCGCGGCGGGTGATGCCCTCCAGCGCCTGCTCCGGCGTGGCGCCGAACTCCACCGCCTTCAGCGCCTCGAACCACAGAAGGCCGTGCATGGAATCCGTCCCCAGCGCCCAGCGCACGCCGGATTCCAGCATCAGCCGGAAGGTGTCCGGCGCGCGCCCGCGGGATATCCGCAGCTTGGCCATGATGCGCGGGTCGTGGCCGTCGCCCTTCTCGATCCCGTCGGGGTGCTGCGAGATGGCGTTGTTCGCGACTAGCCAGGTCCCTGCCTTGCGCATCAGCGCGAAATCCTCGGCGGTGGCGAGGCGGCCGTGCTCGATCGTGTCCACCCCCGCCTCGACGCACCAGCGGATGGCCGGGCCGCCATGGGCATGGACGGCGGCGGGCTTGCCGTCGCGATGCGCCTCCTCGACGATCAGCCGGATCTCCTCGGGCGAGTAGAAGCAGGTCTCGGCGGGCGCACGGGCGGAGGAGGTGCCGCCGGTCGCGAAGAACTTGATCAGGTCCGCCCCGGCGGCGAGGTTCTCGCGGACGTGGCGGCGGATCTCCTCCGGCCCGTCGCTCGCGGTCAGCCCGGTGCCATGCCCGTGCCGCGCGGCGATGGGGCGGGTGGCGACGCGCAGCCGCGGCCCGGGGATGCGCCCGGCCTGCTGCGCGTCCCTGATCTCCACGTCGAGGAAATGCTCCTCGCCCACCACGCGCATGGTGGTGACGCCGGAGAGCAGGTCGGCCCGGATGTTCGGGATGGCGCGCAGCATCGCCTGGGTGGCGGGGCCGCGGAGCTGGCCGATCTGGTGGCCGAGGCCGGGGATGATGGACAGGTGCGTGTGCGCGTCCACCAGCCCGGGCAGCAGCGTCTCCTCGCCGCGGTCGATCAGCGCGGCGCCCTCGGGCACGGAGAGGTCCGCCAGGCGGCCGACCGCGGCGATCCGCCCGTCCTCGACCAGCACCGCCCCGCCCTCGATGGGCGGGGCGCCGGTGCAGGGGATCAGCCGCGCGGCGCGGATCAGGGTATGGCGGCTCACGACAGCGTCTCCATCAGCCGGCGCAGCAGCGCGGCGCGCGGCTCCAGCGACGCCACGTAGAGCTGCTCGTAGTCCGTGTGGCCGCCCTTGCCGTCCACCCCCAGCCCGTCCAGCGTGGGCGCGAGGTCGGCGGTGAAGTTGCCGTCCGAGCCGCCGCCGGTCTTGAGGTCCTCCAGCACGAAGCCGATCCCGGCGGCCAGCGCCTTCGCCTGCTCGAACAGCGCGGCGATGCCGGGCAGCTTCTCGTAGGGCGGGCGGTTCAGCCCGCCCGTCACCGTCACCCGGATGTCGGGGTGGTGCGGACGCAGGCCCAGCACCTTCGCCACCATCTCCTCGGCGACGGCCGGGCTGGGCACGCGCATGTCGATCTCCGCCCGCGCCTCCTCCGCCACCACGTTGGGCCGGGTGCCGCCGGCCACCACGCCCACGTTCACCGTGATGTCGCGCGCGTAGTCGGTCATGCCGTGCAGGACGAGCACCTGCCGCGCCAGCTCCTCCACCGCGCTGCGGCCGTCCTGGTGCCGGGCACCGGAATGGGCGGGGCGGCCCTGCACGTGCAGGTCGAAGCGCGCCACCCCCTTGCGCGCGGTGACGATCTTGCCGCCCTCCCGCGCCGGCTCCGTCACCAGCACGTACTTCGCCTCCCGCGCCAGCTCGCGGATGAGGTCGGCCGAGGTCGGGCTGCCGACCTCCTCGTCCGAGTTGAACAGGTGCGTCACGGGCAGCGGCGTCGGGCCGCCGCGCTCCATCAGCGCGCCCAGCGCCGCATGGGCGAGGTAGGCGCCGCCCTTCATGTCGTAGATGCCGGGGCCGAAGGCCGAGCCGCCCTCGACGCGGAAGGGCATGCGCACCAGCGACCCCATCGGGTGGACCGTGTCGAGATGCGACAGCACCAGGATGCCGCGCCGGCCCTCGCCCCAGGGGCTGCGGACGATCAGGTGGTCGCCCAGCCCGTCGCGCCCGGGCACGATCCGCGTGGCGGCGCCGCGCGAGGCGGCGTCGGCCGCCACGGTCGCCATCAGGGCGGAGACCGCCTCCGGCGCATCGGTGGGGCTCTCGTGCTCGACCCAGGCGCGGATGCCGTCGAGCAGCGGGGCGGTGGTCAGGTCGGGCATGGTCTCTCCTGCGTCGGGATTCCGGGGGCGGGTGGTTGCGTCCGGCGGCGGCCGGTCCTGCACTGCGGGGCGCCGGGGACGTTCCCGGCCGGGAAGGGAAGGACGGCATGACATCCGACCAGGGGCAGGCCCCGGGCCGCATGCGGGCGATCGGCTGGCGGCGCTGCGGCGCGCCGGAGGAGGTGCTGGAGCTGCTGGAGCTGCCGCGCCCCGCGCCGGGGCCGGGCAAGGTGCTGGTCCGCATCGGCGTCTCGGCGCCCAACCCGCACGACACCAAGGCACGGACGGGCTGGCGCGGCGTGGGGCATGACGGCTCGCTGGTGATCCCGCACGGCGACGGCGCGGGCGTGGTCGCGGCGGTGGGGGAGGGGGTGCCCGGATCCCGCATCGGCGAGCGGGTCTGGGTCTTCGGCGCGCCGCATGGCCGCGGCACCTGCGCGGAATACGCCGTCCTCCCCGCCGGGCGGGCGGTGCCGCTGCCGCCGGAGGTGCCGCTGGCGCAGGGCGCCGTGCTGGGCGTGCCCTGCCTCACCGCCCACCTCGCGCTGTTCTCCGACGGGCCGGTGGCCGGGAGGACGGTGCTGGTGCAGGGCGGCGCCGGGGCGGTGGGGCTGGCGGCGGTGCTGATCGCCGCGCGGGCCGGGGCGCGCGTCCTGGCCACCGCCAGCACGGAGGAGAAGCGGGCGGCCGCCCTGGCGGCAGGGGCGGAGGCGGCGGTGGACTACCGCGCGCCGGATGCGGCGGAGCGGCTTCTGGCGCTGACCGGCGGCCGCGGGGTGGACCGCGTCGTCGAGGTCGATTTCGGCGCCAACGCGGCCATGGATGCGCGGCTGGTGGCGCCGCACGGGGTCATCGCCGCCTATTCCTCCACCCGTGAGCCGAAGCCGGTGCTGGACTACTACGCCTTCGCGCGGAAGGGGGTCACGCTGCGCTTCGTCCAGGCGATGCTGCTGCACGGGGAGGCGGAGCGCGCCGGGGTGGCCGCGGTGCGCGAGGGCGTGGCGGCCGGCTGGCTGCGCCTGCCGCTCGGCCTCGCCGTGCCGCTGGAGCGCGCCGCCGAGGCGCAGGCCGCGCTGGAGGCGGGGCGCCCGGGCAAGCCCGTGGTGGTGGTGGCGCCCGGACTGGCCTGATGCCGGGCGGCCCATCGGCTCAGGCGCCGCGCAGCGCCGCCCCGGCCTCGTCCAGCGCGTGCAGCAGCCGGTTGCGCGCCCGCACCGCGCCGACCCGGGCGAGGCGCACCGCCTCCTCGCCCTGCGCCGTCGCCAGGGCGCGCAGCGGCGCCAGCGAGGGCCAGGGCCCCTGCGGCAGGGCGGGGTCGTGGGCGAAGCGGTCGCCGCTGGCATAGTCGAGCGGCACCAGCGCGCGGGAGGCGCGCATCAGCGCCCGGTTCACCGCTTCCGCCGCGGGGCCGCTCAGCCCCGTGGAGCGGCCGCGCAGGGCGGCGGCGGCCTCGCGCACGGCCTCGGCGGCCGCGACCGCGCCGGACAGGTCCAGCACCGTGCCCACCGCGTCGTGCAGCGGGCGCAGCTCCGCCAGCAGCTCCTCCGCCTGCGCGGCGTGGTCCAGCGGCAGCACCGCATCGGTCAGCAGGCGCTGCACCGCGTGCAGCAGCACCTGCGTGTCGCGGGCCAGGAAGCCCTCGTCCAGCTTGTCGAGCAGATCCTCCGGCGTGTGCCACCACCAGCCCAGGCTGTTGCGCATGCCCGGCGTCGGGTCGCCCTGGGTGGAGATGGCGCCGAACATCGAGGGGATGCCGATGCCGGGGAAGGATTCGTCGCTGTTGCGCCCCTTGCGCCGGCCGAGGATCGACTGGCCGCAGGCGTCCCGCACCGCCTCGGCCGCGAGGCCGCGCAGCTCGGCGGCGGCGGCGATCTCCGTCAGGTCGGTCGCGCCGATGCCGCCGGGGCTGTCGATATTCACATGCGCGACGCAGCGCCGGTCCAGCTCCGCCCAGTGCTCGTCCGCGTACCAGGCGGAGCCGGAATAGCGGCCGTGCGAATGGCCCGACCAGAAGCAGATGCGCAGGCCGCGCTTCCACTGCGCGCGCTGCGCCACCGCCTGCCTCGCCGCCTCGATCATGGCGATGTTGGCGGAGCCGTTGTCCATCACGCCGAAGTACCAGGTGTCGTGGTGGCCGGTGAGCAGCACGAAGGGATCGTCCGGCCCGCCGCCGGGGGCGGGCAGATCCGCCACCAGGATCGGCGTCGGGCGCCAGCCGGTGTCCACCTCCGCATGCAGCGTGACGCGCGGCTGCTCCCCGCGCGCCAGCCGGGCGCGCAGCGCGTCGCCCTCCTCGCGGGACACGGTGCAGACCACCACGCCCGGCAGCATCCCCGCCGTCTCGGCCGAGGGGCTGCCCCAGACGGGGGAGATGCACATCTCGTGCAGGTGCCCGTGCGGCGACGTATGCAGCACGCCGGCCGCCCCGGCGCGGGTGGCCCGCAGCGCCACGTCGGGGCTGGCGATGCCCTCCACCAGCAGCAGCCTGCCGGCCAGGTCCTGCCCGGCGAGGTCGGCCTCCGTTCCCTTGCCCAGCGCGACCAGCGGGCCGGTCACGCCTTCCGGCGGCGAGCGGCGCGACATGGAATGGGTGATGGCGCGCAGCGCGCGGTTGTCCACCTCGACCCGGGCCTGGCCGGGCAGGCTGATGAAGGCGTCGTGGCGCAGCAGGGTGGTCGCGAAGCCCGCCTCGTCCATCCGCGCGCGGACGAAGTCGAGGCTCTCCGCCTCCTCCGGCGTGCCGCTCAGCTTCTGCCAGCGGGCGAGCTCCGCCAGCTCCCGCATCATGCGCGCGCCATCCACCGCGAGGTCCATCGCCCTCTCCCCCGTGCCCGTCGCGGCCAGCATGGCAGGCGGGGCGGCGGGGTCAATCGGATTGACAGCCCGTCAGACAATCCGCAGCGTGCCGGGATGCAGGAGCTCGCCCGCGAGGACCCCGGCCACGACGATGACGAGCTCCGGGTCGCCGGGCGCGTCGCCACCGTCCGCGCGGTGGTCGAGGACCGGCTCCGCGCCGCCATCATGCGCGGCCGCTTCCGCCCCGGTCAGCGCCTGCCGGAACGCGAGCTCTGCGCCCTGACCGGCGTGGGCCGCACCTCGGTGCGGGAGGCGCTGCGGCAGCTGGAGGCGGAGGGGCTGGTGGTGGTGGTGCCGCACCGCGGCCCCGCGGTCGCCGCCATCACCCCGCAGGAGGCGCGCGACCTCTATGCCGTGCGCAGCGTCCTGGAGGGATTCGCCGGCCGCGGCTGCGCCGAGCGGGCGCGGCCGGAGCACCGCGCCGCCCTCTCGGCGGCGATGGCGGCGATCGAGCGCGCCGGCGCCACCGGGGACGACCTGGGCGTGATGCGCGCCACCGCCGCCTTCTACGCCGCGCTGCTGGACGGGCACGGCAACGAGGCGCTGCGGCGCAGCCTGGGCACGCTGCACAACCAGCTCAACCTGCTGCGCTTCGGCTCGGTGCAGTGGCCGGGACGGCTGCCGCGCTCCATCGCCGAGCTGCGCGCGATCCACGACGCGGTGCTGGCCCGCGACCCCGACGCCGCCGAGGCCGCCTGCCTCCGGCATATGCGGGAGGCGGCCGAGGCGGCGCAGGAGATGCTGGCGGCCCCGCCGCCGGATGTACGGGAGGCTGTCTGAACCATGCGGCTGGATTTCTCGAACCAGGTCGTGGCCGTCACCGGGGCGGGCACCGGCTTCGGCCGGGCCATCGCGCGGTCCTTCGCCGCGCTCGGGGCCCGGGTCTTCGCCACCGACGTGAAGGCGGAGGGGCTGGCGGAGACCGCCGCGGGGCAGGCGGGCATCGCCACCGCGGTGGTGGACCTGACCGACCGCGCCGCGGCCGCCGCCTGGATCGCGGCGGTGGAGCGGGAGGCCGGGGCGCCGGTGGCGGTGCTGGTGAACAATGCCGGCGGCACGCTGTTCCAGACCTTCCGCCCGATCGACGAGGTGGCGGATGCCGACTGGGACCGCATCTTCGCGGTGAACGTGGATGCGACCTTCGTGCTCTGCCGCGCCGCGGCGCCGGGGATGAAGCGGGCCGGCCGGGGGCGGATCGTCAACATCAGCTCGACCGCCGCGCTGAAGGCCTCGCGCACCCGGATCCAGGCCTATGCCTCCGCCAAGCACGCGGTGATCGGCCTGACGCGCCAGTTGGCGCAGGAACTCGGCCCCCACGGCATCACCGTGAACAGCGTCGCGCCGGGGCTGATCCTGACCGACGAGGAGAAGCGGGCGGAGTGGGAGGGGGGCGGCCAAGCGCGCCGCGACGCCACCCTGGCCGCCATCCCGCTGGGCCATCTGGGCGAGGCGCAGGACATCGCCGATGCGGTGCTGTTCTTCGCCTCGCCGCTCGCCAAGTTCGTCTCGGGGCAGGTGCTGCCGGTCAATGGCGGCTCCTTCTGATGCCCGGACGCCGAAGCCCCGTTCTTCCTGCCGGAGCCTGCCCGCCATGACCGATGCCTCCACCACGCCCGGCCGCCTGCCGCGCCGCGGTCTCCTCCTCGCCGGCGGGGGGCTGCTGGCCGCGCCGGCGCTGCACGCCCAGCCCGCCTGGCCGACCCGGCCGATCCGCATGGTCGTGCCCTTCGCCACCGGCGGCGGTACGGATGTGACGATGCGGCTGCTCGGCCCGAAGCTGGGCGAGATCCTCGGCCAGCCGGTGGTGATCGAGAACCGCCCCGGCGGCGGCAGTACGGTGGGCACCGACTACGTCGCCAAGTCGGCGCCGGACGGCAGCACCTTCGTCCTCGCTACCCTCTCCTCGACCGGGGTGGCGAAGGGACTCTACGCCAACCTCTCCTACGACCCGGTGAAGGACCTCACCGCGATCGCGCCCACGGTCTTCATCCCGATCTGCCTGGGCGTCACCACCAAGGGGATCGATGCGCGCGACGCCGCCGCCTTCATTGCCCTGCTGAAGGCCAATCCCAACCGCTTCCAGTACGGCAGCAGCGGCGTCGGCTCGACCGGGCACATCGCCAACGCCAACTTCCTGCGCGCCACGGGGACGCAGGCGGAGCACGTGCCGTACCGCGGCGGCGGCCAGGTCTTCTCCGCCCTGCTGGCGGGCGAGATCCAGTTCACCCACGACATCCCCAGCCTGCTCAAGCCCTATCACGATGCCGGGCAGGCGCGGGTGCTGTTCATCGCCGCAGACCGGCGCTCCACCCTGCTGCCGGACGTGCCGACCCTCGCGGAGGCCGGGGTGCCGGACTACAAGGCCTATTCCTGGTACGGCATCTTCGGCCCGGCGGGCACGCCGCGCCCGATCGTCGAGCGCATGGCGGCGGCGATTGAGCAGGCGCTGAACGACCCGACGATCAAGGCCCGGCTGGACGAGCTGGGGACGCCGGCCATGACCGGCTACACCCCCGACCGCTTCGCCCGCTACGTGGCCGAGGAGATCGACACCTGGGTGCCGCTGGTCCGGGCCTCCGGCGCCCGGGTGGAGTAGCGCGGGCGCCGGGTCGCGCGGCCCGGCTGTTCAGGCGACGCGGTGGGGCGGCTCCTCGCCCCGCCGCAGCAGCGCGTCCAGGTTGTCCAGGCACCGGAAGCCCATGGCGTCGCGCGTCTCCTCCGTCGCGCTGCCCAGATGCGGCAGCAGGGTGACGTTGGGCGCGTTGTGGTAGCCCTCGAAGATCTTCGGCTCGCCGGCGAAGACGTCCAGCCCGGCCGCGCGCAGGTGCCCCGAATGCAGCGCCGCGCAGAGGGCCGCGTCGTCCACCGTCGTGCCGCGCCCGGTGTTCACCACGATGCTGCCCGGCCGCAGCAGGGTGATGCGCCCGGCATCGAGCCAGCCCTTCGTCGCCTCGCCGCCGGGGATGTGCATGGACAGGATGTCGATGGCGCCGAGGAAGTCCTCGTCGCTGTCGTGGTAGATCGCGCCGCGCTCCTCGGCGGCGGGGAGCCGGCTGCGGTTGCGGTAGTGGATCTCCATCCCGAAGCCGCGCGCCATGTGGGCCAGGGTCTGGCCGATCCGCCCCATGCCCAGCACGCCGAGCCTCTTGCCCTCCAGCGTCACGCCCATCAGCTGGGTCGGCGTCCAGCCCGTCCAGGCGCGGTCGCGCAGCATCCGCTCCGCCTCGCCCGCGCGCCGGGCGCACATCAGGATCAGCGTCATCGCGATCTCGGCGGTGGCGGCGTTCAGCACGTCGGGCGTGTTGGTCACGGCGATGCCGCGCGCCTTCGCCGCCTCCAGCGCGATGTGGTCGGTGCCGACGCTGAAGGTGGCGAGGATGCGCACGCTTGCGGGAAGCTGGCGGATCGCATTGGCGCCGAGCGGATCGCCGGCCGCGCAGAGGATGCCCGCCGCCCCCTCGGCCGCCCGCGCCAGCTCCGCGGCGGTGAAGGGGGTGTCGTCCTGGCGCAGCCGGGCGTCGTAGTCGCGCGCGGCGCGTGCCTCCACGGCCGGCGGGAAGCGGCGGGTCAGCAGGATGGTCGGCTTGGTCATGGGGTCCCTCCCGGTTCGGCGGCGCAGGATGGCGAGGCGCCGCCGCCTTGCCCAGGGGCCCCGGAGGGCGCACCCCCGTCCGGGGCGGGTTGCCAGCCGGCCGCCCGGGGGCCAGCCTCCCGGCCCATTTCACGTCAGGAGTGCAGGGGCGATGGATCTCGGGTTGCAGGGCAAGCGGGCGCTGGTCATGGGCGCGTCCAAGGGGCTGGGCCGTTCGGTGGCGGAGGCGCTGGCGGCCGAGGGGGTCGCGCTCACCATCTCCGGCCGGGAACAGGCCAGCCTGGATGCCGCCTGCGCGGCGCTGAAGGGACTCGGCGCGCCCAAGGCGGTCGGCATCCCCGCCGACGTGGCCGAGGCGGCGCAGATGGATGCGCTGGTGGACGGCGCCCTGGCGGCGCTGGGCGGGGTGGACATCGTCCTGCTGAACCATGGCGGCCCGCCGCCGGGCACGGCGCTGTCGCTGACGGAGGAGGCGCTGCAGACCTGGTTCCGCCGCATCGTGCTCTCGCCGATCCAGGTGGCGAACCGGCTGCTGCCCGGCATGCGGGAGCGGAAGTGGGGCCGCATCCTGACCGTGGGCAGCACCGGCATGGAGCAGCCGATTCCCAACCTGGCGCTGTCGAACGTGCTGCGCGCCTCGATCGTCGGCTGGAACAAGACCCTGGCCTCCGAGGTGGCGGGCGAGGGCATCACCTGCAACATCATCGCGCCCGGCGCCTTCCGCACCGACCGCACCGTGGCGATCGCCAGGGCGCAGGGGGAGAAGACGGGCCAGACCGTCGAGGAGGTGGCCGCGGAGCGGTCGAAGACCATCCCCGCCGGCCGCTACGGCGAGCCGGACGAGTACGGGCCGATGGCGGCGTTCCTGGCTTCGGACCGCGCCGCCTACCTGACGGGCTGCATCCTGCGCATCGACGGCGGCGCGGTTCGCGCAGTCTGAGCACCGGATCGCCGGGAGCGGTGGCCCATCCGGACGGCGGAATGACCTGACCCGTCGTGCTGCGGTGTTCCTGCGGCGGCACCGGAAGGGGACGCCGTCCCCTCCCGGACCCTCCCCTGCCGGGGCCACAAGCAGGCCCCGGTCCCCGCTGGGAGTCTGGTGCTCCGTGGTGGGCGTCAACCTGCGGGCTGAACCCTGACGGAGTGCGGACAGGCGGGACTCTGAAAAAGTCTCATAGGCGCCAGCGAACGCGGACCCCGTGCCCGCCGAGGAGCATGGCTCCTCGGCGCCTTGACCCCGTATCAGGCTGTCCCGCGGCAGCGCTCATCGGGTCCAGGGCCCGCAGGGTCCTGGCGGAGTGGGGTTACGGGGGCGAGGCAGAGCCTTGCCCCCGGGCCACGGGCAGCATGCCGGCAGACGTCAAGGCATCACGCCGCGCGGATCAGGCCGCCGGCCCTGCGCCACCCGGCTCGGGGCGCCCGGCTCCGAGTCTCGCCGGGCCGGGGCTGAGGCAGGCGGCGAGGAGCCGCGTGGCGTCCGGCGGCAACCGGTGTCGCGCCAGGGTGATGAGGGACAGCTCCTCGAAGGCCAGCGCCCTGCGGCAGCCGTCGAAGAAGCAGCGCAGCATGTAGCCCAGCGCCGCCGCCCCGCCGGGCGGGCCGGAGGCGTCGGCCGCGTCCAGCACGGCGCCGAGGTCCTGGGCATGCAGCTCGTCGAGGGCGTGCTGGCTGGCGATCCGGTCCAGCAGCGCGTGGCCGAGGGGGTCCTCGCGCGCCTCGGGGAAGAGATCGTCCAGCACGGCCCGTTCCATCGCCTGGTGGCACGGCACCAGGGTCGCCAGTTGCCGTGCGATGCGGCCGCGCTCCTCGGCCGCCGGCAGGGCGGGCAGCCTGTCCGCCAGCCCTTCCAGCCGGTCGCAGAGCGCGCGCAGCCGGACATGGTCGGCCGAGAGCGCGGCGATGCCCGCCTCCGCCCGCGCCTTCCAGCCGAAATCGGGGCGCAGCACCTCGGCCCCCTCGTCGCCTCGCCTCATCCCCATCCGCGCCTCCTGGAGGCCGGCATAGCCGCCGGGGGGCGGCGGGGTCCTTGACCTCCATCAAGGGAAGGCCTCCGGGAAGGCTCCATCGGCGCGATGGCTTGCGTTGGATCAAGGCAGATGCGTCCGGGGCATGGTTACCCCTCCCCATGCCCGCGACCGATGCCTCTCCCTCCCGCCTGATGCTTGCCCTGGCCGAGGCGCGGGTGCCCCGCTACACCAGCTATCCCACCGCGGCGCAGTTCGGCCCGGTGGAGGAGGCGGACTACCGCGCCTGGCTGGCGGACGGGATCGGTGCCGGCGACACGCTGTCCCTCTACCTGCACGTGCCCTTCTGCCGCGATCTGTGCTGGTACTGCGCCTGCCACACCCGCCCGACCCGCTCGGCCGCCCGCCTGGAGGCCTATGCCGCGGCGCTGCGGGCGGAGGCGGCGCTGCTCTCGGCGAGCCTGCCGGACCATGCCGGGGTGTCCCACCTGCATCTCGGCGGCGGCACCCCCTCCATCCTGGGGCCCGCGGGGCTGCGCGACCTGATGGCGCTGCTGCGCGGGCGCTTCGGGCTGCGCCCGGACGCGGAGGTGGCCATCGAGCTGGACCCGCGCCACCTGGACGCCGCCACGGCGGAGGCCCTGGGCGAGCTGGGCTTCACCCGCGCCAGCCTTGGCGTGCAGGACATCGACCCGGCGGTGCAGGCGCGGATCGGCCGCCCGCAGCCCGCGGAGCTGGTCGAGGTGGCGGTGGAGCGGCTGCGGCGCGCGGGGATCGCCGGCATCAACATCGACCTGATGTACGGCCTGCCCGGCCAGACGGCGGAGCATGTGGAGCGCAGCGCGCGCTTCGCCGCCTCGCTCGGCGCCGACCGGCTGGCGGTCTTCGGCTATGCGCACGTCGCCTGGATGATGCCGCACCAGAAGGCGATCGACGAGTCGCTGCTGCCCGGCACGCTGGAGCGGCTGGAGCAGGCGGAGCGCGCGGAGGCGGTGCTGTGCGGCGCCGGCTACCGGGCGCTGGGGCTGGACCACTTCGCCCGGCCGGAGGACCCGCTGGCCCGCGCGGCGGAGGCGGGACGGCTGCGGCGCAACTTCCAGGGCTACACCACCGACGCGGCGCCGGTGCTGCTGGGGCTGGGCGCCTCGGCCATCGGCTCGCTGCCCGGCGGCATGGCGCAGAACCTGGTGGAGGAGCGCGCCTATGCCGCCGCCGTCGCGGCGGGCCGCCTGCCGGTCGCGCGCGGCGTCGCCGTCGGCGCCGGGGACCGGCTGCGCGCCAGGCTGATCGAGCGGGTGATGTGCGATTTCGCGCTCGACCTGCACGGCCTGCGGGACGCGGCGCCCGAGGTGCTGCGCGAGGCGATGCCACGGCTGGTGGCGCTGGAGGAAAGCGGCCTGCTGCGCCTGTCGAACGGGATGCTGCGTGTCACCGATGCGGGCCGCCGCTTCGTGCGGCAGGTCGCGGCCTGCTTCGACGCGCACACCGCGCCGGGGGCCCGCCGGCACTCCGCGGCGGTGTGACGCGGTGCGGCGAATCGCCCCGGCATGACCTGGATCAAGGCGATGGCGCCACGGGGCGCGTAGGAGGGTGGCGCAGCGGCGGGTTGCCGCCTGGACACAGAGATACGCGATGAACACGACCTTGAGGATGCTGTCGGCGGCTGCGGCGATGGCGGGGATGCTGGCCTTGCCGGCGGCCGCGCAGGACGATGCGCCGCGCGGCAAGCAGGCGGGCGACATCGTGCTGGGCTTCGGCGGCATCGTCGTGGCGCCGCAGGATGGCGGGCGGGTGAATGCCGTCGGCGGCCAGCCGCACGCGACCACCACCGCCACCGGCCAGCTCGACCTCACTTGGTTCGCCACGCCCAACCTGTCGCTGAACCTGATCGCCGCCACCACGCGGCACGACGTGCGGGTGAACGGGTCCGCCGTGGGCGACCTGCAGCTCGGCCGGGTCTGGGTGCTGCCGCCCACGCTGACCGCGCAGTTCCATCCGCTCCCCGCGTCGCGCTTCAGCCCCTATGTCGGCGTCGGCCTGAACTACACCGTCTTCTATGGCGAGGGCGGGACCCTGACCTCGCCGGTCAGCAAGGTGGACATCAAGGACGCCTGGGGCTGGGCGCTGAACGCCGGCCTGGACGTGGAGCTGACGCCGCGCTGGGTGTTCAACGTCGATGCCAAGAAGCTCTTCCTGCAGCCGCGCGTGTCGGTGAACAGCGGCGCGATCAATGCCCGGGCCGACCTGGACCCCTGGGTGATCGGGGCCGGCATCCGCTATCGCTTCTGATCCCTGGGCGCTTCGAATCCCCGGGCCGAGGGGCGCCGGCGGCGGTAAGGCCGCTGGCGCCGTCGTCCGCGGCCGCGCGTGACCGGCATTCGCCTCCGATGCGCCGGGCCGGTCCCGGCGACGAACTCTCCGTGAGCGGCGGTAACCCGCTGCCACCCTTCCGCCCATCCGGGCGTTCCGCTGTGCAGCCGCCTTCCAACCACAGCGGGATGCCCAGCCCATGCCCGATACCCATGTCCCCCTTGCGCCGGGGACGGCCGAGCCCGATGCCGGCCTTCCCGTCACCCTGACTGTCAACGGCGAGACCCGGCACCTCCGGATCGCGCCCTGGACCACGCTGCTGGACCTGCTGCGCGAGCAGCTGCACCTGACGGGCAGCAAGAAGGGCTGCGACCACGGGCAGTGCGGGGCCTGCACGGTGCTGGTGGATGGCAAGCGCATCAATTCCTGCCTGGCGCTGGCGGTGATGAAGGATGGCTGCTCGGTCACCACCGTCGAGGGGCTCGCCGGCCCGGACGGGACGCTGCACCCGCTGCAGGACGCCTTCATCGAGCACGATGCCTTCCAGTGCGGCTACTGCACGCCGGGCCAGCTCTGCTCGGCCGCGGGGCTGCTGGAGGAGGGGCGCGCGACCTCGCGGGAGGAGATCCGCGAGATGATGAGCGGCAACATCTGCCGCTGCGGCGCCTATCCGAACATCGTCGAGGCGATCGGGGAGGTCGTGGCGCGATGATCCGCTATTCCTATGCCCGGCCCGGCAGCCTGGAGGAAGCGGTCCGCGAGGCCGCCAGCCATCCGGAGGCGAAGTTCATCGCCGGGGGCACCAACCTCGTCGACCTGATGAAGTACGAGGTGGAGCGGCCGCGCCACCTGATCGACGTCACCCGCCTGCCGGGGCTGGACCGGATCGAGGAGACGCAGGCCGGCGGCCTGCGCATCGGCGCCCTGGTCAGCAACACCGCCGTGGCCTGGGACGAGAGGGTGGAGCGCCGCTACCCGCTGCTGTCCAGTGCCATCCTCGCCGGGGCATCGCCGCAGCTGCGCAACGCCGCCACGACCGGCGGTAACCTGCTGCAACGCACGCGCTGCTACTACTTCTACGACACGGCCACGCCCTGCAACAAGCGCGAGCCCGGCTCCGGCTGCCCGGCGATCGAGGGGGTGAACCGCATCCACGCCATCCTCGGCACCAGCGACCGCTGCATCGCGACCCACCCGTCCGACATGTGCGTCGCCCTGGCCGCGCTGGAGGCGGTGGTGCACGTGGCCGGGCCGCGGGGCGAGCGGGCCATCCCCTTCGCCGAGTTCCACCGCCTGCCCGGCGACACGCCGGAGGCGGACACCACCCTGGCGCGGGACGAGGTCGTGCTGGCGGTAGAGCTGCCGCCGGAGGGCTTCGCGGCGAACCACAGCTACCTGAAGCTGCGCGACCGCCTGTCCTATGCCTTCGCCCTGGTCTCCGTCGCGGCCGCGCTGGAGGTGGAGGGCGGCACGGTGAAGCGGGCGCGGCTGGCGCTGGGGGGCGTGGCCCACAAGCCCTGGCGGGACACCGGGGCGGAGGCGATGCTGGCCGGCCGGCCCGCCACGGCGGAGAGCTTCGCGGCGGTGGCCGATGCGGTCCTGGCCCCGGCCAGGGGCTACAAGGACAACGCCTTCAAGATCGACCTCGCGCGCCGGGCGATCCGGCGTGCGCTGGCGCAGGCCGCGGCCGGGACGCCGCAGTCCCAGACCGACAAGCGAATCGCCTGAGGAGCGCCGGACATGAACGAGATGAGCCCCGCCGGCCGGCACTTCGGCAGCCCGCGCAGCCGCGTGGACGGGAAGGCCAAGGTCACCGGCACGGCCCGCTATGCCGGCGAGTTCACCGCCCCCGACCTGCTGCACGGCTATGTCGTCTCCGGCGCCGTCGCCAAGGGAAAGATCGCCCGGATCGACACAGCCGCGGCGCTGGCCCTGCCCGGCGTGGTGCAGGTCTTCACCCATGAGAACCGGCCCCGCACCGCCTGGCTGGACCGCAACTACCGCGACGAGGTCGCGCCGCCGGGCGCGCCGTTCCGCCCGCTCTACGACGAGGCGATCCAGTACAGCGGCCAGCCGGTGGCGCTGGTGATCGGCGAAAGCTTCGAGGCCGCGCGCGACGGCGCCGCGCTGGTGCGGGTGGAGTACGTCACCGAGGCGCATGAGACGGATCTAGAGAAGGCGGCGGCGGCCGCCTACGAGCCGCCGAAGGCCCGTTCCGGCATCGCCCCGCCGCCCAAGCCGAAGGGGGATGCGGCGGCCGCCTTCGACGCGGCGCCACGCAAGCTGCGGGAGGAGTACAGCGTCGCGCCCGAGCATCACAACCCGATGGAGCCCCACGCCACCACCGTGGTCTGGGAGGGCGACGGCAAGATCACCGTCCACGACAAGATCCAGGGCGTGCTGAACACCCAGGGCTACGTCACCAAGGTCTTCGGCCTGTCCGCCGAGGATGTGCGCGTCGTGTCGCCCTTCGTCGGCGGCGGCTTCGGCAGCGGGCTGCGGCCGCAATACCAGCTCTTCCTGGCCGTGATGGCGGCGATGGAGCTGAAGCGCTCCGTCCGCGTGGTGCTGACGCGCGACCAGATGTTCACCTTCGGCTACCGCCCGCACGTGCTTCAGACGGTGGCGCTGGGCATGGAGCAGGACGGGACGCTGCAATCCATCCGGCACGAGGCGGTCTCCGGTACCTCCACCTACGAGGACTACCAGGAGGTCGTGGTCAACTGGTCCAACGGACTCTACCACTGCGACAATGTCGAGCTGCGCTACAGGCTGGCGAAGCTCGACACCGCCACGCCGATCGACATGCGCGCCCCGGGGGCGCCGCTGGGCCAGTTCGCCATGGAATCGGCGCTGGACGAGATGGCGCACGGGCTGGGGGTCGATCCCATCGAGCTCCGCCTGCGCAACTACGCCGAATCCGACGAGACGACGGGCAAGCACTTCACCAGCAAGGAGCTGCGCCGCGCCTACGAGCTGGGCGCCGAGCGCTTCGGCTGGGCAAAGCGCGACCCGAGGCCCCGCTCCATGCGGGAGGGGCGGGAGCTGGTCGGCTGGGGCATGGCCTCGGGCATGTGGGAGGCGATGATGCAGAAGACCAGCGCCCGCGCGGTGCTGGCCCTGGACGGCACGCTGGAGGTCGCCACCGCCACCGCCGATATCGGCACCGGGACCTACACCATCCTGGCGCAGATCGCCGCCGATGCGCTGGGCCTGCCGATGGAGAAGGTCAGCGTCAGGATCGGCGACAGCAGCCTGCCGATGTCGCCCATCGAGGGCGGGTCCTGGACGGCGGCCTCGGCCGGCTCGGCCGTGCAGGCGGCCTGCTTCGCCGTGCGGGAGCGCCTGTTCCGCGATGCCCGGCGGGTGGAGGGGTCGCCGCTTGCCAACACCCTGCTAGACCATGTCGCCTTCGCCGGCGACCGCATCGTGCTGGCCGCCGATCCCTCCCGCTTCGTCACCTTCGCCGACGCCATGCGCTCCGCCGGGGTGGAGCGGATCGAGCGGGAGGAGACGGCCAAGCCCAGCATGCTCACGCAGATGCGCTACGCGGGCTACACCCATTCCGCCGTCTTCGCCGAGGTGCGGGTGGACGAGGAATTGGGGGTGATCCGCGTGACCCGCATCGTCGACGCGGTGGCGGCGGGGAAGATCATCAACCCCAAGACCGCGCGGTCGCAGATCATCGGCGGCGTGGTCTTCGGCATCGGCATGGCGCTCGCGGAGGAGAGCCTGCTCGACCACCGGCTCGGCCGCTTCATGAACCACAACCTTGCCGAGTACCATGTGCCGGCCAATGCCGACATCCACGACATCGACGTGATCTTCGTCCCCGAGGAGGACGACAAGGTCAGCCCGATCGGCGTGAAGGGGCTGGGCGAGATCGGCATCTGCGGCACGGCGGCGGCCATCGCCAATGCCGTGTTCCACGCCACCGGCCGGCGCGTCCGGCACCTGCCCATCACGATCGACAAGCTCCTCGACGGCTGAGGGACCCCGGCGGGGGGAAGCAACCCCCCCGCTGGACCTCGTGGCGCGGAGGTTCCAGCCTGGGATGGCCATGAACTTCCATTCCCTCTACCGGCACGGCTTCGCCCGTGTCGCCGCCTGTACCCCCCGCTGCCTGCTGGCCGACCCGCTGGCCAATGCGCAGGGGGCGCTGGCCATGGCCACCGAGTGCCACGACAAGGGCGTGGCGGTAGCCGTCTTCCCGGAGCTGTCGCTCTCCGGCTACAGCATCGACGACCTGGTGCTGCAGGACGCCGTGCTGGACGCGGTGGAGGAGGCGGTCGGGCGGCTGGTGTCCCGGACGGAGCGGCTGCGGCCGCTGCTGCTGCTCGGCGCCCCGGTGCGGCACGAGGGCCGCGTCTACAACGCGGCGCTGGCGATCCAGGGCGGGCGGCTGCTGGGGGTGGTGCCCAAGATCCACCTGCCGAACTACCGCGAGTTCTACGAGCGCCGGTGGTACGCCTCCGGCGCGGGGACGGAGGGCGGCACCATCCGCCTGGCCGGGTTGACCGCCCCCTTCGGCCCGGACCAGCTCTTCGCCGCCGAGGACCTGCCCGGGCTGGTGGTGCATGCCGAGGTCTGCGAGGATCTCTGGGTTCCGGCGCCGCCGAGCGGGGAGGGGGCCCTGGCCGGGGCGACGGTGCTGGCCAACCTCTCCGCCAGCAACATCACCGTGGGCAAGGCCGAGACCCGGCGGCTGCTGTGCCTGTCACAATCGGCGCGCTGCCTCGCCGCCTATGTCTACGCCGCCGCGGGGGTGGGGGAGTCCACCACCGACCTGGCCTGGGACGGACAGGTCTCGATCTTCGAGAACGGGGCCATCCTGGCGGAGAGCGAGCGCTTCCCGCTCGGCGACCAGATGGTGCTGGCGGATGTGGACCTGGACCTGCTGCGGCAGGAGCGGGCGCGCCAGGGCACCTTCGACGACAACCGGCGCCTGCGGCCGCAGGCCTTCCGCCGCATCCCCTTCCGCCTGCGCCCGCCCGCCGAGGATCTGGGCCTGCTGCGCCCGATCGAGCGCTTCCCCTTCGTCCCGGCCGATCCCGAGCGGCTGAACCAGGATTGCTACGAGGCCTACAGCATCCAGGTCTCCGGCCTGGAGCAGCGCCTCGCCGTGACCAGCGGGAAGATCGTGATCGGCGTCTCGGGCGGACTCGACTCCACCCAGGCCCTGATCGTGGCGGCCAAGGCGATGGACCGGCTGCGCCGGCCGCGCACGGATATCCTCGGCTTCACCATGCCCGGCTTCGGCACCAGCGCCGGGACGAAGACCAACGCCCATGCGCTGATGGAATCGCTGGGCATCGACGCGCGGGAGCTGGATATCCGACCGGCGGCGCGGCAGATGCTGGCCGATCTCGGCCACCCCTTCGCCAGGGGCGAGCCGGTCTACGACGTCACCTTCGAGAACGTGCAGGCGGGGCTGCGCACCGACTACCTGTTCCGCGCCGCCAACCACCACGGCGGCATGGTCCTGGGCACGGGCGACCTGTCGGAGCTGGCGCTGGGCTGGTGCACCTATGGCGTCGGCGACCAGATGTCGCACTACAACGTCAATTCCGGCGTGCCGAAGACGCTGATCCAGCACCTGATCCGCTGGGTGATCGCCTCGGGCCAGTTCACCGGCCCGGTGAACGACACCCTCGCCGCCATCCTGGACACGGAGATCTCGCCCGAGCTGATCCCGGCCGATGCCGAGACCCAGGCGTTGCAGAGCACGGAGGCCAAGATCGGCCCCTATGCGCTGCAGGACTTCCACCTCTTCTACACGCTGCGCTACGGCTTCCGCCCGTCCAAGATCGCCTTCCTCGCCCTGCGCGCCTGGGGCGACGCCAGGGCCGGGCGCTGGCCGCCGCATTTCCCCGAGGAGCGGCGCAAGCAGTACGACCTGCCCACCATCCGCCACTGGCTGGAGCTGTTCCTGCGGCGCTACTTCGCCTTCAGCCAGTTCAAGCGCTCGGCCATGCCGAACGGGCCGAAGGTCTCGGGCGGCGGATCGCTCTCGCCGCGGGGCGACTGGCGCGCCCCCTCGGACGGCAATGCCAATGCCTGGCTGGAGGAGCTGCGCCGCAACGTGCCGGAATAGTGCGCCGATCCGGCCGGCCTCCGCCGCGGGGCGCGGCCGTTGCCGGCGCCGGGAAGCCGGGGAGGGAAGGGACATGGGCCAGGAGAGCCTGTCGGGACAGCCGCTGACGACGCGTTGCGCGCATCTGTGCATCGACATGCAGAACCTGTTCGCCGAGGCCACGGAATGGCAGGCGCCCTGGATGCGCCGTGTCCTGCCGGTGGTGGAGCGGCTGGTCGCCGCCCACCCGGACCGGACCGTCTTCACCCGCTTCATCCCCGCCGCGCAGCCGGGCGAGGGGCACGGCACCTGGCGCGGCTACTGGGAGCGCTGGCACCGCATGACGCGGGCTTCGCTGCCGCCGGGCATGATCGACCTGGTCCCGGCGCTCGCGCGCTTCGTGCCGCCCGCCCGGATCATCGACAAGAAGGTCTACTCCCCCTGGGTGCAGCCGGAGCTGGATGCGCTGTTGCAGGAGCGGGGGATCGACACCGTGATCGTCACGGGGGCCGAGACGGATGTCTGCGTCCTCGCCACGGTGCTGGGGGCGGTGGACCGCGGCTACCGGGTCGTGGTGCCGACCGATGCCATCTGCTCCTCGGCGGACGCGACCCACGACGCCATGCTGACCCTCTACCGCGACCGCTACGGGCAGCAGGTCCAGGCGGTGACGGCGGAGGAGGTGCTGCGCGCCTGGCGCTGATCCCCCCGCGGCTCGCCCGCCCCCGGGCCGCTGGTATAAGCCCCGCATGACGGAGATTCCGAAGCCCTCTGGCCGGCGCGGACGACCGCCCGCCTCCGCCGGACAGGGGCTGACGCGGGAGCGGGTCGTCGCGGCGGCCCTGGCCCTGCTGGACGAGCGGGGCCTGGAGGCCTTCTCGGTGCGCGACCTGGCGCGCTCCCTGGGCGTCTATCCCGCCGCGATCTACTGGCACGTCCCGAACCGCAACGCCCTGCTGGCCGCCATGGTGGCGGAGGTGCTGTCCGGCCTCGCCCCGCCGGCCGGGACGGCGCCCTGGCAGGAGTGGCTGCGCGCGCTGTTCCGCGGCTATCGCGGCGCCGTGCGGCGGCACCCGAACATCGCGCCGCTGATCGGGGCGCAACTCGTCTCCAACGCCAGCATCGACCTCGGCCTGATGGAGCGGCTGCTGGAGGTGCTGCGCGACGCCGGCTTCCGCGACCAGGGGCTGGTCGCCGCCTTCAACGTGGTGGTGGCGGCCCAGGTCGGCTTCGTGACGCTGGAATTCGCCCCCGCCCCGGCCGAGGATGCCCCGGCCTGGGAGGAGGGGATGCGCGCCCTGCTGGCCGGCGTCCGCCCGGACCGCTACCCGCTGCTGGCCGCGCACCTGCCGCGCATGGCGAACCGCTCCTTCACCCTGCGCTGGCAGAACGGCACCGCCATGCCGCTGGACGCGCATTTCGAGGCCTATGTGGACACGGTGATCGCCGGGCTGGAGCGACGGGCCGCCGAAGGCCGTTGACCCGCCGGGGCGGTGGGATTTATTGTCCAATGGTCAATTATACCGCGAGGTCGCATGGACGCGCTGCCGAACGCCCCCTCCCTCGACGCGGCGCTGGAGGAGGCGCGGGCCCGCTTCGTCGCTGCCAACCCGGCCTCCGCCCGGCAGCACGCCGAGGCGGAGGCGGTCATGCCCGGCGGCAACACCCGCAGCGTCCTGTTCTACGAACCCTTCCCCCTGGCCATGGCCCGCGGCGAGGGCTGCTGGCTCTGGGATGCGGACGGGCACCGCTACCTCGACCTGCTGGGCGAGTTCACGGCCGGGCTCTACGGCCACTCCAACCCGGTGATCCGCGCGGCCATCGGGCGGGCGCTGGACGGTGGCATCAACCTCGGCGGCCACAACCTCCTGGAGGCGCGGCTGGCGAAGCTGATCTGCGACCGCTTCCCGGCGATGGAGCAGCTGCGCTTCACCAACACCGGCACGGAATCCAACCTGATGGCCGTCGCGCTCGCCAAGGCGGCGACGGGCCGGCCGCGCATCCTGGTCTTCCAGGGGGCCTATCACGGCGGGGTGCTGAGCTTCGGCGCGGGCCCCTCGGCGGTGAACGTGCCGCACGAGGTCGTCATGGCCCCCTACAACGACACGGCGGCGGCCGAGCGGCTGATCGCGGAACAGGGCGACCGCCTCGCCGCCGTGCTGGTGGAGCCGATGCTGGGCGCGGGCGGCTGCATCCCAGCCGATCCGGAATTCCTGCACGCGCTGCGCGCCGCGACGCGGCGGACGGGGGCGCTGCTCATCCTCGACGAGGTGATGACGTCCCGCCTCTCGGCCGGCGGCCGGCAGGCGCTGCTGGGGCTGGAGCCCGACCTGACCACCCTGGGCAAGTACCTCGGCGGCGGGATGAGCTTCGGCGCCTTCGGCGGACGTGCCGATCTCATGGCCCTGTTCGACCCGCGCCGCCCCGGCGCGCTGGGCCATGCCGGGACCTTCAACAACAACGTCCTCAGCATGGCCGCCGGCATCGCCGGGCTGACGGAGATCTTCACGCCCGAGGCGGCGGCGGCGTTGACCGCGCGCGGCGAGGCGCTGCGGGCGCGCATCAACGCCCGCTGCGCCGCGCAGGGCGTGGCGATGCAGGCGAGCGGCATCGGCTCGCTGATGAACATCCACTTCACGGCGCGCCCGATCCGCAACCCGTCCGACGCTGCCTGCGACGGCCGCCTGCGCGACCTGTTCTTCTTCGACATGGTCGAGAGCGGCATCTACCTCGCCCGGCGCGGCCTGATCGCGCTGATGCTGCCGGTGGGGGATGCGGAGGAGGCACGCTTCCTGGCCGCGCTCGATGCCTTCATCGCCCGCCGCCAGCCCCATCTGATGGGCTGACGCGCCATGGCCCCCTTGTCCCGCGGGGCGCTGCGCGGCCGCGCCCAGACGGTCACCGGGCTGGTCGATCCCGCCGGCCTCGGCCCGACGCTGATGCACGAGCACCTGCAGATCGAGCTGAACTCGCCGCGCCTGCGCGCCGAGCCGGTCGGCGGCGACCTGCCCATGCCCGCCTGCGAGTGCTTCGACATCCGTTGGGGCTCGCTTTACCGGCCGCTGAACTTCCGGCTGAACGACAAGGACCTCGCCGAAGGCGAGCTGCGCCAGCTGCACGCGGCGGGCGGGCGCACCCTGGTCGACCTCACCGTGGGCGGGCTGGGGCCGAAGCCGCGGCGCCTCGCCGCGCTGTCGCGGGCGACCGGCGTGGCCATCGTCATGGGCAGCGGCCATTACGTCGAGGAGTACCAGGACCCGGCCAACGCCACCCGCGCGCCGGAGGATTTCGCGCGCGAGATCGTCGCGCAGATCACGGAAGGGGCCTGGGGCACCGACATCCGCGCCGGCATCATCGGCGAGATCGGCTGCCAGTCGCCCTGGACGGAGCAGGAGCGCCGGGTGATGCGCGGCGCGCTGCTGGCCCAGGCGGAAACCGGCGCCGCGCTGAACATCCATCCCGGCCGCCATCCCGACCAGCCGCAGGAGGTGGCGGAGTTCTGCCGCGCCGCCGGCGCGCCGATGGACCGGGTGATCATCAGCCATGTCGACCGCACCATCTTCGACGCCGACCGGCTGCTGCGCCTGGCCGACACCGGGGTGGTGATCGAGTTCGACCTCTTCGGCTGGGAGGAGAGCTTCTACTTCCCCAACCCGGAGATCGACATGCCGAACGACGGCGCCCGGCTCGCCTGGCTGCGGCTGCTGCGCGACCACGGGCATCTCGACCGCATCCTCATCAGCCAGGACATCTGCACGCGCTCCCGCCTCCTGGCCTATGGCGGCCACGGCTACGGCCACGTCTTCCGCAACGTGGTGCCCCTGATGCTCCGCCGCGGCTTCAGCCGGACGGAGGTGGACCGCATCCTGGTGGAGACGCCGCGCCGGCTGCTGACCTTCGTGTGACGCGGACCACCTCTCGCACCTTCGGTCGCCGGAGGAGAAAGGCGGCCGGGCGCGTGGCCTGGAGGGTGGGACGCCGCGATCCGTGCCGGCGTGGTGCCCGTGGCCTGGGGGCAAGGCGCTGCCTCGCCCCCATACCCCCACTCCGCCAGGAGCAGAGCCCCTGGACCCGAGGGGCGCTGCCGCGCGGATGATTGCGACGGGGTCGAGGTGCCGAGGAGCCATGCTCCTCGGCGGGTACGGCCGCCGCCCTATGCGTTTTTTCAGAGTCCCGCCTGTCCACGCACCGTCAGGGTTCAGCCCGGAGGCTGGCGGCAACCGCACAGCACCAAACTCCCAGCGGGGACCGGGGCCCGCTTGTGGCCCCGGCAGGGGAGGGTCCGTGGAGGGGACAGCGTCCCCTCCCGGTCCGCCGCCGGGGGGGGGAGGGCCTTAGCTCACGCCGCGCGCCCGGCCGCCTCCGCCGGTTCCGGCACCGGGGGCAGGCTGCGCAGGAGCCACAGCATCAGGCCCATGGCCGGCAGGGCGGCCGCCGTGGTCAGCAGGAAGAAGTTGGGCCAGCCCAGCGCCTCGGCCAGCCAGCCGGAGGTCGCGCCCAGGGTGCGCAGGGGGACGGCGGCCAGCGAGGAGAGCAGCGCGTACTGGGTGGCGGTGAAGGCCCGGCTGGTGAGGCCGCCGAGGTAGGTGAGGAAGGCGGCGTCGGCGAGTCCGTCGGTGAAGTTCTCGATCCCCACCTGGAGCCACAGCATCGGGACGTCGTGCCCGGCATGGTAGAGGGCGACGTACATCAGGTTGGACAGCATCTGGCCCAGCCCGGTCAGCACCAGCGCCTTCGCCACGCCGATGCGCCGGATCAGCCAGCCCCCCGCCAGCGCCCCGCCCAGCGTGGCGAAGAGGCCGAAGACGGAGCCGACCTGCGCCACCTCCAGGCGGGAGAAGCCGAGCTCCCGGTAGAAGGGCGTGGTCATCACCCCGGCCAGGGCCTCGCCCAGCTTGAACAGCGACACGAAGAGCAGGATGCCCAGCCAGCGCGGGCGGCGGGCGAAGTCGGCGAAGGGCTCGACCACCGCGGCCCGCATGCGCCGTGCCCAGGGCAGGCGGGTCGCCGGCGCCTCGGCCGGGGAGGGGGCCAGCACGGTGGCGGCGAATCCCACCAGCACCACCAGCGCGGCGCAGACGGCATAGGCGAGGGCCCATCCCCCCAGCTCGGCCAGGCCCAGCGCCCCGGCGCCGGAGACCAGCAGCGCCGCGCGGTAGCCCCAGACGTAGCAGGCAAGGCCGTAGCCCTGCTGCCGTTCCTCCAGCACCTCGATGCGGTAGGCGTCCACCACCACGTCCTGGCTGGCCGAGAGGAAGGCGACCAGCACCGCCACCGCCGCCGTCAGCCCGGGCGCCGTGGCCGGATCGGTCAGCCCCACCGCCAGGATGGCCAGCGCCAGCAGCGGCTGGATGGTGGCGAGCCAGCCGCGCCGGCGCCCCCAGCGGCGGAACAGCGGCGGCGTGCCCTGGTCCAGCAGCGGCGACCACAGGAACTTGCAGGAATAGGACAGGCCGATCAGCGCGGTCAGCCCGATCGCCGTCAGCGCCACGCCGGATTCGGCGAACCACTGGCGCAGGGTGAAGGCGGTCAGCGGCAGCGGCACCCCGGCGGAGAAGCCGAGGGCCAGCATGACCAGAAGGCGGCGGTCGATCGGGGGCAGGGTCAGGCGCACGCCCCCAACCTGCCGGAAGCCTCGCCCGCCCGGAAGCGGGTCCGCCCTTGCCGCGGCACATGGCGGCATCGCAGCATGCCCGGGCCGGAGGGCGGCAGGGGGACGGGGTCATGGACATCGTTGCGCGGGCCAAGGGGCTGATCCTCAGCCCGGCCACGGAGTGGCGCGTCATCGCGGCGGAGCCGGGCACGCCGGCCGAGGTCTTCCGCGCCTATGCCGTGCCGCTCTCGGCCGTGCCCGCGGTGGCGGGCTTCCTCGGCACCGTGCTGCTGGGCGGGGCGCTGGGCTGGCTGCATCCGGGGATGCGGGTCGGCCCGATCTCCGCGCTGTTCGGCGCGGTGGCCAGCTACCTGCTGGGGCTGCTGGGCGTCTTCGTCCTGGCGAAGCTGGTGGAGGCGCTGGCGCCCCGCTTCGGCGGCACCGCCGATCCGCTCCAGGCGATGAAGCTCGCCGCCTACTCGCCCACCGCCTCCTGGCTGGCGGGTGTCTTCGCGATCGTGCCGGTGCTGGGCTTCCTGGCGATCCTCGGCCTCTACAGCCTCTACATCCTCTGGGTCGGCATCCCGATCGTCGTGCGGGTGCCGGAGGAGCGTCGCCTGGCCTTCACCCTGGCGCTCATCGCCTGCGCCATCGTGGTGAACATCCTGCTCTCGGTGCTGGCGGGGCTGGTGCTGGTGGGCTTCTGATCCGCCGGCTTCCGGTCCGGCCGAAGGGGTGGGACGGCGGCGCGATCCTTGCTGGAATCCTCGCGCCGGGAAGCCGGGCGGGGCCGCGACGCCCCGAACGGGACCGTCCCGGCTCCGTCCGCATGCAGGAAGACTCCCGATGACGAGCGATACCCCCGACCGACCCCGCACCCGCCCCTTCCTGGCGCGGCGCGAGGCCTTCGCCACGGCCGGCGGCGACACCCCCCGCGCCTTCCTCGAGGCCTGCCTGGAAGCGGTCGAGCTCTGGGAGCCGAAGGTCGGCGCCTTCACCGTGCTGGATGCGGCGGGTGCCCGGCGCGCCGCGGACGCGGCCACGGAACGCTGGCGCGCCGGCCGCCCGCTCTCGCCCATCGACGGCATGCCGGTGGGGGTGAAGGACATCATCGACACCGCCGACATGCCGACGCAGATGGGCTCCACCCTGTACGACGGCTACGTGCCCCGCTTCGATGCGGCCAGCGTGCAGGGGCTGCGCGAATGCGGCGCGGTCATCCTGGGCAAGACCGTGACGACGGAGTTCGCCTCCTCCGAGCCGCGCGGCACCCGCAATCCCTGGGACCTGTCGCGCACGCCCGGCGGCAGCAGCAGCGGATCGGCCGCGGCCGTCGCCTGCGGCATGGTGGCCGGGGCGCTGGGAACCCAGGTGGTGGGCTCCATCATCCGCCCCTCCGCCTTCTGCGGCGTCCACGGCTTCAAGCCCGGGGTGGGTGGCATCAACCGCGGCGGCAGCCTGGACTTCCTGAGCCAGAGCACCACCGGCACCATCGGCGCCTCGCTGGCCGATACCTGGGTGATGGCCCGCGCCATCGCCGGCCGGGTCGGGGGCGATCCGGGCTATCCCGGCCTGGGCGGGCCGGAGGAGCTGCCCCCCGCCGCCGCGCCGCGGCGGCTCGCCCTGCTGGAGACGGCCGGCTGGCCGATCCTGCAGCCCGAGGCGCGCGCCGCGCTGGAGGTCGCGCTGGATCGCCTGCGCGCCGCCGGGGTGGAGATCCTGACCCGCGGCTCCTGCCCCGAGCTGGCGGCGCTGGAGGAGGCCACCGCCGAGGCGCGCGACATCACCCTGGGGATCAATGCCTGGGAATGGCGCTGGCCGCTCGGCTCCTTCGTCGCCCGTGACGCGGCGGGGCTGAGCCAGTCCGCCCGCGACCGCCACGCCCAGGGCGGCGCCATGACCCGCGCGGACTACCTGGCCCTGCTCGGCCGCCGGTCCGCGGCCCGCGCCGCCCATGCCGCCCTGGCCGCGCGCTGCGACGGCCTGGTCTCCGTCACCGCGCCCGGCGCGGCGCCGGAGGGGCTGGGCTCGACCGGGAACACCATCTTCGTGGTGCCGGGCTCCCTGCTCGGCGTGCCCGTGGTCACCCTGCCCGTGCTGCAGGCGGAGGCGGGCCTGCCCCTCGGCCTGCAGCTCCTGGGCGTGCCGGACGGCGAGGCCGCCCTGTTCGGCATGGCCGCCTGGGTGGAGGCGCTCTTCGCCGGCTGACGGCGGCGCCGCGGCCGCCGCCCTGCCTCAGCGCCCCGGGCGGCTGCGGCGCTGCTGGCGCAGCACCTCCTCGATCCAGCGGTCCAGCCGCTCCGTCTCCGCCTCGGCCAGCGCGTGGTCGGCATAGGCGCTGGGGAAGCGGAGGGAGAGCCAGCGCCAGGCGACCAGCCGCTTGTGCGTCTTCTCCGCCCGCTCCAGCTCCTCCCGCGCCGCCCGGTCGGGGGCGGAGAGGCGGCCGGCCAGCGGCGGGGCGACGTGGCGGCCGGCGCCGTGCTCGATGGCCCAGCGGGCGAGGCGGGCGACGCCGTGGTCGCGCTCGTCCACCGGGCACATCGCATAGGTCCAGCGGTCGAGCAGGGGCAGCCCCTCCACCCCGTCCACGGCGGAGGCGATGGCGATCTGCGCGGAGAGGTCGGCCAGGCGGTAGTTCGGGTCGTCCTTGCGCAGCACGGCGCGGCGGATGCGGGCCAGCACGCCGAAGAGGCTGTCCGAGCCGATCTCGGCGGCGACGGCGGCCACGATGTCGGAATCCGGCTGCACCTGCGGGCGCAGCTCGGCCGGCGGGTCGGGCGGGGCCTCCAGCAGCCGGCGGACCAGCTCCGGCGTGCCGCCGCCACCCTCGGCCAGCACGGCGACGATGCCCTCCTCGTGCTGGCCGTAGCGCCCGGCGCGGCCGCCGATCTGCTTGACCTCCTGGGAGTTCAGCTCCCGCCGCTCCTCGCCGTCGAACTTGCGCAGGGTGGAGAAGACCACCCGGCGGATCGGCAGGTTCAGCCCCATGCCGATGGCGTCGGTCGCGACCAGGATATCGGCCTCGCCCGAGCGGAAGCGGGCGGCCTCGGCGCGCCGCACCTCGGGGCTCAGCGCGCCGTAGATGACGGCGACCCGCTTGCCGCGCTTCACCAGCTCCGCCCGGAAGTCCAGCACGTCGCGGCGGGAGAAGGCGACCAGCGCATCGCCCGCCTTCAGGTCGCCCAGCCGCACCGGGTTGCGCGCCGCGACCAGCGGGCCCTTGCGCCGCAGCGAGACGGACTCCACCGGGTCGCCGCAGAGCGTCGCGATCCGCTGCACCATCGGGATGCATTCCGGCGCGCCGAGCACGAAGACCTCCCGCGCCGGGGCGCCCATGATGGCGGCGGTCCAGGCGGCGCCGCGGTCGCGGTCGTGCAGGAGCTGCGCCTCGTCCACGATCGCCACGTCTACGGGCGACTGGAAAGGGCACATCTCCACCGTCGCGGCCAGGTGCCGGCTGCCTTCCACGGGCACCCGCTCCTCGCCGGTGGAGAGGGAGGCGGGGACGCCGCGCGCCCCCAGCGCCTCGCGGAACTCATGCGCCAGCAGGCGCAGGGGGGCGAGGGCGAGGCCGCTCTCCGCCGTCGCCAGCCGGTCCAGCGCGGTGTGGCTCTTGCCGGAATTGGTCGGGCCGGTGACCAGCGTGATGCGCCGGTTCAAGGCGCGGGCGGTGGCGAAATGTCCGGCGAAGCGGTCCAGCGCGGCGACCCGGGCCACGGCGGCATTGGCCGCCTTGCCGCCCATGCCGCCGGCCGGGCGGATCGCGGGGGCGGCGGGGACATCGCGCCCCTCAGGGCGGTCGCGCTTCCGCTCGCGCGGGTCGGGCTGGTCCTCCCGCCATTCCGGCAGGCGGGTGCGCAGCGGGGCCAGCTCGGCCGGGTCGAACAGCCAGACCTCCCGCCCGCCCTTGCCGGGGGTACGCTTGGCGACCGGCAGCAGCCCGGTGCCCGCCCAGCGCAGCGCCTCGCGCTCGGTGCAGCCGAGCAGGCGGGGCACCGCCTCCAGCCCGACCAGCGAGCGTTCCCAGGCGCGCAGCCGGGCCACCTCCTCGCGCTTGCGGGCGCGGGCGACCTTCTCGGCGGCGCGCTGCTCCTGCCGGCGGCGGGATTCGGCGCGCTCGGCCGCCTCGACGAAATCCTCGGCCCGGTCCGGGGTGAGGCCGAAGGCGCGGGCGACGGCGCCGGCCAGCTCGGCATGCCGGTCGGGCGACAGGGCGCCGCCCTGGCCGTCGGCGATCTCGGCGGCGAGGGCCTCCAGCGCGGCCTGCGGCGTGTCGCCGGCGGCGCGCAGGCGACGGTCCAGCACGCCGGACAGCGCCGTGGCCAGGGCGGCCTCGTCCGGCTCGGGCGTGGCGATCGCGGCGGCGGCGGCGCGGGTGTCGTCCGGCTGCACCCAGGCCTGGCCGGCCCGGCTGGCCATGTCGTTCAGCCGGGCGGCCCAGCCGCGCCGGCGGACCTCGCACAGGGCCGCGGCGACGGTGGCGGCATCGGCGGGCATGCGACGGGCGACGAGGCGCCGCAGCTGCGGCATCTCGCGGGTTTCGACGGTCAGGCCGGAGGCCAGGATCGCGGCCTCGGCGGGGTCGGAAACGGGGGTGATCGAGTCCAGTGTCGGGTCTCCGCGCGGGCCGCTGGGGCCGGCGCTGGGTCGGGGAGGCGGTGGAACCCCGGCCGGGACCGTGTTGCCAGGCGGCAGCCGGTGAACGCGGGAGGGGTGGAACGGTTCGCCTTTCCAGATGGGACCTCGGAAACCCATGGAAAACCCGTTCCGGACGGGAGGCTAGCAGAAGCGGGGCCCGGGCGGAGCCGCGGATCGCGCAGGGCTGGGGGCGCGGGGCCACCCGGCCGGCGCCCGCCCGGCTCCCCGATCCGGGACGCCTGCGCCGATGCCACGTCGTCCTCGGTGCGGCGGGCGCGGCCCTCCCCGCCGCGTGGAAGGTCGACTAGACAGTGATCGGCGCCGGCCGTGCCGACGCTCAACAAGCTCAACAGAAACGAGGGAGTCCAGGAACATGGTCAGATGGACTGCGAGGGCCTGGCGCGGGCGCCAGCCGCCGCCCCGGCACGCGATCCTGCGGCGGCCGGGGCGTGCCAGGGCCGCCGCGCGGCTGTCGGGCCTGGCAGGGCTGGTGTGCGGGGTGCTCGCGGCGCTTCCCGCGGCCGCCCAGACCTCCCAGGTCCAGACCTGCCAGCTCGGCGATCTGGCGCTGGAGAGCGGCGCGACGATCCCGAACGTGCGGATGACCTACATCACCCATGGCACGCTCAACGCCGAGCGCAGCAATGCCATCCTCTCGATCCACGGGCTGCGCGGGAACCGGACCAGCCAGAGCTTCCTGGCCGGGCCGGGCAAGGCGCTGGACACCGACCGCTACTTCGTCATCCAGCCCGATACGCTGGGCGTCGCCTCCACCGATCCGAACGCCACCACCTCGCCCACGCGGTCGGGGATGAACATGAACTTCCCGCGTTTCACCATCCGCGACATGGTGAAGGCGGAGCACCGCCTGATCACGGAATGCCTCGGCATCCGGCACCTGGTCGCGGTGACGGGCATCTCGATGGGCGGCATCGGCTCGCTGCAATGGGCGGTCAGCTTCCCGGACTTCATGGATGCGGTGATCCCGGTGGTGCCGCAGGCCCATGCCACCCGGCAGACCGCCTTCATCTGGGAGGCGGCGCGGCAGGCCATCGCGCTCGACCCCAAGTGGCGGGACGGGAACTACCCGGCGGACGACCCGCCGCGGCGCGGGACGGGCATCGGCATCAACATCCAGAACGCCTTCGGCTTCTCGGCCGAGTCCTTCGGGGAGATGTTCCGCGACCGGGCGGAGGTGGACCGCTTCTACGCCTCCACCACCGAGCAACTCGGGGCGACGACGGAGGCGCGCGACTGGTACTACCGCACCCTGGCCATCGTGGAGCACGACATCGCCAGGACGCCCCCGTTCAACGGCGACCTCCGGGCGGCGGCCCGCTCCATCCGCGCGCGGCTGCTGCTGATGCCCAACTGCTTCGACCAGCTCCTCTCGCCCGGCGAAAGCGGGGTGATGGAGGTGGCCGCCCATGCGCCGGACGCGAAGATCGTCGATCTCGACGACATCGCGGGCCATTCCGGCAATTCCACGCCGCGCAGCGCGCTGCTGATCGCCTCGGAGGTCCGGGACCTGCTCCAGCGCATCGCCGATGGCCGCCCCGGCTTCAGCGGCCCGAAGATTCCGCGCCACTGGACGCGGGCGGACCGCTGTCCCGGCTGAGCCGCGTCGGGGGCGTCGCCGGGCCTGCGCGCCCGGCGACACCCCCAGGCGCGGGATCCCGGCCTCAGGCCGCCTCCAGCCGCCGCCCCTCGCCGTCGAAGACATGCAGCTCGCCTGGGTCCAGCCGGACCGGCAGGGCGGCGCCGCTGAACGGCCCGTTCACCCGCACCACCATCGCCTCGCCCGTCGGCAGGCGGCCGTGCACCACGGTTTCCGATCCCAGCGGCTCGATCAGCTCCACCGCCAGCGGCAGGGCGCCGGGGCCGTCGCCGGGCAGGAAGTGCTCCGGGCGCATGCCCAGCGTCAGCTTCGACCCCGCCGCCCCCGGGCGCGGCCCGTCGGCGAAGGGCACCACCGCGCCCGTCTCCAGCCGCGCGGCCGCCCCGCCCGGCTCCAGCGTGGCGGGGAGGAAGTTCATCGCCGGGCTGCCGATGAAGCTCGCGACATAGGTGTCGGCCGGGCGCGACCAGACCTCCATGGGCGAGGCGACCTGCGCCGCGCGGCCCTGGTGCATCACCACCAGGCGGTCGCCCAGCGTCATCGCCTCCACCTGGTCGTGGGTGACGAAGATGGAGGTGACGCCGAGCCGCTTCTGCAGCCGCCGAATCTCGGCCCGCATCTGCACCCGCAGCCGCGCGTCGAGGTTGGAGAGCGGCTCGTCGAACAGGAACAGCGCCGGCTCGCGCACGATGGCGCGGCCCATGGCGACGCGCTGCCGCTGCCCGCCGGAGAGCTGGCGCGGGCGGCGGTCCAGCAGCGCCTCCAGCCCCAGGATGGCGGCGGCGTCCTGCACCCGCTTCTCGATCTCGGCCCGCGGCAGGCCGCGGATCTTGAGGCCGTAGGCCATGTTCTGCCGCACCGTCATGTGCGGGTAGAGGGCGTAGTTCTGGAACACCATGGCGATGTCGCGATCGGCCGGCTCCAGCCCGGTCACGTCCCGGCCGTCGATCAGCACCCGGCCGCTGGTCGGCGTCTCCAGCCCCGCCACGATGCGCAGCAGGGTGGACTTGCCGCAGCCCGAGGCGCCGACGAGCACCACCATCTCCCCGTCCGCCACCTCCAGCTCGATGCCGTGCAGCACCTGGGTCTGGCCGAAGGCCTTGCGGATGGTCTCCAGCCTGAGCGTGGCCAAGGGTCTACTTCTCCGTCTCGGTCAGGCCGCGCACGAACCAGCGCTGCATCGCCACCACCACCGCGACCGGCGGCAGCAGGGCCAGCACGGCCAGCGCCATGATGGTGTTCCACTCGTTCTGGGAATCGCCCGTGCCGATCGACTTGGACAGGCCGACCACGATGGTGTCGAGCGAGCGGTCGGTGACGATCAGCAGCGGCCAGAGGTACTGGTTCCAGCCGTAGATGAACAGGATGACGAAGAGCGCCGCGATGGAGTTGCGCGACAGCGGCAGCACCACGTCGCGCAGGAAGCGCAGCGGCCCGGCGCCGTCCAGCTTCGCGGCCTCGGCCAGCTCGTCCGGGATGGTCAGGAAGAACTGGCGGAACAGCAGCGTCGCGGTGGCCGAGGCGATCAGCGGCAGCACCAGCCCCGTCATGGTGTCCGTCAGGCGCATGTTCACCATGACCTGGAAGGTGGGGATCAGGCGGACCTCCACCGGCAGCATCAGGGTGATGAAGATCGTCCAGAAGGCGGCCATGCGGAACGGGAAGCGGAAGAACACCACCGCATAGGCGGAGAGGATGGAGATGGCGATCTTGCCCACGGCGATCAGCGTCGCCATCACCGCGCTGTTCCACAGCATGATCCAGGCGGGGGTGATGCGGTTGCGCCCGCTGCCCTCGCCCCAGGCGGTGCGGAAGTTCTCCGCGGCATGGGAGCCGGGCAGCAGCGGCACGTCGCCGCGCCCCAGCGTGCCGACATCGTGGGTGGAGCCGACGAGGGCGATCCAGATCGGGAAGGCGAAGAGCAGCGCGCCCAGCACCAGCACCGTGTAGGCGAAGGCCTTCTGGCGCCACTGCCGCCGGCGGGTGGCGGCGAGGAGGAGGTCCGGCGCCTCCGCCGGCACGGGCACGCCGCCGCGCGCGTCCTGGAGCGCGGCGGGGCTCACCTGGGGGTTGGCCATCAGTAGTGGACCTTGCGGTCGACGTAGCGGAACTGGATGGCGGTCAGGCCGATCACCAGCACCATCAGGATCACGCTCTGCGCCGAGGAGGTGCCGAGGTTCAGGTTCTGCACCCCGTCCGACCAGGCGAGGTAGATCAGCGTCTCCGTCGCGTTCCCCGGGCCGCCCTGGGTCAGGGCGTGGATCACGCCGAAGGTCTCGAAGAAGGCGTAGGTCAGGTTCACCACCAGCAGGAAGAAGGCGGTGGGGGAGAGCAGGGGGAGCACGACGGTCCAGAAGCGCCGCACCGGCCGGGCGCCGTCGATGGCGGCCGCCTCCAGCACCGATTGCGGGATGGATTGCAGGCCGGCGAGGAAGAAGATGAAGTTGTAGGCCACCTGCTTCCAGGCGGAGGCGATCACCACCAGGATCATCGCCTGGGTCCCGTCGAGCCGGTAGTCCCAGTGCAGCCCCGCCTGGTTCAGCGCCCTGCCCACCAGCCCGATCTGCGGGTGGAAGATGAACAGCCACAGCACTGCGGCGACGGCGGGTGCCACGGCATAGGGCCAGATCAGCAGGGTGCGGAAGACGCCGGAGCCGCGCAGCTTCTTGTCCGCCTGCACCGCCAGGAACAGCGACACGGACAGCGCCAGCACGGCGACGGAGGTGGAGAAGACGGCCGTGTTCCAGGCGGCGTTCCGCCAGCGCGGCTCCGACAGCACGTCCACGAAGTTCTGGATGCCGACGAACTCGCGGGAGAAGCCGAAGGCATCCTCCCGCAGGGTCGACTGCCAGATGGCCTGGAAGGCCGGCCAGTAGAAGAAGACCGCCGTGATCGCGAGCTGGGGCAGCAGCAGCGCCAGCGGCAGCGCCCAGCCCTTGAAGACGGCCTTCCTCTCCATCGGATCAGCCGCGGTTCGCGCGCTCGAAGTTGCGCAGCACCACGTTGCCGCGGGTCTGGCTGTTCGCCATGGCCTGCTCCGCCGTCTGCTGGCCCTGCAGCGCCCGCTCCAGCTCCTCCTGCATGATGTTGCGGATCTCGGCGAAGCCGCCCAGGCGGATGCCCTTGCTGTTCTCGGTGGTGTTGCCGCCGCCGCGCAGCATCTGCTGCACCGCGACCTCGGAATAGGGGTTCTGGGCGTAGAAGCCGGAGGCCCGCGTCGCCTGGTAGGCGCCCTGCGAGACGGGGAGGTAGCCCGTCTCCTGGTGCCACTTCGCCGCCACCTCGGGCTGGGACATGTAGCGGAAGAACTCCGCCACCCCGCGCAGCTCGTCCGCCGAGCGCTGCTTGTTCGGCCCGCCCTGCATCACCCACAGGCTGGCGCCGCCGATGATGCTGTTGATCGGCGCGCCCTGCACGTCCGGGTAGTAGGGCAGCATCGCCGCACCCCAGGCGAAGCGCGCCTCCTTCACGATGCGCGCGCGGGTGCCGGAGGAGGCGAAGGAGATGGCCGCGTCGCCGGAGGGGAAGACGCCGTCGCCGGCGGAATCGCGCCCGCCGTAGCGGAACAGCCCCTCCTTCTGCCACTCCACCAGGTTGGCGATGTGGCGCACCACCAGCGGGTTGTTGATCCGCAGCTCCGCGCCCAGCCCCTCGAAGCCGTTGGCGAGCGTGGCGAGCGGGATGTTGTGGATCGCCGAGAGCTGCTCGACATGCACCCAGGTCGGCCAGGAGGTGCTCATCGGCATGGCGATGCCGGCGGCCTTCAGCTTGCGCGCGGCCTCGGCCAGTGCCGGCCAGGTCTCGGGGAACTTGTCCGGGTCGAGGCCCGCCTTGGCGAAGGCGTCCTTGTTCCAGTAGGCGATGGCGGTGGAGCTGTTGAAGGGCAGGCTCATCAGCCGTCCGTCCGGCAGGCTGTAGTAGCCCTTGATCGCCGGCAGGTAGTCGTCGAGGCCGATGTTCACCCCCGTCTGCTCCGCGAGCGCGTGCACCGGCACGATGGCGCGGCCGGCGGCGATCATGGTGCCCGTGCCGACCTCGAACATCTGCACGATGTGCGGGGCGGTGCCGGCGCGGAAAGCGGCGATGGCGGCCACCATCGTCTCCGGATAGGCGCCGCGGAAGGTCGCGGTGACCTGGTACTTGTTCTGGGTGGCGTTGAAGTCGGCCGCGCGCTGCTCCAGCATCCCGCCCAGCGGCTGGGTCAGGCCGTGCCAGAACTGCAGATCGATCTTCTGCTGGGCGAGGGCCGGGCGGCCCAGGGAGGCCCCCGAGAGCCCGGCCAGCGCGACGGCGCCGGCGGTGACGGAACGACGACGCAGCATGATGTGCCTCCCCAGGGACGTGGCGGCGCGGGGCATAGCCACGCCGCATTTCAGTCAGGCTACACGACGATGACGGGACGATGAAGCCGCTAAGTCACTCCGGCGGAATGTCTGTTCCGCCGGCGGCGCGACCCGCGGCGGCCAGCGCCGCCACCACCTCCCGCAGCCCGCGGTCCAGCCGCTTGTCGCGCCGCATCACCAGGCCGAGCGAGCGGTGCAGCGGCGGGGCGAGCGGCCGCGTCGCCAGGGGCGGCCCCCCCGCCTGCGTGCCGGTCCGCAGCGCCATGCCGGGCAGCACGGCGCAGCCCAGCCCGGCCCCGACCAGCTCCTTGATCGCCTCCACGCTGCCCAGGGCCATCACCGGCCGGGTGGCGATGCCCGATCGCAGGAACCAGTCGTCGATCAGCCGGCGGGTCTGCCCGCCCGTCTCGTAGAGCACGAGGGGCAGGGCGCCGAGCGCCGCCGCATCGATGCCGCCCGGCGGCGGCGCCTCCCCGGGCGGGAAGGCCGCGAGCAGCGGGTCGTCGCACAGGGGCGTCACGGCGAAGGCCCGCCCTGGCGCCGGCAGGGTCACCAGGGCGAGGTCCAGGGCATTCTCCTCCAGCAGGCGCAGCATGTCCGGCGTGTTGCCCGTCCGCACCGCGATCTCCAGCCCCGGCAGCCGCTCGCGCAGGCCGCGCAGGATGGGGGGCAGCCAGTGGATGCAGGCCGTCCCGCCGGTGCCCAGCCGCACGCGCCCCACCTGTCCCGCCCGGTGCGGCGCGACCGTCGCGACCGCCGCCTCCATGGCCTCCCGTACCCGCAAGGCATGCGGCAGCAGGTCCTGGCCGGCGGGGGTGGGCCGCACCCGGCGCCCGACCCGCTCCAGCAGACGCAGGCCGAGCTGCCGTTCGAGCTGGCGGATCAGCAGGCTGACGGCCGGCTGCGTCACGCCGCGCCGCACCGCCGCGGCGGTGAAGCTGCCACGCTCCACCACCTCGATGAACGCCGCGAGCTGGTCGAGGCTGGGGCCCTTCGCACCGAAGATCGGCTTATGCTCCGCATAAAGTGAATAAGCTTCCCTTCTGGACGCGCGCCGCGCAAGGAGAGAGCGGTCAGCCAGGGGAAGGGCGGGATGCGGGCGGACGGTTCGGTGACGCTGCGCGAGGCGCGGGCGGAGGACATGGCGGCGATCGCCGCGATCTACCGCGTGGCGGTGGAGCGGGGCACCGCCTCCTTCGAGCTGGAGCCGCCGGACGAGGCGGAGATGGGGCGCCGCCTCGCCACGCTACGGGACGGTGGGCACCCCTACCTGGTCGCGGAGCGGGACGGGCTGGTCCTGGGCTATGCCTATGCGGGCACCTACCGCGCCCGGCCGGCCTATCGCGGCACGGTGGAGAATTCCGTCTACGTCGACCCCGTCGCCCAGGGCCAGGGGATCGGCCGGCTGCTGCTGGACGCGCTGGTGGCGGAGGCGGGGCGGCGCGGTTTCCGGCAGATGGTCGCGGTGATCGGCGATTCCGCGAACCACGCCTCGCGCCGACTGCACGCGGCGGCGGGCTTCGACGACATCGGCATCCTGCGCTCGGTCGGCTGGAAGCACGGGCGCTGGCTGGACACGGTGCTGATGCAGCGCGCCCTCGGCCCCGGCGACGCGGCCCCGCCCGGCGCGTGACGGCACGCCTCGCCGCCGGCCGCATCGCCGGCCGCATCGCCGGTCTGGGAATCGGCCAGACGATCGCCTTCGCCTGCTCCTTCTACCTGCCCGCCGTGCTGGCCGCGCCGATGGCGCGCGAGCTGGACCTGGCGTCGGGCGATGTCTACGCCGCCTTCTCCGGCGGGCTGCTGGTGACGGCGCTGCTCGGGCCCTGGGCCGGGCGCCTGGTGGACCGGCGCGGCGGGCGCGGCGTGCTGGCGGCCTCCAGCCTGGCGCTGGCGGCGGGGCTGGCGCTGCTCGCCCTGGCGCAGGGGCCGGTGCTGCTCGTCGGCGCCTGGATGGTGCTGGGCCTGGGCATGGCGCTGGGCTTCTACGAGACGGCCTTCGCCGCCCTGGCCGCGCTGCACGGGACGGAGGCACGCGGGGCGATCGCCGGCGTCACGCTGATCGCGGGCTTCGCCAGCACGCTGGGCTGGCCGCTGACGACGCTGATGGCGGCGGAATGGGGCTGGCGCGGGGCCTGCCTGGGCTGGGCCGGGCTGAACCTGCTGGTCTCGCTGCCGGCCCATCTCCTGGCCTTGCCGACCGGGGCGGGAGGGCGGTCGCCCACCGCCGTGGCAGCGGTGCCGCCGGGCGCCCCGCCGCCCCGTGCCGCCATGATCCTCCTGGCCGTGGCCTTCGCCGCCATCGCCTTCAACGGCAGCGCGATCGGCACCCATCTGCCCGGGCTGCTGGCCGCCGCCGGCGCCGGCCCGGGCGAGGCGCTGCTTGCCGCCTCGCTGCTCGGCCCCGCCCAGGTCGCGGGGCGGCTGGCGGAGCTGACGCTGCTGCGCCGCCTCTCGCCGCTCGCCACGGGCTGCGCCGCGATCCTGCTGCATCCGCTGGGCGCGGCGCTGCTGGCCGGCTTCGGGGCGGCCGCGGGCTTCGCGCTGCTGCACGGGGCGGGGAACGGGCTGCTGACGGTCACGCGCGGCACCCTGCCGCTCGCGCTGTTCGGGCCGGCGGGGTACGGGGCGCGCCAGGGCTGGCTGGCGGCGCCCGCGCGCCTCGTGCAGGCGCTGGCGCCGCTGCTCTTCGGGCTGGCGCTCGAATCCGCGGGGGCCGGGGCGCTGTGGCTCTCCACCGCCGTCGCCCTGCTCGCGACCGCGGCGCTCCTGGCCCTTCGCCTGCGCCGGGCGTCCGGCAACGATGGGCCGCCTGCGGCAGCAGGCAACGACGTGCCGCCTGCAGCGGCGGGCAACGAAGCGCCGCCTGCGGCGTCAGGATAGGCGATGCCCACCCTGCGCAAACTGGCCGTCCTCGGCGCCCTGCTCGGCCTCGCCGCCTGTGGCGGGGAGGACGAGCCGCCGCCGCACCTGCGCGTCGCCGGCGGCGACCCGGCGCGCGGACGGCAGGCGCTGGCGAGCCATGGTTGCGGCGCCTGCCATGTAATCCCCGGCGTGGCGGGGGCGACGAGCTGGGTCGGCCCGCCGCTGACCGCCTATGCGCGGCGCGGCTACATCGCCGGGCTGCTGCCCAACCGGCCGGAGGCGCTGGTGCGCTGGATCCGCGCGCCGCAGGCTGTCTCTCCCGGCAATGCCATGCCCGACCTGGGCGTGGGCGAGGCGGCGGCACGCGACATGGCGGCCTATCTCTACACGCTCGGGGCGCGCGGGCTGTCGGCGCCGGGGCCGCTGCCCGTGCGCTTCGGCTCCAGCGCCGCGGAGGGGCCGGCGGCCACGGCGCGCGGGGGGGGGCCGACCACCCTTCCCTGAACAGCCCGGACAGGCAAAGGTCTCGCAGGCGAGAGGAGGCGCAACGGTGTGCTGCCCCATTCCGGACCGTGCCCTGGACCTGTCCGGACAGACATCCCGTGCGGCGAAGGGATGCCGCCACGGAGGACGGGCGATGGACGCTGAATCCCTGCCCTCCGAGCTGCGCTTCCTCGCCGCCGGCAGCCTCGCCGGGCAGGAGATCCTGGGCCACGACTGGTCGGCCAGCCCGCTCGGCCCGATCGAGGGCTGGCCGACCTCGCTGCGCGCGCTGCTGTCGATGATGCTGGCCTGCCCCACGCCGATGTACCTGGCCTGGGGGCCGCAGCTCGTCAGCTTCTACAACGATGCCTATCGCCCGATCTTCGGGGCGCGGGCGGACCGCGCGCTGGGCACCCCCTTCCCGGAGATCTGGTCCGACCTGTGGGAGACGATCGGCCCCTTCGCCGAGGCGGCTCTGGCCGGGCAGCCGCAATCCTTCCACAACCTGCCGCTGACCATGGACCATCGCGGCCCGGCGCAGGAGAGCTGGTGGAGCTTCTCCTACTCCGCCGTGTACGATGAATCGGGCCGCGTCGCCGGGATGCTCTGCGTCACGCGCGAAACCACCCGCCAGCTTCTGGCCGAGCGGGCGCTGCGCGAGAGCGAGGCGGAACTGCGCCGCACCCTGGAGCTGACGCCGCAGGTCCCCTGGACCGCCGATCCCGGCGGGCGCGTCACCAGCATCTCGCCGCGCTGGCTGGCCTGGACCGGGTTGAGCCAGGAGGAGGCACTGGGCGAGGGCTGGAGCCGGGTGGTGCACCCGGAGGACCGGGAGACCGTCCTGCGGGGCTGGACCGTCTCCCTGGCCAGCGGCGAGCCCTATGACGTCGAGCACCGCATCCGCCTGTCCGACGGGCGCTACGCCTGGATGCGCTCCCGCGCGGCGCCGTGGCGCGATCCCGTCGGCGGCAAGGTGCTGCGCTGGTACGGCGCCACCGAGGATGTGGACGAGCAGGTGCGCGCCGGGCAGGCGCAGCGCGAAAGCGAGGAGCGACTGCAGCTCGCCCTCACCGCCGCGGGCAGCATCGGCAGCTGGGACTGGGACGTGCCGCGCAACCGGGTGGTGGCCGATATCCGCTTCGCCCGGCTCTACGGCGTCGATCCCGAGCTGGCGGCCGCCGGTGCGCCGCTGGAGGCCTTCTTTCGCAACGTCCATCCCGGCGACATCGACCGGCTGCGCGCCGCCATTGCCGAGGCGCTCTGGACGGGCGGCCTGCTGTCCGAGGAGTACCGGCTGGTGCCGCCGGACGGCGGCGTGCGCTGGGTGGTGGCCCAGGGCCGCTGCACCCTGGCGGCCGACGGCACGCCGCTGCGGCTCTCCGGCATCAGCCTCGACATCTCCCGCCGCCGCGGCGCGGAGGAGGCGCTGCGCCGCGCCAACGAGGAGCGCAGCTTCCTCTTCGCCCTGGCCGAGCGACAGCGCGGGGTGGAGGAGCCGGTGGCCATACTGCGCCTGACGGCGGAAGCGCTGGGCGAGCGGCTGGCGGCGGACCGCCTGGGCTTCTACCGGCGTGACCCGGGCGGCGAGGCCAGCTTCGGCCCCGGCTGGGCCTTCGGGCCGCTGCCGGCCTTCCCGTCGCGCCTGCCCGGCGGGGCGCTGGGCGCGCTGGCCGAGGCGCGGGCGCAGGCTGGCCTTCCCGTGGTGATCGCCGACCTGCGCGACGACCCGGCGGCGGCAGGATCGTGCCTGCCGGCCCAGGCCGTCCTGGCCGCGGTGGACCTGCCGCTGCGCCGGGGCGGGCGCTGGGAGGCGGGTCTGGCCGTGCACCAGGCCGCGCCGCGCCGCTGGACGGAGGAGGAGGTGTCGCTGCTGGAGGAGGCGGCGCAGCTCACCTGGGACGCCGTGCTGCGCGCCGAGGCGCAGGAGACGCTGCGCCGGAACGAGGCGCGCTTCCGCGGCATCGCCAACTCCATCGACCAGATGGTGTGGTCCACCCGGCCGGACGGCTACCACGACTACTACAACGAGCGTTGGTACGAATACACCGGCGTGCCGCGCGGCTCGACCGACGGCGAAGCCTGGAACGGCATGTTCCACCCCGAGGACCGCGACCGCGCGCGGCGGGTGTGGCGCCGCTCCCTGGCCACGGGCGAGCCCTATCGCATCGAGTACCGGCTGCGCCATTGCTCCGGGCAATACCGCTGGGTCCTGGGCCGGGCACAGCCGGTGCGCGACGAATCGGGGACGGTCCAGCGCTGGTTCGGCACCTGCACCGACATCCAGGAGATCGTCGATGCGCGGGAGGTGCTGGCGCGCTCCCGCGAGGAGCTGGAGCGGCAAGTGGGGCAGCGCACCGCGGAGCTGGCCGAGCTCTATGCCCGCACCCCCGTCGCGCTGCACTCGCTCGACCGGGAGCGCCGGCTGATCAGTGTCTCGGACCGCTGGCTGTCCTTCATGGGCTATGCGGCGCGGCACGAGGTGCTGGGACGCCCGCTCTCCGACTTCCTCACCCCGGAGAGCGATGCCCGCTTCCCCGAGGATTGGGCGCGGCTGCTGCGCGAGGACGCGCTGGACGACCTGCCCTATCGCTACGTCAGGAAGTCGGGCGAGGTGGCGGACGTGCTCGTCTCCACCCGGCTCGGCCGCGACGCGGAGGGACGGCCAGTGCGCACCATGGCCTCGGTCATCGACGTGTCCGGCCGGCTGCGCGCGGAGGCGGAGCGCGACCGGGCCGAGGCGGCGCTGCGCCAGTCACAGAAGATGGAGGCTCTGGGCCAGCTCACCGGCGGCATCGCGCACGACTTCAACAACATGCTGGCCGTGGTGATCGGCGGGCTGAACCTGCTGCGCCGGCGGCTGGAGCGCGGCGACACGCAGGTCGGCCGCTACGTCGATGCGGCGATGGAAGGCGCGACCCGCGCGGCGGCGCTGACGCAGCGGCTGCTGGCCTTCTCGCGGCAGCAGCCGCTGGCGCCCGAGGTGATCGACGTCAACGCGCTGGTCCGCGGCATGACGGAGCTGCTGCGCCGCAGCCTGGGCGAGGCGATCCGGGTGGAGACGCGCCTGGCGGGCGACCTGCGCCCCGTGCGGGTCGATCCGGTGCAGCTGGAGAATGCCATCCTCAACCTGTCGGTGAATGCGCGCGATGCCATGGCGCAGGGCGGCCGGCTGACCATCGCGACCGCCAACCTGACTCTGGCGCCCGGCGAGGACGGCATCGTGCCGCCGGGCGAGTACGTTCTGCTCTGCGTGCAGGATACCGGGACCGGCATGCCGCCCGAGGTGCTGGCCAAGGCCTTCGATCCCTTCTTCACCACCAAGGGCGTGGGCAAGGGCACCGGGCTGGGGCTGAGCCAGGTGTTCGGCTTCGTGCGCCAGTCGGGCGGGCAGGTCCAGATCGCCTCGGAGCCGGGACAGGGGACGGCGGTGCGCATCTACCTGCCGTCCAGCCAGGCCGAGGCCGTGCCGCTGCCCCGGCACCAGCCCGCCCTGCCGCTGCGGCCCGGCTCCGCCTCCGAGGTGGTGCTGGTGGTGGAGGACGAGGATCGCGTGCGCGCCCATTCCGTCGAGGCGGTGCGGGAGCTGGGCTACGGCGTCGTCTCCGCCTCCGGTGGCGCCGAGGCCCTGCGGCTGCTGGAGACGGATGCGCCGGTGACACTGCTCTTCACGGATATGGTGATGCCGGAAATGAACGGCCGCGCGCTGGCCGAGCAGGCGCTGCGTCTGCGTCCGGGGCTGAAGGTGCTGTTCACCACCGGCTATGCGGGCGGCCCGGCCGGATCAGCCCCCGGGGCCGGGCCGGGCGGCAACCTCCTGCCCAAGCCGTTCGACATCGAGCAACTCGCGGTGAAGCTGCGCGAGGTGCTGGATGGATAATGGGCTCATGCGCGCGGCGGGATGCCTTGATCCGTGCCGGCGTGGTGCCCGTGGCCCGGGGGCAAGGCTCTGCCTCGCCCCCGTACCCCCACTCCGCCAGGACCCTGCGGGCCCTGGACCCGATCAGCGCTGCCGCGGGACAGCCTGACACGGGGTCACAGCGCCGAGGAGCTTGGCTCCTCGGCGGGACCGGCCGCAGCCCGCACTGACGCCTTCTGAGCTTCTTCAGAGTCCCGCCTGTCCGCGCTCTGTCAGGGTTCAGTCCGGAGGCTGACGTCTACCGGAAGCACCAGACTCCCAGCGGGGACCGGGGCCCGCTTGTGGCCCCGGCAGGGGAGGGTCTGGGAGGGGACGGCGTCCCCTCCCGGTCCGACGCTGGAACACCACAGCACGACAGGTCAGATCATCCCGCCGTACGGATCAGCCCGGCGCGCGGCGTGTGCCCAACATCGCGCGCCACCAGCCGTACAGCACCGCGGTGAGCAGCAGCAGCACCGCCGCATCGGCGCGGGGCGGCCAGGCCGGGCCAGGGGCATCGGGGCGCAGCAGCCAGATGAGGTAGCCGGCGTGCTGGAGCAGCAGCAGTCCGGCGGCGAGGCCCAGCCGTGGGCGCAGCCAGGCCCCGGTGGGTCGGAGGAGCAGGGCCACGGCGAGGAGCAGCGCGGGCAGCACCAGCCCGGGGTTCAGCCAGAGCCACGTATCCCGCGCGCGGTACCATGCGGCTTCGGCCGGCAGGTCGGCCGCCCAGACCGTCAGGAACTCCAGGAAGCGCAGCCAGAGCGACCCCAGGGCAAGGGCCATCAGCGCGCGGCCCTGGCTGACGAGGTCGGCTTCCTCCGTCCGGCTGCGCCACAGCCCGACCAGGACGGCGGCGGCCAGGGCGCCGAGCATCTGGTCGATCCAGCCGGTGAAGCCCTGCAGCTCGCCCAGCCAGAAGGGGGCGCGCGACTGCACCCAGTCCTGCACGGCCATGCCGACGGAGAAGGCCAGCAGCACCAGCGCCACGCCGCCCAGCACCCGGTGCCGCCCAGGCCGCGCCAGGGCCCGGGCGAGCAGCAGCCAGGTCGCGGCGAAGGCGGCGGCCCGCAGGCAGAAGAAGCCGGGCTGCAGCCAGAGCGCCCGCCCCTCGGGCAGCGGCAGATCCTGCATGGCCCAGGGGTAGAGCCAGTCGAGACGCAGCAGGACCGGCGCGGCCAGCAGCAGCACCAGCGGCAGGGTGCGGGTCGCCGCCTCCATCTCGGCGCGCACGGGGCGCAGATAGGTCTCGCCCAGCAGGTGGCCGACGGCCAGCACGCCGAGCGCCCCGACCGCCAGGTCGAACCAGAACAGCACGCCGAAGAGCCAGGATTCCAGCAGCGCCGGGCTGCCCAGCCCGGCGACGCCGGCCGATAGCCCGGCGACGGCGAGGAGCGAGGCCCATTTCACGGCGCCGCGCCCGGCAGGGCGGCGACGAAGCGCGCCACCGCCCAGCGGTCGCGCGGCGGCAGGCGGTCGGCGAGGGGGTGGGCGGTGCCGCGGTTCTCCGCCACCGCCGCCATGCTGCGCTCCGCCGCCGCGCCGCGGATGTCCGGCGGGCGGGGGAAGCCGCGCGCCACCGCGGGCCCGTCGCCGGTGCCGGAGACGCCGTGGCAGGGGGTGCAGTAGATCGCGTAGCGCTCCGCCCCGCGTGCGCGCAGCGCGGCGTCGTCCGGCGGGCCGGGCGGGGCGAGGGCGGCGAGCTGCGCCGTGCTGCCCTGAAGGCGGATGCCCTCCGGCAGGGGGCGCGGGGGCGGGGGCGGGTCGTCCGGCGTCCAGCCGTCGCAGCCCGCCAGCAGCAGGAGCAGCGCGCCGGCAAGCGGGTGGCGGTGGGTCATGCCGCGGGCACCGGAAGCAGCAGCCGCGGCGCGTGGCGGCGCAGCAGGCGCTCGGCGGCATCGCCCCGGAAGAGCGGATCCTCGGCGAAGAGGCAGAGCAGGAAGCGGTCCTGGCCCGCGCGCTCGAAGCCGGGCACGCCGAAGATCGGATGGTGCAGCCGCGGCAGGCGGTTGAGGACCAGCATGCCCACCAGCGTCGCCACCGCGGCCCAGAGGATGCCGATGGTCAGCGCGGTGACGAGGAAGGCCGGCCAGGCATGCAGCGGCCGCCCGCCGACGTTGATCGGGTAGTCCACGGCCGAGAGCCAGAACTGGATCGCGTAGGTGGCGGCGAAGCCCAGCACGCCGTTGGCCAGCGCGATCCAGCCGATCGGATGGCCGCGAACGCCCAGCAGCTCGGCGGCCTCCGGCACGGGGTAGGGGGCATAGGCGTCGAGATGCGTCCAGCCCGCGGCGCGCGCCTCGCGCAGCGCCTCCAGCATCGGGCCGGGCGCGGTGAACTCCGCGACCAGGCCCGCCGGGCCGGGCGGGGCGGCGCTCACCGCATCGCCTCCTCGCGCTCGGCCTCGCTCTCCTCGTGACGGGTCTCGTACAGGGACACGACGGGCACGGTGCGGGCGAAGACCAGCAGCACCAGGGCGAAGAGGCCGAGCGTGCCGAGCAGCAGGACCCATTCCTGGCCGGTGGGGGCGTAGAGCGGGCGGCCGAGGTCGAGGAAGTCGCGCTGCAGCCCGCCGACGACGATGGAGACGCGGTCGAGCCAGACCCCCGCCGAGGCGCCCAGGCCGATCGCCAGCACCGCCCATTCCCGCCCCTGCACCGCCCGCCACCACAGGAGCTGCGGCAGCAGCGCGGTCAGCGCGACGGCACCCCAGTAGGCGGGGGCATAGGCGCCGGTCATGCGGGTGAGGATGGCGGCGCGCGTCGTCTCCTCCTGTTGCAGGAGGAACAGGGCGCCATCGAGGTAGATCATGCCGGCCGCCACCCCGGCCGCGGCGAGCAGGCCGCAGAGCAGCCGCATGTCCGCCGCGTCGATGAAGCGCTCCAGCCGCAGCGACCAGCGCAGCAGCACGGCCAGCGCCAGCACGGTCCCCATGCCGGAGGGCAGGCCGGTGACGAGGAGGTGCAGCGTCATCCGCGCCTCGTGCCAGGCCGGGACGATCAGGGTCGCGAATTCCAGCGCCACGGCGCTCTGCGCGATCACCAGCAGCGGCAGCACCAGCCCGGCGGCGAGGCGATAGGCCGACTGGTGCCGCGCCCAGTGCCGCACGGAGTTGCGCCAGCCGAGCGCGACCGTGCCGTAGAAGCGCGCGACCCACAGCCGGCGCGCGCGGTCGCGCAGCGTGGCGAGGTCGGGGATCAGCCCGATGTACCAGAATAGCGACGTCACCACGACGTGCGACATGATGCCCCACAGATCCCAGATCAGCGGCGAGCGGAACTGCGGCCAGACCTGGGTCGCGGCGGGGTAGGGGAAGACCCAGTAGAACAGCCAGGGGCGGCCGATGTGCAGGATGGGGTACAGGGCGGCGCAGAGCACGGCGCCCAGCGCCGCGGCCTCGGCGAAGCGGTTGGCGGCGGTGCGCAGGCCGTGGTTGCGCAGCACCAGCACGGCCGCGACCAGGCTGGCGGCATTGGCGATGCCGATCCACCAGACGTAGTTGATGAGGTCGAAGCCCCAGACATAGGGGATGTTGGTCCCCCAGACGCCGACGCCGACCAGCACGAGCTGCGCCGTCGCATAGGCCAGCAGCAGCGTCGCCAGCACCGCGGTCGCGACGGAGGCCCGCCAGCGCCAGCCGAAATCCGGGTGCAGCGGGATGTCGGCGACGGGGCGGGTATCGAGGGGGCGGGTGTCGCGCGGGGCGCCGCTCATGCGCCGTCCTCCGGCGGCATGACGCGGGCGAGGTAGGTGGTGCGCGGCCGCAGCGCGAGCTGGTCGAGCATGGCGTAGTGCCGCCCCTCGCGCCGCGCGCGGGCCACGGCGCTGCCGGGGTCGTTCAGGTCGCCGAAGGCGATGGCCTGGGTCGGGCAGGCCTGCTGGCAGGCGGTCGTCACCTCCTCGCCGCGCAGCGGGCGGCCCTCCGCGCTCGCGGCGCCGCGGGCGTTCGCGATGCGGTGGCTGCAATAGGTGCACTTCTCCATCACCCCGCGCACGCGGCGGGGCACGTCGGGCGCGCGCACCGGGGCGGCGCCGGGCTGGCGGGCATACTCCACCCAGTTGAAGCGCCGCACCTTGTAGGGACAGTTGTTCGAGCAGGTGCGCGTGCCGATGCAGCGCGCATAGACCATGACGTTCAGCCCGTCGCTGTCGTGGACGGTGGCGTTGACCGGGCAGGCCGGCTCGCAGGGCGCCTTCTCGCAATGCATGCAGGGGACGGGCTGGAAATGAGTCTCCGGCGCCTCGGCGGGGCCGGCGTGGTAGCGGTCGATGCGCAGCCAGTGCATCTCGCGGCCCCGCGCCACCTCCTCCGGCCCGACCACGGGGATGTTGTTCTCCGCCTGGCAGGCGAGGACGCAGGCGTTGCAGCCGATGCAGGAATCGAGGTCGATCGCCATGCCCCAGGCGGTCTCGCGGTACTCCCATCCCGGGTAGAGCGACGGCGCCTCGGGCGGCGCCGGCACCGTGCCGCCGGGATTGACGGTGCGGACCGCGCCGGGATGGTCCAGCGTGTGGTGCGACTGGGTGGCGATGACGCGCCGCCGCTCACCGGTCGGGCGCAGGGTCACGCCATGCGCCACCCAGCGGGGTGTCGGCCCGCGCAGGCGATAGGCGTCGAAGCCGGTTCCCGCCTCCGCCCCCGGCGCGGTGGGGCGGCCCTGGCCAAGCGGCAGCGTCACCGTGTCCGGCGCATGGCCGGGCGTGGGCCAGACGGGCGCGGTCACGCTGCGGCCGTCGAGCGCGATCTCCACCTCGTCCCCCGCGCGCAGCCCCAGCGCCTCGGCCGTGGCGGGGGAGAGCAGCGCGGCATTCCCCCAGGCCAGCTTGGTCAGCGGGCGCGGCAGCTCCTGGAGCCAGGCATTGTCCGCGCCGCTGCCGTCCCCGGCGCCGGGGTCCGGCACGAAGACCGCCGCCATCCCGGGCGGCGGGGCGGGGGAGGGGCCGGGGTCCCAGCCGGGGCGCGGCGCGACCTCCAGCGCGGGTGCGGCGGTGCCCTCGATCACCCCGGCTTCCAGCGCTGCGTTCCAGCGTTCCTCGAAGCCCGCCTCGCCCCAGGCGGCGCGCCATGTCTCCTGCACTGTCGCGCGGCCATCCCCCGGCAGCCCCGCAAGATCGGCCAGGATCGCCTCCGCCGACCGCATCTCCGGGCGCATCGGCAGGGTGGCGGGCTGGCGGATCGCGGCGGTGCCGTCGAAGGCGCGCGCGTCGCCCCAGGCTTCCAGCGCATGCGCCAGCGGCAGGTGCCAGGCGGCGAGCAGCGCCGTCTCGTCCACGTAGAGACCCGCGTGCAGGCTGGCCGGCACCCGCGCCAGGGCGGCGGCGAAGCCGGGCGTGTCGTAGGCGGGGTTCACCCCGACCAGCAGCAGGTGCCGCACCTCGCCCGCCGCCATCTCCTCCAGCAGCGGCGCGATTCCCGGCGCCTCCGGCAGGATCGGCGCCACGTACCGCACCGCCTGCGACCCCAGCGCCGCGTTCATCGCCGCCGCCAGCGCATGCACCACCGCCGGCTGGCCGCGCCCGGCGGCGACCAGCGCCTCCGGCCCGGCACGGCGCAGCGCGGCGGCGATGGCAGCGGCCTCCGGGTGCGCAGGCGGTGGGGCCGCAAGCGTCACCCCCAGGGACGCCGCGACGGCGCGGGCGAAGGGCTCCACCTCGGCCGGGCGCAGGGCGAGGCGGCGATCCGCCTTGGCACCCGTCAGGCCGGGAGTGGATTCCACCGCGATCAGCGTGGGCAGCCGGCCCGCCGCGCGGCCCTCGGCGCGGGCGCGGGACCAGTCGCGCGCGTGGCGGATCTGGGCCGGGCCCTCGCCCAGCACATCGGCGCCGAGGCTCAGCACGCAGCGCGCCCGGGCCAGGTCATAGAGCGGCACCGCCCCCTGCCCGAAGGCGAGACGCATCCCCTCCGCCGCGCCCGCGTCGCGCAGCGGGTCGTGGACGTGCCAGCGCGCGCCGGGCCAGGCCGCCACCGCCGCCTCCGCCAGCCGCCGCAGCGTGGGCGAGGCGCTCGGCCCGGTGAGGATGCGCAGCCCCGCGCCGTCGCCGTCACGCAGCCCCAGCGCCTCGCGCAGTCCGGGAAAGGCGCGGGCGGGCCGGCCCTCGCGGCGCGGTTGGAGGGAGCGGTTCGGGTCGTGCGCCGTCAGCACCGCGGCCTCGGCGAAGACGTCGGTGGCGCCCAGGCTGGCCGGATGCGCGGGGTTGCCCAGCACCTTCACCGGCCGCCCGCCCACCAGCCGCACCAGCACCCCGCGCGCCAGCCCCTCCAGCTCCAGCGCCGTCGCCACCAGTCCGTCGCCGGCGGGCGGTGCGGCGCGGGCGGGGGCGTGCAGCGGGTCGCCCGGCTGCTCCGCCTCGTCGCAGCCGGCCGCCGCGGCCAGGGCCAGCGAGGCGGCGGTCAGCCGCAGCACGCCGCGCCGGTCGGGCAGCGGCAGCGCCGAGGGCTCCGGCGGCACCGGCTCGGCCGGGTCGGGGCTGCGCCACAGTGGGGGCTCGCGGAAGCCGCTCATCGGTGACAGGTCGAGCAGTCGTCGAGGCGGTGCAGCGGGATGCCGTAATGCGCCACCAGCGCCTTGCCACCATCCGGGGCGGGCGGCGGCGGGGCGCGGTCCCACAGCGTCGCCTCGGTGCGCAGCTCCGGCCCGGGGTTGCGGTGGCAGTCCAGGCACCAGCCCATGGAGAGGCTGCGGACCTTCACCGTGCGCTCCATCGTCTCCACCGGCCCGTGGCAGGTGGCGCAGCCGACGCCCTTGGCCAAATGCGCCGCATGGTGGAAGCGGGCGTGCTCCGGCAGGCGGTGGACGGAGCGCCATTCGACCGGGGCGCCGAAGGCCAGCGCCGTGCGCAGCGGCGCGAAGGTGGCGGCGACGTTCCAGACCTGGTTGTGGCAGCCGAGGCAGGTCTCCGCCGCCGGCATGCCCGCGCTGGCCGCGCGCTCCACGGTGGCGTGGCAGTAGCGGCAGTCGAGCCCGATCTGCCCGGCATGCAGCGCGTGGCTGAAGCCGATCGGCTGCGGCGCCGGCAGGCCGATGCCCCAGGCGCGGTCGCCCATCACCGCGTTCCAGCCCAGCGCCCCGAGCCCGGCCAGTGCGGCCGCGCCCAGGAACAGGCCGAGGCGGAACCGCCGGCCGACGTCGCGGCTGAAGAGCTGCGCCACCTCAGCCCGCGCCCCGGAAGCAGGGGTACACGACGAAGGCCGGCAGTGCCTCGAAGACGATCCCCACCGCCGCGAGCCCGCTGGTGGCCAGCGCCACCCAGGCCAGGAAGCCCGGATCGGCGAGGCGCGAGGGGCCGAGCAGGCCGCCCGGCTGGGTCTGCCGCAGCGCCAGCCAGGTCACGAGCGCCAGGGCCGCCAGGGCGGTGGCGGTGATGGCGGCGGCGAGCGCCGGGATCAGCGGCATCCCCAGCCAGCGCGCCGCCTCCCCCCCACGGTCGCAGGCGGTGGCGGTCGCGGCATAGATCGCGGTGAAATGCAGCGCCCAGACGATCAGCCCGGACAGGGCGCCGATCGCGGGGCCGATGCCGCGCGCCACCTCAGCCCACCAGGCGCGGGAAGAGGTGGAAGGTGAGGAGGCCGACCGACCCCTGCGCCACCGTGTAGAGCCAGAACAGCATGACCACGTCGAAGGTGACGCGACGCACGCCATCGAGTTTCCCGGCCAGCGCGCGGGCGATGGCATAGAGCGCCATCACCAGCACGACGAAGAGGTGGAAGCCCTGCCACGCCGCGCTGGCGAAGACCGCCGCGCCATGGCCGTTGGTGGTCCCGCGGATTCCCGTGGACCAATGGCCCCAGGTATCGGCCGCCCAGGCGCCGGCCGTCAGCGCGAGCGCCAGCAGCAGAGCGAGCGACACCGCCCAGGACCCCGCCCCGCCGCGCGGCACGCGATCGAGCAGGCGGGAGGCGAGCAGCACCAGCGCCCCGGACAGGACCAGCCCGCCCGCCGCCAGCAGCGGCCAGCGCGCCTCCGGCAGGGCGAAGCCCTCCGGCGGCCAGCCGGCGGCGCCATGGATCAGCCAGAGGTAGAGGTCGCTGCCGCACAGCGCCAGGAAGCCGGTGGCGTCCACCAGGATCAGCACCACCAGCGCCCACCACGCGGTGGAGGTGGAGCCCGTCGCATAGACCGGCAGGACCAGCCCGCCGCCGACCTCCGCGCGCTCGACGACCGGGCCCTTGTCGGTCGCGGTCCAGAGCCACCACAGGATGCCGCCCAGCCCCAGCGCGAAGCCCAGCATCGCCGGCAGGATCGCCTTGAACACCAGCAGCAGGAAGAAGGCCGCCGTCCCCACCGCCGCCAGCACATGCGCGAAGCCCGGCCCCGGTAGGATGGCGACGTATTGCGGGATGGCGTCCACCGGGCTGGTGACGATGGATTCGCGGTTTCCGGTGACGGTGCCGGGGAGGAGGTGGCGCCCCGCCTCGATCTCGCGCGGCAGGCCCGGCCGGTCCCAGAGCGGCTCGCGCGAGCCGATCCAGGGGATGGAGCGCAGGCCGTAAACCTCGGTCGGCGCCCATTCCAGCGTGCCGGCGCCCCAGGGGTTGGCGTTGCGCCCGCGCCCGATGCGGAAGTTCAGCGCCACGTCGAGCAGGAAGACCGCGACCCCCGCCGCGCTGACCACGGCGCCCGCCGTGGACAGGACGTTCCACAGCTCCAGCCCCATCCCCGCCGGGTAGGTGTAGACCCGCCGCGGCAGTCCCATCAGCCCGGAGACGTGCATCGGGAAGAAGGTCAGGTTGGTGCCGAGGAAGAGCAGCCAGAAGCCCCATTTGCCCAGCCGGTCGGACAGCTTCGCGCCGGTGAAGGTGGGCGCCCAGTAGTAGAAGGCGCCGAGCAGCGGGAAGACCATGCCGCCGATCAGCACGTAGTGCAGGTGGGCCACGATGAAGTAGCTGTCGTGCGCCTGCCAGTCGAAGGGCACGGCCGCCACCATCACCCCGGTCAGCCCGCCCAGGGTGAAGATGAACAGGAAGCCGAGCACGTAGAGCGTCGGCACCTCCCACTTGATCTTCCCGCTGGCGATGGTGGCGATCCAGGCGAAGACCTGGATGCCGGAGGGTATCGCCACCGCGAAGCTCGCTGCCGAGAAGTAGCCCAGCGACAGCGCGGGGATGCCCGTGGCGAACATGTGGTGCACCCAGAGCCCGAAGCTGAGGAACCCCGTCGCCAGCAGCGCCGCCACCACCAGCCCCGGCGCCACCAGCGGCGCGCCGGCCAGGGCCGGCACCATCATCGACACCATCCCCGCGGCGGGGAGGAAGATGATGTAGACCTCCGGATGCCCGAAGAACCAGAACAGGTGCTGCCACAGCAGCGGGTCGCCGCCGCGCGCCGCGATGAAGAAGGGGAAGTCGAAGGCCCGCTCCAGCTCCAGCAGCGTCGTCGCCAGGATCACCGGCGGGAAGCCGAAGACGATCATTCCCGCCATCACCAGCATCGCCCAGGCGAAGATGGGCATCCGCGCCAGCGTCATCCCCGGCGCGCGGGTGCGGAGAATCCCCACGATCAGCTCGATGGCGCCGGCGATGGCGGAGATCTCGATGAAGCCGATCCCCAGCAGCCACATGTCCGCGTTGATGCCGGGCGAATAGGCGAGGGAGGTCAGCGGCGGGTACATGAACCAGCCGCCATCCGGCGCGGTGCCGAAGAAGATCGAGGCGAAGAAGCACAGCCCGCCGATCAGGTAGGCCCAGTAGGCATAGGCGGAGAGGCGCGGGAAGGGCATGTCCCGCGCCCCCAGCAGGCCGGGCAGCAGGGTGACGCCCATCGCCTCCACCGCCGGCACGGCGAAGAGGAACAGCATCACCGTGCCGTGCATGGTGAAGACCTGGTTGTAGGTCCCCGGCGGCAACAGCGGATTGCCCGGCACGACGAGCTGGAAGCGGATCAGCAGGCCAAGGATGCCGGCCAGCAGGAAGAACAGCAGCGCCGTCGCGATATAGGCGAGGCCGATGTAGTTGTTGTTGATCTCGCCCAGGAAGCGCCAGCCCCTCGGCCGCCGCCACACCTGCTCCAGCCGCGGCAGCTCGTTCGCCGGGCGCGGCAGCGGGTTCGGCAGCCCGTCATCGGCCAGGGGCCGGTTTGCGTCGGGCGCCATCAGCGCAGGCTCTCCAACCAGTCGGAGACGGCGATCAGGTCGGGGCCGGACATCGCCTGCCCATAGGCGGGCATCAGGTTGCCGGGCTTGATGTCCTGCGCCCCGGCGATCCAGCCGGCCATGGTGCCGCGATGGTTCTCCAGCGCCCCCGCGCCCAGCGTCAGCCGCCCGCCGACGCGCGACAGGTCCGGCCCGAGCACCCCCGCCCATTCCGTGCCGCGCACGGCGTGGCAGGCGCCGCAGCCCGCCTCGCCGAACACCGCCCGCCCGCGCGCGAGCTGCGGCGTGGCGGGCTCCGGCACGGCGTCCCGCTGGCGTGCCAGCCAGGCGGCGAACGCCTCCGGCGGCTCCGCCACCACGGAGAAGGCCATCAGCCCGTGCTGGATGCCGCAGAACTCCGTGCACTGCCCGCGCAGCACGCCGGGCGCGTCCATCCGGATTCGCAGCGTGTTGGTGCGGCCGGGGATCATGTCCACCTTGCCGTGCAGGTTGGGAATCCAGACGCTGTGGATGACGTCGCCCGCCGTCAGCTTCAGCTCCACCTCGCGGCCCACGGGGATGCGCAGCTCGTTGGCGGTGGCGAAGCCCTCCGCCTCCGTCGCGCCGGGATAGCGGATCTCCCACCAGAACTGCCGCCCGACCATCTCGACCACCAGCGCGTCGGGCGCGCCCGGCCCGGTCAGCGCGTGCGAGACGCGCAGCACGTAGACCAGCAGCAGCGACAGCGTGACCAGGGGGAAGACCACCCCCGCCAGCACCACGAAGCGCGCCCGGCCCATGGCGCGCCGGATCGCCGGGTTCGGCGACAGGGCCAGCCAGGTCGCCACCATGGTCAGCGCCAGGATGACGCTGCCGCCGGCGAAGAGCACATGCGTCAGTTCGGCGATCCAGGCCGCGCCGGGGCCGCGCGTGTCGAGCACGGATTGCGGGCCGGCGCAGCCGGCCGGCGCCAGGGCGAGCATGATCGCCACGCACGGCGGCGTGCGGTCACGGCGCATGGACCGGCGCGGCGGCGCGCCTTGCTGGCCAGATTCGATGGGTTCCTGCCCCCGGCTTCCCGACCGGTCCGCGGTATCCGATGCTGCGGGGGGGGCTCAAGGCCGCGGGGCGCGACCCACGGGATCGTGTGCGATCGGACGCAGCAGCGCGGCGGCGGCGGCGACGGCCAGCACGGCGAAGGCCAGCCCGCCCGGCACCCACATCAGCAGCCCGCCGAGCTGCTGGTCCTCCAGCGGCGTCAGGCCCCAGGGCAGGGTGGTGCCGGCATGCGGCGCGAAGAGCGGCCGCGGCGCCAGGGTCAGCATGGCGCCGAGCAGCCCGGATTGCGCGGCCGTGCCGATCCCGGCGGCGAAGGCCAGTTCAGGCCGCGACGACGCACCCTGCCACAGCCCGCGCCAGAGCCAGGCGGCACTGGCCAGGAGGGTCAGGTGCATGGCCCAGTAGGCCGGGGTGCTGGCGAAGGTCGCCGCATAGGGCAGCGGCAGGTGCCAGGTCCAGAGCGCCAGGGCGAAGGCGCCGGCCGACCCCAGCAGCCCCGCGGCCCCGGGCGGGCGGACGGCGTCGCGCCAGCCGGCGGCGAGCAGCGGCGCCGCGACCAGCACGATCAGCAGGTGCTGCGCCACCCGTGCCGAGAACAGCGCGACCGACAGGCTGCACAGCGGCGAGACCAGCGCCAGGGCCAGCACCGCCCAGCCGCCCAGGACGAGGCCTCGCCCGCCCGGCCGTGCCCCGCGCCACAGCACCGGCAGGGCCAGGAGCAGCGCGGCGAGCAGCACCGGGTCCAGGTTCCAACCCGCCGCGCCGGGCAGGGGCGGCGCGCCGCAATAGGGAAGGGTGGCAGGGTCCATCGCCCGATCCTCCAGGGGCCCGCCGGCACGGGCAAGCCACGCCTGGTTGATCGCCGCCGCGCAGACCGGCCATGGCGGGGGCGCCGGGCCGGACCCCTTGGCTCCACCGGCGGGAGGCGTATCTCTGCGTGGCTTCCGCGGGGACGACCCCGCCCGGTTGCCTCTCCGGCGGCCGCCCCGGTTCCGGCGGGGGAGCGAGGCGGGACGGCCCGCCGCCTTCGCCGGAGGCCATGATGGCCTGGATCATTCTCTTCGTCGCCGGATTGCTGGAGGTCGGCTGGGCCGTGGGGCTCAAGCAGACGGACGGCTTCACCCGCCCCATCCCCACCGTGCTGACCCTGGCCGCGATGGTCGCCAGCGTCGTCCTGCTGGGCCTGGCCCTGCGCAGCCTGCCGCTGGGCACCGCCTATGCCGTCTGGACGGGGATCGGCACGGTCGGCACCGTGCTGGTCGGCATGGCGCTGTTCGGCGAGCCGGCCGATGCCCTGCGCCTCGGCTGCATCGCCCTCATCGTCGGCGGGATCGCCGGGCTGAAGATGCTGTCGCCGCAGTGAGGCGGCGGCCCGGCGGGGCGGGCCCCGTCCCGCCGGGCGCGACCCTCCGTCAGCCCGCCGCCTGCGCCTTGCAGTAGCGCGCGACCTCCTCGTGGGTCATGAAGCAGACGTCGCCATGGCCGCGGATGTAGGTCACGAGCCGGTCCAGCAGCGCGATGCGGGAGCGGTGGCCGATGACGTGCGGGTGCATGGTCAGCAGGAACAGCCCGCCCTCGGCATAGGCGCCGTCGAACTCGGCACGGAAGATCTCCTCCACCGCCGAGGGGGCGGTGTAGGGGCGCAGGGCGGAGAAGCGGACGAAGTTGAAGTAGGGCGCGTCGTCGCGGATCCATTCCGGCGGCAGCTCGACGATGCCGGTGGGCTCGCCGTCCGCGACCAGCTCGTACGGATCGTCATCCGCCATCAGGCTGGAATCGTAGAGCAGCCCCAGCTCCCGGATGATGGACATCGTGTCCACCGAGAAGTCCCAGGAGGCGGTGCGGATGCCGACCGGGCGGCGGCCGGAAACCTTCTCCAGCGTGTCCGCGGCGCGGAAGGTGAGGTCGCGCTCCACCCCCGGCGGCAGGCTGGTATTGGCCTCGTGGATCCAGGAATGGATGCCGATCTCGTGGCCTTCCTCCGCCACGGCGCGGACCTCGTCCGGATAGAGCAGGGCGGAGACCGCCGGGTAGAAGAAGCTCGCCTTTACCCCGTGCCGGTCGAGCAGCGCGCGGATTCGCGGAATGCCCTGGCGGTTGCCGTACTGGCCCTGGCTGATCCGCATCGGGCTCTCGTCCGCGTCGCGCAGCGGGATGGTGTCGTGGTCCGCGTCGAAGGAGAGGGTGACGCAGCAGCGCGCCCCGTCCGGCCACAGCGCGGGGCGCATCGACCGCCCGGCCCGTGCCCGGCCGGTGATCTTCCGCCAGGTTTCCTCGGGCCATTCCCAGGGCTTCGGCGCAGGGGGCTTCGGCGCATCGGCATCGGGCATGGCGGGGAGACTCCTTCATGGTGTTGGGGGGCACCGGGGGGTGGCGATCCTGGGCCGGCTGGGCGGGGGAGGGAAGCCACCCCGGCCCATGCCATCCGGCGCCACGCCCATGCTGGCGTCCCCATCCCGGCGTCCCCATCCTGGCGCCCCCATCCTGGCGTCGCCGTCCTGGCCGGCATGCGGCCGGGCACGCTTCCCCGGGCAGGGCGCCCGGCGCATTCTCCGCCGCCTGATGAGCGAGCTTCCCACCGATCCGGCGCTGATGGGCGCCGAGGCGCTGCTGTCCCTCTATGCCCGCCGTGCCCTGTCCCCCATTGAGGCGCTGAAGGCCGTCACCGAGCGGATCGCCCGCTACAACCCCTGGGTCAACGCCTTCGCCGCGCTGAACCCGCGCGCCCTGGCCCAGGCGGGGGAGAGCGAGGCGCGCTGGATGGCCGGGCGCCCGCTCGGGCCCCTGGACGGCGTGCCGGTGACGGTGAAGGACCTGCTGAACGTCGCGGGCTTCCCCACCCGGCGCGGCAGCCGCGTCAGCGACCCGGCCCCGGCCGCCGAGGACGCGCCGGCGGTGCTGGGGCTGAAGGCGTCCGGCGCCGTGCTGCTGGGCAAGACCACCACCACGGAATACGGCTGGAAGACGCCGGGCGACTGCCCGCTGCACGGCATCACCCGCAACCCCTGGAACCCGAGGCGCACCACCGGTGGCTCCTCCTCCGGCGCCGGGGCGGCGGGGGCGGCGTGCTTCGGGCCGCTGCATGTCGGCACCGATGCCGGCGGCTCCATCCGCATCCCGGCGGCCTTCTGCGGCCTGGTGGGCGTGAAGCCGAGCTATGGCCGCGTGCCGCAATGGCCGCAGAGCGCCTTCGGCAGCGTGTCCGTGGCGGGGCCGATGACGCGCGGGGTGCGCGACGCGGCGCTGCTGCTGGGCGCGATCGGGCGGGCGGACATCCGCGACCCGTACTGCCTTCCGGACGACCCCCGCGACTGGCGCGACGGGATCGAGGACGGGGTGCGCCGGATGCGGATCGCCCTGGTGCGCCGCCTGGGTTTCGATGCGCCGCTGGATGCCGAGGGCGAGGCGGCGCTGCATCGGGCGCTGCACTGGCTGCAGGAGGCCGGGGCAGTGGTGGAGGAGGCCGATCCGGACCTGCCCGACACCCGGGCCGTCTTCGCCCGCGTCTGGGGCGCCGCGCTGGCGCGGCTGGTCGCCACCACGCCGGAGGAGCGGCGCGAGCAGCTCGATCCCGGCCTGGTGGAGGTGGCGCGGCGCGAGGGCGGCATGAGCGCCGTCGAGTTCCTCGGCGCCGAGGCGCTGCGGGCGGAGGTGGCGCACCGCATGGCACGCTTCCACCTGCGCTACGACCTGGTGCTCACCGCCTGCACGCCGACCGCGGCCTTCGCGGCGGACGATCCCACGGTGAACCCGGCCACGGCGCTGTGGCGCGACTGGGCGCCCTGGACCGCCGCCTTCAACCTGACGCGCCAGCCGGCGATCAGCGTGCCGGCCGGGCTGGATGCGGAGGGCATGCCGCGCGCCGTGCAGGTCGCGGCGGCGCAGGGGCGCGACGACCTCTGCTTCCGCGCCGCGCGGGTCATCGAGCGCGCGGCGAACTTCCCGCTGGCCGACCCCGGGCTGGCGCAGAAGGCGTTGCGCGCCGCGGCCCAGGGCTGACGCGGGCCGGCCGGGGGTGGCGGCACCCTCCGCCGGCCGCCGCGGAGCGGCGGCCCGGACCTACGCCGCAGGGTTGGGGGCGCGGCGGTCGATCAGCCCGGCCTCCCGCATCTGCGCCCAGAAGGCGGCGGGGATGGCCTGGCGGAAGGCGGCCGCGTTCTGGCGTGGCTGGTCCGGGTGGCTGGCGCCGGGAACGAAGCAGGACACCGCCGGCTGCGCGTTGAGGAAGTGCAGCGCCGCGACGCGCAGATCCACCTCGTGCTCCCGCGCCACCGCCCGCATCTGCTCGCGCTTGCGCAGCATCGCGTCCGGGATGCCGCTGCCGTAGTTGAAGCGCTCCTTCCCCGCCAGGAAGCCGCCGTTCAGCGGCGCGCCGACCATGATGGAGGCCCCCTTGGCCCGCACCGCGGGGATGATGCCGTCCAGGGCCTTCGCGTGCTCCGCCAGGGAATACTGGGTGGCGGCGAGGAAGATGTCGGGCTCGGTCACCTCCAGGGCCGCCAGGATCGGCTCCGGCTCGTTCACGCCCATGCCCCAGGCCTTGATGACCCCCTCCTCCTTCAGGCGCTGCAGCGTGGGGAAGGCGCCCTTGCGGGCCTCCTCGAAGGCCTCCTGCCAGGGGCGGCCGAGGTCGCGCTCGTTGCCGGGCGAAAGGTCGTGGACGAAGACGATGTCGAGGCGCGACAGGCCGAGGCGTTGCAGGCTGTCCTCGATCGAGCGCCGGGTCCCGTCGGCGGAATAGTCGTAGCGGTAGCGGAAGGCAGGGGCGTTCGCCCAGTTCGCGACGCGGCGCAGCGCCAGCGCCGCATCCGGTTCCAGCACCCGGCCGATCTTGGTGGACAGGGTGAACTCGTCGCGCGGCTTGCTGCTGAGCACGGTGCCGATGCGCCGCTCGCCGCGGCCCAGCCCGTACCAGGGCGAGGTGTCGAACAGCCGGATGCCCGACTCCCAGGCGGCATCGACCGTGGCGACGGCATCGGCATCCGAGACGACCTTGCCGAAGCCGTTGCTCAGCGGCTGGCCCCCCAGGCCGAGCCGCTGCGCCGGGCGCCAGCGGCCGCCCTGGCCGGGCGTATTGGCCGGGAGGGCGCCTGCGGGCCCGGTGGAGCCGGGCGTGGTCTGCGCGGCGGCCGGGCGTGCGGCGAGGGCGGCGGTGCCGAGCAGGGCGGCGGAGAGAAGGGCGCGTCGGGCGGCCATGGCATATGTCCCGGTCTTTGATGGATACAAGATGAACGCCCTGTCATCTGACGCTGTTGCGCTGCGGCGTGTTGCGGCCCGCTGCCAAGCATTGCGGGGGCACCCCGATCTGATCTTCAACGGGGACCGACCCCACCCTGCCAGGAGCCCGGCATGACCGACATGAACCCCGCCATCACCGACTGGCTCGCCACGCAGCGCGAGGCGATGCTCGAGCTGCTGCGCGCGATGGTCGACACGGACGGCGGCTCCTACGACAAGGCCGGCGTCGATGCCGTGGGGGCGCTGGTCTCGCGCTTCTGCGAATCGCATGGCATTCCCGTGGAGACCATCCCGGGCGAGCGCTTCGGCGACTGCCTGCGCGCCACGGTGGCGGGCGGCGAGGGGGGGATGTCCGGCGGCAATGCCCGGCGGAACATCCTGGTGATGGGCCATCGCGACACCGTCTTCCCGAAGGGCGAGCCGCAGCGCCGGCCCTTCCATATCGAGGGCGGCCGCGCCTATGGCCCCGGCGTCGCCGACATGAAGGCGGGGCTGGTGATGAACCTGTTCGTCCTGGCCGGCTTCGCGAAGTTCGGCGGTGCGCCGGGACCGCTGGTGGGGTTGTTCACGGGCGACGAGGAGATCGGCTCGCCGGAGGGCCGGCCGGTGATCGAGGCGGAGGCGCGGCAGGCAAGGGCGGTCTTCAACAGCGAGCCAGGCCGTCCTTCCGGCAATGTCGTCACCGGGCGAAAGGGCGGGGTCTTCATGGCCTTCACCATCGAGGGCAAGGCGGCGCATTCCGGCGGCAACTTCGAGGCGGGCATCAGCGCCATCGAGGAACTGGCGCGCAAGGTGCAGGCGATCCACGCGCTGACCGACCTGTCGCGCGGGATCACCCTCAATGTCGGGCTGGTCAGCGGCGGGCAGAGCGTCAACACCGTGGCCCCGCTGGCCGAGGGGCAGATCGACCTGCGCTACGTGCACCCCGCCGACCGTGACGAGACCATGGGGAAGATCGAGGCGATCATCGCCCGCGCCTTCGTCCCGGGAACGCGCGCCACCCTCGCCATCCGGGGCGAATTCAAGGCGCTGACGCAGGATGACGCCTCGGCGCGGCTCTTCGAGGGCTACCGGCAGGCGGCCGCGGCGACCGGCCTGTCGGTCGACGGGGAGTTCACCGGCGGCTGCGCGGATTCTGGCTTCACCGCCGCGATGGGCGCGCCGACCCTTTGTGCGGTCGGCCCGGTCGGCGGCCGCGCGCACAGCCCGGAGGAGTATCTGGAGGTGGACAGCCTGGTACCGCGCGCCCAGGCCCTGGCCCGCGCGATTGCCGGGCTGGAGGCGACGGGGCTCTGATCCCGCTCAGCGCGGCGCCACGGATGCGACCTCGGTCACGGTGCCCGATACGGGACCGGCCGACGCCGGGCCACGAGCCCGGGCAAGCCGGTCCTGCTCCAGGCGGGCCTTTTCGCGCAGCCAGTAGTCGCGGCGCAGGTTGCGCGCTTCCTGCTCGCGCTCTGTCGCCTCGTTGACGCGGGGCCGGGGAGCCTCGGCAGTATCGCGCGGGGCAAAGAAGGGAAGCCGCCCGATCGTGCTGTCGTAGAGGCTGTCCAACGCCCCGGCCTGGGCAGGGGAGGCGAGGGTCGCCAATCCGAGGATCGGCAGGGCCAGCAAGGCGCGCATGGGGTTCTGCTCCGGCTTCATGCTCCGGAACGGCCCCGCGGCCGTCGGGTTTCGGCGCCAGTTTGCGGCGCCGGTCAGCGGCGCCAGCGCTCCTGGTCCAGACGGCGGCGGTCCTCGGCAAGGCGGCGCTGCTCCTCGTCCAGGCGACGTTGGCGGTCCTGCAACTGGCGGTCGCGGTCCTCGGCGGCACGACGGGAGTCTTCCCAACGGTGGCGTTCGCTTTCCTGCCGGGCGCGCTGCTCGTCCCTCCGGGCGCGGTCATGGTCCCAGGCCTCGCGCCGGCGCTCCCGGGCTTCGCGGTCCCGCTCGCGGGCTTCACGCTGGCGCTCCTGTTCCCAACGGTCCCGCTCCTGCGCCTCGCGCCGGCGGTCGTCGTCCCAGCGCTGCTGGTCACCGCCGCCTTGCTGAAGGCCCTGGAGCACCTGCCCGACGATGCCGTTGAGATCCTGCGCGGCGGCAGGCAGCGTCAGCCCGGCGGCGGCGAGGCCCAGAAGCAGGCTCCGGCGGGCAAGGGGGGACGGGGCAGGCATGGGATCCTCCGGCATTTGCCTGTGGAACGTGCCGGCGCCGGGACCGTTTCCAGACCAGCGCCCGACCGCCGTGGCGACGGGAGATATCCGTGCCGCATCCGGCGATGGCACGGCGATGCGGTGGCCATTTCAAGGACGGCCTCGGCCCTGTCCGGGGCCCGGGCCGGGGGGGATGGCGGTGCCGCTGCGGCCGGCGGCCCGCCGCGCGCCACCCCGTCAGCGCTGGATGTTGCTTCCCATGCCGGGGGCCACGGTCTCGGCTGCGCCCGTCCCCTCCAGGGCCGGAGCGGGAGAGGGCATGGTGGAGGTGGTGCTGGCGGCGCGATCGGCCTCCAGCCCCTCCGTGCGGCTGGGCATGGCCGCGCGCTGGTCGCCGCGCGCGTCACGCGCGGCGTCGTGGAAGCGGTCCTGCTGGATGCCGCGGTCCAGCTCGCGCCGGGCGCGGTCCGCCGCCGTCTCGGCCGAGGCGATCACGGGGGCGGTGGTAAGAAGCAGGGCGAGGACGAGCGAGCGCATGGTCGAGGGGCTCCGTTCCGGTTCACCCCTCAACGCTCCGCCGCGCCGATCGTTCCGGGACCCTGCATCCCCGGCGCGGCGCCGGCTCCTACCCCGCCGCGCGCCGCCCCGGCTGCCAGGCGGGCGGCGCGACGGAGCCGGTCTGCTCTACGATGCGGCCATAGGCCTCGGTGCGGCGGTGCGCGGCGAAGTTGAAGATGGTGGTGCGCCCGAGGCGGCACATCTCCAGGTCGCACTCCGCCACGATCAGCTCGTCGTCCCAGGAGGTGGCCTGCGCCATGATCTCGCCCTGCGGGTTGACGATGATGGAATGGCCGAACAGCTCGTGCCCGTCCTCCGTGCCCGCCTTGGCGACGCCGGCGGCGAAGCAGGCGTTCTGGTAGCAGCCCGCCTGGATCGAGAGGTGGCTGTGGAAGACGCGCAGGTGGTGCGCCTCGAAGCCGCGCCCCTCGCTGTTCAGGCTGGGCGTGTTGTAGCCCAGCATCACCAGCTCGACCTGCTGCAACCCCAGCACGCGCCAGGCCTCCGGCCAGCGGCGGTCGTTGCAGATCATCATGCCGATGTTGACCTCGCTCTCCCCGACCGGCGCGCGCACCACGGGGAAGCCAAGGTCGCCCACCTCGAAGTAGCGCTTCTCCAGGTGCTGCACCTTGCGCTGGGGGTCGTATTCCTTGTGCCCGGGCAGGTGGACCTTGCGGTACTTCAGCACGATCTCGCCGGTCGGGTGGACATAGATGGCGGTGTTGAAGCGCTGCCCGTCCGGCGTCTTCTCGGCATAGCCCAGGTGGAAGCCGATGCCGTACCGCCGTGCCGCCTCGAAGAGCGGGGCGGTGGCGTTGGAGGGCATCGCCGTCTCGTACCAGTGGTCGGCCGCCGCGATGTCCTCCTCGTACCAGCGCGGGAAGAAGGTGGTCAGCGCCAGCTCGGGGAAGACCACCGCCTCGGCGCCGCGCCGGTGCGCGGTCTCCATCAGGCGGAGCATCCGGCCCATCACCTCGTCGCGCCCCTCGGCGCGCTGGATTGGGCCCATCTGGGCGGCGGCGAGGACGATGCGTCGGCTCATGGCGTCTGGCTTCCTTGTGGGCCGCGCCCCGGGGGCGCGGCGAATGGCCTGGCCTCGGCGCAGGCAAGCCCCGGGCCAGCCCGCGGCATCGGCGCCGCGCCGGCCAGCCTGGCCCCGGCCAGCCTGGCCCCGACCCGCGCGGCCCCTCCGCCGCGTGACGGATGCCGGGCCGCCAGGGGCGGGGGCCCGGAGGCCGGAGAGGACGCGCCGCTGCGGCGGGCCGTCTCAGCGCGGCAGGTCGAGCTTCATGCCGACATGGCTCGCCACGAAGCCCAGGCGTTCGTAGAAGCGCTGCGCGTCCTTGCGCGCCGCGTTGGTGGAAAGCTGCACCATCCCGCAGCCGGCCTGCCGCGCGCGTTCCACCGCATCGCGGATCAGGGCCGCGCCCAGCCCCCGGTTGCGATGGGAGGCGGCGACGCGCACGCCCTCGATCAGCGCGCGGCTGGTGCCCTGGTAGGAGAGGTTGGGCAGCACCGCGAGTTGCAGGCAGCCGACCACCGACCCGTCCGCCGCCTCCGCCACGATGACCGCGGCGCCGGGCATGGCGGCGATGGCGTCGAAGGCACGGCCATAGCCCTCGGGCAATGGGTCGGTGGCGCGCTCGCGCTTCGCCCCCAGCATGTCGTCGGCCAGCATGGCGACGATGGCGGGCAGGTCCTCGCGCCGCGCCTCGCGGAAGGTCACACTCATCCCCGTGCTTCCTATCGCTTGAGCAGCGAGCCGAGCACGCCGCGCACGAGGGCGCGGCCGACCTGCGAGCCGACGCTGCGCATGGCGGATTTCGCCATCGCCTCCACCGCGCCCTGGCGCCGCCCGCCGCCGCCCGTCAGCACGTCCGAGAGCACGCCGCCCCAGCCTCCGCCGGATTCCGGCACGCTGCCGCGCTGGCCGCCGCGCGAGGCCGGCGCGGGCACGGGGATGCGGCGCGTGCCGGGTACGGTGGTGCCACGGCCCCAGACGTCGCCGCCCGCCGCGGGGGGCGGCACACCCGCCGGCCCGGGTGCGGGGCCGCCCCAGGGGCCGCCCCAGGGGCCGCGCGGTGCTGCGCCGCCGCCCGCGCCACCCCAGGAGCCGTCCGAGGCATTGCCGCCGCCCCACCCTGCCGGCTGCGGCGCCGGGTCCTCGGCGACGGTGGTGGCACGGCCGGTGAGATGCTCGTAGGCGGAGTCGCGGTCGAGCGGCGTGTCGTACTTCGCGCCGATCGGGCTGTGTCCCATCACCGCCGCGCGCTCCTCGGCCGTGATCGCACCCATGCGCGAGCGGGGCGGGAGGATCTTCGTGCGGTCCACCATCCCCGGCTGCCCGCCGGGCTGGAGGGTGGAGACCAGCGCCTCGCCCACCGCCAGCTCGGTGATGGCCGTATCGGTGCGGAAGGCGGGGTTGGGGCGGAAGGTGTCCGCCGCCGCGCGCACCGCCTTCTGGTCGGCGGGGGTGAAGGCGCGCAGCGCGTGCTGCACCCGGTTGCCGAGCTGCCCCAGCACCGTGTTGGGCAGGTCCAGCGGGTTCTGGGTGACGAAGTAGACGCCCACCCCCTTGGAGCGGATCAGCCGCACCACCTGCTCGATCTTCTCCAGCAGCGCCTTGGGCACGTCCTTGAACAGCAGGTGCGCCTCGTCGAAGACGAAGGCGAGCTTCGGCTTGTCCAGGTCGCCCACCTCCGGCAGCTCCTCGAACAGCTCTGAGAGCAGCCAGAGCAGGAAGGTGGCGTAGAGGCGCGGGCTGCCCGCCAGCTTGTCGGCGGCGAGCACGTTGACCGAGCCGCGCCCGTCGGGCGTCAGCAGCATCAGGTCGGTCAGCTCCAGCGCCGGCTCGCCGAAGAAGTGCTCCGCCCCCTGCTGCTCCAGGGCGAGGAGCTTGCGCTGGATGGTCCCGACGCTCGCCTTGCTGACGTTGCCGTACTGCACCCCCAGCTCGCCCGCGCGCTCGGCCACATGCGCCAGCAGGGCGCGCAGGTCCTTCAGGTCGAGCAGCAGCAGCCCCTCGTCGTCGGCCAGGGCGAAGGCGACGGAGAGCACGCCCTCCTGCGTGTCGTTCAGGTCGAGCAGGCGGCCGAGCAGCAGCGGCCCCATCTCCGCCACCGTGGCGCGCACCGGATGGCCCTGCTCGCCGAACACGTCCCAGAAAACGACGGGCGTGGCCTGGTACGCGAAGTCGGTGGCACCCAGGCTCGCGGCGCGCTGCGCGATCTTCGGGTTGTCCTTCCCCGGCTGGCTGAGCCCGGCGAGGTCGCCCTTGATGTCGGCGACGAAGACGGGGACGCCGTTGCGCGAAAAGCCCTCGACCAGCGTCTGCAAGGTGATGGTCTTGCCCGTGCCGGTGGCGCCCGCCACCAGCCCGTGCCGGTTGGCGAGCGGCAGGTAAAGCGACTGGGGCTCCGCGCCCTTGCCGATCAGGATCCGGTCCGACGCCATGCGCGCTGCTTCTCCCCTGGGGCTCCGCCCTGCCTTCTAGCCCATCGCACGACGGGCTGCATCCGTCCCCCGGGGACGCGGCCCGAAGCCGGCGGATGCGTCAGCCCGCATCTATATATGTGTGCGCGTGCTGGCGCGGCACGAAGCGCCCCGTCCCTGGCCTGGCGAGGACGCTCCCGCCATCCCAGACGCAGGCGCCGCGCAGATAGGTGGCGGCCACGCGCGCGCGGAGCCTGCGGCCGTCGAAGGGGGACCAGCGCGCATCCTCGCGGTCCCGGATGTCGGCGGCGTCGAAGGTGAAGTCGCCTTCCTCCAGCACGCAGAGATCGGCATCGGCGCCGGGCGCGAGCGCACCCTTCTTCGGGAAGAGGCCGTGGAAGCGGGCCGGCCGCTCGGCGGCGTAGAGCGCCATCAGGGAGGGCGGCAGCCCCCGCTCCGCCAGCAGCGTGAACAGCACCGGCGCGAAGGACTGCATGCCGGTCAGCCCCGCGCCCACGGCGAAGATGTCGCCACGGTAGATCTTCCTCTCCCGTGGCCAGGGCGCGTGGTCGGTCGAGACATAGGCGACGCGGCCCGACAGCAGCGAGTCCCAGACCCGCTCCACCTCCGCCGCGGTGCGGAAGGGCGGGTTGCACTTGCCGAAGCCCTCCAACCGGATCAGGTCGTCCTCCGTCATGCACAGGTACTGCAGGCAGGTCTCGCCCGTCGCCCGGCCGCCCCGCGCGCGGAAATCCGCGGCGATGTCGAAGCCACGGGAGAGGGAGGAATGCGCCATGTGGACATGCGCCCCCGTCTCCAGCCCCATCTCGAAGATCTCCAGGTCGGCCATGCTCTCCGCCAGCGGCGGGCGGGTGCGGCAATGCATGATCGGGTCCGTCCGCCCCTCCGCCCTCGCCGCCGCCGTCAGCTGCTCCACCAGCTCCTGGTCCTCGTTGTGGACGGAGACCATGCGGCCCGTCTTCGCGATCTCGCGGAAGGCCGCGACCATGGTCGGGTGGTCGATGCGCGGGAAGCGGTTGGCATCGTACTCATAGGTCGAGAGCTTGAAGGAGCAGGCACCGGCCTCCGCCAGCCCGGCGATGGCATCAACCCCGCCGGTCTTGCGGATGGTGCCGTAGAGGGCGACGTCGACATGCGCCAGCCGCTCCACCCAGCCGACCTTCTCGCGGAAGATCGTCGCGTCCGTCACCGCCTGCGGCACGTCGTAGGGCATGTCGACGCAGGTGGTGACGCCACCCGCCGCGGCGGAGGAGGTGGCGCCCTCGATGCCGGGGAAGCCGACGGCGCTGCCGGTGTGCATGTGCCCGTCCACCAGCCCCGGCAGCACCAGGCGGCCGCGGTGGTCGGCGACCTGCCGGGCCGGTGGCGGCGCGCCCTGGCCGGTTCCGGCGATGGCGCCGCCACGCACCGCGACCCAGCCATCCGGCAGCAGGTGGTCGCTGAACACCAGCGTGCCTTGCACGACGAGGTCGAAGGGCTGCGGTTGCTCGGTCACGTTCGGTGCGTCCTCTCCATCCGCCTGGGCCGCCGTACGGCGGGCAGCGGCGATGCGGCAGAGGCTATCCCCGCCGGCGACACGCGTCACGCCGACAGGAGGGCGCCACATCGGCGCCGCATTCCGGGGCGCGTCGCGTCGCGCGCCGCCGCGAACGGAGGCGCGGGAATGGCACGGCGCGCGATCCACGTTGCCTCTCCCGCACCGTCGCGCGCAGCCGGCACGCCGGCGTCTTCCCGCAAGGCGTCTGCATCCCGCGCGATGCGCCGCCGCCGTCCGGCGTCCGGCAACGCCACCGGGCAACGCGCGTGCTCCTGCAGCTCGTCATGCGCGTCGGAAAAATGCGCGTGTGCGACGGGCGTTTTCATTGACAAGCACAGAGCGCGTCCCGATAGCGTTCCGTGCGCGCCATCGTCCGCGCGATTCGCGAAGGCCCGACACGGCAAGGCCTCCTGCAGGGAGGCCCGACGCGAGGAGCGAGGGACACGAAGCGTTGCAGTGCAGAGGAACGGTCCATGGACCGCTGGCGGTTGGACAGGACGACCGGCTTCGTCGCCTCACCGGCCGCGCCCCTGGCGCGGCGGAGCGGCACGGCAGCGAAGCAAGTTCCCGTCCGGCGCGTCGCCGCCGCCACGCGCGGCGGAATGCATGGTGCCGTACCGAGCGCTGTGAAGCCCTGCCGGGGAGACGCGCGTTGCCGCGTTGCGCTCCCCCGACGGGCGTCCCTGCACCCGAGCAAGACCTGACCAGGAGATCCTGAGCATGAGCGAAGAGACGAAGACCCCGCAGGCCATGGCGATGGCCATGAGCACGACGCGGCGCAGCAGCGGCAGCGGCACGCGCAAGGCCAGCACGGCCGGGCGCAAGGCGGCGGCCAAGCCCGCGGCGCGCAGCACGGCGGCGAAGAAGCCCGCCGCCAAGAAGCCGGCGGCGAAGAAGGCCACCGCCAGCCGCGCGACCGCCGCCAAGAAGCCGGCGGCCCGCAGCACCGCCGCGCGCAAGCCCGCCAGCCGCGCCACCGCTGCCAAGAAGCCGGCGGCCCGCAGCACCGCGGCGCGCAAGCCTGCCGCGCGCAAGACGGCGGCGCGCACCTCCACCCGCGCGGCAGCCAAGCCGGCGGCGAAGCGCGCCACCACCGCGCGCAAGACGGCGGCGCGCACCTCCACCCGCGCGGCGGCCAAGCCGGCGGCGAAGCGCGCCACCACCGCCCGCAAGTCGGCGACCCGGGCGACGGCGACCACCGCCCGCAAGCCCGCCGCCCGCGCCGCCACCACGCGCAAGACGGCGACCGCCCGCAAGCCGGCGACCGCCACGGCGAAGCGCAGCACCAGCACGCGCGGCACCGCCGCCTCCTCCTCGCGTTCCGAGGCGGCGAAGAAGGCGGCCGCCACGCGCGCCCGCCGCAAGGCCGAGGCGGCCGCCGCCAGCTCCGCCGACATGCCGGCCGCCGACATGCCGATGACCGGCGGGACCGACAGCGAGAGCTGAGTCGTCGCGTCGCGGCCGGGATCGGCCGCGACGGCACGGAAAGGGCGCCGCGTCACCGCGGCGCCCTTTTTCGTGGCGGCCCGTTGATCCGCGGCGGCCTCGGCCGCGCCGCTCAGCCCTGCGGCGAGAAGGCGGTGACGAACATGTCGCGCCCGCCGAAGTTTCCCGACTTCAGGGCGAGGTGCAGCGTGTCCCGCGTGCCGCTGCCCTCCGCGACCGTCCAGGGCACGCCCGGCGCGATCTCGGGCCCGATGCGCAGGGCGCGGATGCCCAGGCGCTGGACCACGGCGCCGGAGGTCTCGCCGCCGGCCACCACCAGGCGTCCCACGCCGCGGGCGACGAGCCCCGCCGCGATCTCCGCCAGCGCGTGTTCCACCAGGCTGCCGGCCGCGTCGCGCCCCAGCCGCTGCTGCAACGTCGCAACCTTCTCCGGCGCGGCGGAAGCGGCGATGACCACTGGCCGTTCCGCGGAGAGCTTGCCGTCCACCCAGGACAGCGCGGCGTCGGCCAGCGCCGACGCATCCGGCAGGGCGAGCGGGTCCAGCTCCAGCACCGGCACATGCTCGCGTGCCACGCCGATCTGCCCCAGCGTCGCGCGGGAGCAGGAGCCGGCGATGACGGCGCAGGTGCCGGAGGGCGCGGGCAGCACGCCGGCATCGCCGCGTTCCGGCAGCAGTCCGGCGGCGCGGAAGTTCGCCGGTAGCCCCATGGCGATGCCGGAGCCGCCGACGATCAGCGGATGCGCCGCCGCCGCCTCGCCGATCGCCATCAGATGCGCGTCCGTCACCGCGTCCACGATGGCGTAGCGCCGGCCCGACTCCGCCAGCCGCGTCATCTCGCCACGGATCGCCGCCGCGCCGCGCTCCACCACCGCGAAGGGGACCAGCCCCACCGTGCCGTCCGTCTGCCGCGACAGCACCCGCACCAGGTTGGGATCGCGCATGGGGGTCAGGGGATGGTTCTCCATCCCGCTCTCGTTCAGCAGCGCGCTGCCGACGAAGAGATGGCCCTGGTAGACGCTGCGGGCATTGGCCGGGAAGGCGGGGCAGGCCAGGGCGAAGCCGGCCTGCAGCCGGTGCAGCAGCGCATCCGCCACGGGGCCGATATTCCCCGCATCGGTGCTGTCGAAGGTGGAGCAGATCTTGAACAGGGCCTGCTTCGCGCCCGCCGCGAGCAGCGCGTCCAGCGCCGCCAGCGACTGCGCCACCGCCTCGCCCACGGGCGCGGTGCGCGACTTCAGCGCGACGATGACGGCATCGGCCTCGGGCAGCGGCCCCTCGGGGACGCCGATCACCTGCACCGTCCGCATCCCGTTGCGGACCAGCATGGAGGCGAGGTCGGTCGCCCCCGTGAAATCATCGGCGACGCAGCCGAGCAGCGGCATGGTGATCCTCCTCCCTCACGGTTCGGCGGAGTCTGATCGGCGCTCAGCCCGGCGGCAAGGCCAGCAGGTCGCGATGGCCGATCGTCGCGCGCAGCCGCCCTTGCGCCGCCTGCAGGGCCCGCGCGCGGTGCCAGGCACGGATCGCCGCGCGGCGGCCGGGCAGCCGCTGGCCTGCCGCGGCCGCATGGCCCGCCGCAAGCGCCGCGACCAGCGCCGCCTGCCCCGGGCCGAGCTGCCAGGGGGAGGGCGCGGTGGCCACGGCGAAGCCGCGGTCGCGGAAGGCCGCGGCGGCGAAGCGCGTCGCCTCCGCCCCCAGCGCGGTGCCGTCGAAGCCCTTGTCGCGCGCCTGGTCGCGCCGGAAGCCGCGGGCGACGATCCCGTCCGCCGGGTGCGGCGGCAGGAAGCGGTCGCGCCCGTCCACGTTCAGCGCGGCGTAGAAGGGCACCTCCAGCACGTCGGCCAGGTCCTCCAGCCAGGGGCGGGAGACGAGATCGAGCAGCGCGCTGCACACCACCGCATCCGCGCGCTCCAGCGGCAGGCGGTCGGGCGTGTCGGCGAGGTCGGCGATGCGCCCCTCCACCCGCCAGGCGCCCAGCGGCGTGTGCACCAGCAGCACGCGCTTGTTCGGCGCGGTGACCTTCAGTCCGACCTGCACGGCGCGGCCGGCGATGGTGTCGAAGGCGCGCTCCACCAGCGCGGCATCGGCATCCACCAGCAGCCAGGCCTGCGGCCCGCCGATGCGCGGGGCGAGCCAGCGGAACAGGCTGCCGGTGCCGGCGCCGAGATCCACCAGGGTCGGACGCTGCGGCAGCACCGCCACCAGCGCCTCGGCCAGCGCGGCATCGCGCGAGACGGCATCGGCCGGCTCGCGCAGGTCGAGCCAGTCGGCCGCGAAGGCCTCAGCCACCGGCGGCGCGCTCCAGCTCGGCGGCGAAGGCCGTCGCCCGGTCCTCCCAGCGGGGCAGGCGCTGCCCGGCCTGCCAGGAGGCCTCGGCCATGCTCCGGCGCAGCGGCAGGTCGTAGATCACCCGGCGCAGCGCCTTGGACAGGCTGTCGGAATCGCCCGGCGGCGAGGCGACGCCGGCGGCAGCCGGCATCAGCTCCGCCAGCGCGCCCCCCTTGCACAGGGCAAGCGGCAGGCCGCGCGCCATCGCCTCGGCCGCGGCCATGCCATAGCCTTCCCACCAGGAGGCGAGGGCGAAGATGTCGCTGCGCCCCCAGAGCGCCTCCAGCGCCTCGCCCGTCACCTCGCCGGCGAAGGTGACGCGCTGGGCCAGGCCCAGCTCCTCCACCAGCGCGTCCAGGCTCCGCCGGTGCAGCGCGTCGCGCGTGCCGCCGGCGATGGTCAGGTGCCATTCCAGGTCGGTCAGCCGCCCGACCGCGCGCAGCAGCACGTCGTGCCCCTTGCGCGGCGAGATCACGCCGACCGACAGGATGGCACAGGGGCCCGCGCCCGAACCCGCCGCGCGCGGGGCGGGATCGGTGCCGGGTTCCACCACGCCGGTGCGCGCGGGATCGGTGCCGAACTCCTCCGGCAGCCGCGCGGCGGTGAGGCGGGAGGTGGTCACGAGGCGCGCCATGCGCGGGAAGAGCAGCCGCTCGTGCTCCTTCAGCGCCGCCTTGGCCTGCTCCGGCACGCCGGGCTCGATGGCGGTCGGGTGATGGATCAGCGCCACGGCGCGGCGACGCTCCAGCCTCTCCACCAGCGGGTGGAAGGCCGGCAGGCCCAGCCCGTCGATCACCAGCACCTCGTCCGGCGCGGCGGCATCCAGCACCGCGCGCGCATCCGCCAGCGCGGCGTCGTCCGGCAGCGGGTGCCGCCCCGCCTGCTCCACCACCCGCACCGCATGCCCCAGCGCGCGCAGCCCGGCGACGAGGCGGCGGTCGTAGCCATAGCCGCCGCTGACCGCGTCGAAGGGCGTGGGGACGATGAAGGCGATCCTCACGCCGAGCGCACCGCCGGGCCCGGCGCGGCCTCGACCAGCGCCTCGTAGGCCGCCCAGGCGAGCGGGCTCTCGCGCAGCAGCACCTTCAGCCCGCGCACCTGCTTCCCGCCCTCGCCGAGCCGCCCCTCCCGCAGCGCGTCGCACAGCGCGCCATGGATATGGAAGCAGAGGAACTCCGTGGTGGTGTTCTGCCCGGCGAAGCCCGGCACGTCATCCAGGTTGCGGTAGTCCAGCGCGTCCAGCACCCGGCGCAGCTCCACCCGGGCGGCGCCGATATCCACCAGCAGGTTCGCCGGATCCAGGCGCGGCGCGCGGAACTCCGCCTCCACCACGAAGGTCGCGCCGTGCACGCGCTGCGCGGGGCCGAACTCCTCCCCGCGGAAGGAATGGGCGATCATGATGTGGTCTGCGACGGTCAGGCTGAACACGCGGGGCGACCCCTCTGCACGCGGATGTCGCTCTTTATGGCGGCGATGCGCGGAACGCCAAGGCATGATCCGTCGCGACGGGCCGCGGCCGGGCGTTAGTACAGCACCACCGGGCAGAGCGGCGCGGCGCCTCCCGCCGGCGCGTCGAGCAGCCCGGGGAGGGAGTCCGCCAGCTTCGGGAAGGCGACCAGGGGCCCGCACAGCGCGTCCAGCGCCGGTTCGCGCAGCAGCGACAGGGCCAGGGCGAGGCGCTCCACATGGCTCCGCCGGCCCCGCATGGCGGGCGCCACCTGCCCGACCTGGGTCGAGAGCAGGGAGAGCCGCCGCGCGTGGAAGGCCTCGCCGAGCGGCAGCGGCACGGCACGGTCGCCGAACCAGGACGCCTCCAGGATGCGCCCCTCCATCGCGGCGCAGCGCAGGGCGAGCTGCAGCCCCTCGGCGCTGGCGCTGGCATGGACGATCAGTTCCCGCTCCTCCGGTGCCTCCCCCGGCGCGACGAGGCGCAGGCCCAGCCGGGCGGCGACCTCCCGCCGGCGTGGATCGACGTCCACCAGCGCGAGGTCCAGCGCCGGGATGCGGGAGAGCAGCCAGGCCGTGAGCAGGCCCACCACCCCCGCCCCGATCACCAGCGCCCGCTCCCCCGGCAGCGGCCGCGCATCCCAGACGATGTTGAGCGCCGTTTCCATGTTCGCCGCCAGCACGGCGCGGGTGTCGGGCACGGCATCGGGGACGGGGATGCACATCGCGGCAGGGGCCAGGAAGCGGTCCTGGTGCGGATGCAGGCAGAAGACCCGCCGGCCCATCAGCGGCTCCGGCCCGGCCTCGACCAGCCCGACGGCGGCGTAGCCGTACTTCACCGGGAAGGGGAGCGCGCCTTCCATCAGGGGGGCGCCCATCGTCGCCCACTGGCTGCGCGGCACCCGGCCGTGCAGCACCAGCCGCTCCGTCCCGCGCGACACGCCGCTGGCCAGCATGCGGACCAGCGCCTGGTCCGGCCCCGGCTCGGGCAGGATCTCCTCGCGCAGCTCGGCATGGCCGGGGGCGACGGTCCAGAGGGCCCGTGCGGTCAGCGGCACGCCCCTGGCCTTGCGCGGTCGAGCGGGATGTCGAAGAGCACGTCCTGGCCCAGCGGATGCACCGTCCAGGCGAAGCGCAGCCCGTCCGCGATCCGGGTCGCGGTGGGCAGGCTGAAGGCGGCGCGGCCGGACCCCAGGATCAGCGGCGCCACCGTGACGTGCAGCCGGTCCAGCAGCCCGGCGGCGAGGAAGCGGGAGACGGTGATGCCACCCCCCTCCACGAAGATCCGCCGCAGCCCGCGCGCCGCCAGGGCCTGCAGCAAGGCGGGCAGGGCGACGCCTTCCTCCCCGGGGGGAAGGCGCAGCACCTCCGCCTCCCCGTGGCGCGGCTCGCCCGGCGCGCCCTCCCGGCAGGCGAGCAGGGTGGGCGGCCCGCCGGCGAAGACGCGGTGGGTGGCAGGCAGGCGGCGGTGGGGGTCCAGCACCACGCGCACCGGATCGGGCCCCGGTGCCTCCCGCGTGGTCAGGCGGGGATCGTCGGCCGCCACGGTGCCGGCGCCGACCAGCACCACGTCGCACAGCGCGCGCAGCCGGTGGGTGTGCAGGATGTCGCCGCGCCCGCCGATCCATTGGCTGGCCCCGCACTCGGTGGCGATGCGCCCGTCGAGGCTCTGGGCCAGCCGGCCGAGCACCACGCAGCCGTCGGGACCGTTCGGGGGCATGAGGATGGGGCCGAACAACCGGCCCAGCGGATGGTCCGGCACGGTGCCGCCGCGCCTGGCGCGCAGCAGCAGATCCCAGGCTTCGCCGTCATCCATGCCGGGCGACTATGCCGCGCCCTTCCGGGCCGCGCAACGCGAGCCCCCGGGCGGGGTGGCGAGGGGGGGCGGAGCGTCCAGCGGGCGGCGGCGGGGCCCGTGGCACGGCGCCTGCTTGGAGGCGGCGGCCCTGCCGGCCCGGTATCGGGTTGACGGGTCGGGAAGGGGGGCGGATCGTCCACCGACCGCCACCTGGAGCAGATGGGAAGCCGCCCCCATGAACCTCGCAACCTCGCCCGCCGCGCTGCGCGGCATCTCCGAGGAGGAGTGGCGCATCCGCTGCGACCTCGCCGCCCTCTACCGCCTCGTCGCGCATCACCGCTGGACCGACTGGATCTACACCCACATCAGCGCGCGCCTGCCGGGGAAGGAGCACCACTTCCTCATCAACCGCTACGGCGTGCTGTTCGACGAGATGAAGGCGTCCGACCTGGTCAAGATCGACCTGGACGGCAACGTGGTGGATGGCGACGCGCAGTCCAACCCGGTGAACGCGGCGGGCTTCACCATCCATTCCGCCGTGCACATGAACCGCGACGACGCGATGTGCGTGATCCACACGCACACCTCCGCGGGCATCGCCGTCTCCGCCCAGAAGGACGGGCTGCTGCCGATCAGCCAGCACGCGCTGAAGTTCTACGGCCACCTCGCCTATCACGGCTACGAGGGCATCGCGCTGGACCTGGACGAGCGCGAGCGGCTGGTCGCCGACCTCGGCACCCACAAGGCGATGATCCTGCGCAACCATGGGCTGCTGACCTGCGGCCGCACCATCCCCGAGGCCTTCCACCAGCTCTACTACCTGGAGCGCGCCTGCCAGGCGCAGGTCGCGGCCATGTCGGGCGGGGCCGAGCTGGTCTTCCCGCCCGAGGAGGTGCGCCTCAAGACGGCGGCGCAGTTCAACGGCGGCAACCCCGAGCAGAAGCTCGTGCACTTCGAGATGGCCTGGCAGTCGGCGCTGCGCCAGATCGAGGGCAAGGGAGACGATTGGCGCGCATGAGCACGGAATGGCTCCTGGCCGGCGGGCGCGTCTTCCGCGGCCTGTCCGGTGGCTTCGCCGAGGCCCTGCTGGTCCGTGACGGCCGCGTCGCCGCCGTCGGCACGGCGGCGGAGGTGGAGGCCGCCGCCGGGCCGGAGGCGCGGCGCATCGACCTCGCCGGCCGGGTGGCCATCCCCGCCTTCAACGAGGCGCACATGCACCTGCTGCCCTATGGCCTCGGCCTGCGGCAGGTGAACCTGCGCCCCGATGACGGGGTGAAGACGCTCGACGCGTTGCTCGGCCGGATCGCCGCGGCGGCGAAGGAGACGCCGAAGGGCGAATGGGTGATCGGCCGCGGCTACGACCACGGCATCCTCGATGTCGGCCGCCATCCCACGGCGGACGAGCTGAGCCGGGTGGCGCCGGAGCACCCCGTCTACATCGTCCGCACCTGCGGCCATCTGGGCGTGGGCAACCGCGCGGCGCTGGCGCTGGCGGGGATCGGGCACAACACGCCCGACCCGGAGGGCGGGGCCATCGGGCGCCGCAACGGCGAGCTGACCGGCCTGCTGGCCGAGCAGGCGCAGCGGCTGATCCGCGACGTGGTGCCGGAGCCGGGCGAGGATGCCATGGTCGCGGCGATCGAGGCCGGGGCGCGCCACCTCGCCTCGCTGGGCTTCGCGGCCGCGAGCGACATGAACGTGGGCATGACGGCGGGGCTGAAGGAGGTCGCCGCCTATCACCGCGCGGTCGCCGAAGGGCGCCTGCCGCTGCGGATGTGGCAGGTGCTGGCCGGCAATCCCGAGGGCATCGCGAACGCCGCCTGGGACGAGGGCATGCGCCCCGGCGACTGGATGGCGGTGGGCGACCGCGCCCCGCGCAAGGCGGCGGAGCAGGACGGCACGAAGCCGGAGATCCTGACCTGGGGCGCGGTGAAGGTCTTCGGCGACGGCTCGGCCGGCGGGCTGACGGCGGCGATGTTCGAGCCCTACCGCGAGGAGGCGGGCGGCGGCACGGGCCTCTTCTGCTTCCCCGACGCGACGATGCATGCGCTGCTGCTGCAGTACCACAAGCAGGGCTGGCAGCTCGACATCCACGCCATCGGCGACGCGGCGATCGAGCAGGTGCTGTCGGGGATGGAAGCCGCGGATTCGCCGGAGCACGGGATCGACGGCCGCCGGCACCGCATCGAGCACTGCGGCTTTCTCAACCGCGACCAGCGGCGGCGGATGCTGGCGCACGGCATCCTGCCGGTGCCGCAGCCGACCTTCATCTACGAGTTCGGCGACGTCTACATCCGCAACCTGGGCTACGAGCGCAGCGCCGCCTCCTACCCCATGCGCACCTGGCTGGCGGAGGGGCACCACCCCTCCGCCAGCTCCGACGCGCCGGTCTGCACGCCCGATCCCTTCGTGAACCTCTACACCATGGTCACGCGGAAGACGGTGAAGGGGACGGAGATCGGGCCGGAGGAGGCCATCACCGTCGAGCAGGCCGTCCACTGCTACACCTGGTGCGGCGCCTTCAGCCAGTTCGCGGAGAACCGGCGCGGCACGCTGGAGCCGGGGATGCTGGGCGACGTCGCCGTGCTGTCGCGCGACATCTTCGACGGCCCGCCCGAGGCGCTGCTGGAGACGCGCTGCGACCTGACGCTGCGCGGCGGCGCCGTGATCTTCGACCGGAACGGCGAGGGGGGCGGCGGCTGACATGGCCCGGCATGCCTTGCAGCGACTGCTTCTCACGATCCCGGTCCTGCTCGGCGTGCTGCTGGTGGGCTTCCTGCTGTTGCAGGTGGTGCCGACCGACCCGGCGACGGTGCGCGCCGGGGCCAACGCCACGCCGGACGTGATCGCCGCGATCCGCGCCGACATGGGGCTGGACGAGCCGCTGTGGAAGCAGTTCGGCCTGTACCTGCTGCGGTTGCTGCAAGGCGACCTGGGCGTGTCGCTGATCAACAACGTCCCCGTGACGCAGGAGCTGGCGGCGACCATCGGCCCGACGCTGGAGCTGATGGTCGCCAGCCTGTTCTGGTCGATCCCGCTGGGCATCCTGCTCGGCACCGCGGCGGCCTACTGGCGCGGCTCGCTGTTCGACCGGGCGGTGATGGCGGTGGCGGTGGCGGCCGCGACCATGCCGGTGTTCTTCCTGGCGCTGATGCTGATCTGGCTGCTGGGCTTCACCTACCAGATCTTCCCCTTTACCGGGCGCGGCGGGCCGCTCTGGAGCTGGGACGGCATCATGGCCATCACCCTGCCGGCCATCGCGCTGGGCGGCACCTTCATCGGGCCGGTGGCGCGCATGACCCGCACCGCCGTGCTGGACGTCCTCGGCGCCGACCATGTGCGGACCGCGCGGGCGAAGGGTCTGGGCGAGTTCTCCGTCGTGCTGCACCACGCGCTGCGCAACGCGCTGATCCCCGTGGTGACGCTGATCGGGTTGCAGATCGGCTTCCTGCTCGGCGGCGCTGTGGTGACGGAGACGGTCTTTTCCTGGCCCGGCGTCGGGCGCCTCGCGGTGGGGGCGATCCTGTCCTCGGACTTCCCCATGGCGCAGGGCACCATCCTGGTGCTGAGCCTGGGCTTCATCCTCATCAACCTGGCGGTGGACGTGCTGTACTCGGCCCTCGACCCGCGGATGCGCGCCCGATGAGCGCCGCCCAGGCGGACGCCATCCCGACGCCGGAGGAGGTGGTCGCGCCCACCCCGCCGCAGCGCCCCGGCACGCTGAAGCGGCTGTTGCGCGACCCGGCGGCGGCGCTCGCCCTGCTGGCGGTGGTGCTGATGATCGGCGGCGCCGCGCTGGCGCCGTGGCTGGCGCCGACCGATCCCTACGACAACGACCTGTCGATGGCGCTCCGGGCGCCGGGCGAGCCCGGGCTGCTGCTCGGGGCGGACAGCCAGGGACGCAACATGATCACCCGCCTGCTCTACGGCACGCGCACCAGCCTGCTGATGGGCGGCGCCGCGCTGCTGCTGGGCGGGGGGCTGGGCGTCCTGATCGGCTTCGCCGCCGCCTTCTGGCCACGGCTGGACGGGCTGCTGATGCGGCTGATGGACGTGATGCTGTCCTTCCCCGCCATCCTGTTCGGCCTCGCGCTGGCCGCCATCTTCGGTCCCGGCACCATGGCGGTGATCCTGGCGCTGTCGGTCGCCACCGTGCCGCTGATGGCGCGCATCGCCCGCGGCGCCGCGCTGGTGGTGATGGGACAGGACTACATCGAGGCCGCGCGCGCCACGGGCATGTCCGACGCGCGGCTGATCCTGCGGCACCTGGCGCCGAACTGCCTCTCCTCCATCTTCGTCTTCGCGACGCTGCGCTTCGGGCAGGTGATCCTGCTCGGCTCCGCGCTCTCCTTCCTCGGCCTGGGCGCGCAGCCGCCGGAGGCGGAACTGGGCGCGATGGCGAGCGAGGGGCGCAACTTCCTGTTCTTCGCGCCGCACATCGCCATCATTCCGTCTATCGCGATCTTCGTGATCGTGCTGGCCTTCAACATCCTCGGGGATGCGCTGCGCGACGCGCTCGATCCCCGGCTGCGCGTGTGACCGGGAGAATGGGGATGCGAAAGCTGTTCGGGGCCGCGTTGCTGGCCGTGGGCGCCGCCATGCCGGCGGCGGAGGCGCTGGCCCAGGCGACGCCGCGCAACACGCTGACGATCCTGCGCGAGATCGACGCCGACACCTACGACCCCGCGCGCACCACGGCGCTGGCCGCGGGCGAGGCGATCTACCTGATGAGCGACACGCTGGTCTCAATGGACTGGGACCAGCGCACCATCCGCCCCGGCCTCGCCGAAAGCTGGACCGTCAGCGAGGACGGCCGGACCTACACCTTCAAGATCCGCCGGGGCGTCACCTTCTGCGACGGCAAGCCGCTGACCGCGAAGGACGTCGCCTACAGCATCAACCGCTGGGCCGATCCCGCGACGCGCTCGCCGTCGCGCTGGCGCGCCGGGCCGATCGAGGAGGTCAAGGCCCTCGACGACCACACGCTGGAGTACCGGCTGAAGGAGCCCTTCGGCGACCTGCTGGCGCAGCTCACCATGTATTTCGGCAGCGTCGTGGACCAGGCGACGGTGGAGCGGCTGGGCACCAACTTCGGGTCGCAGGGCTTCAACGGCACCGGCCCCTATTGCTGGGCGAGCTGGAACCCGCGCCAGGAGATGGTGCTGACGAAGCATCCCACCTACAACTGGGGCCCGCCGCTGTACCAGAACCCCTCGCCGCAGGTGGAGCGCATCGTCCTGCGCGTGATCCCCGAGGCGAACACGCGCCTCGCGGCGATGCAGGCGGGGCAGGGCGACCTGACGCAATGGATTCCCTGGTACGCGCTGGACGGGCTGCGCCGCACCCCGACCCTGAAGCTGGCGCGGCAGGAGGTGCATTTCTTCGACCACTTCATGGGCTTCAAGGTGGACAAGCCCGTGGTGAGCGATCCTGCCATCCGCCGCGCCGTCAACCTCGCCGTGGACCGCGCCGCCATCACCAAGGCCGTGTTCTTCGGCGCCGGCGATCCGGCCAATGCCTACCTCAACCCCAACGTGCTGGACTACGACGCCCAGGCGGCGAAGGAGACGCCGGGCTTCGACCCCGCCGAGGCGCGCAAGGAGTTGGACGCGGCGGGCTGGGTCGCCGGGCCGGACGGCGTGCGGGTGAAGGACGGGCAGCGCGCCGCCTTCACCGTCTACGGCATCCAGACCCAGATCAACAACGGCATGATGCAGGCGGTGCAGGCGGACCTGCGCCGCATCGGCATCGAGATGAAGGTGCAGCTCTGGGACGCGACCGTGGCCTGGGGCAAGCTGGCGACGCAGGAATTCGACGCCTTCGTCATGTCCTACCCCTACATGTCGGCCACCGACGCCTTCTCGCTCTACTTCCATTCCGCCAACCGGCCGACGCCGAACCGGATGAACTGGAACGACCCGCAGACGGACCAGTGGCTGGTGGGCGCGCGCACGGCGGTGGACCCGGCCCAGCGCGCCACGATGATCGGCCAGCTCCAGCGCCGGATCGCGGAGAACAACGTCTGGCTGCCGCTGGTGCGCCAGCAGCTCTGGAGCGTGGCCGCGCAGCGGGTGGAGGGCGCCCGGCCGCACGGCATCTACGGCGTGGCCTTCTACAAGGGCCTCGACATCCGGCTGACCCGTTGAAGCAGGAGAAGCATCCGTGAAGAAGACGCTCGCCACCGGCCTGCTGGGCCTCGCCACCCTGCTGCCGGCCGCCGGGGCGCTGGCCCAGCCCGCGCCGCGCAACACCCTGGTCGTGGTGCGGGAGATCGATTCCGACCATTACGACCCGCCCCGCACGACGTCGCGCGCGGCGGGTGAGCTGGTCTACATGCTGGCCGACACGCTGGTCTCGCTGGACTGGGACGGCAAGACGGTGCGCCCGGGCCTCGCCGAGAGCTGGACGGTCAGCGAGGACGGCAAGCTCTACACCTTCAAGCTGAAGCGCGGCGTCAGCTTCTGCGACGGCAAGCCCTTCACGGCGAAGGACGTCGTCTACAGCATCAACCGCTGGCTCGACCCCGCCACCCGCTCCCCCGTGCGCTGGCGCGCCGGCCCGGTGAAGGAGGTCCGCGCGGTCGACGACTTCACGGTCGAGTACGAGCTGACGCAGCCCTATGGCGAGCTGCTCTACCAGCTCACCCTGTTCATGGCCTCGATCGTGGATCAGGCGACGGTGGAGCGGCTGGGCGCGAATTTCGGCGTCCAGGGCTTCAACGGCACCGGCCCCTATTGCTGGGGCGAGTGGAAGCCGCGCCAGGAATTCACCGTGACGCGGCACGAGGGCTACAATTGGGGCCCGCCGATCTACCGCAACCCGGCGCCGCAGGTGGAGCGCGTCGTCTGGCGCATCATGCCGGAGCAGAACACCCGCATGGCCGCGATCCAGACCGGGCAGGCGGACATCACCCAGTACCTCCCGTACTTCGCCGTGCAGCAGATGCGCAACGTGCCCACGGTGAAGATGAGCCAGCAGGAGAACTACTTCTGGGACTACTTCATGGGCTTCAAGGTGGACAAGCCCGTGATGAACGACCCGGAGGTGCGCCGGGCGATGAACCTCGCGATCAACCGCGACGCGGTGACCAAGGCGGCCTTCTTCGGCGTGGCGGACCCGGCGAATGCCATCGTCAACCCCAATACCTCCGGCTACAGCGCCGAGGCGGCGCGGGAGATGCCGGGCTTCAACCCGGAGGAGGCGCGCCGCGTGCTGGACGCGGCCGGCTGGAAGCCGGGGCCTGACGGCATCCGGGTGAAGGACGGCCAGCGCGCGACCTTCCTGCTCTACGGCACCCAGGGCCAGGTCAACCGCGTGCAGGCGGAGGCGATCCAGGCGGACCTCCGCCGCGTCGGGATCGAGATGCGCGTGCAGCTCTGGGACGCCACGGCGGTCTGGGGCAAGCTGGCGACGCAGGAGTTCGACGCCTTCTTCATGTCCTACCCCTATGTCTCGGCCACCGATGCGCTCGCCCTCTACTTCGACAGCAACAACCGCCCGACGCCGAACCGCATGAACTGGGTCGATCCCGACACGGACCGGCTGCTGCGCGAGGCCAAGTCGGCGCTGGACGAGGCGACCCGCAACAAGGCCATCGGCGAGCTGCAACGCCGGCTGACCGAGGCGAACGTCTGGACGCCCCTCTCGCGCGAGCAGCTCTGGATCGCCTCCGCGCAGCGGGTGGAGGGCGCGCGGGCGCATGGCATCTACGGGGTCGGGCTCTACAAGATGCTCGACATCCGGCTGACGCGCTGAAGCAGCAGGGGGAGGGGAGCATGGCCACCGTCATCCGCAACGCCGACGTCGTCGTCGCCTGGGACACGTCGGAGAAGCAGCACACCTACCTGACCGGCGGGGATTTGGCCTATGACGGCGGCACCCTCACCTTCGTCGGCCGCAACTACGCCGGCCCGGCGGAGGAGGAGATCGACGGGCGTGGGCTGCTGGTCATGCCCGGCCTCGTCAACATCCACTCCCACCCCTCCAGCGAGCCGATGAACAAGGGGCTGATCGACGAGATCGGCTCCCCCGGCTTCTACAACTCCTCCCTCTACGAATACCTGCCGATCTTCCGCGCTGAGGGCGAGGCGGCGTCGCACTGCGTGCGCGTGGCGCTGAGCGAGCTGCTGCTTTCCGGCGTCACCACCGTTGCCGACCTCTCCATGGCGCATCCCGGCTGGCTGGACCTGCTGGCCGAGAGCGGCATGCGAGTCTGCCTCGCGCCCATGTTCCGCTCCGCCCGCTGGTACACGAAGAACGGCCATGTGGTGGAGTACGAGTGGGACGAGGGCGCCGGCGAGAAGGCGATGGAGGAGGCGCTGCGCCTGGTCGAGCGGGCGCAGCAGCACGAATGCGGCCGGCTGTTCGGCATGGTCGTGCCGGCGCAGATCGACACCTGCTCCGCCGGCCTGCTGAAGGAATCCTCGCAGGAGGCGAAGGCGCGCGGCCTGTCCTGGCAGATCCACGCGGCGCAGTCGGTCACCGAATTCCACGAGATCACCCGCCGCCACGGGCTGACGCCCATCGGCTGGCTGGACAGCCTCGGCCTGCTGAACGACCGCGCCATCATCGGCCACGGCATCTTCCTCGACGACCACCCCTCCACCCGCTGGCACACCGACACCGACCTCGGACGCCTGGCGGAGACGGGCACCACCGTCGCCCACTGCCCCACCGTCTTCGCCCGGCGCGGCATCACCATGAAGACCTTCGGGCGCTACAAGCGGCGCGGGGTGAACATGGGCCTGGGCACGGACACCTACCCGCACAACATGCTCGACGAGATGCGCCTCGCCGCCTACCTCGCCCGCACCCAGGCGACCGATCCGCGCAGCGTCACGACGAACGAGCTGTTCGAGGCCGCGACCATCGGCGGCGCCCGTGCCCTGGGCCGTGACGATATCGGCCGCCTCGCTCCCGGCTGCCGCGCCGACCTGGTGCTGGTCGATGCCGACCATCCGCGCATGAAGCCCTCCTACGACCCCGTGCGCAGCCTGATCTATTCCGCCGGGGATCGTGCGGTGAAGGCGGTCTACGTGGATGGGCAGAAGGTGGTCCAGGATGGCGAGGTGCTGACCATGGACTTCCGCGCCGCCGCGGCCGCGCTGGACGAGGCGCAGAAGCGCATGGTCCCCGGCGTGCCCGAACGCGACTGGGCGCACCGCCCGGCCGAGCGCATCTCGCCGCCGACCTTCCGCTGGTCGTGAGCGCCTCGCCCGAGCTGCTCCGGATCGAGGGGCTGCGCACGGTCTTCCGCACCTCCGCCGGCGACCTGCCGGCGGTGGACGGGGTGGAGCTGGCGGTGCCGCGCGGCGGCACCCTGGGCATCGTGGGGGAGAGCGGCTGCGGCAAGTCGATGCTCTCGCTCTCGATCATGCGCCTCGTCCCGCATCCCGGGCGCATCGCCGCCGGGCGGGTGCTGCTGGACGGGCGCGACCTCGTGGCCCTCTCCGACGCGGAGATGCGCAAGGTACGCGGCGGCGAGATCGCGATGATCTTCCAGGAGCCGATGACCTCGCTGAACCCCGTCCACACGGTGGGCGCCCAGATCGTCGAGGCGATGCGGGCGCATGACCGCACGGCGTCCGAGCGCGCGATGCGGGCCGAGGCCATCGCCGCGCTGAAGCGCGTCCGCATCCCCGCGCCGGAGCGGCGCTTCGACGAGTTCCCGCACCAGCTCTCCGGCGGCATGCGCCAGCGGGTGATGATCGCCATGGCGCTGGCCTGCAAGCCGCGGCTGCTGATCGCGGACGAGCCGACCACGGCGCTGGACGTGACGGTGCAGGCGCAGATCCTGGACCTGCTGCGGGAGTTGCAGGCGGAGACGGGGATGTCCGTCATCCTCATCACCCACGACCTCGGCGTGATCGCGGAGATGGCCGACACCGTCGCGGTGATGTATGCCGGCCGCGTCGTGGAGCAGACGACGGCCGCCGCGCTCTTCGCCGATCCGCAGCACCCCTACGCGATCGGGCTGCTCGGCAGCATCCCGCGGCTGGACGAGGAGCGCGACCGGCTGCTCTCCATCGACGGCTCCGTGCCGCCGCCCTTCGCCCTGCCGCCCGGCTGCCACTTCCACCCCCGCTGCCCCTTCGAGATCGGCGCCTGCCGCAGCACCGACCCCGTGCTGACGGAGATCGCGCCCGGCCACCGCGCCGCCTGTCTCCGGGCGCCCGTCGAAGCCTCCCTGGGGGAGCTGTCCGCATGAGCGCGCTGCTGGAGGTGGAGGACCTCGCCAAGCACTACCCCGCGCGCGGCGCCGGCCTGTTCTCGCGCGGCGGCACGGTGCGGGCGGTGGATGGCGTCAGCTTCTCGCTGGACAAGGGCGAGACCCTGGCGCTGGTCGGGGAATCCGGCTGCGGCAAGTCCACCACCGCGCGCCTGGTGATGCGGCTGATCGAGCCCAGCGCCGGCACGCTGCGCTTCGACGGGCAGGATGTCAGCCGCTCCGGCGGCGCCACCCTGCGCATGCTGCGGCGGCGCATGCAGATCGTCTTCCAGGACCCCTATGCCAGCCTCAACCCGCGCCTGACGGTGGGCGAGGCGATCGCCGAGCCCATGGCGGTGCACGGCATGGGCGACGGCCGCGCCCAGCGCGCCCGGGTGCAGGAGCTGCTGCGCCTCGTGGGCCTCCAGCCCTTCCATGCGGGGCGCTACCCGCACGAGTTCTCCGGCGGGCAGCGGCAGCGCATCGGCATCGCGCGCGCCCTTTCCGTCCGCCCCGACCTGCTGGTCTGCGACGAGCCGGTCAGCGCGCTGGACGTCTCGATCCAGGCGCAGGTGGTGAACCTGCTGAAGGATCTTCAGCAGCGCTTCGGCCTGTCCTACCTGTTCATCGCCCACGACCTGGCCGTGGTGAAGCACGTCGCCGACCGGATCGCGGTGATGTACCTCGGCCGCATCGTGGAGGTCGCGGACAAGCGCACCCTCTTCACGGCGCCCCGCCACCCCTATACGCGCGCCCTGCTCGCCGCGATCCCGCGCCCGGACCCGACCCTGCGCGGCACCGTCACCCCGCTGGGCGGCGACCTGCCCAGCCCGCTGAACCCGCCGCCCGGCTGCCGCTTCCACACCCGCTGCCCGAATGCCGTGGCGATCTGCCGGGAACAGGACCCGCCGCTGCGCCCGATGCCGGGCGGGGGCAGCCATCTCGCCGCCTGCCACCTCGCGGAGCAGTTGCCTGCCGTCCCCCCGGTGACGGAGCACGGCATCCCGCCGGTCGCGGCGAAGCGCCTCGCCCTCTACGTCGCCGCGCGCGAGGCGAAGCGGCAGGCGGCGGTCCGGGCGGTGCCGGGTCAGGCCGCGTAGACGAAGGTCACCTCGCCGACCGCCACGGACAGCTCGCGCGCATCGTCGCTGTGTCCGTCGCGCAGCGGGCTGCCGTGGGAGAGGCTGTCCAGCCGCAGGGCCTCGAAGGCCACGGCCGCCCCCGGTTCGACCTGCGCCACGAAGCCGTCCGCCACCGCCTCGAGCGTGAGCGTGGTCCCGTGCGCATCGAGCGTGGCGAGCAGTTGCGGCGGCCCGTCGCCATAGACGTGACGCAGCCTCAGCCGCACGCGCTCCACCGGCCGCGCCGGCTCCGGATTCTCGATCAGCCCGCTGGGCCCCATCCAGCGGAATTCCGACTCGGGCGGGTACCAGCCCAGGGTGAAGCGGTCGTCGTCCGAGGGCAGCACGCGCTCGGCCGGCTGCGGCGCGGGCTCGGGCAGGGGCGTGGCCAGGGTCGCGCGCAGCGCCTCCAGCCTTGCCTCGGGCGGGCCGATCCGCGGCTCGGGCGCGCCACCCTCGGCCAGCAGCCCCATCACGTGCTGCACGAAGCCGTCGAAGCGCGCGTCGCGTTCGGCGAAGCCCTGCTCCATCGCCTGGCGCAGCCGCGCCTCGCGCAGCACGGAGGCCTGCTCCGCCGCCCGCAGCCGCGCCGCCAGCACGGGCACCGCCTCCTGCTCCGGGAAGGCCGGGGCGAGCGCCCAGGTGGCGACGGGCCGGGCCAGGCCCTGGCACCAGATCTCCACCTGCATCCCCGTCTCATCCAGATCCTCCGCGCGCAGGGCCAGGGCGAAGCGCACCCGGCCGGCGCCGTCCGGCCCGGGTTGCGGCGGCTCCGCCGCGACCGGCCGTGGCGGGCCGCCCTGGACCCGCGCCGCCAGGACAGGGGCGAAGAAGCCGTTCTCCCGGTTCAGCAGCGTCCCGCGCAGCAGCCCCTGGCGCAGCTCCAGGGCCTCCAGCTCCGGGTTGCCCGGCCCCATCAGGCGCCAGGCGAGGTTGCCGGCGCCAAGCTCCAGCGGCGGCGCCAGCTCCCCCGTCCCGCCCTCCGGTCCCAGGCGCAGCAGGGCCGGGGCAGGGGCGCAGGGCAGGCGGTCGATCACCACCTCCAGCACCTCCTCCGCGGCGAAGGGGCCGGTCCGTTCCGCCCGCCCGGCCTCGATCCCGCCGACCCAGGCGATCGCCGGCGCCGACAGGGTGCCGGCCTCCGTGCAGCGCAGGCGCAGGCGTCGCGCGGCCACCTCCGCCACCACGAAGCGGGGGGCGGGCGGGGCATCGACATGGTCCGGCATGCGGCCTCCCTGGACGGTTTGGCGCCCCGGCCGCACCATCCCGCCTATCGCTGGCCGGGAGGGCCGGCCGGGCGCGAAAAGGGGACGAGGTGCCGCAGCGCCTGCACATGTTCTCGCCGCTGCCGCCGGCGCGCAACGGCGTGGCCGACTACGCCGCCCTGCTGCGGCCCGCCCTGGCCGCGCATTACGAGGTGATCTGCGAGCCGGGCGAGACGTCGCTCGGGCCGTTGCCGGAGGGGGCGCGGGTGCTGCACCAGCTCGGCAACAGTCCCGGCCATGCGGTGACGCTGCGCGCGCTGCGCCGGCATCCCGGCCTGGCCGTGCTGCACGACCTGACGCTGGCGGTGCCGTTGCGCGAGGCGGAGACGGAGGAGGCGCTCCGCACGGCCCTGCGCGCCCTCTCGCCCGGCCTGGGCGGGACGCTCGGCGAGGCCTGGCTGGCCGAGGGGCGGCTTCCCGGCGCGGCGGCGGCGGCCTTCCCGCTGCTGGGCCAGGCGCTCGCGAATGCCCGCGCGGCGATCGTCCATTCGCAGCATGCCCGCCGGCGCCTGGCCACGCTCTGGCCGCCGATCGCCGCGCGGATCGCGGTCATCCCGCACCTTGCCCCGCTCGCCGCCCCGGACCGTGCTGCGGCCCGCACGGCGCTGGGGCTGCCGCAGGACCGCTTCCTGCTGCTGACGGCGGGCTTCGCCGCCTGGGCCAAGCGCCTGGACTGGGTGGCCGAGGCGGTGACCGAGGCGAGGCGGCGCGGCGCCCGGCTGCTCTGGATCCATGCCGGGGAGGGGGAGGCGGCCGCCATCGCCCCCGCCCTGGCCGCCGCCGGGGCCTTCCGCGCCACCGGGTACCTGCCGGAGCCGCTGCTGGCGACGCACCTCGCCGCCTGCGACGCCCTGGCCAACCTGCGTGCGCCCTCGGTCGGGGAGAGCTCCGGCACGCTGGCGCGGGCGCTGGGGGCAGGGCGCTGTGCCTTCGTCTCCGATGTCGCCGGCTATGCCGAGCTGCCGCGCGATGCCGTGTTGCACCTGCCGCCCCTGGCGCCGCAGCGCGCCCTGGCCGAGGCGCTGCTGGCGCTGGAAGGCGACCGCGGCCTGGCCGATGCGGTGGGGCGGCGCGCCGCCGACCATGCCCGTGCCGTGCTGGCGCCGGAGCGGGTGGCCCTAGCCTATCGCCAGGCGATCGAGGAGTTCCGCAACGCGCCGCCGCCCGTGCCGGCCCCGGCGGTGGGGCGCGGGCGCACGCCACGCCTGCTGCTGGTCTCGCCCGTGCCGCCCTGGCCCGTGCGCGCCGGCAACGCCGCCCGGCTGCTGGCCCTGGGCGGCGCGCTGTCTTGCCGCGGCCTGCCGGCGGAGCTGGCCTGCCCGTTGCCGCGCCTGTCGGCGGAGGACGAGCGCCGCCGCCGCCGCGACTGGGCGGCGCTGCACCCGCTGCCCTGGCGGCCGCGCCATGCCCCGACCCATCCGGACCGCTGGGCGCTGGATGACTGGTGCCCGGTGGAGACGGTGGAGGCGGTGGCGGCGCTCCACCGCGCCCGCCGCTATGATGCGGTGATCGCCTCCTACACCTGGCTTTCGGCCGTGCTGGATGCCGTGCCGGGCGCGTTGCGCGTGCTGGACACGCACGACCTGCTGGGCGGGCGGCGGGAGGCGGCGCTGGCGGCGGGCCTCGCCCCCTCCTGGTTCTGGACGGGCGAGGCCGAGGAGGCGCGCGGCCTGGACCGTGCCGACCTTGTCCTGGGCATCCAGCCGGAGGAGGGCGCCCTGCTGCGCCGGCGCACCCGCCGGCCGGTGCTGGTCGTGGGCCATGCGCCCCGGCCGCGCGCCCGGCCGCCCGGCGCGGCGCCCTTTCCCTTCGGCCTGCTGGCCAGCGGCAATGTCTGGAACCGCCATGCCGTCGCCGCGCTGGACCGGGCGCTGGCGGCGCATCCGCGCGGGCGTGGCCTGCCCTGGCTGCTCGGCGGCGCGATCCGCCCGGAGGGCCGCCTGCGCTCCGGCGTGGTGGCGACGGGACCCGTCGCCGAGGCGGCGGAGTTCCACCGGCTGATCGGATGCGCGGTGAACCCGATGGAGGGCGGCACCGGGCTGAAGATCAAGACCGTCGAGGCGCTCTGCGACGGGTTGCCGGTGATCGGCACGCGCCATGCCTTCGCCGGCCTCTCCCCCGACCATCCGGCGCAGCAGGCGGCGGATGCGGCCGAGGTCGCGGACTGGATGGCCGAGCACGAATCCTCCGCGCCGCTGCGTGCCGCGCTGGAGGAGGCCTCCCGCACCCTGGCCCGGCGCTGGCACGCGGCGGTGGAAGCAGGGCTGGACGCGCTGGCGGCGGTGCTGCGCTCGGGGCGGGTGCCGGAAGCCGCCGCCGGGGACCGCGGCCTCAGCCCAGCTGGCTGATCCCCCAGACGGCCGCCGCCGCCGCGGCCAGCAGGACGGCGCCCAGGACCGGGCTGCCCAGGCGCGGGGCGCGGTGCGCGAAGCCCGCGGGCAGGCGCTTCACCCCGGTCACCATGGGCCGCACCAGGTCCTGCCGCTTCAGCAGCGCATAGGCCAGGACCGCGAGAACATGCAGCCCGGCGGCGGCCAGCAGGAACCAGTAGGCGCGGAGATGGATGGCGGTCGCCTGATCGCTCACCGCCGGCGGCACCCGCGCCGCCAGGGGGCCGCGGGTGAGGATCTGGTCGTCCGCCATCAACCCCGTGACGGTCTGCAGCAGCAGCAGGCCGAGGAGGACGAGCACCATCCACCCGCCGGCGGCGTTGTGCCCCAGTTCCGTATCCGGCTCCCGCCGGGTGAGGTGGGAGAGGTGGCGCAGCCCCTCGAGCGGCGGGCGCAGGAAACGGGTGAAGCGCGCCGTGTCCGACCCGACCAGCCCCCAGGCGAGGCGGAACAGGACCAGCGCCAGGATGGTGAAGCCGCTGAGGAAGTGCAGCTCCCAGCGCGCCTGCGTGCCGCTCCACCAGGAGAGGGGCAGCAGCAGCGCGATGACCCAGTGGGTCAGCCGGACCCAGCCGTCCCAGACCCGCACCGGCACGCGCGACTCTTGTGTCGTCGTCATCGGAAAGCCCCCGCCCACCCCGGGGATGATCGGCCCGTCCGGCCGCAAGGCAAGGGCCCCGAGGGTGCAGCCAGGCCGTGCAGCGGCGGGGCCGGCCCGCACGCCCCGGATGTGGGCCCCGCGCATGGCGGCACGGCGGTCGGAAACCCAGCGCCGACAGGCCGTTGTGCCCTTGCGATGGGTGGTCGCGGGGACGTAGTTACGGAAGCATGAACCCCGCGACACGCATTCCGCTGCTGGTCGCACCGCTGCTCGTCGGCGGTGCCGCAGCGGCCGCGTGGCTCGCATGGCCCTACCTCTCCCTGCGGCCGGCGACGCCCATCCTGGCGCCGCTGCCGCCCGCCGCCACGACCGCGTCGCCACCCGCCACGCCGCCGTCCATCCGGTCGGCGGTGCCCGGCGGCGCGGGGTCCGGGGCCACCGTGCCGGAGAGCAGCCCGGTGGCGGCACGCCCGGCGGTGCCGGGGACGCGCCGGCTGGAGCCGCCACGCTTCGACATCGTCCGCGTGGGCGCGCGCGGCACCGCCGTGGTCGCCGGCCGGGCCATGCCGGGGGTGGAGGTCATCCTCTACCAGGGCGGGCAGGAGATCGGCCGGGCCCGCGCCGACCAGCGCGGCGAATGGGTCATCCTGCCGGATGCGCGGATGGGCGTCGGGGCGCACGAGCTGTCCCTGCGCGCCCGCCTGCCCGACGGGCAGGAGATCGGCGGCACCGACACGGCGGTGGTGGTGGTTCCCGACACCCCCGCCCTGGCCGCCACCCGTGCCGCCGGGGAGCGGGCGGCCGCTGCGGCCGCCGAGCCTGCGCCGCCCGCCAGCCCGCCCGGCAGCAGCCGGCAGGAGGCCGCGGCGGCACCGGGGCCGGCGGCGGCCGAGGCGCCGGTCCCAGGCCCGACCGTGCTGCTGCTGCCCACCGGTTCCGGCGCCGCGCCGCGGCCGCTGCAGGGCGGCAACGGCCGCGCGGCCACGCTGGGGATCGATATCGTCGACTACGACGACCAGGGGAACATGCGCTTCGCCGGCAGCGCTCCGGCCGGCGCTCAGCTTCGCGTCTATGCCGATGACCGGCATGTGGGCGACGTGCGGACCGATGAATCCGGCCGCTGGAGCCTGGCGCCCGAGACGGCACCCGCCCCGGGCCGGCATCGGCTGCGGGTGGACCAGCTTCCGGCCGATGGCGCCGCGCCGCGGGCGGGCCAAGCGGGCTCCGCCGTGGCCGCGCGGGTGGAGGTGGCCTTCCAGCGCGAGGCCCTGCCCGCCGGCACGGTGCGCGACGGCCGCGTGGTGGTGCAGCCGGGCCAGAACCTCTGGCGCCTGGCGCGGGAGGCTTACGGGCGCGGCACCCGCTACACGGTGATCTACGGGGCGAATCGCGGCCAGATCCGCGATCCCCGCCTGATCTATCCCGGTCAGGTGCTGGACCTGCCCGGCTCGGGCGCGGAGGGCGCCGCCGCTAGCCCCGAGGCTTCCAGCCGCTCCAGATAGGGGTCGAGCGCCAGGACGAAGTGCACCATGGCCGCCACCAGCCCGGTTGCCGTGGCGGCGCCCGGGAGGATCGCCCTCGCCGCCAGCCGGATGCGGTGGTCCGGCCGCAGCGCCAGGGCCCAGCCCGGCGGCAGCTCCGCCGGCAGGCGCGCCAGGGTCTCCAGCGCCGCGCCACGCGCGCGCGGTGCCTCCACCGTGTAGGGCACCCGCCCGGCCTCGGCGGAGAGGCCCAGCCCGTCAGCTTCCAGCACGGCCGTGCAGGGCCGGCCCCGCCAGGCGAAGCGCAGCGCCGCGGGGTGGTCGGGGCCGCGCGGGGCGATGCGTCCGTCGCGGCCCACGGTGAAGGCGCCGAGCGCCATGTCCGGCTTGGCACGGGATGGGGGGGAGGGGCCAGGCATGGCGGACAGGGTTGTCCCGCCCCGGTGAACAGACGATAACCGCGGCGACATGTCCCTCGTTCAAAGCGTGAAAATGGTGCTGGCCCCGCCGCATCCGGCGGGCCGGCCCTTCCTGTACGGCGGCATCGCCGTCGCCGTGATCGGCGGCCTGCTGGCCGGCGGCTGGCTGTTCTGGCCCAGCCTGCTGTTCACGCTGTTCTGCCTCTACTTCTTCCGCGACCCCGAACGGGTCACGCCCGGCAGGCCCGGACTGCTGGTCGCCCCGGCGGATGGCCGCGTCGTCTCCGTGGCGCCGGTCGTGCCGCCGGAGGAGCTGGATCTGGGCGCGGAGCCGCGCTGGCGGGTGGGGATCTTCCTCTCGGTGCTGGACGTGCACGTGAACCGCGCCCCGGTGGACGGGGTGGTGACGCGAATCGCCTACCACCGCGGCAAGTTCCTCAATGCCAGCCTGGACAAGGCCAGCGAGGACAACGAGCGCAACGCCCTGGCCATGCGGCTGGACGACGGCACCACCATCGCCGTGGTGCAGATCGCGGGGCTGATCGCGCGACGCATCCTCTGCGACGTGCGGCAGGGCCAGCGCCTCTCCGCCGGGGAGCGCTTCGGCATCATCCGCTTCGGCAGCCGCACCGACCTCTACCTGCCGCCCGGCGTGCGCCCGCTGGTGGAACCCGGGCAGATCATGATCGGGGGCGAGACGGTGATCGCCGATACCACGCAGCCAGTGGCCGCCCCGGTCGTTGCCCGCTCGTCCGGTGACGATCCGCCGGGGGTGCCGCTGGGGGTGGGATGAGCGACGAGACGGCCACGCCGGCCGGCCAGGTCATGGAGGCGACGGAAGGTCGGCCGCGGCGCCGGCGCTTCCGCCTGCCGCGCCGCCGCGAGCGGCGCCCGGGCTGGTCCTTCAACCGGCTGCTGCCCAACATCCTGACCATGCTGGCGCTCTGCGCCGGGCTGACCGCCGTGCGCTTCGCCTTCGACGGGCGGTGGGAACCGGCACTGACGCTGATCGTCGTGGCGGGCTTCATCGACGGCATCGACGGCCGCCTCGCCCGGCTGCTGAAGGCGACCAGCCGCTTCGGCGCGGAATTCGACAGCCTGTCCGACTTCCTCTGCTTCGGCGTGGCGCCCGCGCTGATCCTCTACCTGTGGACGTTGAAGGACGCGCGGGGCTTCGGCTTCATCCCCTGCCTGCTGTTTGCCGTCTGCATGGCGTTGCGCCTCGCCCGCTTCAACGCGGCGATCGACGCGCCGGGCCCGGGAGGCGCGCCGAAGCCGGCCTATGCCTCGAACTTCTTCACCGGCGTCCCCGCACCCTCCGGCGCCGGGCTGGCGCTGTTCCCGATCTTCGCCTCGCTGGCCTTCGAGGGCTGGGGCTTCCTCGGCACCGCCGCCGCGCTGCGCCACCCCCTCTTCGTCGCGCCGCTGCTCGTCGTGGTGGCGGGGCTGCTGGTGTCCACCCTGCCGACCTGGTCGTTCAAGAAGGTGAAGATCGCGCGCGAGGTGGCGTTGCTGCTGCTTCTCGGCGCCGCGGCCTATGCCGCGCTGCTGGTGGCGGAGCCCTGGGCGGCGCTGGCCGCGGCGGGGTTGATCTACGCCGCCATGATCCCCGTCGCCGGGGCCTCCTATCACCGGCAGAAGCGGATGGCGGAGAGCACCGTGCCGGCCACCGTCGCGGAGTGAGCGGCGGGGGAGCGGAGCCGGGTCCGGCCGGGCCTGTTCCCCCCGGGCTCGATCTCCCCGGCCTGGGCCGGGTCCTGGCCGGCCCGTTCACGCGCTGCCCACCAGGGGTGTTCGGCCTCTGCCTGGATGGGGATTCGCCGGCCCGGCACCGTGCCGACCTGCTGCTCCCGGTGCCGGATTTCGGCCTGCCGCCCGACCTGCCGGGCTGGGAGGCGGCCCTGCGCGCGGTGGCCGTCGCGCTGCGCGACGGGCGCGGCGCCTATGTCGGCTGCCGTGCCGGGCTGGGGCGGACGGGACTGGCGCTGGCCTGCCTCGCCCGGATGGCGGGGGTGGCGGATGACCCCGTGGCCTTCGTGCGCGCCGGCTACGACCCGCGCGCGGTCGAGACGCCGGAGCAGGAAGCCTTCGCCCGGGCCTTCCGGCCTCAGCCGTTGCCGGGGCTGTCCAGCAGCTCGACGTAGCGCGCGGCGGAGCGGGCGACGATCCCCGGCCCGTCCGCCGCCACCTCCTGCCCCAGGAAGGCGCCGTAGATCCGCTCGTAGCGCAACGGCGCGAGGCGGGCGGCCATGCGCCGGACCTCGGCGGCGGGCAAGGGCATCATGTTCGGGTAGCTCCACAGGAAGGAGACCCGCTTCGCCCCCGGCGCGACCTGCACGATGTCACCCGCCATCAGCGCCCCGGCGCCGTCCGCCGTGCCCGGCCAGTGCAGCACCGTGCCGCCGGGGAAGTGCCCGCCCAGCCGGTGCAGCGTGAGGCCGGGCCACAGCGCCATCTCGTCGCCCTCCCAGAAGGTCAGGGACGGATCGGGCCGCATCACCCATTCCCGGTCGCGGGCGTGCAAATAGACCGGCGCCCCGAAGGCGGCCGCCCAGTCCTGCATGGTCGTGTAGTAGTGCGGGTGGGAGATGGCGATGGCGCGGATTCCGCCCAGGGCGCGGATGATCTCCTCCGTGGCCGCGTCGAACAGGGCGATGCAGTCCCACAGCACGTTGCCCTGCGGCGTGCGGATCAGCCAGGCGCGCTGGTTGATGCCGAAGGCGGGCAGGGTCTGGAGGCAGAACAGGTCCGGCTCGTACCGCTTCCAAGCGTTGCGGTGCGCCTTCGGCAGGTCCTCGCGCGCGATCCAGTTCTGGCCGGAGAGCGGCACGTACTGCCGCTCCTCGTCGCAGATGGTGCAATGCGCGGGGAGAAGCGGCGCGTCGGGGTAGGAGGTTCCGCAGGCCGTGCACAGGAAGACGGTCATCCGATCGCTCCGTTCGAGAGGGCCGCCCCGGGGGACGGCCCGGGCGCGGGCGCCGCCTTGGTCACGCCCCAGGCAAGATCCGGACCGGCGGCCCCCGGCAGCCCGCCTCCGCCAGCCTGCCCCTGTCAGCCCGTCTTGCGTTCCAGCAGCTCGATGCGGATCTTCTCCGGCCCCTCGATGAAGGCGATCTTCAGCACGGGGCTCATCTCCTTCGGCTCCATCACGAAGGTCACGCCCTTCGCCTTCAGCCGTGCCGCCTCCGCCTCGATGTCGGGCACGCGCAGGCCGATATGCTCGTAGCCCAGGAAGGGCGGCGTGGGCGGGGCGGCGGTGTCGGCCGGCACCTCCTCGATGAACAGCGGCATCCCGTCCAGCTTCAGGACGACGCGCAGCTTGTCGCCGTTCATCACCTCGCCCGTCTGCGCCGCGCCGAACATCTCGACGAAGAAGGCGGCGGTGGCGCGCGGGTCGGGGCTGCGCAGGTGGATGTGGTCCCAGGTGTAGCTCATCGGTGTTCCTGTCTTCGGGGGTTCAGCGCCGGGTGCCGACCAGCACGCCCTGCGCCGCGAGTTCCGCGATCTCCGCCTCGCTGAAGCCGTGCTCGGCCAGGACGGCGGCGCCGTCCGCGTTGAACTGCGGCGGGGCGCTGCGGGCGCCGCCGGGGGTGCGGGACAGCTTGATCGGCGAGTTCAGCCCGCGGAACCAGCCGATCTCCGCCACCATGTCGCGCGCGGCGGTGTGGGGGGCGGCCAGCGCCTCGTCCACATGCAGCACCGGCCCGGCGGGGACGCCCGCGCGGATCAGGCGGTCGGACAGGTCGTGCCCGTCCTCTGCTGCCAGCCGCTCCTCCAGGATGGCGTCCAGCGCCGGCCGGTTCTCCACGCGCAGCGCGTTGGTCGTGAAGCGAGGGTCCCCCGGCAGCGCGTCCAGCCCGAGGAAGGCGCAGAAGCGGCGGAAGGTCGGGTCGTTGCCGCAGGCGACGAAGATGTCGCAGGTGCCGGTGCGGAAGCGCGAATAAGGGCTGATGTTCGGATGCGCGTTGCCGGTGGCGGCGGGGCGGCGCCCGTTCAGCAGGTGGTTCGCCGCCTGGGGATGCAGCAGCGACAGGCCGCAATCGTAGAGCGTCATGTCCAGGTACTGGCCGCGCCCGGACCGCTCGCGCTCCTGCAAGGCCATCAGGATACCGATGGCGGAGTAGAGCCCGGTGGCGAGATCGACGACCGGCGTGCCCATGCGCAGCGGGCCGGTGGAGGCATCGCCGTTGATCGACATCAGCCCCGCCATGGCCTGGATCACCGCGTCGTAGCCCGGCAGCCCGCCCAGCGGTCCGTCCCCGCCGAAGCCGGAGACGCGGCAATGCACCAGGCGAGGGAAGCGCGCCTCCAGCACCTCCGCATAGCCCAGCCCCCATTTCTCCATGCTGCCGGGCTTGTAGTTCTCGATCAGCACGTCCGCGCCGTCGAGCAGGCGCAGCAGCACGGCGCGGCCCTCGGGCTTCGACAGGTCCAGCGCCAGGGAGCGCTTGTTGCGGTTCACGCCGATGTAGTAGCTGGCGTCCTTCTCCCCGTCCGGATGGGCGTGGAAGGGCGGGCCCCAGTGGCGCACCTCGTCGCCCTGCGGCGGCTCGATCTTGATGACCTCCGCGCCGTGGTCGGAGAGGATCATGGTGCAGTACGGCCCGCCCAGGACCCGCGTCAGGTCGATCACCTTCAGCCCGGCCAGGGCACCGGGCGAGAGGGCCCGGGGGGTTGGGGCACCGGTCGGGGCATCGGTCACGCGGCGGGGACTCCCTCGGGGGTTCGGTCGAAGATCCGGGCGCAGAAGGCGGGGTAGGTCTCGCGCAGCTCGGCGGCCACCGGGCCGCGCAGCAGGGCCAGCTCCTCCGGCGTCGGGTCGGGGGTCCGCGGCACCTGCGCCGGTTCGTCGTAGTCGAAGCCGGTGGCGGCGCGGACGCTCTCCACCGTCTCGCCGGGATGCAGGCTGACGAGCGCGAAGCGGCCGCGCGCCGCGTCGAAGCGGAAGACGCAGCGCCCCGTCACCAGCGCCTGCGCCGTGCCGCGCCGGAACACGCCCGGTTCCGAGACGCCGGGGGCGGAGACGTGCTCGACGCGCGGCACCAGCACGCGGGGGCTGTGCTCCTCGCGGAACAGCAGGGTACGCGGGACCATGAAGTAGAGGTAGGCGCTGCCGAAGCTGCCGGGGAAGCGCACCGTGGTGCCGGGCCAGTCGCCCGTGCCGATCAGGTTCAGGTTGGCCTGTCCGTCGATCTGCCCGCCGCCGAGGAAGAACAGGTCGATCCGCCCCTGGCCGGCGAGGTCGAACAGCTCGCGCGAGCCCTCGGTGAAGGGATTGCCGCGGCGCCGGTGCAGCAGGGAGAGGCGGATGGGGTGGCCCTGCTTCGCGGCCAGCCAGCAGGCGGCGGCGGGGATGGGCGAGGCGGCGCCGACCGCCGCGTGCCGCACGGGGGGCAGCGACGGGTCGAGGATCAGCCGCGCCAGCGTGGCGGCGAGGCGTTCCTCCGGCAGGACGGGCGGGACGGTCATGCCGCGGCCCGCTCCGGCGTCAGGACGTTCGCCTCCAGCCATGCCCGAAAACCCTCATCCGTGCGGGCGGCGCGGGCATAGGCGGCGACGTAGGATTCGTCCGGCCCGTACTCGTCCAGCAGCGCCACCGGATGCGCGCCGAGCACGGCGACGGCGACGGCATCGACATAGGCGGCCGAGATCGTCCCGGGCGCGAGGCGCTCATCCTCCAGGAAGTCCGTCTCCACCACCCGCTCCACCGTGGCCAGCAGGCGCTTCGACGCATGCGCCAGCGTCGCGCATTCCCGCCGCCGCCCGACCCAGAGGTTGCCGTTCCGGTCGGCCATGACGGCATGGATCGCGCCGATGTCCGGCGAGAGCGCGGGCAGCAGCACGATGGGATCGGGCATGTCGGAAAGCGGATTCTGCACCACCGTCCAGTCCGGCCGGTGTGCCAGGATGTCGGAGCCGATCAGCCCGCGCAGGGGCAGGAAGGGCACGCCCTTCTCCGCCGCCTGGAGCATGGTGTGCATCGCCGGACAGGTGGCGTCGCGCAGACGGATCGTCCCCGCCCGCACGGCGGCCGAGAAGCGCGGGGCGAAGCCGGCCTCGCCCAGCGAGACGGCGGAGGTCTCCACCTCCGCGACGCAGCCGGCGCCGATCAGCAGGTCGGTCGCGAAGCCGCTGACCGGCACGCCGACCAGCCGCAGCCCGCGCGCGCCGCGCCGCACCAGCGCCTTGGCCAGCGCGACGGAGGGCAGCGAATTGTCCGGCGGCAGGGCCAGCAGCGCCCCGTCCGGCACGGAGGCGGCCATGGCGTCGAGCGTGACGGGCGTCATCCTGGCTTGGCCTCCTCTCCTGTTCCTGGCCCGACGCCGCCCCGGCCCCGGCCCCGGCCCCGGGCCCGGGCCGCGGAGGGTGGGTCCGACGGCAGGAGGCGTCAATGCGCCCGGTACCCGCTGGCGCGCAGCGCCGGCCGCACAGGCCGCGGAGCGCGGCAGCCACGAAATCCTCGCGGCCCGATTCTGGCGGTGCAGGCTGCGGCGGGGGCGGTGAGCGAGCTGGAGGCTGCGCTCTCCCGTCCCCAGGGAGGTTCGGACGTCGCGGCCCGGGTGGCGCTGTCCCGCGCCGAGGCGGCGGAGACGCGGGAGGAGGATGCGCCCGGCCTCGGCTCCCAGCTGTGGCAGCGCCGGGCGGGGAGCCGGCGGCGCTGCACGCGCGCCGGATGCGGCGCAGCGGCACGGGGTTCTCGCGGCTACGCTGGATCGTGGCCGGGGCGCGGCCGGTCATCCCGGATGGTCTGCCGGCATGACCCGTGGCCTACCAGATCCGCGTCACGTCCTGCCCCAGCGCCATGGCGCCGGCATAGCGGGCCTGCGGGCCGCTTTGCAGGGGGTGGAAGCGCGCGCCCTGGATGTCGCGGAACAGCCGCTCCAGACCGTTCTCCCGCGTGAAGCCCGCGCCGCCGGCGAGTTCCAGGGCAAGTCCCACGGCGCGGATGGCGTTCTCCGCCACCAGGGCACGGCCGATCATCACCTCGTTGACGCTCTCCGCGCCAGGCTTGTTGCGCTCCGCCACCTCCAGCATCCAGCCATGCGCCAACTGTGCCGCGCGCAGCGCCGTGTCCATGCGGCCGGCGAGATGCAGCGAGTCCTCTCCGACCGGGCGCCGCCCCGCCAGACCGATCGCGACATCGCGCGCCCGCTCGGTCACGCCGAGATAGGCGGCGTAGATCAGCGGGAAGGCCAGGGTGGCGATGATCTGGAACAGCGGGTGCCACTCGCCCGCGCGGCGCTTCAGCGCCACCTGCGCATCGGCCACGAAGAGGCCGTCGATCACGATGTCGCCCGATCCGGTGCCTCGCATCCCCAGCGCCCGCCAGTTGTCGAGCACCGTGACCTCCGCGGCCTTCACGGGGGCCGCGAAGTGCAGAACGCTGTCGCCCTCCGCCTCATGCAGCACGGCGCCGGTCATCAGCAGATCACCTGCCGGCCCGCCGGAGGAGAAGGGCTTCCGGGCGAAGACCCGGTAGCCGCCCTCGACGCGGCGCGCCTCGCCCGAGCCGCCGATCCAGTCGGCGCCGCCGCTGGAGAGCAGCACGATCCGCTCCGCCGCGACGCGGCGCAGCAGCGGCTCGACCGCGGCCAGCTTCTGGTGCCGCCAGCGCCAGGCGGGGATGGCCACCTGGTGCGTGTGCATGGCGAAGGCCAGCGCGGTGGAGGAACAGCCATGGGCGAGCCGGCGCAGCATATCTGCCAGCTCGCGTAGCTCCGCGCCGCCGCCGCCCAGCTCCGCGGGGACACCGGCCTCCATCAGCCCGGCCTCCTTCAGCGCGTCGTAGTTGGCGGCGACGAAGCGGTCCGCCCGGTCGTTCTCCGCGGCCTCCGCCGCGAAGCGCGGCACGAGCCGTTCCGCCCGGTCGGCGAGGGTGCCGCGGCCGGACGGCCCGCTGACGATGGGTTGGTGCTCGAGGGTGTCGGTCATGTCCGTTGCCTTCTCCCGGATGAAGGAGACGGCATGGTCGTTCTGTGATTGCAATATATCCAGTTCACGGACTGTACTGGCATGGGCTGCGGGATGCCCGGCGCCGGGCCGGTCGGCCGCGCCCCATATCGGGCCGGCTCCGCGCCGGGTGCACGCCTCCGGCGCCCGGCGCGGAAGGCTTGTGCCGGCCGGGAGAGGGCGCATGAACGAGCAGGGGAGCTACGGTCAGTTCTGCCCGGTCGCCATGGCCGCGGAGATCCTCTGCACCCGCTGGACCATGCTGGTGGTGCGGGAGATGCTCTGCGGCACCACCCGCTTCAACGACCTCCGGCGCGGCGTGCCGCGCATGTCGCCGGCGCTGCTGTCGAAGCGGCTGAAGGAGCTGGAGCGCTCCGGCATCGTCCCCGTGCGGCCGGGCGGGCGCGGCACCCCGGAATACCACCTCTCCGAGGCCGGGGAAGATCTGCGGCCGGTGGTCATGGGCTTCGGCGGCTGGGGCCAGCGCTGGGTGGAATCGCAGCTTTCCCTGAAGAATCTCGATCCGTCCCTGCTGATGTGGGACATGCGCCGCCACCTCGATCCCCGGCCACTCCCGGAAGGCCGGTGCACGATTCAGTTCCTGTACCCTGAGCTCCCCGAGGCGCGGCGCCGTTGGTGGCTTGTGGTGGACCAGGGCATGGTGGACCTGTGCAACGTCGATCCCGGATTCGAGGTCGACCTGCTGGTGACGGGGCCGCTGCGCAGCATGACGGCGGTCTGGATGGGGATCTCCACCGTGCGTCGGGAGGTGGAGGAGGGGCGGCTCTCCGTCGACGGCGACCCTCGCCTCGCCGGGTCGATGCAGCGCTGGCTCGGCCTCAGCCCCTTCGCGGGCGAAACCCGCCGCCGCCCCTGAGCCTGCTGGCATGATCCTGGAAGCTTCCCGCCTCATCCTCCGTCCCTGGTGCGCCGCGGACCGCGAGCCCTTCGCGGCGCTGAACGCGGAGCCGGCGGTGCAACGGCACCTGCTGCCGCTGGACCGCGCCGGCTACGACGCCATGCTCGACCGGATCGACGCGCATTTCGCCACGCATGGCTGGGGCTTCTGGGCGGTGGAGCACCGGGCGGAGGGCGTCCTGATCGGGCTCTGCGGCCTGGCCCGCATCCCCTGGGAGGCGGAGTTCACCCCGGCGGTGGAGATCGGCTGGCGCCTCGCCACGCGCTGGCAGGGCCAGGGGCTGGCGCGGGAGGCGGCGTCGCTCGCGCTCGATGCCGGCTTCGGCCCGATCGGGCTGGAGCGGATCGTCGCCTTCACCGTGCCGGCGAACACGGCCTCCTGGGGGCTGATGGAGCGGCTGGGAATGCGGCGCGGCGGCGAGTTCGGGCATCCGCGCCTGGCGCCCGACCACCCGCAGCACCGTCACCTCTGGTACGAGACGGATGCCGCCGCGTGGCGCGCGGGGCCGGGGCGGAGCGCCGGGGAAGGGCACCGCCCGGGCGGGGAGGGCGGCCCGCCGGCCGGGAGGCCCGGCGTCACAGGCGGGCGCGGCCCGTGATGCAGGTGGTCACCGCGCCGCCGATCCAGATCTCCGCCCCGTCGCGCTCGACGAAGACCCGCCCCTCGCGGCCCAGCACGGTGCCCTGGCTCGCCACGTAGCGGTCGGGGGCGATCCCGGCGCCGATCAGCCAGCGCGCCAGCCCGGCATTGAGGCTGCCGGTCACGGGGTCCTCGTAGCCGCCGGCGGTGAAGGCGCGGACCTCGAACTGCGCCGCCGTCCCGTCCGCCGCCGGGTCCCAGGCCCCGACCAGCCCGATGCGCCGCCGGCCCAGCGCGGCGAAATCCGGCCGCACCGCCAGCACGGCGGCGCGGGAGGGCAACAGCAGGCCGAGCCAGTCCGGCCCGTTCTCCACCCAGGAGGCGGCGAGGACCGATCCCGGCTCCAGGCCCAGGGCGGCGGTGAGGTCGGCGAGCAGCGCCGGCTCCGGCGGCCCCTCCCGCCGCAGCGGCGGCGCGGCGAAGGCGAGGCCGCCGGCGGTGCGCCGGATGCGGACCAGGCCGATGCCGCATTCCTGCACCACCTCCGCGCCGCGCGGCACGCCGCCCGCCTCCAGCCAGGCGTGGCAGCTCCCCAGCGTGGGGTGGCCGGCGAAAGGAAGCTCGCCGAAGGGGGTGAAGATGCGGACACGGTAATCCGCCTCCGGCGTGGTGGGCGGCAGGAGGAAGGTGGTCTCGCTGAGGTTGGTCCAGTTGGCGAAGCGGGCCATCACCGCCTCCTCCAGCCCCTCGGCGCCCAGCACGACGGCGAGCGGATTGCCGCGCAGCGGCCGGTCGGTGAAGACGTCGACCTGCCGGAAGGCAAAGTCCTTCGGGGCGGGATTGGGCATGGGTGCGGCTCCGCTATGGCCTGGCGGCTGTATCCTCGCGGGGATTCCCCGGCCAGGGCCGTGGCAGCGCGGGTCCGTCCTACCGCACCGGATCGAAGGGGCTGGCGCCCAGCGCCGCCAGGGCGGCCCAGCCGGTGGCGCCCAGATGCCCGCGCCGGGGGTAGCGGAAGGGGACGTCGCCGTTCCACATCCCCGTGGTCAGCCAGGGGATGCTGGACGCCTTCACCCACCCGTCGCGCCCCTGGTTCGCCCGCAACGTCGCCAGGAAACGGGCCGCCAGCGGCTCGCGCCCCGTCCGGCGCAGCAGCAACGCCGCCTGGGCCGTGCCCTCAGGCCAGATGCCGTCGCGGTCGTCGTTGAAGTCCAGCCCGTCCAGCTCCGCCGCCGGGGCGCCGGCCGGCAGCCCGTGGCGGGCCAGCACCCAGTCCAGTGCCGTTTCCTGCCCCGGCGCGGTGATTCCCGGCGCCAGCAGCGGCCAGAGGTTGGCGTCGAGCGCGGAGGAACCGTCCACCTCGCCCGCAGGCGAGCGCCCGGCGGCGAAGCGGCCCTCGGCGGGAAGCCACATCGAGCGCACGAAGCCGGCGGCCTTCTCCGCCTCGGCGGTGCGGCCCAGCCGGGCGAAGGCGACGGCGCAGTCCAGGTTCTGCTCGGTGGACAGCCATTCCTGCACCGCCGGCGACGGCTCGTGCCCCAGCGTGCCGCCCGCGAAGCCGCGGGGGCGGGAGAGGTCGCGCGCGATCCAGCCCGCGGCCCGTTCCGCCGCCACGCGGAAGACAGCCCCACCCAGTGCGGTCCACAGCAGGATGGCAAAGGCCACCGGGCCGGTGGCCGAGCCGGCGGCATAGCCGTCCTCGATCCAGGCCCGGCGATCGCGGTCCCACCAGCCGGGTGGCCGGGCGCTGCGGGGCGCCTCGGGGAATAGGCGCCCGGCGGCATAGGCGTTGCGCAGCCGCCCGTCCTGCCAGAAGCGGTCCTGGAGCTGGGCGAGGCGCAGCCCCTCGGCGATCCGCTCCGCCAGGCTGCGCTCGCCCCCCGCCAGCAGGGCCAGGGCGGCGATCGCGTTGTCATAGGCATAGGCGGTCTCGCCATGGCTGCGGTCGAAGGGCTCGCCGCCATCGGCGACGTAGCTCTTCAGCAGCCCGGGGCCATCCAGCGCCGCCGCCGCCGCCCGGATGGGAGCCAGGAAGGCAGGCGCCGCGTCGGCCCAGCCCGCGGCCCGGGCACGGGGCGGCCGCAGGCCGGCGGTCAGGGCGGACAGGGCGAGCAGGCGTCGGGTCACGGGCACGCCCGCCATCTGGCGCGCCCGGCGTGGCGACACCAGGGCATCAGCCCGGGGGGATCGCGTGCTCCCGCTTCACCGTGCCGCTGCGGACCTTCTCGCGGAAGAAGATGAACAGCCCCGCCCCGGTGATCAGCGCCGCGCCCGCCAGCGTGCCGGGTCCCGGCTCCTCGCCGAAGAAGATCGCGCCGAAGGCCAGGGCCCAGACGATCAGCGTGTAGTGGTAGGGCGCGACCACGGAGGCCGGGGCGATCAGCAGGGCCCGGTTGACGCAGGCCATGCCCGCCATCGCCACCACGCCGAGCAGGGCCAGCCGCGCCGTCGTCCCGGCATCGATCGGTGCCCAGTCGCCCGCCAGCACCAGCGCCGCCCCCAGCACCCAGCCGCCGCCGAGCTGCCCGGTCAGCAGCACCCGGTTGTCCGTGCCGGAGAGGCGGCGGGTGATCACCAGCATGAGCGCGTAGACGAGGCTGCCCGCGACCGCCGCCAGCAGGCCGAAGGAGGGCGCGGCGCTGCCCGGCTGCATCGCCAGCACCACCCCGGCGAAGCCCACCAGCACCGCCGCCCAGCGCCGCCAGCCCACGCTTTCGCCCAGCAGCCAGGGCGAGAGGGCGGTCACGTAGATCGGCGCGGCGAGGTAGATGGTCAGCGTCTCGCCCAGCGGCAGGGCGGAGAGGGCGAGGTAGAACAGCGCCACCTCCGCCATCGCCAGCACGATGCGCAGCGCCTGCAGCCCCGGGCGCGGCGCCCGCCGGAAGGGGCCTGCCCCGGCGCGCCACAGCACCGGCGTCAGCAGCACGAAGGCCGCGGTGCTGCGGATCAGCAGGATCTGCCCGATGGTCGCGGCGGCGACGAGGGATTTCCCCAGCGCGTCATTGGCGGCGAAGAGGAAGACGCCGAGCACGGTGAGGCCGATGCCGCGCAGGGCCGGGGAAGCGAGTGCCGGAGAGCCGCCCAGCATGGTGGGCAAGGGGTTCGGGATGGGCGGCATGGGTCCTGGCGTTCCTTGGCCGCGCGGCACGCCACCCGGCGGCCGGTGATAGGCCGCCGGACGGGGCGCTCCAAGCCCCTCCGCGCCGGCGCGAGGCCGCCCGGCCTGTTCATCGCCGTGGTGCGATGCCACATGACCAGGCGCGACCCCAGCCGGCCCGGACCTTCCGGCGGGGGCAGGGAGAGTTGACCATGGACCCCGTCCGTCAGGAGTTCCGCGACGCGATGGCGCGCCTGGGCGCCGCGGTGAACATCGTGACCTCCGACGGCGCCGCCGGCCCGGCCGGCTTTACGGCGAGCGCGGTGTGCAGCGTGACGGACGATCCGCCGACCCTGCTGGTCTGCATGAACCGGAGCAGCAGCCTGAACCCCATCGTCAAGGCGAACGGCGTCTTCTGCGTCAACGTGCTCTCGGCCCGGCAGCAGGGGCTGTCGCGCGCCTTCGCCTCCTCGCGGGGGATACCGATGGCCGACCGCTTCGCCGAGCCCGGCTGGGACCGGCTGGTCACCGGCTCGCCCGCTTCGCGCGGGGCGGTGGCCTCGGTCGATTGCGAGATCGAGGAGGTGCTGGAGAAGGGCACCCACAGCGTGCTGTTCGGCGCGGTCAAGGCCATACGCCTCAACCCGCCGGAGGACGTGCTGATCTGGTGGGCGCGCGACTACCGGGTGCTCAGCGGCGCCGCCTGACCGGCTCCGGGAATGAAAAAGGCCCCGGGGTCACCCCCGGGGCCTTCCATTGCGGTGGCCGAGGCCGGCCCGCCCGAACTCAGAATCCCGCCGCGAGCGTGGCGACGGCAGTGATCCGGTCCGCGGGCCGAGCGCCCGACATCAGGCAATGAGACACTGGATCACCTCCTTTCGGTTGTTGACGACGGCCAGGGATGTGGCGACGGCCCCCCGCCGCCACAAGGCCCGCCTCACATCTGGGCGTAGGAGCCGTTCTTCCAGACGTAGAAGACGTAGTCCGCCACCGTCGGGTCGCCCTTGGGCGTGAAGCTGATCGGGCCCAGCACCGTCTGCCACGGGCCGCCGGACTTGATCGTCTCCGCCACCTTGCGCGGGTCGGTGCTGTTGGCCTTCTTCGCCGCCTCGGCCCAGACCTGCACGGCGGCATAGGTGTAGAGGGTGTAGCCCTCCGGATCGACGTTGCGCGCCTTGAAGGCCTGCACCACCTCCGCCGCCGTCGGGCGCGTGCGCACGTCGGGCGAGAAGGTCATCAGCGTGCCCTCGCCGGCCGGGCCGGTGATCTGCCAGAACTCGTTGGTCACCAGCGCGTCGCCGCCGATCAGGGTCACGTCCATCCCCTGCTCCTTGGCCTGGCGCAGGATCAGCCCGGATTCCGTGTGGTAGCCGCCGATGTAGATGACGCCGACATTCGCGGCCTTCAGGCGCGAGACGATGGCGTTGTAGTCGCGCTCGCCCGGGGTGTAGGCGGCATAGATCGCCTCCGTGACCCCCGCCGCGTTCAGCGCCTTCTTGGTCTCGTCCGCCAGACCCTTCCCGTAGGCGGAGTTGTCGTGAAGGATCGCGACGGGCTTGCCCTTGAAGCGCTCGGCGATGAACTTGCCGGCCACCGCGCCCTGCTGGTCGTCGCGGCCGCAGGTGCGGAAGGTGTTCCAGCCGCCCTGCTCGGTATAGGCGGGGTTGGTGGAGGCGGGGCTGATCTGCAGCACGCCCTCCTCGCCATAGACCTTGCTCGCCGGGATCGAGGAGCCGGAGCAGAAGTGCCCCGCCATCAGCTTGATGCCGCGCCCCGAAAGCTGGTTCGCCACCGACACCGCCTGGCGCGGGTCGCAGGCGTCGTCGCCCACCTCCAGGATCAGCTGCTGGCCCAGCACGCCGCCCGCCTTGTTGAGGTCGGCCACGACCTGGGTCGCGCCCTCCTTCATCTGCGCGCCGAAGGCGGCGTACTGGCCGGTCATCGGCCCGGCGGTGGCGATGCGGATGCCCGACTGGGCGAGCGCCCCGCGGGTGCCCCCGGCGGCGAGGACCGCGGGCGCGGCCAGGGTCGCGCCGAGCAGGCGGCGCCGGTCGAGAGTGGGCATGGGGGAAGGTCCTCCGTCATCCGTCGGGCCCGTGCGCCGGGCCACCGGCGGGAAGCCTAGAGCAGATCATGCGGGCTCGGAAACGGCCTGGGACAATCCGGAACACGCCGTGTCCGGCTGTTGCCCCGGGGACGGCGCAGGGTGGGAGCCGGGGCAACGAAGGCGTGATCGCGGCGTTGCCGCCTCCATGCCGGATGCCCCTGCCGCCATTGCCGAGATCGAGCGCGAGCATCCGGTGCAGCGGCGCATCTGGGCCGTCTCCCGCCTCGCCTGGTGGGGGATGGGGGCGGTGCTGGCGCTGGCCGGGCTGGGCCTCTTCGGCGACGGCCCCCTGGCCGAGCGGGAGGTGCAGGCGGGCGGCATCCGCCTGACCTACGACCGCTTCCAGCGCGCCGACGCCACGACGGCGGTGGAGATCGCGCTGCCGGCGGGGACGGCACGCGAGGTGCCGCTCTGCCTGGACCACGCCTTCCTCGACGAATGGCGGCTGATGCGGGCGGAGCCGGCGGCGGCGCGGGAGGAGGCGGGGCCGGACGGCCTCTGCCTCACCCTGCTGCGGGCGGAGGATGCGGCCGGGGCGCCGCTGCGCCTGCGCCTCTGGGTGCAGCCGCGCCTGCCGCGGCTCAGCGCCGAAGGGCACCTGCGCGTCGCCGGCGGCCCGCCGCTGCCGCTCGCGGCGGTGGTCTTCCCATGATCGAGACGGTGCTGCGCGCCGCCCTGACCTGGGCCGGGCTGATGGTGCTGCTGCGGCTCTCCGGCCGCCGCACCCTGGGCGAGATGAGCCCGGCCGACTTCGTCGTGCTGCTCATCATCGGCGACATGGTGCAGCAGGGGCTGCTGGGCGACGATGCCAGCCTGACCAGCGGCTTCGTGGTGGTGACGACGCTGCTGCTGCTGACCGTGCTCTACGCCACGGCGAAGGCACGCTGGCCGGGGCTGACGCGGCCGATGGAGGGGGTGCCCACGGTGCTGGTGCGCGAGGGCGTGCCGGATCTGGGGCGGCTGCGCCGCTCGCGCGTCGCGCTGGACGACGTGCTGGAGGCGGCGCGGCAGAACGGCATCGCGGAGCTGGGCGGGGTCCGCTGGGCGATCCTGGAGACCAGCGGCCGGATCAGCATCATCCCGCGCGCCAGCCCCCAGGAGGGCGAGCAGGCGGGCGAGACGAATCACCCACCCAGATAGGCCTCCCGCACCTCCGGCCGGGCCAGCAGCGCGGCGCCGGTATCGGCCATGGTGATGCGCCCGGTGACGAGGACGTAGCCGCGGTGGGCGAGGCGCAGCGCCTGGTTGGCGTTCTGCTCCACCAGCAGCACGGTCAGCCCTTCGGCCCGGTTCAGCTCCCGGATCGCGCCGAAGATCTGCTTGACCACCAGCGGCGCGAGGCCGAGCGAGGGCTCGTCGAGCAGCAGCAGGCGCGGGCGGGACATCAGCGCGCGGGCGATGGCCAGCATCTGCTGCTCGCCGCCCGACAGGGTGCCGCCGCGCTGCGCCTCCCGCTCCTTCAGGCGGGGAAACAGGGCGAAGGCGCGCTCCAGCCCGGGCGCGGGATCGACGCCGAAGGCCTGGGCGCCCATCAGCAGGTTCTCGCGCACGGTCATGCGCGGGAAGACGCGGCGCCCCTCCGGCGACTGCGCGATGCCCAGGCGCGCCACCTGGTGCGGCGGCAGGACGGTGATGTCGCGGCCCTCGAACAGCACCTGCCCCGAACGGGCGCGCGGGCTGCCGAAGATGGTCATCAGCAGCGTGGACTTGCCCGCGCCGTTGGCGCCGATCAGCGTGACGATCTCGCCCGGCGCCACGGCGACGGAGACGCCCTTCAGCGCCTCCACCGCGCCATAGGCGGCGGAGACGCCGCGCAGCTCCAGCATGGGCGTCGCCGGGGCGGGGCGGAGTGCGGCGCTCATGCCGCGGCCTCCGCGCCGGCGGCGTCCGGGTCGTCCTCGTCGCCCTCGCCGAGATAGGCGGCGATCACGGTCGGGTCGCGCCGCACGATGGCCGGCACGTCGTCCGCGATCTTCTTGCCGTATTCCAGCACCACCACCCGGTCGGAGATCCGCATCACCACGCCCATGTCGTGCTCGATCAGCAGGACGGAGCAGCCGGTGTCGCAGATGCGGCGGATCAGCGCGCCGAGCTGCTCGCTCTCGCGCGGGTTCAGCCCCGCCGCCGGCTCGTCCAGGCAGAGCAGGGAGGGGCCGTGCGGCGCGTTGCTGCACATGGCGCGCGCGATCTCCAGCCGCCGCTGGTCGCCATAGGGCAGGGCGCCGGCCGGGTCGTCGGCGCGGTCGGTCAGCCCCGTCTCCTCCAGCCAGCGCAGGGCGCGGCCGATCGCGGCGCGCTCGGCGGCCGGGTAGCCGGAGAGGCCCAGCACCGCGCCGATGCCGAAGCCCGTCGCCCGCATCAGCGCGTTGTGCTGGGCGACGAGCAGGTTCTCCAGCACCGTCATGCCGGCGAAGAGGCGGATGTTCTGGAAGGTGCGCGCCACGCCCGCCTGGGCGATGCGGTGGCCGGCGAGGTCGTGCAGCCCCGCCTCGCCGTGCGGCCCGTGCAGGCGGATGGTGCCGGAGGTGGGGCGGTAGAAGCCGGTGATGCAGTTGAACATCGTCGTCTTGCCGGCGCCGTTGGGACCGATCACCGCGGTGATCTCGCCCCTGGCGGCGGCGAAGGAGACGGCGTTGACGGCGGTGAGGCCGCCGAAGCGCATGGTCAGCGAGTCGACGGTGAGGATGGGATCGCGCATCGGCCGTGCCTCCATCACCCGTGGCCCTGGCTGACGAGGTCGGAGGAGATCGCCCGCGCCTTGCCGAGCGAGACGGTGGGCGTGCGGGTGGAGACGAGGCCGCGCGGCTTCCACACCATGATGACGACCATGGCCGCGCCGAAGACCAGCATCCGCCATTCCTGCAGGTCGCGGAACACCTCGAAGCCGCCGATCATCACCAGCGCCGCGATCGCGACGCCGAGCTGCGACCCCAGCCCGCCGAGGACGACGATGGCCAGGATGATGGCGCTCTCGATGAAGGTGAAGCTTTCCGGGCTGATGAAGGCCTGGCGGGTGGCGAAGAAGGCCCCGGCGAAGCCGCCGAACATGGCGCCGATGGCGAAGGCGGTGAGCTTGGTGTTGGTGATGTTGATGCCCAGCGCGCGGGCGGCGACCTCGTCCTCGCGCAGCGCCTCCCAGGCGCGGCCGAGCGGCTGGCGGCGCAGGCGCAGCGTGACCCAGTTGGTCAGCAGGGCGAGCGCCAGGATGACGTAGTAGAGGAACACCACCCGATGCGTCGGCGAGGGCTCCAGCCCGAAGAAGCCGGCGAAGGTGTCCGGCCCGCCGGAGGCCGCGAAGGACAGGCCGAAGAAGGTCGGGCGCGGGATGCCGGAGATGCCGTTCGGCCCGCCGGTCAGCGAGACCCAGTTCAGCAGGACGACGCGGATGATCTCGCCGAAGGCGAGCGTCACGATGGCCAGGTAGTCGCCGCGCAGCCGCAGCACGGGAAAGCCCAGCAGCACGCCCCAGAAGGCGGCGAGGATGCCGGCCAGCGGCAGGCAGACCCAGAAGGACAGGCCGAAATTCTGCGCCAGCAGCGCGTAGGAATAGGCGCCGACGGCGTAGAAGGCGACGTAGCCGAGATCGAGGAGCCCGGCGAGGCCGACCACGATGTTCAGCCCCCAGCCGAGCATCACGTAGGTCAGCACCAGCACGCCGAGATCCAGCTCGTAGCGCCCCGTGCCGGGGATGACGGGCAGCGCCACGGCCAGCAGCAGCAGGGCCGGCGCGACCACCTTCGGCAGCCAGGCGGGCGGGCGGAAGGCGCGGGAGCGGGCCAGCGCCGCCGGCCGCCGCCTTTGCCACAGGGCGAGGAGCAGCCGCCCGGCGAAGGCCAGCGCCACCAGCACCGCGACATCGGCCCAGCGCGTGCGCAGGATGAGGCTGCCGCCCGTGCCGACATCGGTGCGCAGCCCGACCAGCGGGACGAACAGCCCGGCCGCGACCAACGCGGCGAGCCCTGCCTCCTTCAGCGCGCCGGGCAGGTCGAGCGCGCGTGGCGGCGACGGCGGCGGCACGGGGGCCGGGGCGGGGCGGGGGATGCCGCCGGCCTCGCCGGGGGAGGGGACGCCGTCCGAGAGGTGGCCGGCGCCGCCGGGATGGGTGATGCCGCCGGACGGATCGGAGGAATCCGTGCCGCCGCCGCCCGACTGGTCGCCGGCGGGGGGAATGGCGCCGCTCATACCTTCTCCACCTCCTGCCGGCCGAGCAGGCCGGTAGGCAGAAAGATCAGAGTCAGGATCAGGATCGAGAAGGCCGCGACGTCCTTGTACTGGACGGAGAAGTAGGCGCTCCAGAAGGTCTCGATCAGCCCGATCAGCAGCCCCCCCAGCACCGCCCCGGGCAGCGAGCCGATGCCCCCCAGCACGGCGGCGGTGAAGGCCTTCACCCCGGCGAGGAAGCCGATGTAGAAGTCGATGACGCCGTAGCGGATCAGGTACATCCCCCCCGCCACCGCCGCCAGCGAGGCGCCGATGACGAAGGCGAGGCTGATGGTGCGGTCCGTGTCCACGCCGAGCAGCGAGGCCATCTTGCGGTCCTGCTCCACCGCCCGCATCGCGCGACCCAGCGGCGTGCGGGTGACCAGGATGGTGAAGGCCGCGAGCACGGCGAGCGTGACCACCACGATGACGAGCTGGATCCAGGAGAGCTGCACCGCGAAGCCGTCCTGCTCGAAGATCGTGACGCCGCCCGGGACCAGCGGGTTCAGCGGCTTCACCCGCGCGCCCTGGCTGACCTGCACGAAGTTCTGCAGCACGATGGACATGCCGATCGCCGAGATCAGCGGCGCCAGGCGGAAGGAGCCGCGCAGCGGCCGGTAGGCGAGGCGCTCCACCGTCCAGCCGTAGAGGCCGGTGACCGCCATGGAGAGCAGCAGCGCCAGCAGGATCGCAGCCGATCCGTCGAACCATCCGCCGCCGCCCACCAGCAGCAGCACCGCGATCAGCATGGAGAAGGCGCCGATCATGAAGATGTCGCCATGGGCGAAGTTGATCATGCCGACGATGCCGTAGACCATCGTGTAGCCGACGGCGATCAGTCCGTAGATCATCCCCAGCGAGATGCCGTTGATGAGCTGCTGCAGGGCATAGGCCAAGCGCGCACCCCCATGGATTTCGAAGCCGCCCGCGCCCGGGCCGTTGATTCGCCGGGCGTTCCTGGCAAACGCTACGCCAGCCGCCGCCCGCGCACCATCGTCCTGGCCGTCGCGGTTTCGTGGGCCGTCACGCCCCGCGTGGTGCCGCCGCCCGCTCCAGCCGGTCGTTGATCGCCGCCCCCAGCCCCGCCGCCGGCACCGGCATCGCCGCGATTCCGCGCAGCCCGCGCCGCGCCCCCTCGGCATCCAGCGCCCGCAGCCCGGCGAAGAGCCGCGCCGCCGCTTCGACCGGGTCGCTCGTTTCCGACAGGTTCCACACTGCCCCGGCCCCGGACAGCGGGGTTCCGAAGGCCAGCAGCGCCTCCTCCGCCCCCACCGCCGTCGCGTTCAGCCGCACCGGCAGGCGCGGCGCGTAGTGGGAGAGCAGCATCCCCGGCGAGCGCAGGCTGCGCACCGCCGCCGCCGCGGCGAGGGGCAGGGGGCGCCCCACCGGGCCGATCAGCGCCTCGATGGCCTCCACCGGCACGCCGCCCGGCCGCAGCAGCACCGCGCCGGGGCCGCTGAGGTCCAGCACGCTGCTCTCCACGCCCACGGCGCAGGGACCGCCATCCAGCACCGCCGCGATCCGCCCGCCCAGCCCCTCCAGCACGTGCTCCGCCGTGGTGGGCGAGACCTCGCCCGAGCGGTTGGCCGAAGGCGCCGCCACCGGCGTCCCCGCCGCGCGCAGCAGCGCCTGGGCCAGCGGATGCGCCGGCACGCGCACCGCCAGCGTGTCCAGCCCTGCCCCGGCCAGCAGGTCGATGCGCGACTGCGCCCGGCGCGGCAGCACCAGGGTCAGCGGCCCGGGCCAGAAGCGCGCGGCCAGGGTGCGGGCGCGGTCGTCCGGCACCACTTCCGCGAAGGCCAGCTCCGCCTCCGGCAGGTGGCAGATCAGCGGGTTGAAGTGCGGCCGGCCCTTGGCGGCGAAGATCCCCGCCACCGCCCGCCCGTTCCGGGCGTCGCCGCCCAGCCCGTAGACCGTCTCCGTGGGGAAGGCGACCAACTCCCCCGCGCGCAGCAGGGCCGCGGCCTCCCCGGTCGCCTCAGGCGGCAGCCGCCGCGTCGCCGTCGCGCTCACCGCCCGGCGGCGTGCAGCCGGTCGAGCACCAGCGCGTCCGGTCCGGGCGCGGCCCGGCCCCAGGCCACGAAGGCCCCGTTCTCGAAGCCCGGCTTGCCGTAGCGCAGCGGCTGCCCGGCGGCGTCCAGCAGCCGCCCGCCCGCCGCCTCCAGCAGCGCCTGTCCGGCGGCGGTGTCCCATTCCATGGTGCGGCCGAAGCGCGGGTAGAGGTCGGCGGCGCCTTCCGCGAGGCGGCAGAACTTCACCGCCGAGCCGCAGTTCACCACCTCGGCCACCGTCCAGCCCTCCAGGAAGGGGGCGAGGCGCGGGTCGCCCATGGAATGGCGGCTGAACATCACCGTCAGCCCCTCGGCCGGCGGCACCCGCGCGGCGATGGCGCGGCGGCCGGCGGCATCCTCCTTCCAGGCGGTGCCCCCCGCGGCATCGCCGGTGGCGACGAGGCCGCCGAAGACCTCGCCGGTGGGGGGGATGGCGACGGCGCCCAGCACGGGCCGGTCGCCCTCCACCAGCCCGATGCAGACGGCGAAGCTGTCCCGCCCGGCGGCGAATTCACGGGTGCCGTCCAGCGGATCGACCAGCCAGTAGCGGTGGGCCAGGCGGGTCACCACCCCGGCGCAGACCTCCTCCTCCGCCACCACCGGGATGTCGGGGGTGGCGGCGCGCAGCCCCTCGACGATCAGCGCCTCGGCCACGCGGTCGGCCTCCGTCACCGGGGAGGCATCGGACTTGCGCTCCACCGCGAAGCCGGCGGCGCGGATGGCGTTGATGGCGTCGGCGGCCCGCCGGGCGAGGCTGGCGGCGAGCTCCAGCAGTTCAGGATCGGTCATCACGCCCAGAGGGATAGCCCGGCCGGCGGGCGGCAGGCCATGGGGGTTTCACGTCCGCCCCCTCCTTCCCTGCCGCCGTCACCCTGGCCAGCCTTCGCCCGGGTGCTTAAGGATGCGCCCATCGCGTCGCCGAAAGCACGGATGCCCAGCATGCTCGATATCGCCTTCGCCAAGCCCGTCCTCCCCGAAAGCGGCGGCCTCGCCCTGCTCCTGGCGGAGGAGGATCTGGGCGAGGGGGCCTGGCACGAGTGGGACCGCGCCCTGGGCGGGGCCGTCGCCCGGGGCATCGCGGCCGCCGAGTTCAAGGCGCGCAAGGGGGCCACCGTCACCCTGCTCGCCCCCGGCCACGGGCTGAGCCGCATCGTCCTGGTCGGGCTGGGCAAGCGCGCCGAGCTGAACGCGCCGGGCATCGAGGCGGCGGGCGGCGCCGCCGCGGCGGCGCTCGCGGCCGAGGGCATCGCGGCGCTGGACGCCCGGGCGGTGGGCGGCTGGGCTGGCGGGGCGGGGGATGCGGCGCTGGGCGCCACGCTGCGGATGTACCGCTTCGACAAGTACCGCACGACCGAGAAGGCCGAGGACAGGCCGCGCCTGACCGCGCTGAAGGTCCTGTGCGACGACCCGGGCACGGCGAAGGAGGGCTGGGCCGCGCGCCGGGCGGTGGCGGAGGGCGTCTTCCTCGCGCGCGACCTGTCGAGCGAGCCGCCCAACGTCCTCTACCCCGAGGAGTTCGCCGACCGGCTGGAGAAGCTGGAGAAGCTCGGCGTCGACGTGGAGGTGCTGGGCCCCAAGGACATGCGCAAGCTGGGCTTCGGCGCCCTGCTCGGCGTCGCCCAGGGCTCGGAGCGCGAGCCGCGCATGGTGGTGATGCGCTGGAACGGCACGGGGCAGAAGAAGGGCAGCCGCCCGCTGTGCTTCGTGGGCAAGGGCGTGACCTTCGACACGGGCGGCATCTCCATCAAGCCGGCGGGCGGGATGGAGGACATGAAGTGGGACATGGCCGGCGCCGGCACCGTCGCCGGGCTGATGGCCGCGCTCGCCGGGCGCAAGGCGAAGGCGGACGTGGTCGGGTTGGTCGGGCTGGTCGAGAACATGCCCTCCGGCACGGCGCAGCGGCCGGGCGACGTGGTGACCACCGCCTCCGGCCAGACGGTGGAGGTGATCAACACCGACGCGGAGGGCCGGCTCGTCCTGGCCGACGTGCTCTGGTACGCCAAGAAGCGCTTCGACCCGGTCTTCATGGTGGATCTGGCGACGCTGACCGGCGCCATCATCGTGGCGCTGGGCAACGAGCATGCCGGGCTGTTCAGCAACGACGACGCCCTGGCGCAGCGCATCGAGGCCTCGGGCAAGGCGGTGGGCGAGCTGGTCTGGCGCATGCCGCTGGGCGAGGCCTACGACAAGCAGATCCGCTCCGACATCGCGGACATGAAGAACGTCGGCGGCCGCCCCGGCGGCTCCATCACCGCGGCGCAGTTCATCCAGCGCTTCGTGGATGGCTGCCCCTGGGCGCATCTCGACGTCGCCGGCACGGTGTGGAGCAGCAAGGACCAGCCGACCACGCCCAAGGGCGCCACCGCCTGGGGCGTGCGCCTGCTCGACCGCCTGGTGGCCGAGCACCACGAGGGCCAGCCCGCCCCGCTGCCCCCGGTGCGACCGGCGGCGGAGCCCGAGGCCGCGGTCAGCGGCGCCGCCAGCTCTCCCGCCCTGCTCTCGGAGGGCGAGCCCGCCCCGGTGGTGACCGCCATGCCGGAGCCGGCGTCCGAGCCGGCGCCGGCCGTGGCGGGCGCCGCCCCCTCCCGCGCGCCGGTGCGGCGCCCGCGCAAGCGCTGACTTGGCCGGGCAGGGCGGCTTCCCCCTGGCGGCGGTGACGCAAGTCCGTCCTTGCCGCCAGCCGCAGCCCGGCGTGCCGTGCGCCCTGCCGCTCGGCCCCGGCGGCCCGGTGCCGGAGCCGTTGCGTGCCGCCGCTGCCGCGGATGGCTTCGCCGGCCGGGCCGGGCAGGTCGCCGGCCTGTCCGGGCCCGGGCCGGCCTGGCTGCTGGGCACGGGCGCCGATCCGGACTGGGAGGCGGTGGGTGGCGCGGCCGAGGCCCGGCGACGCGGGCTCGGCGCCGCCGCGCCGGAGCGGATGGCGATCGACGCGCGCGGCCTGTCCCCGGCCGCGGCGGCCGGACTCGCCGCCGGGGTGCTGCTGCGCGGCTGGACGCCGCCCGCCACCCGGCGCCCCGACCCCGAGGCGCCGTGCGCCCTGGCGCAGCTCGACCTGGTCGTGGACGACCCGCCCGCGGCGCTGGCCGCCTGGGAGCGGCTGGAACCCGGGGTGCGCGGTGCCCTCTACGCCCGCGACCTGGTGGCCGAGCCGGGCAACCGCCTGACCCCCCGCCGCTTCGCCGAACGGCTGGAGGCGCTCGCCGCCTTCGGGCTGGAGGTGGAGGTGTTCGGTCGCAAGCGGCTGGAGCGCGAGGGCTTCGGCGGGCTGCTCGCCGTCGGGCGCGGCGCGGCCGAGCCACCGCGCCTCGTCGTGCTGCGCTGGCGTGGCACGCAGGAGGAGGCGCCGGTCGTCTTCGTCGGCAAGGGCGTCACCTTCGACACGGGCGGCATCAGCATCAAGCCCGCCCAGGGGATGGAGGCGATGCGCGCCGACATGGCCGGCGCCGCCGCCTGCGCCGGGGCGATGCTGGCGCTGGCCCTGCGCGGCGGCACCCACCCGGCGGCGGCCGTGCTGGCGATCGCGGAGAACGCGACCGGCGCCGCCTCCTACCGTCCCTCCGACGTGCTGACGATGCATGGCGGTCGCACGGTGGAGGTGGTGGACACCGATGCGGAGGGGCGGCTGGTCCTGGCCGATGCGCTGGACTACGCCGCCACCGCGCTGCGCCCGCGCGCCCTGCTGGACCTGGCCACCCTGACCGGCAGCATCGTCACCGCGCTGGGCCACCACCGCGCCGGGATCTTCGGCAATGACGAGGCGCTGATGGGTGCCGCCATCGGGGCGGGGGAGGCGGTGGGCGAGCCGCTCTGGCCCATGCCGATCGGCGAGCGGCACCGCGCCGACCTGGACAGCGCCATCGCCGACCTGCGCCACTGCCTGCCCGCCGGGGCCGGCGAGGGCTGGGGCGGGCGCTTCCTGCCCGATGCCTGCCACGCCGCCGCCTTCCTGCGCGCGTTCGTGGGGGACACGCCCTGGGCGCATCTGGACATCGCCGGGGTGGAGACGTGGGAGGAGGATTCGCCGCTGGGGCCGAAGGGGCCCTCCGGCTTCGGCGCCCGGCTGCTGGACCGGCTGATGGCGATGCGCTTCGAGGAGCGGGTGCGGCGCCGCCGTGGCTGAGATCGGCTTCTACCACCTGACCCGGACGCCGCTGGAGCAGGCGCTGCCGCGGCTGCTCGGGCGCGTGCTGGACACGGGCGGGCGGGCGGTGGTGCTCTGCGCCGGGCCGGAGCGGCTGGCGGCGCTGGACGCCTCGCTCTGGCTCAGCCAGGACCCGGACTGGCTGCCGCACGGCACGCCGGCCGTGGGGAATGCCGACCTCCAGCCAATCTGGCTGACCACGGCGGACGAGGCCCCCAACGGCGCGCGCTTCCTGGTCCTGGTGGACGGGGCGGAGAGCGCGCGGCTCGACGGCTATGACCGGGTGCTCGACCTGTTCGACGGCAACGACGCGACCGCCACGGCCGCCGCCCGCGACCGCTGGCGCCGGGCCAGGGCGGCCGGCCACGCGCTGACCTATTGGCAGCAGGGGCCGCGCGGCTGGGAGCGCAAGGGCGGGGAGGGGTGAGCCCGCCCCGCCGGCCGCCTCACCCCTTCAGGTCCACCCAGTAGGTCCCTTGCATCGGCGCCGCCGCGAAGCGCTCGTTCATCGCCGCCAGGGTGGCGTCCGGGTCCATCCCCGACGCGCGGTCCGGCTGCAGCCAGCGCGCCATGCACTCCACCGCCGGCAGGTGCATGGGGGAGTCGTTGAACGGGTGCCACATGGCATGCGCGCGGCCCTCGCGGATGGCGGTGAGCTGGCCCAGCTTCTCCCGCTCGATCACCCCGGCGAGGCTCCGGCGCGCCTCGGCCGGCGTCACGCCCGCCCCCATCCGCACCCCGCCGGCCTCGCCATAGGGGCCGCCGGTGGCGATGTAGTGCCGCGCGTCGCGGGTCAGCACGTATTCCAGGTTGAGCTGCCCCGTGGGCGTGGGGATCGTCGCGGCGCCGATGTTCACTCCGCCGGCCAGGCGGATGAAGTCGTCGTACACGCCGCGCCCGGGCGAGGAGCAGCAGGGCGTGCCCCCGGCATGGGCGTGCATGAAGACGCTCTGCCGCGCCGCCTCGTCCAGCCCGGCCATGGCCTGGCGGACCCCCTGCATCCGCTCCCGGTAGAAGGCGAGGAAGCGGCCCGCCTGCTCCTCCCGCCCCAGCAGCCGGCCCAGGATCTCCAGGCTCGGCTCGGTGTCGCGCAGCGGGGCGACGAAGAAGTCCACCACCGCGACCGGGACCCCCGCCCCCTCCATCTGGGACAGGCTGTTGTCGTTCCGCGTCGCCAGGGAGCGGCTGAGGATGACGAGGTCCGGCTGCATCGACAGCACCAGCTCGATCGGCAGCCCCATCTGCGCGTCGGGCAGGGTCGGGATGCCGTCCAGCGCCGGCCACTGCCGCCGCAGCGCCGCGTAGTCATTGACCCCGTTGCGCTTCAGGTCGCTGCCCAGCCCCGCCACGATGGCGGTCGGGTCGGGGTGCAGCAGGTTCAGCACCAGCAGGTGCCGGCCCTGGGCCAGCAGCACCCGGCGCGCCGGGCGGGGCAGCGATACCTCCCGCCCCATCAGGTCGCGCAGCCGCACCGGCGCCTGCGCCCGGGCGATCCGCGGCGCGGCGAGCAGGGCCGCGGCACCCAGGACAGCACCACTCAGGGCGAGGCCGCGGCGCGAGAGGGTGTCAGTGCGCATGGTCGTGCCCCGGGGCATGGCGGTGGTGATGGGACGCGGCTTCCTCCTCGCGCGCGACGCGGTGGTAGTCCTCGTCCCGGTCATGGTCGAGCTTGGCGCCGTACTCCGTCTCGCTCATGCCGCGCTTCCAGTAGCCGATGACCAGCATCTGCCGCCGGTCCAGCCCCCGCTCGTCGCGGACATGGGCGCGGATCTCGCGCGCCGCTATCGATTCCGCGCCCACCCAGACGAAGGGCGTGCCGACCGCCGGCCAGTCCGCCGCCCGGACCGCGTCCTGCAACGCCGTACCGGTGCCGGGCTCCCGCCCGTCCTGGAAGATCCAGCGCAGCCGCATGCCGGGCGGGTGGGCCAGCGGCAGGGCCTCCGCCGCGTCCGGCACCTCGATGATCGCCTCGCCGCGCGCCCCGGGGGGCAGGCCCTCCAGGATGGCGGCGATGGCGGGCAGGGCGGTGTGGTCGCCGGCCAGCAGCGTCCAGTCGGCCGGGCGGACGGCACGCCCGCCCAGCGCGGCCACCCCGGCGGCGTCGCCCGGCCGGGCCCGCGCCGCCCAGGGGCCGGCCACGCCCTCGTCCCCGTGCAGCACGAAGTCGATGTCCATCTCCCCCGCCGCCTCGTCCAGCCGGCGGACGGTGTAGGTGCGCACCGCCGGGCGGCGCTCCCCCTCGGCCCAGAGCGGCTTGCCGTCCGGCGCCTTGCCCGGCAGCTCCAGCGGGATGTTGGCGCGCGGCGGCAGGATCAGCTTCAGGTTCGGGCCGCCGCGCAGCCCGGCGAACTCCTCGCCGCCCAGGGTGACGCGCATCAGGTGCCGCGTGATCCGCGCGGTCCGCAGCACCTCCAGGCGCCGGATGCCGCGCCAGCGCGCGGCCCAGGGGGGAGGTGCGGGGGGAGGTGCGGGGGGAGATGGGCCGGAGGCGTCGGGCAAGGGTGGTCCTCCTCGGGATCGGGGCCGGCCGGGCGCCGGGGCGCGCCTCAGCGGCCGGACAGGGCGGCGCGCAGGCCGCGGCTGATGGCGGCCGGCAGCACGGAGCCGTGGTTCTCGCCCGGAAACTCCACGAACTCCACCGCCGGCCCGGCGGCGCCCAGCGCGGCGAGGCGCAGCGCCATCTCGCGGGCATGCCCGGCCATGCGGGCCTGGCGCAGCCGCTCGCGCCGCTCCGCCGACAGGGAGGGGTCGTCCACGCCGCGCCCCTCCATCTCGCCCACGGTGAGCAGCAGGCCGAGCGACGGCGCCTCCGGCGGTGGGCTGGCGGTGAAGCGGCGCTCCGATTCCAGGATGGCGCCGCCGTTCCACCAGATGGAGGGGCTGGCCGCGACATGGCGCCGGAACAGGCCGGGCCGGGCGAAGAGGGCATGCAGCACCAGCAGCCCGCCGAAGGAATGGCCGAACAGGGTGCGGCGGCGCGGATCGGCCGGCAGCTGCGACTCCAGCGCCGGCAGGGCCTCGCGCTCCAGGAAGTCGAGGAAGCGATCCGCGCCGCCGGTGCCCTCCGGCGCGCCGGCGGAGGGCGGGGTGTAGTCGCGGGAGCGGCGCGCCCGGCGCAGCGCGGGATCGACGGCGTGGTCCAGGCCGACGATCACGGCGGGGGTCACCCCCGTCACCTCGGCCCGCCGCTGCTGCATCCGCGCCGCCTCGACGGCGGTGAGGAAGGTGGCGTCGGCGTCGAGCAGGTAGAGGACGGGGAAGCCGCCCGGTGGCGCCTCCCCCTCGGGCCAGGCGGCCCGGATGCGGTAGCGGCGGTCGGGGTCGCCCGCCGCCGCCATCTCCCAGCACGCGCTGCGCGGCAGGGTGACGGGGCCGCCGCCTTCGAGGCGCCCCGTCGCCGGCGTGGGCGCGGCTACCACCGCATCCGCAGGCTGCCGAGGACGAGGCGGCCGGTGCCGAAGTAGCAGGTCGTGTCGGTGTTGCAGCTCGCGACGTATTCCTTGTCGGCGAGGTTGCTGGCGTTCACGGCGAATTCCAGCCCCTTCATGCTCTCGAAGCGGGCGCCGAAATCATAGCGGACCGCGGCGTCGAACAGGGTGAAGTCCTTCACCTTGAAGCTGTTGGCCTCGTTGCCGTAGGTCTCGCCGACATAGCGCGCGCCGCCGCCGAGCTGGAGGCCGCGCAGCGCGCCCTCGGTGAAGCGGTAGTTCAGCCAGCCCGAGGCGGAGTGCTCCGGCACCTGCGGCACCCGGTTGCCCGCGACGCCGGCCGTGTTGGAACGGCGGATCTCCGCCTCCGTGTAGGCATAGGCGCCGATCAGGTCGAGGTTGTTGGTCAGGCTGGCGCGCGCGTCCAGCTCGATGCCGCGGGAGCGGATGCGGCCGGTGCTGACGCTGAAGGTGGTGTAGAGCGGATCGGGCGTCAGGACGTTGTCCTGGGTGATCTGGTAGGCGGCGAGCTGCACGAAGCTGGTGCGGCCGGGCGGCTGGTACTTCACGCCCACCTCGTATTGCTCGCCGGTCGTCGCCTCGAAGGGCTTGCCGCCGCGCGCGGGCGCCTGGACGCCGGCATTGGGCAGGAACGAGGTCGAGTAGCTGACATAGGGCGCGACGCCGCTGTCGAACAGGTAGAGCCCGCCGACGCGCCAGGTCCACTCCTGGTCGTCCTGCTTGGTGTGCAGGCCGGTGGAATAGGCCTGGGTGTCGCTGTTCGCCCAGTCGTGGCGGATGCCGAGATTGAGGCGGAAGCGGTCCAGCGCGATCTGGTCCTGCAGGTAGACGCCGACCTGGTCCGTCTCCTGGCTGGTGCGCGCCGCGTTGCCCATCGCCGGGCCGGTGATGGTGCGGTAGTAGACGGGCGCGAAGAGGTCGAGGCTGGGCGCGGTGCCCACGGCCACGCGGGAATCGGCCCAGGTGGCGGACCAGTCCACGCCGCCGAGCAGGGTGTGGCGCAGCGGGCCGGTCGAGAAGGTGGCCTGCGCCTGGTTGTCGAGGGCAAGCGTGTCCGCGTGCTCGATCGCGTGCAGCGCGCGCCGCGTGGCGGTGCGGCCGTCCGCGGCGATGCTGGCGATGGACAGCACCCGGCGCTCGGAGTCGATGTTCATGTAGCGGAGGTTCTGGCGGACGGTCCAGGTGTCGTCGAGCCGGTGCTCCAGCTGGTAGCCGACCCAGGCCTGGCGGCGCTGGTCCTTCTGCCAGTTCGGGTCGCCCGCGAAGAAGTTGCGGCCCAGGCTGCCGTTGCGGTTGGGCAGCACGGTGCCGGTGGCCGGGTAGAAGTTGTAGAAGCCGATCTCCGGATCGTCCTGGAAGCCGGCCAGCACGGTGACGGTCGTGTCGCTGCTGGGGCGCCAGGTCAGTGCCGGGGCGATGGCAATGCGCTTCTCGCCGACGTAGTCCACCTGGGTGTCGGCGATGCGGCCGATCCCGGTCAGGCGGTACTGGAAGGTGCCGTCCGCCGTCAGCGGGCCGCCGAAGTCGAAGGCGGTCTGCATCCGCGCGTCGTTGCCCGCCTCCAGCCGCACCTCGTGGATCGGCGTCTCGGTCGGGCGGCGGCTGACGAGGTTGACGAGGCCGCCGGCGCCGGTCTGGCCGTAGAGCACGGAGGCCGGGCCGCGCAGCACCTCGATGCGCTCCAGCAGCCAGGGGTCGAAGTTCGGCACGGCGTAGTTCGCCCCGCGGCCGACGCGCAGCCCGTCGAGGAAGTTGACGAAGGCCGCGCTGGTGCCCTGGCCGCCGAAGCCGCGGACGAAGACGCTGTCGTAGCGCGCGCTGGGCCGCACCTCCGGCAGCACGCCGGCGGTGTAGCGCAGCGCCTCGGAGACGGTCTGCGGCGCCTGGTCGTCCATCTGCTGGCGGGTAACGACGCCGACCGACTGCGGCGCCTCGATCAGCGGGGTGTCCGTCTTGGTGCCCGTCGTGGTCACCGGGGCGACGTAGCCCTGCACCGGCTGCCAGGCGCGCCAGGCGGTGGCCTGCACCTCCACCTCGGGGATGGCCAGGGCGCCGTCCGTTGCCTGGGCCGTCGTGCCGTCCTGCGCCAGCGCGGGGTGAGACCAGGGCAGCACGCCGATGAGGGCGGCGGTGCCCAGGAGCCAGGACAGTCGGCTGGTACGGCGCGCAGGCGCGGTCATGGTGCTGGTACCCTTCGTCATCCCGTCCTGGCCGATCGAGGGGGCCGGACCTGCGGCGGGCAGGTACCGAGAATCAGTCGCACTATCAAGTTGAGAGGAGGTTTTTGTGGCTTCGCGGTTGGGCGTTGTGGCGGATCTGCCACGACCGGGGCGGGGGAACAATCCGCCGCCCCGCCGGCCCGCTGCGCCGCGGCTATTCCTCCATGCGGATGCCGGTGAGCTGCGCCATTTCCGCCCAACGCGCGACCTCCGCCTTCTGGAAGGCCGCGAATTCCGCCGGCCCCTGGGGCGCGAGGGTGAAGCCCGCATTCTCCAGGCGCTGGCGCACCGTGGCGTCCTCCAGCGCGCCGAGCATGGCGGCGGAGATCGCGTCCACCAGCGGCGCGGGCGTGTCCTTGGGCGCGAAGAGGCCGAACCAGGCATCCACGAAGGGCTCCGCCTGCCCGGCCTCGGCGGCGGTCGGAACATCCGGGAAACCCGCGACCCGCGCCGGCGCGCCGATCGCGAGCGCGCGCAGCTTGCCGTCGCGGACCAGCGCGGCGACCGACGGGAAGGTGGCGGTGTAGAAATCCACCACCCCCGCCATGGTGTCCGTCGCGGCCGGGGCTGCGCCGCGATAGGGGATATGGGTGGCGTTCATTCCTGTCCGCCGCGCCAGCGTCTCGCTGATGACGTGGCTGGCACTGCCGGCCTGGGAGGAGGCGTAGGTCACCCGCTCCCGCCGCCCGCGCTCGATCAGCGCGGCCAGGGTGGGGGAGGGGGAGTTCGCCGGCACCACCAGCGCGTGATGGACGGTGCCCAGCCGCGCCACCGGCTCGAAGCTGTCGATGACGTGGTAGCGCAGGTTCGCCATCATCGACTGGTTGGAGGCGTGGGTCTGGTTGTGGCCCAGCACCAGCGTGTTGCCGTCCGGCGCGGCGCGGGCTGCCGCCTCGCTGCCGATCGCCCCGCCTGCCCCGGCGCGGTTGTCCACGATCACCGGCCGGCCCAGCGCCGCCTGGGCCTTGTCGCCGACGGCGCGGGCCAGGATGTCGGTCGGCCCGCCGGGCGGGGCGGGGACGATGAGACGCAGCGGCACCGGCGACTGCGCCCGGGAACGTGCCGCGGGCCACAGGGCGGGCAGGGCGAGGCCCAGGGCCAGCAGCGCACGGCGTGGGGTGGTGGGGTGGGGCATGGGCGGCATCCTCCGGTTCTGCGCCGAACAACCGCCCCCCGGCGCGGGCGTCAAGCTGGCCTGGAATTTTCGCAAGGGATTCCAACCGGCTGCCCCGGACCTCACGGGCTTGCGCGGTCGATCGAGCATTTGCGAGGCGAACCGAAGGCTTGCCGTGGCGTCTTAAGACGACGTGTGAACTTCATCCGGAAAGGGGGGCAGAAGATGACGGGTTGGTGGAACAGGATCCGCGGCGTGGCTCTGGCCCTTCCGATCCTGGCCGGGGCTGTGCCGGCCATGGCGGCGATGGATCGCAGCGGCCGGGAGTACCGGGGCGAGGTCTCGGTGCTGCCGGAGCGACTGGCGGGCCGGCGCCTGTCGGATGGACGGCCCTACGACCCGGAATCCGCCGCGGCGTCCTCCGCCCGCCTGCCGGTCGGCAGCACCGCCCGCATCACCAACCTGGCGAACGGGCGCGTCGCCATGATCCGCATCCATGAGCGTCCCCGCCGGGCCCAGGCGGGCCGGGAGGGGGATAGCCTGAAGGTCAGCCCGCGCGTGGCCCGCCTGCTGCAACTGGCGGAGGGCGGTGAGGCGCCGGTGCTGGTGGCCCCGCTGGCGGTGCCGCAGGCGGACGGCACGATCCGCCTGGGCCAGGGCACGGGCTTCGACGGGCAGCCGGCGGTCATCGTCCACCCCGAGCGGGGCTGACCCCCCCCGGGGGGCAGGGCGCCGGCCGCAGGCGGGGAGCGGGTCGACGGCCGCCGGCCGGAAAGCGGCCGGTGGGCGGGGATTCCCGCCTCCGGCCGGCTCGAACGCCCCGCGCCGCTTGGAATACGGCCCGCCATGGGCTACAGGCCCGCCCTTCGACGACGTGGCGACGCGGGCGTGGTGGAATTGGCAGACACGCCGGATTTAGGTTCCGGTGGCGAGAGCCTTGGGGGTTCGAGTCCCTCCGCCCGCACCAGAAGCCCCGGACTCAACGGGATTCGACAGGGACTGGGACCAGACAGATGCAGGTGACCGAGGTCGCGACGGACGGGCTGAAGCGCGCCTACGACGTGGTGGTGGGTGCGGCGGAGCTGGAAGCCGCCCGCGACAAGCGCCTGGGCCAGCTGGCCAAGGAGATGCGTCTCCCCGGCTTCCGCCCGGGCAAGGTGCCGATGTCGCTGGTCAAGGGCCGCTACGGCGCCTCGGTGATGGGCGAGGTGCTGGAGGAGCAGGTCAACGACGCCACCCAGAAGATCGTGGCCGACCGCGGGCTGAAGCCGGCGCAGCAGCCCAAGATCGAGCTGAAGGATTTCGGCGACGGCAAGGACCTGGCCTTCCGCGTGGACCTGGAGATCCTGCCGGAGATCCCGATGCCGGACTTCGCCTCCATCGAGGTCGAGCGGCTGAAGGCCGAACCCTCCGACGCGGAGGTGGACAAGGCGCTGGAGGGCATCGCCGCCCGCAACGCCCAGCTGGAGGACATCACCGAGGAGCGCCCGGCCGAGAAGGGCGACGTGGTGGTGGTGGACTTCACCGGCCGCGCCCGCCCGAAGGACGACCCCGAGGGCGAGCTGGAGCCCTTCCAGGGCGGTGCCGGCCAGGACATGCCGGTGGAGATCGGCGGCGACGGCTTCATCCCCGGCGTCTCCGAGGGGCTGGAGGGCATCCGCGTCGGCGAGACCCGCCACGTCGAGGTGACCTTCCCCGCCGAGTACCATGCCCCCGAGCTGGCCGGCCGCCCGGCCGTGTTCGAGATGACGGCCAAGGCGCTGAAGAAGGCCGCGAAGCCGGCGCTGGACGACGAGTTCGCCAAAACCCTGGGCATCGAAGGCGGCATCGAGGCGGTGCGGACCCAGCTCCGCGAGGTGATCCAGCGCGAGTACGACCAGCTCGCCCGCCAGCGGGTGAAGCGCCAGCTCCTCGACGCCCTGTCCGAGCGGGCCGACTTCCCGGTGCCGGAGGGGATGGTGCAGGCGGAGTTCGACCAGATCTGGAAGCGGGTCGAGGAGGACATGAAGGCCGGCCGGCTGGACGAGGATGACAAGGGCAAGGACGAGGAGACGCTGAAGGCGGACTACCGGAAGATCGCCGAGCGGCGCATCCGGCTGGGCCTGCTGGTCAGCGAGATCGGGCGGACCAACAACATCCAGGTGCCCCAGGACGAGCTGTTCCGCGCGCTGCGCGCCGAGGCCGGCCGCTACCCCGGCCAGGAGAAGAAGGTCTTCGAGTTCTTCCAGAAGAACCCGCAGGCGATGGAGAACCTCCGCGCCCCGCTCTTCGAGGAGAAGGTGGTCGACTTCATGCTGGAGCTGGCCAAGGTGAACGACCGCGTCGTCCCCTTCGAGGAGCTGAACCAGGCCGCCACCGCCGCCTGACCTGTCCGGGGGCGGGCCGCGCCCACGCCGACGCCCGGGATGCCGTTCCGGGCCTGACACGCCAGTGTCACTCTCTCGCCCGGCCCCCTTCCCTAGGGGGGCCGGGCGAGCCATGTTGGTCCCGCCGTGGCGCGAACGTGCCGGGGCGGACCGGCCTGCCACAGGTTTCGTTCATCCCTCCGTGCCAGGATGCGCGGCGAGGAGGAGCGGGACGGGGGCCGGGCGGGCAACGGGCACAGGGCCCGGGGCCGAGCCGCCGCCCGCACGAACCCTGGCCCGGTGGCGAAAGGACAAGTCATGCGCGACCGCGATCCGATCGAGGTCTACAACAACACGCTCGTTCCCATGGTCATCGAGCAGACGGCCCGTGGCGAGCGCTCCTTCGACATCTATTCGCGCCTGTTGAAGGAGCGGATCATCTTTCTGACGGGCCAGGTCTTCGATCAGGTCTCCTCGCTCGTCTGCGCCCAGCTGCTGTTCCTGGAGAGCGAGAATCCGAACAAGGACATCTCGTTCTACATCAACTCGCCGGGCGGCGTGGTCTCCTCCGGGCTCGCGATGTACGACACCATGCAGTACATCCGCGCCCCCGTGAGCACGGTCTGCCTGGGCATGGCCGCCTCCATGGGCTCCCTGCTGCTGACCGCGGGGGAGAAGGGGAAGCGTTTCGCCCTGCCGAACAGCCGGATCATGGTCCACCAGCCCTCCGGCGGCGCCCAGGGCCAGGCGACGGACATCGAGATCCAGGCGCGCGAGATCCTCAGCCTGCGCAAGCGGCTGAACGAGATCTATGTGAAGCATACGGGCCAGCCCATCGAGGCGATCGAGGCCAAGCTGGAGCGCGACACCTACATGTCGGCGGAGGAGGCCCTGGGCTTCGGGCTGATCGACGCGGTGGTGGAGCGCATCCCCGCCTCCGGCAGCCCCTCCGAGCCCAAGGCCGGCTGAGGAGCGCCCCCACGCCCGCCAGCACCCACCGACCCGGGCCGATCCCCCGTCGCCGCCAGCCGGCCGGCGGGGGCAGGCCCGCCCCCCGCGCCCAATCCGTCTTCCCCCGGTTCGTCTTCCCCCGGGGGGGAGGGGGGTCTACAATACCCGGTGCTATTCCCGGGCCCCAGGAGCGAGCATGAGCAAGTCCGGCGACTCCAAGAACACCCTGTACTGCTCCTTCTGCGGCAAGTCGCAGCATGAGGTGCGCAAGCTGATCGCGGGTCCGACCGTGTTCATCTGCGACGAGTGCGTCGAGCTGTGCATGGACATCATCCGCGAGGAGCACAAGACCCACCTGGTGAAGTCCAGGGACGGCGTCCCCACCCCGCGCGAGATCTGCAAGGTCCTCGACGACTACGTGATCGGCCAGGAGCACGCCAAGAAGGTGCTCTCGGTGGCGGTCCACAACCACTACAAGCGCCTGGCGGCCGGCGGGAAGTCCGGCGAGGTCGAGATCGCCAAGAGCAACATCATGCTGGTCGGGCCCACCGGCTCGGGCAAGACGCTGCTCGCCCAGACGCTGGCCCGCATCCTCGACGTGCCCTTCACCATGGCCGACGCCACCACCCTGACCGAGGCGGGCTATGTCGGCGAGGATGTCGAGAACATCATCCTCAAGCTGCTCCAGGCGGCGGACTACAACGTGGAGCGGGCGCAGCGCGGCATCGTCTACATCGACGAGGTCGACAAGATCAGCCGCAAGTCGGACAACCCCTCCATCACCCGCGACGTGTCGGGCGAGGGCGTCCAGCAGGCGCTGCTGAAGATCATGGAGGGTACGGTGGCCTCCGTCCCGCCCCAGGGCGGCCGGAAGCACCCGCAGCAGGAGTTCCTCCAGGTCGATACCTCCAACATCCTCTTCATCTGCGGCGGCGCCTTCGCCGGGCTGGAGAAGATCATCGCCGCCAAGGGCAAGGGCTCCGGCATCGGCTTCGGCGCCGAGGTCCGCGGCCCGGACGAGCGGCGGACGGGGGCGATCCTGCGCGAGGTGGAGCCCGAGGACCTGCTGAAGTTCGGCCTGATCCCCGAGTTCATCGGCCGCCTGCCGGTGGTCGCGACGCTCGAGGACCTGGACGAGAAGGCGCTGATCGAGATCCTGACCAAGCCGAAGAACGCCCTGCTGAAGCAGTACCAGCGCCTGTTCGAGATGGAGGCCACCAAGCTGACCTTCACCGAGGACGCGCTGCGCTCCGTGGCGACCCGGGCCATCCAGCGCAAGACCGGCGCCCGCGGGCTGCGCTCGATCATGGAGGGCATCCTGCTCTCCACCATGTTCGAGCTGCCCGGCCTCGACGATGTCGACGAGGTCGTGGTGAACAAGGAGGTGGCCGAAGGTCGCGCCACCCCCCTGTTCATCTACGGCGAGCGGCCGGCCGAGCAGACCTCGGCCTGAGGGAGCCTGCCCTGAAGCCGCCCCCTGCCGATCCGGGCCTGGAAGGGCCCGCGTCCCGGGGGGCGGGCCCGACCCGGACCGTCCGTCGAAGGGCAGGCTGGGCGGAACCGTCCTCCCGGGGCATGGCGCCCACCCGTCAGGGCCCGTCGTGCCCCGGCGTGCCCGGCGCATGGCCGGGCCCCGCTCCGGCTGCAATCCGGACCGCCCCGGTCCGGCTTCTTGTCCGACGCGGCGCCGCATCCCATCTCTCCTCCATCCCGTGGCGCCGGAACCGTGCCGCTAGGGGTCACCGGATCCTCTCCTGGTGGCCTGGGCGGTCCGGCGCTGACTGTCTCAGTGAGGTCCCATGACGGAAACCCTTCGCGGCGAACTGCTGCCCGTACTGCCGCTGCGGGACATCGTCGTCTTCCCGCACATGATCGTTCCCCTCTTCGTCGGCCGCGAGAAGTCCGTCCGCGCCCTGGAGGCCGTGATGCGGGAGGACAAGCAGATCCTTCTGCTGGCCCAGCGCAACGCCTCCCAGGACGACCCCGAGGAGAAGGACCTGTACGAGGTTGGCACCGTCTCCACGGTGCTGCAGCTCCTCAAGCTACCCGACGGCACCGTGAAGGTGCTGGTCGAGGGCGGCCGCCGCGCGCAGGTCGCCGGCTGGAAGGAGACCAAGACCCATTTCGAGGCCTATGCCGCGCCGATCGACGAGGCCGAGGCACCGGCGAAGGACCCGAAGGAGCTGGAGGCGCTGGCCCGCAGCGTCGTCACCCAGTTCGAGCAGTACATCAAGCTGAACAAGAAGATCGCGCCGGAGGTGCTGGTCTCGATCAACCAGATCGAGGACACGGCGAAGCTGGCCGACACGGTGGCAAGCCACCTGAACCTCAAGATCAGCGAGAAGCAGGAGCTGCTGGAGACGACCGCCGTCCCCGCCCGCCTGGAGCGCGTCTTCGCGCACATGGAGAGCGAGATCGGCGTGCTTCAGGTGGAGAAGCGCATCCGCAACCGCGTCAAGCGGCAGATGGAGAAGACGCAGCGCGAGTACTACCTGAACGAGCAGCTCAAGGCGATCCAGAAGGAACTGGGCGAGGGCGAGGAAGGCAAGGACGAGACCGCCGAGCTGGAGGCCAAGATCAAGGCCACCAAGTTCACGGCCGAGGCGCGCGACAAGGCGATGGCGGAGCTGAAGAAGCTCAAGACCATGTCGCCCATGTCCGCCGAGGCGACGGTGGTGCGCAACTATCTCGACTGGATGCTCTCCATCCCCTGGAAGAAGAAGAGCAAGGTCAAGAACGACCTGAACGCGGCCGAGCAGGTCCTGGACGCGGACCACTACGGGCTGGAGAAGGTCAAGGAGCGTATCCTGGAATACCTGGCGGTGCAGTCGCGCAGCCAGAAGATCAAGGGTCCGATCCTGTGCCTCGTCGGCCCCCCGGGCGTCGGCAAGACCTCGCTGGGCAAGTCGATCGCCAAGGCGACGAACCGCAACTTCGTGCGCATGTCGCTGGGCGGCGTGCGGGACGAGGCGGAGGTGCGCGGCCACCGGCGGACCTACATCGGCTCCATGCCGGGCAAGGTCATCCAGGGGATGAAGAAGGCGAAGACCTCCAACCCGCTCTTCCTGCTGGACGAGATCGACAAGCTCGGCGCCGACTGGCGCGGCGACCCGTCCTCCGCCCTGCTGGAGGTACTGGACCCGGAGCAGAACGCGACCTTCGCCGACCACTACCTGGAGGTGGATTACGACCTGTCGGACGTGATGTTCATCACGACCGCCAACTCGCTGAAGATGCCCCAGCCGCTGCTGGACCGCATGGAGATCATCCGCATCCCCGGCTACACCGAGGATGAGAAGATCCAGATCGCCAAGCGGCACCTGATGTCCAAGGTGACGGAGGCGAACGGCCTCAAGCCCGGCGAGTGGTCCATCACCGACGAGGCGCTGCTCGACCTCGCCCGCTACTACACGCGCGAGGCGGGCGTCCGCTCCTACGAGCGGGAGCTGGGCGGGCTGGCGCGCAAGGCGGTGCGGGAGATCGTGACGGGCAAGGCCAAGAAGGTCGCGATCACCCGCAAGAACCTGGAGAAGTACGCGGGCGTCAAGAAGTACCGCTATGGCGAGGCGGAGCTGGACGACCAGGTGGGTGCCGTCACCGGCCTCGCCTGGACGGAGGTGGGGGGCGAGATCCTGACCATCGAGGCGGTGCTGCTGCCGGGCAAGGGCGCGGTGAAGCACACGGGCAAGCTGGGCGACGTGATGCAGGAGAGCGTCTCCGCCGCCCTGTCCTATGTCCGCAGCCGCTCGATCCAGTTCGGGATCAAGCCGAACTTCCTGGAGAAGCGGGACATCCACGTCCACGTGCCGGAAGGGGCGACGCCGAAGGACGGGCCGAGCGCGGGCATCGCCATGGCGACGGCGATGGTCTCGATCATGACGGGCATCCCCGTCCGCAAGGACGTGGCGATGACCGGCGAGATCACGCTGCGCGGCCGGGTGCTGCCGATCGGCGGGCTGAAGGAGAAGCTCCTCGCGGCGATGCGGGCCGGTGTCACCACCGTCTTCATCCCGAAGGAGAACGAGAAGGACCTCGCGGAGATTCCCGAATCCGTGAAGAAGTTCCTGAAGATCATCCCCGTCTCGCATGTCGACGAGGTGATCGCCCAGGCGCTGGTCCGGAAACCGGAAGCCATCGAGTGGGAGGAGGAGGCGGAGGTTCCGCCGGCCAAGCCCGGCCAGGGCCCCGGCCAGCCTGCCCTGCCGCACTGAACCGGCGACGTGCCGGAAGCCCTGTCCGGGCTTCCGGCCGCATCCTGGCGGGCCGCCATCGGCGGCTGGCCCGCCGACGCGCGGGCCGTCTCTCCCGGCCCTCTTTTGCCGGGGGTTGCTCCGCGTCATAACGACACCGGCCCGGGCGCTTAGCTCAGCGGTAGAGCGCCTCGCTTACACCGAGGATGCCGGCGGTTCGAATCCGTCAGCGCCCATTCCATTTCCGGCCATCCGTCTCCCGCCAGGATACGCGGTTGTCCCGACACCTCAAACGATGTGAGATGAGGCCGAAGTGTCGCCGGAGGTCGGCGGGACAAGGCGCGGGATGATGTGTGATGAAGTTCCGGAGTGGGATGCTGCTTCTCGCCGGCGTGACTCTGGGCGGCTGCATCCAGCAGGGTGGTGCCAGCGGGCCGGTCACGGGTGCGGCGGGCGGCAGCACCAGCGTCGGCGGAAGCATCGTCCGCTGCCCGGAGACCCTCGGCACCATCGCCATCGATGATGGCCGCCAGGCTGGCTGGTGGGGCCCCTTCACGGCCAAGACCCAGATCACGACGATCGAGCCGATGGTCCGGCTGGTGGTGCAGCAGTCCAACTGCTTCGTCATCACGGCCATGGGCAACAGCCGGCTGGAAAGCCGGATGCGTGGCATGGTCAGCGACATGCGCGACAGCGGCGAGTTCCGCGCAGGCTCCAACATGCAGCGTGGCCAGCGCGTGGCGGCCGATTACTTCATGGAGCCGGCCATCCTCTTCTCCGACCAGAATATCGGTGGCCTGGGGGCCGGGATCGGCGGCTGGACGGGATTCGGCCTCGGCCTGGCGGGGGCGGCGATGTCCACCTCCGCGACCCAGGTGACCATGTCCATCTTCGACATGCGGGCCGGCGTCCAGATCGCCGCCTCGGAGGGATCCGCCACGGCGTCCAACTTCGGCGCCACCCTGGCCGGCTTCGGCGGCGGTGCGGCAGGGGCCCTGGGCGGCTATCAGCGCACGCCGGCGGGGCAGGCGACGGTGGCGGCCTTCGTGGACGCCTACAACAAGATGGTGGTCGCCCTGCAGAACTACCGGGCGCAGGACGTGCGCGGTGGGCTCGGCCGGGGCGGGCGGCTGCGGGTGAACTGAGGCCATGCTCCGCCGCCCGGAACTGGGCTCCCTCCTCCTCGGGCTGGGCTTGGCCCTGGGCGGCTGCGCCCAGGGCCGGCCCGGCGGCTTCGGCCCCGAGGTCGTCGTCTGCCGCGCCGGCGAGGCCTGCCGGGCCCAGCCGAGCGGCCTGAACACGGCGGTGCTCGATGGCGGCGAAGCGCAGCGGCAGGAGGACCCGAACCGCTATGCCGGGGAGGACCCCGCCGGCCTGCGCGCCGCCGCGGCGTCGGGTGATCCGGTGGCGGCCTACAAGCTGGGGCAGGCGCAGGAATTCGGGCTGGGCGGGGTGCCGCGCAGCCCGGCCGCGGCCGCGCGGTCCTATGAGCAGGCGGCCGCGTCCGGGAACCCCTGGGCGAGTTGGCGACTCGCGACCCTGGCCGAGCGGGGCGCCGCACCGGGTGGTCGCCGCCGGGCGCTGGAGTTGTCGCGGCAGGCGGCCGAGGCGGGGCATGCGCCGTCCGCCGCCAATCTGGGCCTCGCCTATCTCGAGGGCCGGGGGGTGTCCCGCGATTCGACCGAGGCTGCGCGGTGGCTCACGGTCGCGGCGCGGGGCGGCGTGCCGGAGGCGCAGTACGCGCTCGGGCAGATGGTTTTCCGCGGCGACGGCGTGGCGCGCTCTCCCTACGACGCCCTGCAGTGGATGCGTCGCGCCGGGGATGGCGGGAACGTCCGGGCCCAGCGCGCCGTCGGCCGTCTCTACATGACCGGGCTGGAGGAGATGGGCCAGGACTTGCAGGAAGCCCGCAGCTGGCTCTCGCGGGCGGCGGAGCAGGGCGATGCGCAGGCCCGCCGCGACCTCGCGGAGGTCGACCGTGCGCTGCGCGACGAGCGCCGCTTCGCGCAGGAACTGACCCTGCGCCGGGAGGAGACGCGCGCGGCCTGGGCCGCCAGCGCCTGGTCCGGCTGGATCGCGCCGCCGGTCTGGGGCTGGGGCATGGGCTCTCCGGTCGGGCCCTGGGGAGGGCCGCATGATGGTGGCTGGGCCAACGCGCCTGCCTTTGGGCGGTGGTGAGATTCCGGCGCCGGGGGCGTGTTGACAGGGGGCGGGGCCGCCCGTAAAGACCGCCGCGCTGCGCGGGTGTAGCTCAGTTGGTTAGAGCGCCGGCCTGTCACGCCGGAGGTCGCGGGTTCGAGCCCCGTCACTCGCGCCACTTCAGATCGCATGTCGCTTGAAAGCCGGTTCGCCCAGGGTGAGCCGGCTTTCGCGCGTTTCGGGGCGGCGCCGGCCCTTTGCATGCCTGCCGGCGACGGTTTTGCCGAAAGGGGCTTCCCTTGCCCGTTTTTGCAAGGCATTCTCAACAACTCGGTAAGCGGTGCCTCGCATCGCCCCCATTTGCGTTTTCAGAAGCTTGGACCCGCCCGGACGCTATAGCGGCCCGTGGCGGGCGGCTGTATGTTCCCCGCACGCTGCGGTGCGTCACGGCCGCGGCGCCGCCGGCGATGGAACGGATTGATGACGCAGCCGCTGCTTTCCGAGTACTTCCCCATCCTCGTCTTCCTGGCCATTGCGGGAGTCATCTCGATCGCGATGGTCGGCGGCGCGCTGCTGGCCGGGACGCAGAAGCCGGACGCGGAGAAGCTCTCCGCCTATGAGTGCGGCTTCGAGCCGTTCGACGACACGCGGCGCCGCTTCGACGTGCGCTTCTACCTGGTCGCCATCCTGTTCATCATCTTCGACCTCGAGGTCGCCTTCCTCTTTCCCTGGGCCGTGTCGTTGAACGGCATCGGCTGGGTCGGCTTCCTGTCGATGATGGGCTTCCTGGGCATCCTGACGGTCGGGTTCATCTATGAGTGGCGCAAGGGCGCCCTGGACTGGGAGTAGGCTGGATGAGCGATCAGTCCATCGCCTGGAACCGGGAGGCGCTGCCGCCCGGTCCGGCCCAGGATGCCGTCGTGCGCGGCATCACCGGCGAGATCGAGGAGAAGGGCTTCGTCGTCGCCAATCTCGACAAGGTCGTGAACTGGGCGCGCACCGGCTCGCTCTGGCCGATGACCTTCGGCCTCGCCTGCTGCGCCGTTCCGATGATCCACGCCTACATGGCGCGCTACGACCTCGACCGCTTCGGCATCATCCCGCGCGCCTCGCCGCGCCAGTCGGACGTGATGATCGTGGCGGGCACGCTGACCAACAAGATGGCCCCCGCGCTGCGCAAGGTCTACGACCAGATGCCGGAGCCGCGCTGGGTCATCTCCATGGGCTCCTGCGCCAATGGCGGGGGCTACTACCACTACTCCTACAGCGTGGTGCGCGGCTGCGACCGCATCGTGCCCGTGGACGTCTACGTCCCCGGCTGCCCGCCCACCGCGGAAGCGCTGGTCTACGGCATCATGCAGCTGCAGAAGAAGATCCGCCGCACGGGGACCATCCTCCGTGGCTGATACCGGCATGACCCTTTCCGAGTTGGGCGCGGCCATCGCCGCCGCCGCGCCGCAGGGCGCGGTGCTGGAGGCCAAGGTCTCGCGCATCGGCGAGCTCTCCGTCTCCATCCACCGCAACGCCGTGCTGCCGGTGATGCTGCTGCTGCGCGACGACCCGCGCTTCGCCTTCGAGCAGATGATGGAGCTGACGGCGGTGGACTGGCCCGACCGGGCCGAGCGCTTCGAGGTGGTCTGGTGCCTCCTCAGCCTGTCGCACAACCACCGCGTCCGCATCACCACCACCACCGACGAGGCGACTCCGGTGGCGAGCGTGGCGATGCTCTGGCCGACCGCGACTTGGTTCGAGCGCGAGTGCTGGGACATGTACGGCGTGGTCTTCGACGGCCAGCCGGATCTGCGCCGCCTGCTCACCGACTACGGCTTCCAGGGCCATCCGTTGCGCAAGGACTTCCCGCTGACCGGGCATGTCGAGCTGCGCTACGACCCGGAGCGGCGCGAGGTGGTCTACGGCCCCGTGCAGCTCACCCAGGAGTTCCGCGACTTCGACTTCCTCTCTCCCTGGGAGGGGATGACCACCCTGCCGGGCGATGAGAAGGTCCATCTGAACCGCATCGCCGGCCCGCCGGACGCGGAGAAGCCCGCCCCATGAGCCTGACCACCGATCCGATCCCCTCCGCCTCGGGCGGGGAGGCACGCCCCGACCCGGCCACCACGACGGTCACCTTCGAGGGCGATTCCCACACCATCAACTTCGGCCCGCAGCACCCTGCCGCGCATGGCGTGCTGCGCCTCATCCTGGAGATGAAGGGCGAGCTGGTGGAGCGCGCCGATCCGCATGTCGGGCTGCTGCACCGCGGCACCGAGAAGCTGATCGAGCACAAGACCTACATGCAGGCGAACCCGTATTTCGATCGCCTCGACTACGTCAGCCCCATGTGCATGGAGCACGCCTTCGCGCTGGGGACGGAGCGTCTGCTGGGCATCCGGGCGCCGGAGCGGGCGCAGTACATCCGGGTGATGTTCAGCGAGGTCACCCGCATCCTGAACCACCTGCTGAACCTGACGACCTTCGCGCTGGACTGCGGCGCCATCACCCCCGCGCTCTGGGGCTTCGAGGAGCGCGACCGCGCGCTGGAGTTCTACGAGGCGGTGGCGGGCAGCCACTACCATGTGAACTACTTCCGCGCTGGCGGCGTGGCGAAGGACCTGCCGGCCGGCCTCGCGGAGCGGATCGATGCCTGGGCGGAGAAGCTGCCCGGCTTCATGGACGAGCTGGAAGGGCTGCTGACGGGCAACCGCATCTTCAAGCAGCGCACCGTCGACATCGGCATCATGTCCGCCGAGCAGGCGATGGCCTGGGGCTTCTCCGGCCCCTGCCTGCGCGCCTCCGGCTGCGCCTGGGACCTGCGCAAGCAGCAGCCCTACGACGTGTACGACCGGATGAACTTCGACATCCCCGTCGGGCGCAACGGCGACTGCTATGACCGCTACCTGGTCCGCGTGGCCGAGTGCCGCGAGAGCGTGAAGATCATCCGCCAGGCGCTGCGCGAGATGCCGCAGGGGCCGATCAAGATCGCGGACAACAAGATCGCGCCGCCGAAGCGCGCGGAGATGAAGCGCTCGATGGAGGCGTTGATCCACCACTTCAAGCTCTACACCGAGGGCTACCACGTGCCCGCGGGGGAGACCTATTCGGTGGTCGAGGCGCCGAAGGGCGAGTTCGGCGTCTACCTGGTGTCGGACGGCACCAACAAGCCTTACCGCTGCAAGATCCGCTCGCCGGGCTATGCCCATCTTCAGGCGACGGAAGTGATGAGCAAGGGGCACATGCTGGCCGACGCGGTGGCGGTGGTCGGCAGCCTCGACGTGGTGTTCGGAGAGATCGACCGGTGAGCGACCATTCGCACGAGGGTGCGACCCACGCGATCGGCAAGGCCTTCGTCGCGCCGGAGGCCCCGGCGAGCTTCGCCTTCGACGCGGACAGCGAAAAGAAGATCGCCACGATCCTCGCCCGCTACCCCGAGGAGAAGAAGGCCAGCGGGGTGATCCCCGTCCTCTACGTGGCGCAGAAGCAGATGGGCCGCGACACGGGCAGCGCCTGGCTGCCGAAGGTGGCGATGGATGCGGTGGCCGCGCGGCTGGGGATGCCGCCGATCCGCGTCTACGAGGTCGCCTCCTTCTACTTCATGTTCAACACCAAGCCGATCGGGCGCTACCACCTGCAGGTCTGCGGCACGACCCCCTGCTGGCTGCGCGGCTCGGACGAGGTGCTGCGCGCCTGCAAGGACCACGGCCACCTGAAGGACTATGGCGACACCTCGCCGGACGGGCTGTTCACCCTGACTGAGGTGGAGTGCCTGGGCGCCTGCGTGAATGCGCCGATCCTCCAGGTGGACGACGACTACTACGAGGATTTGGACTACGACCGCACCGTCCAGCTCCTCGAATCGCTGAAGAACGGCGTGCGGCCACCGATCGGCTCCACCATCGGGCGGCAGACCAGCGCGCCGGAGGGCGGGCCGATGGTGCTGACCGGCACGGAGGAGGAGAAGTAGGATGGCCCTCTCCGACAAGGACCGCATCTTCACCAACCTCTACGGGCTGGAGCACTGGGGCCTGGACGCCGCGCGCAAGCGGGGCGACTGGGACGGGACGGCCGCGATCATCGCCAAGGGGCGCGACTGGATCGTCGAGGAGATCAAGCAGTCCGGCCTGCGCGGCCGCGGTGGCGCCGGCTTCCCGACCGGGCTGAAGTGGTCCTTCATGCCCAAGCAGTCCGACGGCAACCCCGTCTATCTCGTCGTCAACTGTGACGAGTCCGAGCCGGGCACCTGCAAGGACCGTGACATCATCCGCCACGATCCGCACAAGCTGATCGAGGGCTGCCTGCTGGCCGGCGTCGGCATGGGCGCGACGGCGGCCTACATCTACCATCGCGGCGAGTACTACAACGAGAGCCTGGTGCTTCAGGCGGCGGTGGACGAGGCCTACGAGGCCGGGCTGATCGGCAGGAACGCCTGCGGCTCGGGCTACGACTTCGACGTCTACATCCATCGTGGCGCGGGCGCCTACATCTGCGGCGAGGAGACGGCGCTGATCGAGAGCCTGGAGGGCAAGAAGGGCATGCCGCGCCTGAAGCCGCCCTTCCCGGCGGCGATGGGCCTCTACGGCCGCCCGACCACGGTGAACAACGTCGAGACCATCGCGGTGGCGCCGACCATTCTGCGCCGTGGCGGGGCGTGGTTCGCGGGCTTCGGCCGGCCGAAGAACCAGGGCACCAAGGTCTATTGCATCTCCGGCCACGTGAACAAGCCGTGCAACGTGGAAGCGGAGATGAGCATCCCGATGCGCGAGCTGATCGAGCGCTATGCCGGCGGCGTGCGCGGCGGCTGGGACAACCTGCTCTGCGTCATCCCCGGCGGCTCCTCCACGCCGCTGCTGCCCAAGCATATCTGCGACGACGTGCTGATGGATTTCGACGCGCTGCGCGAGCACAAGTCGGGCCTGGGCACGGCGGGCCTGATCGTGATGGACAAGAGCACGGACATCATCAAGGCGATCCAGCGCCTGTCGCAGTTCTACAAGCACGAGAGCTGCGGCCAGTGCACCCCCTGCCGCGAGGGCATGGGTTGGGTGAACCGGATGATGCTGCGCATGGTCGAGGGCCGCGCCGAGGTGAGCGAGATCGACGTGCTGGAGGAGGTGACCCGGCAGATCGAGGGCCACACCATCTGCGCGCTGGCCGATGGCGGCGTCTGGCCGGTGCAGGGGCTGATCCGGCACTACCGCCCGCTGATGGAGGAGCGCATCGCCCAGTACAAGGCGAAGCATTCCGCCACCCCGATGCCCCCCACTTCCCTCCCCCTGGCGGCGGAGTGATCCGATGAGCGACGTGAAGGTCATCAAGGTCACCGTCGACGGCGCGGAGATCGAGGTCCCGCTGGGCGTGACCGCCCTGCAGGCCTGCGAGATGGCGGGGAAGGAGATCCCGCGCTTCTGCTACCACGAGCGCCTGTCGATCGCCGGCAACTGCCGCATGTGCCTGGTCGAGGTGGAGAAGTCGCCGAAGCCGGTGGCCTCCTGCGCCTTCCCGGTCATGGACGGCATGAAGATCATGACCGACAGCCCGCTGGTGCGGAAGGCGCGGCGCGGGGTGATGGAGTTCCTGCTCATCAACCACCCGCTGGACTGCCCGATCTGCGACCAGGGCGGCGAGTGCGACCTGCAGGACCAGTCCATGGCCTACGGCCTGGACCACAGCCGCTTCGGCGAGGCCAAGCGGGCGGTGAAGGACAAGTTCATCGGTCCGCTGGTGAAGACGGTGATGAACCGCTGCATCCAGTGCAGCCGCTGCATCCGCTTCTCCACCGAGATCGCCGGCGTGCCGGAGCTGGGCGCCACCGGCCGCGGCGAGAGCATGGAGATCGGCACCTATGTCGAGAAGACGCTCTCCACCGAGCTGGCGGGGAACCTGATCGACATCTGCCCGGTCGGCGCGCTGACCAGCCGGCCCTATGCCTTCACGGCGCGGCCCTGGGAGCTGACGCACACGGATAGCGTGGACGTGATGGACGCGGTGGGGGCCAATATCCGCATCGACGCGCGCGGCCCGGACGTGCTGCGCATCACCCCGCGCATCAACGACGACGTCAACGAGGAGTGGCTCGCCGACCGCTCGCGCTTCTCGCATGACGGGCTGAAGCACCGCCGGCTCGACCGTCCCTGGGTGAAGCGCGACGGCAAGCTCCGCCAGGCGAGCTGGCAGGAGGCCTTCGATGCCATCGCCGCGCGGCTGAACGGCGCGCCGGGCGAGCGGATCGGCGCGCTGGCCGGCGACCACGCCGATGCGGAGAGCCTGCTGGCGCTGCGCGACCTGATGGCCTCGCTGGGCTCGGGCAACCTCGACTGCCGCCAGGACGGGGCGGCGATCGACGCCTCGCGCCGTGACTTCTACCTGTTCAACAGCACCATCGCCGGCATCGAGCAGGCGGATGCGGTGGTGATCATCGGCAGCAACCCGCGCCACGAGGCGCCGGTGCTGAATGCGCGCATCCGCAAGCGCTGGCTGAGCGGGAAGATGGAGGTCGGCTATGTCGGCCCGGCCGGGCTCGACCTGACCTATGGCGCCACGCATCTGGGCGCCGACTTCGCCGCGCTGGACGGGGTGGAGGACGGGGAGGGAGCCTTCGCCAAGGTCCTGCGCAACGCCAAGCGCCCGCTGGTGCTGCTGGGCCGCGGCGCGCTGGCGCGGCCGGACGGCGCGGCGGTGCTGGCGGGGGCCTGGGCGCTGGCGCAGCGGCTGGGTGCGCTGACGCCGGAGTGGCACGGCTTCAACCTGCTGCACCAGTTCGGCGGCCAGGTGGGGGCGCTGGATCTCGGCTTCCTGCCGAAGGATGGCGGCAAGGATTTCGGCGCCATGCTCGGCGGCGGGGTGGATGTGCTGTTCCTGCTCGGCGCCGACAATTTCGACCCGTCGCTGATCGGCGAGGGGACTTTCGTCGTCTACCAGGGACATCACGGCGACCGCGCCGCGGTGAAGGCGGATGTGGTGCTGCCCGGCTGCACCTATCTGGAGAAGGACGGGACCTACGTGAACACGGAGGGCCGGGTCCAGCTCGGCCGCCGCGCCGTCTTCCCGCCGGGCGAGGCGCGGGAGGACTGGGCGATCCTGCGGGCGCTGAGCGGCGTGCTCGGCCGGCCGCTGCCTTATGACGACCTGCCCGCGCTGCGCGAGGCGCTGGTGGCGGCGAACCCGGTCTTCGGAACGCTGGACGCGGTGCCGGCGGCGGGCTGCGCCGATGCAGCCGGGCCGGCGGGCGGCGGATCGGTGGGGGGGGAGCCCTTCGCCTTGCCGATCGCCGACTATTACCGGGTGGATGCGATCAGCCGGGCCAGCGAGGTGATGGCGGAGTGCAGCCGCACCCGGCAGGACGCGGCGCCCACGTTGCTGGCGGCGGAGTAAGGCGGGATGGACGGCTTCCTCTCCACCCCGATCGGGATCCTCTCGATCACGGTCGCGCAGACCCTGGCGCTGCTGGTGCCGCTGCTGATCGCGGTGGCCTACCTGACCTATGGCGAGCGCAAGGTCATGGCGGCGATGCAGCGCCGCAAGGGGCCCAACGTGGTCGGGCCCTTCGGCCTGCTGCAGCCCTTCGCCGACGCGCTGAAGATGCTCACCAAGGAGACGGTGATCCCCTCCGGCGCGTCGCGGGTGCTGTTCCTGATGGCGCCGATGATCACCTTCGTCCTGGCCATGCTGGCCTGGGCGGTGATTCCGGTGAACGACGGCTGGGCGATCGCGGACATCAATGTCGGCGTGCTCTACCTCTTCGCCATCTCCTCCCTCGGCGTCTACGGCATCATCATCGCGGGCTGGGCGTCGAACTCGAAGTATGCCTTCCTCGGCGCGCTGCGCTCGGCGGCGCAGATGGTGTCCTACGAGGTCTCGATGGGCTTCGTGATGGTCACCGTGCTGATGTGCGTGGGCTCGCTGAACCTCACCGACATCGTGCGGGCACAGCGGGACCTGTGGTTCGTCATCCCACTCTTCCCGATGTTCATCATCTTCTTCATCTCCATCCTGGCGGAGACGAACCGGGCGCCCTTCGACCTGCCGGAGGGCGAGAGCGAGCTGGTGGCGGGCTTCTTCGTGGAATACAGCTCCATGTCCTTCGGGCTGTTCTTCCTCGGCGAGTACGCGAACATGATCCTCATGTCCTCACTGACCACCATCCTCTTCCTGGGGGGGTGGTACCCGCCGCTGGACGTGGCGCCGCTGAACTGGGTGCCCGGGCCGCTCTGGTTCATCCTGAAGATCTGCTTCTGCCTCTTCGTCTTCGTCTGGGTGCGGGCCACCTTCCCGCGCTACCGCTACGACCAGCTGATGCGGCTGGGCTGGAAGGTCTTCCTGCCCTTCTCGCTGGTCTGGCTGGTGCTGACCGCGACGGCGCTGAAGGTCTTCGGATCGCTGCCGGCATGACCACGACGACCCCCTGGCATCGCGCCGAGAAGGCATAACGACATGGCGACGCTCGACCGGCTGGCGCGGTCCTTCCTGCTGGCGGAAATCGCCTCGGGGATGTGGCTGACGCTGAAGGCCTTCTTCAAGCCGAAGTACACGCTGAACTATCCCTATGAGCGCCAGCCGCTCTCGCCCCGCTTCAAGGGCGAGCACGGGCTGCGGCGCTATCCGAACGGGGAGGAGCGGTGCATCGCCTGCAAGCTGTGCGAGGCGATCTGCCCGGCGCTGGCCATCACCATCGAGGCCGAGCCGCGCGAGGACGGGTCACGCCGCACCACGCGCTACGACATCGACATGACGAAGTGCATCTATTGCGGCCTCTGCGAGGAGGCCTGCCCGGTGGATGCCATCGTCGAGGGGCCGAACCTGGAATTCGCCGCGGAGACACGGGAGGAGCTGATCTACCAGAAGGAGAAGCTGCTCGCGAACGGCGACCGCTGGGAGCCGCTGCTCGCCGAGCGGCTCCGGCTCGACGCCCCCTATCGCTGACCATATGGCCGGGCGCCCCCCGCCCGGCCAGGAACCGACGGACCACCCCATGCAGCGCACCCCGGAAAGGTCATGTCCATGATCGCGGGCCTCGCCTTCTACGCCTTCGCGGCGGTGCTGATCGCCTCCGCCGTCATGGTGGTGACCAGCCGCAACCCCGTGCACAGCGTGCTCTTCCTGATCCTCGCCTTCTTCAACGCGGCGGCGCTGTTCCTGATCGCCGGCGCCGAGTTCCTGGCGATGATCCTGGTCATCGTCTACGTGGGCGCCGTCGCGGTGCTGTTCCTCTTCGTGGTGATGATGCTGGACGTGGACTTCAGCCAGCTCCGCGAGGGCTTCCAGCGCTACGCCCCGATCGGCGCGGTGGTCGGCGGCATCCTGTTCCTGGAGCTGATCCTGGTCCTCGGCGCCTGGCAGTTCAGCGGCGGGGCCGAGGCGCTGCGCCTGAACCCGACGCCCGCGGGGATGACCAACACCCAGGCGCTGGGCCACATCCTGTACACGGACTACATCTACCTGTTCCAGGCGGCGGGCATGGTGCTGCTGGTCGCGATGATCGGCGCCATCGTCCTGACCCACCGCGACCGCGTCAGCACCCGCCGGCAGGACATCGCGGCCCAGGTCGCCCGCGCCGAGAAGGTCGAGCTCCAGTCCGTGCCGACCGGCGTCGGGCTGAAGGATCTGGGCATCCTGCGCCGCTTGCCGCCCGAGCCGAAGGACAAGCCGAAGGAGGTCGCGCATCACGGCCATGGCCATGACGACGACCACGGGCATGGGGGGCACCACTGAGATGCTGGCCGTCGGCCTTCCCCACTTCCTCACGGTGGGCGCCATCCTGTTCGTGCTGGGTGTCTTCGGCATCTTCCTGAACCGGAAGAACGTCATCGTCATCCTGATGTCGGTCGAGCTGATCCTGCTCTCGGTCAACCTGAACCTGGTGGCCTTCTCCGCCTCGCTGGGCGACCTGACGGGCCAGGTCTTCGCGATGTTCATCCTGACCGTCGCGGCCGCCGAGGCCGCGATCGGCCTGGCGATCCTCGTCATCTACTTCCGCAACCGCGGCAGCATCGAGGTGGAGGATGTCTCCACCCTGAAGGGCTAGGGGCATGTTCGTCGGGGCCGTCTTCTTCCCGCTGCTGGGGTCCTGCATCGCGGGCTTCCTGGGGCGCTGGATCGGCGACAAGGCCGCGCAGTGGGCCTCCGTCCTCTGCATGGTGCTGGCCGCCATCTGCGGCGTGTCCGCCTTCTGGCAGGTGGCGCTGCACAGTCAGCCGACCACGGTGGTGATCGCCGACTGGATCCAGGTCGGCACGCTGCACGTCGAATGGGCGCTGCGCTACGACACGCTGGCGGCGGTGATGGTGGGGATGGTGACCTTCATCTCCACCCTGATCCACATCTACAGCGTGGGGTACATGTCGCACGACGCGACGATCCCGCGCTTCTTCGCCTACCTCTCGCTCTTCACCTTCGCCATGCTGATGCTGGTGACGGCGGACAACCTCGTCCAGCTGTTCTTCGGCTGGGAGGGGGTGGGCGTCGCCTCCTACCTGCTGATCGGCTACTGGTACGACCGCGAGAGCGCGAACCGCGCGGCGATGAAGGCCTTCATCGTCAACCGCGTCGGCGACCTGTTCTTCATGATGGCCATGGCGCTGACCTTCTGGTCCTTCGGCTCCCTGACCTTCAACGACATCTTCGCCAGTGTCGAGCACGTCCAGCCGATGACCATCGGCGGCATGCCGGTGCTGGAGGTGATCGGGGTGCTGCTGTTCCTGGGCGCCTGCGGCAAGTCCGCGCAGCTCGGCCTGCACACCTGGCTGCCGGACGCGATGGAGGGCCCGACCCCCGTCTCCGCCCTGATCCACGCGGCGACCATGGTGACGGCGGGCGTCTTCCTGATGGCGCGCATGTCGCCGGTGATGGAGCACGCGCCGACCGCGCTGGCCATCGTCACCGTCGTCGGCGCCTCGACCGCCTTCTTCGCCGCGACGATCGGCTGCGTGCAGAACGACATCAAGCGGATCATCGCCTACTCGACCTGCTCCCAGCTCGGCTACATGTTCTTCGCGGCCGGGGTCGGCGCCTATCAGGTGGCGGTCTTCCACCTCTTCACCCACGCCTTCTTCAAGGCGCTGCTCTTCCTGGGCGCGGGTTCGGTCATCCACGCCATGTCGGACGAGCAGGACATCCGGCGCATGGGCGGGATCTGGACCAAGATCCCGATCACCTACGCGGTGATGTGGATCGGCAACCTGGCGCTGGCCGGCATCCCCTGGTTCGCCGGCTACTACTCCAAGGACGCGATCCTGGAGGCCGCCTTCGCCGCGCATAGCGGGGTGGGGACCTACGCCTTCGTCATGGGCATGATCGCGGCCTTCCTGACCGCCTTCTACTCCTGGCGCCTGATGATCCTGACCTTCCACGGCGCGCCGCGAGCGGACCACCACGTGATGGAGCACGTGCATGAGAGCCCGCCGGTGATGCTGATCCCGCTGCTGGTCCTGGCGGTGGGCGCGATCTTCGCCGGCGGCGTGTTCTACGACCTGTTCGTGGGCCACCACTGGGAGGAGTTCTGGCACGGCTCGATCGTGAACGGCGAGCACAACCACATCATGCACGCGATGCATGAGGTGCCTGAATGGGTGCCGCTGGCGCCGACGGTGATGGGGGTGGCGGGCATCGCGCTCGCCTACCTGTTCTACATGTTCTTCCCGGCGATCCCCGGGAAGATCGCGGCGGCCTTCCCGGCGGTGTACCGCTTCCTGCTGAACAAGTGGTACTTCGACGAGCTGTACGACGTCCTCTTCGTCCGTCCGGCCCGCCGGCTGGCGCGGGTGCTGTGGAAGGTGGGCGACGCGCAGATCATCGACGGCATGCCCAACGGCGCCGCCGCCCTGACGGTTGAGGCCTCGCGCGGGGCGGTCCGCATTCAGACCGGCAAGCTCGCCAACTACGCCTTCGTGATGATTGCGGGGCTCGTCCTCTTCGTGACCATCTTCCTCGCGGGAGTCCTGTGATGAACGCCGCGGGCTTCCCGCTCCTCTCTCTGCTCACCTTCCTGCCCCTGGCGGGGGCGGCGGCGATCCTGTTCGTGCGCGGGGAGGAGGTGGTGGTCGCCTCCAACGCGCGCTGGGCGGCGCTCTGGACCAGCCTGATCGTGCTGGCCCTGTCGCTGATCCTCTGGTTCCGCTTCGACCCGAACTCGGCCGACTACCAGTTCGTCGAGCGGGTCGACTGGCTGCCGGAGTTCGGGCTCAGCTACCACATGGGCGTGGACGGCATCTCCGTCCTCTTCGTGCTGCTCTCCACCCTGCTGACGCCGATCTGCATCCTCGCCTCCTGGGAGAGCGTGCAGAAGCGGGTGCGCGACTACATGGTCGCCTTCCTCGTCCTGGAGACGATGATGGTGGGCATGTTCAGCGCGCTGGACATCGTCCTGTTCTACGTCTTCTTCGAAGGCGTGCTGATCCCGATGTTCCTCATCATCGGGGTCTGGGGCGGGGCGCGGCGGGTCTACGCCGCCTTCAAGCTCTTCCTCTACACGCTGCTCGGCTCCGTGCTGATGCTGCTGGCCATCCTCGCCCTGTGGTACCAGGCGGGGACAGCGGACATGACGGCGCTGGCCGAGCTCGTGATCCCGCGCCCCACCCAGATGTGGATGTTCCTCGCCTTCTTCGCCGCCTTCGCGGTGAAGGTGCCGATGTGGCCCGTCCACACCTGGCTGCCGGACGCGCATGTGGAGGCGCCGACGGCGGGCTCGGTGATCCTGGCCGGCGTGCTGCTGAAGATGGGGGCCTACGGCTTCATCCGCTTCTCCATCCCGCTGCTGCCGGAGGCGTCGCAGTTCTTCGCGCCGATGATCTTCGCGCTCTCCGTGGTGGCGGTGGTCTACACCAGCCTCGTGGCGCTGGCGCAGGAGGACATGAAGAAGCTCATCGCCTACTCCTCGGTGGCGCATATGGGCATCGTCACCATGGGCCTCTTCACCTTCAACCAGCAGGGCATCTCGGGCGCGCTGTTCCAGATGCTCAGCCACGGGGTGGTCTCGGGCGCGCTCTTCCTCTGCGTCGGCGTGCTCTACGACCGGGTGCACTCGCGCGAGATCGCGCGCTACGGCGGGGTGGCGAAGATCATGCCTGCCTATGCGCTGGTCTTCATGCTGTTCACCATGGGCTCGGTCGCGCTGCCCGGCCTCGCGGGCTTCCCCGGCGAGTTCCTGGTGCTGACCGGGGCGTGGCGGGTGAACCCCTGGGTCGCGGTGGGCGGCGCGATGGGGATGATCCTGGGCGCGGCCTACATGCTCTACCTCTACCGGCGGGTGATCTTCTCGCGCATCTCGCGCGAGGACCTGAAGAGCCTGCTGGACCTCTCGCCGCGGGAATACGCGACCTTCGCGCCGCTGATCCTGCTCACCCTCTGGATGGGGGTCTATCCCTCGTCCTTCCTGCAGTTCTTCGAGGCGAGCGTGGCGGCCCTGGTCGGCCGGCACGAGGCGGCGCTGGCCGCCGTGCGCCTGGCGGGGATGTGACGCGATGAACTGGGCCCTGTCCCTGCCGGAGATCGTCCTGGCGGTCTCCACCCTGGTGCTCCTGCTCGTGGGCGTGATCCCGAAGAAGGACACCAGCTTCGCCGTGACGATGGGGGCGATGGGTGCCCTCCTGGTCGTGGCCATGCTCACCCTGGGCCAGTCGGACGGCGTGGCCTTCGGCGGCCAGTACGTCTCCGACGCCTTCAGCCGCTTCACCAAGGTGCTGGTGCTGCTGGGCGCGGCCGCCAGCCTGCTGCTGGCGCTGGACTGGAACGCGAAGCAGGGGATCGCCCGCTTCGAGTACCCGCTGCTGATCCTGACCGCCACGCTGGGCATGATGGTCATGCTCTCGGCCGGCGACCTGATGGCGCTCTACATGGGGCTGGAGCTGTTCTCGCTCTCGCTCTACGTCGTCGCCGCCTTCGACCGGGACAACGTCCGCTCGGCCGAGGCGGGGCTGAAGTACTTCGTGCTCGGGGCGCTGGCCTCCGGCCTGTTGCTCTACGGCTCCAGCCTGATCTACGGCTTCTCCGGCGCGACGCAGTTCGACCGCATCGCCGAGGCGCTGACCGACCCGGAGGGCGTCTCCGCCGGCGTGGTGGTGGGGCTGGTCTTCGTGGTGGCGGCGCTGGCCTTCAAGATCTCGGCCGTGCCCTTCCACATGTGGACGCCCGACGTCTACGAGGGCGCGCCGACGCCGGTGACCGCCTTCTTCGCCTCGGCGCCGAAGGTGGCCGGCGTGGCGCTGCTGACCCGCGTGGTGGTCGGTCCCTTCGGCGACCTCGCCGCGGAATGGAGCCAGGTGATCGTCCTGGCCTCCATCCTGTCGATGCTGCTGGGGGCGCTGGCGGCGATCGGACAGCGCAACATCAAGCGGCTGATGGCCTATTCCTCCATCGGCCATGTCGGCTACCTGCTGATGGGGCTCGCCGTCGCCTCCGAGGTCGGCGTGCGCGGGCTGCTGCTCTACCTCGCCATCTACCTGGTCATGAACATCGGCGTCTTCGCCGTGCTGGTCTCCATGCGGCGCAACGGCCGCGCGGTGGAGTCCATCGACGACCTCGCCGGGCTGGGCCGCACCGATCCCGGCATGGCGCTGGCCATGGCGATCTTCATGTTCTCCATGGCGGGCATCCCGCCGCTCGCCGGCTTCTTCGGCAAGCTCTACGTCTTCCTGGCCGCGGTGCAGGCGGGCTACTGGACGCTGGCGGTGATCGGCGTGCTGACCTCCGTGGTCTCCGCCTACTACTACCTGCGCATCGTGAAGGTGATGTACTTCGACGAGGCGGCTGGGGCGCTGGACGCGCGGCCTGTCGGCGTCGGCATGCTGATGGCCGGGGCGGGGCTGCTGAACGTCGTGTTCTTCGCCTTCCCGGCGCCGGTGCTGGCGGCGGTGCAGGCGGCGGTGGCCGCGCTGGTCGGATGAGCCTCCCGGCGGCCGGGGCGACGCAGCCCCGGCTTCCCGACGACCTGTCGTCACCCCGGCCGCCCCCCTGGCGGCTGGAGGTGCATGACAGCCTGCCCAGCACCAGCACCCTGTTGACCGCCCGGGCCGAGGCGGGGGAGCCCGAGGGGCTGGCGGTGCTGGCCCTGCGCCAGACCGCAGGGCGCGGCACGCAGGGCCGGAGCTGGACGGCGCCCGCCGGCAACCTGTCGCTTTCCCTGCTGCTCCGCCCGCAGACCCCGCTGCGCGAGATGCCGCGCTGGTCCCTCCTGGCCGGGGTGGCGCTGGCCGAGGCGTTGGGCAGCTTCCTGGCCGCGCCGGCACGGCTGCGGCTGAAATGGCCCAACGACCTGCTGCTCGACGACAGGAAGTGCGCCGGCATCCTGGTCGAGGCCGGGCCCGGGGCCGGCGGCGTGCCGGGTTGGCTGGTGATCGGCATCGGCGCCAACCTTGCGGCGGCGCCCTCCTTGCCGGACCGGCCGACCGCGAGCCTCGCCATGGCGGGGATCGTCCCGCCATCGCCGGAGGCGGCGGCCCGGGCGGTGCTGCAACGCCTCGACCACTGGCGCGGGCGCCTGGCGCGGGAGGGGTTCGGCCCGGTGCGCGACGCCTGGCTGCGCTTCGGGCCCCCGATCGGCACGCCCCTTGCCTTGCGGGGCACGGCCGGGCAGCCCGACCGGCGCGGCCGCTTCGCCGGGCTGGCGGAGGATGGCGCGCTGCAACTCGACACCGCCGGCGGCGTCACGCTCGTTGCCAGCGGGGAACTGACCGGTTAGAGCGTGACGGCTTGCGGCCCGACCGGCCGACACCCTGCATCGCGCGATCGGGGAACGATCCGGGATCTGGTCCAGCGGCCCGCGCGCCCGGCCGGAACCGGGCGGGCATCCTGTCCCCGCAGGCGGGTGTGAAGGGAACGGAACGCGTGCTCCTGGCGGTCGATGCGGGCAACACGAATGTCGTCTTCGCCGTTCATGACGGCACGGAATGGCGCGGCCGCTGGCGCATCGCCACCCGTGCCGACCGGACCAGCGACGAGTACGGACCTTGGCTCTACAGCCTGTTCCAGCATGCCGGCATCCCCGCCGGCGAGGTGACGCGCTGCGCGATCGGCACGGTCGTGCCCGCCGCCCTCTACAACCTGCGCCGGCTGAGCCGGGAATGGTTCCATTGCGAGCCGCTGGTGGCCCGGGCCGGGCTGGACTGGGGCTTCGAGATCAAGGTGGACCGCCCGAAGGAGGTCGGCGCCGACCGCCTCCTGAACGCCCTGGCGGCCCACCGCCACTACCACGGGCCGCTCGTGGTGATCGATTTCGGCACCGCCACCACCTTCGACGTGGTGGACGGGGATGGCGCCTATCTCGGCGGCGTCATCGCCCCGGGGGTGAACCTGTCCATCGAGGCGCTGCACAAGGCGGCCGCCCGCCTGCCGCGCATCGGCATCGGCCGGCCGCAGGCGGTGATCGGGCGCGACACGGTGCCCGCCATGCAGTCGGGCGTCTTCTGGGGCTATGTCGGGCTGATCGAGGGGATCGTGGGCCGGATCAGGGGCGAGTACGGCGCGCCGCTGAAGGTGATCGCCACGGGCGGCCTCGCCCCCCTCTTCGCCGAGGGCACGACCATCATCGACCGCACCGATGCGGACATCACCCTGGACGGGCTGCGCCTGTTGGCGGATCGCAATCCCACGCCCATCTTCCATCGGACCACCCTGCCCGAGATGCTGAGACATGATGCGGACTGACGGGCGGGGGACCATGAAGAACGAGAACACATGCCCCTGAACTCCGGCGACCTGGCCCTGATCCCCCTCGGGGGGACCGGGGAGATCGGCCTGAACCTGAATGTCTACCGTTGCGACCAGGCGTTGTTGGCCGTGGATTGCGGCATCGGCTTCGGCGGCAGCGACACGCCCGAGGCGGAGGTGATGGTGCCCGACGCGTCCTGGCTGGCCGAGCGGCAGGACCAGCTGCAGGCCCTGGTCATCACCCACGCCCATGAGGACCATCTCGGGGCGGTCGCCCATCTCTGGCCCAGCCTGCGCTGTCCCGTCTATGCCAGCCCCTTCGCCGCGGCGGTGCTCCGCCGGAAGCTGGGGGAGGCCGGTCTGCTGAACCAGGTCATGCTGCACACGGTCCCGCCGGGCGGGCGCTTCGCCGTGGGGCCCTTCGACCTGACCTTCCTGCGGGTCGCGCATTCGGTCCCCGAGGCGCAGGCGCTGGCCATCCGCACCCGGCACGGCATCGTCATGCACACGGGGGACTGGAAGCTCGATCCCGATCCGCTGCTCGGCCCGCCCACGGACGAAGCCGCCTTCGCCGCGCTGGGGCAGGAAGGCGTGCTGGCGATGGTCTGCGACAGCACCAATGCCCTGGTCGACGGCACCTCCGGCAGCGAGGCCGAGGTGCTGCGCGAGCTGACGGCGCTGATCGGCGAGCTGAAGGGGCGCGTCGCCGTCACCTGCTTCGCCACCAACGTCGCCCGGCTCTATTCCGTGGCCAAGGCCGCCGAGGCCAACGGCCGCCAGGTCGCCCTGTTCGGCCGCAGCCTGCGCAACGCGGACGCGGCGGCGCGGGAGACGGGCTACCTCTCCGACATCCCGCCGTTCCTGACGGAGGAGGAGGCGGGCTACCTGCCCGACGACGCGCTGGTGGTGATCTGCACCGGCAGCCAGGGGGAGCCGCGTTCGGCCCTGTCCAAGATCGCCGCCGACACCCATCCGCAGATCTCGCTGGGGGAGGGGGACACGGTGATCTACTCCTCCCGCCAGATCCCCGGGAACGAGCGTGCCATCGCGCGCGTCCAGGACCGCCTCCGCCGCGCCGGCTGCCGCGTCATCACCGCCGACGAGCGCATGGTGCACGTCTCCGGCCACCCCGCGCGGGACGAGCTGCGCCGGCTCTACGCCCTGGTGAAGCCGCGCATCGCCGTGCCGGTGCACGGCGAATGGCGCCACCTGGAGCAGCATGCCGAGCTGGCGCAGGAGGCCGGTGCCAAGCCCATCCTGATCGAGGATGGCGACGTGCTCCGCCTGTCCGGCAACACGCCGGAGGTGGTGGACACGGTGCCGACAGGCCGCTTTGCGATCGACGGCGACCGCCTGCTGCCGCTGGAAGGCGGGGTGCTGGCGGCGCGCCGGCGCATGCTGTTCAACGGCGTGGTCGTGGCCTCCCTGGCGGTGGACCGGGACGGCCGGGTGCGCGGAGAGCCGCAGGTTTCCGCCCCCGGCCTGTTCGAGCAGATCGACGCCGAGCCGGCGGAGATCGCCTCGGAGCTGGCCCGGGCGATCGGCGACCTGCCCACCCCGCTCCGCCTGGATGACGACCCCCTGCGGGAGGCGGCCCGGACGGCCCTGCGCCGCTCGCTCGGCCGCCGCCTGCGCAAGCGTCCGATGGTGGACGTGCACCTGCTGCGGGTGTGAGAGATGGGGTGGGTCAGCGGGATCGTCGTCTACTTCCTGGTCTGGTGGACCGTGCTCTTCGCGGTCCTGCCCTTCGGGGTGCAGCCGGATACCGATGCCGTCAGCACGCCCGGTGGCTGGCGCGGCGCCCCGGCCCGGCCGCGGCTATGGTCGAAGGTGCTGTGGACGACGGTCGTGGCGACGGTGGTCTGGCTGGGCCTCTACGCGATCATCAGCAGCGACTGGCTGTCCTTCCGGCACGGCTGGCTCGCGATGCCTGACCGGTAGGCGGATCGTGGTCATGATGCCGCCGGTTGCTCAAATTGAATGCAAAAAAGAGCGGTACCAAGCTGTTTTTGCCCGCACCCGCCATGGAATCACGTTGCGATGCGAAAGCCGCGGCGCGACAGTACCCATCAGGAAGAGGGCTGGTCCTCTTCCTGCCGTGTGACTGGCGTTTCCTCCCTAAACTCGGGCCGTGCCCTCGGGCACGGCCCGTTTCTTTTACGGCGCCAGGGTCCGACCTGACAAGCGTTTGCCGAAAATTCGTCCAAAAGGTTTCGGAAAAGAACGCCGGATAGACAGATTGTTGCTGGGCCCGGCCTGAGCGCCCGCTTCCGGCCCCTGGGGGCGGAAAGGCCCGGGCCGCACCGGTTCCAGCCTCCGCCGATCCGCTCTAGGTTGCGCCCCCTCTTCCCCCCGGAGTCGCCTGCCTTGCGCCTGTCCCGCGCCTTCCTGCCCACGCTGAAGGAAACGCCCGCCGAGGCGCAGATCGCCTCCCACCGCCTGATGCTGCGCGCCGGGCTAGTACGGCAGACCAGCGCCGGCATCTACGCCTGGCTGCCCCTGGGGCTGCGGGTGCTGCGCAAGGTCGAGCAGATCGTGCGCGAGGAGCAGGACCGGACGGGGGCGCAGGAGATCCTGATGCCCACCATCCAGCCGGCCGAGCTGTGGAAGGAGAGCGGTCGCTACGAGGCCTACGGCAAGGAGATGCTGCGTCTCAACGACCGGCACGAGCGGGAGATGCTCTACGGCCCGACCAACGAGGAGATGGTCACCGATATCTTCCGCGGCTTCGCCAAGTCGTACCGCGACCTGCCGCGCAACCTCTACCACATCCAGTGGAAGTTCCGCGACGAGGTCCGCCCCCGCTTCGGCGTCATGCGCGGCCGCGAGTTCCTGATGAAGGACGCCTATTCCTTCGACCTGACCGTCGAGGGCGCGCGCCATTCCTACCGCAAGATGTTCGTGGCCTATCTGCGCACCTTCGCGCGGATGGGGCTGAAGGCCATCCCGATGCGCGCCGATACCGGCCCGATCGGCGGCGACCTGAGCCACGAGTTCATCATCCTGGCCGAGACGGGCGAGAGCCAGGTCTACCTGCACCGCGACCTGCTGGCCTATGACCCGCTCTCCGAAATCCCCGACTACGACGGCGACCTGACGCCGCAGGTCGAGTTCTGGACCCGCCGCTACGCCGCCACCGACGAGCTGCACGACGAGGCCGCCTGGGCGCAGGTGCCGGAGGGCGACCGCGTCGCCGCCCGCGGCGTGGAGGTTGGGCACATCTTCTACTTCGGCACCAAGTACTCCGCTGCCATGGGCTTCCAGGTGGCCGGGCCGGACGGCGCCAATGTGACGCCGGAGATGGGCTCCTATGGCATCGGCGTCTCCCGCGTCGTGGGGGCCGCGATCGAGGCCAACCATGACGAGGCGGGCATCAAGTGGCCCGACGCCATCGCGCCCTACAAGTTGGCGGTGATCAACCTCAAGCCCGGCGACGCCGCCTGCGACGCGATGGCCGAGCAGCTCTACGGCGCCTTCGCGGACGACGCGGTGCTGGACGACCGCGACGCGCGGGCGGGGCAGAAATTCGCCGATGCCGACCTGCTGGGCTTCCCCTGGCAGGCGATCATCGGCCCGCGCGGGGCGGCGGCCGGCAAGGTGGAGCTGAAGCGCCGCGCCACCGGCGAGCGGGTGGAGCTGTCCCTGGACGACGCGCTGGCGAAGCTCGCCGCCTGATGTTCGGCGCCTTCGAGCGTATGGTCGCCTTCCGCTACCTGCGGGCGCGGAAGGGGGAGCGCTTCGTCTCGGTCATCGCGATCTTCTCGCTCGTCGGCATCGCGCTGGGCGTGGCGACGCTGATCATCGTGATGAGCGTGATGAACGGCTTCCGGCAGGAGCTGCTGGGCCGAATCCTGGGCCTCAACGGGCATATGGGCGTCTTCGCCGCGGCCGGCGGCCCGCTGCCCGATTTCGACGAGATCGCCCGCAAGGTGCGCGGCGTGCCCGGCGTGACCTCCGCCACCCCGATCGTGGAGGGGCAGGTGCTGTTCACCTCCGAGGCCGGCGGCGCCTCGGGCGGCATCGCGCGCGGTATCCGGCCGGAGGATCTCCGCGCCCGGCCGCTGATCGCGAACAACCTGCGCGGCGGCAGCCTGGAGCGCTTCGGCGGCGACGACACGATCGTGGTCGGCAACCGCCTGGCGCAGAAGCTCGGCCTCCGCGTCGGCGACCGCCTCTCCCTCGTCTCGCCCCAGGGCCGCACCACCGTCATCGGCACCGTGCCCCGCCTGCGCTCCTACGAGGTGGTGGCGTTGTTCGAGGCGGGGATGAACGAGTACGACAGCAGCTACGTCTTCCTGCCCTTCCAGGCGGCGCAGGTCTACTTCCAGCTTCGCGACGCGGCGTCGCAGGTGGAGGTCTTCGTCGACAACCCCGACAACGTCGCCGCCATCGGGCGGGAGATCTACCGCGCCGTCGCCCCCACGCGCGTCCGCGTGCTGGACTGGCAGAGCGCCAACTCCTCCTTCTTCAACGCCGTCCAGGTCGAGCGGAACGTGATGTTCCTGATCCTGACGCTGATCATCATCGTCGCCGCCTTCAACATCGTTTCCTCCCTCATCATGCTGGTGAAGGACAAGACCCGCGACATCGCCGTGCTGCGCACCGTGGGCGCCACGCGCGGGGCGATCATGCGCATCTTCCTGCTCTGCGGCGCCAGCGTCGGCGTGGCGGGGACGCTGATCGGCTTCCTGCTGGGCATCGTCTTCTGCGCCTATATCGAGAACATCCGCCAGCTCCTCCAGCGACTCTCGGGGACGGAGCTGTTCAGCCCGGAGGTCTACTTCCTCACCCGGCTGCCGGCGGTGGTGAACCCGCACGAGGTGACGCAGGTGGTGCTGATGGGCCTCGGCCTCTCGCTCCTCGCCACGCTCTACCCCTCCTGGCGGGCGGCGCGGACCGATCCCGTGGTGGCGCTGCGCAATGAGTGACGCCGTGCCGCCGCTGCGGCTGGAGAACGTGCAGCGCCGCTACCGCACCGAGGCGGGGGAGCTGCCCGTCCTCCAGGGCGCCGACCTGACGCTGCACGCGGGCGAGATCGTCGCCCTGGTCGCCCCCTCCGGCACGGGGAAGTCCACCCTGCTGCACCTGGCCGGGCTGCTGGAGCGGCCCGACGGGGGCGAGGTGCATGTCGAGGGCCGCGCCGCCGGCGGGCTGGACGATGCCGCGCGCACCGCCATCCGGCGGAGCACGATCGGCTTCGTCTACCAGTTCCACCACCTCCTCCCAGAATTCACTGCCGAGGAGAACGTGGCCCTGCCGCAGATGGCCGCCGGGCGCAGCCGTGCCCAGGCGCGCGACCATGCGCGGGAGCTGCTGGCGGCCTTCGGGCTGGCGGGGCGGGAGCACCATCGCCCCGGTCGGCTCTCGGGCGGCGAGCAGCAGCGCGTCGCCATCGCGCGTGCCCTGGCCAACGCGCCGCGCATCCTGCTGGCCGACGAGCCCACCGGGAACCTCGATGTCGGCACCTCGGACCGGGTCTTCGCGCAACTGCTGGAAGCGGCGCGGGGCAGGGGGCTCGCCGCCCTGATCGCCACGCACAACCCGGAGCTGGCGGCGCGGATGGACCGGGTGGTGACGCTGCGCGACGGGCGGCTCGTTGGAGCCGGCTAGGGCGCGCCGCACGGGGCCGGCCTTGCCGCCCGGGCCCGCCCCGCCGGTGTCACGACCCCCCGGTCATCCGGGGCTGCCCACCGTCCTCGGGCGGTGTCCCGGTTCGGCACAGCAGGCGTCGAATCGTCGCCCATAGCAGGAGCGGGGTGGCGGCGCCGGGTGATCGCCTTTCACGTCCCAGCGCCGAACCGAGCCGGATTATACCCGTCTCATAAAGTTTTGACTGATTGCAGGTAGGGGTAGTCGGTAAGGGAGGCGATGCGGCCGGTCTCGTTGGTGAGTTGGTTCCAGGCTTGGCAGCAGCCGTCGATGATGGCGTTGAGGTCGGGGAAGAGGCAGAGCGAGAGGAAGCGCTCCCGCAGGTAGAGCCAGACGCGTTCGACCGGGTTCAACTCGGGGGCGTAGGGCGGCAGGAAGACGAGGCTGACGTTGTTCGGGACGGCGAGGTGGCCTGCGATGTGCCAGCCCGCGCCGTCCAGCAGCAGGGCGGCGTGCACCGGCTCGGGCAGGGTGGCGGCGAAGCGGTCGAGGAAGGCCTGCATCGCCGCCGTGCCGACCTCGGTGAGCACGAGGGCGAAGGCCTGGTCAGTGCCGGGGCGGACGGCGACGAAGATCCAGGCGGACGCGTGGCGCTGGTCGATGGTGCCGGCCGGACGGACGCCGCGCTCGTACCAGACACGGGTGCCGCGGCCTTTCTGACCCACTCGGGCCTCGTCCTGGCACCAGAGTTGGACCTCGGCGCCGGGGTGGGCGCGGCTGATCTCGCTCAGGGCGGCGGCGAGGCCCCCTTTTTGAACCGCTCCTGCGCTCCCTTGTCCGCCTTGGGATGGCTGGGCCGGACCTTCTGCCAGGAGAGGTCGAGCGACTTCACCAGCCGCAGCATCCCACCCTCGCGGTAGGTTACACCGAAGCGCTCCTCCGCCACCCGACACAGATCGACGATACGCCAGGACGACACCCCGTCTCGCTCGCGATCCGGGCCGCGCAGCACCACCGCCTTGAAGGCGGCCCTCTGTCCCTCAGTCATGCGCGTCGGCCGCCCCGAGCGGGGCTGGTCGCGCAGGCCTGCCACGCCCTTGGCGTTGAAGCGGATCACCCAGTCCCGCAGCGTCTGCCGATCCATCCCCGCGAACCGGGCTGCCGCCTCACGGCTCATGCCATCCAGCACGTTCGCCAGCGCCATCAGCCGGGCCGCCACCCGCCCGGCCCGCTCGCGCCGGGCCAGACGCCGAAGTTCTCCCGCCTCCACGTCAGTCCGAATCGCCACCGCCGCGCCCATCCCAGGCACTCCGCCACCTCGGAGAACACCGAATCACAGCACCACCCGCCACGCCTCACACGAATGAGTCAGCAGTTCGTGGGGCGGGTATTAGAGCGTGATGACGTTACGTCCGTCATAGCCTGGCTTGGCGAGGTGGTTGGCGCATTCGTGCGGCGTGCAGGTGTGCAGGAGCTGGGCGATGGGGGGCAGACGGTCTCGCACGTTCTTATCCACAGGATGTGGGGACAAGTGAACCGCGCCGGGTTTGGCGGAGGCTCCAACCGTTGAGAGGATGGAGCGATGACGGCGAAGAAGACGGCGGCGAGCTACTCGCCTGAGGTTCGGGAGCGGTCGGTGCGGCTGGTGCTGGACGGCGCCGGGGAGCATGGCTCGCAATGGGCGGCGATCGGCTCGATCGCGGCGAAGATCGGCTGCACGGCGGAGACGCTGCGTCGCTGGGTCCGGCAGGCCGAGCGTGACCGCGGCAAGCGTGCCGGGCCCACGAGCGAGGATCGGGATCGCATCAAGGCGCTGGAGCGGGAGAACCGCGAGCTGCGCCAGGCGAACGAGATCCTGCGCAAGGCATCAGCGTATTTTGCCCTGGCGGAGCTCGACCGCCGGTCGAAGCCATGATCGCCTTCATCGACGATCATCGGGGCGTGTACGGGGTCGAGTCGATCTGCCGGGTTCTGCCGATCGCCCCGTCCACCTACCACGCCCATGCCGCGCGCCGCGCCGATCCCACTCTGGGCTCGGCCAGGTCGCAGCGGGACAGCATGCTGCGGGCGGAGGTGCGGCGGGTCCACGCCGAGAACTTCGGCGTCTACGGCGTGCGGAAGGTCTGGCGCCAGCTCGGCCGCGAGGGGACGTCGGTCGCCCGCTGCACGGTGGCGCGGCTGATGCGCCAGATGGGCCTGCGCGGCGTGGTGCGTGGCAAGGAGACCAGGACGACGGTGCCCGACAAGGGCGCGCCATGCCCGGCCGACCGGGTAAACCGGCAGTTCCTGGCGCCGCGGCCGAACCTGCTCTGGGTGTCGGACTTCACCTACGTCGCGACCTGGCAGGGCTTCGTCTACGTCGCCTTCGTCATCGACACCTTCGCGCGGCGGATCGTCGGCTGGCGGGTGTCGCGCACCTCCCATGCTGGCTTCGTCCTGGATGCCCTGGAGCAGGCGCTGCATGACCGGCGGCCTGTCCAGGGCATGGGGCTGATCCATCACAGCGATCGCGGGGTCCAATACGTGTCTATCCGCTACACCGAGCGCCTGGCGGAAGCGGGCATCGAGCCGTCGGTCGGCAGCGTCGGCGACAGCTACGACAACGCGCTGGCCGAGAGCGTCATCGGCCTGTTCAAGACCGAGGTCATTCGGCGCCGCGGCCCGTGGCGCAGCCTGGAGGGCGTCGAGTTCGCCACCCTCGAATGGGTGGACTGGTTCAACAACCGCCGCCTCCTCGAGCCGATCGGAAACATCCCGCCCGCCGAGGCGGAGGCGCGCTACTATGCCGCCCAGGAGGCCATAGCCCTGGCGGCCTGACTCACGCCAAACAGCCTCCGCCAAACCCGGCGCGGTTCACAAGCCTGTGGGTCGCTAGGTGCCGTGCAGGTCGTAGGAGTGCCGGCCATCGCCGAAGTCAGCTCCCAGACGACGACTCACCGCGATCTGGTGGCACATCCGCCGGAAGAAGAGCGCGGTGCCTGCGTGCTGTCAGCGGAAGGAGCGCTTGGCGATCTCGATCTCGGCCAGCGCCCCGCGGATCAGGCGCTCGGCCTCGCCCTTGTGTCCGCCGAAGCGGTTGGGCGCCCGGTTGAGGGCGTCGAGGGCGAGGCGCAGGTGGTCCTCGGCCTCGTTGAGGTTGGGCCAGGGCTCCTGCGCCACGGCGCAGCCGGAGACGAGGGCGGCACCGGCCAGGAGAGAGAGCGGGAGAAGGGCATCGCGGCGGTTCATGAGGTCGGTCCTTTCGGGGGGGCGTGCGGAGGGGAAGGGCGATCAGCATTCCTCCGCCTCGAACAGCCAGAGCTGGGCGCTGGGCTGGGCGGGGCCGGGGTGGTCGGTCATGCCGAGGAAGGCGGGGATGCGGCGCTTCTGCGCGTCGGTGAGGGAGGCGACGAAAGGCGTCGCGGCATCGACGACGCGTCGCAGGTCCTGGCCGCGGGCGACCTCGGCGTCGGCGATGTGGCCGAGCACGTCGAGGAAGGTCGTCGGCTCGGCGGCGGCCAGGCGTTGCGCGCGGCGGCTGGCCGCGTTGCGGCTGGCATCGCGGATCGCGGCCTCCAGCGGCGCCCAGAGCCTCTCCTGCTCCGGCGACAGCTCGATGACCGTCCGCAGCGCGGCGAGGCGGGCGTTCAGGATCGCCCGCGCATCGGCCTCGTCGCCGGCCGGCGCGGGCTGCTGGGCGGGCGCCGGCTGGGCCTGGGCGCCGGGGGAGGAGAGGACGGGGAAGGCGAGCAGGGCCGCGGCGACGACGGCGGATCGGATCAGGGACATCGGGGTTTTCGTTCCGGGGTGGGAGGGCGGGCTACTTCCAGCCGCCGCCGGGCAGCGGCCCGTGATAGGGCGTGTCGCGGCAATGGCCCCAGGGACCGCGCCAGAAGCCGGGCGGGCAGCCATTGCCGCCGTACCAGCCGGGGGCGGTGGGGCCGCGCCAGGCCCAGCCGGGCTCGGGGCCACCGGGCCCGGGGCCGCGGCAGCCGCCCCAGGGGCCCCGCCAGCGGCCCGGGCCGCAGCCCTCGGCCACGGCCGTGATGCCGCTGGGGAGTTCCGCCGCGGGCGGCACCGTCAGGGCACCGGCCGGGCCGGCCAGGGCCAGCAGCACCACGGCCGCGCCGACCAGCCGGAAGGTTCCGTGCATGGGGCTCTCCGTCCTTCGGGCTAACGGGATCAGCGCTGCCGCGTGCCGCTCGCACGGCCGGTGGAGGCGGGCGAGGCGCCGGCGGAGTCGAGCGCGGTGGCCGGACCGGCGGAGACGGCGGTGTCGCCGGCGACGGCCCGTCGCCCGGTGGGGGCCGGGGAGGCATCGGCCGCGCCCGGCGTCGTCGGCATGGCGGCGACGGGCTCGCCGGCCATGGGGCTCAGGCCGCGACGGCTCTCGTTCGGCGGGATCGCCGCGGGATCGGCGGCACAGGCCGCGAGGCCCAGCGTGGCAAACAGCGCAAGCGCGCCGGCGCGGAAGGCGGGGCAGGTCATCGCCATTCTCTCATGAGGGATGGGGAAGGGGGGAAGGTCGCTCGTGGTCCGACGCGGGTCGGAAACGGCAGGCAAGGCGGTCGGCCCCGGCGGGAAGGATGCCCCGCTCGCCATTGCGCCGCCTCCGATCGGGCGATCCCTCGCACCAACCGGGACGGCACAAGGCGAGAGGTGGCACGAGGTCCGGTTGGCGGGTCGGAGCACGGCGCGGCTTCCATCTCGGGGTGCGCTGCTGATCTACCGTGCTGCTGCAATGGAGGTCCCGAAGGCCCGCCGAGATCGTGACGATCTTTTTCCGAACCTATCTTCGGAGTTTTTTCGGATTAGGATCACCGGGTGTCGACAAGGACCTTTGATGCCGTTGCGGGACGATCCCGGGACCTACACCTTCGATGGGTTCCGGCTGGCTGCGGAGCGCGGAGCCCTGCTGGGGCTCGATGGCGTCGAGCTGCGCCTGCGGCCCAAAACCTTCGCCCTCCTGCGCTACCTGGTGGACCATCCGGGCCGGCTCCTGGGGCGGGAGGAACTGCTCGAAGTGCTCTGGCCCGGTGTGGCGGTGACGGACGACTCGCTGACCCAGTGCGTCGGCGAGTTGCGGCAGGCGTTCGGCAGCCGCGCCGCCCAGATCCTGCGGACGGTCCCCCGGCGAGGCTACATGCTGACGGCGGCAGTACAGCGCGACGGGCCGCCCCGGCAGGACGCCGACCGCGATGCAGGGCTGGCGCCGAAGGCCGCCCTCCTCCCGTCCCGCGACATCGTGGAACATCGACAGGACCCGGTCGCGATCCATCGCTTCGAGGCACCGGACGGCGACCCGGCCTGCGCCCGCCTGGCCGATGCGCTGGCGGGCGACCTGATCGCCGAACTCGCTCGGGCGGAAGGATTGCGCGTGCTGCCCGCCGCAGAGGCGGCCGCGGCGGGGTATCGCATCCAGGGCGAGGTACGTTCCGTCGGCGAGGGACTGCGGGTCACGCTCCGGCTCGAGGAGGCCGCGACCGGAACCGTCTTCTGGGCGGAACGCCTGGATCAGCCGCGGGAGGCCGCGTCGGGACTGTCGGCGGCGACCCTGTCCGCCCTCGGCGCCCATATCGACTGGCAGGTGGAGCGCCACAGCCACTCCGCCGCGCGCCGCAAGCCCGTCGCCACCCTGACCGCGCGCGAGCTTTGCCTGATCGGGCGGGACCACCACCAGCGCATCACCCAGGCGGATACGGAGGTGGCGCGGGAGATGTTCGCCCAGGCCATCGCGACCGATCCGGACTACGCGCCCGCCTATGCCTGGCAGGCCTACACGGTGCATCGCGCGATCACCCACGGCTGGGGCAGCCCGGCGGGCCAGGCGGCGCGAGACGAGGCGCTCCGGCTCGCGCGGCGGGCTGTCCAGCTCCAGCCTGACTCGCCGCTCTGCCTCGCCCGCCTCGCCTTCGCCCTCGTCCTGGACCAGCGCTGGGAGGAGGCCGTGGACGTGGCGCGCTCGGCGCTGCGCACGGGCCGGCCGGCCTTCGCGCCCTCCCGCATCACCGTCTGCGAAGTGCTGGTCGCCGCAGGGCATTCCGAGGAGGCGGTGGAGGTGGCGCAGGCTGCGATCGCGCTCGACCCGCTCTGCCCGCCGACCGCCCGGGGAATCCTGGGGCGGGCCCTGCTGCTGGCGGGAAGGGTGGAGGAATCGCTGCCGCCGCTGCGCTGGTGCGCCCTGCACCTGCCGGACTATGCGGCGACCTACGACACCCTCGTGGTGGCCTGGGCGGAGGCTGGGCGGATGCCAGAGGCCCTGGCGGCGCGGCGCGAGCTGTTCCGCCTCAGGCCGGACTGGATGCCGCGCAACCACACCGGCTTCTGGTACTTCCGGCGCGCTGAGGATCTGGCCCGCTTCCAGGCGGCGCATCGTCGCGTGGCCGGGCAGGCCGGCAGCGATGGCGCCCCTCCGGTGACCGCCGCCGAACTTCCGGGCCCCGGACCGAGCCACGCCGGCGCGCCACCCGAGCCGCCCGAGCTTCCCCGGGCGGGGCCCGGGCGCCCGCCCGCCGCCAGCCTCGCGGGCCTGCGGCAGGACACCCTGGTCATACAGCCGTTGCGGTCCGCCCCGGCCGATGCCGCTGCCGCGCAGGCCGCCGCCGCCCTCGCGCCGAGCCTCATGGCCGAGCTGGTCCGTCATCCGGACCTGCGCGTCGTCGCCGGTCCGGATCAGCGGGTGTCGCAGGGCTTCGAGGTGAGGGGCGATGTCCACTCTGCGGGCGACCTGCTGCGCGCCCATCTGCGGTTGGACGACCTCGTGACCGGCACCACCTTCTGGGCCGGGCAGGTGGAGTGGCCCGCGGGCCGGACCACCGGCCTGCCCGTCGGGGACATCGCGTCGCTCGCCGCCACGATGAACGCGCAGATCGGGCGCAAGAGCCTGCGCCGGGCACGGCAGAAGCCCGTGGATCGGCTGAGCGCGCGCGAGCTCACCCTGCTTGGCCAGGAGCACTACCTCCGCAGCACGGAGGCCGAGACCTCTGTCGCGCGCGGGCTGTTCCTCCGCGCCACGGAAGCCGATCCGGGCTATGCGCCGGCTCTCGCCTGGACGGCCATCACCCTGGCACGCATCGCGCTCCATGGCTGGCGGACGCAGGACCTGGACGAGACCCTGGAGCAGTCGATCCGATTGGCGCGGATGGCCGTCGAGCTGGATCCGGAATCCCCCCACTCGCTCGCCTCGCTGGGCCTGGCGCTGGCGTTGCAGGGGCATTGGGAGGAGGCCGTCACCACGGCACGCCTCGCGCTGCGGACGAGCCGCATCGCCGGCGATGCGGCGCTCATCGCGAGCGGCGACACGCTGGCCGCGGCAGGCTATCCTGAGGAGGCGGAGAGGGCGTTCCGGCAGGCCATCGCCCGGGATCCGTACGGCTCGCCCGTCCTGCATGCGGTGCTCGGTCGTGCCCTGCTCCTGGAGGGGCGTCCCGAGGAGGCGATGGCCGCGCTCCGCCATTGCGCCGTGCATCTGCCGGACTACGCCCTTTGCTTCCGCACGATGGTGGTCGCGGCGGTCGAGGCCGGCCTCGTCGAGGAGGCGCGCGAGGCGCTGCGGGATGTCGCGCGCCTGCGGCCCGACTGGGTCGCGGGCACGGAGCCGATCTTCTGGTTCCTGCGTCGGCCCGAGGATGTCGAGCGGTACGGGAAGGCGTTCCGCATCGCGCGGCGCCTGGGTGCGGCGGCCGATGCGGGCGGCCTGATGCCGGCTCCCACCGCCCGGGCGTGACGCGCGGCCCGGCTCTCGCGGCTATGGCGCGCGCCGCCGGGCCATGTGATCGAGATACACGACGATGCCGTTGATGTCGTCGTCGGAGAGCTGCTCCGGCGAGAAGCCCTGCATGACCCGCTGCGGCCAGTCCCGCACCGAGCCGGGGTCGCGCAGGTAGCGCCGCAGCGCGGAGGGCTCGAAGTATTCGGTGGGGCTCATGGGCCGGTTCAGGTCCGGGCCCATGTCGGAGGCACCGGCGCCGTTCAGACGGTGGCAGGGCAGGCAATTGGCCGCGAAGCCGGCCTGCCCGACCCGCGCGGCGTGATCCGCCGGCAGCGCGGGGTCGACGGCCAGCTGCGGCCAGCGCTCGGTCGGCAGCGGGACGTAGCGCAGGGTCGCCAGCTGGAAGGGCCAGTACTCGCGCGCGATGCCCGACAGCTCCGGCCGCTCCCAGACGATGTAGAACGGGCCGGCGCTGGCCGACCGGCCCGCGATGGCGGGCCAGGGTGCGTCCGGCGGCTCGACGGCCAGCCAGGCGCGGGCGGCGCTCCCGGCCGTCTGCTCCAGCAGGCGGACCGGGATCTGGGTCACGAAGCCGTCGGTCGCCGCGGCCTCCACCGCACCGCCTCCGTTGGCGGCCAGGCCGGACAGCACCTCGGTCACCGGCACGGCGCGGTAGCGCCGCGCGGCGCCGCCATAGGCCGGGTCCTGCTGCACGAGGAGGTCGACGGCCGACGGGCTGGCCAGGAGCGCCTCCGTGCCGAAGGCGACGTGACGCGACCCGTCGTCCACGGTCAGCGTGGCCCCGTCCGCGGCCGCCGCGCTGCCCAGCCAGAGCAGCACGGCGCCGGCCTTCAGGGAACGGCGCAACGGGCGCAGCCACCGCGTCATGAAGCTATCGGCCATGCGCCGCTCCTTGCGTGCCGCCATCCGGCTGATGGACGAAGATCAGCACCGCGAGGATGACCATCGCGAAGCGGAAGGCGGCCTCCTGGCCGTTCCAGTGGGACGACTGCCACATCTGGAACCACTCCCCGCCGATCACCAGGAAGCCCAGGAGCCAGACGCCCAGGCCCGCGGCAGAGCCCGCCACGCACCAGGCCTTCGCCGCCTCATCGCCGCCGCGCCCATCCTCGCGCCGCCTGCCCTCAGAACCTGTAGGCGACGCGCGCCATGCCGGCATGGGAGGCGTAGCGGTCGCCGAGATCGGCGCTGTACTGGAGCTTGAAGTCCCAGTTGCCGGTGCTGAGCAGCTCCGCACCCAGGGCGAACTTGCCCAGCGTGTCGGGGATCGGCGTGGTGGCGCGGAAGCCGCGGCTGGCGGGTTGGCCGGCGAAGCGCGCGGTCGCCGCCCAGTCGCCGTTGCTGACCAGGCTGAGGCCGGCGCTGGCATAGGGACGCAGCACCATTCCCTCGGCGATCCGGATGCGGCCGCCGACCTCGATCGCGGGCGTGGCGGCCACGCTGGTCTCGCCCTGGCCATCGACCGTCAGGTTGAAGGGCGAGGCGCCGCTCTCGGTGTAGCTGCCGCTGCGCACGTGGTTCAGGTGCAGGTCCACCCGCGGCTGCAGGTACCAGCCCTCGAAGGGGATCTGGTAGGCGACGCGGGCATGCGCGCCGACCTGCCAGGCCCGCGGCGAGGCGCTGGCCTGTTGCGTCAGGGTGCCGACCTCGACCGTGCGCTTGCTGTCGTACCAGCCATAACCGAAGTCCAGCGCGCCGGAGATCTGCCAGGGCCCGTCCTGGTGGCGCAGGGTCGCGCCCAGCAGCAGGCTGTCGCCATTGACCTTGGCCAGCCCGCCATCGCCGCGGAAGTCGCTGCTCTCATAGGCGATGGAGCCGCCCAGGAACCAGCCCGGCGCGACCTGCACCTGCCCGCCGGTCTGCATGGTCCAGGCGTCGGCGGTGTAGCCCAGCGCGGCGGCGGTGGCGTCCTGGTCGCTGTGGCGGCCGAGGATGCGGGCCCAGCCGCAGCCCTGCTCCGCATCGGTGATGCCCGCCTGCTCGTAGGTCGGGCAGCCGTCCAGCATGGTGGTGACGAAGCTCTGGCTGGCGCTGTAGCGGAAGGCGGCCACGGCGCCGACGGTCTGGCCGGAGAGGCTGTTCAAGGTGCGGGCATAGCCGCCCGCATCGGCCACCCCAGCCAGCGCGGTGTAGCCGGTGCCGAGGCTGGCGCCGCTGTCCCACAGCTCCTGCAGGTGGGCGGCCACGCGCTGCTGGTTCTGGCCCAGCCCCGCGGCCTGGGTGGCGAACTCGGCGCGGGGCTGGATCAGCAGGCTGTTGCCGCTCGCTTGGGCATCGAAGCGGAAGAGCTGGGTGCGGGTGGTGGCGAGCCCGGCATCGAGGCTCACCCCCTGGGTCGCGGTCAGCACCGTCACGGCGCGGTTGGCCAGGCTCGCGGCGTGCACCTCCACCGTGCCGGCGAGCGAGGCGCTGCCCTGCACGTCCAGCCGGTCCGCCTGCCCCGTCGCGTGGTTGGTGTCCACCACCAGCCGGCCGCTGCCGGTCTGCACCAGGTTGCCCGTCATTGCCGTCGTCGCGATCGTGCCGGTGCCGCCGATGTTCAGCGTCCCCGCATTGGTCAGCGTGCCTGCTGCGCCGAGGCGCACCAGCGGGCCGGTGTTGAAGGCGGCGCCGGCGGCGTTGGCGACGTTGCCGCCGGTCACGGCGCAGCCCCCTTGGGGGCAGGCGCCGCCGCCATTGCCGTTGTCCAGGTTCACGCTGCCGGTGATCGTGCCGCCGGCCTGGTTGTACACGCTGGTCCAGCCGCCGGTGCCGTAGATCGCGGTGGTGCCGAGCGAGGTGATGGTGCCCTGGTTGTTGATGTTGTTGTTGGTCTGGCTCGAGGGGTCCTGGTTGGTGCTGCCACCGACGATGTAGATGCCGGCGTTGTAGCCGTCGCCCGGGTTAAAGTCGCGGCCGCCCTGCACCAGGGCGCCCGGCCCGACGTTGATCCGCACCGCGGCGCCGCCGGTCGGATTGGCCGTCGAGCCCTGGCCCACGCTCTCGGCGAAGATGCCGGGGGAGGCCGCGCCGCCCGCCCGCACCTGACCGTAGACATTCATGGTCACCGCGCCGCCGGTGCCGCTGCCTCCGGCCGTGCCGTCATAGGCGCCGTCGCCACTGCTGGTGACGCGCCCGCCGCCGCCGCCGATGCTCTGCGCCAGGATGACGGGGGTGTTGTCGGCGCTGGTGGAGAGAATGGCCGTCGGGTTCACATTGATCAGGACCTGCCCGCCATTGCCGCTGTGCGCGGAAGAGGGCGCGAAGCCCGCGCGCTGCGCCGTCAGCCCGGTGTCGCCCGCCAGCCCGCCGCCGCCGCCGATGCTCTGCGCCAGGATGGCGACGGCGCCGAGGCCATAGGTGGTGATGTTGCCCGCCGACCCTGCCGCGCCCGAGGCGTTGCCTACCGATACCGTCACGCTGCCTGCGTCGCCGGTCATGGTGCCGGAGCCGAAGAAATTCGTCCCGTTCGGCGTGCCCCCCAGCACCAGCCCGCCGCCGCCGCCGATGCTCTGCGCCAGGATGCCGTAGGCGTTGCTGCCGAACCTCGTTCCGTTCGCGGCCACGGAGCCGGTTGTGATGCTGCCCGTATGGTTCACCGCTATGCTGCCGGCGGAGCCGGCGGGCGCCTCCTTGCTCGCGTCGCAGAGGGTGCCGCAGTTGCCGCCGAAGGTCAGGTTGATGCCGTAGCTGCCGCCCGTCGCGACCGGCCCGCCGCCGTTGTTGTCCGACGCATCGCTGGAGCGGGTGCGGACGATGCCGCCGCCGCCCGCGATGCTCTGCGCCACGATGCCGGTCGCGTCATGGCTGCGCGTGACGATCGCGCCCGCGTTGGTGACCGTCACGGTCCCCGCCGACCCGCCGCCGCCGCCATTGGCGCCGATCGCGATGGGCAGGCTGAGGACCGAGGTATTGTCCGCGTTGTCGCCCTTGACCTTCGCGGCCGAGGTCCCGGCGATGCCGCCGCCGCCCGCGATGCTCTGCGCCACGATGCCGAGCGACTGCGCGCCGATCGTCGTGACGTTCCCGCCATTGTCCACGGTGACGCTGCCCGCGCTGCCGCCGTGGCCGCCCTGGCCGCCGACGCTGATGGGGACGTTCCCCTCCTTGTCGTCCTCGTTGACCTGGCCGCTGGTGATGGAGGAGACGGCTGCGCCGCCCCGACCGCCGCCGCCACCGATCGCCTGGGCCAGGATGCCGTCCGACATCGGCCCGACCGTGCCGATCGAGCCGGTGTTGGTGACATGGATGTTGCCCGCGTCCCCTGCGGCGCCGCCCTGCCCCCCCACGTTCACGTGGACGGTGATCTTGGTGGAGGAGCTGCCATCGCCGCTGTCGCCGCCGGATTCACCCAGATCCTCCAGATCCCCGGTCGGATCGTCGCCCAGCAGGCGCGTCGCCGTCACGTTGCCCAGCGCCGAGTTGGCGACGCCGATGAGGCCGGAGACGGAGTTGTACTGATTCACCGCGCCCTCCCCGCCGGCGGCAAAGGCGCTGTTGAGGGAGGTCATGGCGCCGTTGACGGAGCCGCTGGCCCCGTTGCCGCCATCGCCGGAATTGGTGTGGTTGCCGAGCGTGCTGGCCGACTTGCCGCCGAACCCGCCGCCGCCGCCGACGCTCTGCGCCACGACGGCGGGCGCATCGGCGCCGAAGGTCACGATGGTGCCGGCATTGGTGACGGTGACGGCGTTGCCGCCGTTGGGCTGGGTCGTGCTGCCGCCGCCGCCACCGTTGCCGCCGACCGCAACGTTCGCGGTGAACTGGCCGTTGCTCGTCCCGGCCGCGCCGCCGCCGCGCCCGCCGCCGCCGCCGACCGATTGCGCCAGCACCCCCATGGCGCCGTCGCCGAGGGTCAGAATGGCGCCGCTGTTGTCCACGGTGACCGGGCCGCCATTGTTGCCGCTGCCACCTGCGCCGCCGAGGGAGACGCTGGCAGAGATGTTCGCGCCGTCGCCGGAGCTCTTCGCCTTGGCGTCGCCGGTCCCGCCATTGCCGCCGCCGCCGCCGATGCTCTGGGCCAGGACCGCGTCCGCCGCCTCGCCCCGGGTGAAGATCATGCCGCCATTGGTGACGCTGGCCGGGCCGCCGGTGCCGCCCCCGCCGCCCGTGCCGCCGAGGGCGACGGAGGTGGAGACGTTGAGCGGCGAGTCGTCGTTGCCCTTGGCCGTGGAGGTGGCGGAGGCGTCGCCGCCCGAGCCGCCGCCGCCGCCGACGCTCTGCCCCGCGATGCCGATCGAGCCGCCTCCTGCCGTGGCAATCAGGCCGGTGTTCTGGAGGCTGACGCTCCCGCCATTCCCGCCGGCCCCGCCGGCCCCGCCGATGGCGACCGCGACGGAGACGGTCGGCGTCGGCACCTCCTCGGTCGCGGCGCCATAGACGGTGGCGGTCGCTCCGGAGGCGCCGCCGATGCCGCCGCCGCCGCCGATGCTCTGGCCAATGATGCCGTGAGAATTGGCGCCCGTCGTCAGAATCTGGCCCGTGCTGGTGGGAAAGAGGCCTCCGGTGTTGGTGTCGGTGATCTGCCCGACCGTGCCGCCGTTGCCGCCGCCGCCGCCGCTGCCGCCGACCGACACGGAGGCACCGCCGATGACGGACACCACCTTGGAGTAGGCCGCGCCGCCATTGCCGCCGCCGCCGCCGATGGATTGCAGCACGATGCCGGAGGAATGCAGGCCGGAGGTCGCGATGCTGCCGGTGGTCGCTGCCTGCACGGTGCCGCCATGGCCGCCGCCGGCGCCCGAGCCGCCGATGACGATGTTCAGGAACGCGTCCGTCTTGCCCGTGCCCGTGGCGTTGCCGCCATTGCCGCCGCCGCCGCCGATGCTTTGCGCCAGGATGCCGGTCGACCGCTCGCCGGAGGTGGTGATGGCGCTCGCGCCGGAAGCATCGGTGGACTTGAAGACAGTGATATCCCCGCCGTTGCCGGGTGCCGCGCCGTCGCCGCCCACGGCCAGCCAGCCGTTCGAGTCGCCGCCATTGCCGCCACCGCCACCGATGCTCTGCAACAGGACGCCAGGGGAGTTGCTCCCGCTCGTGGCGACCGAGGAGACCGCGGCGGCCACGAATCCGATAGGACCGCCGCTGCCGCCGGTGCCGCCGTTGCCGCCGCCCGCCCCCCAGCCGCCGCCCTGGCCGCCGCCGCCGCCCGCGCCGCCGAAGGACTGCGCGAGGATGCCAGGTGAATCTGCGCTGCCGGTGCTGGCGGCGCCGTAGTTCACCACGCTCACGCTGCCGGCGTCGGCGCCGGAGCCTGCGGTGCCGCCGGAGGCGTCGCCCAGCCCGGCACCGCCCTGGCCGCCCTGGCCGCCGAAGGATTGCGCGGTGATGGCGGCGCCGGTGCCGGTGGAACTCGCCGAGCTGCCGGGCATGAGCATCACGGAGACGGAACCGCCCGTGCCGCCATTGCCGCCGTCGCCGCCCGAGGCCCCGACGGGGAAGTCGACATTGATGGGCAGGCCGCCATTGCCGCCATTGCCACCCTGGGAGCGCGCGAGGATGCCGCCCTGGGTGCCGGTAACGCCGCCCTGGAAAACGACGCTCACGCCGCCGCTGCTGTTGCCGCCATTGCCACCGTCGCCGCCATCGTCCACGGAGGTGTCCGGGCTCGCATTGTCGAAGTTCACCCCCGCCGCGCCGGCGCCGCCATTGGCGCCGGCATAGAGGCCGACCGACGGCACCAGCCCGCTGATCGGCGCCTGGGCCGCCGCCGGGTTGCGGAGCTGCCCGACCATCGGAGCATTCGACGTGCCGGCCACGACCGTGCCGGCCGTCCCGCCATCACCGCCGGTCCCGTTCGCGCCCCCGTGGGAGCCGTGGCCGGAGACGCCGCCCGCGCCGCCATTGGCCTCGATGAGGGTGATCTCCCCGGTCGTGGTGCCGGGCTGCATGGTGACGGTGAGGGTGTTGCCGTCGCCCCCCCTGCCGCCGTCGCCGCCGTTCTTGTCCATCTCGCTGTAGTGGCTGTTGCGGCCCGCGCCGCCCTGGCCGCCGATGGTCCGGATCACGATCGCTTCCCCGGCCGGGTAGGCGACGCCGGGAATGTTCACGCCCGCCGCGCCCACGGCCGTCCCGGGCGAGCCGGGAGAGCCGTTGTTCGGGCCGTTCGGGGCCGTGGGCGGCTGCACGACGTAGTAGCAGGCGTACCCCCCCTGCGGCGTACAGTCGTCGGCCCTGGCCGCGCCGCCCAGCGCGGCGGAGAACAGGACGAGCGGCCCCGCGATGGAGGCGGCCAGCACGGCCGTGCCCGAGCAGGAGGAGAGCAGCCGAGCGCGGGACGAGGCACCGGGCGACATGGCCGGAAGCCGTGCGCCTGTCCCTTGCAGGTCGGGTGCCGCAGCTCCGGCAGGGGTCGCCCGGCCGGCCGCCGGGGCATGCTTGGACAGGCTGCGTCCGGAGCGGCGCATGATGATGATATCCTTGATCCTGGTGACGCACCGCCCGAGGGACCGGCCTGCGGTCCGGGGCGGCGCCGGCGGCATCACGGCCGGCCTGGAAGAGGTACCTGCCGGCCACTCCGGAAGTCCCGAAAGCCGGGCCCGAAACCGGCGAGCTTCAGCCGAAATTTCTTTCGGCGTTCTTTCGGATGACGATATGCCCTCGCGAGAGACTGGATTGGCGGTGCGTGAACCAGCCGGTGTCTCGCGGATGGGGAGAGCCGCCGGAACGGCTGGGCGGCACCGCGCCGCCCGGTGAGTCGCGGCAGCCTGGTGACGATCGAGCGGCATCAGACCGGCAGCGCCTTGGCGAGCGCATCGGCGTAGATCGGCACCGCCATCCGCTCGATCGCCGATTGTTGCTGGGCGCCGAAGACGTCACGCTCGTCCACCGAGGCGGAGATGTTCGGCCGTTCGATCGAGATCTTGATGGCGTTGCAGCTGTCCACGAAGAAGCTTCCGACGACCCGCTCCGCCGGCAGGCCGAGGAGCGCCGCGACGCTGTCCCTGTGGAAGCGGTTGGACCGGAGGGCGGCTTCGTAGCTCTCGGCCGAGTTGAAGATGATGTCGAAGGTCAGGCGGTTGATCCCGGCATCCTTCGAGCGGATCACGATGGCCATGTCGAGTAGATGGTAAGTGTCGTCCGGCGCCCCCCGCGCCGGCACGTCCGCGATCAGGGAGAGGGTGCGGTCATCGAGGTTCCCGTCATACCTCCGCTCCCCGACATCGAAGTAGCGGGGACGGGCCGTGCCCTCCTCCGTCCAGGCGCCGCCATCCGCGCGGTAGAAGGTGATGGGGAACATCACGTCGCGGATCACCGCCTCGTTCTGCAGCAGGTGGTAGAGCGACCATTCGTAGGCATCGGGCGCGTCCAGGTTGGTCAGCGAGCCCGGCAGGGGTGCCGCGACGGCGGCCAGGCGTGCGATCTCCTCCGCGTGGCGCCGCGCGAGCGCGTCGGCGTCGCGGTCCACGGTTCGCAGGAGAGCGCAGGGCCGCGCCGCATCGGCCTCGATGATCTCGTAGGTCGCGTCGCGCAGCGCGTCGGGAAATTCCGCCTGGATCAGCGCCACCACCGCCGCCTTGATCCTCGGATAGTTCGCGAAGAAGACCGGATCGCGCGTGCCGCTCGGCACGATGGCGCCGAAGGCGCCGTCGTCGCGCCGGAAGCTGACAAGGTTGGGCGAGAGCGGGTAGGCGATGTTGCCGGCCGTCGCCTTGCGGCCGGGATAGCCGTAGTGGATGAGGTAGTGGGTCAGCAGACTCGCGAGCAGGACCGCCGCCTCCTGCGTCGCGGCGCGCGTCTCCACGATGAGTCCGAGCTCCCGCTCGCCCTCGACGACCGGGGCCGCCTGCACGCCGTTGCGGCCATAGACCAGGATGTCGGCGGGAACCTTCGGAAGGTCGGCCGGATCCAGCCGGACCATCGACACCTTGCGGGCCCCCAGCCGCCGCGCGCCCTCCAGCTTGATGCTGAGCGGCCACGGCTTGCCCGCATGGACGAACCGGCTGTTGCGGATGCCCGCCGCACGCGGACCGCGGGTGAAGAACTCCGCATGCTCCATCGCCAGGACGCCTTCGGGATAGAACTGGAGCTGGGGGTGGCTTTCCTCGTAGAGCGAATGCGCCGCGATGGAGTAGGGGGTGCAGCGCCGCGCCGGGTTCGGTGCCACGAAGACCGCCGTGCCGTCGTCGTAGACCTCCGCGACGAGGCAGTCGGAGGGCGAGCCCGGGTCGCAGGCCAGCGCGCCGCATTCCAGGACGTGGCCGACATGATAGGCCAAGCCGGCATCGATGCCGCGGCGGATCATGTCCGAGGCGAAGAGGGCGACGTCGCAGGCGCGGCCCGCGAGCACGTACTGCGCCCCGCTGTCGAGCGCGGTGATGAGGGGGTGGATGCCCATCTGGCCGACGATGGTGCTCTCGCGCAGCGCCTCCTCGTCGAGATCGGGGCCGAGGCCCGTCGGGCGCAGCGTGCCCTGCCGGAACTCGCGCAGGACGATCTCCGGATCGAGCTCGGAGCGGATCACCGCCACCTTGGCGTCGCGCACACCGAGTTCCGCGAAGACCGCCTTCGCGACCTCCAGCATCCCGTCGAGGTTGCGGTTGCCGCCGGCCATCCCGCAACTGCCGAGGATCACCGGGCTGCCGGTCTTCTGTCCCGCCTCGACCATGTGGCGGAAGTCGGCCTTCACCGCCTCGCGCTCGAAATACTCGGTGCCCGTGCCGAGATAGTGCGGCCCGGCATCCATCGAGCCCGCGTCGGAGATGATGGCGTCGATGCGGCCGCGGAGCGCTTCCTTCAGGGACTCCGGAGGATAGCCGTAGCCGAGCGCGCCGCAGGCCGAGACGACACGGTAGATGAGCTTCGCCATGATGTCCTTCCGCAGCCGGCAGGCGGGATCGACGCGATCGGCCCAGGCCAGTGCCGGCGGCAGAGCAGATGCAGCCCGCTGCGCCGGAGGACAAATAGGGTCTCGATATCCCGGCATAGCTTTCGGATACGGCCCGCCCCGTATCCCGCCGCTTCGTCCGGACGGCCACGCATCGTGGCGGCCCGTGAGCACTGTCCGAGGGCCGCCCCGGTTCAGGGAATCTCCAGCACCGCCAGCGGGCCATGCTGCTGGGCGCCGTAGACGTCACGGTCGAAGGGCGATCCGCTGCCGCGATCGCCCCAGCGGCGCGGCAGGGTGACCTTCACCGCGCGGATCCGGTCGAACGGGATGATCGAGACGTGCTGCGCCTCGACGTCGTACAGCGCGCCGATGCGCGCCGCCGTCAGCACGCCCGATGCGAGGACGCGCCGGTAGGTCGGCTCGTCGTCGAACAGGAGGTCCATGGTGACCTGGAACGGTCCGGCATTCTTGCTCCGCAGCACGGCCGCGAGGTCCTGGAGCTGGGCCATCGTCACACCTGCTCCATCTCGATCGGGAAGAGGGCAAGCTGATCCTCGACGTCCATCAGGTGGTAGACGCTGAACTCGTGCACCTCGCCCGCACTCACGTCGGAGGGCGAGAAGGGGAAGGCCAGGTTGCCGGCCGTCGTCCGCCGGCCCGGGAAGGGGCAGTGCAGGAAGGAGGAGCGCGCGAGGGACAGTGCATGGTCGGCCAGCTCCTGGGTCCGCGCGACGACCTCGATGAGGACGCCGACCTCGTGCGGCACCCTGTCGCGCTCCGGCTCCAGCTCCCCGAGCACGGCGTCCCGGCCGTAGTAGCGAAAGCCGAGCGCGGGCGCGTCGTCCGCCCCCGCGCCTCCCAGGTTGCGCCGCACGGCGGCCCGGACCTGCGCCTCGATGAGCGGCAGGTTCGCGATCACCGCCCGGTCGCGGATGCCGGCCAGCACGAAGGCGCGGAAGCCGACGCGGCGGGCGCCTTCCAGCTTGATCCGCAGCCGCGGGGCGGGGATGAAGCGGGAACCGCCGACCCGGACGGTCTGCCGGTCGACCTGCTCGAAGGTGGCGTCGCGTAGGTCCACCCGGCCCTCCGGCTCGTGCAGCAGGAGCGGTTCGGCCTGCTCGTACAGGGTGTGCGCGGCGACCGAGGCGGGCGAGCAGGTCCGGCGGGCGGAGAGCGGGCGTATCAGGAAGTGGCCGTCGCGGATGATCCCCAGCAGGCTGTCGTTCGGGGCGAGCGGCAGCGCGCACTGGGCCCCGCATTCCATGATCTTCGCCATGTGCAGCGCCAGGCCCGGATCGTAGCCCTCCGCGATCGGCAGCGCCGCGTAGATGGCCGTGTCGCAGGCCCGCCCGGCGAGGACGACATCCGCGCCCCGCGCCAGGGCATGTGCCAGGGGCTCCGTCCCCATCTGGCCGACGATCCGGGCGCTGTCCATCACCGCCTCCTCGGCCAGGGGCGGAGCGTCGGGCATCGGGGTGATGGCGCCTGCCCGCAACGCGTCGCGGACGCGCGCCCGGTCGATCTCCGCGCGGATCACGGCGAGGCGGAAGTGCAGGCCGGCCTCGCGCGCGATCCGGACCAGGATGCGCCGCACGGCCTCCAGGTTCGGGTCGCCGCCCGCCATGCCCGCCGAGCCGATCACGAGCGGCACGCCGGCGGTGCGGGCGCGCAGCAGGGCGAGGCTCAGGTCGCGCTCGACCTGCCCGTCCTTCACCAGCGACCGGCCGGTCCCGAGGTAGAAGGGCCCCGGGTCGGTCGAGCCGGCATCGCCGCCGACGAGGTGCGGCCGCTGCGCGATGCCGGCGTCCAGGCTTTCGACCTCGTAGCCGTAGCCGAGGCAGCCGTTGATCGCGACGATCCTGAGTTCCCGCATCGGCTCAGAACTCGATCCTGATATTGGCCTGCCGGATGAAGTCGGCCCAGAAGGCCGCGTCGGTCCGGATGAAGGCGGCGAAGGGCGCCGGCGCCAGCGGCAGCGCCTCCAGCTCCAGGGTCTGGAAGCGGCTCCGCAAGGCCGGCGCGCCGAGGGCATCGAGGATGGCGCGGCTCAGCCTCCCGACCCTGTCCTGCGGCGTGGCCGCGGGGGCGACGAGCCCGAACCAGGCATTCACCACCAGCCCAGGGAACCCGCTTTCCGCGACGGTCGGCACGTCCGGCAGCGTTGGCAGACGCTCGGCCGAGGTAACCGCGAGGGCGCGGAGGGTTCCCCCTTGGACGAGCGGTAGCGTGGCGGCGAGGGTGTCGCTCGCGAAGAGCACCTGTCCGCTGATGACGTCGCCCAGGGCCTGGCTGCTACCCCTGTACGGGACGTGCGCGGCGGCGACCCCGGCGCGCCGCAGGACGAGTTCCGAGGCGAGCTGTGCGATCGTGCCGACACCCGGAGAGCCGTAGGAGGCATCCTGCGCCCCGAGATGCTGGATCAGCCCCCGGAAGCTCCCTGGCGCGCCCGGCGTATTGGCCGTCACGAGCGCGAAGGAGGTCTGCGCGAGGCCGGCGACGGGCACGAAGTCCCGCTCGAACCGGTACTGGATCCGGGGGTTGACGAGCGGATTGACGATGAGCGTGCTGGTGGTGCCGAGGATCAGCGTGTGGCCGTCGGCGGGCGCGCGTGCGCCCTGGTCCGTGCCGGTGGCGCCCCCGGCGCCGCTGCGGTTCTCCACCACCAGGGGCCGGCCGAGCGCGGCGCTCGCCGCCTCCGTGATCAGGCGCGCGACGACGTCGCTGCCGGTGCCGGGCGCGAAGGGGACGATCAGCCGGATCGGCTGGGTCGGGAACTCGGCCTCCGCCTCCGCCGGGCGCGAGGCGGCGCCGATCAGGGCGAGGGCGCCGCCGAGGGCGGTTCTTCTCCGTAGCACGTGGCGGAGCAGGCGCGCGCCTGACTGCTCGGCCGTCCCCACGGCTGGTACGTTCATCGCCCGTGGCCCGGATTCTGCATGATGTCCTCCCACCGCTGGCGGCCATTGCTGCGGCCGGGGAACCTTCGCGGCGACGGTCGACGGGAATGCCAGCGCGCCGGGCGCCCCACAAATACCGTTCGCCTCTGCCGGCATAGCCGCCGGATATGGCCCCCTCAGTCCTCGAGCGGCTCGCCACCGGCATAAGTGCCCGAGCGGACGGCGGCGAGCACGAAGGCGGCCAGGCGATCGCCCACCGCCGCGACGGCGGGGCTGCCGGACGGCTCGGCCGAGGTGTGGAGCGAGGCCACGAGGTACAGCGGCGGTGTGATGGCACGCAGCCGCAGCGCGGGTCCGCCCCGGAACGCCTCGGCGCCGGAGACCGGCAGGACGGCTCCACCGAGCCCGGCCTGGACCGCCTCGAACAGGCTCGAGAAGGCATCGGCCTCGACGGCGATGTCGGGGACCACGCCGGCCCGGTCGAGAGCCCGGTCCAGCACCGCGCGCGTCACGTTCGGCCGCACCGCGAGGACGAGCGGGATCAGGGCCAGGTCGCCGAGGGCGATCTCCTCCACGCCAGACGCCTGGTCGGAGCGTTGCACGAGATGCAGGCGCTGCCGGAAGAGCGGCCGGCAGTGGCGGCCCGGGGCCGGCGCTTCCTCGAACAGAAGGGCGAGATCCACCTTGCTGTTCGCGAGCCGCTCCCTGAGGTGCAGGCTATCGCCCGTGACGATCTGGAGGCTGACCTTCGGCAGGGCCGTGCGGCACTCCAGAACGAAGGGGGCTGCCAGGCGGGAGGCCAGCGTCGATGCCATGGCCAGCGAGACCACGCCAGCGGGATCGCCGCGGCCCGCCCGCACGAGGTCCGGCAGTTGCTCGACCTGACGCAGGATGGAGCAGGCATGCTGGTAGAGGATGCGGCCCTCCTCCGTCGGGGTGACGCCCCGCGCGCTGCGCTCCAGGAGGAGCACACCCAGTTCGGTCTCCAGTTCGCCGATCTGCTGGCTGAGCGCGGGCTGCGCGACGTGCACGAGCGAGGCCGCCCGGGAGAAGCTCCCGGCCTCAACGATCCGGACGAAGTACCGGAGGTGTCGTAGCTGCATGCATCGCCTCGGGGTGGCTCCGACAACCGGAGCTCGACGTCATGTTGCACCGCCTGACCTCACCTCGGAAGCACGCCACGCTCTAGGCTGAGAACCCGTTCGACCTGTTGATTTGGTGCTTCCGTTGTAATTCGCTCGGCCTCACGGGGGGCGACTGGAGTTGGAGTTGACCCGGTTTCGTGGACACCCTGAGGCTTGAGACGGGGGTGTCGGAGATGCCGAAATTCAGGGTGCCCTACCCGCCGGAGTTCCGGCGGCAGATGGTGGAGTTGGTCCGATCGGGGCGAACGCCTGAGGAGCGTGCGAGGGAGTTCGAGCCGACGGCGCCGTCGATCTGGAACGTCGATCTGGAACTGGGGTCGACAGGCTGAGCGCGACGGCGGGGCCCGCAACGACAGCGGCGTGACCAGCCCCGAGCGGGAGGAGTTGACGAAGCTTCGGCATGAGAGCCACCGCCTGCGTCAGGAGTGCGACATCTTTGGCAAAGGCGGCGGCCTGCCGCAGCGGGCTTGCTGCTCCTCGCTGTCGTGCTCGATGTCTGGTCGCGCCGGATCGTCGCCTGGGCCATGGTGACGGACCTGCGCACTCGCTGGGTGCTGGACGCGCTCGACATGGCGGTGACAACGCGCAATTCCACCGATGTCGCCCACCGCTCGGGCCAGGGCAGCCAATACACATCCGTGGCCTTCGGCTTCAGATGCAGGGAGGCGGGAGTCCGCCCCTCCACCGGCTCGGTCGGTGACGCCTACGACAACGCCATGGCCGAGGCGTTCTTCGCCACCCTCGGATGCGAACTCCTCGACCGCCGCAGCTTCCGCTCCCAGGCCGAGGCGCGGATGGCGGCGTTCGCCTTCATCGAGGGCTTCTACAGCCCTGCCAGGCGTCACCCCGCCTTGGGCTACCTCTCCCCCATCGAATACGAAGCCAGAGCCATGGCCGAGAACAACTGATCCCTCCCCGCCAACCGTCCACGGGAGCGGTTCAACTCCAACTCCAAGCGGCTTATCACCCGCCGGCTGGGTATCCGGCCGGTAGGGCGATGCCGTTGGCCAGCAGCGCCTCCTCCATCAGCGCGGTGAGCTGTTCAACCTCGGTGACCACGTTGCCGTGCGCCGGGCAGATCATGGTCGTCGGATAACGCGTCAGCATCCGGCGGAAATCCGCGACGAGGGGATGGTTGTCGGCGAAGCGCGCCCAGTAGAGGGCGAGGTCGAGGACCATCCTCGTATCCTCCAGCGTCGGCCGGAAGGGCATCTCGCGCGTCAGCAGCGCGCACTGGTCGGTCGCGTAATGCGAGAAGCCGAAGGCGTCGGAGACGAAGAGTAGCCCGTCCTTGTCGTCATGCGCCCAGGCCGTCGCCGGCAGGTCGTGGACGAGGGCGGGAAGGACGCTCAGCGTGCGGTCGCCGAGCGACAGCGTCTCCCCCGTGCGCATCTGCCGGAAGCGGCCGGCGCGGGCGTGCCCGGGGTGGTACAGGTGCAGGTTGCGCGCCTCCCCCACCGCCGTCGACTTCGGGAAGGCGGTCAGCAACGCGCCGAGGTTGCCGGCATGCGGGTACTCCTCGTGCGTCGGGAAGATGTAGGTCAGCTCGTCGCCGACGACGGAGCGGATGAAGGCCTCGATCCGCGGCCCGTCCTTGGCGTGGCCGGTGTCGATCAGGACGGCGCCGGCGCTGCCGCGCAGCAGGTAGGCCGAGGCATGGGTGTGGAATTCCCGGCCGTACATCCGCATGTGGAAGCAGCCGGTCAGCAGGTAGGCGCTGTCGGTGAATTGCCGGGTGGAGAAGCCGTGATAATCCATCCGGTTGGTCGCGGGCGCGGCATCGCCGGCGCGCCCCCCGGCAGCGGCGTCGGACATGGCGGGTCTCCTCCTCAATGGCGGGCTTCGAGCCGCCGGAGCGCCTCGAGCATCGCCGACTGCTTGGCGCGGACCGCGGCCGCGCCGCGGATGACGAGGCCCCGGCTCGGCGCCAGCACCTCGATGTCGTGGCGGTCGAAGATCGCCTCGACCTGGTCGATGATCGGCGCCAGCCGGCTGCGCGCGAGCCAGTCGAACTTCAGCGCGAAATTCTCCAGGCAGCGCGCGACCAGCGCGTCGTGCGGCGCCACCCCGGCGAGCAGCCGCTGGCCGGGCGTGGCCGCCGTCTCGTCGGAGAAGCTGTCGGAGCAGAACAGGGTCCGGCTGACCCGTTCGTAGTACCAGACGGTCGGCAGGACCCGCAGCGGCGCCTGGATGGCCTCCAGCCGGCGATGCGCCGAGACCGGCACCGTGTCCCCCGGCGCGACGCGGGCGCAGGCCACGCCGAAATCCAGCATCTGCAATTCCGTGGCGGTGTCGAGGAAGCTCCCCTCGCGCAGCGCCTCCGTGTCGGCGGTGAAGAATTGCAGGGTGTCCAGCAGGCCGGGGGAATGGACGGTGCGCAGCCCGGTCAGGCGTACCAGATCGGGAATATTGGCGACGCAGTCCGGCTCGTTCCGCGTGACCGCCAGCCGTGTCGGCCCCTGCCCGGCGCAGGCCAGCCCGCCGAGCTGCACCGCGATCGCAGGAAATACCGCGGGCACGCCGCCCTCCAGCAGCAGCAGGCTGCCGGCATCCGCCAGCAGGTAGCTGTTGAAGGGAAGGTGGCGGCCCGCCTCCGCCGCCGGGTACCAGGACAATCGCTCGTCGATGGCGACGTTGCCGCCGAGCAGGTGCAACCCCTCGGCAATTGGCTCGGGCGCCGTCGCGGCATCAGCGGGATCCGTTTCCTTGTCAGCGATCGGTCCGATCGTCTCCGAATCCACGTGCATCACGCCGTTTCCCCTGCTTCCTGCCGGCCCAGCCGGTTCCGGGCGGTCCTTCGCGCGCCGCCCTGGCGCGTCCCGCCCGCCGCCGTGTCGCGCCGGGCGGCGTGACCTGGAGACGGGAACTCCCTATCGGAGCAGGTACTCGCCCGGCTCGAACCGATCGGTGCGCTGCCAGTACTCGGCGATGGTGAAGGGGAAGTTCTGCGTCACCCGACCCTCGCTGTTCTTGTACCAGCTGCTGACGCCGGACCAGCCCCAGGCGCGGCGGGCGTTCGTCTCGTCCACCCGCGCATTGTAGGTCTCGTGGATGCCGTCCCGCACTTCGAGGGAACGCGCCCCGTCCTCCAGCAGGCAGCGCAGCGCGCTGAGGATGTACTTGGCGGACAGCTCCGAGAACAGGATGATGCTGCCGCCATGCACCACCAGGTTGGTGTTGGGCCCGTACATGACGAACATGTTCGGGAAGTTCGGCACGGTGAGGCCGAGATAGGCGCGCGGGTTCGCGCCCCAGTATTCGTGCAGGTCCACGCCGCCGCGGCCGGTGATCGTCATCGGGTGCAGGAAGCGCGCCGCCTGGAAGCCGGTGCCGTAGATCAGGGCATCGAGCCGGTGGTGCTCCCCGTCCGTGGTGACGAGGCCGCCCGGCACGATCCGCTCGATCCGCGTCCGCACCACGCGCAGGTTGTCGCGGCGCAATGCGCGTATCCAGGCGCCGTTGTCACGCAGGATGCGCTTGGCGCCGACCGGCGAGTCCGGGATCAGCGCGTCGCGCAGGTCCGGGCGGTCGGCGATCTGCGCCTCGATCCAGCCCTGCAGCGACGCGCGCAGCGCATCGTTGCTCTCGGAGATGGCGGTCTCCGAGGCGGGATAGGCCGGATCGTGGGTGATCCGGTCGAGCAGTCCCGGCCCCTGCATCATCAGCATGGAGGCGCGGTACCATGGCTGGTAGGCGGGCAGGTTCGCCATCAGCCAGCGGGCGCTGTCGGGCACCGCCTCGTGCAGCTCCGGCGTCGGCAGCAGCCAGGTCGTGGTGCGCGCGAAGACGCGGACGCTGCGCGCCCGCTCGGCGAGCTTCGGGATGAACTGGCAGGCGCTGGCCCCCGTGCCGATGACGCCGACATCCTTGCCGTCGAGATCGGTGGCATGGTCCCAGCGCGCGGAATGGAAGGCGGGGCCGGCGAATTCGTCGCGGCCTGGGATGTCGGGCAGGGCGGGCCGGTTGAGCTGGCCGACGGCGAAGATCACCGCCTGGTGCGTGCGGACCACCTCGGCGCCGTCCTGCGAGAGGCGCAGCTTCCAGGCCGATGCCGCCTCGTCCCAGCGCGCGGCCCGCACCGCGCAGTTGAGGCGCGTCTGCTCGTCCACCCCGTGCCGCCGCGCCACATCCTGCAGGTAGGCCAGCACGTCGGGCTGCTGCCCGAAATACTCCGGCCAAACGACGGGCGCGCTGGCGTAGCTGTACACGTAACTGTTGATGTCCACCCGGCAGCCCGGATAGCGGTTCTCCAGCCAGGTGCCGCCGAGGGCGTCGTTCTTCTCGTACAGGGTGTAGGGGATGCCGGCCTGGGCGAGGCGGATCGCGGCGATGATGCCGCTCTCGCCGCCGCCGACGATGCCGACGCTGAAGGGACGGTCCGGCGCGATCCGCGCCTTGGACCAACCGGGGCGGCGGGGATCCTGCCCGCCCAGCACCATCTCCTCGGCCAGCAGCGGCACGAAGGGCTCGATCTCCTTGCCGACCGCCCAGGCGGCGATGCGGTGCAGCACGTCGAAGGTCAGCGGCGGCACCGGCGCGCCGGCGGCGAGGAAGGCGCGCAGGCGTTCGACGCAGGCGGCGAGGATGGTCTCCCGCTCCGCCGGCTCCACCTCGCAGCGCAGCTTGCCGAACACGGCGCCCGGCTTCCGGCCTGGCGTGAGGAGCGAATGGTCGCCCGTCAGATGCGCCGTGGCCATCAGGAGGACCGGCAATTCCGCTCCGGCGCGGATATGCCCCTCCAGCAGCGCCACGGTTTCGGCTGCGTCCGTCACCGGCCTTCCCTCCCTGCGTCGGACCTTGCCCGGCTTCACCCCGGTCGGCGCGCGGCGCCGGCGCGGTGACGGGCGCCGTCGGTGGACACCCTCTCCCGCCGGCGCCTTCGCCCGGCCGGCGGATCAGATGGCCCGATCGCCTTGGTGGCATGGTCGTACGACGCGGCGGGCCGTGTCTTTGCGCAGGCGGCAGCGGGGCTGCGCGGAGAGGGTGTGCCCGGAAGCCACCGGGCCGCACGGTGCGGGACGGCCGCCCGGTCAGGGCTGGCGCAGCGTCACCTCCCGCGGCGTCCGGTCGAAGGCCGCCTTGAAGGCCCGATTGAAGCTGGAGACGTTGCCGAAGCCGGCGGCATAGGCGAATTCGGTGATCAGACCCGGGCGCCACACCTCCCGCTCCAGCCGCGCCCGGCACAGCTCCAGCCGCTGCCGCTGCACGCGCCCCATCACCGTCTCGCCGCGATCGGCGAAGAGCTGGCTGAGATAGCGCGGGCCGATGCCGAGCGCGCGGGCGATGGAAGCCGGCGACAGCTCGGGGTCGTCGGCATGGCGGTCGATGTGCAGGCAGGCGCGGTCGAAGCTGCGCTGGCTGCCGGAGCGGAACGGCCGGTCCTGGAGCAGCGTGGCCGCTGCTTCGGCCAGCAGGTCTGTCGCGACGGTGGCGACCAGCGTCCGGGACGGCAACGGCACCGCGCCTTCCTGCCCGATCGCGGAGCGCAGGAAGCCGGCGGCGAGCCGGCCGATGCCGGCCTTGCCGTCGATCCGCCGCGCGAAGATCGCCGGCGCTGCCCGGAAGCGCCCGGCGAGCCTGGCCGTGTCGAGCCGCAGCCACAGCGTGTCGCTGCCGGCCGGAACCTCGACGCTGTATTCCCGCCGCGAGTCCACGATGCCGAGATCGCCGGGTTCGAGCAGGCAGCTCGCGCCGTCCTGGCGCAGCAGTGTCGGGCGGCTCAGCGGCAGGCAGACAAAGCAGTGGCCCTCCGCACCGGCGGCGATGTGATCCTGCCGCCGCCGCGCCTCGTACCGGTCGCCGCGGCTGCGCGCGCGGATGAAGCGCAGGGAGTCCACCTCCGTGACGAGGTAGCGCCCCTCGACCGCGGCGGCACCGCGCATCTCGAGCGGCACGAAGATCGAGGACAGGATCTCCGAGGAAAGGCCCCTCAGGCAGTAGCTCTGGCTTCCCGGCTTGCGCATCCGGTCATCCTCCCTGGTTCTCTTCCTTCTGTGCACAGACGCAGTGCCGTACCGGCGCAGCCCGCCGGGCGCGCCTGTGGGTAGTTTTCCGCGCGGCTGGTTCGATGGCCGGGCGATGCGGGGTGGAGCAAGCGGAATGGTAGCATACCGGTACGGCAACGGGCCTGTTCGCGCCGTGCTGATCCATGGCTGGTTCGGCGACGCGCACGACTTCGACGCGATGCTGGCCGCCATCGATCCCGACGTCTTCAGCTTCGCCTGCATCGAGTTCCGCGGCTTCGGCGAGCGGAAGGGCGAGACCGGCCCCTACGACGTCGCGACGATCGCGCGCGACGCGGTGGCGCTGGCCGACGAGCTCGGCTGGGAGCGGTTCGACGTTGTCGGCCACTCCATGGGCGGCAAGGCGGCGCTGCGCGTGGCGGTCGAGGCGCCGGGGCGCGTCGGGAAGCTCTGCGGCATCGCCCCCGTCTGGGCCGGCCGCTCGCCCTTCGACGAGCAGCGGCTCGGCCTGTTCCGCAAGGCGAGGGATGTGGCCGGCGTACGCCAGGGCATCGTCGCCAACGCGACGGGCGGCCGTCTGCCGACGGTCTGGAGCCGGCGCGTGGCCGAGCACTCGATGCGCATCAGCGATCCGGACGCCTTCGCCGCCTACTTCGAATCCTGGGCACTGGAGGATTTCGCGCGGGAGGCAGCCAGTGTCACGGCGGAGACGCTGGTGATCGTCGGCGCGCACGATCCCGGCATCACGGAGGCGGTGGCCCGCGCCACCTGGCTCGCGACGCTGCCGAACGCGCGGCTCGCCGTCATGCCGGACAGCGGGCACTATCCGGCGAACGAGTGCCCGCTGATCCTCGCCTCGCATCTCGCGGGCTTCCTGGAGCCGGGCTGAGCGGCGCCGTGGCCGGGCCCCGGCGGGGCGGCGGATGCCCGTCATCACCGTGATCGGGGGACGGGCATTGCCGGAAACAGGGAGGACGGGATGACGGATGGTGAGGCACCGACCGGCACGGCGCCGGGGATGGACGCCATCGGGGCGCTGGAAGCGCTCCTGCGCACGCGCCACAGCTGCCGCGGCTACCGGCCTGACGCCGTGCCGCGCAACGTGATCGCGCGCATCCTCGCGGTCGCGCAGCTCACGCCCTCCTGGTGCAACACCCAGCCCTGGCGGGTCCATGTGACGAGCGGCGCCGCGACGGAAGAGCTGCGCGAGGCGGTGCTTCAGGCGGCGCGCGCCGGCGCGCCCGCGCCCGACATCGCGTTCCCGCAGGAGTATCTCGGCGTCTACCGGGACCGGCGCCGCGTCTCCGGCCTGCAGCTCTACGCCGCGACCGGCGTGGCGGCCGGCGACCGGGAGGCCTCGCGCCGGCAGGCGCTGGAGAATTTCCGCTTCTTCGGCGCGCCGCACGTGGCGGTCGTCACCACCGAGGCGGCGCTTGGTCCCTACGGCGCGGTCGATTGCGGGGCCTACGTCACCGGCTTCATGCTGGCGGCACAGGCGCTGGGCGTGGCTAGTATCGCGCAGGCCTCGCTGGCGATGTACGCGCCCATCCTCCGCGCGCGGCTGGGCATCCCGGAGGGGCGCCAGGTGTTGTGCGGCATCTCCTTCGGCTACGAGGACCCGGCGCACCCCGCCAACGCCTTCCGGACCGAGCGGGCGCCGCTCGCCGAAGTCGTCGACTGGCACGGCGCGTAGTACGGCGCGGCGCCGGGGCGAGGCGCCACCCGGTGCCGGCCGGAGCGGGTTCCGCCGTGGCGCGGCCATCGCCCGGGTCCTTTCAGTCCCGGCCGCCGGCCGGTTCCGGCGGCGCGGCATCCCAGGCGGCGAGGGCCGCCTCCGGTGCCACCGGCAGGGCCGGCGCGGCGGCGGGAATGCCCGAGGGCGTGCGCCCGAAGCGCGGCGCCGGCGCCGGCTGCCGGCTCTCCCCGACCGTGACGAAGGCGCCGCGCGCGCGGTGATGCGGGTGCGCCTCCACCTCGGAGAGCGGCAGCACCGGCGCGAAGCAGGCATCCACGTCGCCCAGCAGCGCCTCCCATTCGTCGCGGCGGCGTGACGCGAAGATCCGGGTGAAGGCGGCGTGCAGCGCGGGCCAGGCGGCCCGGTCCCGCTGCGCCGCGCGCAGCGGGGCCGGCAGGTCGAGCCGGTCGCAGAGGATGTCGAAGAAGGCGGGCTCCAGCGCGCCGATGCTGACATGGCCGCCATCGGCGGTCCGGTACGTGGCGTAGAAGGGCGCGCCGCCATCGAGGAGGTTGGTGCCGCGCGCCTCGGTGAAGCGGCCCGTGCGAGCCATGCCGAGGATGCTGCTCATGAGCGACAGCACGCCGTCCACCATGGCCGCGTCCACCGTCTGCCCGCGTCCCGAGCGCTGCCGTTCGAGCAGCGCCGCCAGCACGCCGCAGACGAGGTAGAGGCTGCCGCCCGCATAGTCGCCCAGCAGGTTCAGCGGCGGCACCGGCGGCCCGTCCGCCGGGCCGATCGCGTGCAACGCGCCGGCCAGGGCGATGAAGTTGATGTCGTGGCCGGCGCGCGGCGCCAGCGGCCCGTCCTGCCCCCAGCCGGTGATGCGGCCATAGACGAGGCGCGGGTTGCGCCGCGCCAGCGCCTCCGGCCCGAGGCCGAGCCGCTCCATGACGCCGGGCCGGAAGCCTTCCACCAGCACGTCGGCGCGGTCGCACAGGGCGAGCACGGCCGCCCGGTCCGCATCCGACTTCAGGTCGAGCTGGACCACCCGACGGCCTCGGCCGAGGATCGAGCCGGGGCCAGGCAGCCGCTCGGCCGGCCGCATGATGGTGAGCACGTCGGCGCCCATGTCCGCCAGCAGCATGCAGGCGAAGGGGCCGGGGCCGAGGCCGGCGAATTCCACCACGCGCAGCCCGGCGAGCGGCCCGCCCGGCGCGGTGCCGGCGGGGGTGGCGTCGGCCTGGGGGTCCGGCGCGACGCTCTCGGCCGGGGCGCTCATGCGCCGGCCGCCGCGACCGGCCGGAAGCGCAGCGGCGGCACGTCCTTCGCCGCCTCGGGCGGCACCAGCTCCACCCGGCTGCCGATGGCGGGCGCCGCCTCCGCCTCGACCACGCCGAACAGACGCGGCCCGGCATCCAGGCGCACGAGACCGACGCGATAGGGCGGCGGCAGCGGGAAGCCCGGCGTCGGCGTCCGCACCATGGTCAGCGCCAGCAGCGTGCCGGTGCGCGGCACGGCGCGCCATTCGAGCGACCCGTCCGGCGCGAACAGGCTGAGCGGCCGCGGATAGAACTGGCAGCGATCCGCGCCGGGATCGTACTGAAGCCGCAGCTCGCCGGCGGCGAGATGCGCCCAGAACGCCGTTGCCGCGTCGAGCCCCGCCTCGGGCAGGTCGATGCCGACGCTCACGGGGCCGCCGCCCTTGCCGTCGCCGCTCATGGGCTGCCCCCTTCGAGGATGAGCACGGCGCTGGTGCCCCAATTGCCGGCATAGGGCACTACGCCCAGGCCGGTGACCATCGCGTTGCGCGGCGCCGCCACCTGGCGCGGGCCGGCCTCGCCGAGGATTTGCCGCACCGCCTCCACCAGCCCGATGCCGCCGCCCGCCAGCCCGCACTGGCCGGCTGAGAGCTGGCCGCCGCCGGTGTTCACGGGCAGGCGCCCGGCCGGGGAAAGGTCGTTGGCGAGGACGAACGCCCCCGCCTCGCCCCGTGCGCAGAAGCCGATCTCCTCCAGTTGCAGCAGCACCGCGATGGTGAAGTCGTCATAGGCCTGGAGCATGCGGATGTCGGAGGCCGCGAGGCCGGCATCGGCCAGCGCGCGCGGCCCGACGACGGAGAAGCCGGAGGCCAGCAGGTCGTCGCTCTCGCCGCGCGGATCGGGGTTGGTCAGCTCGCGATAGGCGATGGGATGCGCCACGCGCGCGAGGCCGCGCCGGCGCGCCGCCGCGGTCGAGGTGACGATCACGGCATTGGCGCCGTCGCAGCGCATCACGCAGTCCAGCAGCCGCAGCGGGTCGGCGATCGGGCGGGAGCGGCGGTAGGCCTCCTCGGTCAGCGGCCGGGCCAGCTCGGCGCAGGCATTCGGATTGCGGCCGGCATTCTCGCGGAGCTGCATGGCGAGCTGCGCCAGCGCCGCCTCGGGCCAGCCGTACCGGTCGGCATAGACGCTGGCCAGCAGGCCGAAGCCCGTCACCGGGCCGCCCCAGCCGGCCGGATCGGCGACCTCGGCGCGATGCCCGCCCTGCCGGCCGAGATAGCGGGTGGAGGGCGCGTCGGCGAAGAGACAGAGCACCGTCTCGCAGGCGCCGGCATGGATCGCCGCCGCGGCGCGCGCCACGCCCGCGATCGCCGAGGCGCCGCCGAGGTCGATCGCCTGAAGCCAGCCCGGCGACAGGCCGAGCGTCTCGACCAGCAGGTTGGTCCAGAACGGGTCGCCCGCCTCCGAGAGCGGCGTGGTGGCGAGGACGCCGTCGATCTCGTCAGGGCGGATGCCCGAGCGGCGCAGCGCGTCGCGCATCGCCGCGGCACCCAGCTCCAGCGCCGAGCGGCCGGAGCCCTTGGCGTTCGGTACCTCGCCATGGGCCACCACGGCGATGCCGCGGTCGGCGAGCATCCTCACGGGCGGCGCCCCTGATCCGCCCAGTAGGGCGCGGCGAGGTGCCGCTTGGCGATCTTGCCGTTGTCGTCGCGCGGCAGACCTTCGGTGAAGTGGATGACCTTCGGGATCTTGTACTTGGCGAGCCGGTCGGCGAGGTGGCGGCGCATCGCCTCCATGTCGGGATCGACCCCGGCACAGAGCTCGATATGGGCGGCCATGGATTCGCCGAATTCCGCGTCCGGGATGCCGAACACCGCGCAGTCGCGCACCTCGGCCCGTTCGAGGATGATGCCCTCGATCTCGGCCGGATAGACGTTCACCCCGCCGGTGATGATCATGTCCTTCTTGCAGTCGCGCAGGAAGAGGAAGCCTTCCTCGTCGAGGCAGCCGATGTCGCCGGTCGCGATCAGCCCGTCGCGGTCCAGCTTCGCCCGCTCCTCCGGCCGGTGGCGGTAGGTGAACTCCGGGTAGGAGCCGTTGCGCACCGCGATCTCGCCGGCCTCGCCGGCCGGCAGCGGCGCCCCGTTCTCGCCCAGGACGCGGACGGTGCAGCCCGCCATCGGCCGCCCCACCGATCCCGGCTTGCGCAGATAGTCCTCGCCGGCAAGCAGCGTCACCGGCCCGCTCTCGCTGGCGCCGTAGAACTCCCGCAGCACCGGTCCCCACCAGGCGACCATCGCCTCCTTCACCTCGCGGCTGCACGGCGCCGCGGAATGCGTCACCGCCTCGATGGAGGAGACGTCGCGCGCCGCGCGCTCCTCGGGGTCGAGCCGGAGCAGGCGGATGAACATCACCGGCACCATCAGCAGGTGCGTGATCCGCTCGCGCTCCACCAGTTCCAGCATCCGCCGCTCGTCGAAGCGCGTCTCGACGAACAGCGCGCCGTCCTCGCCCATGGTCCGGATGGCGGTGAAGGCGTAGGACATCGTCATGGAATGGTAGAGCGGGCCGCAGATCAGCGCCTTCATGCCCGGGCGGAAGCCGTAGGTCAGGCACTGCGATTCCGCCATCGCCGCGGCCTGCGCCGGGGTCATCGCCGCGCGGTCGATCGCCTTGGGCGCGCTGGTGGTGCCGGAGGTGTAGATGAGGGCGCCGCGCTGCGGCACCGGCGCCACCTCCCGCGGTTCGCTGCCGGCGAGCAGCGCTTCCCAGGCGATCCAGCCCGGCCCTTCCAGCCCGGCATCGGCGGCGCCCGGCGGCCGGACGGACACCACCGTCACCTCGCTGCCCGCGAGGTGGGAGCGCGCGAGATCCGCGTGCGCCACGGCGCACCGGGCGCCGGAATCGCGCAGCATCACCGCGATCTCGTCCGGCTTGTTGTGCCAGTTCGCCGGCACCGGGTAGGCACCGAGGCGCGAGACGGCCTGCGCCGCCACGAGAAAGGCGGTGTCGTTGCGCAGCAGCAGCAGCACCGCGCTGCCCTCGCCGACCCCGAGGCGCGCAAGGCCGGCCATGGCCCTGGCGACCTGCTCCTCGAAATCGGGAAGCGTGGTCTCGATCCCGGCGACGACGATGCGGCCCATGCCCCGTGACATCCTCCTGCTCCCCGACTACTGCACGCTGATGCCGGTACGGCGGATCAGGTCCGTCCACTGCGCTGCCTCGACGCGGAGTGCGGCGCGCCGGTCAGGCGCCGGCGGCGGGCGCTCCACGCCGAGTGCCGCGAGGCGCGCGGCGATCGCCGGCTCGCCCATCACCGCCTCCAGCTCGGCGGCCAGGCGGTCGGCGATCCCGTCCGGGACAGCCGATCGCGCCAGGATGCTGTGCATGCCGCGCAGCTCGAAGCCGCGGAAGCCGCTCTCGGCGAAGGTCGGCACGTCCGGCAGATGCGTGAACCGCGTCGGGCCGGTCACGGCGAGGGGGCGCAGGCTGCCGGACTGCACCAGCGGGATCGCCTGTGTCCCCTCGATGAAGGAGCAGTCGGTCTGGCCGCCGAGCAGAGAGGAGACGGCGGGCGCACCGCCGCTGAACGGTACGTTGGCCATGGCGATGCCGGCGGCCTGGTTCAGGTACTCGCCGTAGATGTGGCCCGTCGTCGCGACGCCGAAGGAGGCGTGGCTGAGGCTGCGCTGCTTCGCCAGGGCGATGAACTCGGCCAGCGTGCGCGGCCCGTCCGGCCGCACCATGAAGACGAGGGGCGAGACCGCGGCCTGGATGATGCCCTGGAAGTCCGCCACCGGGTCGTAGGAGAGGCGCAGCTTGAGGCCGATCGCCTGGACGTGGGTGGAGGCGGTGAAGAGCAGCGTGTGCCCGTCGGCCGGCGTGCGCAGCACCAGCGAGGCGGCGATGGAGCCGGCCGCGCCGGGCCGGTTGTCCACGATCACCGGCACGCCCCAGCGCTCCGACAGCGCCGGCGCGATCGAGCGGGCGATGGCGTCGGAGGGGCCGCCGGGAGGGAAGGCGACGATGATCTGCACCGGCCGCGCCGGGAAGGCCTCCGCCCGCGCCGGGCGGACCGGCAGCGCGGCGGGCAGCAGGCCGGCGAGGGCGGACCGCAGGAGGGTGCGCTTGCGGAGCAGCATGACCGCCTCAGTTCCCGCCGAACCGCGCCTGGCGCTTCTCGATGAAGGCGGCGATGCCCTCGCGCACATCCTCGGTCGCGAAGGCGAGCTGGTGCGCCCGCGTCTCCAGCCGCAGCGCGGCGTCGAGCGCCATGTCGGCGCCGCTGTTCACCGCCTCCTTGATGAGCTTTGCGGTGAGCGGCGCCATCGCGGCGATCTGAGTGGCCAGCTCGATCGCCCGCGCGTCGCAATTGCCATTGACCACCTCGCAGACCAGGCCCATGCGCAGCGCGTCCTGCGCGCTCACCATGTTGCCGGTCAGCACCATGTACATGGCGTTGTGCTTGCCGACGACGCGCGGCAGCCGCTGCGAGCCGCCGGCGCCGGGCACCAGGCCGAGCTTGATCTCCGGCTGGCCGAAGCGGGCGCGGTCGTTCGCGACGACGATGTCGCACTGCAGCGCGTACTCGCAGCCGCCGCCGAGCGCGAAGCCGTTCACCGCGGCAATGATCGGCTTGGAGAAGGCGGCGATGCCGCGCGTCGTGCTCATCTTCATCACGTCGACGGCCGACATGCCGGCGCGCTCCTTGATGTCGGCGCCGGCGGCGAAGGACTTCTCGCTGCCGGCGAGCACGACGCAGCGCACCTCGGGGTCGGCGTCGAGTCGCGGCAGGGTCGTGTTGATGGACTCGCGCACCTCGGCATTGAGCGCGTTCAGCGCCTCCGGGCGGTTGATCCGGAGCAGCACGACATGCGGTGCGGGATGCTCGACGAGGAGGACGTGGGCGCTCATGCAGCTTCTTCTTTCTCTGAGGGATGTGGCGGCGGACGGGCCACGCGCGGCCCGTCCCGGGTCCGGCGCGCATGACAAGGGGGGAGGGCGGTCGCCGGCCCTAGGGCGGCATGGGAACGGCGCGACGACCGGGCGAGGGGCGCGGCGGCCATGGTCGCCCGCCGCCCCGGCCCGGCTGGCGGCGGGAGGCGCCGGGCCGAACGGCACGGTGCAGGTTCCATCCTGCGGTCATGATGGTGCTCTCTCGCTTTCTTGGTCGGTTTCCTCAGGATGTATTTGGCATATTCGAAACAAATTCGTCAATTACGAAATTCGTCAGTTGCGAAACAGATTCGTCATCGAGGTTCAGGCCCTGCCGCGGCTTGGCGACCGGCGCGGCCGCCTGGCACGGGCGGTCGGCGCCGCCAGGGCGGACTGCCATCCGCCCGCCGACGATCCGCTCCGTTCGACGGCAATCCGTGCCTCGGCGATGACGCGCGGTAGATCGTGGATTCCCGACGGATGCGTGCCGCCATCTCCGTTGGGCTGCCGCTGTCGTGCACCAGCCAGGCTGAATGGCCTCAGCCCGGAGGCCTATCTGCGCCGCGCGCCGGAGCGCATCGCCGACCACCCCGTCAGCTGCGTCGCTGAGCTCCTGCCGTGGAATCCGCCAAACGACGCCGAAGCCTCAGCAACCTGACAGTCGATCCCCGCGTCACCGGACGCTTATGCTCGAACGTGACGCATGCCAGCGCCACCGATCCGGACGCACGCTTCGCCCGCAGGTCGGGTGGGCAGCCCTCCCTCCTGGCCTATGCCGGGCACGTGCTCATGGAGAACCGCTCGGGTCTGGTTCGCCTAGCCTGGCTGACACGGGTCACCGGCACGGCCGAGCGCGGCGCCTCGCTCGGCCTCGTGGACCAGCAGCGCCTGACGGTGCGGCGGCGGATCACGCTCGGGGCCGACGAGAACTACGATGCCCGCGCGCATGCAGCAGGGCTGCGCACCAGAGGCGTCAGCAGCTTGCTGGATGTTCCTAGCCGAACCCAGGTCGTCCACGCCTGTAGCCCAGGCTCGCCGATGCGGCCTCTCCGGCGGCGCGCAGGCACATCGCGGTCGGCCCGCCCGGCGCGATGTCGATATGGCCGGCAGCACCGAGTGTGGTCATCGCCGCCGCGAGGTCGCCCGAGTGGTCAAGGACTGGGACGGAGAGCGCAGCGAAGCCGGCGTTCAGCAAGCCATCGGTGATGGCGATGCCCCGGGCCCTCACCTGCTCAATCTCAGACCGCAAGGCCGGTTTCGCGGGCCCCGCCTCCGGAAGGAAGGCCAAGAAGATCCGGCCGGAGGCGGAGCGGTCCAGCGGCAGCGCGAAGCCGAGACGGATCGCGAGCGACACGCCGCGCCGCCCGTCCAGGCGCGACACGATGACCGGCGACTGCCCCGACCACACGGAGAGGTGCACCGCCTCGCCCGTCTCATCGCGGAAGCGGCGCATGGCATCCAGCGCGGCGTCCCGCACGTCGAGCCGCCCGAGGGCGGCAAGCCCGAGGGAGAGGGCGCGAGGCCCGAGGTCGTAGTGCCCGCCCTCCACCTCCTGGGTCACCAGGCCGACGGCCCGTAGGCTGGCGAGGTAAGCGTGCGCCCGGCTCGCCGGCATGCCGGCGGCTATCGCCAGATCCTTCAGGGGGAGGGGCCCGCCGGCGGCTTCGAGCGCCTCGACGAGGCGGAACCCGATCACGACGGACTGGACGGACCGCTTCTCTTGCCCGGCCTCCTGATTGGCCTCGTCCTGATCGGTTCGTCGCTTCGCCATGCCGCATGAAGAGGACAGGCGGTGCCCCCCGTCAATTCGGCGCGCCGAACCGCGCCGGCGCAAGGGCATGAATTCGCTATTGACGAATTAAGTTCGCTATTTTAATCGGAGGGCAAGTTGCGCTGCGGCGGCGATCCCGGATCGACAGCCCGGCGGAAGTAGGGGGAGGGCAGGCACCGTCATGAGGTCGATCACGCGGCGAGGCCGGGGATGCTCACCTACGTCGGCGTGCAGCTGCAGGCGCGCCAGCAGTTCCAGAACAACCGGAAGAGCCCGGCCCCGCCCCCGATCTCGCGGGACTGGATCTTCGAGCACGACGTGACGCGGGAGCAGCCGGCACCGCGCGCGGCGTGAGGCCGTCCCGTGCCAGCCAAGGAGAAGGCGCCTCGATGAACAACGTGCAGGCGAAGCCGCGGGTCCTGATCGCGGGCGGAGGGATCGGCGGCCTGTCGGCCGCGCTCGCCCTGCTGCGCCGTGGCCACGCGGTGGAGATCTACGAGCAGGCGCCGGAACTGCGGGAGGTGGGCGCCGGCGTCCAGATCAGCCCCAACGGCACCCGCGCGCTCCACGAGCTCGGGGTGGGGGAGGCGGTGACGGCGCTCTCCTGCGAGGCGTCGGGCAAGGAGATCCGCCTCTGGAGCACGGGCGAGACCTGGTCGCCCTTCGACATCGGCGGCGAATCGGTGTCGCGCTACGGCTTCCCCTACCTCACCGTCTACCGGCCGGACCTCCTCGCGGCGCTGGTGGAGGCGGTGCGCCGCCTCGATCCCGGAGCGCTCCGGCTCGGCGCGCGGGCGGAGGGCTTCGAGCAGGACGCGGAGGGCGTCACGCTGCGCCTGGCCGACGGGCGCAGCGCGCGCGGCAGCGCGCTGGTGGGCGCGGACGGCATCCACTCGCGCATCCGCCACCAGCTCTTTGGCGACGAGGCGCCGCGCTTCACGGGGCTCGTCGCCTGGCGCGGCGTGATCCCGATGGAGCGCCTGCCCGCCCACATGAAGCGACCGGCCAGCACCAACTGGGTCGGGCCGGGTCGCCACGTCGTGCAGTACCCCCTCCGCAACTTCGCGTTGATGAATTTCGTCGGCATCGTCGAGCGTGACGACTGGCGGGTGGAGTCCTGGACCACGCAGGGCAGCACGGAGGAGTGCGCGGCCGACTTTGAGGGCTGGCACGGGGACGTGCAGGCGATGATCCGCAGCATCGACACGCCCTACAAGTGGGCGCTGATGGCCCGCTCGCCGCTGGAGCGGTGGTCCGAGGGGCGGGTGACGCTGCTCGGCGACGCCTGCCACCCGACGCTCCCCTTCCTTGCCCAGGGCGCCGTGCAGTCGATCGAGGACGGCGTGGTTCTCGCGCGCGCCCTGGAAGCCGCCGGCGACGACGTGACGGAGGGCCTCTCCCGCTACGAGGACGCACGCCGGGAGCGAACCGCGCGGATGGTGCGCGGCTCAGAGGAGAACACGAAGCGCTTCCACAACCCCGCCCTCGCCGAGGCGGAGGGCGCGGCGGCGTATGTCGGCCGGGAATGGCAGCCCGACCGCGTGCGCGAGCGCTACGACTGGCTGTTCCGCTACGACGCCACGGCGGTGCCGGTCTGAGAAGGGGCGGCCCGGCGCGGAGGCCGGGTCCCCGCGCCGCGGCGCGCGAGAACGGAGGAAACGAGAGATGACCCATCGCCGGTCCCTGCTGGGCGCGGCCGCCCTGCTGCCGCTGGCGCGCGCGGCCGGCGCGCAGGGCGCCTACCCGTCCCGTCCCGTCACGGTGATCAACCCCTTCGCGCCGGGCGGGCAGTCGGACCCGGTGGGGCGCCTGGTCAACCTCCAGCTCCAGCGGGCCCTGGGCCAACCCTTCGTGCTCGACAACCGCCTTGGCGCGGGAAGCACCATCGGCGCGCAGTACGTCGCCCGCGCGGAGCCGGACGGCTACACGCTGCTGCTCGGCACGACGAGCACCTACGTCATCGCCCCTTACGTGTACCGCCCGCAGCCCTACGACCCGCTGACCGCCTTCGCCCCCGTCGCCGCGCTGTCGGAGGCGCCGACGATCCTCGTGGCGAGCCCGCGGCGCGGCATCCGGAGCCTGGAGGCGATGGTGCGGCTGGCGAAGGAGAAGCCGGGTGAGGTGACCGTCGCCTCGGCAGGGAACGGCAGCTTCCCGCACGTCTTTGCCGAGCTCTTCATGGCCCGTGCGGGCGTGCGTCTGACCCACGTTCCCTACCGCGGCGGCTCGCTCGCGATGAACGACGTGGTGGCGGGGCAGGTGGACCTGTTCTTCGAGGTGGTGGCGGCCGCCGCGCCGCAGGTGCAGTCGGGGCGCGTGACGGCCCTTCTCGCCAGCGGCGCCGCCCGCTCCCCCCTGTTGCCGGAGGTGCCCTGCGCCGTGGAACTTGGCCTGCCCGAACTCGACCTCACCTCCTGGGTCGGGCTCGCGGCACCCGCCGGCACGCCGCCCGCGATCGTCGCGGCGCTGAACCGGGAGGCGAACGCGGCGCTGCGCACGGAGGAGATGGGGGGGCTGATGGCGCGCCTCGGGATCGGCCCTGTCGGCGGCACCCCAGCCGCGATGGGCGAGAGGATCGCGCGGGAGGCCGGCCTTTACCGCAAGATGATCGAGAGCACGGGGATCACGGTGGAATGAGGCGCGTGGGCGGGGCCGTCCCGCGGCCTCCAATCCGGTGCGTCCTCCTCCAGTAAGCCGGCGCCGCGGCGGCAGAGCGCGTCGAGGGCGCGGGCGACGTCCGGAAGGGGGATCGCTCCCTGTCCGCCAGCCGGATGACGGCGCGGCTGGTGCGCCAGTGGCCGTGTGGCGTGGCGTCGACCAGGCGCTCACGTCCGGGTCCCCGGCCGTAGCGACGGGTCATGTTCGCGGCAGCACCGGTCTCATCCAGAATGACGACACGCTCGGGGTGCATGGTGCGCTGCCAGACGCGTCACAGCAGTGCTCCGCCATGGCCCCCGTCAATGGCCGGCGGCCCCGCTGGCGGATGGGCCGCCCGGGGATGTTGGCGGTGTCACTCCCGACCATGTCTCCGCCCAGCGGCCTGGGGCGGCGCGGGCCAGGGGACTTGCCGCCCTGATCGTTACCCACAACCTGGGACGGTGCCGCAGATGAACCGGGGAGGACGACGCTGCGCGAGGCCCACTGAAGCCGGTCTGACGTGACACGCTCCGCACGGGGTCCGCGGATGGCGGGGCCCCGTGCCCGCCCGGCGGGACGGCCATCCGGCGCCGGCTTCGTTCCACGCTCGGGAACCGTGCCGCCTCGGTTGAGACGGAGGTCGCCGTCGCCTATGATGTAACGGCCGGCTTGCCACTGTCACCGCTGCGTCACGGGATGGCCGGTGGGGCTCCGTTGCCCGCCCAGCCCGCGCGCCTTCCCTCGCGAGGTCGCCCATGCCCGGTCCCGTTCCGGCCCCCCACCCGACGCCGGCCCGCCGGCCCGCCGGCGTGGCCGGGGTCGCCCCGCCCGCGTCCCGGCGGTCCGTGCTGCTGGGGCTGCTCGCCGCGCTGCCGGCGGCACGGCGGGCCGCGGCGGCACCGCAGGAGGCGCTGCCGGAGCCGGGCGGGCGGGTCCTGCTGAGCCTGATGGGCAATATCGCCGTCACCAACCGCAACGGCCGTGCCGATTTCGACCGGGACATGCTGCGGGCCCTGGGCCAGAGGCAGCTCAGCACCCCGACGGCCTGGACCGATGGCATCAAGCAGTTCGAGGGCGTGCTGGCCCGCGCGGTGCTGGAACGGGTCGGCGCGCAGGGCGGCGTGGTCCGGGCCCGGGCGGTCAACGACTACATGATCGACATCCCCCGCCAGGATTTCGAGCGCTACGACGTCCTGCTGGCCTACCGGATGGACGGGCGCGACCTGACCACCCGCGACAAGGGGCCGCTCTGGATCGTCTATCCGCGCTCGGAGCACCCCGAGCTGGACGACGCCCAGTACAACTCCCGCTGGGTCTGGCAGCTGCGCAGCCTGGAGGTCAGGTGAACCTCCCGCCCGCCCTGGTCCGGCGGCGGGCCTCCTTCCTCGCCCTCGGGGCGGTGATCGCCTTCATCCTGTTCTTCGTCATGGCCGGGCTGCGGCTCATCGAGGTCGAGCGCAACGTCCAGACCCGCCTGGGCGAGAGCGTGCTGTGGTTCGTCAGCCAGGCCCAGGTCGAGACGGCGCGGATGCTCGACACCGTCACCCGCCGCTATGCCGACGATCCGGAGGTGGACGAGGAAGAGGTGATGCTGCGTTTCGACGTGCTGGTCAGCCGGCTCTCCGTGCTGGAATCCGGCACGGTGCGGGAGCGGCTGGAGGATCTCGGCGAGGCGACGGAGCTGGACCGGCGGATCGGCCCGGTGGTCTGGCTTGCCTCCCTGGCGGAGACCCTCACCCCCGGCGATCGCGACGCGGTCAACGCCCTGCGCGGTGCGCTGGCACCCCTTTTGATGCAGCTGCGCGACACGGCCAACCGCTCCGTCCTGGCCGATCGCGAGCAGCGCCTGCTGCTGCGGGACGGCCGCCGCCGGGCGATGCTGGAGTTCGTGGTCTTCGGCTCGGGCATCGCCGGCATGGGCGTGCTGCTGATCGTGCTGCTGGTCCAGGGCCGGGTGGCGGCGCGACGGGCGGAGATCTCGCTGGAGCGGGAGCGCGACCTGGGCCGGCTGTACCGCGGCTTCGTCTCGGTCGTCTCGCACCAGTTCCGCACGCCGCTGGCCATCATCGACGGCAGCGCCCAGCGCATGGCCCGGCGCGGCACGGCCATGGACGCGCAGGAGCTGGCGGAACGCACCGCCAAGATCCGCGATGCCTCCCGCCGCATGGTACGGCTGATGGAGAGCACCCTGAACGCCGCGCGGCTGGAGGCGGGGGAGATCACGCTGAACCCGCGCCCCTGCGAGCCGGCCGTGCTGGTGCGCGAGATCTGCGCCTCCCAGACGGAGCTGGACGGCAAGGCGCGGCTGGAGCTTGACCTCGCGGGCCTGCCGCCTGTCCTGCCCTGCGACGTGACCCTGGTCGAGCAGGCCATCGCCAACCTCGTCTCCAACGCGGTGAAGTACTCGCCTCCGGGCTCGCCGGTGGTCGTCACGGGCGGCAGCACCGTCGGCGGCGGTATGGTGCTGCGGGTCCGGGACCATGGCGTCGGAATCCCGGCCGGGGAGCTTCCGCGCCTGTTCGACCGCTTCTATCGTGCCAGCACGGCGCGGAACGTGCCGGGCACGGGGATCGGCCTGGCCTTCGCGCGGCAGGTGGCGCGGCTGCACGGTGGGGACATCACCGTGGAGAGCCGGGAAGGCGAGGGCTCCACCTTCACCCTGCGGCTCGAGCCGGTCGGCGACCCCGCCCGGTCCGGGGCCGCCAAACGTTCGTTGGGATGGTTGCGATGGGCCGCCTGATCCTGTGCGTGGAGGACGAGGCGGACCTGCGCGCCGACCTGGCCGAGGAGCTGGAGGCCGCCGGCTACGTGGTGGCGCAGGCGGAGGACGGCCGCGAGGCACTGGCCCTGCTGGCAGATCGTGCCCCCGACCTGGTGCTCTGCGACATCACCATGCCGGGCATGGACGGCTTCGAACTGCTGCGCCGGCTGCGGGCGGAGCGGCCCGACCTGGCGGACATCCCCTTCGTCTTCCTCACCGCCCTGGCCGACCGGGCGGACATGCTGGCGGGGCGCGAGGCCGGGGCGGACGACTACCTGGTCAAGCCGATCGACTTCGACCTGATGCTGGCCACCGTCGCCTCCCGGCTGCGGCAGGTGGACCGGATGCGGGAAAAGGCGGACCGGCAGATCGAGGAGGTGCGCGCCGCCTTCGCGGGCCTCGCCACCCAGGGTGGCGCCGCCCCGCCCCCGGGCAGCGAGGCGGCCGCCCGGGCGCTGAACCACGTCGCCCTGGGCGTGCTGCTGCTGGATGCGGAGGGCGAGGTGACCTTCGCCAACCGCACCGCCACGGCCATCCTGGAGCAGAAGGACGGGTTGACCCTGTCCAACCGCCGGCTGCGCGGCGCCAATGCGGAGCAGAACAAGGCGCTGCGGGAGCTGGTGGACGCCGTCCACCGCCGCCAGGGCTCGCCCGAGAATGCCGCCCTGTCGCTGCCCCGGCCCTCCGGCGCCCGGCCGCTGGCGATCCTCGCCTGCGCCCTGGGAACGGCGCCGGAGGCGGGCGTGGCGCTCTTCGTCTCCGATGCGGAGCGCCGGCCGCGCATGCCGCCCGAGGTGGCGGCGCGCCTCTACGGCCTGACCCCGGCGGAGGTGCGCCTCGCCCTGGCCCTGGCGGAAGGCCAGCGCCTGGACGAGATCGCCGCGGAATCCGGCCTGTCGCGCAATACCCTCGCCTCCACCCTGCGCAGCATCTTCCGCAAGACGGAGACGGACCGGCAGGCCGACCTGGTCAGCCTGTTCCTGGCGAACCCGGTGTCCCTCAGCGACGGCTGAGGCCGCGTCACCCCGCCGGGCGTTCCGCCATGACGATGTAGTTGACGGACAGGTCGCGCGTTTCCCGCCAGCGTCCCGATCCCGGGTGGAAGCCCATCCCCGCGATGTCGCGCACCAGCAGCCCGGCGCGGCGCAGCCCGGCGCCCAGCTCGGCCGGGGTGACGAACATCCGCCAGTCATGCGTCCCGCGCGGCAGCAGGCGGAGCACGTATTCCGCCCCGAGCTTGGCCATCAGGAAGGAGCGCGGCGTCCGGTTCAGGGTGGAGAGGAAGACGCAGCCGCCGGGGGCGGTCCGTGCCGCCAGCGCCGCCAGGAAGGCGGAGCGGTCGGAGACATGCTCGATCACCTCCAGTGCGACGACCGCGTCCCAGGTCCCGTCCAGCGTCTCCGCCAGCCCCTCGCGGTAGTCGATCGCCAGCCCCTCGGCCGCCGCATGGGCGCGGGCGACGGAAAGGGCCTCGCCGGCGGCGTCGATCCCCGTGACGGCCGCGCCGCGCCGGGCCAGGGCCTCGCTGGCCAGTCCCGCGCCGCAGCCGACGTCGAGCACCCGCAGCCCGGCCAGGCTCCCTCCGAGGCGCCCGGTGGCGCGGGCCAGGCGCTCGGCGATCCAGCCGGTGCGGAGCGGGTTCATGGCGTGCAGCGGCCGCATCGGCCCGGCCGGGTCCCACCAGCGGGCGGCCAGGGCGTCGAATTTCCGGATCTCATCGGCGCGGACGGTGCCGGACATGGCGGGGTACTCCCGGAAGGGGCTGGGCAGGGCCGGGTCCGGGCCCCGATTCCGGCCAAGGTTGCGGCCGGCGGCGTCGCTCTGTATCTGTCCCGCCCCTCCACGGCGCGCAACCGGCGCGCCCTCAACCGGATAAGTCACCGGCGCTCATGGCCCGCATCGTGATGAAGTTCGGCGGCACCTCCGTCGCCGACCTGGACCGTATCCGCAACGTCGCCCGCCGCGTGAAGCGCGAGGTGAAGGCCGGCCACGAGGTGGCCGTGGTCGTCTCCGCCATGTCCGGGGTGACGAACCAGCTCGTGAAATGGTGCACGGACCTGTCGCCCCTGCACGACGCGCGGGAATACGACACGGTGGTCGCGACCGGCGAGCAGGTGACGACGGGGCTGACCGCCATCGCGTTGCAGGCGGAGGGGGTGGATGCCCGCTCCTGGCAGGGCTGGCAGGTGCCGGTCCGCACCGACGGCGCGCACGGCAAGGCGCGGGTGGAGGAGATCGACGGCTCGGCGCTGATCGAGCGGATGCAGGCCGGCCAGGTGCCGGTGATCGCGGGCTTCCAGGGCATCGGGCCGCGGGAGCGGATCACCACGCTGGGCCGCGGCGGCTCCGACCTCTCGGCGGTGGCGGTGGCGGCGGCGGTGAAGGCCGACCGCTGCGACATCTACACGGACGTGGACGGCATCTACACGACCGACCCGCGCATCGTGCCCCGCGCCCGCAAGCTGGAGCGCGTGGCCTTCGAGGAAATGCTGGAACTTGCCTCGGTCGGGGCCAAGGTGCTGCAGACCCGCTCGGTCGAGCTGGCGATGAAGCAGAAGGTGCGGGTGCAGGTGCTGTCCTCCTTCGAGGACAAGCCGGGCTCCCTGGTGGTGGACGAGGACGAGATCGTGGAACAGCCGCTGGTGACGGGCGTCGCCTATTCCCGGGACGAGGCCAAGGTGACGCTGCGCCGCCTGCCGGACCGGCCGGGCATCGCCGCCCATATCTTCGGGCCGCTGGCCGCGGCGAACGTGAACGTGGACATGATCGTGCAGATCCTGGGCGCGGACGGCACGACGGACATGACCTTCACCGTCGCCAAGACGGACCTCCCGCGCGCGCGGGAGGTGCTGGAGGGGGCGAAGGGCGAGATCGGCTTCGACGCCATCCTGACCGACACGGAGGTCGCCAAGATCTCCATCGTGGGCATCGGCATGCGCAGCCATGCGGGCGTGGCCGCGACGATGTTCCGGACCCTGGCCGAGAAGAACATCAACATCCAGGTCATCTCCACCAGCGAGATCAAGACCAGCGTGCTGATCGGGCTGGAGTACACGGAGCTGGCGGTGCGCGCGCTGCACACCGCCTATGGCCTCGACGGCCCGGAGAAGGGCTGAGCCCATGGACGCGCTTCCCGCGAAGGATGCGGCCGCCGCCCGGCTGGATGCCCTGATGGCGCGCGGCGCGGCCTTCCTGGGCAGCCGCTGGGCCATCCTGGGCGGGGCGATGTCCTGGGTCAGCGAGCGGCACCTGGTCGCGGCGCTCAGCGAGGCGGGGGCCTTCGGCGTCATCGCCTGCGGCGCGATGATGCCCGACCGGCTGGCCGAGGAGATCGCCGCCACCCAGGCGCTGACCGACAAGCCCTTCGGCGTGAACCTGATCACCATGCACCCGGAGCTGACGGCACTGGTGCAGGTCTGCCTGGACGCGAAGGTGGGCCACATCGTCTTCGCCGGCGGCATCCCGCCCGGCCCCGCCATCCGGCAGGCCAAGGAGGGCGGCGCGAAGGTCATCTGCTTTGCCCCGGCGCTGGCGCTGGCGAAGAAGCTGGTCCGCTCCGGCGCCGACGCGCTGGTGATCGAGGGCTCCGAGGCGGGCGGCCATATCGGCCCGGTCAGCCTGAACGTCCTGGCGCAGGAGATCCTGCCGCATATCCGCGAGGTTCCCGTCTTCGTGGCCGGCGGCATCGGGCGGGGGGAGGCGATCCTCTCCTACCTGGAGATGGGGGCGGCCGGGGTGCAGCTTGGTACCCGCTTCGTCTGCGCGACCGAATCCATCGCCCACCCGAAGTTCAAGCAGGCCTTCCTGCGCGGTGCCGCCCGCGACGCCCTGCCGACCGTCCAGCTCGACGAGAGCTTCCCGGTGATCCCCGTCCGCGCGCTGCAGAACGCCGGGACGAAGCGCTTCCTGGAGCATCAGGCGGAGGTGATCCGCCGCTTCCGCTCCGGCGAGCTGGCCAAGGACGCGGCGCAGCTTGACATCGAGCACTACTGGGCCGGCGCCCTGCGCCGCGCGGTGATCGAGGGCGATGTCGAGAACGGCTCGCTGATGGCCGGCCAGTCCGTGGGCATGGTGACCCGGGAGCAGCCGGCGGCGGAGATCGTGGCCGAGCTGGTGGAGCAGGCGGTGGCCGCGATCCTGGCCCGCTCCGGCGGCTCGCCGGGTGGCATAAACGTCACCGAGGCGGGGCTTTCCCGGCCATCCCTGGCGGGCTAGGTGTCGCTGCGGTGCCCGACGACGTGAAGCGCATGCCTCGTGCCGAGACGATGTCCTCCTCCGATGCCCTGCGCGTCGGGGAGGAACTGCGGGATGCACGGCTCTCCCTGGGCGTGACGGTCGAGCAGATGGCCGACCACCTGCGCATCAACCGGCGCTACATCGCCGCGCTGGAGGAGGGCCGCAGCAAGGACCTGCCCGGCCCGGCCTATGCGCTGGGCTTCGTGCGCTCCTACGCCCGGGCGCTGGGGCTCGATGCGGACGAGCTGACCCGGCGCTTCCGCGACGGGGCGGGCACCGCCGGCCGCGGCCGCACCGATCTCGTCTTCCCCGAGCCCGTCCCGAAGCGCGGCGTCCCCGCCGGGGCGGTGATCCTGCTCGGCGCCCTCCTGGCTGCCGGCAGCTATGCCGCCTGGTGGAACTGGAGCGGCTCCGGCCAGCGGATCGTGGACCGCGTCGAGGAGCCGCCGGCGCGGATCGAGGAGGCAGCACGCAATGCCGCCCCCGAAAGCGCCCCCGTCCTGCCGCCGACCATGGGCCAGGCCGTGCCGGTCGGCCCCGGCGCGTCGCGCCCCTCGGTGCCCGCCGGCAGTGCCTCGGCCCCGTCGCCCGTGCCGCCCCCGGCCGCGTCGCCGGCGCCGGCGGCCGGGAACGGCCCTGCCACAGGCCCCGGACCCGTCATCGCCCAGGCTCCGCGTCCCGGCGTCCAGCCCGGCCCGTCCACCGCGGCCCCCGCCACCCCGGGCGGCTCGCGCCCGGCGACCCCGCCGGGCGGCGGCGTGGTCCCCGGCGCCACGGCCCCTGCCGCGACGCCACCCTCCGCCCCGGCCGGCCCGGCGCCCGGCGGCCCCGGTTCCGCCCCGCCGAGCGCGACGGCCGCCGCCCCTCCGGCCCCGCCGCCGCCGGCCACCCCCACCGCCCCGGTGCAGGCCGAGGGCCAGGGCCGCATCGTCCTCCGCGCCACAGACGAGAGCTGGGTGCAGCTGCGCGACCCCCGCAACGGGCGGACGCTGCTGAACCGCGTCCTGCGGCCGAACGAGACCTTCGCCGTGCCTGCGGTGGAAGGGCTGATGCTGACCACCGGCAAGGCGCAGGCGCTGGAGGTGCTGGTGGACGGCCAGCCCAGCGGCGCCCTGGCGGGACGGTCCAACGTGGTGCGCGACATCCCCCTGGACCCTGAGCGGCTGAAGGCCGCCGGCCAGGGCGGCGGCGCGACCCGACCCTGATTCCGGCCTGACCGGGCGGGCGCGCCTTGGCCGGTGTGGCCCGGGCTGCCATATCCGGCAGCGAGCAGCGGGAGCCGACATGTCCTACCGCCCCTACCAGCAGATCCTCCGCCGCAAGTCCCGGCAGATCCGCGTGGGCAAGGTCCTGGTGGGCGGCGATGCGCCGATCACCGTCCAGACCATGACCAACACCCCCACCGAGGACGCCGAGGCGACCATCGCCCAGATCCGGCGGGCGGAGGTGGCGGGGGTGGACATCGTCCGCGTCTCCTGCCCGACCCAGGAGGCGACCGCCGCCCTGGCCGAGATCGTGCGCGAGGTGAACGTGCCGGTCGTGGCGGACATTCACTTCCACTACAAGCGCGCCATCGAGGCCGCCCAGGCCGGCGCCGCCTGCCTGCGCATCAACCCGGGCAACATCGGCAGCGCCGAGCGGGTGAAGGAGGTCATCAAGGCCGCCCGCGACCACGGCTGCTCCATCCGCATCGGCGTGAATGCCGGCAGCCTGGAGAAGCACCTGCTGGAGAAGTACGGGGAGCCCAACCCGGAGGCGCTGGTGGACAGCGCCCTGTGGCACGCCGACCACCTCCTCCAGAACGGCTTCGACGAGTTCAAGATCAGCGTGAAGGCGTCGGACGTCTTCCTCGCCGTCGCCGCCTACCAGCAGCTCGCCGAGGTCTGCGACCACCCGCTGCATGTCGGCGTCACCGAGGCGGGGGGCAAGCGGACGGGGACGGTGAAGTCCTCGATCGGCATCGGCAGCCTGCTCTGGGCGGGGATCGGCGACACCATCCGCGTCTCCCTCTCGGCCGAGCCGGAGGAGGAGGTGCATGTCGGCTGGGAGATGCTGAAGTCCCTCGGCCTGCGGCACCGGGGCGTGAAGATCATCTCCTGCCCCTCCTGCGCCCGCCAGGGCTTCGACGTGATCCGCACCGTCGCGACCCTGGAGGAGCGGCTGGCGCATATCGAGGTGCCGATGAGCCTCTCCATCATCGGCTGCGTCGTGAACGGGCCGGGCGAGGCGCTGATGACCGATGTCGGCGTCACCGGCGGCGGCAACGGCCGCCACATGGTCTACATGGCCGGCAAGACCGACCACACCATGGATGGCGGCGACATGGTCGAGCACATCGTCGAGCTGGTGGAGCGCAAGGCGGCCGAGATCGCCTCGGCCAACGCCACCGGGACCGAGGCGCCGCAGCCCCGCGCCGCGGCGGAATAGGCGGCCGCTCTCCGAGGGGCCTTCGTCGGCCACCCGCTCGGCCCGACGGTGCGCCGGATCCCCGGGGGGAGGCTCCGTCTCGCCCCGATACCCTCTCCGCCGGGGGCGAGCCGGCCCCCGGACCCCGGCGGGAGTTCGGATCCACCTGGAACGGGCTGGTCTGCGGGCTGATACGGACGGGGCCGTGCCCTGATCCGTGCCGGCGTGGGGTGCGCCCGTGGCCCGGGGGCAAGGCCCTGCCTCGCCCCCGATACCCCCACTCCGCCAGGACCCTGCGGGCCCTGGACCCGATCAGTGCTGCCGCGGGACAGCCGGACACGGGGTCGAGGCGCCGAGGAGCCATGCTCCTCGGCGGGACCGGCCTCCGCACTCGCTGGCGCCTTTGATGTTTCTTTCAGCGTTCCGCCTATCCGCGCTTCGTCAGGGTTCAGCCCGGAGGCTGACGGCAGCCGCGCAGCACCAAACTCCCAGCGGGGTCCGGGGCCCGCTTGTGGCCCCGGCAGGGGAGGGTCCGTGGAGGGGACGGCGTCCCCTCCCGGTCCGACGCCGGAACGTGACAGCACGACCGGTTAGGTCATATCGGCGTCGGTACGATCCCCGGGGGGCGTGTCGGCCGGCGGGGGTTTGGAAACGCAGAAGGCGTTGGCCGCCGAGCGACGCTGGGGCGCAGCCGCCCGGATCAGGCTGGCCGCCAGGGGGCCGGCACCTCCTGGAATTCCTCCCAGGCGTCGTAAAGCCGGTCCAGGGCCTTCTCCTGCCGGGCGAGGGCCCGTCGGGTCACCCCGTCGATGGCCGCGACCAGATCCCGGCGGCCCGGCTGGGCCAGGCGCCCGGCCATCTCTGCCGCGACCGCCGCGTCGTTCATCTCGCCCAGGCGCTCCTGCAAGGCGCGGCAGCGCTTGAGGTAGGGGCGCACCGCCTCCTCCGGCAGCAGCCCGGACAGGTCGTCCAGGCCGTAGCGCAGCTTCTTCAGTGCCTTGCGCAGCTCGTGCAACTCCTCGATGGAGCGCTTGCGGATCTTGCGGCCACGCCTCTCCACCCGGGCGCCCAGCTTCTCCAGCAGCTCCGGCGCCAGGTCGCGCAGGGGGTGCGCCCCGGGCCCCGGCGGCATGGCGGCGTCGGATTCGGCCCAGGCGGTCAGGGCCAGGGCGAGGCGCGTCAGGGCCGGGCGGGCCAGCTCGTCGCGCAGGGTGGCGTGGGCCTCCGCCTGCCGCTCCGCCGCCACGGCATCCAGGGTCTGGCGCCAGCCCTCGTCCTCCATCCCGTCGATGGTTTCGGTTCGGAAGACGTCCCAGTCGCGCGCCCCGCCCGCCACGCGGCCGAGCCGTTGCAGCTCCGCCTCGAAGCGGTGGTCCATGCCGGGCTCCAGCAGGGGGCGGAACAGCACCAGCGTGGCGCGCAGCCGCCGCAGCGCGACGCGGAGCTGGTGCACGCCCTCGACCTGCTCCTCCTGCGCGGCGGGGATATTGGCGAGGAGGTGCTCCAGCCCGGAGAGCAGGATGCGGCGGAAGCCTTCGCGGGCGGTGGTGTCCGCCTCCAGCGCCACGTCGCCGGCCTTCACCACCGGCGCCGGAGATGCCGTGGCGAGGCGGTAGCCCTGCGCCGCCTTGGATTCGATGCCGAGGCGCAGCGGCGCCGCATCGATCAGCTCCAGGGCGAGCTGGACCAGCCCGGCGGGATCGCCCGCCTTCAGCTCCAGTTCCAGCTCGAGGAGGGGCTGCCGCTGCCGGCCGGCGCGGACCTCGCCCTCGTCCAGCGCCACCTCCACCACGCTGCCCTCCAGGCAGACCAGGCGGGTCGTGCGGCGGACATCGGTGGCATAGGCCGGGCCCAGTCGCCGGGCGAGGGCAGGGTCGATCAGCCCCTCCGCCCCGGTGCCGGCAAGGAGCGACAGGTCGGGCACATCCCCCGGGACGGGCCACTCCCATTCGCCGCGGCGCGAGGCGACGCCGCCCTGGCCCTTCGACTTCACCGTCTGCACCCGCGCATCGCCCAGCCGGCGGATGCGCAACGCCACCCCGGCACGCGAGAGGGCGAAGTCGGGCGTGTCGAAATAGGTGGTGACCAGTTCGGCCAGCTCTGGCGGCGTTGCGCGGGGCGGCTGCAAGGCGGGGTGCCGTTCCAGTGCGTCACGCAGGCCCGGGGCGAGCAGCAGCTTGATCTCGGTTTCCATGGGCCCCGTGAATCCACAAAAAAGGGCCGTGTCGCGCCCTGCGCGGCGACCGCCCTCTCCCGCTGCTAATGAGCCGGGGGAAAGAGCGTCAATCGCATGGATATGACGAACATGCGACAGTGATGTGACAGTGCCGCGACGGGTGTGACGGTCAGCGCATCGGCAGCAGCAGCGGCACCAGTGCCACCGTGACCACCATCGAGATCAGCGCGAGCGGCACGCCGATCCGCACGAAGTCCAGGAAGCGATAGCCACCCGGGCCCAGCACCAGTGTGTTCACCGGGGAGGAGACGGGCGTCATGAAGGCGGCCGACGATGCCAGCGCCACCGTCATGGCGAAGGGGTAGGGCGAGAGGCCGAGGTCGCGCGCCACGGCGATGGCAACGGGCGCCATCAGCACGGCGGTGGCGGTGTTGGAGATGAACAGCCCGATCGCCGCCGTGGCGGCGAAGATTCCGGCCAGCAGGGCGCGGGGCCCGGCCTCGCCCAGCGCCGCGACCAGGCCCTGCGCGGCCAGCGCCACGCCTCCGGTGCGCTCCAGGGCGAGGGAAAAGGGCAGCATCCCGGCGATCAGCACCAGGCTCCGCCAATGGATCGCGCGATAGGCGCCGTCGAGGTCGATGCAGCGCAGCGCCCCCATCACCAGCCCGGCCAGGATCGCGGCGATGACGTTGGGCACCCACCCCGTGACCATCAGCAGCACCATCAGGGCGGTGGCGGCCAGGGCATGGGGCGCGCGGCGGGCCTCCGGCGTCGCCTCCTCCAGCTCCGCCGGCATGTCGAGCACGATGACGTCCCGGCTCTCCGCCTGGATCAGCCGGATCGCCTTCCAGGGGCCGACGACCAGCAGCGTGTCGCCCGTCTCCAGCGGCTGCTCCGTCAGGTCGGGGCCGAAGACCTGCCGCCCGCGCCGCAGCCCCAGCACGGTCAGGCCCAGGCGGGTGCGGAAGCGCGCCTGCAGGATGGTGTTGTTCAGCAGGCTGGAGGTCGGGGTGACCATCAGCTCGGCGAGCCCCAGCTCGCGCGGGCGCTGCACCGCCTCGGCGGCATCGAGGGGCAGCGGGCCGAGGCCGAGGCGCCGCAGCAGCGCCGGCGCCTCGGCGGATGGCGCGGCTGCCTGGAGGTAGAGCACCTCGCCGGGGTGCAGCTGCGTCGTCTCGGTGGGGTGGAGGAGCTTGCCCCCGAAATGCCCTGGCCGCTCCACCGCCACCACGTCCATCCCGTGCCGCGACCGGAGCGCGAGCTGGCCGAGGCTCCGGCCGGCCAGGGGCGAGCCGGGGTGAAGCACGGCGCGGTGCAGCCGCTCCGTCACGCCGTAGTCGCGCACCAGCTCCACCAGGCGGCGGCGCGCCCGCCGGCGGGACGGCTCCGCCGGCCGGCCGCCCAGCCAGCGCCGCGCCAGCAGCATCCAGCCGAGGCTCAGCGCCAGCACCGCCAGGCCGAAGGGCGTGACGGAGAAGAAGCCGAAGCCCTCCAGCCCGTTGCGGACCAGCTCGGCGTTGACGACCAGGTTCGGGGCCGTGGCGACCAGGGTGAGCATGCCGCTGATCAGCGCCGCCACGCTGAGCGGCATCATCAGCCGCCCCGGCGCGATGCCCAGCCGCGTTCCCACCCGCAGCGCCACGGGGATGAAGATCGCCACCACCCCGGTGGAGCTCATCACCGAGCCGAGACCGGCGGCGGCCAGCATCAGCAGCACGATCAGCCGCGTCTCGCTGTGCCCGGCGCGTGCCGCCAGCCCGTCGCCCAGGGCGCGGGCGACGCCGGTGCGCACCAGCCCCTCGCCGATCACGAACAGCGCGGCGACCAGGATCACCGAGGGATCGCCGAAGCCGGCCAGGGCCTCCGCCGGGGTCAGGACGCCGGTCAGCGGCAGGGCCACCAGGGCGATCAGGGCCACCGCATCGGCGCGCGGCCGGTCCAGCACGAAGCAGACCACGGCAGCCCCCAGCAGCAGCAGCACGAGGGCGAGATCGGTGGTCAGGGCAGGGGGGCTCCACGCGTCGGCGGGCCAGGATAGCCCGTCCGGCCCCACGTGGCAGCCCGGGCGCCCGGGCGGCGTGCCCGCCGGGCTGTCCCGCCACCGCCGGGCTTGCCATGCGCCCCGCCGGGCGCTAGCCGCCGGGACCATGGCGAACGAGAAGCTGCAGCCCGTCCGGGGCACGAGGGACCTGATCGGCGAGGATTTCGCGCGGCATGCCCGGGTGGGCGCCGTCGCCCGCCAGGTCGCCGCCCTCTACGGCTTCGAGGAATGGGCCACGCCGATCGTCGAGGACACGCGGGTCTTCTCGCGCAGCCTGGGCGAGACCTCGGACGTGGTGAGCAAGGAGATGTACACCTTCCAGGACCGCGGCGGGGATTCCATCACCCTGCGGCCGGAGGGCACGGCGGGGGTCTGCCGCGCGCTGGTCTCCAACGGGCTGACCCAGGGCAACCTGCCGCGCAAGGTCTTCTACGCCGGGCCGATGTTCCGCTACGAGCGGCCGCAGAAGGGCCGCTACCGCCAGTTCCACCAGATCGGGGCCGAGGTGCTGGGCGCGGCCGAGCCGCTCTCGGACGCCGAGGTCATCGCCTGCGGCTGGCACATCCTGACGGAGCTGGGGATCAGCGACGGCACGGTGCTGGAGATCAACACGCTGGGCGATGCGCAGAGCCGCGACGCCCATCGCGCCGCGCTGGTCGCGCACCTCTCCGCCCACCGGGAGAAGCTGTCCCCCGACAGCCAGGTGCGGCTGGAGAAGAACCCGCTGCGCATCCTCGACAGCAAGGATGAGGGCGACCGCGCCCTGGTGGCCGACGCGCCCTCCATCCACGACCACCTGACGCCCGCGGCGAGGGCGCATTACGACGCGGTGCGGCGGCACCTGGACGTCTTCGCCGTGCCCTACCGGGTCAACCCGCGCATCGTCCGCGGCCTGGACTACTACAGCCACACCGCCTTCGAGTTCGTCACCGACCGTCTCGGCGCCCAGGGCACGGTGATGGCCGGCGGCCGCTATGACGGGCTGGTCGAGGAGATGGGCGGCCCGGCCACCCCCTCGGTCGGCTGGGCGGCGGGGATGGAGCGGCTGGGCATGCTGCTGACGGACCTGCCGGCGGCGCCCCGTCCGGTGGCGGTGATCCCGGTGGGCGAGGAGATGGAAGCCATCGCGCTGTCCACCATCCAGGCGCTGCGCCGGGCCGGGATTTCGGCCGAGATCGCCTACAAGGGCAACCTCAAGCGCCGGATGGAGCGGGCGAACAGACTGAACGCCCGCCTCGCCGTGATCCTGGGCGATGCCGAGGTGGCGCGGGGCGTGGCGCAGGTGAAGGACCTCGACGGCGGCGGGCAGCAGGAAGTGTCGCTGGCCGCCCTGCCGGACGTCCTGCCCGGCATGCTGCCCGAGAGTCCGGCGGGGGGCTGATGGCGCTTCCGCAGAAGCTGGACCGGCTGCTGCTGCGCGCGGAGGAGCTGCGCCACGCGGTCAACGTGGCGGAGGGCGCGCAGATCGGCGCGCTGAGCCGCGAGCTGGCCGAGCTGGAGCCGCTGGTGGGCAAGGTCGAGGCCCTGCGCGCCGCCGAGCGGGCCCGGGACGAGGCGGAGGTCCTGCTCTCCGACCCGGAGATGCGCGAGCTGGCCGAGGCGGAGTACCTGGCCCAGAAGGAGGCGGTGCCGCTGCTGGAGCGCGAGCTCCAGCTCATGCTGCTGCCGAAGGATTCGGCCGACGAGGGCAACGCCATCCTGGAGATCCGCCCCGCGGCGGGCGGCGACGAGGCGGGGCTCTTCGCGGCCGAGCTGTTCCGCGCCTACCAGCGCTATGCCGAGGCACGGCGCTGGCGCTTCGAGGTGCTGGAGTATGACGAGGGCGAGCTGGGGGGCGTGAAGGGCGCGACCGCCGAGATCGCCGGCAAGGGTGTCTTCGCCCGGCTGAAGTTCGAAAGCGGCGTCCACCGCGTCCAGCGCGTGCCGGCCACCGAGACCCAGGGCCGCATCCACACCTCCACCGTCACCGTCGCCGTGCTGCCGGAGGCGGAGGAGGTGGACGTGCAGATCGACGAGAAGGATCTGCGGATCGATACCTACCGCGCCTCGGGCGCCGGCGGGCAGCACGTGAACAAGACGGACAGCGCGGTGCGCATCACCCACCTGCCCACCGGGACGGTGGTGGCGATGCAGGAGGAGAAGTCCCAGCACAAGAACCGCGCCAAGGCGATGAAGGTGCTGCGTGCCCGTATCTACGAGCAGCAGCGCGCCGCCGCCCAGGCCGACCGCGCCGGGGCCCGCCGGGCCCAGGTGGGGACGGGCGACCGCAGCGAGCGCATCCGCACCTACAACTTCCCGCAGGGGCGGGTGACGGACCACCGCATCGGCCTGACGCTGCACAAGATCGACCGGGTGATGCTGGGCGAGTTCGACGATCTGATCGACGCGCTGACCGCCGAGGACCAGGCCGCGCGCCTCGCGGCCGAGGCGGAGTGACCCCCCTCTGCGCCGACCCGGAGGGAACGGTCGGCGCCTTCCTGTGCCGCGCCGGCCAGCACCTCCGTGCCGCCGCCATCCCCTCGCCCCGGATGGAGGCGCGGCTGCTGCTGGCCCATGCCTTGGGCACGACCCCGGAGGCGCTGCTGCGCGACCCGCGCGCCCCCGTCCCGCCGGAGCCCGCGGCCGCCTTCGCCGCCCTGCTGCAACGGCGGCTGGACGGGGCGCCGATGGCCTACCTCACCGGCTCGGCCGGGTTCTGGACCCTGGATCTGCGCGCCACCCCGGACACGCTGATCCCCCGCGCGGACACGGAGACGCTGATCGAGGCGGCCCTGGACGAGTTCCCCGACCGGGGCGCGGTGCGGCGCGTGCTGGACCTGGGCACGGGGACGGGGGCGCTGCTGCTGGCGGCGCTGGCGGAATTCCCGGCGGCCTTCGGCATCGGCCTGGACCGCGCGCCCGGCGCGGCGGCGCTGGCGCGGGAGAACGCCGCGCGCAACGGGCTCGCGGATCGCGCGGCCTTCCTGGCCGGGGACTGGGCCGCGGCGCTGGCCGGCCGCTTCGACCTGATCCTGTCCAACCCGCCCTACATCGAGTCCGGTGCCATCGAGGGGCTGATGCCCGAGGTTTCCCGGCACGAGCCGCGCCTGGCGCTGGATGGCGGGGCGGACGGGCTGGACGCCTACCGGTCCATCGCCGCGGCGCTGCCGGGCCTGCTGGCACCGGGCGGGAGGGCCATCCTGGAACTGGGGATCGGCCAGGAAACCAACGTTTCCACGCTCGTGGCTGCCATGGGGCTTGAAGTCCGGGGCTGCCGCGCCGACCTAGGTGGCATCCCCAGGGCCCTGGTCATCGGATGCCGGTGACCGGACCCTGATGCCCGCTGGGCGCCGATCTGCATCTGATAAAAGGGTTTGCGCTTTCCCGGCGCGCGGCTAGGGTGCGCGGGCGGTCCCCGACAGCGCGCCCGACACGGGAAGTGTCCGAAGCGCTCGGGGCCACGCCGGAGGGTGCGGGGCCGTGGCCCCACCCGGACCGGCGCGCCGCACGGGACGTATCACCATCGCAAGTCCGTCGTCGGTGCGGGGCTTTCCGCACGCGGCGCGAGCATGAGAGTGCGAACGCGACATCCATGAACATGAAGCGCATGCGCGGCCGCGGCGGCCATACGGGCCATAGTGGCCATCGCCAGGGGGGCGGCCAGGGCGGCTATCGGCAGAGCGGCCAGCAGCCGATGAACCGGAACCACGTGTTCGACTCCTCGGGGCCGGACATGCGGATGCGGGGCACGGCCCAGCAGCTTTTCGAGAAGTACCTGCAGCTCGGCCGCGACGCGACCAGCGCGGGCGACCGCGTGATGGCGGAGAGCTACTTCCAGTACGCCGAGCACTACTTCCGCATCCTGAACGCCATGGCGCAGGCGCAGCAGCAGAACCAGCCGCAGCAGCACCAGCCGCGCCGCTGGCAGAACGGGCCCGAGGCCGCCGAGCAGTCCGCGGAATCCGCCGAGGGCGAGGGCGAGGAGCAGCCCGGCATGAACGGCCACTCTTCCCGCAACGACGACCCCGAAGGCAACCCGCAGGACGGGCGTTCCTACCAGTAGGGTGGCCTGACGACCCGGCCGGTGCGCCGCCCTGGCGCGGGCCGGCGCAATCCGTCCGGGCTTAGCCGTGCCGGGGGCCGCGTTCAGGTGATGACCGCGACCTCCACCTGCCCGCGCCGGCCCAGCAGGTTCAGCGACACGCTGCCATCCTCGCCGTGGCGGCGCAGCCGGACATCGACGCTGGCATCCAGCAGGCGCAGGTTCTCGATCCGCACCTCCTCCAGCCAGGGGGGCAGGAGCGGGTGCAGGAAGCGGATGACCCGCTCCTCCGGCCGGAACGAGATGCCCAGCATCGCCCCCACCACCGCGAAGGCGCTGGCCGCCGCCCAGGCCTGCGGCAGGCAGGCGACCGGATAGGCCGTCGGCGCCTCGCCGGGCACGCGGGGGAAGCCGCAGAACAGCTCCGGCAGGCGCTTCATGTCCACCGCCAGCGCCGAGGCGTAGAGCCCGTTGGCCAACTGCTCCAGCGGCGCGCGCAGGCCGTAGCGCTTCAGCCCCATGGCGATCAGCCCGTTGTCGTGCGGCCAGACGCTGCCGTTGTGGTAGGACATCGGGTTGTAGCGGGCGCTGCCCTCCGCGATGGTGCGGATGCCCCAGCCGCAGAAGGAGGCCGGCGCCAGCAGGGACGCCGCCACCCGCGCCGCCTTGTCCGGCGGCACCAGCCCGGTCAGCAGGGCATGGCCGGCATTGCTGTTGCGGACCCGGCAGGGCCGGCCCTCGCCATCCAGGGCGATGGCGTAGGTGCCGAACTCCTCCATCCAGAAGCACTCGTCCACGCGCGCCCGGATGACCGCCGCGCGGGCGGTCCAGTCCTGTGCCAGGGCATGCAGCCCCAGCCCGTGCGCCAGCCGCGCGCCGCCGCGCCAGGCCGCCTCGGCATAGGCCTGCACCTCGATCAGGGCGATCGGGGCCTCCGCCATGCGGCCGTCGGCATGGAAGACGCTGTCGAAGCTGTCCTTCCAGCCCTGGTTGATCAGGCCGTTGACGGATTTGCGGTCGTACTTCAGCAGCCCGTCGCCATCCGGGTCGCCGTAGCGCACCATCCAGCCGGCCGCGGCCTCCAGGGCCGGCCAGATCGAGCGGATCAGCTCCCAGTCGCCTGTCCTGTCGAAATAGGCCGAGGCGAGCAGCATGAAGAGCGGCGTGGAATCGACCGAGCCGTAGTAGCGGCCGAAGGGGACCTCGCCGAGCGAGGCCATCTCGCCCTGCCGCATCTCGTGCAGGATCTTGCCCGGCTCGGCGTCGCGCTTCGGGTCCAGCTCCGTCGCCTGCTGCGCGGCCAGGAAGGCCAGGGTGCCGCGCGCCAGCTCGGGGTCCGCCCAGAGCACCTGGAGGGCGGAGATCAGGCTGTCGCGGCCGAAGGGACAGGAGAACCAGGGGATGCCGGCGAAGGGGAAGGGCCCCTGCGGCGTCGTGGTGGTCAGCAGGGCCAGATCCGCCTGGGAGCGGTGGATCCAGTCGTTGAAGGCGGCATTGGAGCTGTGCACCAGCGCCCGCTCCAGCACGCGCTGGCGCGACCAGCGGCGCCGGTCCGCCAGCAGGACCTCGAAGCCCGGCATGGCCGGCGACGCCTCGCCCTGCTCGCAGGCGATCGCCACCTCGAGCGTCCAGGACCCGGCGGGGGGCAGCTCCAGGCGCCAGAGCGTCTCGCCCGACTGCCTGCGGTCGGGCGGCGGGTCGAAGGTCAGCTCCGTGCGCCGCTCGACCTCGTCCAGGCCCATGTAGCGCAGGTGGAGCCCGCCGGGCGCTGCGGCCGGCGGGAAGCGCGTCCCGCGTCGCGCCCGCTGCATCCCGCGCACCTCGAAGATGTCGGCGAAATCGGCGGAGTAGGTGAGGGAGAGATCCAGGCTGACGGCGGTGCTGCCGAAGTTCTGCACCGTGATGCGCTCGCGCAGCGCGCCCGGTCCCAGCACCATCTGGCGATGCACGTGCAGCGTCTCGCGTGTCACCGAGGAGCCGTCGAGCAGCCGCAGGTCCGGGTTGGTCAGGTTCACCGACAGCAGCGTGTTGTCCTGGCTGACGTCGGAGGAGAGCAGCAGCGGCCGCATGCCGCCCAGGCGAAGGGTCTGGCGCGAGAGATGGCGCGTGTCGCGGTGGAACAGCCCCTCCGCGGTGGGGCCCATCGCCTGGGCATCGCCGAAATGGTCGAGGACCAGGAAGGTGTTGCCGCATTTCAGGGTGCGGGGCCGGTACAGGGCCAGGGCGGTCGCGGCAGTCGCGGCGATCGCCCATTCCCCTTCCTGCCCGTCCTGGGGGGCCGTCGCCCCGGTCATGCCGGGCGAACCCAGGAGGGGCCGATCCAAGCGGGGGCAGTCCGTGCCGTCATGGTCTTCGCCTCTCGCCGATGCCGGAAGCGCGGAACGGCCGGCCCGTCCCGCCACGGCAGGTTGACGCCAGTTATGGCAGAGGGGAAAGGACAACCCAACGTTGCGGCCCCGCACAAGGGCGGCGGCGGGTCGCCTCCGGGGACGGCGGGTGAAGGCCCGCCGCCCGCGTCACGCCCGTCCTGGCGTCAGACGACGCGCAGCAGGGGCGCGCGGTGCTGCTGCGCGATCAGCCGCTCGTAGAGGGCGATGTGGTCCTCGGCCATGCGGCGGGCGCTGAAGCGCGCCTCGTAGCAGGCGCGGACGCCGGCGCGGTCGATCCCGCCCAGCCTTCCGACCGCGCGGACGGCGCCGGCCTCGTCGCGGACGATGAAGCCGGACTTGCCCGGCTCCACCACCTCGGGAACGGAGCCGTTCTCATAGGCGATGACCGGGGTGCCGCAGGCCATGGCCTCGATCATCACCAGGCCGAAGGGCTCGGGCCACTGGATCGGGGTGAGCAGCGCCCGGGCGTTGCCAAGGAACTCGCCCTTCTGGTGTTCGCCGATCTCGCCGATGAACTCCACGCCGCCGCCGTCGAGCATCGGGCGGACCACGGCGTTGAAGTACTCCTCGTCCACCTTGTCCACCTTGGCGGCGATGCGCAGCGGCACGCCGGCGGCGCGGGCGATGCGGATGGCGGCATCCGGGCCCTTCTCCGGCGAGATGCGGCCGAGGAAGGCCAGGTAGTCGCCGCCCTTGGGGGAGAAGGGCAGGGGGCCGCCCGGCACGCCGTGATAGATCGTGCCGGCCCAGTTCACCCCGGTCAGCGGCCGGCGCTGCGAATCCGAGATGGAGATGAAGGGGGCCTTCGGGAAGGCGTCCATCAGCGGCTGCAACTCGGGCAGGTCGAGGCGGCCGTGGAAGGTGGAGACGAAGGGCGTCCCCCGGCCGCGCAGGGCGGGCAGGTGGTAGTGGTCCACGTGGAAGTGGACGATGTCGAACTGGTCCAGCAGATCCATCACCCGCGACACCATCAGGATGTGGGGGGAAACCGTGTCGCGGACGCGGGGATCGAGGCGCAGGGCCATCGGCACGATGGCCTCGAGCCGGGCGCTGGTGGTGCTGTCTCCGGAGGCGAAGAGGGTCACCTCATGGCCCATCTGGACCAGTTCCTCGGTGAGGTAGGACACGATGCGCTCCGTCCCCCCGTACATCTTGGGGGGGACGGCCTCAGCGAGGGGGGCCACCTGAGCGATTCGCATGGGCCGCTGGCTTCCTTATCCTGAGCGGGCATCCGTCCGGGGCGGCCGCGGGGCGGCGTCGCCGCGCGGGGTGATCGGGGACCGTGCCGACTCGTCTGAAACTGTGCAGATGCAGCGCAGGTTGCAGTGCGAAATGGCGTTTCTGTGGCAGTCCTGGCCCTCGTGGCGGCCGACCCCATGGCCGCTGGGCGGAGCCGGCCTGGGGCGCTGCCGGTCCCGGCCGGACCGGGGCGCCCCGGTCCGCGGCGACCTCAGACCGGCTCCAGCGCGTCGCCGACGGCGACGCGGCCGCCCTCCAGCACCACGGCATGGACGCCCAGGTCGGCGTGGCCGAAATGCTCCCGCAGCAGGCGGGGCACGTCGCAGTCCCGTTCGCCCGTCTCCAGATCCACCTGGGTGGCGGGACAACGGACGGTGCGCTTGAAGACCTCCAGCCGGGTCCCGGCCAGCAGCACCTCTCGCCCCACCCAGTCGAACTCCGTCCAGGCGGGCAGGCCGGAGAAATAGACGTTGGCCCGGAAGCGCAGGGGGTCGAGCCGGCGGCCGATCGCCGCCTCCAGCGCGTGCAGGCTGGCGAGGTTCAGCAGCGAGACGCATTTCCGCTTCTGGTCGGTGAAGGCATGGCCCGGCGCCTCCACGAAGCGGGGGGTGCCGCGCGCCTCCTCGCCCAGGAAGGCCGTGAGGAAGGCGGCGATGGCATCCCGGCCGGGCTGGGTCCGGGTATCGCCGGTCATGGCGGTCCCGTCCGGGAGGCGCAGCAGCAATGCGCCGCTGCGGGGGTCGAAGGCGCTGTGGAGCAGGGCCACCCGCGCATTGGCCATCAGGCAGGCGAAGTTCTGCTTGGGCAGGAATCGCGGCGCCATCTCGTCGAATCCGGAATCGCCCTGGGCGAGCGCGAAGCGCCGATCATGCGGCACGGTCTCGCCCGGGGCCAGCACCATCTCCTCCAGGCTCTCGGCGCTCAGTCCCTTGACCGGGTAGCGATACAGCCGCTCGACGCGCATCTCCCGTAACCCCTTGAAGCTTAAAGGGGGTGGTTACCACATCCGGGACGGACAAGGGACCTCCGTTGCCGATCCGGGGCGGTGGGACCAGTTGCCTCCCAGGAGGGACCCAGACATGGATCTTGAGAAGCTCACCGAGCGCGCCCGCGGCTTTCTGCAGGCCGCCTCGACCATCGCCATCCGCGAGTACCACCAGCAGATCACTCCGCAGCACCTGCTCAAGGCGTTGCTGGACGACGAGGAGGGCGCGGCCTCCGGCCTGATCCGCGCCGCCGGGGGCGACCCGGCCGTGGCCAAGCGCGAGGTGGACCAGGAGATCGCCCGTCTGCCCAAGGTGTCGGGCGGCGGGGCCGGCCAGCCGCAGGTCACGCCCGACCTGGTTCGGGTGCTGGACACCGCCCAGCGCGGCGCGACCAAGGCCGGCGACAGCTTCGTGGCGCAGGACCGGCTGCTGGTGGCGCTCGCCGAGAGCGACACGCCCGCCGGCAAGGCGCTGGTGCGCGCCGGCGCGACCGCCCAGAAGCTGGAGGGCGCGGTGGCGCAGCTCCGCAAGGGCCGCACCGTGGACAGCGCCAATGCCGAGCAGACCTTCGACGCGCTGAAGAAATACGCCCGCGACCTGACCGAGGCGGCGCGCGACGGCAAGCTGGACCCGGTGATCGGGCGAGACGAGGAGATCCGCCGCTCGATCCAGGTCCTGGCCCGGCGCACCAAGAACAACCCCGTGCTGATCGGCGAGCCCGGCGTCGGCAAGACCGCCATCGTCGAGGGGCTGGCGCTGCGCATCGTCAATGGCGACGTGCCGGAGGCGCTGCGCAACAAGAAGGTGCTGGCGCTCGACCTCGGCGCGCTGGTGGCCGGCGCCAAGTATCGCGGCGAGTTCGAGGAGCGGCTGAAGGCCGTCCTGACGGAGATCGAATCCGCCGAGGGCGAGGTCATCCTCTTCATCGACGAGATGCACACGCTGATGGGGGCGGGCAAGGCGGATGGCGCGATGGACGCGGCCAACCTGCTCAAGCCCGCGCTCGCCCGCGGCGAGCTGCACTGCATCGGCGCGACCACGCTCGACGAGTACCGCAAGCACGTGGAGAAGGACGCGGCGCTGGCGCGGCGCTTCCAGCCCGTCTTCGTGGGCGAGCCGAGCGTGGAGGACACCATCTCCATCCTGCGCGGCATCCGCGAGAAGTACGAGCTGCACCACGGCGTGCGGATCAGCGATTCCGCGCTGGTGGCGGCGGCGACGCTGTCGAACCGCTACATCACCGACCGCTTCCTGCCGGATAAGGCGATCGACTTGGTGGACGAGGCGGCCTCCCGCCTGCGGATGCAGGTGGACAGCAAGCCGGAGGAGTTGGACGAGGTCGACCGGCGCCTGCTCCAGCTCAAGATCGAGCGCGAGGCGCTGAAGCGCGAGACCGACCCGGCCTCCCGCGACCGGCTGGAGAAGCTGGAGCGCGAGGTGGCGGAGCTGGAGGAGAAGTCCCAGACCCTCACCAGCCGCTGGCAGGCGGAGAAGGATAAGCTGTCCGCCGCGCAGAAGGCCAAGGAGGAGCTGGACCGCGCCCGCACCGAGGTCGAGGTGGCGCAGCGCAAGGGTGACTACGCCCGGGCCGGCGAGCTGACCTACGGCATCATCCCCAAGCTGGAGCGGCAGATCGCCGAGGCGGGGGAGGGCGGCGCCAGCCTGGTCAACGAGTCGGTGACCGAGGAGAGCATCGCCCAGGTGGTCAGCCGCTGGACGGGCATCCCGGTGGACAAGATGCTGGAGGGCGAGCGGGCCAAGCTGCTCCGCATGGAGGACGAGCTGCGCAAGCGGGTCGTCGGCCAGGAGGAGGCGCTGGAGGCGGTGTCCAAGGCGGTGCGGCGCGCCCGGGCCGGCCTGCAGGACCCGAACCGGCCGATCGGCAGCTTCCTGTTCCTCGGCCCGACCGGCGTGGGCAAGACGGAGCTGACCAAGGCGCTGGCGGGCTTCCTGTTCGACGACGAGAAGGCGCTGCTGCGCATCGACATGTCGGAGTTCATGGAGAAGCACGCC